>NZ_JAEA01000003.1 GCF_000518665.1 Microvirga flocculans ATCC BAA-817 | reverse complement strand
TGAAGGTGTCGATCATGGCCTTGGACTGCTTGATCGAGTCCTTCACGGCGCTGAGCGCACCGTTGTCCGACTTCATCTGGGTCGAGATCGAGAAGTAGGAGGCGTTGTGCGAGGCCTCGCCGACGCGCAGGCCGGTCGAGATCTGGTTCTGGGTCTTGTTCATGGCGTTCTGCGTCGAGCGGAGCGACTGCAGGGCGGTCATGGCGGAGAGGTTGGTATTGATCGACGACATGTGCGGTTTCCTTGAGCGAAAGGGATGGGTCAGGAAATGTCGGATTTGAACCGACCCAGCGGAGGGGCGTCATGCCTCGAGAGAAGGGTCTCGATCCGCTGCTCACATGCATCCGGGCTTTCGCCGGAACTCTGGCCAGGGCATCATGCCTCGCCTTCCCCCGCAGGAAAAGGCCACCAGGAGTGCTGTTCTTGAACGCTGTGCCGAAGTAGAGCGGCCTAGGCGTCAACACTATTTTGGTATGGCGCTTTCCCGTCTGCTTCAAGCGCGAACAGCAAACCCCAGGCCTCGACGCGAGAATACGGTTAATGGTTCACCATATTCGGGGCGGCAAGACCGGTGAAACCTTTCAAGGACCGAGTTCAGTCTCGCCGGAAGATCGCGTTAGCGAGCCAGCCGAAGAAGAGGGCGATGGCTGCCGTTGCGAGGCCGTAGGTCAGGGACCAGTCATGGGCGATCACGCCCACCCGTTCCTCGAAGCCCGTCTTGACCAGTTCGAAATCGGTATGCGTGCGGGCTAGGATCACGGTGTCGGCAAAGAGCGTGACATCCACTTCGTAATTACCGGGCGGAGCGATGGCCGGAAGCGGAACGCCCGCGCGGAAGATGTCCGGCGTCAGGAACGTCACACCGCGTTCATCCTCCAGATACAGGCCCTCCTGCGCTTTCAGGCGTAGAAGCGCTTCGCGGAAGGGCTTGTCCGTGCCGCCGCGCACGAGGGTGGCATCCGGTGCGTTGACGATCGCGTCGAGTCCGATCTTCTGGCGGCTTCGCAGCTGATCGCTCGTAATCTCCGCGATGGGGCGCGAGGTCATGACGCTCAAGTAAGCGGGAACCGACGGGAACTTCTGCTGGTCCTGGTTGATCCAGACGAGGCCGAGGCGCTGCTTCTCGCGCACGGTCAGGAACTGGCGCGGGCCTCGCACGGTCACGACCACGTCGTAGCCCGTGGCGCGGGCGATGGTCTGCGCATCCCGCTCGATAGCTCCGAACACGGCGATCTGAGTACCGGTATAGTTGGAGTTGATCAGGACCCTGTGGTTCGACAGCGACGTGATCAAGGTCTCGGCTTCCACCATCGTGGAGGTCAGGCTGCCCAGAAGGATCAGGAGAAACCCGAACGCTCTCACGTGCGCACCTCCTGCACCGAGATGGAGAAGGGCTCCTCCGGCTTCAGCACGAGTTCGAGGCCGAAGCGCAAGCCCACGGCCAGCAGCAGGATCGCAAGGAGAAAACGGAACAGCTCCGCACGCAGATGACGTCCCATGCGGGCGCCGAACTGCGCGCCGAACACACCTCCGACGATGAGCAGGATCGCCAGCACCATATCCACGGCCTGGTTCGTCACCGCATGAAGAATGAGAGCGACCAGCGTGGTGCAGACGATCTGGAGTTGGGAGGTGCCCACGACCACGTTGGTCGGTACGCGAAAGATATAGAGCAGCGCAGGCACCACGATGAAGCCGCCGCCGATGCCGAGCAGCGCGCCCGCGAAGCCGATGAAGAGCGAGAGTGCGACGATCGGGATCACGCTGGCATAGAGCTTCGAGCGGTAGAAGCGCATCCGCAGAGGCCAGCCGAGATAGGGCGCATGTTCGCCTGCCTTGCGTCTTGGCCGCACTGCGCCGCCCTTCCGCCGGTGCCAGAATTCCCGAATGCTCTCCTTCAGCATCAGGCTGCCGACGACCGTGAACAGCGTCACGTAGGAGACGACGATCACCAAGTCGAGCTGACCGGCCCGGCGCGCCGCCGCGAAGAACCAGACGCCCAGCGCCGAGCCGACGAAGCCGCCCGCGACCAGGATCGCCCCGAGCTTGTGATCGAGTGCGTTTCGGCGGAGCGCGCCGAGGACGCTGGTGGTGGAGGAGGCGACGATCTGCGCCGATTGGGTGGCGACGGCCACCGCCGGAGGAATGCCGAGGAAGATCAGGAGCGGCGTCATGAGAAAGCCGCCGCCGATCCCGAAGAGGCCCGAGATGAAGCCCACCGCGGCTCCCATCCCCAGGATGAGCAGAACGCTCACCGGCATTTCAGCGATCGGCAGATAGATTTGCAACCCGGTTTCCCCCCATGGCCGGTGCAGCCAGATTATTGTTCAAGCATCTTGCCGATGATGTAGCAGCGACGTTCTGAACGAAAGATGACAATGCCCGCGCGATCCTAACTCCTGCTGCCTGGAAGGTGGTCCAGAGCCGCCGTCTGGCCCTCGGCGGAGAATGGAGCCTCGTTCGCGACCGGGTCGATGGCGCGCGGACGCCAGAGGTCGAGGCCCGATTTCAGCGCCTTGAGCTCGGACGCGCTGATCCTTCCGGCGATCTCCTCGCTCTTGCGGACGGCTTCCGCGTCGCCCTGGGCCGCCGCCAGGGAGAACCAGTGATAGGCCCTGGACAGGTCGGGCTTCGCGCCGATGCCGCGCGCCAGGAGGAGGCCCGCGTTGAACTGGCTGTCCCGGAACCCGGACTCGGCGGCTTCGGTGTACCAGCGCAGGGCGGCGGCGTAATCCGGCTTCCCGCCGGACCCGGAGGCGAGGAGGGTGGCGAGGTTGTGCATGGCGCGGACATGCCCGCCGAGGGCCGCCCGCTCGTACCAGAAGGCGGCCTGCCGGAGATCGCGCGTCACGCCGACGCCTTTCTCGTGCATCATCGCAAGCCGTTCCTGGGCTGCCGGGAGGCCCGCCTGGGCCGCCCGCTCGAAGAGCCGGGCGGCGAGGGCCATGTCCTGGGTCATGCCGCGTCCTTCGGCAGCGCGGACCGCGATCGCATACAGGGCGGCCGCATCGCCCGAGAGAGCCGAAACGCGCAGGAAGGCCGGGGCCTCCGTCGGGATCTCGCCGACCGTGGCGGGGTCGACGCGGAACTTGCCCGCCGCCAAGGGCACCGGAGCGGGCGTTTCGGATGCGAGGCTCGCGGCCTGGAACAGGCCGGCATTGTCGGGAGCGGCAAGGCTCGCCGTTTCAGCGGGCTTCGCCTCGGCGGCCTGCACCATTTCCTGTTGCCCGCCGTTCGCCTGAGCGGCCAGAGCCAGGTCCTTCCGCTCGCTCGACAGGATCTGGGCTGCGCCGATGGCGAGAACCAGGAAGGGGAGGCCGAAGAGAAGCGGGCGGCGGTTGCTGTCGAAGCTCCGGCGCAGGCGCTCGAAGAGGGAGGCGGAGGCAGGCTCCGGCGCGGCTGCGTCCGCCGGTTCAGGGGTGTCAGGCTGAACAATCTCCTGCGCCATGGGCGCGGGAGCCTCTGCGACGGCTGGCTCTGGCGCAGTGGCGTGAGCGGCCCGGCGGGCCGCGGCAATGAGCGTGGAGCGGACATGGCTGCGGACCGCTTCCGGTGCAGCGGGCGTCGCGGGCGCCGTCGCTGGCATGGCGGAGACCGGGGCGCCGAGCGTTCCGGGCGGGGCAATCTCCTCGATCTGGGATAGGGTGGCCGCGTGCAGCCTGCGCACCGCGGCTTCGAGGCGGTCCGCAGGCAGCAGCGGCTTCGGTTCCGGTTCGGGCGCGGAGCCGCCGGGCGGGGGCGCGACCGGGTTCGCAAGCCGGGAAACCAGGGCTTCGAGCGCATCGTGAACGGCGCGCAGCGTCTCCTGCGTCTTCCTGTCGGTGCGGCTGTGCAGGGCTTTCAGCTCCACCACGCCGTGCTTGAGCGCGTCGAGATCCCCCGCATCCGGCAGGGCCGGGCGGATGCCGTCGAGCACGGCCTTCGCCGCGCGCTCCGCAATGCCGGAGGCTTCGGATTGCAGGCCCTGAAGCTGGCTCGCGGTTTCGCCCAGAACCTTCTGCAGGGACTCGCCGGGGATCCGATCGAGGCGTCCGGCCAGATCCCTGATCTGCCTTTCGAGGGTATCGAATCCCGCCTTCTGCGGAGTACGGTCCATCTTCTCGCCGAGAGCGCGCAGCATCTGCGCTATTCCGCCGGTTTCGGTCCGTTCGCCGAGCTGGCGCAGCTCCTCTTCGATCCGGTCGAAACGCTCCAGCAGGGGCTCATGGGAGGGAGCCGCGCGCATGGCCGCGGTTTCGAACCGGGACGACAGCCGCTCCATCATCTCCGCCATGGCATCTCCGTTCCCGTCGCGGGGTGCGGACAGGGTGGCCATGCGGTCGGTCAGGAGCGCGAGCTGGTCGGTGATGGGAGAAAGATCGACCGGCTTCGGTTCGGGCCGGGCGGCCAGGAGGTCGAGACGCTGGTCGAGACGTTCCAGCTGCTCGGGCACCCTGCTCGCCTCCTGCGCGGCCACGGTGACGGAGAGAGCCGAACACACATCGTCGAGGGACGTCTTTAGCGCCTGGAAGTCGTCCTTGCTCGCCTGGCTGAGGCGCAGGTCCACGATCTGGCGGCCCAGGCTCTCGATCTCCTCCGAGAGCCTGCCGATCTGATGAGGCTCGGCCCGGTTGGCCAGGTCCTGGCGGATGTCGACGATCTGGCCGCTCAGGAAGTCGATGACGGAGCGGTCGACGCCGCTCGCAGCGAGAGCGTCGATCTTGCCCTTGAGCAGGTCGATGTCACGGCCGATGCGCCGGTGCAGCCCTTCGCTCACCTCGTCCGAGAGGCATTGGATCTGCTCGTAGAGGACGGTGATCGAGCTTGCGAGGGTGCGCAGATCCTTCGTCGTCGGTCCCTGTCCGAGCTCCTTCGCGATCGAGCCGAGGGCGGCATCGATGGCCAGGATGTCCGTGCGCGTCGCCAGCTGGCCCATGCCGGAGCGAAGGCTGTCGATCTCGCCGCGGATCGTCTCCACGGCGGGGGCCAGAGCCGGATCGGGCCGTTCCAGGCGGGTGGCGAGCCGTGACATGTCGGCCCGCAGGCCGGCCAGCGTGTCCGATACGGGGGCGAGTGCCTTGATCGCCTCCTCCATGGGAAATTCGAGGCGCGGCGGAGCTTGCTCCGCGGCGATGCTGCGCTCGACGGCATCGAGGCGGTCCTTGAGGGACGACAGGGTTTCGGAAAGAACCGCCGCAATCCGGTCCCGCTGGTCCGCCGAGGTGCGGGCGGCCTCGTTGAGCCGGACCTCTGCCTGCTCGATCCAGCTCGCCATGGATTCCAGCGCGATGGCCGTGCGGGACGACTGATCCCGGGCCTGGCGCTCGCCCTCGGCGGCGACCGCCGCCATCAAGGTATCGTAGTCCCGGCGCGGCTGCGGACGCGACGGGGGCGTCATGCGGGCGATCAGGGCGTCGAGGTCGCTGGTCCTGCGCGGTGCCGGACGGGGCGGGGCAGGGCGCTCCTCGGACGCGGCGAGCACGGCGACCGCCCATTCATCGAGGCTCAGGCCCGCCCGGCGCGCCGCGGCCATGGCCAGTTCGCGGGCATCGAGGTCCAGGTCATCAAGTCTCGAGAGGACGTGTCGTCTCATGGCCGGGCTCGCGGGATACGCAAAGAATACTGGAGCCGGACATGGCCAGTGCCGATGCCCGCCTCGCGGGCCGAAAAGCCGGAAGGATGCGAATCACCATGCTTCCAGGTCCCTTGTCCGCTGCCTGCACCTTTGGTTCGTCGTGGTAAAAAACCCGTTAAACAGAGGGGATTAACCCATCGCTCGCCCTGCAGAAGGGAGGTCGTTCCCTAGGGTTAAGTGCGTTTCGTCACATTCCTCTGCCCCAGCGGCATAAGTCCAGCGCAATACTCTTGCAAGTTTTGAAATAAATGTTATATTATTTCATTACCAAAGGAGATGTGCTCACGGCACGGAACCAAGAAAGACAAATGACGGGGCGTATGATGGATCAAATTGCAGGCAGCGCGGCCGCCGGGGAAGCCGGCGAGGGTGCGAAATTCTATACGATCGGCGATCTGGCGCGCGAGTTCGGGGTGACGTTGCGCACCTTGCGGTTCTACGAAGACCGCGGGCTTCTCTCCCCCCGCCGCGACGGGACGGCGCGCATCTACGACGCCCGTGACCGTGAGCGCCTGTCGGTGATCCTCAAGGGCAAGCAGCTCGGCTTCACCCTGACTGAGATCCGCGCCATGGTCGCCGAGGAGCGCTCGGGCGACGGTCCCGCCATGAATCTCAAGCTCTCGCTCGATCAGGTCGAGGACCAGATCCGCCATCTCGAGCAGCAGAAGAAGGACATCGAAGAGGCCCTGGCTGAGCTTCGGGCCCGCCGCGCGAGCATGGCCGCCGCCGCCTGATCCGCCCGGCTTCCGGCGAATTTCCTCGAAAGCCCCTTCGGTCGCAGGCGCAGCGCCTGTTGCCGGAGGGGCTTTTTTGTTCGGTGGCCGGCGCTTGCCGGGACTGAGGTCGGAAGCGCGGATTGACGCTTTCAGGATTCATCCCATGCGTCTCTCGAAATGCGCTGGGAGAGAGGAAGCGGGGAGGGAGGTCCGGGCCCGGCGGTCGGCCCGCATGTCCCCCGAAAGAATTGTCGCCTCGCCTCTTCCCAAAACGGACAGATAGTTTATATGTGAACTATCCGCTTGGCCGGCGCTGTCCCGTATGGGAAGATGGGTGTCGGCAACCGACCTGGGAGACATCCGAATGCCGGTCTACAAGGCCCCCGTCGAAGACGTCCTCTTCCTCCTGAACGACGTTTTTCCGATTGCCCGTCACAACAACCTGCCGGGTTTCGCCGATGCGACCCCCGACATGGTGGAGGCGATCCTCGCCGAGGGCGCCAAGCTCTGCGAGGAGGTTTTCGCCCCGCTCAACCTCTCGGGCGACCAGGAGGGCTGCACCCGCAACCCGGACGGATCAGTGACGACCCCGAAGGGATTCAAGGAGGCCTATGAGGCCTATACCGCCGGAGGCTGGATGGGGCTCGCCGTCCCGGAGGAGTTCGGCGGCCAAGGCCTTCCTTCCGTCCTCAACACGGTCATGCAGGAATTCGTCTCTTCGGCGAACCTCGCGCTCGGCATGTATCCGGGCCTGACGCAGGGTGCGATCGCGGCCCTCCTCGTGCACGGCACGGAGGAGCAGAAGCGCACCTATCTGCCCAAGATGGTCGAGGGCGCCTGGACCGGCACCATGAACCTCACCGAGCCCCATTGCGGCACGGATCTCGGCCTGCTCAAGTCCAAGGCGGTGCCCAACGGCGACGGCTCCTATGCGATCTCCGGCACCAAGATCTTCATTTCCGCCGGCGAGCACGACATGGCGGAGAACATCGTCCATCTGGTTCTGGCCCGCATCGAAGGCGCGCCTCAGGGCACCAAGGGCATCTCGCTTTTCGTGGTGCCGAAATTCCTCGTAAATGCGGACGGCTCTGTCGGCGAGCGCAACGGGGTGTCCTGCGGCTCCCTGGAACACAAGATGGGCATTCACGGCAACGCCACCTGCGTCATGAACTATGACGGCGCGAAGGGCTGGCTCGTGGGCGAGGCCAATCGCGGCCTCAACGCCATGTTCGTGATGATGAACGAGGCGCGCCTCGCCGTCGGAGTGCAAGGTCTTGCCGTTTCCGAGGTCGCCTATCAGAACGCCGTCGCCTATGCCAAGGACCGCCTCCAGGGCCGTGCGCTCACGGGCGCGAAGTTCCCCGACAAGCCTGCTGATCCGATCATCGTGCATCCGGATGTGCGCCGCACGCTTCTCTCCATCAAGGCCGTCAACGAAGCGGCCCGCGCCCTCATCGTCTGGACGGGCCTCAATAGCGACATCGCGCACCGCTCCTCCGACGAGGCCGCGCGGCAGGTGGCCGACGACTACATGGGGCTGATGACCCCGGTGGCGAAGGGCGTGCTCACCGATCTCGGCTTCGACAACGCCGTGAAGGCGCAGCAGATGTTCGGCGGCCACGGCTATATCGAGGAATGGGGCATGTCGCAGTTCGTGCGCGATGCCCGCATCGCCATGATCTACGAGGGTGCCAACGGCATCCAGGCCATGGATCTTGTCGGCCGCAAGCTCGGCAAGGATGGCGGGCGCGCCGTCATGACCTTCTTCAACGAGGTCGGCGCCTTCTGCCAGGAGAATGCCGGCGACGAGGCCATGAAGGCCTATGTCGCTCCGCTGCAGCAGGGCCTCGGCCATCTCCAGCAGGCCACCATGTGGTTCATGCAGAACGCCATGGCCAAGCCCGACAATGCGGGCGCGGGCGCGACCGATTACATGCACCTCTTCGGCCTCGTGGTCATGGGCTATATGTGGGCCAGGATGGCGAAGGCCGCGCAGGCGAGGAAGGCTCAAGGAAACGGCTCCGCCGAGGCCATGGACGCCAAGCTGCTCACCGGCCGCTTCTTCATGGAACGCCTGATGCCCGAAACTGCCACGCGCCTCGCCCGCATCACCACGGGCGCGGACACGACCATGGCGATGCCGGTCGAGGCCTTCTAAGAGACATGCGTCATCCCGGCCGGAGCATGAGCGGAGAGCCGGGATCGCGCGATGAGTGACGAACTTAACTCTGAAAACGATCCCGGGTCGCGCGTCGCTTGCCCGGGATGTCGCACAATCAATCAGGGAGGCCTCCATGGCTGAAGCCTATATCTACGACGCCGTCCGCACGCCGCGCGGGCGCGGCAAGCCGGACGGTGCGCTGCACGAGGTCGCGGCGGTCGATCTCGCCGTCACCGCGCTCGATGCGATCCGCCGCCGCAACGACCTCGACCCGAAGCTGGTCGAGGATGTGGTGCTCGGCTGCGTCGACCCGGTCGGCGAAGCGGGCGGCGACATCGCGCGCGCGGCGGCGCTCAAGGCAGGCTTCGGCAAGGAGGTGCCCGGCATTCAGATCAACCGCTTCTGCGCCTCGGGCCTCGACGCGGTCAATCTGGCGGCCGCGCAGGTCATGTCGGGCATGAAGGACATCGCCATCGGCGGCGGCGTGGAATCCATGAGCCGCGTGGGCATGGGCGCGTCCGGCGGCGCATGGCCCGTCGATCCGGGCATCGCCATCGACAATTACTTCCTGCCGCAGGGCATCTCGGCGGACCTGATCGCGACGAAATACGGCTTCTCGCGCGACGACGTGGACGCCTTCGCCGTGGAGTCGCAGAAGCGCGCGGCCAGGGCCTGGGACGAGGGGCGCTTTGCCAAGTCCATCGTGCCGGTGAAGGACGTCAACGGTCTCACCATCCTCGCGAAGGACGAGCACATGCGGCCGCAGACGGACATGCAGTCGCTCGGACAGCTCAAGGCCGCCTTCGTGCAGATGGGCGAGATGGGCGGCTTCGACGCGGTGGCGATCGCTGCGCATCCGGATGTGGAGTTCGTCAATCATGTGCACCATGCCGGGAACTCGTCCGGCATCGTCGACGGCGCGGCCGCCGTTCTCGTGGGCTCGAAGGAGGGCGGCGCGAAGGCGGGGCTGAAGCCGCGCGCGCGCCTCAAGGGCTTCGCCTCCATCGGCTCCGATCTGGCGCTCATGCTCACAGGTCCCATCGACGTGTCGGAGCTTGCGCTCAGGAAGGCCGGCATGACGACGAACGACATCGATCTTTTCGAGATCAACGAGGCGTTCTCGTCCGTCGTGCTGCGCTATATCCAGGCGCTGGACCTCGATCCTGCGAAGGTCAACGTGAATGGCGGCGCCATTGCCATGGGCCACCCCCTCGGCGCGACCGGCGCCATGATCCTCGGCACGGTGCTCGACGAGCTGGAGCGCACGAACAAGCAGACGGCGCTCGTCACTCTCTGCGTCGCCGCCGGCATGGGCACGGCCGCGATCATCGAGCGGGTTTGAGAACAGGCGGGAACGGGAGAACCATCATGACGAACTTCACCAATTTCCGCTTCGAGGTCGATGCCGACGGAATCGCGCTCGCCACTTGGGACATGCCCGGACGCTCCATGAACGTCATCACGGCTCAGGTGATGGACGAGCTGTCCCGGATCATCGAGAAGGTCGCCGCAGACGAGGCCATCAAGGGCTGCGTCATCACCTCCGGCAAGGAGGCCTTCTCCGGCGGCGCTGACCTCACCATGCTCCAGGCGTCGAACGCGGAATACATGCGCGTGGCCAAGGAGAAGGGCGAGGAGGCTGCGACCTCCTTCCTGTTCGAGGAATCGCGCAAGCTCTCGCTGCTCTATCGCCGCCTCGAAACCTGCGGCAAGCCCTTCGCCGCTGCCGTTCATGGCGTGTGCCTCGGCGGCGCCTTCGAGCTGGCGCTCGCCTGCCATTTCCGCGTTCTGTCCGATGTGGATTCCACCCGCGTCGGCCTTCCCGAAGTGAAGGTCGGTCTCTTCCCGGGCGCAGGCGGCACCCAGCGCGTGGCGCGCCTCATGCAGACGGGCGACGCCTTGCAGATGCTCTTCAAGGGCGAGCAGATCCGCCCCCTCATGGCACGCAACATGGGCCTCGTTCACGCGGTCGCGCCGCGCGACCAGATTGTCGAGACCGCGAAGGAATGGATCAGGCAGGGCGGATCGGCGGTCGCGCCGTGGGACCAGAAGGGCTTCAAGCTGCCGTCCAACAAGGTCTATTCCGCCGCCGGCATGCAGATCTGGCCTCCGGCCAACGCCATCTACCGCCGCGAAACGCAGGACAACTACCCGGCGATCCGCGCGATCCTCGAGACGGTCTATCAAGGCCTCCAGCTGCCGATGGATCTTGCCTTGAAGGGGGAGTCGCGCTGGTTCGCCAAGATCCTGCGCTCGAAGGAAGCGGCGGCGATGATCCGCACGCTGTTCATCTCCATGCAGGACCTGAACAAGGGCGCGCGCCGGCCGAAGGACGTGCCGCCCACGACCATCAGGAAGGTCGGTGTCGTCGGCGCGGGCTTCATGGGCGCGAGCGTGGCCTATGTCACCGCCCATGCGGGGCTCGAGGTCGTGCTCATCGACCGCGACGTGGAGGCGGCGGAGAAGGGCAAGGCGCATTCGCACAAGCTCATGTCCGACCAGATCATGAAGGGCCGCGCCAAGACGGCCGATCGCGACGCGCTTCTTGCGCGCATCACGGCTTCTGCCGATTACGGCGACCTGAAGGATTGCGATCTCGTGATCGAGGCGGTTTTCGAGGACCCGAAGGTGAAGGCCGAGGTGATCCAGAAGGTGGAGGCCGCGATCCGTCCGGACTGCATCTTCGCCTCCAACACCTCGACCCTTCCGATCTCGGGGCTCGCCCAGGGCTCGAAGAAGCCCGGGCAGTTTATCGGCATCCATTTCTTTTCGCCGGTCGAGAAGATGATGCTGGTCGAGATCATTCTCGGCAAGGAGACGGGCGACAAGGCGCTCGCCACGGCGCTCGACTATGTTCGCCTCATCAAGAAGACGCCGATCGTCGTCAACGACTCGCGCGGCTTCTTCGCTAATCGCTGCGTGCTGGCCTACATCCTCGAAGGCCATCTCATGCTCACCGAGGGCGTTCCGGCGGCCATGATCGAACAGGCGGGCAAGCAGGCCGGCATGCCGGTCGGCCCCCTGTCGCTCAACGACGAGGTCGGCGTCGATCTGGGCCTCAAGATCCTGCGCGCCACCAAGGCGCAGCTCGGCGAGGTCGCCATCGTGCCGCAGCAGGAGGCGCTGCTCACCACGCTCGTGGAGAAGGAAGGGCGTCTCGGCCGCAAGAACCGCAAGGGATTCTACGACTATCCGGAGAGCGGCCCGAAGCACCTCTGGCCTGGCCTGAAGGATCTCCAGGCCAAGCACCAGGAAGCTGAGCTGGTCGATATGCAGGAGCTCAAGCAGCGCCTCCTCGTCACGCAGGCGCTGGAGGCCGCGCGCACGGTTGAAGAGGGCGTCATCACCGATCCGCGGGAGGCGGATGTGGGCTCGATCCTCGGCTTCGGCTTCGCGCCCTATACGGGCGGTGCGCTCTCCTACATCGACTTCATGGGCCCCAAGACCTTCGTGGAGCTGTGCCGGACGCTCCAGGCCAGGCACGGCGACCGCTTCGCCCCGCCGAAGCTTCTCCTCGACATGGCGGCCTCCGGCGAGACCTTCTACGGCCGCGCTGCCGCGAAGAAGGCGGCTTGATCGCCCATCGTCTTCCGGACGCCGTGGAGCGGCGTCCGGGATGAGCGTCTCCGAGAAGGAAGCAGCGGACGGGAAATTGCAGAAACACTTTCCTGTCCGATGCTCTAATGTGTCGACCCTTAGAATCAGGACGACACGAGGAGCCCTTTCATGAAACGTCTCTATGCCATGCTCGCCGGCTACAATGCCTGGTGCAACCGGCGCCTCTACGATGCGGCGGCGCAATTGCCGGATGCGGATTACCGGGCGGATCGCGGGGCGTTCTTCAAATCCGTGCACGGCACCCTCAATCACCTTCTCGCCACAGACCGCATCTGGATGAAGCGTTTCACGGGCGAAGGGGACGCGCCGACGCGGCTCGATGCCATCCTGTTCGACAACCTTGCCGATCTTCGCACCGCGCGCGAGACGGAGGACGCGCGGATCGTCGCCTATATCGACCGTCTCACCGAGGCCGATCTTGCAGGCCGCCTCCGCTACCGGACCATCACGAACCCCACCGACATCGAGCAGCCCCTGGCTCCGGTGCTGAGCCACTTCTTCAACCACCAGACCCATCATCGCGGGCAGGTCCATTGTCTGCTGACGGGTTTCGGCCGCGATGCGCCCGCACTCGATCTCATCGCGTTCCAGCGCGAGACAGGAACAGGCCTGTCATGAACCTCTGGCTGCGCGTCCTGCATCTGATCGTCGCGTCCTTCTTCCGGCCGAGGCTCGACCCGGTACGTGACGTGTCCCGCCTCAACTTCCGCGTCTGGCCGCACGACCTCGACACGTCGATGCACATGAACAACGGGCGCTACTGGACGCTCATGGATCTCGGCCGCACCGACATTATGCTCCGCTCCGGTCTCTGGCGGGCCATTCTCAGGCACGGCTGGGTGCCAGTGGTCGGCGCGGGACAGATCCGGTTCCGGCGGGAACTCAGGCCCTTCCGCGCCTTTACCCTGGAGACGCGCATCCTCACCTGGTCCGACAGCCACGTGGTCATGGAGCACCGGCTGGTCTCGGAATCCAAGGACGGCAGCCCCATCCTCAACGCCATCGCCCTCGTGCGGGCGGGCCTTTATGACCGCAAGGAACGGACCTTCATCGGCATGGACCGGCTGCTCGCCGAAACGGGCGTCCAGGGCGAGGCTCCGGCGGCGGGCCCCGAGGTGGAGGCGTTTCTCAGGGCGGAAGAGACATTGAAGAGCGCCGCCTGATGGTCCAAGCTGGGGCATCGCCGCTTCGGCCTGACGAACCCCGAATTGGACCCATGCCCCGCATCATCGACTATTACTTCTCCCTCGTGAGCCCCTGGGCCTATATCGGCCACGCGCCCTTCATGGAAATCGTCCGCAGGCATGGGGCCGAGGTCAATTTCAAGCCGGTCTTCCTGGGCCGTGTCTTTGCGGAAACCGGCGGTCTGCCGCTCGCCCAGCGTCACCCGGCCCGGCAGCGTTACCGGATCCTCGAGCTTCAGCGCTGGCGCGAGAAGCGCGGGCTGTCCTTCAACATCGCGCCGAAGTACTGGCCCTTCGACGTGAACCTCGCCGACCGCTTCGTGATCGCCATCGCCGCCTCGGGCAAGAGCCCGGACGCCTTCCTGCGCCGGGCCTTCGCGGCCATCTGGGAGGAGGAGCGCAACCTCGCGGATCCGGTCGTGCTCACGGAACTGGCGGAGCAGGCGGGGCTCGACTCGTCCTCGCTGATGGACATCGCCACGGGCAGCAGCACCGAAGCGATCTATGCGCTCAATCTGGAAAACGCGGTCGCAGCCGATGTCTTCGGCTCCCCGGCCTATGTGCTCGACGGCGAGGTGTTCTGGGGGCAGGACCGGCTCGACCTGCTCGACGACGCGCTCGCAAGCGGCCGCGCGCCCTACACGCCCAACCCCTGACCTGAATCATGCGGACCATCAGACTCATCGGCGGCATGAGCTGGGAAAGCTCGGCCGAGTATTATCGCATCATCAATCGGGAAACGAACCGGCGGCTGGGCGGCGTCCACTCGGCGCAATGCCTGATGTGGTCCGTGGATTTCGACGCCATCAAGCAGCTTCAGCACGAGGGCGACTGGGAGCGGCTCGCGGATGCGATGAAGGATGCGGCGCACAGACTCGAGCGCGGCGGCGCCGAGTTCATTGTCCTGTGCACCAACACGATGCACCGCCTCGCAGGCGCGATCGAAACGGCGGTGGCCCTTCCGCTGCTGCATATCGCCGATCCCACGGCGGAGCGGATCGCGGCGGCGGGCTTCCGGAGGGTGGGCCTTCTGGGCACGGCCTTCACCATGGAGCAGGACTTCTACAAAGGCCGCCTGCAACAGCGCCACGGCCTCGATGTCCTCGTGCCCGACGAGAGGGATCGCCGGATCGTTCATGAGGTCATCTACAACGAACTCGTGCTCGGACGCGTCAGGCCGGAATCGCGTCAGGCCTACCGGGAGATCATCGCCCGCCTGATCGCGCGCGGCGCGCAAGGCATCATCCTCGGCTGCACCGAGATCATGCTGCTCGTTTCCCAGGACGACAGCGCCGTGCCGCTCTTCGACACCACGACGATCCACGCCCTGGCTGCCGTCGATCTTGCGCTGCGGCCGGCCTGACGCCGGTTCGGGCCTATTCCGCCGCCACCTTCGTCGCGCGCCATTGCGTGAGCAGGGCGCGCAGGGCCGCAGGCTTCAGCGGCTTGTTGAGCACGTGGATGCTCATCGATGCCGCAGCATCCCGCACGATCGGGGTGCGGTCTGCGGTCACGAGCACGGCGGGCGTATCCACCTGCGTCTTCCAGCGCAGGGCCTTGACGACTTCGAGCCCGTCGGTCTCGTCCAGGTGGTAATCGGCGATGATGACATCGGGCAGCACCTTATGCGCGCGCAGCGCCTGGTGCGCGGTCTCGAGGTCCGAGGCCGTCCAGGCTTCGCATCCCCAGCCCGAAAGCAGAAGGCGCATGCCCTCCAGGATGGCCGGTTCGTTGTCGATGATGAGCACGCGCAAGCCCGAGAGCACGGTTGCAGCGGGCTTCGGCGGCTCCGGCGCGGCCACCGTGGCCGGAAGGGCCGCGACGACCGGCACCTCGACGCGGAACACGGAGCCGCGTCCCACCTCCGAGTTGAGGGTGATCGCGTGCTTGAGAACGCGGCCGATGCGTTCGACGATGGAGAGACCCAGCCCCAGGCCGCGCGCGACCTTCACGCCCTGGTCCAGACGCTGGAACTCGCGGAACACCACGCGCTGCTTCGAGGCGGGAATCCCCAAGCCCGTATCCCATACTTCCAGAGCGAGATTCCCGGCACGCCTGCGCGCGCCGACGAGCACGCGGCCCGAGGGTGTGTACTTGATCGCGTTGGATATCAGGTTCTGCAAAAGACGGCGCATGAGACGCCGGTCGGAGCGCACCGTGAGCGAGGAGAGGACGAAGACGAGTCTCAAGCCCTTCTTGCGCGCGACGGGCTCGAATTCCAGCTGGAGCTGGCGGAACAGCTCATCGATGCGGAAGCTCGACCATTGCGGCTTCATGGCGCCCGTGTCGAGGCGCGAGATGTCGAGGATGGCGGTGAGGATTTCCTCGACCGCGTCGAGGGACGCATCGATGTTCTCGGCAAGGGTCCCATCGCCCGCCTCGCGGTCCCGTTCCACGAGGGAGGTGGCATAAAGGCGCGCGGCGTTGAGCGGTTGCAGGATGTCGTGCGAGGCGGCGGCGAGGAAGCGCGTCTTGGAGATATTCGCCTCGTCGGCCTCCGCCTTCGCATGCCGCAGCGCCTCGTTGAGGCGCGTCAGCTCCTCGGTTCTTTCGCGCACGCGCTGCTCCAGCGTCTCGTTTGCGCGGCGGCTCGCCTCTTCCGCCAGAACGGTCTCGGTCACGTCCGTATAGGTCGTCACGTGGCCGCCGTCGGGCAGCAGGTTCGAGCGGATCTCGATCACCTTGCCGGAGGGATGGAGCTTGAGGCGCACGGGTTCCACATCGTGCCGGAAGGAATGGAGGCGGGCCGCGACGAGATCCTCGATCCGGCCCGGACCATAGGAGCCGCGTGTCGCGTTGTAGCGCACGATCTGCTCCATGCTGATGCCGACCTGCACGAAGTTGGGCGGCATGTCGTAGAGGTCGATGAAGGCTTGGTTCCAGGCCAGCAGGCGCAGGTCGCTGTCGATGACCGTGATGCCCTGCTTGGCGTAGTTCAGCGCATGCTGGAGAAGGTCGCGGCTATGCTGGATCGCGGCGGAGGCGTCGTCGAGAAGCTTGAGGGCCGCTTCCGTCGACACGGTGCGGCGGCGAAGCAGCAGCGAGAGGGCCAGACGCGAGGACGCGGTGCCGATGGCCGAGGCCAGCAGGTGTTCCGCATAGCGAAGCAGATGAATATCCGCTTCTGCGCGGGGTTCCAGACTCTGCCCGCGGCTGTGCGAGAAGCCTTCGAACGAACGGGTCGTCCGTTCGTCGCCGAGATAGCGCGCGACCGTCGCCCGCAGCTCGCCGACGGTCACGCTCGCGCGGAACAGGCGGAAGCTCGGGGTCGAGGAGGCTGTGGCCTCGCCCACGAAGATCCCGGCCTGGATCTGCTCCATGGCCGTGACCGGGCGCCACAGGGAGAAGGCGACGTAGCAGAGAATGTTGAGGGTGAGGCTCCACACCACGCCATGGGTGAGCTGCGGCAGGTTCACGCCGAACAGGGATGTCGGCTTGAGAGCGGCGATTCCGAACGGCCCCGTGACGACCACGTCGGACCAGAACACGCCGTCCCAGACGAGGCTGGGCAGGAGCAGCGTATAGGCCCAGGTGACGAAGCCGACGATGAGCCCGACGCTGGCGCCGAGCGCCGTGCCGCGCGACCAGATCAGGCCACCGATGAAGGCGGGCGCGACCTGCGCGATGGCCGCGAAGGACAACAGGCCGATGGCCGCGAGGGCCGCCTCGCCCGAGGCGCGGTAATAGGCGTAGCCCAGCAGGATGACGATGACGATGGATACGCGCCGCACGCCGATCACGAAATTGCCCGGGTCGATGCCCGAGAAGGCGCGCCGCCGCAGGACGATGGGCATGACCAGATGATTGGAGATCATCACCGCGACCGCGATGGAATCGACGATCACCATCGCGGTCGCCGCCGAAAACCCGCCGAGGAAGGCGAGCACCGCCAGGGAGCCCGCGTGGTTCTGGAGTGGCAGCGCGAGCACGGTCATGTCCCGGTCCACCGCTCCTTCCGGAAAGGCGGCGAGGCCCGCCAGCGCCACCGGAATGACGAAGAGATTGATCAGGATGAGATAGACCGGGAAGAGCCAGGCCGCTCTCTTCAGATCCATGATGTCGCTGTTCTCGACCACCGTCACATGGAACTGGCGCGGCAGGAGGATGGTGGCGCAGGTCGAGAGCAGGATCAGGGTGATGTAGCTGCCGAAGCCCGAGGTCCGCTCGATCAGCTCGGAACTGGTGCCCTGCGCGTTGAGGATCTGAACGATGCCGTCATAGCCGTCGAACATGACGAAGGTGATGTAGCCGCCGACAACGAGGAAGGCGATAAGCTTCACCAGGGATTCGAGGGAAATGGCGAGCAGAAGCCCGTTCTGGTGCGCGGTCGCATCCGTGTGGCGTGTGCCGAAAGCGACGGCGAATCCCGCCAGCACGAGGGCGACGACGAGCGCGAGGTCGCCGAGAAACGGAAGCTGCGCAATGGATGCTCCGTTCGCCGCGGTCAGGAACACGTCGAGAGAGGACGAGACCGCCTTCAGCTGCAGGGCGATGTAGGGGATGGAGCCGATGAGGGCGATCAGGCTCACGAGGGCCGCCACCCGCTCGCTCTTGCCGTAGCGGGCGGCCACGAAGTCGGCGATGGAGGAGATGTTCTGGGTCTTGGCCACCCGCACGACCCGGGCGACCAGGGGAAAGCCCAGGCCGATCACAAGGATCGGGCCGATATAGATGGCGAGAAAGTCGAAGCCCGAGCGGCTGGCGAGCCCCACCGAGCCGAAGAAGGTCCAGGACGTGCAATAGACGGCCAGCGCGAGGGCCGCGATGGTGGAGCGGGCCGGCCCCTGAACGAAGCGCCGCCCCCAGTTGTCGCCCCAATAGGCGACCGTGAACAGGAGGCACAGATAGAGCAGCGCCGATAACACAACGGCCCAGGTGGCGACCATAGGCGTGAACCCTCGAACAGAAAACGCCGAGTAGCTTTAGCCGTTTAAAGGGGTGAAGGCCACCGCCACCCGGTCACAGGCCTCTGTCCCAGTCCGGCTCGGGCGCGAAGCGTGCGGCGAGAAACGCGATGAAGGCGCGCACCTTGGCCGGGGCCTGACGGGCCGAAGGCAGGACGGCGTGGATTCCGGGCTGGTAGGTCGGGTAGCCGCCCAGGACCGGGACGAGGCTTCCGTCCCGCAGGCTGTCGCCCACGATGAAGGTGGGCTGGTAGATGAGCCCCTGTCCCGCCGCCGCCGCGGCCAGCAGCGCATCGCCGTTATTGGCGCGCAGGTTGCCCTGCACGGGCACGACGATCTCGCCCTCCGGGCCGAAGGTCCAGCGGTTCGCGCCGATGGCGCTCGGCAGGGTATAGCCGAGGCAGTTATGGCGGGCGAGGTCGTCGAGGGTTTGCGGAATGCCATGCTCCTTCAGATAGGAGGGGGCGGCGCAGACGACGGTCCGGCAGGGGGCCAGGCGCCGGGCGACGAGGCTCGAATCCTTCAGCCGCCCGATCCGGATGGCCAGGTCCCATCCCTCCTCGATCAGGTCCACGTAGCGGTCGGCAAGACCGAGGTCGAAGGAGACCGCCGGATGGAGGCGGGTGAATTCGGGAATGGCGGGGGCGATGTGCCGGAAGCCGAAGGTCAGCGGCACGTTGAGCCGCAGCACGCCTCGGGGCTCGATGCGCTCCAGGCTCGCGGAGGCCTCCGCCTCCTCGATCTCGGCCAGGATGCGCTCGCAGGCGGCGAGATAGTTCCGGCCTCCCTCGGTGAGCGTCAGCTTGCGGGTGGAGCGGTGCAGCAGCTTGACTCCGAGCCTCTCCTCGAGGGCGGCCACATGCTTCGTCACCATGGTCTGAGACAGGTGAAGAGCCCGTGCCGCTGCCGAGAAGCTGCCGAGCCCCGCGACGCGGACGAAGACCTGCATGCTGGTGACGCGGTCGAGCATGGCTCTGTCTCACTCTATAGGTGTGAACTGATATTCTGGTTGTGAGATTATCATATCATCGGTTTGAGATCATATGGGAGGCACCATTCTGGAGATTTTCCCATGATCGATACCCGGACCGCCCCCTACGCCGCCCTGATCCTGCGCATCACGCTCGGCGTTCTTTTCCTGGCCCATGCGGGCCTCAAGTTCTTCGTCTTCACCCCCGCCGGCGCGGCTCAGTTCTTTGGCAGCCTCGGCCTGCCTCCGGCTCTTGCCTATCTGACCATCCTGGCGGAAACGGTGGGGGGCGTCGCCCTCATCCTGGGCGTCTTCACCCGCTGGGTATCGCTCGCCCTGATCCCGGTCCTGCTCGGCGCCATCGTCTTCGTTCATGGACCGGCGGGCTTCTTCTTCAACAACCCGAACGGTGGCTGGGAGTACCTGGCGTTCTGGATCGCGGCTCTCGTGACCCAGGCTCTTCTCGGCAGCGGCGCCTATGCCCTGCAGGGCGGATCGGTCGGTACCGGCCACGCATTGTCCACACGTTCAGCCTGAGGTGCCCCCATGGTCAACCCCATTCCCTACGACAGCGCCAGGACGAAGATGGCCCGGCCCATCGATCCCGGCGTCAGGATCGGCCATGTGCACCTGAAGGTCGCCGATCTCGAGCGCTCGCTGGCCTTCTATTGCGGCGTGCTCGGCTTCGAGCTGATCCAGCGCTACGGCACCCAGGCGGCCTTCGTCTCGGCCGGCGGGTATCACCACCACATCGGCCTCAATACCTGGGAGAGCAAGGGCGGGTCGCCGCCGCCCCCCGGCACCACGGGCCTCTACCATGTGGCGATCCTCTATCCCTCGCGTGCGGCTCTGGCCGATGCTCTCTACCGGCTGGCCGAGGCGGGCATTCCGCTGCAGGGCGCGAGCGATCACGGGGTGAGCGAGGCCTTGTACCTGAGCGATCCCGACGGCAACGGCATCGAGCTCTATGTGGACCGTCCGGAGGACCAATGGCCCAGGACGGCGAGCGGCGAGCTCAAGATGGTGACGGAGCGCCTGGACCTGCAGAGCCTCCTGGCGAGCCGCAACCCTTGACGAAATTCTCAGGTCGGGCAGCTTAAGCCTGGAGACAGGCTTCAAGAGGTCCGGTCATGTGGAACGAGTTCAAGCAGTTCGCCCTGCGCGGCAACGTGGTCGATCTGGCCATCGGCATCATCATCGGCGCCGCCTTCGGCAGGATCGTCGATTCGCTGGTCGGCGACATCTTCATGCCCATCATCGGGGCCGTGACCGGCGGCCTCGATTTCTCGAACTACTTCACGACCCTGTCGGGCAACGTCACGGCGACGTCGCTCGAAGAGGCCCGCAAGCAGGGCGCAGTCCTGGGCTGGGGCAACTTCATCACTGTCGCCATCAACTTCGTCATCATCGCCTGGATCCTCTTCCTCCTGGTCAAGGGCATGAACCAGCTGCGCAAGGCCGAAGACGCCAAGACCGGCACGGCCGAGAAGGCCCCCGAGATTCCGGCGGACGTGAAGCTGCTGACGGAAATCCGCGACATGATGAAGAGCGGGCGCACGCCTTAGCGCCCTGCGGCTCCCGCAGAGGCGGTCCTCCTCCGGGACCTGCGCGCCAAACATCACCGGTTTCGATCGGGATCTTCGTCTTTTGTCATGAGACGCATTCGGCGCTTGCCATGAGGGGGCGAACGGGTCATCCCTGTTCATCCGTTCCCGAGGAAATCTCCCATGAATGCGTCCGTCGCGATTCCGTCCGTTCTCAACCTGCGTCCTGAGGCTGAGCAGGCGCCGACGAGCGGCATCGTCGATGTGTTCACCTACGGCCGGTCGAAGCCCGGCATCATCCCGCTCTGGGTGGGCGAGGGCGACCTGCCGACGCCGTCCTTCATCTGCGAGGCGGCGGCCCGCTCGCTGGCGCAGGGCGAGACCTTCTACACCTATCAGCGCGGCATCCCCGAGCTGCGCCAGGCCATCGCCCGCTATCACGAGCAGCTCTATCGCAAAGCCTTCGATCCCGAGCGCTTCTTCGTGACCTCCGGCGGCATGCCGGCGATGCAGATCGCCTTCCGCCTGCTCTCAGGCAACGGCGACGAGGTGCTGATCCCGACACCCGCCTGGCCCAATTTCGCGGGCGCGATCACCATTGCCGGCGCCCGGCCCGTTTCCGTGCCGATGACCATCGACGAGAAGGGCTGGCACCTCGATATCGAGCGCCTCGAAAAGGCGGTCACGCCGCGCACCCGCGTGCTCGTAATCAACTCGCCTTCGAACCCGACCGGCTGGGTAGCGAGCCACGAGGACCTGCGCGCTGCGCTCGCTCTCGCCCGGCGGCACGGCCTCTGGATCGTGGCCGACGAGATCTACGGCCGCTTCATCCACGATCCAGCCCTCGCCGTCGACGGCCGCGCGCCGTCCTTCCGCGATGTGATGGAGCCCGAGGACAGAATCCTCTTCGTGCAGACCTTCTCCAAGAACTGGGCCATGACCGGATGGCGCCTCGGCTGGATCGAGGCTCCGCCGGCCCTGGGCCAGATCATCGAAAACCTGATTCAGTACCAGTCCTCCGGAACGCCGGTCTTCATCCAGCGCGCGGGCGTCGCCGCCATGGAGCAGGGCGAAAGCTTCCTCGCCGATCAGATCGCCCGCGCGCGGCGCGGCCGCGAGATCGTCGGGCGGCTCGCGCAGACCGGCCTCGTCGCGCTGCCGCCGCCGAACGGCGCCTTCTACGCCTTCCTGAAGATCAAGGGCGCCACGAACGCGAAAGACATCGCCTTTCGCCTCATCGACGAGGCGAATGTGGGCCTCGCGCCGGGCTCCGCCTTCGGCGAGGCGGGCGAGGGCTACCTGCGCCTGTGTTACCTGCGCAAGCCCGAGGACGTGGAAGAGGCGGTGCGCCGCATCGGCGAGGCCTTGCCGCGGCTCGTGGCCTGAAGACCCGAGACGGCCGTTCCTCGGTCTGAAGCCGAAGGACATAAGTGTCCTTTGCTGACGCCGTTTGCATGGCCTCTCCGCGCCGGAGGCATTTGACGAAAAGGACGTGGACGTTCATTGAGCAACACCGTGATGCGTCTCGTCCTTGCCCATCTCGCGCAGATTATGATTGCGGCTCTCGGCGGCCTCGTCTTTCAGTGGCTCGGCGTTCCCGCCGCGTGGCTGTCGGGCTCGGCCATCGCGGCCACGTTGTGGGGATTGACCGGTTGGGCGCTGCCCCTGCCGCGCGCCCTGGCCGACGCCGCCATGCTGATTTCCGGCGCTGCCATGGGAGCAGCCGTGACGCCCGAGGCCATCGCGGCGATGGGGCGCTATCCCGGAAGTCTCGTGCTCCTCGTCATCGGCATCGTGGCGATCTCCATGGCGTCGAGCGCGTGGCTCACGCGCATGTCGGGATGGCGCAGGGCTGATGCGGTGCTGGCCTCCGTGCCCGGCGCGCTTTCCACGGTTCTTGCCGTCGCGGCCGACCGAAAGGCGGAGGTCGCCTCCATCGCCATCGTGCAGAACTTCCGCCTCTTCGTGCTCATTGCGCTTTTGCCGAGCCTCGTCGTCGCCAGCGGGGGAGGGGCCAACACGGGCGCGCTCATCGGCGAGGGAATGCCCGTCGAGAGCCCGGGAGGCATGGCTTTCATTCTCCTCGGCGGCCTCATCCTGGGTGCGCTGTTCAAGCGGCTGAAGGTGGCTGCCCCCATTCTGCTCGGCGCGACATTGGTGAGTTCGGTGAGCCACGGCACGCAATGGGTGACAGGCGTCATCCCACCGGTGATCGCCACGGGAGGCCTCGTCCTGATAGGCCTGTTCATCGCCGAGCGTTTCCGCGACATCCAGCGTTCGACCCTGAGGCGCGCGCTCGTGGCGGCCCTCGGCTCCTTCACCGTGGGAATGGTCGTGGCGGCGCTCTTCGCGGCTCTCGCGGCGTGGCTTGCTGGCGTCAGCTTCGCGAACGGACTTGTCGCCTTCGCGCCCGGAGGGCTCGAGGCCATGACGGTGCTAGCCCTGATCCTCGGACTGGATCCGCTCTATGTGGGAATCCACCACCTCGTCCGCTTCCTCGGCATCGGCCTCGCATTGCCGCTCCTGATCGGCTGGCTGCAGCGGGACAAGACGGCGGCGGCGGAATAGGGCTTACGCTTTCTCGCTGCGCAGACGTTCCACCGCCTCCATGCGCGGCTTGGCGGTCTCCCACAGGCGCTTGGTCACGGTCGCGACGAGCGCTTCCGTCAGCAGCAGGAGGCCTGCCGAGGAATCCCAGTTCGAGGGAGCGACGATATGCGCGGGCAGCACGTGCCGCGCGACACGGGCGATGGGCGACAGCCACGGATCCGTGAGCAGCACGATCGTCGCGCCCTGCTTCGCGGCCGTTTCGCACAAGGCCGTCACGTCCTCCTGGTAGCGGCGGATGTCGAAGGCGACGATCACGTCCTTCTTGCCGATCTCGATCATCCGGTCGCGCCAGAGGGCGGGCTGTCCCTCGATGAAGTCCACGTTGCTGCGCACGATGCGGAAATGGCTCTCCGCATAGCGCGCGAGCGCACCCGTGAAACGGCCGCCCGTGAAATGAATGTGCCGGCGCGGATCGGAAAGAAGCGTCACCACCGCCTCGAACTCGGCGGGGGCGATGTTCTCCACCGTCGCCCTTAAGTTGCCGATGACAGCTTCCGAAAAGGAAGAGAGCGCCGGGGCGCCCTGGCTCTTGTCGGCGGGGCCGGCCTTGGCGAGCGGCGAGAGCAGCTGGGCCTCCAGCTCCTCCCGCAGGTGCTTCTGAAAGTCCGGAAAGCCGCTGAAGCCCAGGCGGGTGACGAAGCGCAGGGCCGACGGGGCGGAAATGCCCGCGCGGGAGGCGAATTCCGCCACCGTATCGAGGCCGGCGAAGGGATAATGGCTCAGGAGCAGGTGCGCGGCCCGCTTCTCGCTGGGCGTAAAGGACTCCATCTCGAGCCGGATGCGCTCGGCGAGGCTCGGCGGGGCGGTCGGCGGAAGGCGACGGTCGTGACGCATACCGGATTGATTCACAGCCCCTCCTTGACGGTTCTGAAAACCTGTATCAGAAATTTCAAAACAAGAGAAACAGCAAGAAACGTATCAAGCGTTCAAGTGGGGACTTATCCTGCTCTAGGCAGGTCAAGGGAGTACCGGATGATGCAGGCGGCTCAGATGACAGCCGGAGTGACCTCTGCCGCAACGGCAGAGCAACCGGTTGCTGTCGTGGAGAATCCAGGCGGACGCTCGCCGATCTTGCTCATCTGTGAACATGCCTCCAAACACCTGCCGGCGCGCTACGGCACGCTCGGCCTCGGGCCTGTGGAGCTCGAGAGCCATATCGCCTGGGATCCCGGCGCGCTCGGCGTGGCCATGGAACTCTCGCGGCTTCTCGATGCGCCGCTGATCCATGCCAGCGTCTCACGCCTCGTTCTCGACCTCAACCGGGATCCGTCCGCGCCGGATTCGATCTGGACCCTGAGCGAACGCACCACGATCCCTGGCAACCTCGATCTCGACGCGGCGGAGCGGGCCTATCGCGTGCGTGAAGTGTATCATCCGTTTCACGACGCGATCGACGCCTTCGCCGATGCGCGAAAGGCGGCCGGGCAGCTTAGCGCGGTGGTCTCCATCCATTCCTTCACGCCCGTCTACCGGGATGTGCCGCGCCCCTGGCAGATCGGCCTCATCTTCAACCGCGACGAGCGCTATGCCCGCAGCGTCGAGGCCGGGTTGAAGAAGGATCCGGCGCTCGTCGTCGGCATGAACGAACCCTATTCACCAGCGGATCGGGTTTTCCACACCCTCGAGCGCCATGCCGAGAAACGTGGCCTGCCTCCGCTGATGATCGAAATCCGCAACGACCTGATCCGCACGGAAGAAGGACAGGCGTCGTGGGCAAACCGTCTGGCGCCGCTTTTGAGGGAGGGGGCACGGACGCTCTGATCACGGGCATGGCGCAGGACGTGCCATGGCCCGAAAGGCAGACTATTCTTGGAGGAAGAGTCGATGTCAGTCGGACAAGGAAGTCCTGGGGTTCATGCCCCGCCAGCCGGCGCGCAGAATGCGGCCGGCGTTACCTACACTACTGTCGATGAAAGCTACTTCGAAGCAAGGCGTCTGAAACGCCACGCGCGCGTCTGGTCGCTCTGGGCGCTCGGCGTCGGCGCAGTGATCTCGGGCCATTACTCGGGCTGGAACCTCGGCCTCGCCAACGGCTTCGGCGCCATGTTCTTCGCCACCATCATCATCGCCATCATGTATCTGGGCCTGACCTTCTCGATCGCCGAGATGTCGCCGGCCCTGCCGCATACGGGCGGTGCCTACTCGTTCGCGCGCACCTCCATGGGGCCTTGGGCGGGCTACATCACGGGCATCGCGGAGAACATCGAGTTCGTTCTCACACCGGCGGTGATCGTGTTCTTCATCGGTTCGTATCTATCGGCGATCTTCGGCACCGCACCGGAGTTCCAGCCCGTCTACTGGATATTGTGCTACGCGCTGTTCGTGGGGCTCAACATCGTCGGCGTTGAGCTCTCGTTCAAGGTGACGGTCACCGTGACCGTGCTTGCGCTGGCATGCCTCGTGGTCTTCTACGTGTCGGTGCTGCTCTCCGGCCAGTTCGATTTCTCGCGCTGGGCGCTGAACATTGGTCCCGACGGTGCCGAGCTGCCGAACGGCGGCGGAGCGTTCCTGCCCATGGGGGTCGGCAGCATCTTCGCTGCCATGCCGTTCGCCGTATGGCTGTTCCTCGCCATCGAGCAGCTTCCGCTTGCGGCTGAGGAATCCCACGATCCGCAGCGCGACATGCCCAAGGGTATCATCGCAGGCATCCTCACGCTGATCGTCTCGGCTTTCTGCGTGGTGTTCCTAAACTCCGGCATCGCTCCGGGTGCCGCGGGCGTCGCGAAATCTGGCGAACCGCTCCTGGACGGTTTCCGCACCCTCTTCGGCACGGATATCGCGAAGATCCTGGCGGGCGTGGCCGTGATCGGCCTCATCGCCTCGTTCCACACGATCATCTTCGCTTTCGGACGGCAGATCTACTCGCTCTCGCGGGCAGGCTACTTCCCGTCCTTCCTGTCGGTGACACATGGTACCCGCAAGTCGCCACACATCGCGCTCATCACAGGCGCGCTGCTTGGCCTGGCGGTCATGCTGATCATCTGGTTCGTGCGCGGATCGGAGGCTGGCGCCACAGTCATCGGCGGCACATTGCTCAACATGGCCGTGGCAGGCGCGATGCTCGCCTATTTCATGCAGGGCATGTCCTACATCGTGCTCAAGAAGAAGTTCGCTCATCTGGCGCGGCCCTACAAGAGCCCGTTCGGCATCGCAGGCGCCGTAATCTGCATGGCAATCGCTGCCGTGACGCTCTACTTCCAGCTCACCGATCCGGTCTTCCAGACGGCGGTGTTCGGCGTTGCGATCTACTACGCGATCATGATGGCCTACTTCCTGGTTCATGGACGCCACAAGCTCATCCTCTCGCCGGAGGAAGAGTTCGCCGTGTCCAAGGGCGAGGCCGAGTACAAGTCATACTGATGACAAGCGGGAGCGCGCACCCTGCGCGCTCCCTTCATCTTTCTCGTTGGGGTTTACGAGCATGACCGCTCCCAAAATCAAGAACGCTGCCGACGCAATCGAATACGTGCGCAGCCGCGACCTGCCGTTCGTGAAGATCGGCCTCACCGATGTCGATGGCATCATGCGCGGCAAATACATGGCCCGCGACAAGTTCGAATCGGCCCTCGAAAAGGGCTTCGGCTTCTGCGACGTGGTGCTGGGCTGGGACTCCAACGATCAGCTTTATGACAACACCACGTTGACCGGCTGGCATACCGCTTATCCCGATGCCACGGCGCGGGTGATCCCGGAATCCATGCGCCTCATTCCCTTCGAGAACGACCTGCCGTTCTTCCTTGCGGAATTCGAGGGCTATGCGGAGGCGGCCTGTCCGCGCGGCGTCCTGCGCCGTGTGTTGAAGAAGGCACAGGAGATGGGCTTCGGCGTCTCGGCCGCCGCCGAGTTCGAGTTCTTCGTGTTCGAGGAAACGCCGCATTCCGTGCGCGAAAAGGGTTACAAGGACCTCAAGAACATTACGCCGGGCTTCTTCGGCTATTCGGTTCTGCGCTCCGGCGTGCACGCGGATTTCTACCACGAACTGCTCGACCTCGCGAACAAGATGGATTTCGAGATCGAGGGCCTGCACACGGAAACCGGCCCCGGCGTTCTCGAGGCCGCGATCCGCGTGGACGATGCGCTCAAGGCTGCCGACAAGGCGGTCTTGTTCAAGACCTACACCAAGATCCTCGCGCAGCGCCGTGGCTGGATGGCCACCTTCATGGCCAAGTGGTCCCGCGACTGGCCCGGTCAGTCCGGCCACCTGCACTCGTCGCTGCGCCATCTGAGCACCGGCAAGGGCGCGTTCTACGATGCCCAGGCTAAGCACAACATGTCGGACATCATGCGCTGGTATGTGGGCGGCCAGCAGCAGCTGATGCCCGAGATCCTCGCCATGGTGGCCTGCACGGTGAACAGCTATACCCGCCTCATCCCGGGCTTCTGGGCGCCCACCGATTCCGCCTGGGGCGTGGAGAACCGCACCACGGCGTTGCGCGTCATCCCGGGCTCGGAAAAATCGCAACGTGTAGAGTATCGCGTCGCCGCCGCCGACATCAACCCGTATATCGCGCTTGCCGCCGCCATCGGCTCCGGCCTTTGGGGCATCGAGAACCAGATCGATCCGGGCGAGCCGATTGAAGGCAACGCCTATGCGGTGGAGCACCCGAAGGAGCGGGCCCTGCCGCGCTCGCTTGGCGAGGCGGCGGAGCGCCTGAAGGGCTCCAAGGCGGCGCGCGAGCTGTTCGGCGATACCTTCGTGGAGCATTTCGCGGCAACCCGCGAATGGGAGGAGCGCGAGGCCCGCAAGGCCATCACCGACTGGCAGCTCGCCCGCTACTTCGAAATCATCTAAAAGACCTTTTAAGATTCAAACCAGGAGAAGACGGTGGTCCTTAACCGGCCATCGTCTTTCAAACGTAAAATCATGGCTGATACCGATATCGTCTGCATTTCCCCCATCGACGGACGCGAACTCGTCCGCCGCCCCATCATGTCCGAGGCCGCCATCGACGCCGCCGTGAAGGCCGCGCGCGAGGCGCATAAGGCGTGGCGCCACGTGCCACTCTCCGAGCGCGCCGCGAAGGTCTCGGCCTTCCTCGATGCGCTGCTCGCCATGAACCAGGAAGTAGTGCCCGAAATCGCCCAGATGATGGGCCGCCCGGTGCGCTATGGCGGCGAGTTCCGCGGCGTCGAGGAACGGGCGCGCTACATGATCTCCATCGCGGAGAAGAGCCTGCAGAACATCCCCGCCGATGACGAGAAGCCTGGCTTCCGGCGCATGATCAAGCGCGAGCCGGTGGGTCTGGTGATGGTTATCGCGCCGTGGAACTATCCGTATCTGACCGCGATCAACACCATCGTGCCCGCGCTCATGGCCGGCAACGCGGTCCTGCTGAAGCACGCCTCGCAGACGGTACTCGCGGGCGAGCGCTTCCAGATGGCGATGGACCGGGCGGGCATGCCGAAGGGCCTGTTCCAGAACATGCACCTGTCGCACGATCAGACGAGCCGGATCCTGGGTGGCGGCCTCGTCGACCACTGCAACTTCACCGGCTCCGTCGGCGGCGGCAAGGCCATCGAGCGCGCGGCGGCGGGTTCCTTCACCTCTCTCGGCCTCGAGCTCGGCGGCAAGGACCCGGCCTATGTGCGGGCGGACGCCAACATCGACCACGCCATCGAGAACCTAGTCGACGGCGCGTTCTTCAATTCGGGCCAGTGCTGCTGCGGCATCGAGCGCATCTATGTGCACGAGAAGCACTATGACCGTTTCGTGGAAGGCGCGGTCGACCTCGTGAACAAATACGTGCTCGGCAACCCGCTGGAGGAGGCGACGACCCTTGGTCCGATGGCGCACAAGCGCTTCGCCGACATCGTGCGCCAGCAGAACGCGGAAGCGGTGGCGAAGGGTGCAAAGGCGCATATCGACGCGAGGAAATTCGCGGCGGATGTGGGCAACACCGCCTATCTCGCGCCGCAGGTTCTCACGGACGTCGATCACTCCATGAGCGTCATGCGTGAGGAGAGCTTCGGCCCCACCGTGGGCATCATGAAGGTGAAGGGCGACGAAGAAGCCATTCGCCTCATGAACGACTCGCCCTATGGCCTCTCCGCGGCGATCTGGACCTCCGACGTGGATGCGGCGGAAGCCATCGGCGAGAAGCTGGAAACCGGCACTGTCTTCATGAACCGCTGCGACTATCTCGATCCCGCGCTCGCCTGGACCGGCGTGAAGGATACGGGCCGCGGCGCGAGCCTCTCGCGCCTGGCTTACGAGTCGCTCACCCGTCCGAAATCCTACCACCTCCGTCAGATCTGATCGGAAGCATCATGACCACGTCTCCACGCTCCAACTGGAACTACCCCACCGCCGTCCGCTTCGGCGCAGGCCGCATCGCGGAACTGGCGGAAGCCTGCAAGGCGGTCGGTATCTCCTCGCCGCTCATCGTCACGGACCCGTTCCTCGCCACGCAAGCCATGACGAAGGCGGCGCTCGACCAGCTCAATGCTGCGGGCCTGAAGGCCGCGCTCTTCTCCGAGATCAAGCCGAACCCGGTCGAGACCAATGTCTACAAGGGTCTCGAGGTTCTGCGCGCCGGCAAGCATGACGGCGTCGTCGCCTTCGGCGGCGGCTCGGCGCTCGATGCGGGCAAGGTCATCGCCTTCATGGCGGGCCAGACGCGCCCCATGTGGGATTTCGAGGATATCGGCGATTGGTGGACCCGCGCGGATCCCAAGGGCATCCTGCCGATCATCGCCGTGCCGACCACGGCGGGCACGGGCTCGGAAGTGGGCCGCGCCGGCGTGATCACGCAGGAAGCGACGCACACCAAGAAGGTGATTTTCCATCCGCTCATGATGCCGAAGATCGTGATCTGCGATCCGGAGCTGACGGTGGGCATGCCGCCGCACATCACGGCGGGCACGGGTCTCGATGCGCTGGCTCACTGCATCGAAGCCTATTGCGCGCCCGGCTATCACCCGATGGCCGACGGCATCGCGGTGGAAGGCATCCGCCTTGTGAAGGAATATCTGCCGCGCGCTTACAAGGACGGCAAGGACATCGAAGCCCGCGCGCAGATGATGTCCGCAGCCGCCATGGGCGCCACCGCCTTCCAGAAGGGTCTCGGCGCGATCCACGCGCTGTCGCACCCGACCGGCGCGCTCTATGACACGCATCATGGCCTCACCAATGCGGTCTTCATGCCGTATGTGCTGGTCTATAACCGCAAGGCCATCGAGGAACGGATCGTGCGGCTTGCCGCCTATATCGGCCTCGAGCCGTCGTTCCAGGCCTTCCTCGATTGGGTGCTGAAGCTGCGCAAGGATCTCGGCGTGCCGCACACGCTGGACGGCCTGAAGGTCGACAGCGCGCGTTTCGACGAGATGTCGGAGATGGCGCCCAACGATCCCACCGCCGGCGGCAATCCGGTGCCGCTCACCAAGGAGAGCGCCCGCAAGCTCTTCGAGGATGCGCTGGCCGGGCGGCTCTGAGCCAAGTTACAGCCGCTTCATGAAAAGGCACCGCTGTCGGTCGGCAGCGGTGCCTTTCCCGTCATAGGTCTTCGGTCGGTTATGCGGCGGCCTTCAGGGGGGCCTTGCGCTCGGCGCGCAACGGCTTGAGCGCCTCCGTCCAACGGAACAGCTCGTCGAGCATCGTCGCCGCCGAGGTCTTGTAGATGTCGAGCGGCTTGAGCTTGCCGTTCTCGTCCAGGTTCTGGAACACCATCGGCATGGGAACGCCTTCCGGAATCGGCATCATCTTCAGGGTGGTCACGATCTGCTTCGCCATCTGGACGGAACGCAGGCCGCCCGAGATGCCGCCATAGCTCACGAAGCCGGCGGGGGCGTAGTTCCACTCACGGGACAGGTAGTTGAGGGCGTTCACGAGGGCCGGGGGCGGCGCGTAATTGTATTCGGGCGTCACGAACACGAAAGCGTCGGCGGCCGATACGCTCTCGGCCCAGGCCTTGGTGTGAGCGTGGTGATAGCTCTGTTTCATCGGGTGCTCAGGCTCGTCGAAGACCGGCAGGTTGAACGCGGCCAGGTCGACCAGAACCGGCTCGAACTTGCCGTGCTCGGCCGCAAACTCGCTGAACCATTGCGCGATGCCGGGGCCGACCCGGCCGGGACGGGTGCTGCCGATGATGATGTGGAGCTTGGGCTTCATGGGATCTCCAGGTTGCTTTAGGGACGAGAACGATTAAGTTCTCTTTTGTTACCGAGGCTCATTAAGTAACTTTCAGAGCGCGGCGCAAGGAGGCACTTTCATGTCACCCGGTCACATTCATGTGCCCACCGATTGCCGGACCGTGACGGAAATCCTGTCCCGGGTCGGCGACAAATGGAGCGTCCAGGTCGTGGTCCAGCTCGGCAGCGGACCTAAGAGATTCAATGAGTTGCGCCGGATCGTGAGCGGAATTTCGCAGCGCATGCTGACCCTGACCTTGCGGGGGCTGGAGCGAGACGGGCTCGTCACGCGCACCGTTTATCCGACCATTCCGCCGCGGGTGGAGTACCAACTCACAGGGCTGGGTTGCTCCCTGCTCAAGACTGTGCGGGCTCTAGGCGCCTGGGCCATCGAGAACCGGGACGAGATTCTGGCCGCCCGGCGGCGTTTCGATGCGGCGGAGGATGAGGGCCGAGCCCCGGAGCGGAAGCGTCAGGACGCCGCGTGAGTCGTGTCAGGCGGCGATCCTGCGTTCCAGAAGCTGCCAGAGGGCCCGGTCGTGAAAGGTTTCGATCACGTCGTCGGCCCCGACGGCCCGCATATCCTCGGCGCTGAGGCCCGTCAGGACGCCGAAGGAGTAAAGCCCCGCCCCCTTGGCCGCCCTCATGCCGGAAGGCGAATCCTCGAAGGCGATGGCCTCGTCCGCGGCGATGCCGAGACGTTCCAGGGCCGTGAGATAGGGCAGGGGATCGGGCTTGCCGCGTGCCACCTGATCGATGGTGATCTTGATCGCGAATCGGTCGGTGATGCCCAGGACATCCAGGATATGGGTGGCGTTCAGAAGCGGGGCATTGGTGACGAGGGCGATCCGGATGCCGCGCGCATCGGCCCAGTCCAGCAGGTCGAGAAGCCCGTCGAGAGGTTTCAGGGCCTGCGCCAGACGCCGGAAGGCGGCCTCCTTGCGGTCGGCATAGGCCTCGTGCTCCTCGACGGGCAGATGGGGCAGGAGCGCCGCGAAGATCGCCTCGTTGGTGTGGCCGATGATCGAGCTGCGATAGAGTTCCTCGTCGATGACGATGCCCTCGGGCGCCAGGATCTCGGCAAACGCCTCCAGGTGCACGGGGTCGCTGTGCACGAGGGTGCCGTCCATGTCGAAGATCAGGGCTTTCAGCATCGAACAATCTCTTGAAGATATCGGGAAGCGTTCGGAGAACGGGGATAACTCCCTTTCGGCCTGAATGCACCCCGTTGGAATTGCAGCTCTGCTCTATAGATATTCATGGAAGAGATAAACCGCCTCCGAGCCACTTCCGCCATGGTTCCTGCCTGCTGCCAGCCCGGTTCGGAGACATGACGATGCGGCTGAAGACTTATCTCAGGCGTCTTTACGAGGGCGACAGTCCTCAGGCTCACCGGTTTCGCTACGGGCTGCTCGTTTTCGACATCGCGACCATCCTGTTCATCGTCGCCACGTCGTTCTTGCCGCGCTCTCCGGCCTTCGAGTGGATGGACGTCGCCATCGGCGTGATCGTTCTGGCCGATTTCACGGCCCGCCTCGTCATCAGCCGGACCCCCGTGAAGGATCTGGCGCATCCGATGACACTGGCGGATGCTGCGGCGATCGTGTCGTTCCTCGCGCCCGCCGTGGGCGAGCATTTCGGGTTCCTGCGCATCCTGCGCACGGTCCGGCTCTTGCGGACCTATCAGCTGCTGGCCCGGCTGCGCGCCGATTTTCCGTTCTTCCGGCGTTACGAAGACCTAGTCATCGCAGCCGTGAACCTGGGCGTCTTCATCTTCATCATGACGGGCTTCGTCTACGAGACGCAGCATCGGACCAACGCTGAAATCAGAAACTATATCGACGCGCTCTACTTCACCATCGCAGCGCTCACCACGACGGGCTTCGGCGACATTACCTTAAGGGGAACGCTGGGACATCTTCTGTCCGTCATCATCATGATCTTCGGCGTGACGCTTTTCCTGCGCCTCGTGCAGGTCCTGCTCAGGCCCGAAAAGGTGCGCTATCCCTGTCCGGTCTGCGGACTTCAGCGGCACGACAGGGACGCGGTTCATTGCAAGGCCTGTGGGACGATCCTCAAGATCCCCGATGAGGGAGACGTGTAACCTCACGCCTCCGGAATGACGGCCACGCCGCGCTGGGACGCGAAGGAGATCGACACCGGCGTGCCCGGCGCGATGGGCTCCTTGCGCCCGTACTGAACCACGAAGAGATTTCCGATGGGGCTCTCCACCTCGTATTCCACCTGCGCCCCGAGATAGGAGGCCTTGCGCACCGTCCCGGCGAGTGTGCCGGCCGCCTCGTCGAGCAGGATGGCATCGGGCCGCACGGCCAGCTTCACGGCGCCTGAGCCTGCGTCCCTGTGCGGAAGATCGAGGCTGAGGGGGCCGACCTGAACCCGGGCCATGGCTCCGCTTACGCTTGCGATATCGCCGGCGATGATGTTGGCGTCGCCGATGAAGTCCGCGACGAACAGGCTCGCAGGCTCCTCGTAGAGTTCCCGCGGCGTTCCGGTCTGGGCGATGCGCGCGTTCGACATGACGATGATGCGGTCGGAGACGGCGAGCGCCTCCTCCTGGTCATGCGTCACATAGGCGACGGTGAGGTTGAGACTCTGCTGCAGCTCGCGGATATCCTCGCGCACGCGCCTGCGCAGCTTGGCGTCGAGGTTCGAGAGCGGCTCGTCGAAAAGCAGGACCTGCGGCTCCAGCACGAGGGCGCGCGCCACGGCCACACGCTGCTGCTGTCCGCCCGAGAGCTCGGACGGGGCACGCTTTTCAAGTCCCTTGAGGCCGATGAGCGAGAGCTTCTCCATCGCCATCTCGTAGGCGTCCTTCTTCGGAACGCCCTGCACGATGGGGCCGTAAGCCACGTTCTCCAGCACCGACATGTGCGGAAAGAGGGCGTAGGACTGGAACACCATGCTCACGTCGCGGTCGGCGGCGGAGAGGTTCGTCACGTCGCGCCCGCCGATCAGGATCTGCCCTTCGCTCGCCATTTCGAGGCCCGCAATCATGCGCAGCGTCGTGGTCTTGCCGCAGCCGGACGGGCCGAGCAGCGTAACGAGCTGGCCCGGCTCGATGGTGAAGGAGACGCTGTCCACGGCGGTGACGTTGCCATAGCGCTTCGTCACGTTCCGGAACTCGACGGAAGCCGCCTGCTTCTTGGAGAGGTGGGAGCGGGACAGGGAGTGGATGGAAGACATCTTGTTCATGGAACCGCCTGCACGGCAACGGGGGAGGGGGCGGCGCTTGCGCTGCGGCGCCCGAGGCGACGCTCGCCGACGGCCAGCTGGATCGCGACGATGGCGAGCAGCATGACGACGATGAGCACGGTGGAATAGGCGATGGCGAGGCCGAACTCACCTGCCTCGACGCGGCCGACGATATAGGTCGTGGCCATGTTGTACTCGGCGGTGACGAGGAAGATCACGGCGCTCACGGCGGTCATGGCGCGCACGAAGGAATAGACCAGCGAGGCGACGATAGCCGGCCGCAGGAGCGGCAGCACCACGCGGCGCATGGTGGTCGACGAGCCTGCGCCGAGGGTCAGAGAGGCTTCGTCGAGGCTCTTGTCGATCTGGCTCAGCGTCGCGATGCCGGAGCGCACGCCCACCGGCATGTTGCGGAACACGAAGCACATGACCAGGACGAAGCCCGTGCCGGTGATCTCGATCGGGGGAACGTTGAAGGCGAGGATGTAGGACACGCCCACCACGGTGCCGGGGATCGCGAAGCTCAAGAGCGTGCCGAACTCGAAGGCACGCTGGCCGGAGAATCGCTGGCGGGTGAGCAGATAGGCCGTGAGCAGGCCGATCGCCGCCGTGAGCGGCGCCGCCACCGCCGCCACCTTCACCGTTGCGAAGAACGAGTTCCAGGCAGAGCCGGAGAAATAGAGGCCCCAATCCGCGCGTTCGACTCGGAACGCTGTGAGGAAGTGTTCGAGGGTCGGCGTGTAGTCGCGGCCCATGGAGCGCACGAAGGCGCCCACGACGATGATGACGTACACGACGAGGGTGAAGATCGCCCACGGGACGGCGGTGAGATAGGAAGCGAGCGCCACGCGCCGCGGCAGCGGCAGCGGAATGCCCGCATCGCCCTTGCCGGTCACCGTGGTGTAGACCTTCTTGCCGAGCCAGGCATGCTGCAGCCAGAAGGCGCCGAGCGTGAAGGCGAGCAGGATGATGGACAAGACCGCGGCGCGGCCCTGGTCCTGCTGCGCGCCCACCACCGCGAAGAAGATCTTGGTGGAGAGCACCTCGTAATTGCCTCCGAGAACGAGCGGGTTGCCGAAATCGGCGAGGCTTTCCACGAAGCCGAGAAGGAAGGCGTTGGCGAGGCCGGGGCGCATCAGCGGCAGCGTCACGGTCCAGAAAGTCGTCCAGCTCTTGGCCCGCAGGGTCTGCGACGCCTCCTCGAGGGTCGGGCTGATGCCCTGTACCACGCCGATCAGGACGAGGAAGGCGATGGGCGTGAAGGCCAGGAGCTGCGCGATGAACACGCCGGGGAGCCCGTAGATCCAGCGCGAGCGGGGCACGCCGAACCAATCCCACAGCACGGCGGAGAGCGCGCCGGAACGGCCGAAGAGCAAGATGAGCGCGAGGCCGATCACGAAAGGCGGCGTGATGATCGGCAGAACGCTCATCAGGCGCAGGATCTTCTTGTAGCGGAACCCGGTGCGGGTTGCGATGAGCGCGAAAGCCAGGCCCAGGGCCGTGGTGCCGACGCCGACCAGAAGGCCGAGAAACAGCGTGTTCCAGGCCACGCCGCAGCGCAGGTCGCTCGTCAGGCAGTCGAGGCCCCAGATCGACTTGTCGAGGAACTTCGTGATGAACTCGGTCGGGGCGAAATGGCCGCTATTGTCGGCGAAGGCGCTCGCCAGGATCGTCGTGACCGGGAAGAAGACGAAGACGATGATGAGCGCGATGACGACGCCGATGGATGAGGTGACGAAGGCATCGCCGCGGCACCAGCCGCGCGCCGCGAGGCCATGGCAGAGAAGGATGAGAAGGGCGGTCGACGTCAGCGCGGCGCCGTAACCCATTCCGGACTGACGGGGGCCCGGCTCGCCGAAGAGGCTCTTGAGGATGTCGAGCGTCCAGCCGTTGAGACCGACGGAGAAGCCCTGGAGCACGACGAGCGCGAGACCTAAGAGGCCCGATGCGATGAGCCAGGTGCCGTTGCGCTGCATGTCGGGCCGGACGACCGGCAGGAGCGCCATGCCGAGCGGGAGGAGGAGCGGCAGAAGCCACCAGGCTCTGTGAACGCCGTGAGCGAGAGCCGAGCCGCTGACGAAGTAATCGGCAAGAGTGGGAACGGCAGAGCGGTCGAACCCGTACCAGGGCAGGAGGGCAAAGCCGACCCATCCCAGAACGATCCAGCCAAGGGTTGCCCGTGACATCGTGATGTTCCAGCCTCACGGCCGATGCGTGGATCGGCCGGCAACGCAATCGGATAATGACGAGCCTTCGGCGAAGCGGACATCGCTTCGCCGAAGGCGGATAGGCTTGTTTCGGGGCCTATTTCGGCAGGTTCTTCACCTCGTTGTCCCACTTGGACAGGAGGCGCTTGCGCTCTTCCGAGGAACCGTATTTCGCAAAGTCGAAGTTGATCAGCTTGACGTCGCTGAGCTTGGGCGCCTGCGGCGGGACCGGCGTGTTCTTGTTCGACGGCACCTGATAGGACTTGGCGGCCGCTCCGAGCTTCTGCGCGTCGGGCGTCAGGGCCCAGTCGTAGAACTTCTTGGCATTGTCCAGGTTCTTGGCGCCCTTGATGATCGACATGGAGCCGATCTCGTAGCCCGTGCCCTCGCAGGGAGCGACTACCTTCACGGGCGCCTTGTCCACCACCATCGTCACGACATCGTGCATGAAGGCGATGCCGACCGTGGTCTCGCCCAGCGCCGTCGCCTTCGCGGGAGCCGCGCCCGACTTGGTGTACTGGTTCACGTTCTTGTGCAGGGCCTTGAGGTACTCGAAGCCTTTGTCCTCGCCCATGATCTGGATGATGGTGGCCAGAAGCGTATAGGCCGTGCCGGAAGAGTTCGGATCCGCGACCTGCACTTCGTCCTTCAACTCGGGCTTGAGCAGATCCGCCCAGCACTTCAGGTCACCGGTCTTTTTCGATTGCGCGAGGTCGGTGTTGTAGCCGAAGCCGAGCGCGCCGGAATAGATGCCGACGGTACGCTGCTTGGACTGCTCCCACTGACGCACGGCCCAATCCTGCAGCTCGCTCATCTTCGGCGACTTGTACGCCTCGGTGAGGCCTTCCTCGGCCGCCTGCATGTGGGGATCGCCCGTGCCGCCCCACCAGATGTCGGCTCGCGGATTGGCCGCCTCGGCCTTCACTTGCGCGTAGATCTCACCGGAGCTCTTGCGGGTCATGGAAACCTTGATGCCCGTTTCGCGCTCGAACGCGGTCGTCATGGCGCGGCACCATTCTTCCTGCACGGCGCAATACATGACGAGCTCGCCCTGGGCCTGGGCTGCTCCGGCGGACATGAAGGACATGGCCGTCATGGCGCCTGCCAGCATGGATGCCGCAGCAAAGGACTTCTTCAAAGACATTCTTTCCTCCCGTAATGTTATGTTTGTCTTTGTTTTTGGTTGGCCGGCTAAGCTCCCCTCATTGTGGCGGCGGGTCAAGAGCCTTGCCACCTCTTCACGGTTGAATCTTTAGAATAAGATCTTATCCCTCAGGGCTCCTTCGCGATCCCGGTCGCGTCCATGAGCGTTCCGGCGAGTTCCGGCGTGCAGGCGAGAACGGGGTTGCCCTTGCGCAGGCCGTCCTTGGCCAGGAAATCGTTGGTCCAGCCGCCGGCTTCCTCGATGATCAGCAGGCCCGCGAGGACATCCCAGGAATTGATGTGGAGCTCGCAATAGCCGTCGATGCGTCCGTCGGCGACATAGGCCAGGCCCAGGGTGCCGGAGCCCGCGCGGCGGACATTGGCGCCGCCCTTCTTCAGGTTTTCGACCACGGCAATGTAAGGCTCGGTCGGCAGGCGCGACGACCAGCCGGCCTCGACGGTGGCCTGGCGCATGTCGGCCAGGCCGCTCACCCGGATCGGATCGCCGTTGAGATGGGCCCCGCGACCGCGCTGGGCGCTGTAGAGTTCGTCCTGCATGACGTTGTAGACCGCGCCGATTTCCGTGCGGCCGTCGCGCACGAAGGCGATGGAGATGGCGAAATGCGGAATGCCGCGGGCGAAATTCGCCGTGCCGTCGATGGGATCGACCACCCACACATCCCTTCCGAAAGAACCGCCGCCTTCCTCGCCGAAGAAGGAATCGTCCGGAAACAGCGCGCCCAGGCGGGTCCGGATCAGTTCCTCCACTTCCGCATCGGTCGCCGTCAGGAAGTCCTGCGGGCCCTTGAAGTCCGGCCTTTGCGAGCGCGGCCGTTCCAGGAAGCGCTTGCGCGCCAATACGCCTGCCTCGCGCGCAATTGCGCAGGCTGCGGCAAATCTCAGGTCCAGATCGTTGGCTGACATGCGGGGTAAGGCCTTTCGGATCAAAAAGAGGGGAGCGTTGTTATGATGCGGTCACGAAGCTTTGAGAGGATGGAGAATCGTATGAGATCGACGGTTGACGATGTCCTCATTTCTTTCAAACGGGTACTTTATTAGCCGGCTCAAATCGCCTACGTTACAAGCTAACTGACAGGAATCCTATTCTCGCCGAATGCCCCAGAATCCGAAAGAAGAATTAAGCCAGGTCGCAGCTTTGCCCTTCCGCATCAACGAGGGAAGGATCGAGGTGCTTCTCGTCACGTCGCGTGAAACCAAGCGCTGGCTGATTCCCAAGGGCTGGCCCATGAAGGGAAAGAAGCCGCACAAGGCGGCCGCGCAGGAGGCCGAAGAGGAGGCCGGCGTGAAGGGCGAAATCGGCAACACGCCTTTGGGCCATTACGACTACTGGAAGCGCCGGGCCGCGCATTTCGACCTGTGCCGCGTCAAGGTCTATCCGCTCGAAGTCTCCAAGCAGCTCAAGTCCTGGCGCGAGAAGGGCCAGCGCAAGGCGCAGTGGTTCGAGGTCGAGGAGGCGGCGCATCAGGTGCTGGAGCCGGCACTCGCCGAGCTCATCCGCTCCTTGCCCGCACATGTCCAGCCCGCGGCTCCCGCGGAGTGACGGGCAGTTTTAGGAGTGCCTGAGGGAACGCAAAGCCCCTCAAGAAGTCTTCCCCTCTGACGAAAGCGACCGGGCGGCACCTGCGCGGCGGTTATCCGACATGGGAGGAAGATGGCGATGAAGGCGCTTGTTTGGCACGGCACCACCGACATCCGTTGCGATTCGGTCCCCGATCCCGGGATCGAGCACCCGCGCGATGCGATCATCAAGGTGACGAGCTGTGCCATCTGCGGCTCGGACCTTCACCTTTACGACCACTTCATGCCCGGCATGAAATCCGGCGACATCATGGGGCACGAGACCATGGGCGAGGTCGTCGAGGTCGGGGCCGAGGCCAAAGGCACGCTCAAGGTCGGCGACCGGGTGGTGATCCCCTTCACCATCATCTGCGGCCAGTGCGACCAGTGCAGGCGCGGCAACTTCTCGGTCTGCGAGCGGACGAACCGCAACGGCGAGATGGCGGCCAAGGCCTTCGGCCACAGCACGGCGGGCCTGTTCGGTTACACGCATCTGACGGGCGGCTATGCGGGCGGGCAGGCGGAGTACCTGCGCGTGCCTTTCGCCGACGCCACGCATATCAAGGTTCCAGACGGGATTCCCGATGAGAAGCTGCTCTTTCTCAGCGATATCTTTCCCACGGGATGGCAGGCGGCGGTGCAGTGCGACATCGAGCCCACGGACACGGTGGCGATCTGGGGTGCGGGGCCCGTCGGCCAGATGGCGATCCGCAGCGCTATCCTTCTCGGCGCCAGGCAGGTGGTCGCCATCGACCGCATTCCCGAACGCCTCGCCATGGCGAAGGCCGGAGGCGCGATCACGATCAACTTCGACGAGGAGAGCGTCGTCGAACGCTTGAACGAACTCACCGGCGGCAAGGGACCCGAGAAGTGCATCGATGCGGTCGGCATGGAGGCTCACGCCGCAGGCACCGTCGACGCGATGTATGACCGGGTCAAACAGGCCACGATGATGGAGACGGACCGTCCGCATGTGCTGCGCGAGATGGCCTATGTCTGCCGCCCTGCCGGAACGCTTTCGGTCCCCGGCGTCTATGGCGGCCTTCTCGACAAGATTCCGTTCGGTGCGATCATGAACAAGGGGCTGACGATCCGCACGGGTCAGACACACGTGAACCGTTGGACCGACGATCTCCTGCGCCGCATCGAGGAGGGACAGATCGACCCGTCCTTCGTGATCACGCACACGGTGGGCCTCGAGCAGGGGCCTGAGATGTACAAGATCTTCCGCGACAAGCAGGACGGCTGCATCAAGGTCGTCCTCAAACCCTGACAGGTGTCCATCATGCGTTATGAAACCGAAAGAACGCGCCGCCGCGGCCACGCCGACACGGCCACCGATACGCTGGCCCGCGGCCTCGGGCTGTTCTCCATCGCCCTCGGCATCGCCGAGGTGGCGGCGCCTCGCGCGTTGGCGCGGGCGCTCGGCATGAGAGGCCAGGAGGGCTTGATCGCAGGCTACGGTCTGCGCGAGATCGCAACCGGCATCGGCATCCTGGCCTCGAAGGATCCGACGCCGTGGATCTGGGGCCGCGTAGCGGGCGACGGGCTCGATCTTGCCACGCTGGCCACCGCACTCGAAGGCAGGAACCCGAAGAAGAGCAATATCGGCATCGCCATGGCGGCGGTGGCAGGCGTGACGGCGCTCGATGTCTATTGCGCACAGACGCTCAGCCGCGAGAGCCCCCGGCCTTTGCCGCCCATGCAGGACTATTCGGGCCGCACCGGCTTTCCGCGCGGCGTGGAGCGCTCGCGCGGGGCGGCGAGCGATTTCGAGGCGCCGAGGGACTTTCGCACGCCCGAGGCCATGCGGCCCTATACGCAGCCCGAACGGCCTCGACATCCGCAGCCATCCATGTAACCTCATGGCATGACAAAGCCGCGGGTTTTCACCATCGGATACGAGGGAGCGGACGTGGACTGTTTCCTCGCTACCTTGAAGGATGCAGGCGTCGAGACGCTGGCCGACGTGCGCGCGGTGGCGCTTTCCCGCAAGCGCGGTTTCTCGAAATCCGCCTTACGCGATGCGCTGTCCGATCAGGGCATCGGCTACAGGCATTTCATCGCGCTCGGCACGCCGAAGGAGGGCCGCCAGGCGGCGCGCGCCGGAGACGGCGAGCTGATGCGTCGGATCTATTGCGACGAGGTTCTGACGTCCGAGCCCGCTCAAGAAGCCCTTCGCGAATTGGAGACCCTGGCGGCGACCCAGCCCATCTGCCTTCTGTGCTTCGAACGCGACCCCGCCACCTGCCATCGCCGCGTGCTGGCGCAGCGGCTCGCCGAGAAGGGCTTCGAGACGGTGGATCTCACGGTCCTCTGAAGCTAGGGGAAGAAGGGCGCAGAGGGGCGGGTATCATGAATGCAATCGTTACGGCCGTGAGCAGCAACCCCAGGCACGGCTTCAGCAAGCGCAACCAGATTTTCATTCGCCTGCTGGCCGGCCTTGGCGTCGAAGGCGACGCGCATGCGGGCGAAACGGTCAAGCATCGCTCGCGGGTGGCCAAGGACCCGAACCAGCCGAATCTCCGGCAGGTTCATCTCATGCATGCGGAGCTTTTCGACGAGCTCGAAACCCGGGGCTTCGTCGTGACGGCCGGTGACATGGGGGAGAACATCACGACGCGCGGCATCGACCTTCTGAGCCTGCCGGCGGGAACGCGCCTGCTGCTCGGCGAGAGCGCTGTCGTCGAGGTTACCGGCTTGCGTAATCCCTGTGTCCAGATCGACCGTTTCCAGAAGGGGCTCATGAAGGCGGTGCTGGCGAAGGACGGGCAAGGCAAGCTCATCCGCAAGTCCGGCATCATGGGCATCGTGCTTCAAGGCGGCGATGTCCGGGCCGGAGACACGATCCGCATCGAGCTTCCGCCAGGACCGCATCGGCCGCTGGAGGTCGTGTAGGTCCCTGGTGGCAGGGCGAAACAAAACGGCGGTTGCCAAGTTGAACGAACTGCATTAACTTGCGCCTAGGTTTAATTTCAAGAGAGGGAGGACTGCATGGCTTTTGTGTGCTTGCTGAACGTTCCTCCCATGTCCAAGCCGACACCCTAGGCTGGACAGGGCAGGGCTCCGAGGCCCGGCAAACCTTATCAATCTTTCCAAATTTCTGATCATCGAGCGACGTCGGGCATCATAAGCCGCCGTTCCGCTGTCGCTCCTCCAAACTTCCGGGAGAGGCGCGCTCCGAGCGCCGCCTGTTCGCTTTCATGAACCAGCAAACGAAAAGCGGGGACGCCACCCGCGACGTCTTGAGATTCACGTTCCGCCACTGGCGCGCCGAGCCGCGCTACGTGGCGTTGATTGTCGTCGCCATGATGACGTCGACGCTCGCCGACGTCTTCATGCCCGTCTTCGCGGGCAGGCTCGTCGATGCCATTGCCGTGGGCGGATCCGATCGTGAGGGCGCGCTCCACGCGGCGCTCATGGCCTTCGCTTTCATGACCGGTCTCGGCCTGCTCATGATCGTCATGCGGCATCTCGCGTTCTACGGCATCGTGGAGCTGACGCTGCGCGTCATGAGCCGCGTGGCGCAGGATGCGTTCGCACGCGTGCAGCGTTTCTCGACCGACTGGCACGCGAATTCCTTCGCGGGCTCCACCGTGCGCAAGATCACGCGCGGCATGTGGGCGCTCGACCTGATGAACGACACGCTTCTGCTGGCGCTGCTGCCGTCGGTCACGGTCCTGGCCGGTTCGATGATCGTGCTCGGCCTGCGCTGGCCGGTGATGGGACTCGTCATCGGCATGAGCTCTCTCGCCTTCATCGTCATGACGGCCCTTCTCGCCATGCGCTACGTTGCGCCCGCGGCACGGCTCGCCAATGCCTGGGACACGCGCGTCGGCGGAACGTTGGCGGACGCTTTGAGCTGCAACGCGGTGGTGAAGGCTTTCGGCGCGGAAGCGCGGGAGGATTCCCGTCTCGTCTGGGTGCTGAACAAATGGCATAAGCGGACGAGCCGTCTCTGGCAGCGCGGCACCAACAGCGGCTCGATGCAGTTCATCGCGCTGCTTTTCATCCGCGCCGCCATCATCGGCACGGCGATCTGGCTCTGGTGGGAAGACCGCGCGACGCCCGGCGACATCGCCTATGTGCTCACGACCTATTTCGTGATCCATGGCTACCTGCGCGACATCGGCATGCACATCAACAACCTGCGCCGATCCGTGAACGATATGGAGGAACTCGTCGAGATCCATCGACAGCCTGTCGGCGTGGCGGACCGGCCCGGTGCGAGACCGATCCATATCGGGCGCGGGGAGGTCGCGTTCGACCGCGTCACGTTCCACTATGCCGGGCACGGTACGCCGCTCTACCGCGATCTCTCGCTGACGGTGCGCGCGGGCGAGCGCGTAGGTCTCGTGGGACCTTCGGGATCGGGCAAGACGACCCTCGTCAAGCTCATCCAGCGCCTCTACGACGTGACGGGCGGCGAGATCCGCATCGACGGCCAGGATATCGCCGGAGCGCAGCAGGCGTCGTTGCGTTCGCAGATCGCCATCGTGCAGCAGGAGCCCATCCTGTTCCATCGCACGCTCGCCGAGAACATCGCCTATGGACGGCCGGGCTCGGGCATGGCGGAGATCGAGCGCGCGGCGCGGCTCGCCAATGCGCACGACTTCATCATGAGCCTGCCGAAGGGCTATTCCACGCTCGTGGGCGAGCGTGGCGTGAAGCTCTCCGGCGGCGAGCGCCAGCGCGTGGCCATCGCCCGCGCCTTCCTGGCCGATGCTCCCATCCTGATCCTGGACGAGGCGACCTCCGCCCTCGACTCGGAATCGGAGGTGCTGATCCAGCAGGCGATGGAGCGGCTCATGGTGGGGCGCACCTCCATCGTGATCGCGCATCGCCTTTCGACGGTGCGCGCGCTCGACCGCATCCTCGTGTTCGAGAAGGGGCGGATCGTGGAGGAGGGGGATCACGACAGCCTCTACCGCCGGGGCGGGCTCTACCGGCGTCTGTGCGACCATCAGGGGCTGGAATTCACGAAGGCCCATCGGACCGGCATGGCTGCGGAATAGGCCGTCTGGACAAGGGAGCGGGGGCCTCATAAGGAAAACGGCATGTTCGAAGTCAAAGATATTCCTCTGTCAGGCAGCAAGCGGGACTTCTATGCCTCGCTGGCCCAGCAACTCACCGGTCTCCTCGAGGGCGAGCCGGACATGATCGCCAACGCGGCCAACATGTCCGCGCTGATCTTTCAGTTCCTGCCCGATCTGAACTGGGCCGGGTTCTATTTCATGCGCGGGGGAGAGCTGGTCCTCGGCCCCTTCCAGGGCAAGACCGCCTGCGTGCGCATCGCGGTGGGGCGCGGCGTGTGCGGCACGGCGGTGGAGCGCAAGGCTTCCATCGTGGTGCCGGACGTGCATGCCTTTCCGGGGCACATTGCCTGCGACAGCGCCTCCCGCTCGGAGCTCGTCGTGCCGCTCATCAAGGACGGTCGGGTGCTCGGCGTTCTCGATCTCGACAGCCCCAACCCGAACCGCTTCGACGAGGAGGATCGCGAGGGCTGCGAGAGGCTCGTGCAGATCTACCTCTCCTCCTCCGAGATCGCGCTTTAAGTCCTCAACATGCCGCAGGCCTATATCGACACCTATTACAGCCGAACCCTCGCGAGCCCGGACGCCTATCCTGCCGCCGCGGGGCCCATCCAGGCCGATGTGTGCGTTGTCGGCGGCGGGCTGGCCGGTCTCACGGCGGCGCTCAAGCTCGCCAGCAGCGGGCGCAAGGTCGTGCTGATCGAGGCGCAGCGCGTGGCCTGGGGCGCATCGGGGCGCAATGGCGGCTTCGTGTCGGCCGGCTATGCGACGGGCCTTGCCGCCATCGAGCGGCGTGTAGGCGCGGACGGGGCGAAGGAGCTTTTCCGTCTGTCGATGGAAGGGGTCGAGATCGTCCGCTCGACCATCGAGGCCCTCGGCATCGAGGAGGCCCGGCCCGTTCCCGGCATCGCGAAGGCCCTGCGCTACGATTCAGCGGGAGCCATGCGGGCCGCCTGCGAAAAGCAGAGGCGCGATTTCGGATTGCAGCTGCGCTATCTTCCCCGTGACGAGGTGCGCAGCCTCTTCGCCTCGCCGAAATATCATGAGGCGGTTCTCGATGAGGGCGCGTTCCATTTCCATCCGCTGAACTACGCCCGCGCGCTCGCCAGGGAGGCGGTCCGCCTGGGCGCTGCGATCCATGAAGGCTCGCCTGTCCTGTCCGCCGATCTGGATGGGCCGCGCAAGATCGTCAGGACGAAGCAGGCCGAGATCGTGGCCGAGCATGTGGTGTTCGCGACGGGCGGCTATACGGGCTCAGTGCTGCCCGCGCTGCGCCGCGCCTTCCTGCCGATCGCGACTTATGTCCTGCTGACGGAACGCGCGCCGGATCTGGTGCAGAGCGCCATCCGGACCCCTGCCGCGATCCTCGATGATCGCAGGGCAGGGGATTACTACCGGCTCGTCGATGACGGCAGCCGTATCCTTTGGGGTGGGCGCATCACCACGCGCACCACCGATCCGCGCGACATCGCAGCCCTGCTCAGGCGCGAGATGGTCACGACCTATCCGCAACTCTCCGGCTTGAAGGTAGAGGTCGCGTGGTCGGGCCTCATGTCCTACGCCCGGCATCTGATGCCGCAGATCGGCCGGTGGAAACCTGGCGTCTGGTACTGCACGGCCTTCGGCGGCCACGGCATGAACACGACCGCCATCGGCGGAACGGTCATCGCCGAAGCCATTGCAGGCGAGAGCGACCGCTATCGCCTGTTTGCCCCCTTCGATCTGGCATGGAATGGCGGCATCCTGGGCCGCGCCGCGGTTCAGCTCACCTATTGGGCTTATCAGGCGAGCGATGCGGCGAGGGAGTGGCGCTCCCTTTAAAGCGTTCTTTTGTTGAAGGGGTTCGGTTCGCCGTCAGACGGCTTCGCGGGCAGGACGCCGATCGGGCGCGCCTTTCACAGTCGGTGGATGCGAAGCCGCGTCACATCTTGGCGGCGGAGGCCACGATCCAGATGCAGCTGAAGCTGAAGACAAGCGCGATCAGGCTCATCAGATGAGCCAATGCATCGTTGGCAGGGTGCCGTTTCCCTAACTGATTCATCGGACTTCCTCGAAAGTCGGAAGATTTGATGAACTGGATTATGCCTAAGCTTGTTTCTTGTCTAGATGGTTAACGCGGAATTTCCGATCTGCCGCAGATGCTGCAAATTGTTCCGTAACATTGTTCTTCCGAGAAGCCGCTTCTGCTCGCGGCAATACACGGTCATCGCGATCCTCTCATGAGAGAAGCTGGGTCACAGGCCGGATCGATTTTGGTCTATGGAAGGAGGGGCACAGGCCGGGCATCATGCCTTCGAACCTTCGTGCCGGACAACGTGGCTGGTGCTGCCAGAGAGGATCGAACTCTCACTGGGGGAGTGCCAAAGCCATATAGATCAAGTACTTACGGTGCGCCCGCCAAAGAAATGTGTGAAAGCACGGAGTGAAAGTCAATGGTGGGCGTCTCACTCGCCACGCCCGTGATCCCATGGAAGGATCAGCGCTCGGCGTTCAGTCTTCGGATCGCTCATCACCTCCGGAACCGAGCGAGCCCACTCGATCTTCTCCCGCAAGAGCCGCTTCTGGTCTGCTCGTGGAAGTGACTTGATGTTCGGGAACAGGCCCTCGTAACGCGCCTTCGAGTGGTTGGGGTGGAGCTTTTCAAGGTTCTTTGCAATCCACCAAGCCTGCTGGACCTGGGCCTCGATAGGCATGGTTCCGGTGGCCTTCGCGTAGTCGGACCATCCGATGAACAATGCAACATCGTTTTGCTCATCTGTGAATTGATAGAGCAGTTCGTCGTCGTCTCGTTCGACGGCCTTACCCTTTCCTACCCACCTCGTCGCATGTTTGAAAGCGGTCCAGTATTGGCGTTGAAGACGCCTGAACCTTTCCAGGTCAATGTTCGGGTTCTCATTCAGCACCTGGGTAACGAATGGAGCGGCGGATTTTCCGGCGTAGAACTCGATCACCTCGCAACCGCCTCCAGCGAGGCAGTGGACCGAAACGGGATCGTGATCCATCAGGTACAGCGCTAATGCAGTGCCAAGCTGCCGCCTCGCACTCTCAACCTTCAAGTTCATGCGCTCCTCCAGGGCAACGACCTGAACCTATCCGAGCGAAGCTCCTTTTGGAAAGAATCCGATCCTATCGTCCCCGACAGAGGAGATCGGCGACCTGACAGGCTCGGTCGATCTCCTGGACAACACTCATGATCTCGGCGGCAGTCACTGCCGGAACTCGTTCTGCGATTGCACACAGGCGCGTCCGCAGTGTCGTGACCGTCTTCGATGGCACCCGCGCCACGTCGCGTCCTTCGCGGTCGTAGTCCTTGAGGTACGTCGGTCCCCGCCCAAGAAATCGGCGGCAGTAGTCGTACTTGGATCGTACCAGTCCCAGGTCGTGAAGGGCGTAATACGTGTTCTTGAGGCTTATTCCCAGCATGTCAGGTCTCCTTGGCTAAATACCGGCGGAAGAAGCCATCTGCGGTGTACTTCCCGAACACAAGGAGACCTGAGTTGAACACTGTCATTGAGGCGGCGAATAGCCTCGCCGTCCAACGCATCCTGCGCCGGTATTTATCGCCTGAGCGCGGAAACGAAGTTCGCACCGTCGAAGGTGCGTGTATCACGAGTCGTCGTACCTGGAGCCGCTACGGGGTTCCGGCTGATGCCACCTGTTGGCGGGTCATCATCGAGCACCCTGAACTGGGATGGTCCGTTACCGCACGGGCAGTGTGGAGGGATGGGCGGCTCATGGAGCCGGTGGCGACACACACCACCATCGAGAAGTACTGGGCCGACAACACCCAGTTGATTGACGATGAGGATGCGGCCTGTCTCGCGTTCAACGACTGGGCGCAGTCGGTGCCGGTATGAGCATCGTCGATCTTCAACTCTCTCGACGTGCTGCTGCCTGGGAGAACTTCTTTACGAACTTCGGCGCGAACGTCGCCATGAGTATCGCCTACAATCCCGTGTCTGGTGGAACTGCCTCGATCTGCATCCGGGAGACGCCAAGTGGGAAGCGCTTTCCGATCCCGACCTCTGGTGTGCCCGACACCCCAGGCCAGCACCGGCTTCCATCGGTCAGAACTATCTCGCTCGACCGCATCCGCTCGGACCTGGACTGGTTTGACTACCGGATTGGCCGTGCGCTGTGTGGAACTCGCTTCACGAATGCCCCTGGAGAACTTCGGCCTGCCTGGGTGGGGTTCGTCGAGAACCTCGAAACGAACGCGCACGTGCATTTACTCTTCAGGATGCCCGATGATGTCGTTGACGAGTTCACCGAACTTGCCTTCCCGTTATGGGACCAGCGCTGCAAGTCGGCTTCGATCCGGGTCAAGCTCGTCTGGGGCAATGGATGGGCGCACTACGCCACCAAGGACCAGTGGGGCATGGCGCTGGAAGGCGACCCAGGTCTTTTCGTCTGCAACCGCTCTCGGAAATAGCTGAGCCCACGGGAGATCGGGGCTGCATCCAGCGCGAACCCTCCTGGCACAGCGTATGTCAATCTCACCAAGCGGCCTCATCTTGGGGCCGCAATGGGCTACCTGTGTTTCATGGTCAGCATGATCCAGATGACAGAAGCTGGAGGTCGATGTCAGGTTGTGAGCTTCGCCTGGAGATCGCGCAGCTTGTTCGCTGATCGAGTTCTCTCGTTTTTCATCTGCTGCTGGATGCGCTGCTGGCGTTCCGATCTGGAGCGAGCTTGTTCTGGAGAGAGGGGCTTCCGAGGCTTGATGGTGCCTGCTGATGGGGAGGTCGGTTTTCGAGGCTGTGTCTCGACAAGTTCGTAATAGCGCATGACCGTATTTAGCCGGTGCTCATCCACAGAGGAATTTCATGGCACTTGAGCCAAGTCGTACGAAATGGTAGTTGTCAAAATGTAGGGTGAAGAAATGTGACCCCTACATCCGACCCGCCGCATGGCGGGTTTTTTGTTGACTGTCGCATTCCAGGGAGGCGGTGTTGAGTCTCCCAGAATGGTATGCTATTACTGAAATGTAGGTCGCGAAATGTGACCGCGCCGAACCCGCCCATGGCGGGTTTTTTGTTGTCTGTACCATGTCCAGGGGAGGTCTTGAGCCGCTCCATAGCGGCATGGTATGGAGTGAAATGCAGGGTGGGCATTGTGCCTCCTGCGCCCGACCCGCCGCATGGCGGGTTTTTTGTTGACCTCGGAAGCAATCACAGAGTGTTCGACTTCACGTTGGACCAGATTGGCTTCGCGCTCACGGTCATCGGTCTCGCCCTTCAACTCTGGCAGATGAAGAACCCCAGTCCGCGTCGGCGGACTCGGGTTTCCTATCGCCATTGGAAGATCGGGAAGATCGAGCGGACCTCGTATGATCGCGAAGAAGACATCTGGTCCTGATCCCTCGCCCCATAGCTTGAGTTTCTTCTGAAACAGCGTGGATCGAGGGCATTGACGCATGGTCAAGTTGTGCTAATTTCTTCGGAAATCGAAACAGAAATCAACTCGGAACCCCTACAGAATATGGCGAAGCGACCTGGAGAAATTGTCAAGGCGACCGCGTACTTCAGGACATCGAGCGCCTCGAACGTGGGCATCGACAAGGACAGCGAGCGCCGTCAGCGTGAGGCTGTCAAAGCTTACGCAAAGCTCGCCGGATTTGAGATCATTGATGAGTTCTACGATGCCGCAGTGAGCGGGTCCGATACCATTGAGACCCGTCCTGGGTTTTCGGCTCTCCTGGATCGCATCGAAGGCAATGGCGTTCGTGTTGTTCTCGTCGAGGACGCATCACGTCTTGCTCGCTCCGTTCTCGTCCAGGAACTCGCCATCCTCGCCTTGAAGGCTCGCGATGTTCGAGTGCTCGCCGCCAACGGCGATGACCTCACAGAGACCAACGACGAAATGAAGGTCGCCATGAGGCAGATCGCTGGGGCCTTCGCGCAACTCGAAAAGACACGGCTGGTGAAGAAGCTTCGTGCAGCCCGTGAGCGGAAACGCGCGACCGGCATGAAGGTCGAGGGCCGGAAGTCCCATGCTGAAACCCGTCCGGAGGTAGTGGCCGAGGCGAAGCGCCTGCGCCGCCGGTCGCCAAAGACCGGCCAGCGGCGTTCCCTGCGCGAAATCGCCGACGAACTTGCGCGTCAAGGCTTCACAAGTGCCAGTGGTCGTCCGTTCTCATCGTCCGTTGTCAAGGCAATGGTCGAATCCTGATCTTCCAGGGCACACTTTCGAGAAGCCCTGGAAGATCAGATGGGACAGCATCAAGGTTGCCCTGGAGGCGGCGTGTAGCGGGTAAATCGCTTCAAGGCTCGCGCCATCATCCGAATCGTAGGAGCTTCGTACCGGCGAGCGACGTTCTTCGGTGCGTGGCCTACAATGGCATCGCTGATGCGCTCCTCGACGCCTGCATCCAGGGCGCGGTTTTTGAAGGTATGACGCCAGCCGTGATTCGGGTCCACCTGCTGGTCGAGCTTCACGGAGGCTCGTAGCCATTTGGCGAGTTTCTGGGCACGTTGTTCTGCGGGTCCGAACGTCGCATCGGGATCATGGCGCGTCGGGTCATAGAACAGCGGGCCATTGCCGATGGCGTTCACCATTTCCAGGAAGCCCTGCTCAACAAGGTGCTCGTGGATAGGGACCGTCCTGGCAGTTCCAGCCTTGGTCTCCCGGAAGTGCATCACCCAGATTCCTTGCTCCTGTCGGATGTCTTCCACGTGCAATGCCGTAATCTCGGCGACACGCGCACCAGAGTAGGCACACAGCCAAGGGCACCATCGCTTGGCACGGGCAAAAGACGGGTTCCGCCCACAAGGCTTCACCGATGTCGCAAGGTTGAGGATCGCCTCTACCTCGGACTCGCGGAAGTGGCGCTCTCTCGATGCGGTCTCACGTATCTCATCCAGCCGAATCTCTGCTGCGGGATTCGACGGAATGAGCTTCTTGCCTTGGTGAGTGGTCGCCCACCCGAACACCGACTTTACCGCAGCAAGATCATTGCGATTGATGACCCTCGGCTTGATCCCGTCAACATCACGCCGTTGCTCTGCCCAGGCGAAGATGTCATCGCCTGTGATTGTCTGGATGTCCTGGTCGCAACAGAAGGCTGCAAGCGAGTCGAAAGTGGGTTTGTAGCGGCGGATCGTTGCAGGGGCGCGCTTATCAGCTTGGTATGCGCTCCAGCGGTTCCACAGTTCTTCGACAGTTACCTGATGCTGGGCTCCAGGGCGCGCCCTCAAGCCAGAACTCGGTTTTCCGCTGCCCTCCCTCTGGAGTGTGCGCGGTCCAGTGATGCCCTTGCCGAGGTGAGGGCCGAGCCTCGCGGCAACCTGATCCATAATGCTTGCGACTTCGGACACAACCAGGGCACGGTTCGCATCCGTGTCAGCAACACCATTGTCCCGCAGTGTGTCAGCCGCTGTTGGCGCGAATCGCTCTACCGCCACCTCCCACTTCATGGTGGGGTTCGACAGGGGAGGGACGGGCACCTTCTGCGTGTCGCTTTTCGGATATGCAGCCAACGCCGCTCTCTTCTGCCGCCAGAACTCCTTCAAGGCGGCGTCTGCCAGCGCGTGGCGTTCCTTGGCAACGCGAGGTTCCTTGGTCCGCAATGAGACCTGGACGAACTCGCCGATTTTGACGGCCTTCGAACCTTCACCAACTGGAAGCGTAACCGTTGTCCCCTTCAGGGCAGCTACAAGGTCTTCTGGTGTTCGCTGGCGTAAGTAGAGGGCACCTGTCTCGGGGTGCTTCCAAGGTGCGGCCATTTTGAGGATCATGTGTGCGTCCCATGTGTGAAAGCGGGACGCTCGTAAGTGCCTGTTCTACCTCAACTTCCTGCAACGCAGGGGAGGGGCGATGGTGCTGCCAGAGAGGATCGAACTCTCGACCTCTCCCTTACCAAGGGAGTGCTCTACCACTGAGCTACGGCAGCGCGCCAACGAGGAGGGCCGCTTAGTGCCACAGGGCCGCCCTCCATGCAAGCTTGAAAATGATCTTTATTCGGCGGCCTGGACTTTTGGCTCCAACGGGAGCCTGAGCGCCGTCCAGACCTCCACCAGGGCGGCGGCGAGGGCGTCGATATGGGCGTTTGAATGGAACGGGCCGGGGGTGATGCGCAGCCGCTCGGTGCCGCGGGGAACCGTGGGGTAGTTGATGGGCTGGATGTAGATGCCGTGCTTCTCCAGCAGGCGGTCGGAGGCGGCCTTGCAGGCCTCGGCATTGCCCACCATTACCGGCACGATATGGGTCGGCGTGTCCATGACGGGCAGCCCGGCGCCGCTCAGCACCGCCTTGGTGCGGGCGACCTGGCGCTGCTGCTGCTGGCGCTCGGTGGAGGACGCCTTGAGGTGTCGAATCGACGCCGTGGCGGCCGCCGCGACCGCCGGGGGCAGGGCGGTGGTGAAGATGAAGCCCGGGGCGAAGCTGCGGATGGCGTCCATCACGGCCCGGGTGCCGGTCAGGTATCCGCCCATCACGCCGAATGCCTTGCCGAGGGTGCCCTCGATCACGTCGATCCGGTGCATGGCGCCCTCGCGCTCGGCGATGCCCGCGCCCCGGGGGCCGTACATGCCCACCGCATGGACCTCGTCGATATAGGTCATGGCGTTGTAGCGCTCGGCGAGGTCGCAGATGGCGTGGATGGGAGAGATGTCCCCATCCATGGAATAGACGCTTTCGAACACGATGAGCTTGGGCCGGTCGCCCGCCGCCTGGAGCAGCTCTTCCAGGTGTTCGAGGTCGTTGTGGCGGAAGATCTGCTTCTCGCATCCCGACTGGCGCACGCCCTCGATCATCGAGTTGTGGTTCAGGGCATCCGAGAGGATGACGCAGTTCGGGATGAGCTTGGCCAGCGTCGAGATGCCCGTCTGATTCGAGACGTAGCCCGAGGTGAAGACGAGAGCCGCCTCCTTGCCGTGCAGGTCCGCAAGCTCGGCCTCGAGGCCCACGATGGGGTTGCTGTTGCCCGAAATGTTGCGGGTGCCGCCCGCGCCGGTGCCCAGGCGCCAGGCGGTCTCGACCATGGCGCGGGTCACGTCCCGGTTCTGTCCCATGCCGAGATAGTCGTTGGAGCACCAGACCGTGATGGGGCGCGGACCCTCGGGGGAGTGCCAGATCGCCTGGGGATATCGGCCCGCCAGCCTCTCGATATCGGCGAAGACGCGATAGCGGCGCTCCGCCTGAAGACGTTCGAGGGCTGACGTGAAGAAGCTTTGATAATCCATCATCTCACCGGGTGGGCAACGCAATGCCCGGGAATGTCGAACTCATTATGCCAGACCGCATTGATCCGGGTCAAAGTCCTGGGGCGTGATATTGCGGTTGAGAGCCGCCTGCGAAGCCTCTATTGAATAAAGGCGACGATGGGTCGCGTGAACCATGGCTGACGTGAAATCGCAAGAAAAAGCCGACCGGCTCAAGGCGGCTCTGAAGGAAAACCTGAAGCGTCGCAAGGCCCAGGCGCGGGGGCGGCAGGCCGCCAGGGCTTCGGGAACCGAAGGCGGGAGCTCGAGCGTTTCGACGGAGCGCGACAAGCCGTCCGACTAGCCTGGAAGATCAGATGCGCGCATAGCGCATGGCTCGCTGAAGATAGTGCAAGGGGATTTCAATGGATCGCATTCGCATCCGGGGCGGGGCGCCTCTCAACGGAATGATTCCGATTTCGGGCGCCAAGAATGCGGCCCTGCCTCTCATGATCGCAAGCCTCCTGACCGAGGAGACCCTGGAGCTCGGCAATGTGCCCCGGCTCGCAGACATCTCCTCGCTCCTGCGGATCATGAGCAATTTCGGCGTCGATCACTCCATCGCCGGCCGCCGCCCTGGTCAGACGTCCGAGACGGGCCAGACCGTCCGGCTGACGGCCAAGAACGTCATCGACACCACAGCGCCTTACGAGCTGGTCTCGACCATGCGCGCGAGCTTCTGGGTCATCGCTCCCCTGGTGGCCCGCTTCGGCCATGCCAAGGTTTCGATGCCGGGCGGCTGCGCCATCGGCACCCGGCCGGTGGACCTTCTCATCATGGCCCTGGCCAAGCTCGGCGCCGCCATTGAGATCGATGGCGGCTACGTGGTGGCCTCGGCCCCGAAGGGGCTGATCGGGGCCGAAATCGACTTTCCGAAGGTGACGGTGGGCGGCACCCATGTGGCCCTCATGGCGGCCACCCTGGCCCAGGGCACCACGGTGATCCGCAATGCGGCCCGCGAGCCGGAGGTGGTGGATCTGGCCGAATGCCTCATCAAGATGGGGGCCAGGATCCAGGGGGCGGGAACCTCCGAGATCGTGGTCGAGGGCGTGTCCCGTCTTCACGGCACCTCCCATGATGTGATGCCCGACCGCATCGAGACCGGCACCTACGCCATGGCGGTGGCCATGACCGGCGGCGACCTGGTGCTCGACAACACGAAGGCCGAGTACCTCCAGTCGGCCCTCGACGTGCTGGGCCAGGCGGGAGCCGAGGTGAGCGCCACCCCGGGCGGCATCCGCATCCGCCGCAACGGCAACGGTATCCAGGCCGTGGACGTGACCACGGATCCCTTCCCGGGCTTCCCCACCGACCTCCAGGCCCAGTTCATGGCGCTCATGACGCGGGCCAACGGCACCTCCCGCATTCGCGAGACGATCTTCGAGAACCGCTTCATGCACGTGCAGGAACTCGCGCGCCTCGGCGCCCAGATCCGCCTCGACGGCGACAGCGCCTATGTGGCGGGCGTGCCGGGCCTGAAAGGCGCGCCGGTCATGGCGACGGATCTTCGCGCTTCCGTCTCCCTGGTCATCGCGGGCCTCGTGGCCGAGGGCGAGACCACCATCAACCGGGTCTATCACCTGGACCGGGGCTTCGAGGCGCTCGAGGCCAAGCTTGCCCGCTGCGGCGCGCAGATCGAGCGCCTGCGGGGCTAAAGCGCACATGAGGCCGGCAACACAGCCGGCCTTTTTTCTGTCTCGCGCCGCTCCAAGGCCGCAGACGGTGCGGCCGGAAGGTTGCGCCGGGGCAGACGGCTCTCTACCTAAACATTAAAGTTCAGTAACAGGTTGGTGGGCCATGGATCTCCTGAGACTTGTCGCGTTCGACCCTGAAGACCTTTCCGTCATATCCGCCCACCTGCAGGATTCGCTCCTGCGGGTCGGCGACATCGCCTATCTGCCCAAGGAGAGGCGCTTCGCCGTCCAGGTCCGCCGCTTCGACTGGGAGGCGGCCACCCCTCAACGGCGGCTGACCTGCATGCATTTCGAGAACGTCACGGGCGTGCGCGTCCGCGGGATCGACCAGACCAACAAGGACGCGGTTCTTAACCTTCTTGCCATCGCCTTCGAGGAACGGAACGCTCCGTCTGGCACGGCCACCTTGATCTTTGCCGATGGCGGAGCCATCCAGGTGGACCTGGAGTGCATCGAAATGCAGATGAAAGATACAGGCCCTGTCTGGGCCGCCGAAAGCCGTCCCTCCCACGACGACCGGCTGCAAACGGCGGAGCGCCCGTAAATGGCGCAGAGGCTCGACACGCGGGACGCTTCCTTCCCGCAGGCTTTCGCCGCACTGCTCGCCGCCAAGCGCGAGGTGTCGGAGGATGTGGACCAGGCGGTGCGCGCCATCATCGAGGATGTGGTGGCGCGGGGCGACGAGGCCCTGATCGACTTCACCTACCGATTCGACGGGCTCGCCCTGCAGCCGGAGACCCTGCGCGTTTCGGAGGCCGAGATCGCCGCCGCGGAGTCCCAATGCTCGAAGGAGGCGCTGGAGGCCCTGGCCCTGGCGAAGGAGCGCATCGAGGCTTATCACGGTGCGCAGCGTCCGCAGGACTACATGACCACGGATGCCGCCGGCGTCACGCTGGGCTGGCGCTGGACGGCCATCGAATCCGTCGGGCTCTACGTTCCGGGCGGCCTCGCCAGCTATCCCTCCTCCGTTCTGATGAACGCCGTTCCGGCGAAGGTCGCGGGCGTTCCGCGCATCGCCATGGTGGTGCCGACACCGCGGGGAGAGACGAACCCGCTCGTGCTCGCGGCCGCCCGGCTCGCCGGCGTCGACGAGGTGTTCCGCATCGGCGGCGCGCAGGCCATCGCCGCGCTGGCCTACGGCACCGAGACCGTCAAGCCCGTCGCCAAGATCATGGGGCCCGGCAACGCCTATGTGGCGGCCGCCAAGCGCCGCGTTTTCGGCCAGGTCGGCATCGACATGATCGCGGGTCCCTCGGAGGTTCTCATCCTTGCCGATGCCCACGGCAATCCCGACTGGATCGCCGCCGATCTGCTGGCGCAGGCCGAGCACGACACGGCCGCGCAATCCATCCTCATCACGGACAGCCCTGAGCTGGCCGACGCGGTGGAAAAGGCCGTCGAACGCCAGCTCACGACCCTGCCGAAGGCGGAGATCGCCGGGGCGAGCTGGCGCGATTACGGGGCGATCATCCTTATCGACAGGCTGGAGAACGCCATTCCCCTGGTGGACCGGCTGGCGCCCGAGCATCTCGAGATCGAGACGGAGAACGCCGAGGAGCTCGCGGCCAAGGTCCGCAATGCGGGCTCGATTTTTCTCGGCAGCCACACGCCCGAAGCCATCGGCGATTATGTCGGCGGCCCGAACCATATCCTGCCCACCGCCCGCTCGGCCCGGTTCTCCTCCGGACTCGGTGTGCTTGACTTCATGAAGCGAAGCTCGATCCTGAAGTGCAGTGCGGAAGCCCTGCGCAAGCTCGGCCCCGCAGCCATCGCCCTTGGGCAATCCGAGGGGTTGGAAGGTCACGCGCGGTCGGTTGCGATCCGCCTGAACCTGTGAGGCGAGCGGAGGGGGGATGGCGAACGCAGCGAAAGAGCGATGCCGGCTGGTCGCCGTCACCCTCGACGAGGCTTCGATCGGGCGCGGCAATCCCGATCAGGAGCATGAGCGGGCGATCGCCATCTACGACATTCTCGAAGAGAACACCTTCGCCCTGCCGAACTACGAGGGCGGGCCCTATGGCTTGCGCATCTCGCTGATCGAGAAGAAACTCTGCTTCGAGGTGCGCGCGCAGGACGGCGCGCATCTCGTTTCCCACCATCTCTCGCTCACGCCGTTCCGCAAGGCCATTCGCGACTACGAGCTGATCTGCGACAGCTATTATCAGGCGATCCGCTCCGCCTCGCCCGCGCAGATCGAGGCCATAGACATGGGCCGGCGCGGATTGCACAACGAGGCGGCCGAACTCCTGATGAAGCGCCTGGAAGGCAAGATCGTCCTGGACTTCGATACGGCGCGGCGCATTTTCACGCTGATCTTCGCGCTTCACTGGAAGGGCTGACGGTTGGACGAGCCGCGCTCGAAACGGATCCACTCCGTGCTGTTCGTCTGCGCGATGAATGCGGTGCGCTCGCCCATGGCCGAGGCCATTGCGCGCCATTACTTCGGCAAGTCGATCTACGTGCAGTCCGCCGGCGTCCGCAAGGGCGAGCCGGACGGCTTCATGGCGGCGATCCTGTCCGAGATCGGCATCGATGCCTCCAGGCACAAGCCGCGCACGCTCGAAGAGCTGGAGGAGTGGGAAGGGCTCAACTTCGACCTCATCATCTCCCTTTCGCCCGAGGCGCATCACGCGGCGCTCGAACTGACGCGCACCATCGCAGCCGAGGTGGAATACTGGCCGACCCCCGATCCGACGATCACGCAGGGCTCGCGCGAGCAGGTGCTCGACGCTTATCGCAACATCCGCGACGGGCTGGCGTACCGCATCCGCCTGCGGCTGAAGCAGAGTTCACCCAAGAGCGCGAATGACGGCGAGGGTGCCTAGCCCCGCCGCAAGGCCGACGATATCGATCCGCGTCGCCGCCATGGCGACGATGGCAGCCGTCAGGGCCATGATGGCGGGCCAGCCGTTGTCGAGCACCACGGGCAGGATCGTCGCCAGGATGATGGAGCCGGGCAGGGCGCGCAGGCCGCGCTCGATGCGCGGCGTGATGCGCACGCGGCTCATCACCACGACACCCGCGATGCGGCAAAGGAACGTCGCCAGCATCATGGCGGCGATGGCGAGAACCGCGCCCCAGGGGCTCGCGATGATGGTGCCCGTCATGCTCATTCGATCAGCATTCCCGCGATCACGCCCGCCAGTGCGCCGGCGATGATGAAGACATAGCCCGGCACCAGGGCATGGACGACCAGCGATACGAGGCCCGCCACGAGCCAGGGCAGCGCGGGCTTCGCACCCTTCCAGAGCGGCACGAGCATCACCCCGAAGAAGATCGGCATCACCAGGTCGAGGCCGAAGCGCTTTGGCTCCGGGACCAGGGCTCCGGCAAAGAAGCCCGTGAAGGTGGAGACGAGCCAGACGACCCAGAGGACGAGCCCGCATCCCAGGAGCACGCCGACGTCGCGGCCGCCTTCGCTGTGATAGCGCGTGCCGACGAGCCAGCCCGCTTCGGTGATGAGGAAGAGATTGAGCGCCGTGCGGGCGAGAGGCTCATCCTTGAGCCAGGGTTGCAGCGTCGCGCCCAGAAGGATCATGCGCGCATTCACGACGGCGGTGACCGTCATGATCGTGAGGATCGTGGAGGGCGTCCAGGCACTCTGCCAGATTTCGAGCCCCACCATCTGCGAGGCGCCGGCATAGACGAAGGCGGAGAGGCCGAGGGTCTCGCCCAGCGACAGGCCCTTCTGGGATGCCGCCGTGCCGAAGGCCAGGGCGAACATGATGAAGCCCGGAAAGGCGGGAAAAGCGGCGCGCGCGCCTTGGCGCAGGCCTGCCGTGGAAAAATGAGGGCGGAGAGCGGGGGACATGAGCGTCACGCTCTCTGCCTTCCCGCATCCCCGCCGTCAATTGGAGATTCGCGATTGGGTGCGAAGCCGCCAGCTTATCCGATGGCGCCGTTCACCAGCGGATATACCTCGATGAAGCCCTCGTAGATCATCTTGAGAGCCACGTAGAGAATGATCGCGAGGCCGAGATAGGCGATCCAGCGATAGCGCTGGAGCAGGCGCGCGATGAACGAGGCTGCAAGGCCCATGAGGGCGATCGACAGAAGAAGGCCGAAGGCCAGGATGTAGGGATGCTCCATGGCCGCGCCCGCCACGGCGAGCACGTTGTCGAGGGACATGGACACGTCCGCGATGACGATCTGCCAGGCCGCCTGGGCGAAGGTCTTGCGCGGAGCGCCGCCCGCGATGGTACCGTCCTTGTTGATGTCCTCATCGGCCAGCGCTTCTTCTGCGGCAGCTTCCTCGTCGTGGCTCGTGCGCAGCTCGCGCCACATCTTCCAGCAGACCCACAGGAGAAGGATGCCGCCTGCAAGCAGAAGGCCGACGATCTGAAGAAGCTGGGTCGTCACCAGCGCAAAGACGATGCGCAGGACGGTGGCGGCGAGGACGCCGAGAAGGATCGCCTTGTTGCGCTGTTCCTTCGGCAGGCCTGCGGCGGCCAGGCCGATGACGATGGCGTTGTCGCCCGCCAGGGCCAGGTCGATGCCGACCACCATGAGGAAGGCAACGACCTCGGGGCCGAAGAATTGGGAAATATCGAACATTCAATGCCTCGTGTGTCGGGTGCGGGCAGCACACGCGAAGCGCTCAAAAAGACGCATTTGCCATCGCCCCGGTCCGCAAATCGTCGGATCAGGGACCGAAATGCAGGCAAAACCGTCTTTTTGAACGAACCCAGGCCACCCTGGTTTTCATCCAGTCCGACATCGCCGCTCCTTAGGGAGCGACCAGAGGGGCCCGGCCTGGCAATAGCGTTCCATCTAGACAAGTGGAGGCGAGGGATCAAGTCGTCTCTCGCTAAGCACGCAACTCTGTCCGATAGTCGTATAGACGTTTGTTGCAGGGCTGTTCATTGCAGGAGGCTCTGTTGAGAAGCTTTTCCAACCGGGAACCGGTGGCTTGATCCGTTCTCCGGCCTCGGGCCAAATCGGGTTCCGGCAACCTTAGGCGCGGCAGCGTCTCCGGGAGGTGTTCATGTCTCTTGCTCACGAGGGCTCAGGGCCCCCGCGCCGCGGCTCTGTCCGCGCTCCGCAGAACCTTGCCGGAGGGTTGCTCCTCCTCGCCCTCGCGGCCCTGGCCCTCTGGCTGACGCGGGATCTCGATCAGGGCACCCTGAACGCCATGGGGCCGGCTATGCTGCCGCGCTGGCTGGCCGTCGGGGTCGGCCTGTCGGGTCTCGCGCTTCTCGTTTTCTCCTTCGTCAAGGAGGGGGAACTGCTGGAGCGCTGGAGCCTGCGCGGACCCTTCTTCATCATCCTCGCCATCCTGGCCTTCACGGTCACGATCCGCGGCTACTCCTTCGGGTCCTTCGCCATTCCGGGGCTCGGCCTTCTGGTTTCGGGGCCCCTCGCCATCGTTCTGGGCGGCTATGCCACGCCCGAAGCGCGGCTGCGCGACCTCGTCATTCTCAGCCTCAGTCTCACCCCCTTCTGCATGGTGCTGTTCGGCGATCTCCTGAACCTGCCGATCCCGGTCTTTCCCCAGGCGCTGACAGGCCTCTTCCCTGTGGGCTGGTCCCAGAAGGCTGTGCTGCGCGCCTGCGCCGCCATCCTGGCCGTGGCGGCCGTTCTGGTGTTCGTCGCCACCCGGGGGCGCGCGTCCACCGATGCGGCCGATCGCAGCGGGAGGATCTGATGGGGGATTTCCTTTCCAACCTCAGCCTCGGCTTCGGCGTCGCGCTGAGCCTGCAGAACCTGGGCCTCGCCTTTCTCGGCTGCCTTGTCGGCACCCTCATCGGCGTTCTGCCGGGCGTGGGTCCCATCGCCACCATCGCCATGCTGCTGCCGATCACTTTCGGGCTCGATCCCGTCGGCGCGCTGATCATGCTGGCGGGTATCTATTACGGCGCCCAGTACGGCGGCTCGACCACGGCGATCCTGGTCAACATCCCCGGCGAGGCGACCTCCGTCGTCACGGCTCTCGACGGCCACCAGATGGCCCGCCAGGGCCGCGCCGGCGTGGCCCTCGGCATCGCCGCCATCGGCTCGTTCTTTGCGGGCACGGTGGCGACTCTCGTCATCGCGGCGCTCGGTGCGCCGCTCACCGGCCTCGCGCTGATCTTCGGCCCGACCGAATATTTCTCGCTGATGGTCATGGGCCTCGTCTTCGCCGTGGTGCTGGCGCGCGGGTCGATTCTCAAGGCCGTGGCCATGATCCTGACGGGCGTCCTGCTCTCCACGGTCGGCCTCGATCTCGAGACGGGCGAGGAGCGCATGACCTTCGGGCTTTCCTTCCTGTCCGACGGCATCGACTTCGCCGTGCTGGCCATGGGCATCTTCGGCATTGCCGAGATCATGCGCAATCTCGACCATACGGAGCACCGTGACGTGGTGCGCCAGGCCATCGGCCGCCTGCTGCCGAACAGGGACGACTTCAAGCAATCCTACAAGCCGGTGCTGCGCGGCACGTTGATCGGCGCGATCTTAGGGATTCTGCCCGGCAACGGCGCGGTGCTCGGGCCGTTTGCGTCCTACACGCTGGAGAAGAAGCTCGCCAAGGATCCCAGGCGCTTCGGCCGCGGTGCCATCGAGGGCGTGGCGGGGCCCGAGAGCGCCAACAATGCCGGCGCGCAGACCTCTTTCATTCCGCTGCTGACGCTGGGCATTCCGCCGAATGCGGTGATGGCGCTCATGGTCGGCGCTATGACGATCCACGGCATCATCCCGGGTCCGCAGGTGATGACCAAGAACCCGACCCTGTTCTGGGGCATGATCGCCTCGATGTGGGTGGGCAACCTGATGCTGCTCGTCATCAACCTGCCGCTGGTCGGCATGTGGGTGCGGCTTCTGAAAGTGCCGTACAGGCTGCTGTTCCCGGCGATCCTGATGTTCTGCTGCATCGGCATCTACTCGATCAACTCGCTCCCGACCGACGTCATGTTCATCGCCCTGTTCGGGCTGGTGGGCTACATGCTGATCAAGTTCGGCTTCGAGCCCGCCCCGATGCTCTTGGGCTTCGTGCTCGGCAAGCTGATGGAGGAAAATCTGCGCCGTTCGCTGATCCTTTCGCGGGGTTCGCTGGAGACCTTCGTCGAGCGTCCCATCAGCGCCGGACTACTCGCCGTCGCCGCCATCCTGCTCGTGATCGCCCTCCTGCCTTCCATCCGCAAGGGAAGGGATGAGGTCTTCACCGAGTAGCTTGCCTTCGCCGAGGTCTTTCCCAAGTGTAAGGCCGTTACTGTCCTGAGGGAGGAATTGATGAAGAAAATCGCTCTGGCTCTCGCCGCCGTTGCCGGCATCGCCGCAACGGGGGCCTGGGCCCAAGGCTACCCCACGCGCCCGATCACCATGATCGTGCCCTTCGCGGCCGGCGGCCCGACCGACGTGGTTGCCCGCATCGTGACGGATCACATGAGCCGTACCCTCGGCCAGCAGATCGTGATCGAGAACGTGGCCGGCGCCGGCGGCACCACGGGCATCACCCGCGCCGCGCAGTCCGAACCGGACGGCTACACCATCATGATGGGCCATATGGGCACCCATGGCGCCGCCCCGGCCCTGTATCCGAACCTGAAATACGATCCGACCAAGGATTTCGCGCCCATCGGCATGGCTGCGGGAACGCCGATCGTGATCGTGGCCAAGAAGGATTTCCCGGCCAACGACCTGAAGGGCTTCCTCGAATACCTGAAGGCGAACGGCGAGAAGGTGAATATGGCCCATGCGGGTGTGGGCTCCGTGTCGCATTCCACCGGGATCTTCTTCAATTCCGTGGTCAAGGCGAAGCCCACCATGGTGACCTATCGCGGCACCGGTCCGGCCCTCAACGACCTGATGGCCAACACGGTCGACTTCATGACCGACCAGATCGTCAACGTGGCGCCGCAGATCCAGGGTGGCAACATCAAGGCCTTCGCTATCGCGACACCCGAGCGGTCCCCGGTCCTGCCGAACGTCCCGACCACCAAGGAAGCGGGCCTCGACGGCTACGAGGTCAGCGCCTGGAACGCGGTATTCGCACCCAAGGGCACCCCGCCGGAGGTCGTGAAGAAACTCAGCGACGCTCTCAGCAAGTCCCTCGACGACGAGAACACCAAGAAGCGCCTGCTCGAGCTGGGCGGCGTGATCCCGAGCGCCTCCGAGCGGACCCCCGAAGCCCTCCAGAAGCTCGTGGAGAGCGAGGTGGCCCGCTGGACCCCGGTCCTCAAGGCGGCCGGCGCCACGGCGCAGTAACGCGTCCAACCTTGACCATGCGGTGCGGCGGGCCCCTGAAGCCCGCCTTTCCCATTTCCGGGCCAGAGTGGCGAAACAGGTCTTGAAATTGCTCGCCCGGGCGATTACACCCACCCTCACGTGCAGCCGTAGCTCAGTTGGTTAGAGCACCAGATTGTGGATCTGGGGGTCCCCCGTTCGAGCCGGGGCGGCTGTACCACCTCCATGGCAGCTCTGCCTCGCAGGTTCGAGGCCCTTTTCTCCCAATCTCAGACACTGGGCCGCCGAAATGTCCGGAACAGGCGGACGTGTCGTGCGCTTTCGTGGCCGGAACCAGAAACCGGCTTTCCGAGGCTATCTCCCATTCGTGAATTGCAGTAGGAGCGGGCTTGGCGGCTTTGCGGTCGTTCGTCGCCCGAGCGCATGCGCTTGAAGCAAGGTGGGATTGTGGTGGGATCGGATCCGGTGGGAGATGACGCGCGTCGGGCGCGGGTCGGCGTTCTTTATGCCCTGGCGGCTTTCTTCATGTGGGGGTTGGCCGTGCCGCTGCACTTCAAGCTCCTCTCGGCGATGCCGCCGCTTCAGATCCTGGCGCATCGGATCGTCTGGGCGAGCGTCTTCGCCCTCGGCTTGATCGCCGCTTTCCGGCAGGGGCGCCAACTCATCGAAACCGTCTTGTCGGGCCGCCGGCTCCTGCTGCTTGCCGTCTCCGCCGGCCTGATCGCGGTCAACTGGCTCATCTATATCTGGGCGGTGAATTCGGGGCACCTCGTGCAGACGAGCCTCGGCTATTTCATCAACCCGCTTCTGAACGTGGTGCTGGGGGTGCTTTTCCTCCGGGAGCGGCTTCTGCCGGCCCAGATCGCGGCTTGCCTCCTCGCGGGCGCCGGAGTGCTCACGCTCGGCGTCGCCTCGGGGGAGATGCCCTGGGTCGCCCTGGCGCTCGCGTGCAGCTTCGCTTTCTACGGCCTCGTCAGGAAGGTCGTGCCCGTCGCGCCGCTCGTCGGGTTCTGCGTCGAATCCCTGCTGCTGACCCCTCTGGCCCTGGTCTATCTTGGCGTGACGTTCGCGGACGGCAGCGCCGTGGCGTTCCAGGGAGATTTACGCTTCGATGCGCTCGTCGTTCTCACGGGCTTCAGCACGGCGGCTCCGCTCATCTGGTTCGCCGCCGCCGCGCAGCGGTTGAAGCTCTCGACCATCGGCCTGCTGCAATATCTGGCGCCGTCCGGCCAGCTCGCGCTCGGCGTGCTCGTCTATGGGGAACCCTTCGACTGGGTCGATGCCGTGGCCTTCGCGCTGATCTGGATCGCTCTTGCGATCTACACGGCAAGCGCCCTGAGAACGGGGTCCCGGCCGCGGACACCTGCTGTCGCCAGAAGGTAGCGCCCCGGTCGCACCAGGAGACGAAAAACCGCGCCCGCTTGCTCCGATGGAGCGGGCATGTATGCTGACATCAAAGAGACAAGCGTCCCTGCGTCCGGCCTAGGCTCACGACGAGTCTTTTTTGATCGGCGTTTTTGCCGACGTCGCTCCCGCCCCATCATCGCTCATGCGATCCGGAAGGAGCTTGGTATGGATCTTCGCAAGTGCATCGCCGAGGCTATCGGCACGTTCTGGCTCACCTTCGCAGGCTGCGGCAGCGCCGTGATCGCCGCGGCCTTTCCCGAGGTCGGCATCGGGCTGCTCGGCGTTTCGCTCGCCTTCGGCCTGACGGTTCTCACCATGGCTTACGCGATCGGCCATATTTCCGGCTGCCACCTGAACCCTGCGGTCACCGTAGGCCTTTGGGCCGGCGGGCGCTTTCCGGCGAGGGACGTCGGCCCCTACATCGCATCGCAGGTGATTGGTGCCGTCATCGCGGCGGCCGTGCTCTACGTCATCGCCAGCGGAGCGCCCGGCTTCGATCTCGCGAAAGGTTTTGCGGCCAATGGCTACGGCGCTCATTCGCCGGGGCAGTACAGCCTGTTCGCAGGTCTGGTCGCCGAACTCGTGCTCACCATGATGTTCCTCTTCATCATCATGGGAGCCACCCACGGCAAGGCGCCTGTCGGCTTTGCGCCGATCGCCATCGGCCTTGCGCTCACGCTCATTCATCTGGTCGGGATCCCGGTAACGAACACATCCGTGAATCCGGCGCGCAGCACCGGACCGGCCCTGTTCGTCGGCGGATGGGCGCTGGCGCAGCTCTGGCTTTTCTGGGTCGCGCCGCTGATCGGCGGCGCCCTGGGAGGCGTGCTTTATCGATGGATCAGCGAGGAGCCTTCCGCGCAGGTCACAGGCTTCAAGCCCGCCACGCCCGCTGAATGAGAATGGGGCCGGTGCATCCATGAAGCGGAAGCGGCCCCGGTTTAGCCGGGGCCGCTTGTCTGCTCTTACGTGCGCTCGCGATCAGATGACGAGGAAGTCGGCTGCCGTGAGCTTGGCATGGTTCTCGATCACGGCGAACTTCACCGCCGCCGTCGAGCCCGTGCCGTCGGCATCGTAATACAGGGCGCCCGACTTGCTGTCGTAGATGATGCGGTCGTTGGCATCCAAAGCCTTGGTGCCGGTGACGAAGGCGCTTGCCGCGAGGCTGCCCCACTTGAGCTTGGTGAAGACCGAGTCGTTGAGGCGGATCGTGTCGTCGGCCGGGTTGAAGTCGACGATGGAGTCGACGTTCTTGGCGCCCGGCTTGGTGTCGAAGGTGAAGGCATCCTTGCCCGCACCGCCGATCAGCACGTCGCTGCCGCCCTTGCCCCAGATCTTGTCGTTGCCGCTCTTGGCGTCGATCAGGTCGTTGCCGGAACTGCCGGTCAGGCTGTTGGCCGCGCTCGTGCCGGTCACCGTCTTGGTGGTCGCAGGGCGCGCGGGCGGGGGCGTCGTATCCACCTTCCCGGCATCGGCGACCTTGAGCGTCACGACACCGGTATCGGAATCGCCGTCGGCGTCCTTGACGGTGTAGGTGAAGCTGTCCGAGCCGAAGAAGTTGCTCTTGGGGGTGTAGACGAAGGAGCCGTCGGCACTAAGCTTCACGCTGCCGCCCTGGGCGGTGGCGAAGGTGCCGGCGACAGCGGCCTTGCCGCCATCGGCGGCGACGTCGTTGGCGAGCACGCCCTTGGAGGCGCTTACCGTCAGCACCGTGTCCTCCGTCGCGGCGTAGCCGTCGTCCATGGCGGTCACGGGATGGTCCTGCGCGTCCGGCGTCGGCGTGGGCGTAGTCACGGTGCCGTTGTGGTTGAAGCTCAGGGCGTAGAACGAGGTCTGGCCGTAGCCCGAACCGTTGCTCTCGTTGGCGCCGAGATAGGCTCCAGCCTTGAAGTAGAAAGTGTCCGACTGCCACACGCTGTTGATCTTGCTGACGGACTTGTAGATCTGGCCGTCGGCGAAAATCGTCACTTCGAGATTATCGCCCTTGGCGTTGATCGTGTAGGAGAAGCGCTCGTCCAGCGAGACATCCGGCTGCTGGCCTGAAGCGTTCACGAAGTAGAACTTCGTCTCGGAGTTGTTCGATCCAGCTTGGTCGTTGGCGAAATAGAGCTTGCCGTTTTCCCAGTAGAGACGGACCAGTTCGTCGTCCTCTCCGTGGATCTGGCCGACGACGATGCGTCCGCCGACGCCATCGCGGAGAGGGGCGGCATCGACTTCGAGCGTCGCGCTCATGAAGCCGCCGGTCTTGAGATCCCAGGCCGCCGTTGCCGTGCCGTTCATCTCGCGCAGTTCGGACCGGGCATAGGACGAGCCGCTCGTCGTGGCGCCCTCGACCGGAGCGACGAAGGTCATGGCGCCGTCGGCGGCCGTGTAGAAATACAGGGGATGCTGGTAGCCGGCGAGATTCTTGACTTCCAGCGCGTTGCCGCTGAAGCCGCCATTCGCGTCGACCGGAAGGGTGATCTTCCAATTGGACAAATCAAAGTTGCCGCTCGGCGCGGCAGAAGAACTCAAAGCCATGATGTCTGCCCCAAAATTGAGCGAGCCTCTTTTTCGAGGCTTCTGAGTAAGAATGAGGCCGGCTCGGAAAGAACAGGCCGGAAGTCAACGGAATTCGATAACGCAACAGATAAAGCGGACAGGAAAGACGCAGTGAAATACTTTCAATACTGCGATTTTCGAGATTTATGTCCCGCTTTCCGCTGCTGAGCATTTGATCGACGAATAAGGCAACTTCAAGGCAAAAGCGTCACTTTGTTTCATGAGGACGGTTGGTGAGTGCTGCGGCCGTCTCTATTCCGTCAGGATTTCCTCCGGTCGCTTGAGCTCCTTCAGGTCCGTCGCGATCTTGCCGTATCCGAAACGGGCGGCGAGCGACTCGAACGAGGATTGAGCGTCCTGTCCGCTCTGGATGCCGTGGCAGACGGCGAAATACTGGATGACGGCGTTTTCCTCGGCACCGGAGGGCGATGCCAGATTCAGGGTCGCGGCGCTCCAATGCCCGGCATCCTCATCCCAGATGGCCGTAGGGGTTTTCTTCGAGCAGAAGACATAGCCTGTCGAGGTTTCGCCGCCCGTTCTCGGGCTGCGCTTCCCGTAATCGCCCCGCGGGTGATGAGAGGTCCATCCCTTGAGCTCAACCTTGAAGAGCGCTCCGCGGGCGTTCGAGCCGACGAGGTCGCGGCTCTCGATGCTGAACCACGAGCAGTAATCCATGTGGCAGCGGCCCTTCATCAGTTCCGCCGCGCCTGCGGAAGGACTCGCGATGAAACCGGCCATGCCAAGGATCAGAAACGCAGCAGGCTTCATCGTCATCGGGAGCCTTTCGGGAGAGGTCGTCATCGAGCGTCAGTGCAGCACCAGAAGCCAGCTCACCAGAGCCAGGGGAGCGACGATGCCGAAGAGGAAGGAAACAGCGTCTCGAGCCATGAAAGCCTCCTACCGATTAACGAAAAGTAAATCGTCGGAGGGTTGGGGGCGGTGCGCTGCGGCACGTGGCGTTCAGGACGATTCAGCGATCGCTCCCGGCGGGCGTCTCGGTTCGTGACGAGGTGCCTGCCGTGTCCGGTGCTTCGGCTTGTGTCGCCTGACGCGCCTTGCGCTTGTTTCCAAGCCATTTGAACAGCATCCAGCCAAGGCCCGAGCTGAGCGCGGCGATGACGACGAGACCGGAGCTGGGATAGTCGCGAAAGTTGATCCGTCGCGCCCGATCGAGCTCGTCGAGGCCGGCTTCGGGCTGTTCGTGGGTTTCAGGCATGGCGCCGCCTCGGTCGGAATGCTTCAGATATAATCCCCGCAAGCCCGCTGTCCATCAAGGCCAGCGTGAAAGCCGGAATTGCCGGAGCGTGGCGAGGAGCGGTGCGGTTCCACGCTCGGAGCCGGCATTCTAACGCGATGCGGAGAGCCCGGCGGCTGCGGGAACAGGGCTCTTCGTCAGCGTCATCCGGCTGCCCTCGCGCTCGCAGGAAACGGTCACGAAACCGTCCGTGGCATTGAGCCTGACCGTGACGACGTCATTCGTGCTGACGAGCTTCACGGGCTCCTCGTCCATGTCCTGCGAGGCCTCGCTGATGATGGAGAGGCACTCGCCGAACGGCATCGACGCGATGCGGGTATCGGCGGATTGGGCGTAAGCCGCGGATCCGGCAGCAAGGGCACAGCAGGCGCCGACCAGAAGAGTCATCGAAAAGGAGCGCATGGACAGATTCTCCAACATCGGGAAGACACCACGCCCGAGATCTGTTCGCTGTGCCCTATCGCACAGGAAGGAACGTGGTCGGGCAGGGGGCCGTTCCTCGCTGACGATGTCGCAGGAGGCTGAGACTTGCCGCGACCCGCCGAGCTTATCCGCCTCCTCGTTATCAGAGCCTGAATCGCAGCCGTTTCTGCGAGACCGCTGTCACCTGAAGCGGCAAGCGTGGCCGTCATGTCGTCGCACGCGGCTGAGCAGCCTTGCCATGCGGGATGAAATGTAAGAAGCTTGCATCGATCACAAGAAGCCGCCGAAAAGTTGGGCGCGGAGAACAACTCCGTTGCCTTTCTGTATTTCCACGATCTGTCTTTGACCGCTTGCCGGGAGAGGATTCCGGCCAGCGGAGCCGATGCGTTCTCGTCTCATTCCATTGCGCGTTCAGATATGATTCATCCCAAGATTGTCAGGGATGGTCCCATGACGACATGCGGACCAGACCCTTTGCAGGACGCCCGCGATCTTCAGGCTCGGGTGAGGGCGCTGAAAGCCCTGCTCGAATTGCAGCGCTGGCAGGTCGAGGTGCTCAACGACCGGCTCTATTCCTCCGCGCCCGGTGGCGTGGCGGCCAAGCGGCTGCTCGCCCTCAAGCGCAGCGAGAAGGCAGCGGACGATTTCAAAACGCGCAAGCGTTGAACGCTTTCGAACGCATCCGTTTCGTCTCTCATTCATGCAAAAAGGCCCGGCATTGCCGCCGGGCCTTCTGAAAACCGAGTGTAATCGGTGATCAGTTGAACTTGTAGTTCAAGCCGGCGCGCAGGACGCCGAACTCCGCGTCGCGGTCCACGTTCGCGCGACCGCCGAGGGCGTAGTTGTCCTTCGTGTCGATATCGACGTAGAGACCTTCGACCTTGGCGGTGAAGTTGTTCGTGATGGCGTATTCCACGCCGCCGCCGATGGTCCAGCCCCAGTTGATCTCGTCGCCGCTGTGATGGCCGAGAATCGGATCGTAGCCCTTGTTGCCGCCGATATCGCCATAGGCGAAGCCGGCCGTGCCGTAGACGAGGGCGCGGTCGAAGGCCACGCCGCCGCGGGCGCGGATCGTGCCGAAGAAGCCGTCGGAATCACCCGGGTAGTAGATGTTGCCATAGGAGGCGCCCTTGTTGCCGACGGCCGCATATTGCAGATCCGTCTCGACGCCGGCCACGAACATGCCGAACTGATAATTGTAGCCTGCCTGAGCGCCGCCGACGAAACCGCCCTTGCGCTTGCCGTAGCTGGTGCCGAAGGCCGGATCGTAATAGCGGCTGTCGCCCACGTTCCAGCCGTAGCCGGCGTTCAGACCGGCGTAGAAACCGGTCCAGGTGAAGACCGGAAGCGCATTATAGGCCGGAGCGGGGGAATAGCGGGACGGAAGATCGGCCGCCTGGGCGGTCGAAGCCGCAAGGGCGAGGGCCGCTGAGGCAGCGAGCAGTCCAAGAGCAGATTTACGCATGACTGTATTCCGTACTTGAGAAGCAGTGGTCGCTAGGCATTTCTTGCCTGTCGGGGCTACTCATAAAGGAGTATGAGAGACAGTTGCAATATGATTGCCTGTAACTGTTTCAAACATGATTGATGCTTTATGAACATTTACTGTTCATCAACCATGGTGTTGCGGTCCGGCTTGAGATCGGACGTCGAATATGTGCAGATCGGGACATCAAGTTTGGCTTTCGAGCCTCAAAGTAAGAGACAAACTCGGCCTCGTCTTCACGCGAAGACGAGGCCTTTTTCTTGGCTCGCCGGTCGTGAGTTGAAAGCCCGTTCCGTCAGGAACGGCGTCGGTTACTGCGAGCCCAGCGCAAGCCGGGCGATCGTGTCCACATCGGCGCTCATGGCAATCCTGTCCGGATCGAGATCGGTGACCGGAAACCAGCGCGCATCGAGAGCATCGTCGGCAGCGATGGGCTGACCGGAGATCCAGCGGCATTTCACGGCGATGAGAATGTAGTGCTGCCGCAAGACATCGGAGGAATCCGGCACGAGGATGTCGAGACTGGTGATGATGTCCTGCGCTTCAGCCTCGATTCCGGTCTCTTCCAGGAGTTCCCGGAGGGCCGCAGCCTTCACCGTCTCGCCGAACTCGATCTTGCCGCCGGGAAAGCCCCAGAGGCCCGCATCGGGAGGATTGGCGCGCCGCACGAGCAGGGTGCGTCCTTCATGAACGACGACGGCAATGACGGCGGGAATGGGATACTTGGACATGAAAAAGGCCCGGCCTGCGATGGCCGAGCCTTAACTCAGAAAAGCGCCGCCGTGTAGCATTTAGCGGCTTTGCGCGTGGAACGCCGATTTCAGAGGCTCGACGCTTTTCGTGAACCAGAGCGCCGTCGTCTCGGCGATGTCCTTCCACTGGGCCGAGGCCGTCTCGTAGGCCTTGCGCGTGGCATGGCTTTGCGCCTTGAGAGCCTCGGGCAAGGGAGAGGGGCTCATCACCGAACGCCACAGGTCGATGGCTGCATCGCTCTGCGTATGGAAGGCTTCGATGATCTTACCGTTCACCTCGAGGGCGCCCTGGGCCGAAGCGGCCACGGCTTCGCTCACGGCCTTGCGGATGGCGTCGCTCTGCCTGCGCGCGGAAGCGAAGAGAGCATCGGCTTCAACCGGTTTCGCAGAGATCTGAGGCAGGGGCGCGGCCGCCGCTTCCGCGAGCCTCTCGACCGCCTCGGTGGTCGGAGCGGCTGCCATCTCGACGAGGTCGACCTTTTCAGCGCTCCTGGCTGTACTCTTCACTCTGGGCTTCTTCACTTCCGCCATCGTGATGTCCTCGCAAGGTTTGGGGAGAAGGATCTTACTTCTTGGAGCCCGGCTGCTTCATGGCCGACTGGGCCAGGGAGCCGAATTCCTTCATCTGGGCCTGCATCGCCTCGAACTGCGTGCGGGCGAACTCGGCCTGAATCTGCATGGCCTCCTGCATATCCTTGGCGCGCACCATCCGCTGGGCGAGGTCGAAGGCGGCATGCAGGTTCTGCTCGGCATAGGTGAAGGTCTTGCGGGCGGCGTCGCGAGCGCTGGTCTGGACCGTGGTCGCCGAACCCTCGAAGGTGTCGGCCGTCTTCTGCGCGGCGTTGATGAAGCCGTCGACCGCTTTTCGGGCCTGCTCGACGCTCTTCTCGGCGAAGTCGCGCATCTCCGTGGGAATCTCGTAACCTGGGGGCTGGTTCGTGGCCATGTCATGCTCCTGTCGTTAAGGCATTTGTGCAGTGCAATATCACATTGTGCAATGCGAAATCAACTCTTGGATGCCTCGCTTATTAAGGTTACCTGAAAGTAAAAGGATTCAAGTGTTCTCCCTTGCATGCCCCGGCGCGCGGTTTAGTCTAAAAAGCTCTGTCGGAAGTGACATTGTGGCAGTGGACACCAAGGGCCGTTGATGACGGGGGCTCCCAACCCATTCGAGACGCTGATCGCGCGGCTTGCCGCCGAGCCGGACCTGGGCCTGTTGGCCGAGCCCGGAAAGGGTGTGCTCGTCTGGGACCGGGCAGGGGAGAAGCTGCTTTGGGCGTCGCCTTCCGCCGAAGGCTTGAAGGAGGCCTATGTCGATTCATCCGGCCGTGTCAGGCCGGATTTCCGCGCCCGCGATCGTCTCAAGTCCCTGGCCGCCGGTCTTGCGCCCGTGGAGGGCATGCGCCTGGAGCGCCTGCGCCTGGATCCGGCCCGTCCCTGGCTTCCGGTTGCATGCGCCTGCCGCCTTGCCTTTCTCGAGGGCGGGGAAAGGGTGCTGGTCACGGCCTTTGTGGGGCCGGTGCCCAAGGTGCCCGCGCGCCCGCGCCTGGCGGAATCCATTCCCCATCGGAACGAGGCGACGCAGTCCTCGTCCGGGACCGGATCACGGCAGGACAAGCCCGCCACCCTTCGCTTCATATGGCAGACGGATGCCGAAACCCGCTTCACCCAGGTGTCGCCGGGCCTTGCCAGGGCTGTCGGAGCCGAGGCCGGAAACATCGTCGGCAAGACCTGGGACGAACTCTCGCGCACCGTCGTCGAGGATCCGCACGGGGACGTGGCGGCCTTGTTCGCGCGCCACGAGACATGGAGCGGACGGACCGTTTTCTGGACCCTGGGGCAGGGCCCGCGTCAGGTACCGGTCGACTGGGGCGGCATGCCGGTTTTCAGCGCGGACCGGGAGCTCGTCGGCTTTCGCGGCTTCGGCCTGCTGCGCATGGACGCCATCCGTGAGCGGGCCATATCCTCTCAATCGGCGGAACGGCTTCCGGACGACCTGATCGCCCAGAGCCTGGTGCACGACGAAACCCTGCCCTTCCGTCCGCCGGAGGAGATGCCGGCGGAAGAACCCGCGCCGGAGGCGGAGACGCCCGACGAAGACCGCTGGTTCGCCGATCTCCGCAACCAGGTCGCCGAGGCGCTGGCCAGCACCAATCCGCCCCACGAACCGGCCGAACGGCCCGCGGCCGCGCAGAGGCCGCAGGCGAGTTCGGGTCTCTCCGCGGCGGAGCGCAACGCCTTCCGGGAGATCGCCCGCGCCCTCGGCGCGCGCCTGGAGGAGGATACGCTTTCCCGAAAAGAAACATCCGGGGACGCTGCGGCCGCAACCGCCTCCCAAGCGACGGTCGAGCCGGACGCCGAGAAGGAGATTCCGCCTTCGCCGGCCACCGTTCCCGCCGGTGGCGACCGCATCCTCGACCGGCTGCCGATCGGCATTCTGGTTCATCGCGGTGAAAGCGTTCTGTTCGCCAACCGCTTCCTCCTCGAGCTGACAGACTATGACGATGTCGCGCAGATCCGGAGGGACGGCGGCCTCGTTCATCTTTTCCGCGGATCGCCCGCGCTGGGCGGCTCCGGCGAGGAGGATTCCGCCCTCGCGCTGACGACCCGCGCGAACGAGAACGTCGCCGTCACCGTGCGCAGCTCCACGGCGGAGTGGAACGGCGAGGCTGCCGACCTGATGGTCATCCGCAAGGCGGCCCGCGCCGAGGCGCCGGCCGAGACGCGGGATCCCGCGCAGGAGCATCGCATCCACGAGCTCGAGGCGATCCTCGACACGGCGACCGACGGGGTCATCGTGCTCAACGAGACCGGGCGCATCATCTCCCTGAACCGCTCGGCCGAGGCACTCTTCGGCTATGACGAGCGGGCGGTCGCGGGCGATGCCATCACGGTGCTGCTCGAGCCGCAAAGCCACATGGTCGCCCTCGACTACCTCGACGGCCTGCGCTCTTCCGGCGTCGCCAGCCTCTTGAACGACGGGCGCGAGGTGCTTGGCCGGGTGCGCCAGGGCGGCTCGATCCCGCTCTTCATGACCATGGGCCGCCTGGGCGACGGGCCGGAGCGCCGGTTCTGCGCGGTCCTGCGCGACATCACCGCCTTCAAGAAGGCCGAAGGCGAGCTGATCGGCGCCAAGCACGCCGCCGAGGAGGCGAGCGCCCAGAAGTCGGATCTCCTGGCCAAGATCAGCCACGAGATCCGCACGCCCCTCAACGCCATTCTCGGCTTCGCCGAGGTGATGCTCGAGGAGCGCTTCGGCTCCATCGGGAACGAGCGCTACAAGGAATATCTCAGGGACGTTCACGCCTCGGGCTCGCATGTGATCAGCCTCGTGAACGACCTTCTGGATCTCGCGAAGATCGAGGCGGGACGGCTCGAACTCTCCTTCACGGGCGTGGCCCTCAACGATCTCGTCTCCTCCTGCGTGACCCTGCTTCAGCCGCAGGCCGCGCGCGACCGCATCGTCATGCGGATGAGCTTCGCGCCCAAGCTGCCGCCGGTGGTGGCGGACGAGCGCTCCATGCGCCAGATCGTGCTCAACCTCGTCTCCAACGCGATCAAGTTCACGGATGCGGGCGGACAGGTGATCGTGTCCACGGCCATGACGGACCGGGGCGAGGTGGCCTTCCGCGTGCGGGATACCGGCATCGGCATGTCGCCTGAGGAGGTCGAGGCCGCTCTCGAACCCTTCCGCCAGCTCGCGACCTCGCGCAAGCGCGGCGGTACGGGACTGGGGCTTCCGCTCACCAAGGCCCTCGTCGAGGCGAACCGCGGCGCGCTGCAGATCTCCAGCCAGCCGAGGGAAGGAACGCTCGTCGAGGTGATCTTCCCGCCCACGCGGGTCCTGGCGGAATAGCGCCGGACAGCAAGGCCCTGTGCGATAGATCAATCATAAGGATGCGCCTTGCGGTTATAGGCTTTTGCCATAGGTTTTGATGGGCCGCCCTCGGCCCGGAACTCTCACGAGACGAAGGATCTCCATGTCTACCTATCGCCTCGACAAGCTGCTTGCGCCCCGCTCCATCGCGGTCGTGGGCGCAAGCCCGCGTCCGGGATCTCTCGGCCTGACCTTCCTGCGCAATCTCGTCGCCGGCGGCTTCGAGGGACAGCTCTTTCCCGTCAATCCGCATCATGCCGAGATCGAGGGGCTGACCTGCTACGCGTCCCTGTCGAAGCTTCCCGAGACGCCGGATCTCATCGTCGTCGCGGTTCCGCCGCAGAGAGTGCTCGGCGTGATCCAGGAGGCCGGGCGCGTGGGCGTGAGCGTGGCCATCATCGCGACTGCGGGCATGGGCTATGGCGAAGGAACGCTGAGCGACAAGGTCAGGATCGCCGCGCGCGCGCATGGATTGCGCATCATCGGCCCCAACTGCATCGGCGTGCTGGCCCCGCGGGTCAAGATGAATGCGAGCTTCGCCGCGCACAGCGCGAGGCCCGGCGATCTGGCGCTCGTCTCCCAATCGGGCGCGGTGGCGGCGGGTCTCGTGGAATGGGCGGCCCAGCGGCATGTGGGCTTCTCCGCCATCGTGTCCCTCGGCGACAAGGTCGATGTGGATTTCAGCGATTGCCTCGATTTCTTCTCCGCCGACAGCGGGACAAGGGCGATCCTGCTCTACATCGAGTCCATCGGCAACGCGCAGAAATTCATGTCGGCGGCCCGCGCCGCGGCCCGCGTCAAGCCGGTGGTGGTGATCAAGGCCGGACGTCACGCGCAGGGCGCGAAGGCCGCCGCGACGCATACGGGTGCGCTGGCCGGCTCCGATGCGGTCTATGACGCCGCCTTCCGCCGCGCGGGCCTGCTGCGCGTGCTCGACCTTGACCAGCTCTTCGCCGCGGCGGAGACTCTCGGGCGTCAGAAGCCTTTCCCCGGCAATCGCCTGGCGCTGCTGACCAATGGCGGCGGCGTCGGCGTGCTCGCCGTCGACCGCCTGATCGACCTCGGCGGAACGCTCGCGGGCATCTCGGAGAAGACGCATAAGGCCCTGGACGCGATCCTGCCTCCGACCTGGTCGAAGGGAAACCCGATCGATATCGTCGGCGATGCGAGCCCCGAGCGCTACGCGGGCGCCTTGGAGGCGCTGCTCGCGGATCCCGAGAACGATGCCGTTCTCGTTCTCAACGTGCCGACCGCCGTGGCGGGGGCGTCCGATGTGGCGGCTTCCATCGTCAATGTGGTGAGGCGCGATCGTGCGAAGGGCTATCGCCAGAAACCGGTCTTCGCTGCCTGGATCGGCGAAGACCCGGATTCGGCTCGCGTGTTCGAGGAGGGGCGCATTCCGCATTTCGCCACCGAGGCCGATGCGGTGCGCGGTTTCATGCAGCTCGTGCGCTATCGCGAGGCGCAGAACCAGCTGATGGAGACGCCCGACAACCTGCCCCATGATTTCGTGCCGGATACGGACGCCGCTCGCGCCATCGTCGAGCATGTGATCGCGCAGAATCGCCGCTGGCTCGATCCCCTCGAGGTCAACGCGCTGCTCAGGGCCTATGACATCCCCGCCGCTCCGGTGATCCTGGCGACGACGCCGGACGAGGCGGCGGAGGCGGCGCGTCCCATCATCGCCGAGGGGGGCACGGTGGCGGTCAAGGTTCTCTCGCCCGACATCGTGCACAAATCCGATATCGGCGGCGTGAAGCTCGACCTCACCTCCGAGGACGCGGTGCGCAGGGCCGCCGCCGACATCTTCGAGCGCGCCGCGCGCCTCAAGCCTCAGGCTCATGTGACGGGCGTCACCGTGCAGCCCATGGTGCGCCGCGCGAAGGCGCGCGAGCTCATCATGGGCATCGCCGACGATCCGTCCTTCGGTCCCGTCGTTCTCTTCGGGCGCGGCGGCACGGCGGTCGAGGTGATCAACGACAAGGCCCTGGCCCTGCCGCCTCTCGACCTGAAGCTCGCCCACGATCTCATCGCGCATACCCGCGTGTCGCGCCGCCTCAAGGCCTACCGGGACGTTCCTGCCGCCGACGAGGGGGCCATTGCGCTGACCCTCGTGAAGCTCGCGCAGATGGCCGCCGATCTGCCGGAGCTGCGTGAGCTCGACATCAACCCACTGCTTGCCGACCATACGGGCGTGATCGCGGTCGATGCCCGCGTGGCGGTGGCGCCCGAGACCCGCAAGGCCAGCGGGCATCCGCGCTTTGCGGTGCGTCCCTATCCGAAGGAGTGGGAACGAACCATCGTCCTGCGCAGCGGCAAGAACGCTTTCGTGCGGCCCGTGCGTCCCGAGGACGAGGACGAGTTTCGGCGTTTCTTCGAAAAGATCACGCCGGAAGACCTGCGCCTTCGCTTCTTCGCTCCGGTGCGCGACTTCAGCCACACCTTCCTCGCGCGCCTCACCCAGCTCGACTATGCCCGCGCCATCGCCTTCGTCGCCTTCGACGGGAACACGGGGGAGATGATGGGGGCGGTCCGGCTCCATGCGGATGCGAACCACGAGACGGGGGAATACGGCATCCTTCTGCGCTCCGATCTCAAGGGCCTCGGCCTCGGCTGGGAGCTGATGCGACTCATGATCGAATGGGCAAAGGCCGAAGGCCTCCGCGAGGTCGAGGGGCAGGTGCTGCGCGAGAATTCCACCATGCTCGACATGTGCCGCAGCCTCGGCTTCTCGATCCGCATCGATCCCGACGATCCGGAGCTGCGCCTCGTGACGTTGCCGATCGCCTCCATCGCGGAGCCCGGCAAGCTCGTGCAGAAGTCCTGATCGGAAGGGAACGGCGAAAGTTCGTCAGTGCGGCGCGGAGAGGAGGGAGCGGAAGGTGTCCGTCGTCCCCGTCCAATGGATGTCGGAGATCCGCCATCCTTTCGCGGTCTTGACCAGATCGTAGGTGATTGTCTGGCGACGGCCGGAATTGACGAAATTGACGACGCCTTTCGCGCGGTCCGGCTCGACCGGCGTGACCGTCACGTTGACCGACTTGATCGAGAAGTCCTGCGCGTTGATGAAGGGATCGAAGCCGATCCGTCCCAGTTCGCCCTCGGATTCCTTCTGGTCGCGTACGATGAGTTCGGTCAGCGTTTCGTCGAAATAGCGGCTCGCCAGTTCCTCGCTCGTGTAATCCGCGCCGGATGCGTTCTTGCCCATATAGAGCTTGTAGATTCCTATCAGGAACTGCCGTGCCGCGTCATCCTGCGCGATGGACGGGGCGGTCGCGGACAGGCCGATGAAGACGATGGCCGCGAAAAGCGCGGCCAGACGGAGCAGGAACGATGCTGCGAGATTCTGGATCATGGATGCCGGGGAATGGCGCGGGGTGGCGATGGAGGCGGCAGGACGCCCGCCGCTGAGGGCATTGCGCGGCGAAGCGGGTCTGCTCCGCCGCAGCTGCATGGGCTCCCGCTCGCCGCGGGAGCACGAAGCCGGCGTCAGTGCTCGTCTTCGAGACCGCCGATATGCTTCTGGGCATAGAGCTCGACGCCGATCTGCTCGACCAGGTTGAGCTGCGTCTCGAGGAAGTCGATATGGCCTTCCTCGTCCTGCATCAGTTCCTCGAACAGGTTCTTGGACACCCGGTCGCCGACGCTTTCGCAATAGGCCGCCGCCTCGCCGTAGAGGTTGCGGGCGTCGTATTCCGCCGCGAGGTCGGATTCCAGGATCTCCTGGATGTTCTGGCCGATGCGCAGGGGGTCGAGCACCTGCAGGTTGGCGAAGCCTTCGAGGAAGATGATGCGCGCGATGAAGCGATCCGCGTGGTGCATCTCCTCGATGGATTCCTTGCGCCAGGTCTTGGCGAGATCCTTGTAGCCCCAATCGTCCAGCAGCCGGTAATGCAGCCAGTACTGGTTGACCGCCGTCAGCTCGCTGCGCAGGCCGCGATTGAGATACTCGATAACCTTCGGATCGCCCTTCATCCTACCCTCTCGTCCATTGGCGCATCGTGCGGAAAAGTGGATCCGGTTTTCCGCTCGAACGATGCGCCCATCCACTAGAAGCATCGGATGAATCCCAAAAGTGGGGGCCACTTTTGGGTCCGATGCTCAAGGCGCCGGATGCGCCGCGTCTTTCTTTAGAGGATTTATGAATTAGGGCAAAAGCCTCTTTGTTCAAAGCCTGGGTTCGGCGGCTGCTTTTTCGAGGGCGGCGGGGCAGCAGCCGCGGCGGCAGGACGCGATGGGTTCCACTCCGGCATCGATCAAGGCCCGATCCATGATGGCGCGGATCGTTCGGGCGCAGCGCCCGCAATCCGGGCTGCATCCGAGGCAGCGATAGACCTGCGCCGGCGTGCGCGGGCAGTCGGGCCCCGGCTTGAGGCAGGCTTTGACATCGCCGTCGGAGAGGACGTTGCAGGAGCAGACGATCATCGTTCTAGTTTAGAATGGCTAAAAACTACATTTGATTTCAAATACTTAGACGAAAAATTGCCTGCGCGCCAGCCTGCTCCCCTGTGCCCGGATGTCACGCCTTGGACGAAAGCGTCAGCCCAGGCGCTTGAAGAGGCTGGGATAATCGAGGACGAATCCGTCCTCGTCGACCGGCAGGTCCGCGGAAAAGCCGCTCTCGAGGCTCTCGAACCGATAGAGCGAGCCTGCGGCGAGCGCCGTGTAGCGCTGGTTGGCCGGAGCGGCGGTCAGGCCCGGTACGGCGATATAGCAGAGGCGGATCTCCATGCTCTCTCCGCTCTCCAGCCCGAGCCGCCGGATGGGGAGGGTGTTGGTGAGCGGGGTCGCCTGGATGTCGATGTCGATGCAGCCCTGAAGGGCCGGCTGGTCACGGCCGTTCTCCTGCCAGTGCCCTTGCCCGTCGCTCTCCAGGTGAAGCGTATTGCCGGAGGTGGTTCTGACGAGAGCCTCCCTCGTCCGCCACAGGGCATCGAGCTTGAGCCGGTAGAAAAGACCGAACTCGGCCTCTCCCTCGCGGGCGATCACGACGCCGGAGATGTCGAGCCCGCCATCGGCGGGCCGCACATCCGCATGCTCGAGCCCCGCTTCACAGCCGTCCCAGGCCGACCAGCGGAGGGAGCGGAAGATCAATGTCGGGATGGGCATACCGTGGCTCCAAGCTGTCGCAAGGAGCCTTATTTTGCATGGGAGAGAATGTCCGAGCTAGGGCGCGCGTCATTCCGTCTTATCTTTTGAGCGTTCCACCCTATCGGATATCCGCATGGCCGCGGCAGTTCCATTCAAGGCAATGAATGTAGAAACGAAAATGACGATCAAAGCGAATGGATCGGGGCGAGTGACAGTGAACAGCAAATAGTCGACCGCTTCCGACAGAGCTTCCAGAGAGGAATAGCCTTCCGATATCGCTCTCGAAAATATTGCAACTGTTCGTGAAGCGATGGGAATGAGATAAACTGAAAGGAGGCATCCCAATGCAGCGACGGCTGACCTGAAGCGGGTCGGGGCATTCAAATAGTATTTTCGGGCAATCGTTGACCCGACAATGAGGGAGGCGATGTAAACGCTAGGGAATGAAGACGTAAGGAAGGTATGAAGTTCTTCCGCATAGCTGGAGCCAGCGCCCCATCGCAAAAAATCGATGAAGAACGAAAGCGTGACGATCCCTGTATTCATTCCGGCAAAAAGAGTTGCGACCCGGTATGTTCTATTCCGAATTAAAAATGGAAGACCGAGAATGAGCGGGACAAGGACGAGGAGCGCCCCAAGCCAATATAAGTAAATCATCGCTCTCCCCCATTTCAGGGGAGAGATCATGTATTGTTGTTACCTTTGTTGCGGTGCTCAGTCGCACACCACCACCACATGCAGCCGCCTTGGGCCGTGGGCGCCCAGCAGCAGGGTCTGCTCGATGTCGCCGGAGCGGGACGGGCCGGTGATCCAGTTCACCGTGCGGGGCATGGAGCCCTTGCCATAGGCGAAGCGCACCCGGTTCCAGACGGATTCGTAATCGCTGGCGATATCCTTCGCCGACACCACGATGATGTGGTTGTCGGGCAGGAAGTTGAGAGTCGAGGGGTTCTCTGGGCCGGAGACCAGTGCGAGCGTGCCGGATTCGGCAATGCCGCCGAAGGCGTGGCTCACCGCGTTGAGATCGCGGCCCTCGCTGGGGCCGTAGGTGATCTCGAGCGACGTGTCCGACCACGGCATGGCCTTGAGGCGCAGATCCTCGCCCATGCGCAGGGTGGCAGGCAGGTTATGGTTGCGCAGGAAGAGGGCAATGGCTTGCGGCACCTCCGCCGGGGAGGACACTTCCGTCACCGTTGCCAGCGAGGTCTCGACCATTGTCTTGAACAGGGCGAGCCGCTCCTCGCCGGAGACTTGCCCGCGTTTGGGAATGACGCCCTTGGGCGCGCGCTCCAGGCGATCCTCTACGATCTGCCGGCGGATCGTCTCGCTGCCGTTGACGCCGAGGGAGCGGCGGATATTGGCGAAGATGTCGTCGCGGGCGCTCATGCCGCTCTCCCCTTGCGCTCGCGCTGCCAGCGCGCCTGGAACGTTTCGCCCTGCGGTGCAGGGAAGTCGCGATACTTCGTCCAGCCCTTCGCCAGCGGCAGCCATGTGAAGCGTCCGCGCTGGCGCCCCATGAAGCCGAGCGTCGCCATCGCCGCGCGCGTCGCCAGGCGGTAGAGAGCCGGGCGCTTGGCGAAGAAGCCCCAGAACCGAAGCCCCGAACGCACGGTGGCGGGCGTCAGGTGCCGCTCGAATTCCCGCTCGCGCCAGTGACGCATGAGCTTGGGGAGCGGAATGCGCACGGGACACACGCTCTCGCACCGTCCGCAGAAGGTGGAGGCGTTGGGCAGATGGCCCGCCTGGTCGACGCCGATGAGGGAGGGCGTGAGCACCGCGCCCATAGGGCCGGGATAAACCCAGCCATACGCGTGCCCGCCGACCGCATGATAGACCGGGCAATGGTTCATGCAGGCGCCGCAGCGGATGCAGCGCAGCATCTCCTCGAAGCTCGTGCCGAGCATGGAGGAGCGGCCGTTGTCGATGAGAACCACGTGGTAGTTCTCCGGGCCGTCCGCATCCGCGCTGCGGCGCGGACCGGTGGAGAAGGTGGTGTAGACCGATATTTCCTGACCCGTCGCCGAACGGGCGAGAACGCGCAGCAGCTGGCTCGCATCCTCCAGGGTGGGAACGATCTTCTCGATGGAGGCGAGGACGATATGCGTCTTCGGCAGGATCTGGGTGAGGTCGCCGTTGCCCTCGTTCGTCACGATGATCGAGGTGCCGGTTTCCGCCACGAGAAAGTTCGCTCCCGTGATGCCCACATCCGCGGCGAGGAAACGCTCGCGCAGAACGGCGCGCGCTTCGGTCAGAAGCTGCACGGGCTCGGAGAGGTCGCGCTTGGCGTCGAGATGCGTGTGGACGCGGCGGAAGTCCTGCTCCACCTGGGTGGCGTTCAGGTGCACGGCGGGCGCGATGATGTGGCTCGGCAGCTCGCCTCGAAGCTGAATGATGTACTCGCCGAGATCGGTCTCGACGGGCCTGATGCCGTTTGCTTCGAGGTGGCGGTTGATCTCGATCTCTTCCGAGATCATGGACTTGCCCTTCGTCACCGTCTTCGCCCCGGCCTCGCGGCAGATGGCAAGGATGATGTCGCGCGCTTCCTGCGCGTCGCGGGCGAAATGCACGTGGCCGCCGGAGGCCTGCACCTTCTCCTCGTAGGCTTCCAGGTAGAGGTCGAGATGTTCCAGCGTGTGGTTCTTGATGTCCCGCGCGGAATCCCGCAGCGACTCGAATTCGGGCAGCTTGTCGGCAGCCATCCGGCGCTTGTCGATGAAGCCCTGCTTCACATTGCCGAGCGCCTTCTGAAGCTGGCCGTCCTTCAGCGCCCGCGCGGCATTCTGCTTGAACTGGGGGGATGTGGAGTGAACGGTCATGACCGGCCCTTGCTCGACGCTTCGGCCCTGGCGGCGCCGATCGGCGGCTCTTCCGTCATGCCCGCGAGTACCTCCGCCACGTGGCGCACCTGAACCGGCTTGCCGTCGCGGCTGAGCTTGCCCGCCATGTTCATGAGGCAGCCGAGATCGCCCGCGAGCAGGGTGGGGGCCTGCGCCGCCTCGATGTTCTTCGCCTTGGCATCGACGATGGCGCCGGAGATGTCGCTGTACTTGACCGCGAAGGTGCCGCCGAAGCCGCAGCATACGTCGCTGTCGTTCATCTCGACGAGGGTGAGGCCCTCGACGCTGGCGAGCAGCCTGCGCGGCTGGGATTTCAGACCGAGCTCCCGGAGGCCCGAGCAGGAATCGTGATAGGTCACGGCTCCGTCGAAGGTGGCCTCGACGCTCGTGACCCCCAGGACGTCCACGAGGAAACTCGTCAGCTCGAAGGTCTTGGCCGCCAGCGCATCGGCCTTGGCGCGCCAGTTCGGGTCTTCTTCGAACAGCTCCGGGTAATGCGCCTTGATCATGCCCGCGCAGGAGCCCGAAGGGGCCACCACGTAGTCGAAGCCATGAAAAGTGTCGATCAGCCGCATCGCCAGATCGCGCGTGGTGCCCCGGTCGCCCGAGTTATAGGCCGGCTGGCCGCAGCAGGTCTGGACGGGAGCCTCGACGATGCATCCGGCATCCTCCAGGAGCTTCACGGCCGCGAAGCCGACGGAGGGGCGCATCAGGTCGACGAGGCAGGTGACGAAAAGGCCGACACGGGGTTTGCTGTTGGGAGGAGGGCTCACGGCTACAGGGCTTTCCGGCGATCGCGCGATCGTATCACCATCGTTCTTCGTCCGCCCCGGTCAAGAGGACGCGCTGTCCCGGGCCCGGCGAACGCTCAAATAAGGAGAAGCCGCCCGTCAGGGGGCGGCTTGCAGGCAGGCGGATCGCCCGGTCTTACGGGGTCTTTTTGCCCGAAGCGTCGAACTGCTTCAGATAGGCCACCAGATCGTTGACCTTCTGCTCGTCCTTGATGCCGGCAAAGATCATCTTGGTGCCCGGGATCTTGGCTTTCGGGTCCTTGATGTACTCCTTGAAGGTGGCCTCGTCCCAGGTGATGCCGGAATTCTTGTTGGCGGGGGAGTAGTTGTATCCCTCGACGGATCCCGAATGCCGCCCGAAGAGGCCGTTCAGGACCGGACCCACGGCGTTCTTGGCATTCTCGCCGACCTGGTGGCAGGCCCGGCATTGCGTGAACACCTTCTCGCCGGCGGCCGCATCCTGGGCTTGGGCAGTCCCGAGCCCGGCGAGGAGCAGGGCGGCGGAAAGAACGAAGGAACGCATCAAAAACTCCTTTGCTGGACACCTGTCCCATTTTAGAGAGATTCTACATTATTGAAACACACCCGCAGGGAAAGTCGCCTTATTGTTAAGGTAGCCATTCCTGGAGTGCAGTCGTATTTCCCTTAGGGAGGGTGCCGTGACCATAGCATTTCCGAAGCCGGACGAAGCGGTTTTGGCGCGCCGGGGGGAGATCATCGAGGGGCTGGGGCGCCTTGTCGCGGCCGAGGCCCTGATCGTCTCCGAGGACGAGCGCCGGGCCTTCGAGACGGACGGCCTGACGGCCTATCGCCAGGTGCCGCTCGCCGTCGTGCTGCCTTCGACCACGCAGGAGGTCTCCGCCGTCCTGCGGTTCTGCCACGAGCGGGGGGTGAAGGTGGTGCCGCGCGGGGCGGGAACCTCGCTCTGCGGCGGGGCGATCCCGCAGCAAGACGCCATCGTGCTCGGCGTGGCCAAGATGAACCGGGTTCTGGACGTCAATTTCGAAGGGCGGACGGCCAGGGTCCAGGCCGGCATCACCAATCTGGGGATCAGCCAGGCCGTCGCCCATGAGGGCTTCTTCTACGCCCCCGATCCGTCGAGCCAGCTTGCCTGCACCATTGCCGGCAACATCGCCATGAATTCGGGCGGGGCCCATTGCCTGAAATACGGCGTGACCACCAACAACCTCCTGGGCGTCACCATGGTGCTCCTCGACGGCACGGTGGTGGAGATCGGCGGCGAACATCTCGACAGCCCCGGCTACGACATCCTCGGCATCGTCTGCGGCTCGGAGGGGCAGCTCGGCGTCGTCACCGAGGCAGTGGTGCGCATCCTGCGCGCGGCGGAAGGCGCGCGGCCCGCGCTGATGGGCTTCGGATCCGTGGAGGATGCGGGCGCCTGCGTCGCGGCGATCATCGGCGCGGGAATCATTCCGGTGGCCCTCGAATACATGGACAAGCCGGCGATCCAGATCTGCGAGGCCTTCGCCCATGCGGGCTACCCGCTCGACGTGGAGGCCATGCTGATCGTGGAGGTGGAAGGCTCGGACCAGGAGATCGACGACATGCTCCGCCGCATCGTCGCCATCGCCGAGCCCTTCAGGCCGAAGACCATGAAGGTGTCGCAATCGGAAGCCGAGAGCGCGGCGATCTGGAAGGGCCGCAAGTCGGCCTTCGGCGCCACCGGGCGCGTCGCCGACTATATCTGCATGGACGGCACGATCCCCACCGGCCAGCTGCCCTTCGTGCTCAGGCGCATCGACGAGATCGTGAAGTCCTACGGCCTGGGCGTCGCCAACGTGTTCCATGCGGGCGACGGCAACCTGCACCCGCTCGTCATGTTCAACACGAATGTGCCGGGCGAGATGGAAAAGGCCGAGAAGGCGGGCGAGGACATCCTCAGGCTCTGCGTCGAGGTCGGCGGCTGCCTTACGGGCGAGCACGGCGTCGGCATCGAGAAGCGCGATCTCATGACGTGTCAGTTCAACGCCACGGACCTGGAGCAGCAGATGCGCGTGCGCGGCGTGTTCGATCCGCGCTGGCTTCTCAATCCCGCCAAGGTGTTCCCCCTCGAAGGAAGGCTCGCTGCGTGACCACCCATCTTCCCCGCGACGAGCAGGACGCATGCATCGTCATCCGCGATGCGGCCGACAAGGGCACGCTTCTGAACGTGTCCGGCAACGGCACGAAGGCGCCGATGGGACGTCCGAACCAGACCGACGCCTCGATCTCCTCCGCCGCCATGACCGGCATCACCCTCTACGAGCCCACCGAGCTGGTGATCTCGGCCCGCAGCGGCACGCCGGTGCTGGAGGTGATGCGGGTTCTCGCCGCGAAGGGGCAGGAGCTGCCCTTCGAGCCCATGGATTACCGCGCGCTGCTCGGCACCAGGGGCGAGCCCACCATCGGGGCCGTGGCCGCCATGAACATTTCCGGCCCGCGCCGGATCATGGCGGGAGCCGCCCGCGACAGCCTCATCGGCGTGCGTTTCGTCAACGGGCGGGGGGAGGTCGTGAAGTCGGGCGGCCGCGTGATGAAGAACGTCACCGGCCTCGACCTCGTCAAGCTCATGGCAGGTTCCTGGGGCACGCTGGGCCTTCTGACCGAGGTCACCTTCAAGGTGCTGCCCAAGCCGGAGCGCATGGCGACCCTCGTCATCCGCGGCCTCGACGACAGGCAGGCCGTCGAGGCCCTGTCGCAAGCCCTCGGTTCGCCCTTCGACGTGACCGGGGCCGCGCATGTGCCCGACCGCGACCGCCGGGGCGGCAGCACGCTGATCCGTGTCGAAGGATTCTCCGGCTCCGTCGATTACCGCATGAACGAACTGCGCCGTCTGCTCAAGCGCTTCCGGTTCATGGATCTCCTGGAAGGCAACGGGGCCGAGGCGCTCTGGCAATCCGTGCGCGACGCCACGGTCCTGACGGGGCAGGGCGAGCGCGCCGTCTGGCGCGTGTCCACTGCGCCCACGAAGGGGCCGGACTTCGCTGCGCATGTGGCGCAGGCGCTCGATGCCCAATGGTTCTACGACTGGGGCGGCGGCCTTCTCTGGATCTCGACCCCGGTCGAAGGCGATGCGGGCGCTGCCGTCCTGCGCGAGGCCACCCGGACGTTCGGCGGCCACGCCACCCTCGTGCGCGCGCCCGCCGAGGTGCGATCCGCCGTCGACGTATTCGAGCCGCAGGCCGAGGCTTTGATGACGCTGACGAAGGGTATCAAAGCTTCGTTCGATCCCTCCGGCATTCTCAATCCGGGGCGGATGTATGCGGGAATATGACATGACGGAAAGCGCGGTTCTCATCTCCGGTTCCGAGACTTCGCGTCGCACGCGGGCGATGACGGTCGCAGGGCTTGCGCTCGCTCTCATCGCGCTCACCGCCGTTGTTCTCCTTCTGATGGGCCGCACACCGATCTGCACCTGCGGCACCATCGAGCTGTGGCATGGGACCGTGCAGGATTCCGGCAACTCGCAGCACCTGAGCGATTGGTACACCCCGTCCCACATCGTCCACGGCTTCCTGTTCTATGCGGGCCTCTGGGCCTTCGGACGGCTGATCGGAAAGCCGTTGCCGGTCGGGGCGGCCTTTCTTATCGCGCTCGGTCTCGAATGCGCGTGGGAAATCGCCGAGAACACGAACGTCATCATCGACCGCTACCGCGCGACGAACATCGCCCTCAATTATTACGGCGACAGCGTCATCAATTCGGTGTCCGACATCCTCGCCATGACCATAGGGTTCTGGCTCGCAAGAATCTGGCCGGTCTGGCTGACGGTCGTCGTGGCGGCTCTCATGGAAGCCGTCGTGGGATTCTGGATTCGCGACAATCTCGCCCTCAATATCATCATGCTGATCCATCCCATTGACGCCATCAATCGCTGGCAAGGGGCGCTGTGAGTTAGAAAACCATGCAGACCAATTTCACGCCCGATCAGCTCAGAGATCCCGCCATGGCGGCGTCGGAGAAAATTCTCCGAACCTGCGTCCATTGCGGCTTCTGTACTGCGACCTGCCCGACATACCTGCTGCTCGGCGACGAGCTCGATTCACCGCGCGGGCGCATCTACCTGATGAAGGACATGCTGGAGAGCGGAAAGCCCGCCTCGCCGGAGGTGGTCAAGCATATCGACCGCTGCCTCTCGTGCCTGTCCTGCATGACCACCTGTCCCTCGGGCGTGCATTACATGCATCTGGTCGACCATGCCCGCGCCTATATCGAGGCGACCTATACGCGGCCCTGGCACGACCGGCTGCTGCGCTGGGTTCTCGCTACGGTGCTGCCCTATCCGGGCCGCTTCCGGTTCGCGCTCGGGGCGGCGATGCTGGCCAAGCCCCTGAAGGGCGCGATCGGCGCGCTGCCGCTGCTCGGCAGCCGCCTCGAGGCCATGATCGAGCTGGCGCCCGCGCAGGTACCGGCCCGTTCGCCCTTCGAGCAGCCCGGCCTCTTCAAGGCCCAGGGGGAGCGCCGGGGCCGGGTCGCCATCCTGTCCGGCTGCGCCCAGCCGGTGCTGAAGCCCGGCTTCAACGAGGCCGCCATCCGCCTTCTGAACCGCCATGGGGTCGACGTGGTCCAGCCCAGGGGGGAGGGGTGCTGCGGCGCCCTCGTCCACCACATGGGCCGCGACGAGGAAAGCCATGCCTTCGCCAAGCGCAACATCGACGCCTGGATCGCGGAGATGGACGGGGATGGGCTGGACGCCATCATCGTCACGGCCTCCGGCTGCGGCACGACCATCAAGGATTACGGCTTCATGTTCCGGGAGGACCCGGACTATGCCGAGAAGGCGGCCCGCGTCTCCGCCATCGCCAAGGACATCACCGAATACGTCACGACCCTGAAGCTGATGGAGCCGGTGCGCGAGACGGAACTCGTGGTGGCCTATCACTCCGCCTGTTCCATGCAGCACGGGCAGGCCATCCGCACCGAGCCGAAGACCCTGCTCAAGCAGGCGGGCTTTACGGTGAAGGACGTTCCGGAAGGGCATATCTGCTGCGGATCGGCCGGAACCTACAACCTGCTCCAGCCCGAAATCGCCGCCCAGCTCCGGGCCCGGAAGGTCGCCAATATCGAGCGCACGAAGCCCGATCTCATCGCCACGGGCAATATCGGCTGCATGACCCAGATCGGAAAGGGGACCGGGATCCCCATCGTCCATACGGTCGAGCTTCTCGACTGGGCGACGGGCGGCCCCATGCCGGAGGTTCTGGAGGCCGCGGGGTTCGGGAAGAGGTCCTCCCAGCCGTTAACCATCGCAGCAGAGTAGGGGTGCTACCTTATTGCGCAACGAAATTTTGTTTTTCAAGCCTGCGGCTCTGCGCTAAAGGTAAGGAAAGGTTAAATTTCAAGCGTAAGGGGCGGCGCCATGTCTTCGGGTTGGACGTCTTTCAGGAACCGTTTCGGCAAAAGGCAGGAAGAGGCCGTTCAGGCTTCCCTGAATGTCGCTGACGCAGGAGTCGAGGCTCCTGCCGTCTCAGGACCTTCCCCTGCAAAGGGGGAGCCGATCGTCGTGCGCCCCAACGGGTCGCTCGATTCCGTCGGCCAGAAGAACGAGCTGATCCGCGTCCGTTTCGCCAACATGATCGACCGGCTGGAGGAGATTCGCAGCCTGAAGGAGGATTTCGCCCTCCTGAGCGAGCCGGTGAACGAGCTGATCCGCAACTATCCCCAGCTCCAGTCGCGGCTTCTGGAAACCGAGGCGGTGCTTCGGCAGGAGACCGAGAACACCCAGGCCCTGCGCCGGGAGCTGGCCGACCTCAACAGCGTGCACGCCCGCGCCATGGACGACCTGAACTCGGCCGTTTCCCAGCTGCGCAAGGCCGAGTCCAAGGTGCGGGAGCAGGATTCCTTCATCGAGGACCTGCGCCTGAACGTGAAGGACAAGGAAGCGATCGTCGCGGATCTCGAGAACCAGCTCGCCATCGAGACCGAGCGCGCCCGCAACATCACGGAAGAGAACCAGGCCCTGCGCCTCGAGGCGCAGGAGGCCGACCAGACCGTGGCCCGCGCCGAGCGCGAACTCATCGAAACCCGTGAGCGCAACGGCCTCCTCGATCATGAGGTCAAGCGCCTGCAGAAAGTGGCCGAGGAGCAGAATTACCGCCTCTCCAGCCTCGGCAACCGCTACGCCGAGCTGGAGACGCAGCTCGAGTCCACGCGCCAGCGCGCCTCGGAACTCGAAACCAAGCTCATGGCCGAGCAGGTGCTGCGCCAGCGCCTCGAGACGCAGATCGATTCCGAGCGCTCCGCCCACCAGACCGATCTCTCCGCTCTCGACATGAAGATCGAGGGCCTCAACTCCCGCCTTTCCGCCACCGACAAGATCCTGGCCCATACCCGCGACCAGCTGCGCGACAAGAACGAGGCCCTGCGCGGCGTCGAGCGGTCGCTGAAGGAAACCACCATCGAGAAGAACACCCTCGACCGCCGCCTGGAGGCCACCCAGCAGGAGGTCGAGCGGCAGGTCGCGATGGTCAACGAGCTTCAGCGCTCGCGGATCGAGCTGCAGGAGCGCGTGGAAATGCTCAACAAGGCCATTGCAGCCAAGGACTTCCAGATCGAAAGCTCCGACAACAAGGTGGCGAGCCTTTCCGAGCGCATCGACCAGCTCACCAAGCGCTTCGAGCAGGATCGCAGCACCCTCGAGGCCGCCAACCGGCGCCTCACGGAAGAGCTGCAGAACGAGAAGGCCGAGCGCTCCCTCGTGCAGGGCGCCCTCGAAATCGCCCGCGAGAGCCGCACCAAGATCCAGAAGAAATATGTGGCCTTGCGCAAGAAGACCCGCCTCGATACGCAGGAGGACGATCCGACCCTCTTCGACGAGGAGGAGGTCGAGACCAATGTCCGGCCTCTCAAATCGCCGGACGCCGAGTAAGGTTTTCCACGAAAGTCCCGCTCCATGCGGGACTTTTCGTTAGGCGTTTCTTGAGAAGAGAACGGCACTCGTGACTTTCAACCCGGTCGTCTTCCGCGCCGAAATCCTGTCGAGCCTTGACCGCCATGCGGATGTCTTCGGCGTGCCGGCCGGCAGGCATGCCGTGCTCCGGAGCCAGATCGCAAACGGCGACGACATTCATTCCCGTCGGACCTTCCCCGGCCATGTCACGACCTCCGCCATCGTTCTCGACGGCAAGGGCGCGCGCACGCTTCTCATCCATCACCGCTCCCTCGCGCGCTGGCTGCAGCCGGGCGGACATTACGAGCCGCCGGAGACGCTGCCTCAATCGGCCATGCGCGAGGCTGCCGAGGAGACGGGGTTGGAGGGTCTTACGCTCGATTCCTGGCATCTCTCCTCGGGTGTTCCGATCGACATCGACAGCCATCTCATCCCGGCGCGGCCCGAGAAGGACGAGCCGGAGCATTGGCACCACGATTTCCGCTTCATCGTCAGGGCGGAGGCGGCGTCTGCGCCGAGGCCCGACCTCGCCGAGGTGCAGGGAGCGGAGTGGCGCCCTCTCGACGATTTGATGGCCATTGCGCCCCAGGCGGTGCTGAATATGCGCAGGCTCGGCCTCGTCCTCCCCTGACAAAAGCCGGAACCATCCTTACATCAGTGACCGACGTTCTATGTGAGGAGGCTTGCCATGAACGACCAGGAACGCCAGGTCATCAGCGATATCTTCCAGCGGCTTGAGCAGGTGGCGAACCAGCCCAGAGACCCGGAGGCGGAGCGCTTCATCGCCGAGAAACTGCGCCAGCAGCCCTACGCTCCCTATGCGATGGCCCAGGCGGTCTTCGTGCAGGAGCAGGCCCTCGCCAATCTCCAGGCCGAGAACGAGCAGCTGCGCGCCGAACTCGACCAGGCGAACCGCCGCCCGCAGCAGGGCGGTTTCCTGTCCAGCCTTTTCGGCGGCGGCTCGCGCCCGCCGGGGCCGTCCTATAATGCGCCGCCCGCCCGCCAGGCTTCTCCCTGGGGGCAGCCGCAGTCTTATCCGCAGCATCCCTATGGAGCGCCGCAGGGCGGCACGATGGGCGCTGCGCCCGGTCCCTGGGGCGGCGCGATGCAGCAGCGCGGCGGCGGCAGCTTCCTCGGCACCGCCCTTTCCACGGCGGCCGGCGTCGCCGGCGGCATGATGATCGCCAATGCCCTGACGCATGCCTTCGGCGGCGGGAACAACCCGCTGGGCGATGTCGCATCCGCTGCCGGTCTCGGCGGAGCCGATCAGGCGGCGGATACCGGCAGTTTCGGCAGCATCACGGATTCCCTCTACAACACGCCGCAGGAAGGCCAGGAGGATTTCTCCGACTTCGGCGGGGATGGCGGCGACGCGGGCGATTGGGCTTAAAGCGCCCCTTGCGAATGTCGCGACTGGAAGCGCCCGCCCTCCGGCGGGCGTTTTTGCGAGAGCATCTCTCGGGAAAGGGGATCCGGCTTCAGCTGCTCGCCGTTCTGGAGAAGAGATTGATGACGAGCACGCCGGCCATGATCAGGGCCATCCCGAGGATCGCCGGCATGTCGAGCGGCTGGCGATAGACCAGCCAGCCGATCAAGGCGATCAGCACGATGCCGATGCCGGACCAGACCGCATAGGCGATCCCGACCGGAATGCTGCGCATGGCCAGCGACAGGCAGTAGAAGGCCAGGCCATAGCCAAGGATGACGACGACCGAAGGCCACAGGCGGGAGAAGCCGTCGGCGGCCTTCAGGGCCGACGTGGCGACGACCTCGCAGAGAATGGCGGCGAAGAGATAAGCGTAGTTCATATCGCGCGGCGCTCAACGGGAGACGAGGCAGCCTTACATCGAACGAAGAGGCCGCTCAAACGGGAATGGCCGGAGACGGTCCGGCCATGAAGAGGGCTGTTCCCGCGCCGGCGCGGTCAGATCACGATCACGGTCGTTCCGACGCTCACGCGGTTGTAGAGATCGACCACGTCCTCGTTGAGCATGCGGATGCAGCCGGAGGATACGGCCTGGCCGATGGTGTGCGGCTCGTTGGTGCCGTGGATGCGGTAGAGCGAGGAGCCCAGATAGAGGGCGCGGGCGCCGAGCGGGTTGTCCGGTCCGCCCGGCATGTAGCGCGGCAGGTCGGGGCGACGCTTCAGCATCTCGACCGGCGGGCGCCAGGAAGGCCATTCGCGCTTCATGGAAACCGTCTTGCGTCCGGCCCATTCGAAGCCCGGCCGGCCGACGCCGATGCCGTAGCGGATGGCGCGGTCGCCGCTCTGGACGAGATAAAGGTACTTGTTGTCCGTATCGATGATGATCGTTCCCGGCCGCTCGCCCCCGCGATAGGCGACGAGCTGGCGCTGGAATTGCGGCGCGATCGCGTAGCCGATGCCGCCGCCGTAACCCGCGCCGGTCCCGTAATCCTGCGGCAGGGACGCCACCGCGCTGCCGGAGGAGCGCGTCTCATACGGATAGCCGGCCATGCGCTCGACGCGATAGACGCGGGTGCGGGACGCCGGACGCGTCACGAGAGGATAATCCTCGTCATAGCCGTCCTGCGCCCGGGCGTAAGGATAATCGTAGCCCGAGGCCGCGTAGGAATTGCCGTAGTAATAGACCGTCCTGCCCGTGGATTGCGCCGTGGCGGCGGCGGGTGAAAGCAGAGCCAAAAGCATGGCGGTGCAAGGGATCCAAGCACGCATCGAAGCATCCTCAAACTGTGTTCGGCAAGATAAACGGAAAGCTCCGCTTTTGTTTCCGCCAAGCTGGATGAATTCGAGACCTTCCGCAAGGACAGGTTTCCTGTCGGTGTCCGGAAAAGGGGGTGAAGGCTTTGGGAAAGTGCTGTAAGAGCCGTCTCCTCGACGGCATTCATTCCGGATGCCGCCTGCACATCGTCGTGACATCATGAAATTCGGTCCCGCCCTCCGGGCGGCTGCGGGCATCGCGGTTCTCTCCATCATGGATGCGGTCATCAAGGGGATGTCCGCCCATTACCCCACCTTCCAGGTCGCCTTCCTGCGCTTTGCCTGCGGCACGCTGATCGCGACCGGGGTCGTTGCCGCGCTGCGGCCCGGCTGGCCGAGCCGCGAGACGGTGACGGCCAATGCCCTGCGCTCCGTCATCGCGGTCGTCACGGCCGTCAGCTTCTTCTATGCGCTCGGCCAGCTGCCCCTGGCCGAGACCCTCGTCCTGTCCTTCCTGTCGCCCATGTTCATCGCCCTGTTCGGGCTGTTGCTGCTGAAGGAGCGGGTCGATGCGCGGATCGTCGGCGCCATCGCCATCGGCTTCGCGGGAACCCTCATCGTCGTGCTCGGCCAGTCCGAAGAGGCAGGAGCCGCACGCTCCTGGCTGGGCGTCGGCGCGGCGCTCCTCTCGGCCATCACCTATGCCCTGAGCCTCGTCCTGCTCCGGCAGAGGGCCCAGCGGGACAAGTTCCTGCACATCGTCTATTTCCAGAATATCGGGCCCGCGATCCTGGTCGCCCCCTTCGGCCTCTGGGTCTGGCAGCCTCTGGACCTCGCCCATCTCGCCTGGTTCATGCTCATGGGCGTTCTCGGGGTCATCGGCCACGTGCTCATGGCAACCGCCTATGCCAAGGCCGAGGCGGCGCGGCTGGCGCCTCTCGAATACACCGCCCTGATCTGGGCGGTCCTGATCGGCTATGGCGTATTCAGCGAGATCCCGACCTGGGCAACCCTCGGCGGCGGCATCCTGATCGTCGCGGCGGCCATGATCACGTCGAGACGATAGAGCGTTGCGGACCGTCTCCTCCGGTCAGCCCTGGAATTACCCTGTAAGGGAAGCGCCGCCGGAAGGGTCATGAAATGATCATGGCCGTCCGTTATGAGGCGTTCCGGCTGTCATTCTGCAAGTGACCTTGGGACAGGTATCTTGACTCCCTGCCGGCATGTGCATATCTCGCCGCCAGCGTTAGCACTCATCGAAGGACAGTGCTAACAGCAGGAGACCAGGGTGCAGCCAGAGGGGTTGCACCAATAGTCAAAGGGGAAGTTCCATGAAGTTCCGTCCGCTGCACGACCGCGTCGTCGTTCGCCGCATCGAAGCCGAAGAGAAGACGGCCGGTGGCATCATCATCCCGGACACCGCCAAGGAAAAGCCGCAAGAGGGCGAAGTCGTCGCCGTCGGCCCGGGTGCCCGCGACGAGAGCGGCAAGGTGGTGGCCCTCGACGTGAAGGCCGGTGACCGCGTTCTGTTCGGCAAGTGGTCGGGCACCGAGGTCCGTATCGACGGTCAGGACCTCCTGATCATGAAGGAATCCGACATCATGGGCATCGTCGGCAAGTAAGCCGCGATCTCCGTCACAAGTTTCCCAATTTAACTGGAGGCTAAGCCTATGGCTGCCAAAGACGTTAAGTTTTCTTCCGAAGCCCGCGAGAAGATGCTGCGCGGCGTCGACATCCTTGCCGATGCGGTGAAGGTCACGCTGGGTCCCAAGGGCCGCAACGTGGTGATCGAGAAGTCCTTCGGCGCTCCGCGCATCACGAAGGACGGCGTGTCCGTCGCCAAGGAAATCGAGCTCGCCGACAAGTTCGAGAACATGGGCGCGCAGATGGTGCGCGAGGTCGCCTCGAAGACCAACGACATCGCCGGTGACGGCACCACCACCGCGACCGTTCTCGCCCAGGCCATCGTCCGCGAGGGCGCGAAGGCCGTGGCTGCCGGCATGAACCCGATGGACCTCAAGCGCGGCATCGACCTCGCGACCACCGAGGCCATCAAGGACATCCAGGCCCGCGCGAAGAAGGTGAAGTCCTCCGACGAGGTCGCTCAGGTCGGCACGATTTCCGCCAACGGCGACAAGGACATCGGCGAGATGATCGCCCATGCCATGCAGAAGGTCGGCAACGAGGGCGTGATCACGGTCGAGGAAGCCAAGACCGCCGAGACCGAGCTCGACGTGGTCGAGGGCATGCAGTTCGACCGCGGCTATCTCTCGCCGTACTTCATCACCAATGCCGAGAAGATGGTGGCCGAGCTTGAGGATCCCTACATCCTCATCCACGAGAAGAAGCTCTCCTCGCTCCAGCCCATGCTGCCGATCCTCGAGGCCGTCGTTCAGACCGGCAAGCCGCTGCTGATCATCGCCGAGGACGTGGAAGGCGAGGCTCTCGCCACCCTCGTGGTCAACAAGCTGCGTGGCGGCCTGAAGATCGCCGCCGTCAAGGCTCCGGGCTTCGGCGACCGCCGCAAGGCCATGCTCGAGGACATCGCGATCCTGACCGCCGGTCAGACGATCTCCGAAGACCTCGGCATCAAGCTCGAGACCGTGTCGCTCCCGATGCTCGGCCGCGCCAAGCGCGTTCGCATCGAGAAGGAGAACACCACGATCATCGACGGCGCCGGTTCGAAGAAGGACATCGAGGCCCGCGTCGCTCAGATCAAGGCGCAGATCGAGGAGACCACCTCGGACTACGACCGTGAGAAGCTCCAGGAGCGTCTGGCCAAGCTCGCAGGCGGCGTCGCGGTGATCCGCGTCGGCGGCGCGACCGAGGTCGAGGTGAAGGAGAAGAAGGACCGCGTCGACGACGCTCTGAACGCCACCCGCGCTGCGGTGGAAGAGGGCATCGTCCCCGGCGGCGGCACGGCTCTGCTGCGCGCCAAGGCTGCGGTTGCCAAGCTCTCCAGCGACAACGCCGACGTGAAGGCCGGTATCAACATCGTCCTGCGCGCTCTCGAGGCTCCGATCCGCCAGATCGCCGAGAACGCCGGCGTGGAAGGCTCGATCGTTGTCGGCAAGATCACCGAGAACAAGAGCGACACCTTCGGCTTCAACGCCCAGACCGAAGAGTTCGTGGACATGCTCCAGGCCGGTATCGTCGATCCGGCGAAGGTCGTGCGCACGGCTCTCCAGGATGCGGCTTCGGTCGCCGGCCTCCTCGTCACCACCGAGGCGATGGTCGCCGAGCTGCCGAGGAAAGAATCCGCTCCCGCGATGCCGGGCGGCGGCATGGGCGGCATGGACTTCTAAGAAGTCCTCGCACCTTGCAAATCAGAAGCCCCGGATTTCTCCGGGGCTTTTTTCATTGGATCGAACCGTTCGGCGAAAGGTCAGGCGACCTTCTGCAACAGCCCCTCGGCCGCGAGCGCCTGCTGGACGGCCGGGCGGGAGGCGACACGCTCCTGGAAGGCTTTCAGGTTCGGGAAGGGCGAAAGGTCGATGGCGTGGAAGTTCGTCCAGTTGACGACGGTGAAGAGATACGCGTCGGCAATGGTGAACGCGCTCCCCATCAGGAAAGGCTGCTTGGCCAGGACTTCGTCGAGATAGGCGAAACGGCTGGCGAGGCGATCTTTTGCTGCGGCCTTCACGGCGTCCGGATTGGCCGGATTCCAGAGCGGGCCGAAGCCCTTGTGAATCTCGGAGCTGATGAAGGTGATCCACTCGATCAGGCGGTAGCGCTCGATCGTGCCGTTGGCGGGCGCGAGATCGGTCGCAGGCTGCGCATCGGCCAGATACTGGATGATGGCGGCGGCTTCCGTCAGCAGCGAGCCGTCCTGCAGGGCCAGGGCCGGAACATAGCCCTTCGGATTGATCGCGGCGAAGTTCGCGCCGGTCTCCGTCACGCGCTTGGCGAGATCGACCTTTTCGAGATTCACCGGAATCCCGGCCTCGCGGGCGACGATATGGGGCGCGAGCGAGCAGGCGCCGGGGGTGTAGTACAGCTTCATGGGATCCTCTTGGGTTAGGCTGCAGACTTGAGCGAAGCGGCCGACGAAGCGAGCGCCAGCGGGCGGGAAGGCTTCAGGGCATAGGCCCCGTCGCCGAGAAGGCCTTGGGCAACGGACAGGACGATCAGGTAGAGCGGGTATTCCCAGCCGCCGCCATTGGCCGAGAAGACCCAGCCGTTGCCGATATGGACCCAGGCCGCGCCGAAGAGAACCGGCAGCAGGGCAAGGGCGACCCAGCGGCTCTGCACGCCGAGAACGAGCAGGACGCCGCCGATGAGTTCGGCGAAGAACGTCGCATAGGCAAGGGAGCCTGGCAGGCCGAGGGATTCGAAATACTGCGCCGTTCCGGCGAGCGTGAAGGTCATGCCCTTCAGGATGAGGCTGTGGGCGATGTACATGACGCCGAGCGAGACCCGGAGGAGCAGCGCGGCGTAATCGGCATTCGAGGGGGAGGAGGGTGTCATTGCTAATCTCCATGCAAGTGCATAGATAACTGAGGCAGATATGCGGATCTGTCAATTTCAATGCATTTGCATGAAAACCATAAAAGGTTTGCCCGGATGCAAGAGCCTTCTCCCTCCGTGATCAAAGCCTGGGGCCGCCTGATCCGGGCCGAGCGAACGGTGGTCGGCCGGATCGAGGCGGAGCTGAAAAGTGCCGGCTTCCCCTCGCTTCACTGGTACGACGTGCTCCTCGAGCTCAAGCGCGGCCCGGAAGGGCGGCTCACCCCTCGCGAAATCGAGGAGGCCGTCCTGTTCGAGCAGTACAACCTGTCCCGGCTCCTCGACCGCATGGAGGGGGAGGGGCTGGTGCGCCGCATCCCTTATCCGGGCGACCGGCGCCGCCAGCTCGTTGAGATCACCGATGCGGGCAGGGCGCTGCAGGAACGCATGTGGAGCGTCTACGGCGCGGCGCTCAACCGCTTCATCTGCGCGAAGCTCACCGACAAGGAGGCCGGGCAGCTCTCCACCCTCCTGCTCAAGCTGATCCTGGAATGAGCGGGCTGCATGGCGTGCCGCGAAGGCTTTCGCAAAACGATCTGCCGAGCTGTGCGTTCATGTGTATATGGCTAAAGCATCGGACGATAAAAGTGGACTTGCACTTTTGGGATTGAATCCGATGCTTCCTTTCTGGATGAGCGCATCGTTCGGGCGGACCCGAAGGGTCGCGTCAGCGAAAACCGGGTCCACTTTTCGCTCGCGCGGCCCGCTGGGTCCGCACGATGCGCTAAGTGTTGGGCGGCGAGACGAGGGGTGTGACGTGAAAGCAGGGCAATCGAATTTTTCGAAGTGGCGGCAATGCCTGCGGCGCGTTCTTCCGGCGATCCCCCTTTTGCTGGCCGGCCTGGTTGCCTTGTCTGCGCCGGTTCACGCCGCTTCCGAGCCACGGTCGGGCACGGCCTCGATCAGGACCCCCGATTTCGACGAGACCGTTGCCTGGTACGAGGGGAAGCTGGGTTTCCGTCTCCTCGGCAGCCGGAATGCCGGTCCGGGACGCAGGGCGGTTCTCGAGCGCAGCGGCTTCCTGCTGGAGATCAACGAGGCCGACCACATTCTCCAGCCGGACTCCGATACGACAGCCGGAATTGCGGCGACGAAGGTGCCGGTGGTCACTCTGCTCGTCTCCGACGTGGACCGGGAGGTGGCCCGCCTCGGCAAGGCCGGGGTCGATATCCTCCAGCCGCCCCAGGACGAGCTGGACGGCACCTATCGGACGGCGCAGATCCGCGACAACGGCCGCCATCGGATCGAGCTGCGTGAGCCTCTCGACGATCCGGCCCGGTTCCATCCGCAAGGGCGATAGGGCTTTCGGCATTTCTTTTGAGGCCTTCGGGAATAAGAGGGCCGCTCGGGTGTCTCTGGAGTCGTGGTCATCAGGACCTCAGGAGGATACCCCATGAAACAGTTCCTGCGTCCCGCCGTTCTGGCCGGAGCCCTCTTCGCCGCTTCCCTCGCCATCGCCCAGACCGCTCCCGCGAAGGTGGCGGATACGAGCAAGGGCAAGACCCTCGTCGACGCCAAGGGCATGACGCTCTACACCTTCGACCGCGATGCGGCGGGCAAGTCCAACTGCAACGGCCCGTGTGCCCAGAACTGGCCGCCCCTGATGGCCGCCGCGAATGCGTCCGCCTCCGGCGATTGGAGCGTGATCACCCGCGAAGACGGTTCCAAGCAATGGGCCTACAAGGGCAAGCCGCTCTATCTCTGGGCGAAGGATGCGAAGCCCGGCGACGTTACGGGCGACGGCGTCAACAACGTCTGGCACATCGCGACGCCGTAAGCCTTGCCGCGGCCGGCGCTTCATCCTTGAATGCCGCCTGGACCTGAGAGCTGACCTTGGACGAGATCGCCTCCCTCATCGAACCGCAGATTCCGGCCTTGAGGCGCTATGCCTGGGCTCTGCTGCGCGACGACGAGGCGGCGGACGATCTCGTTCAGGACACCCTGGAGCGCGCCATCGCCCGCTGGGCGCAGCGGCGGCGCGATGGGGATCTGAGAGCCTGGCTCTTTGCCATCCAGCGCAACCTCTTCCTCAACGGGGTCAGGCAGCGCAAGGCCCGCGGGGCCCATCTGGGAGACGAGGCGCTGAACGACATCGAGGCTCCCGGCCCGGGGCCGGACGGCCATGCGGGCTTGCGCGATGTCCTCTTAGGTCTCGATGCCCTGCCGGAGGAGCAGCGTTCGCTTCTGCTGTTGGTGGGCGTCGAGGATCTGTCCTACGAGCAGGCCGCGCAGGTGCTCGACATTCCGCTCGGCACGGTGATGTCGCGCCTGAGCCGGGCGCGGGCGCGGTTGAGGGAATTCATGGAGAACGGGCGCACCGCCGCCTTGAGGAGAGTGAAGTGACGGGCGAGCGACCGATCGGGGAAGACGATCTCCAGGCCTTTGTCGACGGCAGGCTTGCGCCCGCGCGGCTCGATATCGTCAAGGCCTATCTGGCTGCCCATCCGCACATGGCCGCGCGGGTCGAGCGCGAGGTCGCACAGCGCGACGCCCTGCGCGCGCGTCTGGCGTTCAAGGCGCAGGAGCCGATTCCCTCGCGCCTGCGCGTCGCCAATCTCGTGGCCGCGCAGCGCCGTTTCCCGCGGATGCGCCTGCAGGCCATGGCGGCCGCCGTGGCGGGGCTCGCCATCGGCGCCGTCGCGGGAGCGGCGGGAGGAATTTGGTGGATGCAGAAAGCGCCGATGGCCGAACAGGCGGCAAGCGTCGCGGACAATGCCATCGCGGCCTATCGCATCTATGTCGGCGAGAGGCTGCATCCGGTCGAGGTGCCGGGCGAGCAGGAGGCTCATCTCGTGCAATGGCTGTCGCGGCGCGTCGGCAAGCCGCTAGCGGCTCCGGACCTGTCCGCGCAGGGTTACCGCCTCATCGGCGGCAGGCTTCTGCCGGACAACGGCGAGGCAGCGGCGCTGTTCATGTATGAGAATGCAGGCGGGGAGAGGCTCACGCTCTATGCGCGCTCCGGCGGCAGCGAGGCGCAGACCTCCTTCCGCTTCGCGGCGCGCAACGGCGTCTCAGCCTTCTCCTGGATCGACAACGGATTGTCGTATGTGGTCTCCGCGAAGGCGGATCGCGCGCAGCTCCTGCCCATCGCGGAAACGATCTACCGCCAGTTCGAGACGGCGGGCGGCTCCGCGAAGAGCCGCCTGTAGCGCACAGGCTCCTTCGCTCAGGCGAAGACGGCCGGATCCGGTCCCACGCGTCCGGAAGCGCTGTCGAGCCCTTCGATGGCGCGCATGTCGTCCGCATCGAGAGTGAAGTCGAAGACGTCGAGGTTCTCGCGCATGCGCGAGGGGGTCACGGATTTGGGAATGACGATGAGGCCGTTGTCCAGGTGCCAGCGCAGGATGACCTGGGCCGGGGTCTTGCCGTGCTTGCGGCCGATGGCAACGAGCGTTTCATCCGCGAGGATCGTGCCCTGTCCGAGGGGGCTCCAGGCTTCCGTCGCAACGCCGTTCGCCTTGTGGAACGCGCGCAGTTCCTTCTGCTGAAAGCGCGGATGCAGCTCGATCTGGTTGACGGACGGCGTGACGCCGGTTTCGTCGATCAGCCGCTGCAGATGGGGCACCATGAAGTTGGAAACGCCGATGGACTTCGCACGCCCGTCCTGCTTCAGCCTGATCAGCGCGCGCCAGGTGTCGCGATAGGCCTCGCTGCCCGCGACCGGCCAGTGGATGAGGTAGAGGTCCACGGTGTCGAGCTTCAGGCGGGCGAGGCTCTCGTCGAAGGCGCGCAGGGTCTCGTCGTAGCCGTGGCGGTCGTTCCAGACCTTCGTGGTGATGAAGAGCTCGTCCCGTGCGACCCCGGCGGAGCGGATCGCCTGTCCCACGCCTTCCTCGTTGCCGTAGATCGCCGCGGTGTCGATCGAGCGGTAGCCAGCCTTGATCGCCTCGGCCACGGCGCTCGCGGCTTCCTCGTTGGAGACCCGCCAGACCCCGAAGCCGAATTGCGGCATCGCGTTTCCATCGTTCAGGCGGATCGTGGGTATGGTCGACATCGGCTGCTCCGTTGCAATGGCGGCACTATGGTCAAGCCTCGATAGGCACAGGTGAACCCGTCCGTCAAACGAAGATGCGGAAACCGGCACCGCGAACCTCCGTTCCAGGCTCGGCACCCCATTGCCTTGACGCAGGAGCTTTCCCTTGTCCACCCCGGAGGCCCGATCAGGCTCGAGACGCGGCGAATCCGCCGGGGAAGCTTGCAGGCAAGCTCAGACGATGTAGAAATCCTTTTCGGTGAGCTTGAGGTTCTTGGCGAGAAGCGCGAACTTGATCTGCGCGGAAGCGCCGGCTCCGTCCTTGTCGTAGAAGAGATCGCCGGTCTTCTTGTCGTAGATGATCCGATCCTTCGAATCCTTCGCCGCCTTGCCGATGGCGAAAGCGGCTTTGGTCAATGTGCCCTTTTTGATGCCCTTGAAGACGGCATCCTCGAGATAGATCACGTCGCTGACGGGATTGAAATCCATGACCCTGTCGACGTTGCGGGACGAAGGCTCATCGGACAGACGGGTATTGAAGCAGAACTTGTCCTGGCCCTGTCCGCCGTAGAGCCTGTCGTCTCCGGCTCCGCCAAAAAGCCTGTCGTTGCCTGCGCCGCCTTTGAGCGTGTCCGCGCCGGAATTTCCTTTCAGCGTATTGTGGGCATCGTTGCCGATCAGCGTGTCGGATCCGGAGCCGCCGGTGGCATGCTCGATGACGACGCTCGGGCCGATGCAGACGGTGTTCCGCATCGATCGCCCGTCGTCGAACGTGATCGCATCGCCCACGGAGCTGAAACGGCCCTGGCGAAGATCGATGACGCTTCCCACCAAGCCTTTGTAGACGATCGTGTCCGTGCCGCCGGCATCGTAGATGGTTTCCCAGTATTTCTGGCCGGACGAGAACGTATAGGTCGTGTTGCCGACCCTGGTCTTGGTGTCACGGCCATAGAGATGCTGGATCGCCAGCATATCGAGATACATGGGCGTCGTCGGAAAGAAATCCGGCCACGCGCTGTCCGACCACGATGCCGCCGTGTAGCTCATCACCGTCATCGCGTAATGATCGTACCGGTCGTCGAAGCGGGTTGAATTATAGCTGGAGGTTTCGAAGGGATGCTTCAGGCCCAGAGCATGCCCGACTTCGTGCAGGAGAGTCAGATAGGCGTAGGTGCCGGGCCTGTTGGCCTCCGTGCCTGACGTATTCCAGCTGCCGACGCTCATCCAGATATCGCCCGCCTGAGGCGTGGATCCCGGATAATAGGCATGGGCGGCGCTGCCGGACGGGCCGTAGGACGACTTGGCGAAACGGATCTCGCCCACCGTCGTCTGATTGTCGTCGCTACGGGAGGCCGTTATGCCGGAAATGGAAGCCCAGGCATTCATGGCCCATGTGGCGCCCTGGATTTCGGCTGGAGAAAAGGCGTACCACTGCGACTGCTCGCTGTAGGAGGAGTAGCCGTTGGCGAACCATGCCGTTCCTTGCGGGACGCTCCACGAGATGGAGACCCCGACACCCTTCGAGCCGGATCCCCATTTCTGGCCATAGATCAGGCCGGTGGCGAGACCGGCCGCAAACGATGAAACGCGATTGTTGTCGAGATAATTCTGAGTCGGGCTTGCCATGTCCACATCCCCCCTTGCAGACAGCCAATGAATCCTTGCAAGGCACTATAGTTTTGAATTCCCTTTGCGCAACAAGGCTGGATCGCGCATGCGCAGGCCGGTTCGTCGCATCCGGCCTGCGCATGCGATGTAACGATATTCTACTTGGGGGCCGATTTGACCTCGGCGTCCCACTTCTTGAGCAGGCGCGTCCGCTCCGCCACGGAGCCGTATTTGACCGTGTCGAAACGCGTGCGAGAGAATGCGTGCGACAGCACTGGAAACCGAAAAGGCCGGGCGGCGAGCCCGGCCTTCTGAAAGAAGGAAAGAGGAGGGAGAGCGCCTACCAGCTGGTGAGCACGGCGCCCTTGAACTTCTCTTCCACGAACTTCTTCACCTCGGGCGAACGATAGGCTTCGACGAGGCTCTTCACCCAAGGCTTGTCCTTGTCGGCAGCGCGCACGGCGATGATGTTGACATAGGGCCCCTTCGGGTTTTCGCGGGTCAGCGCATCCTTCACCGGATCGAGGCCGGCCTGCGTGGCGTAGTTGGTGTTGATCACCGCCGCATCCACGTCGTCGAGCACGCGCGGGGCCTGCGCCGCGTCGATCTCGGTGAACTTCAGGTTCTTGGCATTGGCGGTGATGTCGAGGATCGTCGGCTTGAAGCCCACGCCGTCCTTCAGCTTGATCAGCCCCTTGTCCTGCAGCAGCAGAAGCGCGCGGCCGCCATTGGTCGGGTCGTTCGGAATGGCGATGTTCGCGCCGCTCGGCAGCGCGTCGAAGGCCTTGTGCTTCTTCGAATAGATACCGATCGGGAAATTCACGGTCTGCGCGACGGTCTCGATCTTGTAGCCGCGCGCTTCCTTCTGATTGTCCAGATAGGGCTGGTGCTGGAAGGAATTGGCCTCGAGTTCACCGGAGGAGAGGGCTTCGTTCGGCACCACATAGTCGGAGAACTCGACGATCTTGATGTCGAGGCCTTTCTGCGCTGCGATAGGCTTCACGGCTTCGAGGATCTGCGCATGCGGACCGGGCGTGGCGCCGATGCGAATGGTCTGCGTCTGCGCGAGGGCCGGGAGGGCGGCAAGCGAAAAGAGAGCGGCGAGGCCGAGTTTCTTCAGGGACATCGGGGAACTCCTTGGACGATGTTGTGGGTGAGGATCAGGCGTGACGGATGCGCTTGTTGAGGCGCCGGGCGAGGCGGTCGCCGATGCTCTGCACCGCCTGGACGAGGACGATGAGCACCACCACAACGGCGAGCATCATTTCGGGCATGAAGCGCTGGTAGCCGTAGCGGATGCCGAGATCGCCCAGGCCCCCGCCGCCCACGGCGCCCACCATGGCCGAGAAGCCGAGGAGCGATACGACGGCGAGCGTGAGGCCGAGCACGATGCCGGGCAGGGCCTCAGGAATGAGCACCTTGCGCACGATCTGGAACGGGCTGGCGCCGAAGGCGCGCGCGGCTTCGATCAGGCCCTGGTCCACTTCGCGGATCGCGCCTTCGATGAGCCGCGCGATGAAGGGCGTCGCGGCGATCGTCAGCGGCACGATCGCGGCATTGGTGCCGATGGAGGTGCCTGCGATGAGGCGCGTGAAGGGAATGATCGCGACGACGAGGATGATGAAGGGCGTGGAGCGCGTGGCGTTGACGATGACGCCGACCACCCGGTTGACCCAGGGAGCCGCGAACAATTCGCCCTTGCCGGAGGTGGCGAGGAACACGCCGAGCGGAAGGCCGAAGAGGGTCGCGATCAAGGCCGAAACCGCAACCATGTAGAGCGTTTCGCCGGTGGAATGGGCGATGAGGCGGATCATCTCAGGCGACATGGCCGAGGACCTCCGTGTCGAGACCGGGCTTGTTCAGGAAATCGAGGGCGGCGGCGAGGGATCGTTCCGGCACGCCCACCACCAGGGTGCCGAAGGGACGGCCGGCAATCTCGTCCACTGCGCCGGACAGGATGTTGGCCTCGATGCCGTGCTCGCGGGCGAGCCGCGCGAGCACCGGGTCCGTGGCGTGCGGGCCACGGAAGCCGATGCGGATCACCGCCTGGCTGCCGGGCGACGCCTCGGCGCGCAGATGGTTCGCCACATAGGGCGGCAACGCGCGGCCGGATTCGTCGGCGAGGAAGGAACGGGTCACCTCGTGCTGCGGGCGGGTGAAGATCTCGAACACGTCGCCCTGCTCGACGATATGCCCGCCCTCGATCACCGCGACCTCGCGGGCGATGTTGCGGATCACCGCCATCTCGTGGGTGATGAGCAGGATGGTCAGGCCAAGCTCCGCGTTGATCTTCGTGAGTAGGTCGAGAATGGAGCGCGTGGTTTCCGGATCGAGGGCGGAAGTCGCTTCATCCGAGAGCAGCACCTTCGGCTTCGTGGCGAGCGCGCGGGCGATGCCGACGCGCTGCTTCTGGCCGCCGGACAGTTCGGACGGGTAGCGGTTGCGCTTGTCGGAGAGGCCGACGAGGGCCAGAAGCTCCTCGACCCGCGTCCTGATCTCCGCCTTGTCGTAGCCCGCCACCTCGAGGGGCAGGGCGATGTTGTCCGCCGCCGTGCGCGAGGAGAGCAGGTTGAAGTGCTGGAAGATCATGCCGATGGAGCGGCGGGCGTGACGAAGAGCCGCCTCGGGCAGGGCCGCGATGTCGGCCCCGTCCACGATCACCTTGCCGGACGAGGGCTTTTCCAGGCCGTTCACCAGGCGGATCAGGGTGGACTTGCCGGCGCCGGAGCGCCCAATCACGCCGAGGATCGAGCCCTGCGGCACGGAGAGGTTGATTTCGCGCAGAGCGGTGACGGGCTGGCCGTCACGGCCGGGAAAAGTCTTCGAGACCTTTTCCAGGCGCACGATGGGTGCCGCCGGGATCAGGCGCTGGGCAGGCTCGCTGCCGAGATATCCGAGAGGGGCGTTCATGACTTCGCCTTTTGAGGGCTGACGCGTGACATGGCTTCGACACATGAGCCATATCGTTCTCTATGTCAACGATTTCGTTCTTTAAATAGGACAATCTGTTTTGAAGAACGATGCTCGGCTTTTAACGGCCTGTCCCGATCGTCACAAGACTGCTATCGCTGGCAGAGGGAGGAGGTCCTCCTTTCTTTCGCCACAAGCGCGATTGATCCGGCTGGCCTCAAGGATCGATGGGCCGGACCGGATTTCGGCAGGAGACGTGCATGATCAAAGCGAGCCTTGTGCTGGCACTCGTAGGTTTGGGCGTTCTGGCCGCTTCCCTGTCCGGGACGGTCGGGGTTCCGTTCTATCTTCCGCTCTCGACCCTGGCCCTCGCCGGGACCGTATATATCGGGAGGCACATCCCCAAGTTCCTGCGCATCTTCCTCGTGATGCTCTCGGTGACGCATCTCCTGTTCGTCGCGCTGATCCTGGGAGTCACGGCGGGGCTCATCACCGGCGACTACACGGGCTATGTTCCGCCGCCCTCCGCCGCCCTGGGCGCGACGGTGTTCGGCATCCTCATTTACGGCCTGTCCTATGTGCGCGTGGTCCGCACGATCTGCCGCATCACGGACCGCTATCTCGAATCCCAGACCGACAGCGTCATCCGTCTTCCGTTCATCGGTCTCGTGCGGGCGCGCGAGGGCACCATCGGGACGTGGATCATCGGCGTTCTGATTGCGCTCAATCTGTCGCAGGTCGCGCTCAACGTGCGCCTCAGCTTCTTCTCCCGGGACATGTTCAATGCGATCCAGGATAAGGATGCGGGGGCCTTCTGGTATCAGCTCTTCTTCATCTTCACGCCGCTGGCGGCCGTCTTCGTCGCCGTTGCCCTGATCGACGTGCTGCTTCAGTACGTTCTCACCATCCGGTGGCGCGCATTTCTCAACACCTATTATGTCGGCCAATGGCTCGGGGATGGAGCGCATTACAGAATGCAGCTCACCAACCAGGGCGCCGACAACCCGGATCAGCGCATCTCCGAAGATCTCCGGAAGTTCATCGACAGCACCTATTCCCTGTCGATCGGATTGATGAATCAGGCGGCGACCCTTGTGTCGTTCATCGCGATCCTCTGGACGATCTCGGCGGGCTTCACATTGCCCGGGACCGATGTCGAAGTCCCGGGCCTTCTGGTCTGGATCTGTGCGATCTACGCCATCCTGGGAACCTGGATCACGCACCTCATCGGGCGTCCTCTGATCGGCCTGAACTTTCAGCAGGAGCGTGTGGAGGCGAACTATCGCTTCTCGCTCGCGCGCCTGCGTGAATATCCGGAGCAGATCGCGCTTCTGGCAGGCGAACCTGCCGAAAAGGAGGGCCTTGCCCGCCGCTTCACGCAGATCGTCGACAACTATATGCAGATCGCCCTTCGCCTCATGAAGCTCAACACCTTCACGGCGGCGTATTTCCAGGCGAACGTGGTCGTGCCCTACATCCTGACCGCGCCCTATTATTTCGCGGGCAAGATCACGCTTGGCCAGATGCAGCAGGTCAACGGCGCCTTCTCCCGCGTGACGTCGGCGCTCACCTATTTCATCCAGATCTACACCACGCTTGCCGACTACAAGGCGGTGCTCGACCGTCTCACGACCTTCGAGAGCGCCATTGCGTCGGCGCAGCGCGTCGGCGGCGAGAGCAAGCTGGCGGTCACGCCCGCGGCCAGCGGCGAACTGCGCCTCAAGGACCTCGACGTGCGCCTGCCCGACGGCAGCGACCTGCTCCATGCGAAGGATCTCTCGTTCCGTCCCGGCGAGCGCACGCTGATGACCGGGCCCTCGGGCTCGGGCAAGTCCACCCTGTTCCGCGCCATCGCGGGCATCTGGCCCTTCGGCGAGGGGCAGGTCCTGGTGCCGGAGGGGCAGACCATGATGCTCCTGCCGCAGCGCCCCTACATCCCCATCGGGACCCTGCGCGAGGCGGTGACCTATCCGGCCCGGTCCGATTCCTACAACGACGCACAGATCGCGGAAGCCCTGCGGGCGGCCAGGCTGCCCCAGATCGCGGACAGGCTCGACGAGGACCGCAACTGGGGCCAGACCCTCTCCCTCGGCGAGCAGCAGCGCCTGGCGGTCGCCCGCGCGCTTCTCGCCAGGCCCGACTGGCTGTTCCTGGACGAGGCCACGGCGGCCCTCGACGAGCCCACGGAACAGGAGATTTACCGCGTCATCCGGGAGAAGCTGCCGAGCACGACGGTCGTTTCCATCGGCCACCGCTCGACGCTTGCAGCCTTCCACGACCGGCGCATCGACATGAAAAAGACCGAGAGCGGCCTCTCGACTCCCGTCGACCTGCGTCAGGCGGAGCCTGCCGAGTAAACTGTGTGGAGCTCTCAAAGAAAAGGCCGGCAAAAGCCGGCCTTTTTGTCGGGATGAATGCGGGGATCAGAGCGAGCGCTCGAAGCGCAGCTCGCCGCCGTTCTGGGTGCGGATGATCAGGTTGCGGCCCTGGATGTCCCACTTGCCCGAGGAGCGGAGCGCCACGAGAAAGGCCTGCTCGGCGGCCATGACGGACTTGTCGCAACTCTTCTTGGTCAGGGCGAAGGGGCCGACGGCAAGCATCTGGTCGCGCAGGGGATAGGCGGCGGTGGCATAGGTGTTGCAGCCGGAAAAACCCGTAGCCCGCAGCTGGTCGTCGAGCTTGAAGCTCGGGCGTTCGCCGGAGAAGGGCTTGCCGTTCAGGCTCACGGCCACCCAGGAGGAGTTGAGCGGGAAGACCTTGCCCTGCTCGCCGGGCTGCGGGACCTTCGGGTCCACCTGACGGGTCGGGCCGGCCGGACGGCCGAGGGACGCCGCCGATTGGGCATGAGCTCCCGAGACGGCGGCGAGGGCCGCCAGACATGTCGCAAGTCGAAGTGCGTTCATCGGAACCTCTTCATCGGAAAAAACGCCCGGACCATAAGGGGCCTTGAGCGTCGAGGCAACGCCCAAGGCGCTCCCAAGGTCATCTTGTCCTATCCGGCGTGAGAAAGCACACCTTAACTGACGGCCCGCTGAACGGAACCGCCGCAAGCCGGTCAGCCGATCCGCCGCAGGAGCCGCTCGGTGAGAGCGTTGGTGGGGCGGAACAGGTAATCGAAGGCGCGGACCGAGATGTCCTGAGCGCCGATGCCCTGCAGGGCCGCCACGATGTCGAAGACGTTCGAGGCCCGGCAATGGAGCACGACCTCGCGGCCCAGGGCGTTGCCGTAAGGCAGCGTCGCGCCATGGTCCTTGGCCAGCGCCACCAGCGCCGAGGCCCGCGCCGGGTCGAGGGCCGCCCGCACCTCGCGGGTGGTGCGCGCTTCCTCCTCGGCGGCGATGCGGGTCAGCACGGCGGTCGCGGCGGCCTTGGCCCGGGCGCTCCAGGGGGCGCGGGCCGAGGCTACGAGATTGGCTTCCGAGCGCAGCATCACGCCGTCGTCAAGGATCTTGAGCGCATTGGCGGCCAGCGTCGCGCCGGTGGTGGTGATGTCCACGATCAGCTCCGCCGAGCCCGCCCCCGGCGCGCCCTCGGTGGCGCCCAGACTCTCGACGATGCGGTAATCGCTGACGCCCTTTTCGGCGAAGAAGCGGCGCGTGAGGTTCACGTATTTCGTCGCCACCCGCATCTTGGTGCCGTGGCGGGCGCGGATGTCGGCCGCCACCTCGTCGAGATCGGCCATTGTGCGCACGTCGATCCACGCCTGCGGCACGGCGACCACCACATTGGCGTGTCCGAAGCCCAGCGGGGTCAGGAGCTCCACCGCCGCGTCCGCATCCGCGACCTGCTCGCGGATCAGGTCCTCGCCGGTGATGCCCAGATGCGCCGCGCCGCTGGCGAGCTGGCTCACGATCTCGGAGGCGGAGAGGAAGGCGACCTCCACGTCCGGCACGCCCGCGAGCGTGCCGCGATAATCGCGCGCCCCGCGGGACTGGGTGAAGACGAGCCCGGCGCGGGCGAAGAACGCGGCTGCGTTCTCCTGCAGGCGTCCTTTGGAGGGAACCGCCAGAATGAGGGGAGAAACGGTCATCAGGGCCTCCCCACGATGCGGTCGAGCCAGAAGGAGCAGCCGACCGCCGGGATCGGGGTCTCGGCGCCCAGGTGTTCGAGCAGGCGGTCGTAGCGGCCGCCGCCCACCACGGGCTTGCCGTCGCTGCGGCGCGGGTCCTGCACCTCGAAGATGAAGCCCGTGTAGTAGTCGAGATTGCGGGCGAAGGTGGCGGCGAACGAGAAGCTGCCCACGTCGAGCCCCCGCGCGGCCATGAAGCCGGTGCGCTCCTCGAAAGCGGTCAGCGCGCCTGCGATGTCGAGGCCGGCGTCCTTCGCCAGCGTCCGGACGTCATGAGCCGCCTGATCCGGGTCTCCGGCGATGGCGAGATAGCGCTCCAGCACCTGCCGCGCCTCGTCGGCGAGGCCCGTGCGGTTCGCGGCCCGTGCCAGGAAGCGCTCGGCGATCTCGCCCGCGCTGCGCCCGCCGACGCGGGCGATGCCCGCGATCGAGAGAATGTCCTCCACGAAGGCCTTGGCGGCCTGGGGAGCCTGGCCTTCGATGGCGGCGAGAAGGCCCGCATGCTCCTGCTGTCCGGTCCCCTCGGGCTCGGCGAGGCTCGCCAGCCCTTGACCCGACACGATGGCGCGGATCACCCGGCGCTTGGCGGCGGGCGCGATCCCCAGAGCATCGATCAGGGCGTTGAGAAGGCCCATGTCGCCGAGCTTCACGACGGGGGCGGAGCCGCCGATCCGGGCGAGGCCGTCGAGAGCAAGGGCCAGAATCTCGGCATCGACCGCCGAGACGTCCGCTCGCCCGATGGATTCGAGGCCCGCCTGCAGAAACTCGCCGCTCTCCCCCGGGCGCATCCGGAAGACCGGGCCGCCATAGGAATAGCCCGATGGCCGGGCTCCGCGATGGGACAGATGCTGGAGGCAGACGGGAATGGTGTATTCGGGCCTGAGGCACAGTTCCGCGCCCGAGGCGTCCTGCGTCACGAACATGCGACGCCGGATATCCTCGCCCGACAGGTCGATGAACACGTCCGCCGGCTGGAGAACCGGCGGTTCGACACGCGCATAGCCCTCGCGCTCGAAAAGCGCGATCAGCGCAACAATGGCATCCGTCTCCGTCACTGGCCTTGCCCAATCCTTGTGTTGGCATGCTCTCTAGCGCATCGTGCGGAAAAGTGGACCCGGTTTTCCGCTCAAAACGATGCGCTTCTCCAATAAAGAAGCATCGGATCGATCCCAAAAGTGCAAGTCCACTTTTGGGTCCGATGCTTTATCAATGACGGACGGGGAAGGCGACCGTTTTCAGCGCGAAGGGTGAACGAGTGAAACGGATTGGGAGGCGATCACCCGAACGATGCGCCGATGCTCAGGGCTTTCCGGCCGTATCGGTTTTCTCGCCTTTGGCCTTCGTGGTCTTGCGCTTGCTGTGGTCGCTGGTGCGATGGACGTATTTGACCTTTTTGGGCTCCGCCTTGGCGCCCCGGTCGGAACCGCTCTCCTCGCCCACGAGCTTGGGGGGCAGGAACTGGCGGGCGGCTTCCGATACGACGCTGGCGACGGCGCCCGCGGCGGTCCGGGTCAGGTCCGCGGTCTGGGACCCGGCCTCGACGGCGGCAGCGCCGGCCTTCCTGGCGGGCCGTGTCTTGGTGAGGGCGGCGGCAGCCGCGGCGGCGGCGGCGATGAGGGCGTCGGCCAGGATCTCGCGCCCGAGATCGGAATTGATCAGCTCCATGAAGCCGGATTTCTTCATGGATTTCGCAAGCTTCGTGCCGGTGCCCTTCTTGGCCTTGCCGCCGCTCTTCTTGTCCTTCGCCATGTTCATCTCCTGATGGTCAAGCTTCCAGAACAACCCTCGGGAGACCATGGGAGTTCCCGAAAGGCCAAGGTTATCCGAAGTGCCGGGCCAGAACCTCGCGCACGGCTTCGACCAGCTTGTCTTCCGCCACGGAGAACTGCGCCGGGCGGGCGGCCTTCCATTCCTCGTTGGAGGCGATGGCGGCGGCGGCCTTGGCGCCTTCGATCAGGTCCTTGATCTCGACCTCGCCGCGCTCGCGCTCGTTGGAGCCCTGGATGACCACGCAGGGGCTCTGGCGGCGGTCGGCGTATTTCATCTGCGCCTTCATGCCCGAGGAGCCGAGGTAGAGCTCGGCGCGGATGCCGGCTCCGCGCAGGGTGGAGACCATGCGCTGATAGGCAGCGATCTGGTCCTTGTCCATGACGAGCACCACCACGGGGCCGGGCTTCTCGGCGCCGGAGACGATGGGGCTCTTGATCAGCTGGAGGGCCGAGAGCAGGCGCGAGACGCCGATGGAGAAGCCCGTGGCCGGAACCGGCTCGGCGCGGAAGCGGCCCACCAGGCCGTCATAGCGCCCGCCGCCGCCCACCGAGCCGAAACGCACGGGGCGTCCGTCCTCGTCCTGCACCTGGAAGGTCAGCTCCGCCTCATAGACCGGGCCGGTATAGTATTCGAGGCCACGCACCACGGAGGGGTCGATGACGATGCGGTCCTCGTAACCCGAGGAAGCGATGAGGGAAGCGATCTCCGCAAGCTCCTCCACGCCTTCGGCGCCTCGGGCCGACGAGCCCACGACCTCGCGCAGGTTCTCGACCGTTGCCGCATTGCTCGCGCCCTTGGCGGCCGTGAAGGCGAGCACGCGCTCGATGGCCTCGGGGATGAGTTCCGCGCCCTTGGTGAAGTCGCCGCTCTCGTCCTTGCGGCCATGGCCGAGGAGCTGGCGCACGCCGTCGGGGCCGAGACGGTCGAGCTTGTCGATGGCGCGCAGCACGATCAGGCGCTGGCCGGCCTTCTCGTCGCCGCCGAGGCCGATGGCCTCCAAAACGCCGTCGAGAACCTTGCGGTTGTTGACCTTGATCAGGAAGTCGCTGCGCTTGAGGCCGAGCTTTTCCATCGTATCGGCGGCCATCATGCAGATTTCCGCATCCGCCGCGACGGAGGCCGCGCCGACCGTGTCGGCGTCGAACTGCATGAACTGACGGAAGCGGCCCGGGCCCGGCTTCTCGTTGCGGAAGACCCAGCCCGCGCGATAGCTGCGATAGGGCTTGGGCAGCGCGTCGAAGTTCTCGGCCACGTAGCGGGCGAGCGGCGCGGTCAGGTCGTAGCGCAGCGACAGCCACTGCTCGTCGTCGTCCTGGAATGAGAACACGCCCTCGTTCGGGCGGTCCTGGTCGGGCAGGAACTTGCCGAGCGCGTCGGTGTACTCGACGAAGGGCGTCTCGACGCCCTCGAAGCCGTAGAGCTCATAAGACTCGCGGATCGCCGCGAGCATACGCTCGGTGGCGGAAAGGTCGGCGGGGGTGCGGTCGGCAAAGCCGCGCGGGGCGCGGGCCTTGATTTTGTCGGCCTTGGACATGGTTTTAAACGGCAGCCGTTGGATTGGAAAAACGTGCTGCGGTCCTACTCCCTGCGGCAGCCAGGGGCAAGGCTTATGCCGCCCCCGGACTTGCAAGGCCCGCCAGAATATCCGCCGTCGAGCGGACGCGGGCGACGCGCGGCAGGATCTTCTCGATGGAGAAGCGGTGCATGTCCGCATCGATGCTGGAGGAGGCATCTTCCGCAACGATGACCGAGTAGCTTTGCTGCCAGGCATCCCGAGCCGTGGATTCGACGCCGAAATTGGTCATCACCCCACCAAGGATGATCGTGGAAATGCCCCTGCGCCGAAGCTGAAGATCGAGTTCCGTGCCGTGAAAGGCGCTCCATTGGCGCTTGGTGATGATCACATCAGGTTCGGCATTGAAGTCGCAGGAGAATGCTTGGGCCTCAGGCGGGAAACCGCCTTCAGGCAAGGGAAGAGCGACATCCACCGGCTGGTGCAGGGCATCGGCATAGCCCGACGAGAAGGCCGCGCGGGTCAGGATGATTGTGCCGCCAGCCTCCTTCAGATTCTGGGCCAGATGGGAGGCATTGCCGACAACCGTTGAGGCTGGGTGTGGTGCGATCGGCATGCCAAGGGTCCAGTTCTGCAGATCGATCATCACAAGGGCGGCTCGGCGTGTATCGAGATCGTTCAGCATGGCTTGGTCCTGAGGTAAGAGGAACGACCAGGGTTTTCCTGGCAGGAATTTCATTATATGAGGGTGTCCTCATAAAAATGAGTTATATGAGCATGTCCTCACAAAACTCAAGCGAGACTGTCGATGCCGCTCCGCGTATTCCCCAGCGAAAGCGCGGGCGAGAGCGCGTGGCTGCGCTCCTGAAGGCAGGGGCTGAGGTGTTTTCCGAAAAGGGTTATGAGGCGGCTACGATGACGGAAATCGCTGCGCGTGCAGGCGCGTCCATCGGCTCGCTCTATCAGTTCTTCCCCACCAAAGAGCTTTTGGCGAAGGCTCTGCACGAGGCCTATCTGGCCGACCTCTCGTCCATGCTGGAGGGGGTGCGGCAGGAAGCTTCAGGCCAGAGTGCCGCCGGGATGGCGGATAGGCTGTTTGATGGGCTGCTGGCTTTCCTAGCCGAGCGGCCTGCTTTCAGCGCCCTCGCGGAGCGACGCGATATCGATAAAGAACAGAAGCGCAAGACAGGGGCTGCGATGCGAGAGCAGATTGCCGGATTGCTCGCCTCCACTTCTCAACCGTTCCCAAAAGCGCGCCGTGAGGCCATGGCGGCCGTCGTGCTGCAATTGATGAAGGTCGCGGTTTCTCTCAGCTCCGAAGAAGATGCGGATCGGCGTCGTGCCGTCCAATTCGAGTTGCGGCAGATGCTGAAAGGCCACCTGAACAGCGTCCAGGTGGCCTGAGAGTTTACAGGCTTTGAGCCTCAAGCCACCGCCTTGATCACCTTGGTGAGCTTCTCGACGATCTCGCCGATCTGGTTCTCGGTGATGACGAGGGGCGGGGAAAGGGCGATGGTGTCGCCGGTGATGCGCATCATGATGCCCTGCTCCTGGAAGCCCCGGTCCATGGCCTCGAAGGCGCGGGCGCCCACCGCGTCGGGCCGCGAGGCGAGGTCGATGGCACCCACGAGGCCGATGGTGCGGATGTCGAGGACGTTCGGCAGGCCTTTCAAGGAGTGGATCGCATCGGCCCAGACCGGCTCGAGGGTCTTGGCCCGCTCGAACAGCTTCTCGTCCCGGTAGATGTCCTGGGCCGCGAGGGCCGCGGCGCAGGCCAGCGGATGGCCGGAATAGGTGTAGCCGTGGAACAGCTCGATCATGTGCTCCGGACCCTTCATGAAGGTGTCGTAGAGCCCCTGGCGCACCATCACGCCGCCCATGGGCACGGTGCCGGAATTCACGCCTTTGGCGAAGGTGATCATGTCCGGGATGACCCCGTAGCGCTCGGCGGCGAAGGCCGTGCCGAGACGGCCGAAACCAGTGATGACCTCGTCGAAGATGAGCAGGATGCCGTGCTTGTCGCAGATCTCGCGCAGGCGCTTGAGATAGCCCTTGGGAGCAGCGAGCACGCCGGTGGAGCCCGCCATGGGCTCGACGATCACGGCCGCGATGGTCGAGGCGTCGTGCAGCGCCACGATGCGCTCCAGCTCGTCGGCCAGGTGCGCGCCCCATTCGGGCTCGCCGCGCGAAAAGGCCTGCTGCTCGCGGTTATAGGTGTGGGGCAGGTGGTCGACGCCCGCGAGCAGGGTGCCGAAGAACTGGCGGTTCTTGACGATGCCGCCGACCGAGATGCCGCCGAAGCCGACGCCGTGATAGCCGCGCTCGCGGCCGATCAGGCGCGTCTTGCTGCCCTGGCCCTTCACGTTCCAGTAGGCGAGGGCGACTTTCAGCGCCGTGTCCACCGCCTCGGAGCCCGAGTTGCAGAAGAAGACGTGATTCAGGTCGCCGGGCGCGAGCTGGGCGAGGCGCGAGGCGAGGGCGAAGCCGCCCGCATGGCCGAACTGGAAGGCCGGCGAATAGTCGAGCTCCTGCGCCTGGGCCTGGATGGCCTGCGTGATCTCGTCCCGGTTATGGCCGGCGTTGCAGCACCAGAGGCCCGCCGCCCCATCGATCACCTCCCGGCCGTCGGGGGTGTAGTAATACATGCCCTTGGCGCGGGCGATCATGCGCGGGCGCTGCTTGAAGGAGCGGTTCGCCGTGAACGGAAGCCACCAGGCTTCCAGGTCGTTCGGAGCAAGTGAATCGTTGGCGGCTCGGGATGTCTGGGCGCTCATGATGTTCCCCGGGAATGACTGTCCCGGGAACCTAGCAGCCGTTACGGGAGGCCGCCAAGAAGAGTTTCGTCGAATGCGACGAGACGCGGGCGCGGCCGCCTTCAGCCGGTCATGGCCCGAGCCTCGTACCCGGCCGCATCGAGCGCCTTCGCCACCTCGACGCTCTGCGCAGTTGTCAGGAGATGGACGCGTCCGTGCTCCAGATCCACCTGGACCTCGGCGCCGGGGTCAAGCCGCCGGATGGCCTTCGTGACCGCGTTCACGCAGCCCTGGCAGGTCATGCCTTCAACCTGCATGAGCAGGTCCTTGCGGGTCTCTTCCATGGGGCAATCCTCTCTGCCGTTTCGTCAGGGTTATGGGCGAGCAACGCGCGGTTGCAAAAAAGTGTCCATTTCGGGAAACCGAATCTTGCCGAGCGAATCGCCCTGATTCAATGTCGGGAAAGACACTGATTCGCGCCGTTGCGCCGAGCCAGGGGAGCGGGGGCACCCATGGTCATGAACAAGAAAAACACTTCCGTCCTGCGGGACGTGAAGGCGGCTCTGCTCGCCTTCTCGCCGGCCTTCCTGACGGCCGCCGCATCGGCCTATGTGCCGATGGAGGGCGGCGTCGTGATGCCGGTTCTCGCCTTCCTGATCGCTGCGTTCTTCGCCGGCCTCGTCGTCCTCTGGCGGCAGGCCGAAGCGGAGCGGCGGATGCTCACCGTTCAGCTCGAGAGCCTGGAACGGCAGGGGCAGGGTTCCGCCGCGCCGCAGGCGTCGCGTTCGCCCAGGCCTGCGGCCGCCGGGCCGGCGGGGCTTCTGCGCGAGCTCGCCCGCACCGCGGACGAACGGCAGAGCACGGCGACGCCGGGGGCGAAGCCGGCCGCCAAGCCCGTGCTCAGGCTCGTGCCCCATCGGCAGCCCGTCCGGGCCGAATTTCCCGAGCCGTCGCTGCTGCCGTCCCTGCGCAGGCTCTCGACGGACGAGACGACCCGCATCCGGCTGATCGTCCAGGCCTTCGAGGCCGAGAGGATCGAGCTGCACCTGCAGCCCGTCGTGTCGCTTCCTCAGTGCAAGATCCGCTTCTACGAGGTTCTCACCCGCCTGCGGCTGGCGGATGGAATGCTGCTGAGCGCGTCGGAATTCCTGCCGATCCTCGCGGCTTCGGGCCGGGCGCCGGATTTCGACCGGCGGGTCCTCGGCCGCTCCATGGCCGTCGCCCGCCATCTCGTCGCCAGCGGCAGCGAATCCATCCTGGGTGTGAACCTCTCGCCCCATTCCCTCGCCGAGCCGGGCTTCCTCGGATCGGTGGCCGCCGCCCTGGACGTTGCGCCCGGGATCGCCGGTCGGATCGTCCTGGAGCTTCCCCAGGACAGCTGGCGCCGTCTCGACGGCGAGGGTCGGGCGGCCGTCGCGGAGCTGCGGGAGCGGGGCGTGCCGTTCTCCCTCGACCGCGCCGCGGACCTCGCCTTCGATCCGCAGGAGCTCGCCGACCTCGGCATCCGCTTCATGAAGCTTCCGGCAGGCCTGATGATCGAGGCCGCTGCGCGGGAGGACGGCCGCTATGCGGGGCCTGAGCGCAACGTGCGCGATTTCGCCCCGGACCTGCGCCGCCAGGGCATCCGGCTCATCGCCGAAGGGGTGGATCAGGAAGAGATGGTGCCGGTTCTGTGCGATCTCGGCGTGCCGCTCGCCCAGGGCTTCGTTTTCGCGACCCCTCGCCCGGTCAAGCCGGAGATCTTCGGAGAGCCTTCCGGTCTGGAGGATGCGCCCATCCGGTTGCGCCAGGCCGGTTGATGGGAGGCGCGCGAGGCTTCCATCGCGAGCGCATCGGGCCTGAAACGGTTCCGCTTTCAGGATCGATCCGAGGCCCATCATCTTGACTTGCCCATCGTTTGGCGCGGAAAACCGGACCCGCTTTTCCCTGACGCGGTCCTTCGGGTCCGCGCAATGCGCTAGTGAGACCCCATGACCGCCTTGTCCCGCCCCCTTCACGTCGAAGGGCTGCAATCTCTCGCCGACCGTTACGACCTCATTTTCTGCGATGTCTGGGGCGTGCTGCACAACGGGGTCAAAGCCTATGAGGCGGCAAGCGACGCGCTGACCCGGTTTCGCGACAAGGGCGGCCGGGTGGTTCTCGTCTCCAATGCGCCGCGCCCCGGCTCCGCGGTGGGCGCGCAGCTCGACGGGTTCGGCGTGCCCCGCACGGCCTACGACGCCGTCGTGACCTCCGGCGACCTGACCCGGCTCGCCATCGAGGAGCGCATCGACAGGATCGTCCATCACATCGGGCCGCCCCGCGACATGCCGATCTATAACGGCCTCGATGTCCGCTTCGGCTCCGTCGAGGAGGCCGATTACGTAGTCTGCTCCGGCTTCGACAACGACGAGGAGGAGACGGTGGAGGATTACCGCCCGCAGCTCGAGGCCATGCGTCGGCGGAACCTTACGATGGTCTGCGCCAATCCCGATCTCATCGTCGAGCGCGGCCACATGATCCTGCCCTGCGCGGGCACCATCGCGCTCGCTTATGAGGAGATGGGCGGCGAGGTCTTCTATGCCGGAAAGCCCCATCGCCCGGTCTACGAGCGGGCTCTCGCCGTGGGAAGCGGCCTCGCGGGCCGCGCTATCGCGAAGGAGCGGGTGCTCGCCGTCGGCGACGCGATCCGCACGGACATCGCGGGCGCCGTGGCCTTCGGCATCGACTCCCTGATGATCGCCCGCGGCATCCATGCGAAGGAGCTGGGGCTGCACGAGGGGGATCTCGTCTCGGACCATGTGCAGGATTGGGTCGACCGGCAGCCGGTTCGGCCGACGTCGTTCACGGAGGTCCTGTCCTGGTAGTCGGTCAAGGAGCCTTGTAAGGCGGCCTTGCGCCCTCGCAGCGCTGCTGCGCTGAATTCCAGGCCCCGCCAGAATCGAGGCAGGAATCGGCGCGTCCCGATTCCGTGAAGTTTCCCCATATGAAGAGAAGAGCCCCTGTAAGGCCAAGCGTTGCCAGGACGGCTGCGAGGGCTCTCAGCATAGATCACCGGTCGGTTCGCCAAACGATGCGCAACGATGTACGCCTGCCGCTCGCTGGTGTCGAGGCGAACGGGCTTGACCCATCGGGTGCTTTTCGACAGGGTCGCGCCGCACCGGTCCTTCCGATCATGAGTTTCGAGGTTCTCTCCTGATGCCCACCCCGTTCGCGATCTGCCGCGATGGCGAGCCCGTGCCCGAGAGCCTTAAGGGAGCCGTCGCTGCCATCGGCAATTTCGACGGGGTGCATCGCGGTCACCAGTACCTCTTGAAGATGGCCCTGGACTCCGAGCGGCCCGCCGCGGCCGTCACCTTCGAGCCGCATCCGCGCACCTTCTTCCAGCCCGACCGGCCGCTATTCCGCCTGACGCCCGAGCCCGTGAAGCTTGCGATCCTCGCGCGTCTCGGCCTCGCGGGCGTTTTCCAGAGGCGCTTCGACGCCTCGCTCGCCGCGCTGACGGCTGAGGGCTTCGTCGATCTCCTGGCGCATGAGCTGCAGCTGTCGGGCGTGGTGATCGGCCACGATTTTCATTTCGGGCGCGGGCGCGAGGGCAACCCGGCGCGGATGGCGGAGCTTTGCCGCGCGCGCGGCCTCGCGTGCCGCGTGGCGCCTGCCGTCGTCGAGGGAACGGAGCCGGTCTCTTCCAGCGCCATCCGGGCCGCCCTGGAGGCGGGCGATGTTGCCACCGCCAACAGGCTCTTAGGGTATCGCTGGTTCGTCCGCGCCGAGGTGCGGCATGGCGAGAAGCGCGGACGGGTGCTGGGTTATCCCACAGCCAATATGCGTCTGCCCGACGATTGCCGCCTCCGGCACGGCATCTATGCCGTTCGCGCCTCGGTGGAGGGCAAACCGGTCGACGGCGTCGCCAGCTTCGGCCGCCGCCCGACCTTCGACAACGGCGCGCCGCTTCTCGAAACGCATCTCTTCGATTTCGCGGGCGATCTCTACGGCCGGGTTCTCGATGTGGAATTCATCGGCTGGATCCGTGGCGAGGAGCGCTTCGACGGGATCGAGCCCCTGATCGCCCAGATGCACCGGGATTCCGCCGAGGCGAAGCGGATGCTCGCTGCGGACGCGACCGTTTCGATGATCGCGTAGGCGGTCAAGGCGCAGGCTTCAGGGCTCGCGCCGCCATGGCGTAGCCGCCCATGGCCCCGTCGACGAAATGAACATGGTCGCTGCGGCTGGGCGCGGGCACGAAACAGGTCATCAGGGCCGCGTCCTGCCGGTGAAGGCCATAGCGGGCAAGGCCCTCCTTCTCGGCCGGTCCGAGCAGCGCCTCCAAGCGGTCGGCAAGGGCCGGCGAGCAGTCCAGGGTCATCCGCAACCCGTCGTCGAACTTGCGAAAATCCGTGTTCTCGACGAGCTGGCGCCGGTAGCGCTGGGGATCGAAGCCGCCGATGCGCAAGCCGAGCCGCAGGATGAGATAGGCGGCGAGCCGCCATGCCGCCATCCTGGCATAGCCCAGAAATCCCGGTCCGGGAGGCTTCGACATGGCCAGGATCTCGGTCCGGAAATTCCTGAAGGGGTTTCCGAGCCTGGGACCGCCTTCCGGCACTGGCCGCCGGGCCTCCGACCGGTCCTCCGCGAGGGCAAGCACCTGCGCCACGAGGGCGCCGAACACGGCCGGGTCCGCCTTGGGACCGGGCAGCAGGATGAGGGAGAGGATGAGGCCGCGCTCGGGGATGATTTCCTCGAAGCTGCAGGACAGGCCGCTGAGATTCGGGACCGTGCCGGGCGGGCCCGGAGGAATGGCGAAGGCGCCTTCCTTCAGCCGCTGCTCGGCATAGGCCATGCCCCCGCCGGAGAACATGGCATAGGTGACATCGGGCGAGGCGGCGAACCGGGCGACGCGGACGTCATAGCCCTCGGCGCGGATCGCCGAAACCGGCATGAGGGCGATGCGAAGCTCCAAGCCGAAGGAGTCCCGCACCCAGGCGGCGACGGCCGCCAGCGCCTCCCGGGCCAGGGGCTCCTGTTCAGCCGGGACGGCGAAGCTTGCGCCATCTCCCCCGAAGACGAAGGGAAAGTTGCTGTGTGCAAGCTTGTTGGCGACGGCTGCGATGACGGCCGCCGCCGCGGTGTTGACGTCCTTGTAGCGTCCCGCCTCGATGGCCGCGGTGGAGCGCACGATATCGGCGAGGCCCAGCACCCAGCCTTCCGGCAAAGGCGTGTAGAGGCCGGTCTCCGTCAGCCGTGAGAAGCGGTCGATGACAGGCAGGCTCGGGTAGAAATCGCCGCCCGCCCGTTTCGTCGTTCTCGGCACGCCCTCTGCCATGGGCTGTCTCCGATCAGCCTGCGACCTCGCCTTCAGGCGCGCCCCGCCCCAGTTCGTCCGGCAACGGATCGCCCTCGGCCACGAAGCGCATGGAGACCGAGTTCATGCAATAGCGCTCGCCCGTCGGGGGAGGGCCGTCCGGGAACACATGGCCGAGATGGCCCTCGCAACGGGCGCAGCGGATCTCCGTGCGGATCATGCCGTAGCTCGTGTCGCGCACGAAGGCGATGTGGGAACGGTCGATCGGGTCGAAGAAGCTCGGCCAGCCGGTGCCGGATTCGAACTTGGCGCCCGACTTGAACAGGGGCAGGCCGCAGAGGCGGCAGCAATAGGTCCCCTTGTCTTTGGCCTCGTTGAAGACGCCGCAGAAGGGCCGTTCCGTCCCGTGATCGAGGAGCACCCGGCGCTCCTCGTCGTCGAGATTGGCGACCAGGGTGCGGAATTGCTCGGGGCTGGGGGGCGTCAGATCGAAGCCCGCGCGGGAGTGCCGTCCGGCCGTAGAGGTCGTGTCTGCCATGGTTCATCCTTCCTGCCCATCGTTGATCGGTCGTCCCAGGGCTGGGTTTATGCTCTTAAATAGGGAGCGGGGCCCTGAAACACCACGCTTTATTATCCGGCCCGGCGCTGCTACAAGGCTCGGCATGCCCATGGTATCTCAGGCTCTGCTCTCGGCCCGCATCATCGCGGCGCGAATTATCGGCCCGGCTTTCGCATGATCTGCGAAGGTCCGGGATCCTAACCGTTCGCCCCTGAGACATCCCCGATGCGCCCGCCGACGACCGGGCCACACAGACCGATTGACCGTCATGACCGACAAGACGCAAAGCGCCGCTCGCGACTATTCCGAAACCCTGTTCCTGCCCCAGACCGAGTTTCCCATGCGGGCCGGCCTGCCCCAGAGGGAGCCGCTGCTGCTGCAGCGCTGGAACGAGATCGGGCTCTACCGGCGCCTGCGCGAGGTCCAGAAGGGGCGGCCCCGCTTCGTGCTGCATGACGGGCCTCCCTATGCCAACGGCAACATCCATATCGGCCACGCCCTCAACAAGATCCTGAAGGACATGGTGGTCCGCTCGCAGGGCATGCTGGGCTTCGATTCCAACTACGTGCCCGGCTGGGACTGCCACGGCCTGCCGATCGAATGGAAGATCGAGGAGGAATATCGCGCCAAGGGCAAGGACAAGGACGATGTGGACATCGTCGAGTTCCGCCGCGAGTGCCGCGCCTTCGCCGAGAAGTGGATCGACATCCAGCGCGAGGAGTTCAAGCGCCTCGGCGTCGAGGGCGACTGGACGAACCCGTACCAGACCATGTCCTACGACGCGGAAGCGCAGATCGCCCGCGAGATCATGAAATTCGCGGTGAGCGAGCAGCTTTACCGCGGCTCGAAGCCGGTCATGTGGTCCTCCGTCGAGAAGACCGCGCTCGCCGAGGCCGAGGTCGAGTATCACGAGAAGACCTCCACCACGATCTGGGTGAAGTTCAGGATCACCAACACCCTCGACGGCGATCTCGACGGCGCGTCCGTGGTCATCTGGACGACCACGCCCTGGACGATCCCCGCCAACCGCGCCATCGCCTATGGCGAGAACATCGCCTACGGCCTCTACACGGTCACGGAAGCCGCCGACTATAATTGGGCGAAGGTGGGCGACCGCCTGATCCTCGCCGACAAGCTCGCGGCCGACGTGTTCGCCGCCGCGCGCGTCGCCGGTTACGAGCGCGTGAAGGACGTGCTGCCGGTGATGATCGAGCGCTGCGCGCATCCGTTCCGCGGGCTCGACGGCGCGAACGGCTATTGGGATTTCGCGGTGCCGATGCTGCCTGCCGACTACGTCACCGACGATGCGGGCACAGGCTTCGTGCACACGGCCCCGGGACACGGCGCGGACGACTACAACACTTACGTCAAGCACCGCGACGTGTTCGCCGCCTGCGGCACCCGGGAAGTGCCGCACACGGTTTCGCCGGACTCGTCCTACTTCCCCGACGTGCCGTTCTTCGCGGGCGAGCGCATCTACGACGACAAGGGCAAGGATGCGGGTGCGAACGAAGCGGTCATCAAGAAGCTCGTGGAGGTCGGCGCGCTGATCGCGCGCGGGCGCCTCAAGCACCAGTATCCCCATTCCTGGCGCTCGAAGGGTCCGCTGATCTTCCGCAACACGCCGCAATGGTTCATCTCCATGGACAAGCCGCTCGACGGTCACGGGGATACGCTCCGTCAGCGCGCGCTCCATGCGATCAAGACCGTGGAATGGGTGCCCGAATCCGGCGAAAACCGCATCACCGGCATGATCGAGAACCGACCCGATTGGGTCGTGTCGCGCCAGCGCGCCTGGGGCGTGCCGATCGCCGTCTTCGTGAAGAAGGGCACCAACGAGATCCTCAAGGACGAGCGCGTCAACGAGGCCATCGCGGCGGCCTTCGAGAAGGAGGGCGCCGATGCGTGGTATGCCGATGACGGTGCGCGTTTCCTGACGCCCTTCGGCTACGACCTGAACGATTTCGAGAAGATCAACGACATCCTCGACGTGTGGTTCGACTCCGGCAGCACCCATGGCTTCGCGCTCGAGAAGCGCGAGGACCTGAAGGTGAAGCGCAAGGTCGACGGCGGACCCGATCAGGTCATGTATCTCGAAGGCTCGGACCAGCATCGCGGCTGGTTCCATTCCTCGCTGCTGGAGAGCTGCGGCACGCGCGGCCGCGCGCCCTACGACATCGTTCTGACCCATGGCTTCGTCCTCGACGAGAAGGGGCAGAAGATGTCGAAGTCCCTCGGCAACGTGGTGGCGCCGCAGAAGGTGATCCAGGATTCGGGCGCCGACATCCTGCGCCTGTGGGTGGCCGCTTCCGACTACGCGGACGATCTGCGCATCGGCCCGGAGATCCTGAAGACCTTCGTGGAGACCTACCGCAAGCTGCGCAACACGATCCGCTGGATGCTCGGCTCGCTCGCGCATTTCAACGAGGCGGACAAGGTCGCGCCCGCGGACATGCCGGAGCTGGAGCGTTTCGTGCTGCATCGCCTTGCCGAGCTCGACGGCGAGATGCGAGAAGCCTACCGCAGCTTCGACTACAAGCGCGTTGTGGCGCTTCTCAACTCCTTCATGACCACGGACCTGTCGGCGTTCTACTTCGACATCCGCAAGGATGCGCTCTATTGCGACCCGCTTTCCAGCAAGGTCCGCAAGAGCGCGCTCACCGTGATCGACCAGACTTTCCGCTGCGTGGCGACCTGGATCGCGCCGATCCTCGCCTTCACGGCGGAAGAGGCCTGGCTCGCCCGTTATCCGGAAGCCCAATCGGTGCATCTGGAAACCTTCCCCGATGTGCCGGCGGAATGGCGCGACGACGCGCTCGCCGAACGCTGGGCGAGGGTGCGCCGCGTCCGCCGCGTCGTTACCGGCGCGCTGGAGATCGAGCGCGCGCAGAAGCGCATCGGCGCGAGCCTGGAGGCTGCGCCCGTCGTCCACATCGCCGACGAGAGCCTGTTCAAGGCCGTTCAGGGACTCGATCTCGCCGAGATATGCATCACCTCCGGCATCGAGGTCCTGCAGGGTGAGGGTCCAACGCAGGCTTTCCGCCTCGACGACGTGAAGGGCGTGGCCGTCGTTCCGGCTCTCGCCGAGGGTCGCAAATGCGCCCGGTCGTGGAAGGTCTCGCCGGAGGTCGGCACCGATCCCGACTACCCGGACGTGACGCCCCGTGACGCGGCGGCCCTGCGCGAGTGGGACAAGCTGAGGGCGGCAGCCGAATGAGCAGGATCGACGAGCCGGGCGCGCCCTCGAACGAGGCGCCCGCGCCCCCGCCGCAGGGCTCGCAGCGCCCCCGCGCCGCAAGCCGCCCGCGCACTTCGAAGGGCGCGTCCCGCAGCCATGCCGCGCAGAAAGGCCTGTCGGCGGCGGCGATGCTCGGCTTCTCCATCGCTCTGATCACCTTCGTGCTCGATCAGGCCACGAAGCTCTACACCTTCTACATCTACGATCTGCCCGTGAAGGAGCCGGTGGAGCTGGCTCCCTTCGTCAATCTCATCGTGGTCTGGAACCGGGGGATCTCCTACGGCCTGTTCCAGCAGAGCACGGAACTCGGCCGCTGGGGGCTGATCGTCATTTCGATCCTGGCCGCCATCGGCCTGTCTTTCTGGATCCGCCGGACCACGGCCAAGCTCCTGGCGGCGTCCCTCGGATTGATCGTGGGCGGTGCTGTCGGAAATGTGATTGATCGCCTCTGGTTCGGCGCTGTCTTCGATTTCATCCAGTTCCACATCGGATCGTGGTCCTGGTATGTGTTCAACGTGGCGGATGCCGCCATCGTTGCGGGGGTGGTCGGTTTGCTTTATGACTCCTTCGTCCTGGAGGGACGGCGGGCAAGGAAATGATATCCTGAAGCGCCCAGCTGCCATATGTTCGCCCGATTGAGCGATCAGGCCTTCCGGCCACAACGAGAAACCAATGGTGGGTTGCCATGAAGGGAATGAAAATCATCGGGCCGATGGGGGCCCTGGCGCTTCTGGTCGCCGCTTCCGGCGCTTCGGCGCAGGAGGGTGAGGCCGTGAAGAGCCTCCTCGGCAGCATCGGCATCATTCCCAAGGAAAAGCCTCCCATCGTCTATAACGAGCGGGCTCCCCTCGTTCTGCCGCCCAAGATGGACCTGCCGGCTCCCGCGCCGGGCGGCGGCGCCGAGGCCCGCAACGGCAACTGGCCCAAGGATCCCGACGTGGCGGCCCGCCGCAAGGAAGCCAGCGAGGCCCGCACGCCCTATACCAGCTCGGAGTTCTACAAGAACTCGGAGGCGAAGCCTCTCTCCATCGAGGAGATGCGCGCCGGCCGCAATCCGAACAACTACGTCAAGAACGTTCCAGCCCCCACGGGTCGGGAAAAGGACAAGAGCATCATGACCCCCGACGAGCTGCGCGCCTTCTCGTCGGAGAAGGAGGCGAAGCTTCAGGGCGACCGCCTGGAGCGCCGCTATCTCAGCGATCCTCCGGGCGACCTCCTCAAGGCCCAGGGCAATGCCCCGCTCAAGGCATCGGCCGATCCGGTGCCGATGGGCGATCCCGACAGCCCGCAGGCCTATCTGCGCCAGCAGCAGAGCAGGCAGTAAGACCGGTCTTTTCCTTCTTCTTCAGGCGAACGGGTTTCCCCCGCTTCGCCTGAAAACGTTATGGGGGCTGGAAAGGCCAAGCTGGCTCCTCCTCCGGCGAGGATTATGCCGCATAGGAAAGTTACCCGGCCTCGCTTGCGTACCCTCCCGAATTGATTATTCCCGTAGAATCGATCCTGCGAAACGATCTGATGTCGCCAAGGTTGAAACGTCATGGACACTGCTTCAAAGCCTCTTCCTCGCACTGAATCCGCCTCTTTCGGGCGGACGGAGGGCAGCGGTCCGAATCTGTCCTCCTTCACGCTCGACAACGGCCTCGACGTGGTCGTCATCCCGGATCGCCGCGTTCCTGTCGTCACCCACATGATGTGGTACCGCAACGGTTCGGCAGACGACCCGATCGGCCAGTCGGGCATCGCGCATTTTCTCGAGCACCTGATGTTCAAGGGCACCGAGAAGCACCCGGCGGGCGAGTTCTCGAAGGTGGTGTCCGGTCTCGGCGGGCAGGAGAACGCCTTCACCTCCTTCGACTACACGGCTTACTTCCAGCGCGTCGCCCGCGAGCACCTCAAGACCATGATGGAGTTCGAGGCGGACCGCATGACGAACCTCCTGCTGGAGGAAAGCGTCATCGGTCCGGAGCGCGACGTGGTGCTTGAAGAACGCCGCATGCGCGTCGAGACGGATCCCTCCGCCCAGCTCTCGGAAGCCATGGCCGCCTCGCTCTTCGTGCACCATCCCTACGGCATTCCGATCATCGGCTGGATGCACGAGATCGAGACGCTCAACCGCGAGCATGCGCTCGACTATTACCGCCGCTTCTACACGCCCGAGAACGGCATTCTCGTGGTCGCCGGGGACGTCACGGAGGACGAGGTGCGCCGTCTCGCCGACGCCACCTATGGCCGCATCGCGCCGCGGGGCCAGCGTCCGGTGCGGTTGCGCCCGCGCGAACCGGAGCCCGTGGCTGCCCGGCACATCATGGTGGCCGATCCCAAGGTGGAGCAGCCCACCATGCAGCGGCTCTATCTCGTGCCCTCCTGCCGCACGGCGGCGCAGCGCGACTGCTATTCCCTCGAGCTGCTGGCCGAAGTGATCGGCGGCGGGCCGACCTCGTATCTCTACCGCAAGCTCGTGATGGAGCGCGGCATCGCCGTGAATGCGGGCGCCTGGTACATGTCCTCCGCCATGGAGGACACCCGTTTCTGCGTCTATGCGGTTCCGGCGGAAGGCGTCTCGCTCCAGGCTCTCGAAGAGGCGGTCGATCAGGTGCTAAAGGCGATCCCGTCCGAGGCGCTGGATCCGGATGCCATCGAGCGCGCCAAGACCCGCCTTGTGGCGGAAACCATCTATTCCACCGACAGCCAATCCTCCCTCGCCCGCATCTACGGTTCGGCCCTCGCCATCGGCGAGACCATCGAGGAGGTGCGCCGCTGGCCTATCGAGATCGAGAGCGTTCTCAAGGACGATCTTGCCTCTGCCGCCGAGCGCTATCTCATCCCCCGCCGTTCCGTGACGGGCTATCTGCAGAAGTCGGCGTCCTGAGCCGCCTGCGACAAACCTGAGGTTCCCATGACAGCTTCTGTCGAAACCCTGTCCTCGTCACCGACCCAGGTGAAGGCGCTGACCTCCGACGGCGGCGTCGAGGCCTGGCATGTCGAATCCGATGTCGTGCCGCTGATCGCCGTTTCCTTCATCTTCGAGGGCGGCTCGGCGCACGATCCGGCGGACAAGCCCGGCGTGGCGCAGATGCTCGCCCGCCTGCTCGACGAAGGCGCGGGCGCCTACGATTCCGATGCGTTTCAGGAGCGTCTCGCGGCGCGCGCCATCGAGCTTTCTTTCAACGCCGGCAACGATGCGCTCGGCGGCTCCCTCAAGACGCTCGTCAAGCATGCGGACGAGGCCTTCGAGCTGCTGCGCCTCGCCCTTGCCGAGCCGCGCTTCGATCAGGATGCCATCGAGCGCGTGCGCGCGCAGACGATCGCAGGCCTGAAGTACCAGCAGAACGATCCGGGCGTGATGGCGACGCGCCGCTTCTTCGAGGAAGGTTTCGCGGGCCATCCTTACGGCCGTGCAACCTCCGGCACGCCGGAGAGCGTAGCTGCGATCACGCGGGACGATCTCGTGGCGATGCATCGGGCGATCATCGCCCGGGGCCGCGTCAAGATCGCAGTCGTCGGCGCCATCGGCGGCGACAATCTTTCTGGCCTGCTCGACAAGGTGTTCGGCTCCCTGCCCGAAGCCGCGCCGCTGAGTGTCATCGAACCGGCGACGCTGCAGAAGATGGGCTCGCGCATCGTGGTCGATCTCGACGTGCCGCAATCGGTCATCCGCTTCGGCATGAACGGTATCGCCTGGCGCGACCCGGGCTTCGTTCCTGCCTATGTGCTCAACCACATCCTCGGCGGCGGCGCCTTCACCTCGCGTCTCTTCCAGGAAGTGCGCGAGAAGCGCGGCCTTGCCTACAGCGTCGGCACCTCTCTCGTGAGCTACCGCTCCGCCGCCATGACCTGGGGCTACACGGCCACCAAGAACGAGCGCGTGGTCGAGGCTCTCGACGTGATCTCCGACGAGATGGCGAAGCTGACGAGCGAAGGCCCGACGGACGAGGAGCTGCAGAAGGCGAAGGATTACCTCATCGGCTCCTACGCGCTCGGCTTCGACACCTCGACGAAGATCGCCCATACCCTGGCGCAGATCGCCTTCGAGGGCCTGGGCATCGACTATATCGGCCGCCGCAACGCGCTCGTCGGCGCCGTCAGCCAGGCCGACATCCGCAAGGCCGGCGAGGCCATCTTCGGCGACGGCCGGATGCTCACCGTGATCGCGGGACGGCCGACCGGGGTGTGAGCGATTGCGATGGCTGGGAAGGGGCGTCGAGCCCCTTCCGTAAGTCAGATGACGAAGAAGTCATTGGCATTCAAGAACTTTACATGGCTCTTGCTGACGCTTCCTATTTGGATAGAAGCAATGCTGCCGGTGCCATCTTGATCATAAAGGATTGCGCCCGACTTCTTCACGATAATGAAGTCATTCTTGTCCTTGGCCGTGTCATAGGCAAAGTATCCGCTTTTGAGCTTAGCGGGTTTCTTCTCCGAGCCCGTCTTTCCAAGGACCTTGAAGATATGATTATCCAACCAAATCATGTCACCGTAGTAGAAATCCTTGATTTTGTTGAGATTGCGTTTGGCATCGAGTTTCGCATCAAAGACAAAAATGTCCTTGCCGCTTCCGCCCCATAATTGATCTATGCCGGTTCCGCCGATTATGCGATCCTTTCCTGCTTGACCAAAGAGTCGATCATTGCCACCGGCTCCGATAAGGGTGTCATTCCCTTGAGTTCCATAGAACAAGTCCGGTCCTTGTCCGCCAATTCTTAACGTTCCATCAGGCTGTATGGGAGGTTCTACGCCACCGCCTTCGGTCACAAGGATCGTGAAAGCTTGTTCAAAACGATTTCCTTCGGCATCGCTTGCTCGGAAGTAGATCTGATGCGAGGCCTGGCTGTCCAGTGGCTTGGCGAGATAGACCTTACCGTTCTCGTAGCGGAATACACCGTACCCATCATGAGTCATTTCAATGGTAGCGAGGTCGTTATCCGGGTCAAAAGCCTGAATCTCACCTAACAGCGTGCCAACCGGAGTATTCCTGGCCATGGTTTCAAATGAAACTTCAATTGCAGTAGGTGCTCGGCCTTCGCGCACATTCATAACGTCGATTGTCAGATCGACACTTATCTTAAGGTTTCCAGGATCTACCCCTTCAACGGTAATTTTGTGATGCTTCTGATTTTCATAATCAAGCGCCTTTGCAAGGATTAACTGGCCATCCTCAATCTTAAAGTAGCCGCCCGGATTTGACGTGAGCCTGTATTCAAGTTGGTCTTCGTCAGGATCGGCAGCAATCAGATCTGCGACTGCGGTGCCTACAGCCAAGTCTTCACTGGCATTAGACCGAGAAAGTGAGATTCCAGTAGGAGCGTGATTAGGGCCAAGGCTAAGTACCTGGTCAGAAAATCGAATGTACTTGATGCTGACAAGCGTGTCCTCGCCGTCTCTATCGAGAACAGTATCTGCGACAGTTATCGTGCCGTCAGCATTCTCGGTAACCTTGTATTCGGAGCGACGGCCGGTAAAGATCGCTATATCCGCTCCGCTGCCGCCATAAAGGAAATCGTCTCCGCTTCCTCCTTCGAGCTCATCGCTGCCATCTTGTCCATAGAGGCGATTGGCGATCTGGTTGCCTTGGATGATGTCGTGTCCCGATCCACCTTTGGCGTTCTCGATCAGCGAGCGAAGGTCGTTATTGTACAGCAACGCATTGTAGACATTTCCACGAGCGTACCAAACCTCCGGATCCGGGAAGTAGCCAAGCCTTGCTCGCTGCTCTTGACTAAAGGTTGAGTATCCACCGGGAGTAAGATTGAGCTTGAGATTGCTGGCGTAGTTCGACAGATCATAGGTATCGATGCCACCACCATCCCAGATGGTCTGAAAAATCAAATTTTTGATGTAGCTTCCCGATCTGTCCGTCGCGCCTTCACGGCCCTGCGAAATGCCATCCACAAAAGCTTCACCGGTCGTTGGGCTCCAGGTATAGACATTGTCGCTGCTGCGGAAATCGTAATTGGCGCCATACATCTGCTGCAGTGCGGCAATATCCAGCATCATGTAAGTTTGCGGATAAGCATATGAGAATGCTTCAGGTCCCGCAGTCGGTCCGATCGAGGGTGGGTAGTAGGGAGCCTTCGAGTAGGACATCAGAGTGTATTCGTAGAAGTCCCGATCAAAGGGAACGGTGACATCCTCCTTTTCATGCAGGTCAAAGCTGTGCTTCAGCCCAAGCGCATGGCCAAACTCGTGCAGCATGATCATATTGCCATAACTGCCGTTCACAGGTGTTATGTAGTCGTCGTAGCTTTGTCCTAACCAAACGTCACCTTCTCGCACGCCAAACTTGCTGCCCGGGTAATAGGCCCAAGCAGTTTCTGGCTGTGATGACGTCGCTATGAGCATGTGAGTGTCTGTCGTAGCGACGCTATCTTTCACAAGTTTTATGTTCGTGAACCCCATGATGGGCGTCAACGTCATAGCGTGAGCATCGCCTGAGCGAACGCCAGTTAGGAATGCATCAAATGTTTGCGCGGTAAAAGCCGAGACAGGAATGAAATCGTGATTGAATTCTTGATCTCCCGGACTGCTCTCATAAGAAGGATCATAGGGAGCAACGGTTGTTGGAAAGCCGTAGTGAATGGTTATGCCTGTGGGCCACCTGTAGCCTGACATCACACCGTCGATGTAAGCGTTACCGGTTCTTGTCGCGTCATAAACGCCAACGATCGGATTCGCTGTGGCCAACGTCGATCCGAAGTAATGTGGCGTCCATGCGTCCTCCGCATTGAAGCCTGACGCCTTCAGCTCGCAAATAACACACACGATATTTCTCCAATAAGCTGAGTCATCAGACGATGAGGAAGTGGTCGTATTTCAGAGCAAGATTTTTCTTGAGCTGGGCGAATTCCACAGGCTTTGACTTAGTCCCGGAACCGTCAGCATCGTAGAAGAGCACACCGGTTTTTCTGTTGTAGATCAGGTAGTCATTCTTATCCTTGGCTTTGGAGCCAACAGTGAATAATGACTCTTTGAGTGTGCCGCCTGCCGCACCGAGTTTCTTGAAAACAGCGTTGTCGAGCCAAATCTCGTCCTGTTTCAATGCAAAGTCAGCAATCGTGTCGAAGTTTACCTGCCGGTCGGTTTCGTTCGTCCCAAGCTCGGTGCTAAAGATGAAGGCGTCCTTGCCTGATCCGCCAACCAAACGGTCGCTGCCTTCAAGGCCATTTATTTTGTCGTCGCCGCCACTGCCATAGAGCTTGTCACGCCCCCTTCCTCCAAGAACGACATTCGCGTCTGGCTTAGTGGCGATCGGCAGCGCAGGCTGTACCGACGGAATAAGCGCTACGGTTTGGTCGTTGAATTTGGCTAGGTCGATGTTAACGAGAACATCTTCGCCATCGCCATTGGTGCGGGTATCGGTGACTACAAAGCTGCCTTCGGCAACTTGGGTGATGGTGTAACTGGCTTTGGCGCCGCTGAAGATGGCGATGTCGCTGCCGACTCCGCCGTCGAGCACGTCGTTGCCTGCACCGCCTGTGAAAGTATCCTTACCCTCACCGCCCCACAATTGGTTGGCGGCAAGGTTGCCAATGAGAATGTCGTTACCGGAGCCGCCTTTTGCGTTCTCGATTAGTGAGCGCGGATCACTGTTGAACAACAATGCGTTGTAAACATTTCCTCGCGCATACCAATTTTCGTCATGGACATCTCGGCCGAGATACATCCGCTGCCCTTCGCTGAAGGTGGAGTACTCTCCTGGGGCAAGGTTGACTTTGAGATCGGTGGAGTAGCTGGACAGATCGTAGGTATCGATGCCACCGCCATCCCAGATTGTCTGTAGGATCTTATTTGCTTTCTCGTGGTCCGTCAGACCGTCTCCGAGCACCCCATTCAGCACTCCATCAACATAAACGGCACCTGTCGTTGGGCTCCATCTGTAAACGGTATCAGTGTCACGAAAATTGTAGTTGGCGCCGTACATCTGCTGAAGCGCAGCGATATCCAGCATCATGTAAGTTTGAGGATAATAATAATTGAGATTTTGGATTTCTGGTGAATTACCAAAGAGGCCGGATTTTATCGGCCTAGATTCAGGCAACTCTACGATAGGACCACTATTGTAGGTCATGATCGTGTATTCTTGAAAATCCTTGTCGTCTGGAATATCCATATATCCAGCATTTAGGCCTAGGGCTTTCCCAAGAGCCCACACATGTGTGTAATAGCCCCAGGATCCATTCACAGGATTTTGTAGCTTAAACGCTGCCCCATAAGCGCCTGTATTGCCAATCCAGACATCGCCATCGGCGCCGCTTCTATCTGCGTGCTCGCCAGGAAGGAGACCAGTTGCATAGGGAGCAAGCGATGACATTCCGAAACGCATATCCGTATGCGTTGTCGACGGATCCGTTTGGGCGAAAGTCAGGTTTGTGAAACCTGAAACAGGTGTCAGGATCATTGAGGTCTCGGCTAATGATCGCTGACCAGTCAGGAGGCCTTGATACGCTGCTGTAGATAAAGAGGACAGCGGCTGGAAGTGATATAGCGGGAAGCCATAGTAGTAGTTATTTAAATTTTCATAAGCCGCTACGGATTGAGCAAAGCCGTAGGTCACGGGCCCTCCATCCCATTTCCATCCCGACAGCAGAGGGTCAATATACAAATTGCCGGTCTTGGAAGCGTCTCTGATACCTGTCGCCATCTATGAGTCCACTTATAATTATGTAACTATATATTATATAATTTTTTTGGTTCATCAGCAATCCAGGCCGCTCGGCTAAAAGTGACGCAGCTCTTTATCTGGAGAGGGTTATGGGCCCTAGCCCTCCCGAGGGCGACGCTCTAAAGTTCGCTTTTCCTATCTTGAATGAGACCGAGTCGGAGTATCCCCTCATGGCCCTGCAGCAATCGATCGAACTTGCCCTCGAATCCAGAATCGGGGAAGGCGGTCTGCCGCAGGCGGCACTGGACGAGGCGCTTGCGAAGGTGGGCGAGGCCATGAAGCGGCTTGCGGATGACGATGCGTCAGGCCGGCTGCCCCTGCTTCACATGCCCCGCACGACGGACGACCTGGCCAGCATCCGCGAGGCGGCCGCCTTCCTGCGGGACGATGCCACCGACGTGGTGTTCCTCGGCACGGGCGGGTCGAGCCTGGGCGGGCAGACGCTGGCGCAGCTGCGGGATTACGCGGTGCCGGGCGCCGGACGCTTCACCGAAAGCCCGCGCGTCCATTTCCTCGACAATCTCGATCCGATCACCTTCGACCGCATTCTTCACAAGCTCCCGCTCTCCGCGACCAAGTTCGTCGCGATTTCGAAATCCGGCGGCACGGGCGAGACGCTGATGCAGACCATCGCCGTGCTCACGGCCCTGGAGCGCGCGGGCCTGCGCTCCCATCCCAACGACCTGTTCCTCGGCCTGTCGGAGCCGCGCAGGGATGGCGGCCGCAACGCCCTTCGCGACCTTCTCGAACCCGAGGGCGTGCGCTTCCTCGATCATCATACGGGCATCGGCGGGCGCTATTCCGTGCTCACCAATGTGGGCCTTCTGCCGGCGGCGGTGCTCGGCCTCGACATCGCGGCCATTCGCGACGGAGCGGCCGACGCCTACGCGCCGTTCCGCGCAGGCGCGGCGGCCAAGGATGCTCCGGCCGCGCTCGGCGCGGCGCTCAACGTCGCCATGGCGAAGGCAGGCAAGGGCATTACGGTTGCCATGGCCTATGCGGACAGGCTCGAACGCTTCACCCGCTGGTGGGTGCAGCTCTGGGCCGAGAGTGTGGGCAAGAACGGGCACGGCACGCAGCCCGTGGCCGCCATCGGCCCGGTGGATCAGCACAGCCAGCTCCAGCTCTATCTTGCAGGCCCCAACGACAAGCTCTTCACGGTGCTGACCACGGATGTGGCGGGCAAAGGGCCGCTCATGGACGAGAAGCTCGCCAGGCGCGCGGGCGAGCCGGGCTTCGGCGGCAAGCATATCGGCGATCTCGTCGCCGCGCAGGGCCGCGCGACCGCCGACACGCTGGCCAGGAACGGCCGCCCGACGCGGCAGATCCACATCGAGAAGCTCGACGAGCGCGCCGTGGGCGCGCTGCTCATGCACTTCATGCTGGAGACCATCCTCGCCGGTTATGCGATGGGTGTCGATCCGTTCGACCAGCCGGCGGTGGAGGAGGGCAAGATCCTCGCCAAGCAGTATCTCGCGCAAGGCTGAGACTTCTAAAAGCAAAGCGGCTCGCGGTCCGAAGTCCGCGAGCCGCTCCATGACGGATCGGGCGAGGCGTTTGAGCCTCGCCCGCTGATGTCTCAAGCCGCAAACTGATTCATGGTGTTGTGCACGCCGCCGGCCTTGAGGGCGGCTTCGCCTGCGAAGTATTCCTTGTGGTCGTCGCCGATGTCGGAGCCAGCCATGTTCTGGTGCTTCACGCAGGCGATGCCCTGGCGGATCTCCTGGCGCTGCACGTTGCGCACATAGCCCAGCATGCCCTGCTCGCCGAAATACTCCTTCGCGAGGTTGTCGGTGGAGAGCGCCGCCGTGTGATAGGTCGGCAGCGTGATGAGGTGGTGGAAGATTCCCGCGCGCTTGGCCCCGTCCGCCTGGAAGGTGCGGATGCGCTCGTCGGCCTCCTTCGCGAGATCCGTGTTGTCATAGTCCACGCTCATGAGCTTGGCGCGGTCGTATTGCGACACGTCCCTGCCAGCTTTCTGCCAGGCATCGTAGACCTGCTGGCGGAAGTTGAGGGTCCAGTTGAAGGACGGCGAGTTGTTGTAGACGAGCTTCGCGTTCGGAATGACCTCGCGGATGCGGTCCACCATGCCGGCGATCTGCTCCACATGCGGCTTCTCGGTCTCGATCCAGAGAAGATCCGCGCCGTGCTGGAGCGCCGTGATGCAGTCGAGCACGCAGCGATCCTCGCCCGTGCCGGGACGGAACTGGAACAGGTTGCTCGGCAGCCGCTTGGGACGCAGGAGCTTGCCATTGCGGTTGATCACCACGTCGCCGTTGCGGCAGGTCTCAGGCGTGATCTCCTCGCAGTCGAGGAAGCCGTTGTAGAGGTCGCCGATGTCGCCCGGCTCGCGGCTGAAGGCGATCTGCTTCGTGAGGCCTGCGCCGAGGGAATCCGTGCGCGCCACGATCAGCCCGTCATCGACGCCGAGCTCGAGGAAGGCGTAGCGCACGGCGCGGATCTTGGCGAGGAAGTCCTCGTGCGGAACGGTGACCTTGCCGTCCTGGTGGCCGCACTGCTTCTCGTCCGAGACCTGGTTCTCGATCTGGATGCAGCAGGCGCCCGCCTCGATCATCTTCTTGGCGAGCAGATAGGTGGCCTCCGCATTGCCGAAGCCCGCGTCGATGTCGGCGATTATCGGCACGATATGCGTCTGGTAATTGTCGATGGCCGAGAGGATCTCCCGTTCCTTCACCATGTTGCCGCTCTTGCGCGCGGCATCGAGATCGCGGAAGAGCATGCCGAGTTCGCGGGCGTCCGCCTGGCGCAGGAAGGTGTAGAGTTCCTCGATGAGCGCGGGAACGCTGGTCTTCTCGTGCATCGACTGGTCGGGCAGGGGGCCGAATTCCGAGCGCAGGGCGGCGACCATCCAGCCCGAGAGGTAAAGGTAGCGGCGCTTGGTGGAGCCGAAGTGCTTCTTGATCGCGATCATCTTCTGCTGGCCGATGAAGCCGTGCCAGCAGCCCAGGGACTGGGTGTAGAGCGAGGGGTCGGCGTCATAGGCCGCCATGTCCTCGCGCATGATCCGGGCCGTGTAGCGCGCGATGTCGAGGCCCGTCTTGAACTGGTTCTGAAGGCGCATCCGGGCGACGGATTCGGGGTCGATGCCGTTCCAGGTGTTCTGCCTTTCGATGAGCGTCTGAGCCTGCGCGATGTGATTTTGGTAAGCCACGTTCGTATTCCTCGTTCTGGGAAGGTTGAACGAGGAACTAGCGGCTCCGTTCGGGGCGGAGAAGGCGCGTTAAGGTCCAGGTGTCAAGCTTTACAAAAGGGCTGAAGTCAATTTGTAAATCATTGACAAATCGCTCTCCTTTTCTCGACGGCGCCAAGGCCTTGATCTTGCTGGGAAAACCTTGAGGCGGGTTATGTGTGCGGCTTAATCCTTTGATCCTTATGGATGTTGCTTTAGCCTAAAGGCGAAGCGTCTCTGAGGGTGCGGGCCGGAGAAAGCTCTTTCCAAGGCGTGACAAGACAGGTGTCACTGTTTTTACAAAACGATCCGATCCGAGGCCCGCAGCTTGTTGGGCCATGAGCTTCCCCGGAAGGCCAAACGGGCAGGGGAATAACGTCGCGCGTTCTGGTTTCCCCGGCCTCGAGCGCCTATCTTGCCTCCATCCGATTCTGAAAGCCTCGAAGGCCTTATGCCCGTCCGCCGTCTCGATCCCATTCTTGTCGACCGCATCGCCGCCGGCGAGGTGGTGGAGCGCCCGGCTGCGGCCGTGAAGGAGCTGGTCGAGAACGCGGTCGATGCGGGGGCGACCTCCATCGAGATCGCCCTGGAGGCGGGCGGCCGCCGCCTGATCCGCATCGTGGACGACGGCAGGGGCATGACGCCCGAGGATCTGGAGCTGGCCGTGGAGCGCCACGCCACCTCGAAGCTGCCGGACGGCGACCTCTTCGCCATCAACACTCTCGGCTTCCGTGGCGAGGCGCTGCCTTCCATCGGCGCGGTGGCGCGCCTGTCCATCGTCACGCGCACGGCGGAGGCCGAGACCGGCTCGTCCATCGTGGTGGAGGCCGGCGTGAAGGGGCCCGTGCGGCCCGCGCCCGCATCCAAGGGCACCCGTGTCGAGGTGACCGATCTCTTCGCCGCCACGCCCGCGCGCCTGAAGTTTCTGAAGAGCGACCGTTCCGAGGCGCAGGCCGTGGCGGAGATCGTCAAGCGGCTCGCCATCGCGCATCCCACCATCCGGTTCACGCTCTCGGGCGAGCACATCACGTCCTTCACCTACCCGCCGGAGGAGCCGGGCGAGCACGGCTTCCTGCGTCGCCTGTCGCGGGTGCTGGGAGCGGAGTTCCACGAGAACGCCATGTCCATCGGCGTCGAGCGCGAGGGCGTGCGGCTCACGGGCTTCGCGAGCCTTCCGACCTATCACCGCGGCACGGGCGCCGCGGTTCATTTCGTGGTCAACGGGCGGCCCGTGCGCGACAAGCTGCTCCTCGGGGCCGTGCGCGGCGCCTATGCGGATGTGATGGCCTCCGACCGCCATCCGGTCCTCGCCATCATGATCGAACTCGACCCGCGTGCCGTGGACGTGAACGTGCATCCGGCCAAAACGGAAGTGCGTTTTCGCGATCCGGCCTTCGTGCGCGGCTTCGTGGTGGCGGCGCTGAAGGAGGCGATCACCCGCCATGCCTTCCGCGCCTCTTCGACCGGGGGCACGCGCACGCTGGAGAGCCTGCGTCCCCAGGGCGCGCCTCTGCCCATGCGCTCCGCCTATCCGCATCGCCCCCACGCGATCAGGCCCACGAGCGCCTTCGCGAACTGGCAGGCCCCCCTCGACAAGCCGGAACAATCCGTCATTCCGGCTTCAGGCCTTGCGGAAAGGCAGGCGAGCCTGCCCGAATTTGCTGCGCCTTTCGCCGACAGCCGCGCGACGCTCGCCGATGTCGAGCCCGAAGCGGAGGGGGCTCCGCTCGGCGCCGCCCGCGCGCAGCTCCACGGCACCTATATCGTCGCGCAGACGCAGGACGGCATCGTCATCGTCGACCAGCACGCGGCGCATGAGCGCCTCGTCTACGAGCGCCTGAAGCGCGAGCGCGCCTCGTCCGGCATCGCGCGGCAATTGCTGCTGATTCCCGAGGTGGTCGATCTCGATCCCGTGGACGCCGACCGGGTGCTGGCGGAGGCTCCGGCGCTGGAAGATCTCGGCCTCGTGGTCGAGCCCTTCGGACACGGCGCGCTGCTGGTGCGCGAGGTGCCCTCGGCGCTCGCGGGCGGGCGCATCAAGGCGCTGGTGCAGGACGTGGCCGATGCGCTCGCCGAATGGGGGCAGGGGGCTGCGAACCCGCTGGAGGAGCGGCTCGACGCCGTGCTCTCGCGCATGTCCTGCCATGGCTCCATCCGCGCCGGACGCCGCATGCGTCCGGAGGAGATGAACGCCCTGTTGCGCGAGATGGAGGCGACGCCGCTCTCCGGCCAGTGCAATCACGGACGGCCGACCTATGTGGAGCTGAAGCTCAGCGACATCGAGCGCCTGTTCGGGCGGCGGTGATTCAGGCCTGCGCCATCGGGCGCTTCCGGTGAAACAATTCAGCCTTCAGGCGGCTTTGCTGTAGAGCTTGAGATCCTTACGCGCCGGAGCGGCGAGGTGGGCCGGCAGGACGGCCTGGTCCAGGAATTCCTCGAACGATGACGGTTGGGGCGCGTGCACGGAAGGCGGGGCTTCGGCATCGCTGAAAGCGACGCCTGCGAACCCGCCGTTGCGCCAGCAGATCCGCGCCTGGCGCACCTGAAGGTCATGGGCCGCGATGAACAGCGCGAAGCTTTCGGGCAGGTCCATCTGCGGGTTCACCGCGAGCCTGGCGCCGCCGGTCGAGATGTCCTTGACCATGCAGGAGATCATCGCATCGGGACCCAGCACGATCTTCGCCGGATGGTGCGTGCCGAAGCGCCTGGATTGCCGGCGGTTGTCGAAGGCGAACGTGCTGGAAGCCATGAAGGAAGCCCGGGTCAAATGGCCAATGAGGCTCGGCATTAACCATTTGTTAACCGTCTTCTCAATTACCTCTAAAGGATTATTAGCCTAAGGTATGAGGCGTCCTCGTCTCCAGAAACAGGCCGCATTCTTTGACGGCGAACAGACTCCATGTCGCCGAAGAATGCTTCAGCGTGAGGGTCCCTGCCGTTCCGCCGAGGCCGCCCAGATGTTCAGGTTGCCCTCGGTGGCGTAAAGGTCGATCTCGGCCAGCTCCTCGACCGTGAAGGACAGATTCTTGAGCGCGCCGACGCAATCTTTCACCTGCTCGGGGCGGCTGGCGCCGATGAGGGCGGAGGTGACGCGCCCGCCGCGCAGCACCCAGGCGAGTGCCATCTGCGCGAGGCTTTGCCCGCGCCGCTCGGCGATGGCGTTGAGGTTGCGGATGCGCGAGAGGTTCTCCTCGTTGAGGAATGTCGTGCGCAAGGACTTTCCCTGCGCCGCGCGGCTCTCCTCCGGAATGCCGGCCAGATATTTCCCCGTCAGCATGCCCTGCGCCAGCGGCGAGAAAACGATGGAGCCCATGCCGAACGCGTCGAGGGTGTCGAGCAGCCCGTCCTCCTCGATCCAGCGGTTGAGCATGGAATAGCTCGGCTGGTGGATGATGCAGGGTGTCTTCAGCTCGCGCAGAATGGCAAGCGCCTCGCAGGTGCGCTGGCTGTTGTAGGAGGAGAGGCCGACATAGAGCGCCTTGCCCTGCCGCACCGCCGAGTCGAGCGCCAGCATGGTTTCCTCCAGCGGCGTGTCCGGGTCGAAGCGATGGGAATAGAAGATATCGACATAGTCGAGCCCCATGCGCCTGAGGCTCTGGTCGAGGCTGGAGAGCAGGTACTTGCGGCTGCCCCATTCGCCATAGGGGCCGGGCCACATGCGATAGCCCGCCTTGGTGGAGATCACGAGTTCGTCACGCAGGGCGTGGAAGTCCTTGCGCAGGATCTCGCCGAACAGCGCTTCCGCCGAGCCCGGAGGAGGGCCGTAATTGTTGGCGAGGTCGAAATGGGTGATGCCGCAATCGAAGGCGGTGCGGCAGATCTCACGCGCCGTAGCAGTCGACTTGTCCTCGCCGAAATTGTGCCAGAGGCCGAGGGAGATGGCAGGGAGCTTCAACCCGCTGCGGCCGCAGCGGTTGTAGATCATGTCATCGTAACGGTTCCCGGCGGGCAGGTAGGCCATCGCACTCTCCAGAAAGACAATCGCGTCGGGATGTTACATAGCGCGCCGCGCGCCCGTTCAACAATGCCGGCCTCGTCGAAGGGAGCGGGAAAGGCCAGGGCCTTCAGAAGCGCGTGATGACGCTGATGCCCAGGCCCTCGAACCTGTCCATGGCCATGAGGGCGGCAGGGGCCTCGTCGAGGCCGATATGCTTGCCGACGAGCTTCTGGGGCGCGAGCTTGCCCGTGCGGATCATCGCCAGCATGTCCTGGTAGCGGAAGGCCTGCATGCCGTGGCTGCCGTAGACTTCAAGCTCATGCGCGATGATCTGCGCCATCGGCACCTGCGCGCGGGCATGGTCGCCGACCATGAGGCCGACCTGCACATGACGTCCGCGGCGGCGTAAGTTCGCGATCGAGTTGAAGCAGGTGGCGGGACTTCCCAGCGCGTCGATGGAGACATGCGCGCCGCCCCTGGTGATCTCCTTCACCGCGCCGACCACGTCGGCCTTGTCGCGCGCATTGACGGTCGCGACCGCACCCATGGTGCGGGCGAAGGCGAGCTTCTCCTCCGTCAGATCGACGGCGATCACATTCGCGCCCATGGCGGTTGCGATCATGATCGCCGACAGGCCGACGCCGCCGCAGCCGTGCACGGCCACCCATTCGCCGGGCTTCACGCGGCCCTGGTCGACGACGGCGCGGAACGACGTGACAAAGCGGCAGCCGAGGCTCGCGGCGGTGACGAAGTCGAGTTCCTCGGGCAAGGCGACGAGGTTCGTGTCCGCGTAATCCACGGCCACATATTCCGCAAACGAACCCCAGGCGGTGAAGCCCGGCTGGAACTGCTGCTCGCAGACCTGATGATTGCCGGAATGACATTCATGGCAATGCCCGCATCCACCCACGAACGGCACCGTGACGCGATCGCCCTTTTTCCAGCGTGTCACCTGCTTGCCTGTCGCGAGCACGGTGCCCGCCAGTTCATGCCCCGGCACATGCGGCAGAACGACATCCGGATCGTGGCCCATCCAGCCATGCCAGTCGCTCCGGCAAAGGCCCGTCGCCTCCACCTTGATCACGACGCCGTCCGGCGACGGCGACGGATCGGGGACGCTCTGCACGCGCGGCGGCTGACCGAACTGTTCGAAGAGAACTGCCTTCATGACGAGCCTTTCCTCAGCCGAAGAACGAAGAGGTGGGTATAGCCATGGCATGAAGGGAGAGCAATGAGAAGCGCAGACAGGTTGAGCTACGCCGTCTCCGATCCCGCTCAGATCACGAAGAAATCGTGATAGGTGAGCTTGAGGTTTTTGCCTAAGGTCGCGATCTTCACCTGCGCCTTCGCGCCCGTGCCGTCGGCATCGTAATAGAGCGCGCCGGTGTCCTTGTCGTAGATGATGCGGTCCTCCCGGTCCTTCGCCTGCGCACCCTTCACGAACATGTCCGAGGTGAACTTCACCGGCTTGGAGAGGGAGCCCTTGCCCAGCTTGGTGAAGTATTTGTTCTCGAGCCAGAACGAGTCGTATTTCGGGTTGAAGTCGTAGACCCGGTCGACATTGCTGCTCTTGCTCGGCTTGGTGTCGAACACGAAGACGTCGCGTCCGCTTTCGCCCTTCAAGCTGTCGTTGCCCGAGCCGCCGTGGAGCGTGTCGTTGCCGGTGCCGCCATAGAGCCTGTCGTTGCCGGAGGACGCCTTGAGCACGTCGTTGCCGCCCTGGCCCTTGAGCGTGTTGACGCCCGCGTGGCCGGTGATCGCATTGTCGGTGTTCGAGCCGGTCAGATTGGCCGCCGTTCTGGACGACACGCCGGAGAGTTTGAGCGCCTCGACTTCCGCATCCGGGCGCAGCGCGAAGCTGCTGCGGGCGATGACCGTGTCGCGGCCTTCGCCGGCGGTTTCGCGCACGCTGTCCTTGCTCCTGGCATAATACACGTCGTTGCCGCGTCCTCCCATGAGGATGGCCGATCCGTTGCCGGTGAAGACATCGCCGGACGAAGAGCCGATCAATCCCTCGATGCCGCTGTAGACGTCGCCCGCCGCATCGCCCCGGGTGCCGCCCGCAAGGCTCGCCGTCACGCCCGATTGCGCATTCGCGAATGAAACGAAGTCGGTGCCGCTTCCGCCTTGCAGCGTGTCCGCTCCCGCATCGCCGAACAGCCTGTCGTCGCCGTCGCCGCCCGTGAGCCGATCGTTGCCGCCCGCGCCGACGAGGGAATCGCGCCCGCCGCCTCCCTCCATCGTGTCCTTGAACGCGGTGCCGATATACTGGTCGTCCCGAATGGTGCCGGTCAGCGACACCGCCTCATCGCGCGGGTCGACGATCTGGATGCCTTGCGAGTGGCGAACGAGAATCCGTCCATCGGCCATGAGGTGAAGCTCCTCAAGATAGATGGAGGAAGTCGTCGCAGCGCCACTGACACGGAGGTCCTCGGTCACGCGTGTTCCATTCTTGTCGAAAAGGGCGATGTGGACTTCCAATACCGGTGCGCCACCGCTGAGTTGCGTCGCCTTCTCATAGGCCACAGCAAATCCGCCGTTCGGCAAGGCGAGAACGTCCGAGTTGCCAGCCAGTAGGAGCTCTGGGAGAGTGATACTGGGAATGGCCTTCACGTCGGATAGAGGTGTGCCGTCAGGCTTGTAGATTCTGAAGAAGGCATTGTAGTCCGGGGTTCCTGCCGAGCCTTGCTCCATCCATGTCACAACGAAGCCGCCGTCATTGAGAACGGTGACCTTGACTGCAGCTTTTTGGGGCGATGTGCTTGTTGAGATCTCAAAAGATGTCGATGCAGACGGCCCACCGGCACCGGATGGCGTGAGCACATAGCCCTTGAGAGTCGATGCGTTCTCTCGCGTCACGATGACGATGTCGCCGCTGGGCAGAGCCGTCATGTCGGTGATGCTGTCTCCCGCAATTTGCGTCTCTGCGGAACCGAGCCTCGTGGGATCGGAAAGGGTTCCATCAGCCTTCAGAATGCGGATGAAGACATCCTCCGAGGATGTGCCATCTATGGGGACCCTGTAGTAGGTAATGGCGACGTCACCGTTCCCAAGACTCACGATCGCATCGGATCTGTACCACCCGGTCGACTGGGTTCCGTCGGGATTGAGACCAGCAAGGGGCTTGGGTGGACCGAGCGGGGTCAGATCGGCGCTAAAGAGCGCCGCGAAGGCAACATAGAAGCCGCTGCCCCGCTCATCTGCGGTCGCCATAATGCCGATGCGGCCATCCGGGAGTTCAACCGCGACTAGTCGGGTCAGGACACTTTCCATGAAGTCTGGCTGACTCCACCTGCCGTAGGCGGGAACGTCGAGATCCCTTTCTTCCTTGATGGATCCATCGGCATTGTAGATCCAGGCCTTCATCTTGATGGACGGGTGTGTTCCTACCTTCCCGAGCACCAGGAAGGTGCCGTTGGCCAGCGCCGTCACATGGGGGACATCATGTGGAACGAGCCCCGTTGGGAGTGCGATTCGGGATCCCCAGAGAAACGGTTCGGCCATGACGGTTCTTCCCTCGCAAATCGCAACGACAGCGCGCGATGTGAGGTCGCAATGTTATTCAGAATTGTCGTTAGGACAACCGTCTTGATTGCTTAGAGCGAGCAAACGTTCTGGCTTCAGCCTGAGGCGGTCCTTGCGGTTAAACCATACCAGATGGTGAGCGTCATCGCTCATGCTCTGCTGAAGCAGAGCCTTATATCTGGCCAGGAGATGACCGAGCTGATATTAAGTAACATTGTAGCAGTCGTCTAGTGGCTATCAAGGCGTTTCATGAGAGTTTCTGAAGGCGGGTTCTTCGCCAGTTTCTGGTACGGGATCGTACTGACAGCTGTTTTGGTTGTTGGAATTGGGCCACTTATTATCTTCTTCCCAACCCCGCCGACTCCCTCAAACGAAACTTCAGATATTGTAACGCTTGTACTTTGGGTTGGATTGTCGGTGCTGTCTGCGATTTCAGCCTACTTTCGACCGCTGCAGAAGCGTAGGGCAGTACTTACGCTTAGTTTCATAATTTTACTGATCTCCATTGTCACAGTCTTTACTATGAGAGTGCTGAACCAACTCGAGGTGCCAATGCCCTCACGATATGTGTGGAAGTTGTTATTCGCACTTGATGGTGAAGCTGCCTACGACGCAGATGTATACGAGTTTATGCTGAGGATATGGCTTGTGGTTGCAGTTCTAGTTGCTGCGGTCGTTAGGCTTGGGCAAGCGTTGAAAGCACGCCAATGATGCTCAGGATCATCTATCAAAGCCTTGAAGGTAGTCAGGCCCGGTAGCGCCCGAACACCACCTTCGTCTCGCCGTAGTCGCGCCGCTCGATTTCCTCGAATCGCTCCGGCAGCGTGACCTCGGCGCCTTGCGCTTCTTCCACGATCACGAGGGCGTCGGGCGCGAGCCAGCCGCCCTCGGCGCAGGAGCGCAGGGCCTTCGGGGCGAGGTCCTTGCCGTAGGGCGGGTCGCAGAACACCACGGAGAAAGGCGCATTTGGCGCGGCGTCTCCCATGCGCGTGGCGTCGCGGCGAAAGAGGCGGGTGGAGCCGCCCGCGCCCAAGGCTTCCACGTTCTCGCGGATGATGCCGCGGGACTGCGCGCCGTCGTCGACGAAAAGCGCGAAGGCCGCACCTCGGGACAGCGCTTCGAGGCCCAGCGCACCGGTGCCGGCAAACAGGTCGAGGACGCGTGCGCCCTCGATGGGATCGTCGTAGCCGTGCTGGAGAATGTTGAAGATCGTCTCGCGCAGGCGGTCCGAGGTCGGGCGGATGGCGTCCGAGCTCGGCCCCTTGAGCGAGCGGCCGCGCCAGCGTCCGCCCACGATTCTCATGGTTCAGCCCCCATCAGCGGCGACCGCGCGGCCCGCCTTTCGAGCCGCCCTTGAAACCGCCCTTCGAGGGGCCGCCTTTGAAGCCTCCGCCGCGCGGACCTCCCCGGGAGGGTGCGCCGCCTTTCGGTGGTCCGCGGCGCGGACGCTCATCCTCGCCACGGCTGCGGAAGGGGCGGTCGCCCTCATCGCGGCGGGCGCGGAAGGGCTTGTCGCCACTCTCAGGCCGCGGTCGGCGGGGACGCTCCTCATTGTCGCGGCTGCGGAAAGGCCGGTCGCCTTCGCTCCGCGCACGGAAGGGCTTGTCGCCGTCGCGGGGTTTGCGCGGGCGGTCGTCATCGCGGCGCGGGCGCGCGCCGCCTTCACGCTCACGACGGGCGGGAGCCGCATCGCGATCCATCGCGCGGCGGCGCGGACGATCCTCGCCCCCCGGTCCACCGCGTCCCCGGCGGGGAGCGGGAGCTTCCTCTTCCTGGGGCTGGCGCACGAGGCGCTCCACGACCACCTTGCGGCCTTCCTTCGAAGAAATGGCGCCGACGCGCTCGCGCGGACGCTCGGCGCTGGCCGCGCGGGCCTCCTTCGGGTCGAGGCGGCGGGGCGCCCGCTTGCGCGGGGCGTCCTCGTCGGTCTCGCCGGCCCGCCACACGCTCCGCTTCACGTCGAGGCGCGACGGACGCCGCTCTTCCTCGTCGCGTCCACGACGGTCATCGCGGGAGCCGAAGGTTCTCTCGTCCTCGTCGCGGCGGCGCCGTGGGCGATCCTCGTCGCGCTTGAAGCGGGCCGGGCGCTCCTCGCGTTCTTCGCGGCCCCTGTATTCCTTCTTCGACGAGCCGAAGGGCGCGACGGGTTCGCGCACGGGGCTCTCGAAATCCACCTCCGCCTCGGCAGCCAGCGCTTCTCCGAGCTGGTCCTTCAGCACCTTGGTGCGCACCTCCTCGACCATGCCCTGCTCGAGATCGCCGAGCTGGAACGGGCCGAAGGACATGCGGATCAGGCGGTTCACCTGCATGCCGAGATGTTCGAGGATGCGCTTGATCTCGCGGTTCTTGCCCTCGCGCAGGCCCATCGTGATCCACACGTTGTCGCCCTGCACGCGGTCGAGGCGCGCCTCGACCGGGCCATAATCGATGCCGTCGATAGAGATGCCGTCGCGCAGGCCGTCGAGATCGGCCTGGGTGATGTCCCCATGGGCGCGCACCTTGTAGCGGCGCAGCCAGCCGGTATCCGGATGGGCGATCACGCGGGCGAGGCCGCCGTCATTGGTGAGAAGCAGAAGCCCTTCGGTGTTGATGTCGAGCCGGCCCACGGCCACCACGCGGGGCAGGTCCTCGGGCAGGTTCTCGAACACGGTGGGGCGGCCCTCCGGGTCGCGGGCCGTGGTCACGAGGCCGCGCGGCTTGTGGTAGAGCCACAGGCGGGTGCGCTCCTTGGCGGGCAGGGGCTCGCCGTCCACGGTGATCGTGTCGGCGGCGGTCACGTTGATGGCCGGGCTTTCGAGCACCTTGCCGTTGAGGGTCACGCGGCCTTCCGCGATCATCGCCTCCGCATCGCGACGGGAGGCGACGCCGGCGCGGGCGATGACCTTGGCGATGCGGTCCTCCACCGGCTCCTGGGGCTCGGCCTGGATTGCAGGACGCTCCTCACGCGGACGGCGAGGACGATCCTCGGCGGAACGGTCGAAGCGGCGCGGGCGGTCATCGCCACCCCGGCTGCGGAACGGCTTGTCGCCGCCCTCGGAACGGCTCCGGAAAGGACGGTCCCCATCCTCGCGGCGGGCGCGGAACGGCTTGTCGCCCTCGGGCCGCGGACGGCGCGGGCGCTCGTCATTGTCGCGGCTGCGGAAAGGCTTGTCTCCTGCCGCGCGAGGCTTGCGCGGGCGCTCGTCGTCGCCCCGGGCGCGGAACGGACGTTCGCCGCCTTCGCGGGATTTGCGGAAGGGCCTGTCACCGGAAGTGCGGCCGCGGTCGGAGCGTCCCGAGGAACGGCCCCTACGATTATCGTCGTTGCTGTCGGTCATGAGAGCCTGATAGCAGAGGAGAACACGAGAAGCGAGAGCGATGGACAACGCCGAGCACAAACCGCTTGATCCCGGCAGAGGCGACCCCGGCCGCGATCCCATGAGCGTGGCCTTCGACGAGGCCCGCGCCGCCGCCGCGCGGGGCGAGGTGCCGGTCGGGGCCGCCATCGTCAGGGACGGGCGCGTCGTCGCTTCGGCGGGCAACCGCCCGCGGGAGCTCAAGGATCCCTCGGCCCATGCGGAAATGCTCGCCATCCGCCGCGCCTGCGAGGCGCTGGGCGACGAGCGGCTCTTTGGCTGCGACCTCTATGTGACGCTCGAGCCCTGCACCATGTGCGCGGCGGCGATCTCCTTCGCCCGCATCCGTCGGGTCTATTACGCGGCCTACGACCCGAAGGGCGGGGCGGTGGACAACGGCGTGCGCTTCTTCGGCCAGCCCACCTGCCACCACGCCCCGGAGGTCTATGGCGGCATCCGCGAGAGCGAGGCTGCGGCGTTGCTCAAGGGCTTCTTCGAGGAGCGGCGCTGAGAGGGCGCCGCGCTTCTCAGGCTTCGCTCCCGAGGAAGGCCTGCAGAGCCTCCAGGGTCGCGCCCGGGTTCTCCTCGGCCACGAAATGCCCTGACGTCACGCCGACGCCCCCCGCCTTGGGCGCGAAGCTGCGGCGCCAGATGTCGAGGGGCTTCTGCTCATGGCCGACCGAGCCGCTGACGAGATAGTAATCGCTCCAGATCACGCAGGTCGGGCACTGGATCGTCCGGCCTGCGGCAAGGTCCGCCTCGTCGGCCTCGATGTCGCGGGTGGCGCCGGCCCGGTAGTCCTCGCAGAAGGCGTGGATGCGGGTGGGTTCGTTGCAGCTCCGCCTGTAGGATTCGAGCGCCCGCCGGTCGAAGGCGCTCAGGTCGCCGGCGGCCGACCAGGACCGCATCAGCCCTTCGAAATAGGGGATGGGGTCGCGGCCGATCTCCTCTTCCGGCGTCGGGTAGGGTTGGGACAGGTAGCCCCAATGCGCTTCCGGAATCGCTCCGGCCCGCATCCGCTCCCACACATGGTAGGTCGGCAGGATGTCGAGGAGCGCAAGGCGATCCACGCGGCCCGGATGGTCGAGGGCGAGCCGGTAGGCGACCCGCGCCCCGCGGTCGTGCCCGATGACCGTGAAGTGCACGTGGCCCAGGGCCTCCATGACCTCGATCACGTCCCGGCCCATGGCGCGCTTGGAATAGGTCTCGTGCTTCGCATCGCTCTTGGGCGCCGTGGACCAGCCATAGCCGCGCAGGTCCATGCAGACGACCCTGTGCGTCTCGGCGAGCGCGGGCGCGAGATGGTGCCACATGGCATGGGTCTGGGGAAAGCCATGCAGCAGAACGAGCGGCTCTCCGGTTCCCTTCGTCCGGGCGAAGATGCGCCCGGCCTCCGTATCGATCCAGTGGCTCTCGAAATCGGGGAAGAGATCGTCGCTCATGGAAGTTCGCTCACCGGTTGCAATGGGGGCTTTTGAGAAGCTAGATCATTTCTGCTCAAAAGGAATTGCGCCCTCAAAGAAAAATGAGGCGCAACCCGGACGGGAAAAACATCCTCCTGCGGCGACAACCGACGGGCGAAGGCGCCTCACGCCTTTTCCCGCTCGATGGCGCGCCAGCCGATATCCCGGCGGCAGAAGCCCTCCGGCCAGTCGATCCTGTCGACGGCCTCGTAGGCCCTGGCCTGCGCCTCGGAGATGGTCTTGCCGAGAGCCGTCACATTGAGGACGCGCCCGCCATTGGCGAGGATCCTGTCGCCGTCCTGTTTCGTGCCCGCATGGAAGACGATCACGTCGGCCGACGCCTCGGCCCTGTCGATCCCCTTGATCTGCGAGCCCTTCTCGACCGCTCCCGGATAGCCTTTGGCCGCCATGACGACGGTGAGCGCCGCTTCGTCCGACCATTGCAGGGAGATGCTGTTCAGCACCCCGTCGCAGGCGGCGACCAGCGCGGTGACGAGGTCGGATTTGAGGCGCGGCAGCAGCACCTGGGTTTCCGGATCGCCGAGGCGCGCATTGTATTCGATGAGCTTCGGGCCGTCGGCGGTGAGCATCAGTCCCGCATAGAGAATGCCCGTATAGGGCGCGCCGCGTGCCTTCATGCCGGCGAGCGTCGGCGCGATGATCTCGGCCATCACGCGGGCCTGCAGCTCCGGCGTCAGCACGGCGGCGGGGGAGTAGGCGCCCATGCCGCCGGTATTGGGGCCCTTGTCCCCGTCGAAGACGCGCTTGTGGTCCTGCGCGGTGCCGAAGGGGATCGCATGCGTGCCGTCGCACAGCGCGAAGAAGCTCGCCTCCTCGCCTTCGAGATAGGCCTCGATCACCACTTCGGCCCCGGCCGCGCCGAGGCCGCCGCCGATCATCATGTCGATGGCGGCTTCCGCCTCCTCGAAGGACATGGCGACCACGACCCCCTTGCCGGCGGCCAGCCCGTCCGCCTTCACGACGATCGGCACGCCGTAGCTGCGCACATAGGCTTTCGCGGCCTGCGCATCGGTGAAGCGCCGGTAGGCGGCGGTGGGAATGTCGAACTCGGCGCAGAAATCCTTGGTGAAGGCCTTCGAGCCTTCGAGCTGGGCGGCGGCCTTGCTCGGCCCGAAGGCCTTGATGCCGGCAGCCTGCAGATCGTCCACGAGGCCCGCCACGAGCGGAGCCTCGGGCCCCACCACCACGAAATCGACGCCCATCGTCCGGCAGAAATCGATCACCGCCCGGTGATCCGCCACGTCCAGCGCCACGTTGGTGCCATGCTGCGCCGTGCCGGGATTGCCGGGGGCGATGAGGAGCCTGTCGCAGAGGGCGCTCGCCGAGAGGCTGCGGGCCAGGGCATGTTCCCGTCCGCCGGAACCGATGAGAAGAATGTTCATGGGCTGCCTCCTGATGACGCTTGGCTCTTAGCGCATCGTGCGCAAAAGTGGACCCGGTTTTGCGCCCAAACGACGCGCTCCTCCAAGAAAGAAGCATCGGATCGCTCCCAAAAGTGCAAATCCACTTTTGGGTCCGATGCTTTAGCGGTTCGGGACAGACTCGCCTACCCGGAAAGTGCACGGCAAAGGCTTGTCCGGAGGGCGCGGCGAAATGCACAGGGGATAGCTTGTCATTGTGAAGGGCAGTTGTCCCCGCGCCCTTGGCAGAGGGTGGCCGGGCGGATTAGGTTCGCCTCATGTTCGCAGAGAAAGCCCCCTCGAATGCCCACGAATGGTCGGTCTCCGATCTTGCGGGCGCCCTCAAGCGCACCCTGGAGGATGCGTTCGGCCATGTGCGACTGCGGGGCGAGGTGTCGGGCTATCGCGGGCCTCATTCCTCGGGGCATGCCTATTTCTCCCTGAAGGACCAGAACGCCCGCATCGACGCGGTGATCTGGAAGGGCTCCTTCGCCAAGCTGAAATTCCGGCCCGAGGAGGGGATGGAGGTCATCGCCACTGGGCGCATCACCACCTTCCCGGGCTCGTCCAAGTATCAGATCGTCATCGAGATGCTGGAGCCCGCGGGCATCGGCGCGCTCATGGCCCTCCTTGAGGAACGCCGCCGCAAGCTCCAGGCGGAAGGGCTCTTCGCCGCCGAGCGGAAGCGGCCCCTGCCGTTTCTGCCGCAGGTCATCGGCGTCGTGACCTCGCCGACGGGCGCGGTGATCCGCGACATCCTTCACCGGCTGGAGGACCGCTTCCCGCGCCGGGTGCTCGTGTGGCCGGTGCGCGTGCAGGGCGACACCTGCGCGGCTGAGGTCGCCGCCGCCATCCGGGGCTTCAACGCCCTCGCGCCCGGCGGCCCGGTTCCGCGTCCCGACGTGCTCATCGTCGCCCGCGGCGGCGGGTCCATCGAAGATTTGTGGGGCTTCAACGAGGAGATCGTGGTGCGCGCCGCCGCCGAGAGCGGCATCCCGCTCGTCTCGGCGGTGGGCCACGAAACCGACACCACGCTCATCGACCACGCCGCCGACCGGCGCGCGCCGACGCCCACGGGCGCAGCGGAAATGGTCGTGCCGGTGCGCGTCGAGCTCATGGCGGCGGTCAACGATCTCTCCCGCCGCCATATGGAGGCGGCCCTGCGCCTCGTGGAGCGGCGCCGGGCTGACCTGCGCGCCACGGCCCGCGCCCTGCCGAGCCCGGAGGCCCTGTTCTCGCCCAAGCGGCAGCGGCTCGATCTGGCGACCGCCAAGCTCTATCCGGCGCTGGCCCGCAACGCCCGCGGCCATGAGGAGCGGCTTCTCAAGGTGGCGCGCCAGCTGAGCCACGTGTCTCCCGTCGCGAACGTGGCCCGCATGCGCGCCAGGCTCGATGCGGTGGGGCTGCGGCCCCATCATGCGGTGTGCCGCTCCGTCGTCCTGAAGGGCGAAACCCTCAAGCAGATCGGCGAAAGGCTCAAGGTCTCCCGTGAGACGCTGCTGCGCGCCGAGCGGACGCGCCTGTCCCAGGCGCAGGAACTCACCCAGCGAGTGGCCGAGCGCCTCGTGCCGGCTCTGCAGGGGCAGATCGCCCGCAAGACCGACCGGCTCCATTCGGTGTCCCAGCTTTTCGACAGCCTGAACTACAAGTCCGTGCTCAAGCGCGGCTTCGCCCTCGTCCGTGACGTGGAGGGGCATCCGCTCAATTCCTCCGAAGCCGTGCTCGACGGTCAGGCGCTCGTGCTCGAATTCGCCGACGGCAAGGCCGACGCCACCGGAGGGCGCATCGGTTCCAGGCCGCGGGTCGTCAAGCCCAAGGCTGTTGCGCCGGAGGAACAGGGCGCGCTCTTCTGACGAAAGGTTGGCAATCCGCGCGAGTTGTCCTTATGTGAAGGAGGACGCAACGCATTCCTCCGATGTCTTCCATGTTGAACAAATTCCAGCGCAGCGGCGGCGAGGCTGTCGTGCAATATCTCGACGGCAATCTTCGGGTGCTCAAGCCCGGCGCTTTCGTGCGCTGCGCCGTGACGGGCGCCGAGATCCCGCTCGACGAACTCAAGTACTGGAGCGTCGAGCGCCAGGAGGCCTATGCCTCTCCCGAAGCGGTGATGATGCGCATCGGCGAAGCCGCTCCCGCGAAGTAAAGCGTCCCGTCAGGCGACGCGCAGACGCCGCTCGTTGATGCGGCGCAGAACCAGGTTGCGAAGACCTGCCTCGTTGTCGATCCGAAGCCTGACCGGAAGCACCGTCAGATCCGGCCAGGGCTCCGCGTCCTTCACGGCCGCGACCCGCGCAAGGTCCTTTTCCGTCGTCACGGGCAGAAGGCCCAGCCCTTCGGCTTCCTGGCGTATGGCCGCGAGATCCGAAGCCTTGTAGCGGTAGTGGTCCGGAAAGGCATGCGCCACGTCCACGACGGCGCCGCAGGCCCGCAAGGTCTCGAAGACCTTCTCGGGCCGCCCGATCCCTGCGAAGGCCAGCACTTTCTTGCCTTTCAGGGCCTTGGCGGCCTCGGGTTCAGGCGCGAGGCGTGCGTTGAACACGCGCTTGCCGCGGGCGGCCGCTTCCTCAGCCAGTTGCAGTCCCGGCTCGCCGTCGCCGATCACGATCACGGCGTCGACGGCGGGCCATTGCGTCTCCATGGGCGCGCGCAGGGGCCCGGCGGGAAGGGTGAGGCCGTTGCCGATGCCGGTGGCCCCGTCGACGACCGCGATGGCGCAGTCCTTGAGCAGCGAGGGGTTCTGGAGGCCGTCGTCCATGATGATGACGGTCGAGCCCATCTCATAGGACAGGCGCGCCCCGGCGGGCCTGTCGCGGGAGATGATGGTGCGGGCCGACTTCGAGAGAAGGATCGGCTCGTCGCCCACATCCGTGGCCGTATGCTTCACCCGCACCTGCACCGGGCCGCGCAGGCGCCCCCCATACCCGCGCGACAGGAAGGCCGGGCTCTCGCCCGCTGCATCGAGGATCTTCGCTACGGCCAGGGCGGTCGGCGTCTTGCCCGCGCCGCCGACGGTGAAGTTGCCGATGCAGATGACCGGAAGGTCCGCCTTCTCCCCGAGCCGCCGCATCCGCTGCGCGGCGATGGAGGTATAGATCGCTCCGGCCGGCCGGAGCAGGCTCGCAGGCAGCGAGGGGGAGGGGTGCCACCAGAAGCGCGGGGCGCGCATCAGCGGCGCGCCCCCAGTTTGGCCTGGACGATGAAGGGCTCGACCGATTGCATGGTGCGGTCCACGGCCCCGCCGAGGGCCTGCACCGCCTCTCCGGCCGCGCGGGCCATGTCGCGGGTCAGGGCCGCGTTGCCGAGCAGCTCGTTGACTGCCCGGGCGAGGGTGGCGCTGTCCTTGACCATCAAGGCGCCGCGCGAGCGGTCGAGAGCCTCGTAGATCTCGGCAGCCGTGTGGACATGGGGGCCGTGCAGGATCGCAGCCCCCAGCTTGGCGGGCTCGATGGGGTTGTGGCCGCCGATGGGAACCAGGGTGCCGCCCATGAGAACGATGGGGGAGAGCCGGTAGAACAGGCCCATCTCGCCGACCGTGTCGACCACGTAGATGTCGGCGGCCCGGTCGGGATGGATGCCCTTCGAGCGCTGGGCCGCGCGCAGGCCCACCTGGCCGGCGAGCGCGGCGACCTCGGGCCCCCGATGGGGATGGCGCGGCGCGATGATGGTAAGCAGGTGAGGATGGCGCTTCGCCAGGGCGCGGTGCACGGCGATGATGGCGCTTTCCTCGCCGGGATGCGTGCTCGCGGCGAGCCAGACCGGGCGTCCGGCGATGAGGCCCGACAGATGCGCCACCACCCGCGGGTCGGCCGGCGGGGGTGCTGCGTCGAACTTGAGGTTGCCGGTCACGATCACGCGGGGCGCGCCGAGCCGCGCCAGCCGTTCCGCGTCCTGCGACGTCTGGGCCAGGCACAGGGCGAAGCGTTCGAGCAATCCCCTGATGATGCCGGGCATCTTCTGCCAGCGCTGGAACGAACGGGCGGACATGCGGCCGTTGACCATGACGAGCGGGATGTCCCGATCGGCGAGCGCCATGATCGTGTTGGGCCAGATTTCCGATTCAGCGATAAGGGCCAAGTCCGGCTGCCAGTGATCCAGGAAGCGTTTAATATAACGTGGCACGTCGAGCGGCACAAACTGGTGCACGGCGCCGGGAGGAAGCCGGCGGGCGATCAGCGCCGCCGAGGTGCGCGTGCCCGAGGTCACCAGCACCGCAAGGCCGCGCTGGGTCATGCGCTCCACGATGGGCAGGAGGGACAGGGTCTCGCCGATGCTGGCCCCGTGGACCCAGATCAGGTGGCCCTTGGGCCGTTGCCGGCTGGGGTAGCCCTGCCGTTCGCCGAGCCGGGTGCGGTCCTCGCGGCCCTTGCGCTGGCGCCAGTAGAGCAGGCCGAGCACGGCGGGCTCCAGCGCCGAGACGACCGTGCGGTAGACCTTGAAGACGACGGGGAAGCTCATGCGCGGGAGCCTCCCATGAGCATGGTGTGGGGCTTGGCGCCCGGATCCCGGGATCCGATGAGACCGTAAGCCCGCTCATGCACGCGGTCGAGTTCCCGCTCGACGGTTTTTCTTAAGGATTCCAGCGTCACATCGTCCGCATCCCGCGGCACGTGGATCGGCTCGCCGAGCACCATGGCGCCCCGGCCGAAGGGAAGGCCGATGCTGGCCTTGTCCCAGCTGTTGAAATCGAGGCGGCGGCTCGTGACCACCGCGACCGGCACGATCGGCCGGCCCGAGAGCTGGGCGAGGGTGACGATGCCCTGGCCGCAGACCCGCGAGATCTTCGGGATGTCGGCGGTCATGACCACCATTTCGCCATCGTCCAGGGCGCGCAGCATGGCCCGCAGGGCCTGGGCGCCGCCCTTCTTGCGGATGTCGCGGCCGCGCGCGCCCGAACCCCGGATGGCGCGAACCCCCAGGTGGCGCAGGGCGATGGCGTTGAACTCCCCGTCGCCCGAGCGGGAAACGAGGCTCGCCGCCCTGTCCTGCGGCCTCTTGGCGAAGTGGATCATGAAGTGCTGCCCGTGCCACATGGCGGCGATCACGGGCATGTCGATCCGGTCATAGGCATCCGCCGGTTCCATGACGAACCGGTTCGTACGCTGCACGAACTTGAGGTAGCCCGCGACGAGGAAACCGATGGTTTCCTGAACCGCCCGCGAGCGGGTGATGCGCTTGACGAGACCCATCGCGATCGAAAATCAGCCGTTCTGGGGTTCCAGGAGCCGGTGAAGGTGAACGATGAAGTAGCGCATCTGCGCGTTGTCCACGGTCGACTGGGCCTTGGCCTTCCAGGCCATATGGGCGGAGGCGTAGTTCGGGAAGATTCCGACGATGTCGAGCTTCGAGAGATCCTTGAAATCGACGGATTCGAGGCTGGTGAGCTCGCCGCCGAAAACCAGATGCAGGAGTTGCTTGCCGGCCGTGTCGGTCATGATCGTTAGGCTCTTCTGACGAGGTTTGAGGGATTGATAGGTGGATGCCCGCGTTTTCAGGCTCTCATGGCTCCAATAGCACGAGGATGCAACCGTGACGCAACGGCAATCATCTCCCCGTGCAAAGGTTGAGGCTTGTTATAGATGGGGATGGAGCCGTCGAGCGCCGTCAGGCGGGCGCCCGCTTCCCGGAGGATGAGGTCGGCGGCGGCGATGTCCCAGTCCTGGGCATGGGCGGAGACGAGGCCGACATCGATGGAGCCTTCGGCCACCCTTGCCAGCCTGAGAGCCAGGGAGGGCACCTTGGGCAGGCGCTCCACCGGCCCCAGGGAACGCTCGAAGCGGTCCACGAGCGGCTTCGGACCCGCGACCCTTGCGGAGGGGGGCAGCTCCGTCACGGAGAGCTGCAGCCTCTCGCCGTTGCACCAGGCTCCTTCCCCGATCCGGGCCTCGTAGAGGCGCTCATGGATCGGTGCATGAAGGATGCCGAGGACGGGCTTGCCTTCATGGACCAGGGCGATCGACACCGCCCAGTCCGGATGGCCCGAGGCAAAGGCCCGGGTGCCGTCGATGGGGTCCACGATCCAGACAAGGCTCTGCGCGAGGCGCGACGGATCGTCCGCCGTCTCCTCGGACAGCCAGCCGGCCTGCGGGAGCAGGTCGGAAAGATGGCCTTTCAGGAAGGTGTCGAGGGCGATGTCCGCTTCCGTCACCGGGGAGCTGTGGCCCTTGTACCAGAGCCGGGCGGCCGTCTGCGCTCCGGCCCGGAAATAGGGCAGGGCCATGTCGCCGGCGCGGCGGGCCGCCTCGCGCACGGCCGGGGCGAGAGACGACAGGGTGTGAGGGGCGGGGGAAAGCATCGGACCTGAGATGGGGATGACGCGGAGGAGATACCATATGCCGCCGCTTCGTTCCCTGCCTTTTCGGCAGGGCGGATGCGATAAATTCAGGCAGGCCGGGGGCCCTTTGCGGCCGTCAGACCAGGCAGTCGAGAACCATGGCTGCGAACAGGATCAGCCCCGCGTCCCGGTTCGAGCGGAAAAGACGCAGCGCCCCGGCGCCGTCCCCCCGGTCGATCCGCGCCACCTGCCATCCCAGGTGGAGGGCGAAGAGGGCAAGCCCCGCATAGGAGAGCGGGCCCGCTCCGGCCTTCGCGAAGGCGGCGCTCATGAACAGGACGGTCAGGGCATAGCAGAGGCCCACGCCGAGCTTCACCCGCTCGCCGAAGAAGCGCGCGGAGGATTTGATCCCGGCGATTTCGTCGTCCTCGATGTCCTGCAGGGCATAGATGGTGTCGTAGCCCACCACCCAGGCGATGCTGCCGAGATAGAGAAGCACCGCAGGCCAGCTCATGGAGCCGAAGGCCGCGGCCCAGCCCATGAGCGCCCCCCAGGCGAAGGCAAGGCCCAGCACGATCTGCGGCATCCAGAAGAACCGCTTCATGAAGGGATAGAGCGCGACGATGCCGAGCGAGGCGAAGCCGGTCGCGATGGCGAAGCCGTTGAACTGGAGGAGCACCAGGAGGCCGGCGAGGCCCTGGAGCGCCAGGAAGACGAGCGCGCCCTTGAGCGAGACCTGTCCCGAGGGCAGGGGGCGCTGGCGCGTGCGCTCGACCCGGGTGTCGAGATCCCGGTCGACGATGTCGTTGTAGGTGCAGCCCGCTCCGCGCATGGCCACCGCGCCGATCAGGAAGAGCAGGCAATGGACTGGGTTGGGCCAGGGCTGGCCCGCCGCGATGGCGGCAAGCGCCGCCGACCACCAGCAGGGCAGGAGGAGCAGCCACCAGCCGATGGGCCGCTCGATGCGGGCGAGGCGCAGATAGGGCTTGAGGTACGCCGGGGCCCATCTTTCGGCCCAATGGCCCCTGACGGCATCCGGCAGGGACGGCGCGGCGGGATTCTCCACGGTCCGGGATCCGGCTTAGAGGGCGCCCTTCGGGATGCTCATGGTGCCGGTCAGGCCGCCGCCCATCTTGCCGGCGATGCCGCCCTGCTGCGCCTGTTGGGCCTGCTGCTTGGCGCGCTTTTCCATCTCGGCCATCTTGGCCGCGGCCTGGCAGGCCTGGCCCTTGAACTGCTGGGAGCGCTGGTGGTCCTTGGTGAAGCCCTCGACCACCTGATCGGGGATCTGGCACCAGTCCTTGTTGTCGGTCATCCATTTCTGGCCGGCATTGCCGTTCACCACGAGCTTGGAAAAGATCGTGCAGGCGGCGCGCGGGTCGATCTGCTTGTTCTTGCCGCCGTCGGTCAGCTTGTTGATCTGCTGGATGAGGCCTTGCCGTTCCTCGAGGATCTTCTGTCCTTCCTGGCAGGCGCTCGACTGTGCGAAGGCGGGAGCGCTCATGACGATGCCGACAGCTGCCAACGCAACCAGAAGATGCGAACGGATACACGTCATGCCAAAACTCCCTCGAAAAAGGCCCGCGACGTCTCGCGCGCCTGCGTTCTGTTAACAGGTTCGGTGCCGCAAGGCCAAGAGGCGATTGCGCGATGCGGCTCCCGGAAGTGCCATACCGCACCTGAATTTCACGTGATCGGGCCAGCCTACCCTCTCCCTGGAGCTTGAGGAAGTTGATAGAGCTTGGGCGCTCAGCGCACGGGATGGACCTTCGGACAGCGTCCGGGCGATGCATTCCGGAGAAGCGGGAAGCGTCGAATCAATCCGAACGATGCGGAATCCGCCTTCGGGTCCGATACTCAGCAGGTTGCCATGGCCGAATACGATTTCAACGCTCCCCGCCTTTTCGTCGATGCACCGCTCCAGGCCGGCGCCAGGATCGCCCTCGACCGGGGGCAGGCCAATTACCTGCTGAACGTTCTGCGCCTCAGGGCCGGGGATCCCGTCCTGGTCTTCAACGGCCGGGACGGGGAGTGGCGGGCCGAGGTGTCGGTGGAGGGCCGCAAGGCCGCCGATCTCGTCTGCACGGAGCGCACCCGCGAGCAGGGGGCGGCGGCGGATCTCGTCTATGCCTTCGCGCCGCTCAAGCACGCCCGGCTCGACTACATGGTCCAGAAGGCGGTGGAGATGGGAGCGGGCGTTCTCCAGCCGGTCCTCACGCGCCGCACCCAGGCGTCCCGGGTCAACCTGGAGCGCATGCGCAGCAACGCCATCGAGGCGGCCGAGCAATGCGGGATCCTGAGCATCCCCGACATTCGCGAGGAAGAGAGTTTGGAGCGCTTTCTCAAGGGCTTGGACAAGGAGCGCCAGATCGTTTTCTGCGACGAGGACGCACCCGTCGCCAATCCGGTCGACGCTTTGGCCAAGCTTGGGAACAATCGGTCCGGGCTGGTCGTTATCGTGGGCCCCGAAGGAGGGTTCACCGATCAGGAGAGAGCGCTTGTCGCCGCCCACGAGAGATGTGTTCGCGTATCGTTGGGACCACGAATCCTGCGCGCCGACACGGCTGCCGTGGCCGCTTTGGCCATCGTTCAATCCGTGCTCGGCGATTGGCGCTGAAGCCGATCCACATCTCGAATCAAAAGCTTAGCAGTTTCGCGGCGATTTGCCCCATTCCGGCCCCAATGCGTCGGAGTTTGGCGTTCTCCGCTGGCCGATCCGCATGTGCGAAGGTCATTTCTGAACAAGAACAGAGGACGCAAGGGAAATGAGCTGGGATTTCAAGTTCGGCATCGAGGAAGAGTACTTCGTCAACGATGCGCGGAAGCGGGACATCGCTAAGGGGAAACTCAAGGAATTCTTCGATGCGTGCCGGGACCAGGTGTCCGGCGATATCCAGCCCGAGATGCTCGAGCCGCAGCTCGAGATCGCCACCAAGCCATCCCTCGAATTGTCCGAAGCCCGGGCTCAGCTCGCCGATCTGCGCTCTTCGGTCGGCGTCGTCGCCCGCGACTACAACCTGTCGATCATGGCCTCGGGCACGCACCCGCTCGCCGTCTGGTCGCGGGTGCGCGCCAATCAAACCCAGCCGCGCTACGGCAAGGTAATGCACGACCTGCAGATGCTCGGCAGCCGCACCGTTCTGTGCGGGATGCATGTGCATGTGGAGGTGCCGGATCCCGCCATGCGCGTGGACATCATGAACCGGATCCAGCCCTATCTGCCGCTCCTCCTGGCGCTGTCGACCTCCTCGCCCTTCTGGCAGGCGCAGCGCACGGGCCTGCTCGGCTACCGGCTGGCCGCCTATCGCGAGCTGCCGCGCACCGGCTTCCCGGACCTGTTCGAGAACGAACGGGATTACCAGCGCTACATCGATACGCTCGTCGCGGCCCGCGCCATCGAGAACTCGAGCTATGTGTGGTGGGTGATCCGGCCGTCGCTCAAGCACCCGACGTTGGAGCTGCGCGTCGCCGACAGCTGCACGCGGGTCGACGACACCATCGCGATCGCGGCCCTCTATCGCTGCCTCGTCCGGCGCCTGAGCCTCGATCCCAAGCTCAATGCAGGCCAGACCGGCGCCTCGCGCGCCATCAACGATGAGAACGGCTGGCGGGCGCAGCGCTACGGGATCCACGGCAGCTTCGTCGACGAGAAGACCCGCACGGCCAAGCCGATCCGGGACCTTCTCGACGAGACGATCGACCTGGTGGCCGAGGACGCGAAGGAGCTGGGCTGCGAGCGCGAGCTCGATCTCGCCCGCTGGATCGTGGCCCGTGGCACCAGCGCCGACCGGCAGCTGACCCTCTATACCGAAGCGGTCGGCCGCGGCCTGTCGAACCGCGACGCCCTGGCCGGGGTGGTCGACTGGCTCTGCGCGGAGACGGTGGGGGAGCTGCCCGTCCGGCATTGACGGTGCACAAGGCTCCGTCGTTTTGTGCTCCCGCCCCTCATTGCAGCTTGGCGCTAAGCCCCTTATCTAGACCCGACCTGAGTCGGCGCGCCTTGAACGCGCTTTTTTGATGAGGTGATGCATGGCGCGGGACGTATCGGATACGACCCCCATCGGTGCGCGGTCTGAACTCGTGGAATGGATCGCCTCCGGCGAGAAGCCGCGGGACACATGGCGGCTCGGCACCGAACACGAGAAAGTACCCTTCTACAAGGCGGATGCGTCGCCTGTTCCCTATGACGGGGGCAGGGGAATCCGTGCGCTCCTGGAAGGCTTGCGGGAGCGCACCGGCTGGGAGCCGATCATGGAGGGCAATCACCCCATCGGGCTCGCCGACGAAGAGGGCGGCGGCGCGATCTCTCTGGAGCCGGGCGGACAGTTCGAACTGTCGGGCGCCCCGCTCAGGACCCTGCACGAAACGGCCCAGGAAACGGCGCGGCATATCGCCGACGTGAAGGCCGTCGGCGAGCCGCTCGGCATCGGATTCCTCACCCTCGGCATGAGCCCGCTCTGGACCCGCGCCGAGACGCCGGTGATGCCGAAGGCGCGCTACCGCATCATGACGAATTACATGCCGAAGGTCGGCTCGCTCGGCCTCGACATGATGTACCGCACGTCGACCGTGCAGGTGAACATGGACTATGCGTCGGAAGCCGACATGGTGAAGAAGCTGCGCGTGTCGCTGGCGCTGCAGCCCATCGCCACGGCGATCTTCGCCAACTCGCCCTTCACCGACGGCAAGCCCAACGGCTATCTCTCCATGCGCTCGCAGATCTGGCGCGATACCGATCCCCATCGTACGGGCATGATGGCCTTCGCCTTTGAGGACGGCTTCGGCTACGAGCGTTACGTGGACTGGGCGCTCGACGTGCCGATGTATTTCGTCAAGCGCGGCGAGACCTATCACGACGTCGCGGGCGCATCCTTCCGCGATCTGTTCGCGGGCAAGCTCGCGCAGCTGCCCGGTGAGCGCGCCACGCGCTCGGACTGGGCGAACCATGTTTCCACCCTGTTCCCGGAAGTGCGCCTCAAGCGCTATCTCGAAATGCGCGGCGCCGATGTTGGCGGGCCGGAGCATATCGTGGCGCTCTCCGCCTTCTGGGCCGGCCTTCTCTACGACGAGGCCGCGCTCGATGGAGCCTGGGACCTCGTGAAGGGCTGGAGCGCCGAGGAGCGCGAGCGGCTGCGCGCCGACGTTCCGAAGCTCGCGCTGAAGGCGGGCATTGCAGGCCGCACAGTGCAGGACATCGCCCGCGATGCGCTGGCCCTGGCCCGCGCCGGGTTGCAGCGCCGGGCCTGTCGCGATGCGTCCGGCCATGACGAAACGCGCCATCTCGCCTATGTGGAGGAGATCGTCGAGTCGGGGCGCACGCAGGCCGAGCGCCTGCTGGCGCAGTACCATGGCGCATGGAACGGCTCGGTGAAGCCCGCCTTCACGGAATGCGTTTTCTGATCGGAAACCCGGGCTCGCTTCCTTAGAGCATCGTGCGGAAAAGTGGACCCGGTTTTCGCTGACGCGGCCCTTCGGGTCCGCTCTCAACGATGCTCTCACTCAAGAAGAAAGCATCGGATGGATCCCAAAAGTGCAGGTCCACTTTTGGGTCCGATGCTTTAGTGGATTTGCGCCGCCGCCACGCGGTTGCGCCCGTCCTGCTTGGCTCTGTAGAGGGCTGCGTCGGCGAGGGCGATCAGATCCCTCGGTCCGCCGTGCGAGCGGTCCGGGTCTGGAACCTGTGTCGCGCTGCCGATGCTGACGGTGACGATGCCGGAGGGAAGGTTCGCCTCGTGCGGCACGCCCAGCGCCTCGATCTTCGCGCGGATCGCCTCGGCCATGGCCGAGGCGCCGGCGGCGTCCAGGTCGGGAAGAAGGACCGCGAGTTCCTCGCCGCCGTAACGGGCGACGAGGTTGCGCTGTCCGTGCGCGGCATCAGCAAGAGTCTGCGCGACGATCTGCAGGCACGCGTCGCCCGCCTGATGGCCGTAGATGTCGTTGTAGGTTTTGAACCGATCCACATCGACCAGCAGCAGGGAAACGGGCTCGCTCCCGCGGGAGGCCCGCAGCCACGTCTCTTCGAGTTTCCTGTCGAAGCTGCGCCGGTTCGCGAGGCTCGTCAGGCCATCCGTTGCGGCCAGAATCGCAAGCTCGGCCTCCGCCGCCTCGCGCCGCCTCAGCTCTCCGGCCAGGCTCCATCCGAGCGTGCCGATGATCAGAACGACAATGCCGATGGCAAGCGACCGGACGATGACGTCGTCCCGCCAGTTCTGCAGGGACTCTTTCCGGCCGACGGCGGCGAAGACGATGACGGGATAGATGTGGTTGCGCTGGAAAGCCGCGAAGCGCGCGACACCGTCCACGGGAGAGACATATTCTCCGAAACCGGAACTCATGGCGTTTTTCAGCCATGGATAAATGCCCTGCTTCGTGCCCATGACGGCTTCGACGTAGGGATAGCGCGAGAGAAGGATGCCGTCCGTGTCGAAGAGCACGACCGTTCCCTGCGATCCCAGGTCGAAGCGCCCGAAGAAGTTCGAGAAATAGCGCGGTGGAATGCTGGCCTGAACGACGCCGCCGAAGCTTCCGTCCGCATTGTTGAGGCGGCGGGACAGGGAGAGCACCCATTCGCCCCCCAGCGGGTCGCGGATCAGGGAGCCGAAGAACCACTTGTCGCCGGGCGAGGCCTTGTGATGCTGGAAGAAGGCCAGCGATTGCGCGTTCACCTTGCTGCGATGACCGGGCAGCGAGCTGCTCAGCACGGTGCCGTCCGGACCGTAGATCGTCAGCGACTTGATCGATTGAAGCGCCTGGATCCGCTCGGTGAAGAAGCGGTCCATGGCCCTGATCGCAGCAGGCGCTCCGCCGGCATCCTCGGCCCGGTCGACCACGTCCACGAGAATGGCATCGGCCAGATTGAAGATGTCTTCCGCATGTTGCGCCAGCGACTTGGCGAGGTTCTTCATCTCGCTTTCGATGCGGACGAATTCCTGGTCGCGCTCATGGAGATCGCGCCATCCCTCGAGGCCGAGGATGACGAGGCAGATCACGAGCACGAAGGCCTTCAGACCTCGGGCCGAGGCTCGTGGTCTGATACGCGCGAATGCGGTCGACGACACCTTCACCCTGTCCTCCCGGCTATCCGGAGGCCAGCTTGAGGCCCAGGATGCCGGAGACGATCAGGCCGATGCAGACGAGGCGCATCGCCGTGGCGGGCTCGCCGAAGAGGTAGATGCCGAGCAGCGCCGTGCCCACGGTTCCGATGCCGGTCCAGACCGCATAGCCGGTTCCGACCGGCAGGGTCTTGAGCGCCAGGCCGAGGAGGAGGACGCTCGCGATCATGCTCAGGGCCGTGAGCAACGAGGGAACCGGGCGGGTAAAGCCTTCTGTGTATTTCAGGCCGATCGCCCATCCGATTTCGAGCAGGCCGGCGAGCCCGAGCCAAATCCATGCCATGACAGGACCTCCGTCATTGGCAGGGCCGTCCCCACCGGTTGTCATGAAAGGTCGAGGTCGTCCTCGACCTCCTCAAATATAGAGGGAGCGGAAAAGCTTCTCAAGGGACGAGGTGCGGCCGAGAGCCGTTTCTCCCGGTTCAGTTGCCGGTCTCTTCGGAAGGCTGTCCTGAGCGGCTGAGGGAAGCGAAGGGATTGAACGGTGCATAGACCTGGTGCTTCCACTGGTCCCCGCAGCTGACGCAGATCGAGCGGACCATGTAGTCGCTCTGCTCCAGGCGCTTGAGCAGCTTCTGCTGCCGTTCCGCCGCCGCCCTGGCCTCGCTCTCATAGCCTGACGGGCGGACGGTGAGTTGGAGAGCCTTGCCGTCCGGTGCGTTCTGGGCGAGGCCCGGTCCTGCGAGCAGGAGGAAGCCGATGGTCCATGCGAAGCGGGTCATTGAAATCCTGGGGCTGATTTGCCTTTTGACGACAGGATCCCAGGAGATAGTGTTTCGTCAAGGCCGGATCGCCTCTTGAGACCATTGGCAGCAGGCCTGTCCCATCCCGAACGCAAAAAAGCCCCGGACGAGGCCGGGGCTTTCGAGTTTTCGTCGGCCTGTCGCCGAGAGGCGATCAGATCTGGCGGACGGCGCCTTTCGCGGCGCTGGTCGCCAGCATGGCGTAGGCCTTCAGGGCCGCCGAGACCTTGCGCTTGCGCGGCTGGGCAGGCTGCCAGCCCTTCGCTTCCTGCTCGGCGCGGCGGCGTTGCAGCTCGGCCTCGTCCAAGGCGAGATGGATGCGGCGGTTCGGGATGTCGATCTCGATCCGGTCGCCATCGCGCACGAGGCCGATGGTGCCGCCCTCCGCCGCTTCCGGCGAGACGTGGCCGATGGAGAGGCCGGAGGTGCCGCCGGAGAAGCGGCCATCCGTGATCAGCGCGCAGGCCTTGCCGAGGCCCTTCGATTTCAGGTAGCTCGTGGGGTAGAGCATCTCCTGCATGCCGGGGCCGCCGCGCGGTCCCTCATAGCGGATCACCACCACGTCGCCCGCCTTCACCTTGCCGTTGAGGATGCCGCTCACGGCATCGTCCTGGCTCTCGAAAACGATGGCGGGGCCCGAGAACACGAGGATGCTCTCGTCCACGCCTGCCGTCTTCACGATGCAGCCGTCGAGTGCGATGTTGCCGGAGAGAACGGCGAGGCCGCCATCCTTGGAGAAGGCATGCTCCTTGTCGCGGATCACGCCGTTCGTGCGGTCCATGTCCACGCTGTCGTAGCGGCTTTCCTGACTGAAGGCGGTCTGGGTCGGCACGCCGCCGGGGGCGGCGCTGAAGAACTCGTGCACTGCAGGGCTGTTGGTGCGGCGCACGTCCCATCGGTCGAGAGCTGCCTTCATGCTTTCCGAATGGACCGTCGGCACGGAGGTGTCGAGGAGGCCCGCCCGGTCGAGCTCGCCGAGGATGCCCATGATGCCGCCGGCGCGGTGCACGTCTTCCATGTGCACGTTGGCGACGGCAGGCGCGACCTTGCACAAAACCGGCACGCGGCGCGAGAGGCGGTCGATGTCAGCCATGGTGAAATCGACTTCCGCCTCATGGGCGGCGGCCAAAAGGTGCAGCACCGTGTTGCTCGACCCGCCCATGGCGATATCGAGGGTCATGGCGTTCTCGAAGGCCTTGAAGCTCGCGATCGAGCGGGGCAGCACGCTCGCGTCGTCCTGCTCGTAATAGCGGCGGGCGAGGTCCACGATCAGGTGGCCGGCTTCCACGAAGAGGCGGCGGCGGTCGGCGTGGGTGGCCAGCGTCGAGCCGTTGCCGGGGAGAGACAGGCCCAGCGCCTCGGTGAGGCAGTTCATGGAATTGGCCGTGAACATGCCCGAGCACGAGCCGCAGGTGGGGCAGGCGGAGCGCTCGATGACCTTGATGTCCTCGTCGGCCACCTTGTCGTCGGCGGCGGCCACCATGGCGTCCACGAGGTCGAGCTTCTTGGTCACGCCATTGAGCACGGCCTTGCCCGCTTCCATCGGTCCGCCGGAGACGAAGACCGTCGGGATGTTGAGGCGCAGCGACGCCATCAGCATGCCGGGGGTGATCTTGTCGCAGTTGGAAATGCACACCATCGCGTCGGCGCAATGGGCGTTGACCATGTACTCGACGGAATCGGCGATCAGCTCCCGCGAGGGCAGGGAGTAGAGCATGCCGTCATGGCCCATGGCGATGCCGTCGTCCACTGCGATGGTGTTGAATTCCTTGGCGACGCCGCCGGCCTTCTCGATCTCGCGCGCTACGAGCTGGCCCAGGTCCTTCAGGTGGACGTGGCCCGGCACGAACTGGGTGAAGGAATTCACGACGGCGATGATGGGTTTACCGAAATCGGAATCCTTCATGCCCGTGGCGCGCCAGAGGCCGCGGGCGCCCGCCATGTTGCGGCCGTGGGTGGTGGTGCGAGAACGATAAGCTGGCATGGTTTCCTCTAAACTTCGTCGTCTTGTTCACCTGAAATTGCGCGTTTTGCAACTAAAATTGCCATTCCTTGTGGTCGCGCCTGCTTTGCCGCAATGGAATTGCCAAGCCCGGCGCGGAAAATCCGCTACCGCGTTCAGCAGGGCTGAACTAGAAGATCGGAAGAATGAGCCAAACACTCTCCAGCCTTCCCCTGCGCCGGGCGGTCGCCGTCGTGGCGGCTCTCAATCTCGGCTATTTCGGGGTCGAATTCGCGGTGGCGCTCGCCATTGGGTCCGTGTCGCTCTTCGCCGACAGCATCGACTTCCTGGAGGACGCCTCGGTCAACCTCCTCATCCTCCTGGCGCTGGGCTTCACGGCCCGGATGCGGGCGCGGGTCGGCATGGCGCTGGCAGGCATCCTCCTGCTGCCGGGGCTCGCCACCCTCTGGATGGCCTGGGACAAGGTCTGGACCTCGGTCCCGCCCGAACCGGTGCCGCTGTCGCTGGCGGGGGCCGGGGCCCTGATCGTGAACGCCGCCTGCGCCGTCATTCTGGCCCGCTACCGCCACCATGAGGGCAGCCTGACCAAGGCCGCCTTTCTCTCCGCCCGCAACGACGCCGTCGCCAATGTGGCCATCGTCGCGGCCGGCTTCATGACCGCTGCGACGCATTCCGTCTGGCCGGACCTGATCGTGGGGCTCGGCATCGCGGCCATGAACGCGGATGCCGCTCGGGAAGTCTGGGAGGCGGCCCGCGACGAGCACAGGGCTGCAACGCCTGAAGCTTGAGGTGCGTTGTCCTGCCTGAACGCTCATGAACGAGGCAGGATCGCGTCATGCTGACCAAAGCCGAACTGGATGCCCCGGCCCATCTGCAATACGAGCCCATCGGCACGAAAGCGGGCCAGGGCCATCCCAGCGACATCAGGGAATTCTCTACCCTGCGGGAAGCCGTTCACTGGGCCATGAACAACGAGGCGCCCGCCGGCATGGAGGCGGTCATCCGCGCCGCCTCCGGGGCGGTGCTGGGGCCGCGCCAGCTGGAGGAGATCTGGTCGAGCCTTCAGGGGCCTTGAGAGCACAAAGCCGATCAGCAGTACTGCTCTCTGTGGCAGGATAATGCTGGCTTCGAATAGAAGCCGGCTGCCAAAGGGCAGCCGGCAGACGAGGTCTAAAATTAGTTGAACTTTTTCTAAAAGCTTTATGCAAGCCTGCAAATCGGCCTAATCAACTATTTCGAGACCTAGATAATCAGGATCATACGCATCGCCGAAGCGGTCAACAACACCAATATTTATAGATGTATCAGTATAAGCTGTGAGATACACAAAAATTGGTTGGTTTGAGGTGTGCCTTAGGAAGGGGTGGCGTCCCGAACCACCCAATTGATATTCGACGGAAAAATTACCTTTAGAAAGCTTATTAATGCTAGAAATATTATTTGACCGCAACGGAGTTTTACGCCCTGTTGATCCAGTGGTATTGAATACACATGACGCAAGTGGGCTACTATTCGCTGCTTCTGGAGCTTCTAAAGGACTAGAATAGCTAATCGTGCCGATCTGCCGCACTGGTCCAACTTTCCGGATGACAGGGCGCGTACTACTTGGAGTGTAAGCCCCATAAATACGAACCGCTGTGCCATCCACGTTGAGAACTATTGAGCCACCAAAAGATGCATCGGCTACAATGCAGTTTGTCGCGCCAGAGTTCGAGGTCCGGTTGTGCATGGATCGTAGATTAGCAACGGTTCGGCCGTTAGCGCCTGACTGTATGATAATATCAGCTAGGCCGCTGTTGTTCTCAAAGTAAACATTTTCGCATGTCAGAGCGTTTCCGCCTTCGAGGCTCGGATTGTTGATCCATATCCCTCCGCGTGAGCCGGATCCGCCGGCGCCACATCCCTCGAAGGAACCGCCGGTAAAGGTAATGGCTGCGCCTTGGTCGAACATAGCGCCCCACTCGCTCTGTCCGCCGATGTTGCACCCAATAAATGTCAAAGCGTTTGGCCCTGCAAAATTGGAGCGATAAGCCCAGATCCCACGATTGCCGAAGGAGATCGAGCATCGCTCGAATGTCGCGGAGAAAGAATCTTCAATAAGCAAGTTGAACTTGAACTCCCGGATATGGACATCCGAGACGCGCATCCCAGACGAAAGCTGGAACTTGATGCCGGAGCCAACGCCAGAATAGACTGCATAGATGGAGAAGCCGGACCAGTTCAGGAGTCGTATTACACCGATCCCACCGCCTGCAACCGTACCGATGTAATAAAACATCGGATTATCGTTCGTGGCGAGGTAAAGAAAACGAGTCGCACCAGAACCCTGGCCTCGCAAATTCACTGTCGGGTTTAATGCGACATCTATCGTGTACGCCCTCGAGTCGAAGGTGACCATGCTACGCATGAGGATGAAACCGGATGGGAGCTCAACCTCTCCGCCGCCATGGGCGAAAGCAACGTCGACCGTGCTTTGCATCGCGATCGTATCATCGGTTCCATAGATCACTCGAGTATTCGACACTGTTGTCGACGCTGCAACATTGAGCTGCACAACCGTGGCACTTATGTAAGATGCAATAGTTGTGGTGAGATACCCGCCGGAAGCGCCGGCCCCATTGATTACGATTACCTTGCCGATGTCGTCCGCGGAAAAGGATGCGCCAGTCACGCTGAGAGCAGTCTGACCCGCCGTAATAGATCCGCCATAGATTAGGACCCCGTCAGCCCTGACTCCCATCATCTGTGCGTGAATCTTACGCTCCGCTAATTGCCACCACGCTCCATCCGCGCTTTGGAAGTGCCATGCCTTAGCTTGTGTTGGAGCGTAATTGAGCCGCGTATAAATCGCTGCCCCTCCATCTCCAGCGGTTGCGTAGCCAAGCAGTCGTACGACCTGAACCGAGGCAGAAATGTATGTAGCAATTGCATTAACCCGAGCGGAGAATACTGCCTCCGCCTCAACATTATCTGCATTCTCAAAAACGGCTTCTGTAGCACCAGAATTCCCGACCATATTCAGCTCCATTAACTAGAACAAAACAAGAACATATGTCTGATGAAAAGTCAAGAATTTGGTCTATTATTACATGTTAATTGCGGGGATATGATGCTTCAGATCTGGGCTAAGTACGTTCGAGGCATCGACGATTCACTCTCAGCACCGTTCTCTGTTTATTAAACGCTAAGACATTTCAGCATCTCTCCGACTTGGCCTGTAGGAACTCCTTAGATCCATCCCAGGCTTAGGGCTCCTACGGCGAGATAGCGCCCCGTCTTGGCCAGCGTCACCAGGGGCACGAACACCCGCAAGGGTTCCCGCAGCACCCCCGCGACGATGGTGAGCGGATCGCCGACGACCGGCAGCCAGCTCAAAAGCAGCGTCCAGCGCCCGTAGCGGTGATACCAGGCCTCGGCCTTTTCCATGCGCTCCCGCTTTACCGGAAACCAGGGCCGGTTCTCGAAGCGGGTCAGGAAACGGCCCAGGAGCCAGTTCACAACCGAGCCGAGAACGTTGCCCACGCTCGCCGTCAGGATGAGCGCCCACCAGGGATGGCGCTCCGCCACAAGCATCGCGAAAAGCACCGCCTCCGACTGGAACGGAAAGATCGTGGCGGACAGGAAGGCGGCCCCGAACAGGGCGCCGTATTCGGCAAGAGGCGTCATGAAGGAACGGGCGGGAAGGGCCGTGGCAGGGCTGGAGCCTGAAGCCCTACCACGCTTTCCCGCTCCTGCCGAGCCGGTCCCGCTTGACCTCGCAGGCAAGGCGCATCACATGCGCTCGCTGAACGATCCGTGCTGTGCCGCGGGGTTGAGCCGCGCGAAGTCGTCGCCCTTCATGTGGACGAGCGTGGCGTGATCGCCGCCCTCGAAATAGACGTCCTTCTGCCGGTCCATGGCGTTCTCGACGATGACGTCGAGGCCATAGCAGGAGCCGACGGGCGGAATGGCGCCGCGGTCGCAGTCGCGGAAGACCTGCACGATCTCGTCCTCGGAAGCCAGGCGCAGCTCCTGTCCCAGCTCCGTCCTGAGATCGGACAGGCGCAGGTGGTGGGAGGCGGGCATGACGGCGAGCATGTAGCGCCGCCCGTCGCTCAGCATCACCCCCTTCGCCATGCATTCGCTCGGGATATGGCCCGCATGGGCCGTTCCCAGCGACGTCATGGCGGGCTCGTGGGCGATCAGGTCGTAGGGAATGCCCCTGTCGGTCATGTAGCGTTGCAGTGTCGGTGCGATGGTCATGACGACCTCCTGCGAAACGAGGATGCTCGCGTATCGGGAGGGCGGTCAAACGGAACATACCGTCGCTTCGGGATGCGCGGCTGCTAAAGCCTCGGACCCAAAAGTGGACTTGCACTTTTGGGATAGGATCCGATGCTTTCTTCCTGAGTGAGAGCATCGTTCAGGCGGAAAACCGGATCCACTTTTCCGCACGATGCTCTAGTCACAGGCGAATGGTACACCTGCGGCATCCCGGCTTCAATCGACCGGGGCCCTGTCCGTGCGAATACTTGCGCAGCCCGCCGAGGTTCATTACGAACGCCTCGCTTGTCCTTCTCGGTTCAAGCTTTCGCCTCTCCGGGCTTTGCAATGAAGTCCGGAGAATGCTCCCGCAGGAAGACTCCCTTGGATCGGTTCGACGTTGTGGTGATCGGCGCAGGCGCCGCCGGGATGATGTGCGCGGCCGAGGCCGGCAAGCGCGGGCGTTCGGTGCTGATCCTCGACCATGCGGCCAAGCCCGGCGAGAAGATCCGCATCTCCGGCGGCGGGCGGTGCAACTTCACCAATCTCCACGCCTCTCCGGCCAACTACATCTCGCAGAACCCGAGCTTCGCCATCTCCGCCCTGCGCCGCTACACCCAGCGCGATTTCATCGCCCTCGTGGAGCGCTACGGCATCGCCTATCACGAGAAGACCCTGGGGCAGCTCTTTTGCGACGGCTCGTCGAGGCAGATCGTCGATCTGCTTCTTTCCGAGATGCGCCAGGCCCATGTGGAGCTTCGCCTGTCCACGTCCGTCAGGTCCGTCGAGAAGACATCCGAAGGCTTCGCGCTGGCGCTTCCGGAGGGAGCGGTGCTGTGCCGCTCGCTTGTGGTGGCGACGGGCGGAAAATCAATTCCGAAAATGGGCGCGACCGGCTTCGGGTACGACCTCGCGCAGCAATTCGGGCTCAAGATCGTCGAGACGCGTCCCGCCCTCGTGCCGCTGACCCTGGAGCCGACGCTGCTGGAGCGGCTCAGCCCTCTGGCGGGCGTGTCGGTCGATGCCGTGGCCGCCTGCGGCAAGACCTCCTTCGCGGAGGCGATGCTCTTCACCCATCGCGGCTTGAGCGGTCCCGCGATCCTTCAGATCTCCTCCTATTGGCGCGAGGGCGACGAGATCGTTCTGTCCCTGCTGCCGGGCGTGAACCTGTTCGATGAGCTGCGCGCAGCCCGCGCGCAGAACGGACGCCAGGCGCTCCAGACCGCGCTCGCCGCCTTCCTTCCCAAGCGACTGGCGCAGCTCGTCGCCGAGACGGAAAAGGGGCCTGCGAACCTCGCGGATTATTCCGACAAGCGGCTTCGCGCCATCGACGAGGCGGTGAAGCGCTGGCGCTTCAAGCCGGCCGGTTCCGAGGGCTACCGCACCGCCGAGGTGACGCTCGGCGGTGTCGATACGAACGAACTCGATTCCCGCACCATGCAGGCCAAGGCCGTGCCGGGGCTCTATTTCATCGGCGAGGTGGTGGACGTGACCGGCTGGCTCGGCGGCTACAATTTCCAATGGGCGTGGTCCTCCGGCTGGTGCGCCGGGCAGGCGGTGTGAACACGGAAAGCGGCGGGCGGCGTCTTCGTCCCGTCCTGGGCCATCGCTCCCGCCTGTGTTATGGTGCATGCGGAAAACCTCATCGGGGAGGGGCGCATGCATTCGGGCATGGTCCTCATCTGGATCGGTGCGTTGCTCATCGTGGCAGGGATCGTCCTCGCAGCGGGGCAGGTGCTCTGGAAGGGGCGCCTGAGCGATCCGCACCAGATAGGCGCATCGGGCTCCGGCACGACGCTCGAACCGCAGGGGCGCGTGCGCGCCTTCCATCCCAGGCACCATTGGCCCAGCATTCTCCTGATCGCGCTCGGCATCATCCTGCTTCTGGCGAAGGCCGCCGTCTGACGGACGGACTTGAAATCGGATTCCGTGAAGCCAGTTGATGCCTCTTCGGACGCCGGGCCACGGCGATCCTCACCGCACGGAGCCGGAGAACCTCCCATGCAGAAGCGTCAGCTCGGTCAGTTGCAAGTGTCCGCCCTCGGTCTCGGCTGCATGGGCATGTCGGAATTCTACGGCAGCGCCGACGAGGCCGAATCCATCGCCACGATCCACCGCGCCCTCGAGCTGGGCATCACCTTTCTCGATACCGCCGATATGTACGGCGTCGGCCGCAACGAAGAGCTTGTTGGGCGGGCCATCGTGGATCGTCGCGACAAGGTGGTGCTCGCCACCAAGTTCGGCAATGTGCGCGGGCCCAACGGCGAGCGCCTCGGCGTCAGCGGCAAGCCCGATTACGTGCGACAGGCCTGCGAGGCGAGCCTGAAGCGGCTCAAGGTCGACGTGATCGATCTCTATTACCAGCATCGCGTCGATCCCGAGACGCCCATCGAGGACACGGTCGGCGCCATGGCGGATCTCGTGCGTCAGGGCAAAGTGCGGTATCTCGGCCTGTCGGAGGCCGGCCCCCGGACCATCCGCCGCGCCCATGCGGTTCACCCGATCTCCGCCCTGCAGACGGAATACTCGCTCTGGAGCCGCGACCCGGAGGAGGAGATCCTGCCCACCGTGCGCGAGCTTGGCATCGGCTTCGTGCCCTATTCGCCGCTCGGACGCGGCTTCCTCACCGGCCAGATCAAAAGCCTCGACGATCTCGCCCCCGACGATTTCCGCCGCAACGCGCCGCGCTTCCAGGGCGAGAACTTTCAGAAAAATCTCGACCTCGTGCGCGAGATCGAAGCCATGGCGCGGGAGAAGAGCTGCACGCCTTCGCAGCTCGCGCTGGCTTGGGTGCTGGCGCAGGGCGACGACATCGTGCCGATCCCCGGCACCAAGCGGCGCAAGTATCTGGAGGAGAATGCCGGCGCGCTCGCCGTGACCCTCACCGGGGAGGATCTCGCGCGCATCGACCGCATCATCCCTCCGGGCGCGGCCGCGGGAACGCGCTATCCGGAGGCAGGCATGAGGATGGTGGGTCTTTAGCGCATCGTGCGAAAACGGATCGGTTCGCCTAAAACGGCTTTCCGGCTTCAGGCCGCCGACGGCCTGTCGAGGGTCATGGATTCCAAGGCTCCCGCCTCGTCGATGCGGCGGACGAGATCGTTCACCTCTTCCTCGCTCTGGTAGATGCCGAAGCCGATGCGCAGGCGCTGGCCGCGCACGTCCGTGACCACGCGCAGCTCCTTCAGGTCGTTGTAGAGAGCTTGCGCCTGCGGCGTCTGGAAGGTGAGGAAGTTGCCGCGCCGCATTTCGTCCGCGGGCACCACGAGAGAGGCGTGCCCGAGCGGGCCGGAGCCGCCGACGCGTTGCAGGAAGTGCTGCTGCAGCGCCTTCGCATGGGCATGAACGATGCCGGGCGTGATGCCTTCGCGCGCAAGCCAGCGCATGACCGCGTTGAAGCGATAGAGCCCCGACGGATCGAAGGTGGCTCCCATGAAGCGCCAGCCGTCCTCGCTGTAGCCCACCTGTCCGCTCTGCGCGTTGGCGAGGTTGCCGAAGGCGGCGTACCAGCCGGTGTCGCGCGGGCGCGGGCCCCAGCCCGGCGGGCAATGCATGAAGCACGCGCCTTCGCCCGCCATCGCGTATTTGTAGCCGCCTGCGATGTAGAACGCCCGGTCCGCGATGCCGCTCAGATCCGTCGGGCGGGCCATGAAGCCGTGATAGCCGTCGATCACGATCATCGCTCCGTCGTGGCCGTATTCCGCGAGGTGGCGCCCGTCCGGCGCGAAGCCCGAATTGAAGAAGACCTGGCTCACGAACACCAGGTCATGATCGTCCTGCGCCGCAGAGAAGAAGCGGTCCTCGAAGGTCGTGAAGGGCTCCGCGGGAATGCGCGTGACGGCCACGAGCCCTTCCTCCTCCAGCCGCGCGATCTGGCGCGTGAAGGAGTGGAACTCGCCGTCGGAGGTGAGAATCCGGACGGGGCGATCGGCGGGGAAACAGGAGAGAAGGCGCTTGAGGAATTCATGCGTGTTGGGCGCCACCGCGATGGTGGAAGGATCGGGCAGGTTGAGGTGCCGCGCCACATGGCCCCGAAACTCGTCGAGCACCGGCCCGAGAACATGCTCCCATTTGTCGTCGATGAGGCAGGCGGCGTCGTCCCAGGCCTTCAATTGCGCGTCGCGGGTCACGTCCGGCCAGGGATGATGGCTGTGGGCCGCGAAATGCAGGCGCTCCGGCTGCGAGTTGAGGAAGCGGGAGAAGTGGGAGCGAAGATCGAGCATGGCGCGTTTTTCCGACCATCAGAGCTTGCCGCGCACGGACCAGAGCTCGGGAAAGAAGTAGCGTTCGAGCGCCTTGCGCAGATAGGTCACGCCCGTGCTGCCGCCGGTGCCGCTGCGCATGCCGATGATGCGCTCCACGGTCTTCATGTGCCGGAAGCGCCATTGCTGGAACGCATCCTCCAGATCGACCAGTTCCTCGGCGAGTTCGTAGAGGTCGAAATGCTCGCCGGAATGACGGTAGATCTCTTCCCAGGCGGCCTCGACTTCCGGGTGGGCCGTGTAGGGCTGGGTCACGTCACGCTCCAGCACCTCCGCCGGAATGGCGTAGCCCCGCCGCGCGAGGAGGCGCAGGGTCTCGTCGTAGAGGCTCGGCGCGCGATAGGCGGCGTCCAGCTGCGCGAAGAGATCGCTCCGGTGCCGGTGCGGCGCCATCTTGATGGCCTCCTTGGCGCCGAGCTTGAACTCCACGAGCCGGTACTGCCACGACTGGAAGCCGGAGGACTGGCCGAGCGCGGGGCGGAAGCTCAGGTAGTCCGAGGGCGTCATGGTGGAAAGGACGGTCCAGGCCTGGATGAGCTGTTCCTGGATCCGGTTGATCCTGGCCGTGCATTTGAAGGCGGGCTGAAGCTCGTCCGCGCGGATATGGCCCAGCGCCGTGTCGAGCTCCCGGTTCATGAGCTTCAGCCAGAGCTCCATCACCTGGTGGATGGTGATGAAGAGAAGCTCGTCATGCTCCGCGGTGAGCGGGGTCTGGGCGGACAGGAGCGTATCGAGCCGGAGATAGTCTCCGTAGCTCATGCCTTCGGAAAAATCGGTATGGATCCCATCCGTCGCAGCCGACACGTTTCTCTCCCGGTCTCGTCCCCGCTTTTTCGCGGATGATCGTCCTGTTTGGGGCACCCGGTTCCGTTCGGCGGCAACCGATGCTCGATCTCCTCAAAGCCGCGCATGACCGGGTGCGGACCGAGGTCCGGTCAGAGAGAGCCGGGCTCCGCGTTCCTGGACGATGCGCTGAAGGTCTTCAACGAAAGTAGGGCATCGCAGCGGACTTGTCATCCCGGGGAAGCGGCGATTGGCATCCGGCCGCCGAGACGATAGGTTGCCGCCCCCGACGATTTCATGACCGGAGAGACCCTCGCATGACCGACACGCTTCCCGACCGCCTGTCCTCGAACCCGAACAGCCCCTATTACAACGAGGAGTTGATCGCGAAGGGGGTGGGCATCCGCTTCAACGGAGCCGAGAAGACCAATGTGGACGAGTATTGCATCAGCGAGGGCTGGGTCCGCGTGACCGCCGGCAATGCCAAGGACCGCTTCGGCAATCCCATGACCATCAAGCTCAAGGGCAAGGTCGAGCCCTATCTCCAGACGAAGGAATAAGCCCGGGCGCCACCCTGGGAGAGGCGCCGGGTTTCGGCGGAAAAGCGCCAGTCCTGCCGTTGGGGCAGGGCTGGACGCGCCGCACCGGGCGCTCCAAGATCGGGTTCAAGCTCGTTGGTCGAGGCTCAGCACCCTCGGGAAAGGCTTGCCCTGAATGGCCCTGGCGTGGCGAAGGACGATGCTCGCGGCAGCAGCCTGCCTCTTCGGCGGGTCCGCACTCGCCCATAGCTGGTATCCGTTCTGGTGCTGCGACGATCACGATTGCCGCGAGCTCGTCGAGGCGCGGGGCGAAACCGTCACCGAGACGGCCGAGGGCTGGCGCCTCTGGGACGGGCGTCTCATCGAACGCGAGTTCGGAAAATCGTCTCCCGATACGAAATTTCACCTCTGCGAGGAGCCGACGACCCGCGCCATCATCTGCTTCTTCGCCCCGCAGGGCGCGTCGTGACGGCTGCGCGCCACCGGCTGCCGAGCGGCCTCATGGCGTGGGATTGAGCCGGGTCCAGATCGCCTCGGCGGCCTTGGTGTAATCGCCGTCGAAATGGTGCCCGCCTTCGAGGGCGACCCGTTCCGCGCTTTCCATTTCCGGCGCCGTGCATGAGGTCTCGTCGTTCTCGGCCTCGTCCTTGCCGTAGATGCATTGCGTGCGCTCGAGCGGCAGCTGGCGAAGCAGGGGGGTAAGCGGCCTGCTCTCGGACGAGCCCGCTCCGATGAAGCCGCCGACCGTGACTTCGAAATCCGCATTGGTGCCGAGCGCCAGAAGCGACACGAGATCGACGCGGTCCCGCACGGCTTTCGGCAGCCTGGGCCAGACATCGGGCATGATGTCGGACCCGAAGGAATAGCCGATCAGCGCATAGCGGTCGGTGCCGAACGCCTTGCCGTAATGATCGAAGAGGAGGGCCAGATCGGCGGCGACGTCGTCGGGGCTTTTCTTCGACCAGAAATAGCGCAGCGAGTCGACGCCGACGACCGCGACGCCGCGCTTTGCGAGCCATTCGCCGATGGACTTGTCGATGTCGCGCCAGCCGCCGTCGCCGGAGATGACGATCGCCAGTCCCGTCACGGGGCCTTCGGGGTTGATGACCGAGACGGGCAGTTCGGAATGGCCGCGCTCCCCGGTGGGCCCGAAGCGCAGGGCGCCCTCGACCAGAACCTTCCGCGCCGTGGCCTCGTCGCCGGCGGGCAGGAAATCCACGTTCTCCGCGTCGCCCTGGAAGGCCTCGATGCTCCCGCGCTCGCTCTCCGGGGCAATGGCCAGCCACGGCCCCGGCAGATGGGGCTCGCGGCGCAGGGCGAAGAGCCCGTCTCCCGCAGGCTCCAGCTTGGGATCGAAGCAATAGGTGCGGTCGGTGCGAAGCAGAGGCTTGAACCCGAGGCCTATTGCGCCTCCCAGGGTATTGGCGGGCGCCTGCGCCAAGGCCGCATAGGCGAAGGCCGCGCCGTCGCCGCGCCCGGCGATCACCGGGAAGAAATAGCGCTTGAGACCGAGCTTGCGCTGCACAGCCTGCGCGAGATCCTTCAAATCGTCGGAGACATAATGGCACTCGTCGTCCGGCGGGGCCTTCGCAAAGTCGGCGCGGAGCGCATCGAAGTTGAAGGAGACGGCGATCAGTCCTTCCTTCGCCAGGGCGAGGGCGTCCTGGCGGCGCGCCTCGGCATCGGCTTCGTCCGCCACCAGGATCACCAGTCCGCGGGCCAGGCGATTCTCCGCCCTGACGATTGCGACGGGGCCGAAGCCGTCCACGTCGATCGCTGTGGTGGAGATCGTCGGCGGCTTCAGCGCGGAAAAGGCTGCGCGGCCGAGAAGAACGCTGCCGGAAGCGAAGGCCGCGAGCGCCAGGATGGCGGTCATGAGGTGAAAGAGCTTGAACGGTTTCATGACCCGCTTCCCTTGCTGACGATCTTCGCCGGTCCGCCCGCGATCAGGCTCGTCACGTCGAGCAGGATCTGCGGCAGTGCCCAACCGCCCGGGCAGGCGAGATAGCGCGGCTCCCATACCGGGTTGAATTTTTCCTTGTAGGCTCTCAATCCCTTGAAGCCGTAGAAGCGCTCGCCGTTGCGCGCGAGGAAGGCTGCGATCTTGTGCCAGCTGGGCGCGAGGCGGTGATCCGACAGGCCGGAGAGGGGCGCCATGCCCAGATTGAACCAGCGAAAGCCCCGCGCCTTGCCTTCCTGCATGAGGTTGACGAAGAGCAGATCCATGATGCCGGGCACATCCGGGACGTAGCGCATGAGATCGACCGTGATCTCGCCTCCGGGGCGGCCGTACCAGATATTGGCGAAAGCCAGGATCCGGCCCTCGCGCCGAATGACGGCCACGTCGAAACGGGACAGGTAGCTCTCCGACCAGAAGCCGATGGAAAATCCCTTCTCGCCCGCGCCGCGTTCGCCGAGCCAAGTATCGGAGACGCGCTTGAGCTCCGGCAGATGCGCGGGAACTTCTGAAGCGGGTATGGTGACGAATTCCAGGTTCTCGCGCTGGGCGCGGTTGAGGGCCGCGCGCCAATCCTTGCCGGCCTTGCCTTCGGTGGTGAAGGCGGCAAGGTCCACATGCGCCTCCTCGCCGAGCTTCACCAGCGAGAGCCCGCCGTCGAGATAAAGCGGGAGATGCGCGGGACTGACCTGATAGAAGACAGGCCAGCCTGCATTCCGGTCCACCTCTTCGAGGAACTGCCATAGAAGATCGGCCGCATGCTCGGACTTGCCGACAGGATCGCCCATGACGACCCAGCTTTTGCCTTGCACGGCATACATGAGAAAGGCCTCGCCGGATGGATGGAACAGGAAACGCTTGTCCTCGAGCAGTGCGAGATGCGCATCGGCCCGTTCCGCATAGGAGAGGGCGGGCGCAAGCGCATCGGGCGTGAACGGTTCCACGCGGCGCGATCCGGGTTGGCGGTGGATCATGGCGTAGAGCGACAGGCCGGCGCCGATGATGACGGCCACGAGGCTGCTGCGCAGGAAGCGCGACGCGTCGTCGTGCCAGTTGAACTGCCACCACAGGTCATGGCTGTAATCGACGTCGTGGAACGCGGTGAAGCCGAGCCAGATCGAGCAGCCGACGACGAAGGAGATGGCGATGAGCCAGCGCGGTTCGAGCGGTTCGGCGAAGATCCCCGCCTTGCGGTAGAACGCCGCGCGGTGGGTGAGGAGAAGGCTCAGCACGGCGCCGAGGATGAGCGCCTCTTCCCAGTCGAAACCCTTGGCGAGCGACACCGCCATGCCCGCGCCGATCACCAGTACGGCGAGCGTCCATGCGCTGGCGAGGCGGCGCAGGAGGCCGCGCGAGAGGATGAGCAGCACCACGCCTGCGGTGCTGCCGACGAGATGCGAGACCTCCGCGAAAGGCAGAGGCACCAGATATTTCAGTGCCCGGATGCGCGAGTAATCGTTGGGCAGCGCGCCGGAGGTCAGCAGCACCAGGCCGCCGAGGAAGGTGAGCGCCGCCAGGATCGCCGGCACGAAGGGCAGCACCAGATGCCTGATGCGCAGAACGGTGCGGGGGACCCGGATGTCGGCGCGGGCCAGTTCGTGAGAGGCATAGAGCGCCACGGCGGCAGTGAACGGAACAAGCGTATAGGTCAGGCGCCAGACGAGAAGCGCGGAGAGGAGGTCCGCCGCGGGAGCCTGCGGAAAAGCCAGCAGGATCGCTGCCTCGAACGCGCCGAGGCCTGCCGGAACGTGGCTGACGACGGCGAGCAGGACCGCGCCGGCGAAGACCGCGGCGAAAGCCGGAAAGCCGATGCCGGACGACGACGGCAGAAGGATCCACAGGGCTGCGGCTGCGGCCGAGACATCGACAAGGCCGAGGCCGATCTGCGCGAGGGCGGCCCGTCCGCCCGGAAGGCGCATGCGGCCGATTGCGCGGTCGCCCCTGCGGGTCCAGGCGAGATAGCCGGCTAGCCCTGCAAGCAGCGCGATTCCGACGCCCCGGTTGAGGCTCGCGGGCAGCCGGTCGAGGGTGGCGAGCGCCTGCGGCTCCATGGAGGCGCTCAGGCCGAGAACGGCGGCCATGCCGATCCAGAGCGTCATGGCCGCCACCGCAGTCAGCCTGGCCACTTCGCTCAGGGTCAGGCCGGCGCGGCCATAGATGCGCCAGCGCACCGCTCCTGCGGTGAAGAGGGGAAAGCCGAGAGTGTGGCCGATGGCATAGCTCGTGAAGGAGCCGATGGCGATGGTGCTGAACGGCACGGCCTTGTCCGTCGCCGCGCGGATGGCGAAGGCGTCGTATCCGACAAGGGCGGCGTAGCTTACCGCACCGAACAGAAGCGACCCGGCGATCAGTTGTGAGGGCGTCGCGAGGGCGCTCGCCGTCACCGCCGCCATGTCGAGACCGGACAGGAGATCGGCGAGCAGGGCCAGAACCGCGGCGCAGCCGGCGAGGGCGAGGACCGGGCCCGCCCAGCGCAGGAGCGGGCGAGGGTTCGGAGCAGGCGAGGCCTCCTCCGGGAGCAGGATGGCGGCCGGAAGCGCTTCGTCGGCGCGCTGGGCGGGCCCGGTGCGCATGGCATGGGTGGACATGGGTCGTCTCGTCTGAGTGAGCGGGGCTTCGGCCGCGGGCCGAGGCAGGGCTTACCGTCGCGGCGCAGACAGGCTGGCAGCGGACGGCGTGCAGGCAGGCTCAGACGGAAGGGGGGCCGGTCGAGGGCGCGGCACAGGGCCGATGGGAAGGAGGCGCGGTCGGATAGGCGGCGCGGCCGTTCTCGATCAGCCGGGCCTCATCGAGGACAGGCCACGTCTCCGGCAGCGGAATCAGGCTTCCGTAATCGTGATCGTCTGCCTGCGCGGCCGAGGGTTGAAGGGCTGCGATCGGCTTGTCGGTGCGCTCGCTCCAGGTGCGGGCCGCCTCCAGGGAGCTCGCCACGGTCCAGAGCCGCTCTTCCTCGATCAGGCACGGCTGCGCCTGCGCCGCGCCTGCAACGATCAGGAGCGCCAGCAGGGGCTGCAGAAGAGCCAGGAGGATGCGGTTCGGGCTCACGGGACAATCGCTTTGCTTTGCGCCATCATCGCGCATGCCGGTTAAATGGCCGCTGAACGCAGCGAAGACAAGCGGCGTGCACCGTTCCAAAAGGCTTTCGCCGCAGGGGGATTCATGATCGTCTGTCGAGAATGTCGCAGGGGAGGAAGGTGGGGATGAGATGGACGCGGTTTCATGCTCCGGCACTCGGGGTCATGCTCATGATCGCAGCCGCGTCCGAAGCGCGGTTGCAGGAGAGAGTTGACATCGCCACCCCCGAGGGCCTTCCCTCCATCGGCAAGTGGATGCTGACGGCGCAGGGCGAGCCCTCCGACTGGCTCGGCGAGATCTATCGCGGCAAGAACCTGCGCGAGCCGGTCAATGTCATCATCGTCGACGAGGGCGCTGCGAGCGCGGAGGAGGCGAAGGCGAGGCTGATCGCCGCCGCCGCGAAAGCGGGCTATGCGGTGCGCTTCGGTCATTCGACAGGCTACAAGGGCTCTATCGGCGGGCAGCTCTATGGGCAGCTGCCGTCGGGGCGCGACGATGCCTTCTCCAACGATCCCTTCGAGGTGAGCAACAATCACGGGCGGATTTTCGGTCCGCACGCCTTCGACGGGGCTTACCTGTTCACCGGCGCCTTCAGCCGCGAGGAGGTCGACCCGTTCCGCGATCCGCCGCACCGCTACGGTTCGTTCAACCGGGCGCGGGACGACTTCACCCAGAACCTCGACCGCGACACGGCCTACAAGGTGAGCGGCTTCGTCGCCCTCGGCAATGCGCTCATCGGCGACCCGCGCACCACGACCGGCGACCACGACGGCATCGCCGTCGTGGTGCGCGCGGCGAAGGAACGCTAGCCCGCCAGGAAGCCCGCGAAGGCGCGCGGGTCCACGTTGCCGCCGCTGATGACGATGCCGACGCGCTTGCCCGCGCAGGGCACGATGCCGTGGAGCACCGCCGCTGCGGCGAGGCAGCCCGTCGGCTCCACCACGATCTTCATGCGCTCCGCGAAGAACCGCATGGTGTCCACGAGCTGCGCATCGGAGACGGTGAGCATGTCGTCCACCAGCGCGCGCATGATCGGGAAGGTCTTGCTGCCGACATAGGTCGTCTGCGCCCCGTCGGCGATGGTGGCGGGAACGGGAATCCTCACGATGGAGCCCGAGCGGAACGATTGCTGCGCGTCGTTGCCCGCTTCCGGCTCGACGCCGTAGATGCGGCAATCCGGCGAGAGCGCCCTTGCGGCGAGCGCCGAGCCCGCCAAAAGGCCGCCGCCGCCGACGCAGACGAACAGCATGTCGAGAGGGCCGACCTCCTCGATCAGCTCCTTCGCGGCGGTGCCCTGGCCCGCGATCACGTCCTCATGGTCGTAAGGGGGGATGAGGGTGAGGCCGCGCTCCTGCGACAGGGCGCGGCCGATGGCCTCGCGGTCCTCCTTGTAGCGGTCGTAGAGCACCACCTCGCCGCCATAGCCCCTGGTGGCGGCGACCTTCATGGCCGGCGCATCCTGCGGCATGATGATGACGGTCGGCACGCCCTGCAGCTGCCCGGCATAGGCGATGGCCTGGGCATGGTTGCCGGAGGAGAAGGCCACGACGCCGCGCGTCTTCGCCTCGGGCGACAGTCGCGCGATGGCGTTGTAGGCGCCGCGGAACTTGAAGGCGCCGCCCCGCTGCAAATTTTCCGCCTTGAAGAACAAGGTGCCGCCGGTGCGGGCATCGGCGGTGCGGGAGGTGAGAACCGGCGTGCGGTGCGCGACGCCCTCGATGCGCTTCGCCGCTGCGATCACGTCGTCATAGGTCGGCAGGCTCTGGCCGGGAGGGGAGCCGGGTTCCTGGTGTGCGTTCATCGTTCGCTCGTGCTTCCTGCGTGACCGGGGCCGGTCCCGGCGTTTCCATATCAAGTCCGGGGTGCCCTTGTCACGCAAGGCTCGCGGGGCGGGCCGTCTTTCTTGAAGCATCGCCCTGGAACAGCCGCGCGTTCCAGCCGTTCCTCTCGGTCGGGGCAAAGGCTCGAGAGGAGGCTTCTCATGGATCTATGGCAGATGGTGGTGTCGGATCACGCGAATATCGAGGAGCTTTGCCGTGAGGTTCTGCGCGCCACGGACGCCGGCCCCAACGGCCGCGCCGATCTTTTCGCCGATCTCCAGGACGAGCTGGAGCGGCACATCGCGGCCCAGCAGAACGTGCTCTATCCCGCCCTTGCCAGCCACCACCGCACGGGCACCTATGTGGCCGATCTCGAGCGCAAGCAGGACGAGATCCTGCAGCAGCTCGACGAGCTGGCGGCGAGGCCCGACAAGGCGAGCCATGACTGGGCGGTGGATTTCAAGGAGCTGACGGGTTCCATCCGGCATGCCTTCACCCTGGAGGAAAACGGCGCGCTGACCGCGGCCCGCGGCATCTTTCCCCCGGCCGAGCTCAAGCATCTCCAGCGCGCCTACGAGCGGGAGCGGATCGCCTCCTACGAGGCGCGCCGCTGGCACATGCCCCAGGCCATGATGCCGAGCCGCTACGGCCTGCCGACGGGCACGGTCTTCGGGGTGCTGGCGGGCATGGCGGCCCTCGGCGCCGGAGCCCTGCTGTGGAGCATGAGCCGGCCGAGTGACATGGATGCGTGGGAGAGCCAATCCCGGCGTCCCCGAACGCGGTTTCCACGCGAGAAAGGCGCGATGCGGCGGCCGGCCTCCAGCGTCATGAGCGGGCAGGAAGCCGCTCAGGCCGACGAGGCCCTGCTGCATGGAGCGGGCGCAAGTCCCGCGCCGTCGCCTGGTCCGACCGGCATGGGCGGCACCCAGGCGCGGACAGATGCGGAATCGCTGAAATACGATGGGCGATAGAACCGGCTGAGCCTCGCGCACGAGCGGCGCGGGGCTCCGGTCAGCCCTGCTTGATGTTGGTGCCCCAGCGCCTGTGCAGGAAATGCTCCCAGGGCGAGAACAGCAGGCGGTCGACGAGAAGGCCGATCGCGACGATCACGATCATGATCCCGATCACCTGATCCATGGCATTCAGCTCGCGCCCGTAATGCAGCAGGTGGCCAAGGCCGAAGCCGGTCAGGATCGTCACGTAGATCTCCGCCGCCATCAGGGAGCGCCAGGCGAAGGCCCAGCCCTGCTTCATGCCGCTGACCAGGAAGGGAAGCGAGGCGGGCAGGATCACCCGCGTCCAGGTGTGGAAGCCGCCCGAGCCCATGGTGCGCGCGGCGCGTGCGTAGATAGGCGGAATGTTGCGCGCGCCGTGATCGGTGGCGATGATCACGGACCATACGGTGCCCATGATCACCACGAACAGCATCGCGCTTTCCGTCTGCCCGAACCAGATCAGCGCCAGCGGCACCCAGCACACGCTCGGCAAGGTCTGGAAGCCGAGCGCGAGCGCGCCGAGCGTGTCCTCGAAGAGCTGCGACGTGCTGGTGAGAAGCCCCAGGGGCAGCCCGATGATCACGCCCGCCGCATAGCCGAGGAGGAGCCGCTTGAGCGTCACCCAGGTGGATTCCGCGAGCGTGCCGTCGAGGAGCGCTCCCCAGATGTACTCGGCCACGAAGACAGGCGAGGGCAAAAGCACGGCGGACCACCGGCCGCTGCGCACGGCCAGCTCCCACAGGCCGATGAGCAGGGCGAAGAACAGAAGGGCGGAGGCCAGGCGCTTCATTCGGAGAATGCCTCCGTCAGGGTGCCCTTGAGGGCGGCTGCGATCTTCGACGAATAGCCCGCGAGCTCCGGGCTGTTGATGTCGCGCGGGCGGGGCAGGGGGATCTCGAAGACCTGCGCGATGCGTCCGGGCGAGGGCGACATCAGCACCACGCGGTCGCCGAGGCACACCGCCTCGCGCACATTGTGCGTGACGAACACGATGGTCTTGCGACTCTGCATCCAGATCTCCTGAATGTCGTCGTAGAGCTGGTCGCGCGTCATGGCGTCGAGGGCGCCGAAGGGCTCGTCCATGAGCAGGACATGCGGATCGGGCGCGAGCGCGCGGGCCAGCGCGACGCGCTGCTTCATGCCGCCCGAAAGCTCGTGCACATGCGCATGCTCGAATTTCTCGAGGCCGACGAGCTTCAGAAAATGGTGCGCGATCTCCTTGCGCTGCGCATGGGTGAGGTCGGGCCGGAGCTTCAACCCGAACATCACGTTGCCGAAGGCGTCGAGCCAGGGGAAGAGCGCGGATTCCTGGAACATCACGAGGCGCTCGGGGCCGGGCCCTTCCACCGCCTTGCCGTCGGCGAGCACGCGGCCCGAATCCGGCTTGGTCAGACCTGCGATGATGTCGAGCAGCGTGGACTTGCCGCAACCGCTCGGGCCGACCAGGCAGACGAATTCGCCCTCCGCGATCGTCAGCGAGACGTTGTCGAGCGCCTGCACAACGGCCCGCGACGAGGCGAACCGTTTGGAAACGCCATCGATCACGAGCTTCGCCGGACGTTCCAAGGAATCTGCGGCGGCTTCCATCACGGCGTCTCAATCAGGGGGCCGAGATCGGGCGCGTCGCGCAGGAACCCGACCTTCCGGGCGCTCTCCACGAAGGACCGGAACGCCTCGGGCGATGTACCGGGCGTGACCGTCATCCGGCTCCAGGCGCGGGCGACGAGTTCCGGCGACATGTCGAGGCGGAACGCGGCCTGCAATTCCTCGCGGGCCATGCGCTGCGCCTGATCGGGATTCTGCAGGATCCATTCCGTCAGCTCGCGATGAGCCGCCACGAAGCGCCTGGCGAGATCGCGGTGCTTGCCGAGGAACGCGACGCTCGAGACGAGGATCGTGGTGATGGCGTCCTTCTCTTCGACCAGAACCTTGCCTCCGGCTTCCGATTCCAGCCGCGACACCCAGGGCTCGACGGTCCAGACCGCATCGAGCTGCCTGCTCTTGAACAGGGAAAGCTGGTCGGGATTGCTCGTCGGCACCACCTGCGCATCGCCGCCCGTCTGCGTGATGCGCAGGCCCCCGGCGACGAGCCACGCGCGGGCGGCCACGTCCTGCGTGTTGCCGAATTGCGGCGTGGCGATGCGCTTGCCCTTGAAGTCGGCGGGCTGCGACAGGGTGGAATCCCCCTGCACGACGAGGGCGGAGCCTCCGTTGACAGCGCCCGCGATCACACGGATTTCCGCGCCGCGCGAGCGCGCATAGGCATTGAGCGCTGGATTGGGGCCCACATAGGTCAGGTCGATGGAGTTGGCGAAGATCGCCTCCATGGCGCTCGGGCCCGCGTTGTAGGCGTACCATTCGACCCTGACGCCCGGCCCGAGCCGTTCGCCGAACCAGTTGCGCCCCTGCCGCTCGAAGGCGCGCGCCACGAGGGCCTGCACATGGGTGATGTTCGGAAAATGCCCGACCCGCACGACCGTGTTCTCCTGGGCGAAAGCGGGCGCGCGAACGGCCGCCCATGCCAGGACCGCCAAGAGAAGAAGCCGCCAGCCGTGCCGCATGAGGATGATCTCCGGTGTCACCGGCCCAAGGCTAGGGATTCTCGACCGGAGGTCAATGGCGGGACGGGTTCGCTCATGCTCGGAAAACAGGCATTAAATCATATTGCGATTACAAGTTTCCTAGAGCGGGACGCATCCTGTGCGTTCACGGGCGAAACGCGTGGAAATGCGCGCCTTGCGTGCACAATCTTAACCGTCCGGTAACCATATCGGGCGCGAAATAGGATCATTCCGTAACGTAAGAAATCGCGACGGCTCCATCCGCCACCGCTCTCCGACCATGTTCTGCGGCTTTCCGGGGAACCTGCCGGTGATGACGTCGCACAAGCAGCTTCGAACCGGTTGGAGATCCAAGGATGGCGAAAGTACTTGTCGTGACATCGGGCAAGGGGGGCGTCGGCAAGACGACCTCGACGGCGGCGCTCGGCGCGGCGCTGGCGCAGACGGGCCAGAAGGTGGCCGTGGTCGATTTCGATGTCGGCCTGCGCAATCTGGACCTCGTCATGGGCGCCGAGCGCCGCGTGGTGTTCGACCTCATCAACGTAGTCAACGGCGACGCGAGGCTCGAACAGGCGCTCATCCGCGACAAGCGCATCGAGACCCTGCATCTCCTGCCCGCCTCGCAGACCCGCGACAAGGACAACCTCACGGAGGAGGGCGTCGCCCGCGTCATCGACGGGTTGCGCGAGAAGTTCGACTGGGTCATCTGCGACAGCCCGGCGGGCATCGAGCGCGGCGCGACCATGGCCATGCGCCATGCGGATATCGCCGTCATCGTCACCAACCCGGAAGTGTCCTCGATCCGCGATTCCGACCGCGTGATCGGCCTGCTCGATTCCAAGACCGAGAAGGCGGAGAAGGGCGAGCAGGTGGAAAAGCACCTGCTTCTCACCCGCTACGACGCGGCCCGCGCGCAGCGCGGCGAGATCCTGAAAGTGGAGGATGTGCTGGAGATCCTCTCCATCCCGCTGCTTGCCATCGTTCCGGAAAGCGTGGAGGTTCTGCGCTCCTCCAATATCGGCGCGCCCGTGACCCTCGGAAGCCCGAATTCCGCGCCTGCCCGCGCCTATCTCGACGCCGTCCGCAAGCTCAGGGGCGAGACGCATGTCGAGGTTCAGAAGCAGCGCGGCCTGTTCAGCAAATTGTTCCCACGGAGGGCCGCATGAGCCTGTTCGGTTTCTTCAAGCGCAACGCGACATCCGCTCCCGTCGCGCGCGAGCGGCTCCAGGTTCTCCTGGCGCATGAGCGCACCATCGTCGGCGGCGAGTCCGATCTCGTCGCCATCCTGCGCGAGGAGATCATGGCCGTGATCGCCAGGCACATGGCGGTGCCGCAGGACAAGGTGCAGGTCAAGATGGATCGCGGCGCCGCCGTCTCGACGCTCGAAGTCGATATCGAGATCCCGACGCCCGTCGCGACCGGCATGCGCCCGGCGGCGTGACGACCGAAAAGGGAAGGGGCCCGAGAGGCCCCTTCTTTTGTCTTGCCCTGTGATCAGAAGCGGTAGGTGACGCCCGTGCCGATCAGCCAGGGGTCGATCTTCACCTTGCCGCGCACGGCGCCGTTGTTCACGCTGACCTTCGGCTCGAGAAAGATCTTCTTCACGTCGAAGTTGATGCCCCAGTGCTTGTCGAGCATGATGTCGACGCCCGCCTGGAGAGCGAAGCCGAACGTGTTGTCGAGATCGAACTTCGTGAAGCTGCCCTTGGCCTCCTCGTTGAAGAAGACCGTGTAGTTCACGCCCGCGCCCAGATAGGGCTTCACGTTGCCGAGGCCCGTGAAGTGGTATTGCAGCATCACGGTCGGCGGAAGAAGCCACGCATCGCCGATGCGCGTTCCCTCGAGCGCGCCCGTGCCCTTCACCCTGTGCGGCGTCACGCCGAGGATCAGCTCGGCGGCCAGGTTCGGCGTGAAGAAATAGGTGATGTCGAGTTCCGGCACGACGGAGGTCGAGATGTCGACGTTGCCGCCCTGAATGCGCACGCCGCCGGCATTCAGCGTGGCATCCGGCTGCGGATGCACCACGAGCGCGCGGCCGCGGATCATCCACGGGCTCCAGGAATCGACGATCGCCGGGGCGGGCGCGGTCGTGTTCTGGCGGGCGGGCAGGTCCGCGGCGGTGGCGGCGAGGGGCGCGGACAGCATCGTCGCGGCGAGCAGGGCGAGGGAGAGGGAACGAGGCATGGTTATGGCTCCAGCATTGGGCCGGCGAGAAGGCCGACCGTCACGCGTGATGCGTGTGTCCCGCTCATGCGCCTAAGGCCACGCTTTGGAATTGACCTGCGTCAAATGCCGCCGCTGCGGCGCGCGGATGGGGCGGGAGTGACGAAAACGCCACATTGCGCAGTTCCCCTTACCTGAGCGCCGATTCAGGACTAGACTGCAGGCCGTTCTCCTCGGGAGGCGCTCATGACGGATCCGGCCTGGCCCGAACTGCCCTATTCCGCCTGGCGTGAAACGGCGGCGACCCTGCAGCTCATGACCCAGATCGTCGGGAAGATCCGGCTTTCTCTCACGCCCTGGCTCAATCACGGCTGGCATGTGCCGCTCTATGTCTCGGCGCGGGGATTGAGCACGTCGCCGATGCCTTTCGACCGTGAGATGCTGGAGATCGAGTTCGACTTCATTGCCCATCGCCTGCTCGTCCGCACGAGCCGCGGAGAGGAGCATTCCCTGCCGCTTCGGCCGCAGAGCATCGCGGATTTCCATTCCGGCCTCATGAGCCTTCTGAACGAGATCGGCATGCCTGTCGCGATCAACGAGATGCCGAACGAGGTTTCCCACCCCATCCGCTTCTCGCAGGATCGCGTGCATGCGGCCTACGATGCGGATGCGGTGCATCGCTTCTGGCGCGCGCTCGTGCAGGCCGACAGGCTGTTCAAGGTGTTCCGCAGCGGATTTCTGGGCAAGTCGTCGCCCGTGCATTTCTTCTGGGGCAGCTTCGATCTCGCCGTGACGCGCTTCTCGGGGCGCCACGCTCCGCCCCATCCCGGCAGCGTGCCGGGCCTGCCGGATGCGGTCACGCGCGAGGCCTATTCGCACGAGGTTTCGAGCGCGGGATTCTGGCCCGGCAGCGATGCGTATCCGCAGGCGGCGTTCTATTCCTACGCCTATCCCGAACCGCCGGGTTTTCGCGACGCTCATGTCACGCCGGGAGCGGCCTTCGATGCCGCCCTGGGCGAGTTCATCCTGCCCTACGATGCCGTGCGGCAGGCGGGTGATCCCGATGCGACGCTGCTCGACTTTCTCACCGCCACCTACCGCGCGGCGGCCGATGCGGGCGGATGGGATCGCGCGGCGCTCGAATGCGATTTCGGAGTGCCCGGACGCGTGCGCGCGACGTGAGTCTTGCAAGGTGATGACGTTGCCGTGAGCTGCCACGCCTCTGCCACATCCCGAGTCTAGCCCTAATGCTCAAAAGATCTCCGTCGTCGAGCAAAAGGTTGCGAGGATTCCCATGCAAGTCGGACATTTGCCCCGAAGCCGGACAAAGCGCGACATGCGCGACAACGCAGTCCTGCAGGGATTGCGGATTCTGCTGGTGGCAGGCCTCATGGCGGGCGGATCGCTCGCCCTCTGGCGTTCGGGAATCGGCGGTTCCTCGGCCGAGGGCATGATCGCGGCAGCGCCGCCGGAGACCATTCCGAGCGAGCCGCAGAACTCTCGTCCCGCCCGTGTTCACGTCGCCGATGCGGCCCCCGCCGCGCCCGTCGCCATCCCCGCTCCCGAGCCGGAACCGGTTGCCATTCCCGAGGCCGCGCCGAAGGATCCCGCCCGAGCTCCCGCCATGGAGGCGCAGGCTGCGGGCATCCCGGAACGGACCATCGCCGCGCCGCCTGCGCCGCCCGTGCCCGCTCGTCCGGACGACATGAACATGACCGGCACGATCGCGAAGCAGGCGAGCCTCGCTGAGCCTGCGGCTGCGGAAACCTCAGCCGCCGCCGGTCAGGCCCTGGTCGATCTCAACACGGCCTCGTTCGCGCAGCTGAATTCCCTCAAGGGCGCCGGCGCCATGGGCCGCGCCATCATCAGGGGGCGTCCCTATGCATCCGTCGAGGATCTGGTGACGAAGAGAATCGTTCGCCGGAATGTGTACGAGCGCATCAAGGAGCAGGTCACCGTGCGCTAAGTTTCAAGGCCCTCTGTCGAGGGCGATGCTCCCTCCATGGCTGTGGAAGAGGGAGCGGACGGCCGCAGGGAGCGGTTCAGCAGAAAGGCGCCGACATCGCTTCCCGGCATGGGCCTTCCGGTGAGATAGCCCTGGGCCTGCATGCATCCGGCCTCGCGCAGCGCGGCCAGGTGCTCCTCCGTCTCGACGCCCTCCGCGACGGTTGTCAGGTCGAGACGCCGCGCCAGCTCCAGCACCGTTCGCACGATGTTTTCGCTTTCCGCGGAGGCTCGCATGTCCCTGACGAACGACTTGTCGATCTTCAGCTTCTTGAAGGGGAGGCGGCGCAGGTAGGCCAGCGAGGCATAGCCGGTGCCGAAATCGTCGAGAGCGATGGCGACACCGATCTCCTTCAGCTTGTGCAAGGCGGCGTCCGCCTCCTTTGCCTCGAGCAGCGCCGATTCCGTGATCTCCACTTCGAGGCGGCTCGCCGGAAGGCCCGCCTTTTCCAGCGCGCCGACGACAACCTTGTAGATGTCCTGGCTCTCGAACTGAACGGGCGAAAGGTTCACCGCCACAGTGACGGCAACGGGCCACTGCGCCGCGGCCCGGCATGCTTCGTGAAGAACCCACTCACCCAAAGGGACGATAAGGCCGATGGCTTCCGCCGCCGGAATGAACGCGTCGGGCGAAACGATGCCCCGTTCGGGATGCCGCCAGCGCAGGAGGGCCTCGAAACCGGCCACGCGATTGCTCCCGATATTCAGAATGGGCTGGTAGTAAAGTTCGAATTCATTGTCTCTCACCGCCCTCCTGAGATCGCTCTCGAGCTGGCGTCGCGCGGAGGCTTCCTTCTCCAGGGCCTCATCGAAGAACATGATGCTCTGATGTCCGTCATCCTTGACGGCATAGAGAGCGAGATCGACTCGTGACTGGAGCCTGTCGGGATCGCGCCCGTGATCCAGGGTGTTCACGACGCCGATGCTGATGCCGAGCGTGATGCGGATGCCGTTGATGTCATAAGGCCGTGTCAGGACGTCGATAAGACGTTCCGCGAAAGCTTGCGCGGATGCCCGGTCGCAATCGCCCATGCGGATGACGGCGAATTCGTCGCCATCGAGGCGGGCGATGAAATCGTCCGGCCCCACGCATCGATGCAGCCTGACCGTCAGCTGCTTCAGGACCGCATCGCCGATGACGTGGCCGAAGCGATCGTTGACGTTCTTGAACAGATTCAGATCGAGCGTGAAGAGCGAGAAGTCATCCTGCCCTTTCGACAGCTTTCGGATCGTCTCATCGAACCGGATGCGGTTCGCAAGGCCCGTCATGGCGTCGTAGCGGGCCAAGCGGCCTTCCATGCTGGCCAGCCGGGCCATCGCCCGGCCTTGGCGATAGCTGACATAGCAGAATGCAATGAGTGCGGTGTCGACAAGTGCGACGAACAGGCTGACCAGAAGAGACTGCGTGCGCCATCTGGACAAGGCCGAGGCATAAGTCTGGCTGACGGCGACGGAGAGCGGATAGTTTTCAAGTTCATGCAAACCGACGAGACGCGCTGCGCCATCGCCCGGATCGGCGAAACTGACCACGCTCGCATGCCTCTGCGTCGAATCGTCCGGCCGTTTCTCAAAGATCGTGCCGTCGCTGCTCTTCTGCACGATGGGCTCTCCCACCCGGGTCAAGAGAGCGGCCGCGATATCGGGGCCGGGCCCGACGATTGCAAATTCCCTCTTGAAGAAATCGACCGGGATCGCGCCGGTGACGACGCCGATGAAAAGCCCGTCCCTGTTGACGATCTTTCGCGCGAGGACGATGACCGGCTCTCCGCTCGCCAGGTCGATATCCCGTTCACCGATGGCGACGATCTCCTGCGGATCGTTCTTGAGCGACTGGAAATAGCGCCTGGAGGAGGCATTGATCTTTTCCGGGGGCCAGCTTGAAGACCAACCGGCGAGGTCGCCGTTGCTGTCCAGGATCGCCAGCGTCCCGATGTAGGAGAAGGAGGAGACCTGCTGCTTGAGAAGCGCATGGATCTCGAACTGCCCGGCGATGCCCTTGACGGGTTCTCCGAAGAACGCGGTCCTGTCGCCGATGGTTTTCGCGACATGGGTCTGGATGGCGCTGATGGTGTCGAACGCCATGCTGAACCCGTGGGCCAGCGTGCGGGCGGTATTCTGTTGCATTGTTTCGGCGTCATGCAGATCCGTCGTGTAGCGGCGATGCATGAAGACCGCGGATCCCGCTGTCGATATCGTCGTGATCAGGGCTCCTGCGACGAGGATCCAATGCAACCGCTTCCACACGATACCAATTCTCGAAACGCAGAGCCGCGAAGGAGGGCAAATCTGAACGGTGCCGTAAGGTTTGGCAAGAAGACTTCCCTTTTCCGGTCGAGTCTCATGCGCCTCGAAAGGCGTTCCCGATCGCTGCCTTCACGATCTCGGACGGCCCCTGCCTGAGCGCAAGGGGCCGCAGCCACGCCCGGCTGGAGCCGTTTGCATTTCGTGGAACCGTGAGCCGCTGCACAAGTTCTTGCTTGCCGCCATGCCGGACGGAAAACCGGTTCCCACTTGTCCCGAAATGGCTCTATAAGACAATAATCTTCCTTCGCGATTTGGATCACGACCCATGGCCGTCAGCGTTACCGACCGTTTCCTGCGTTACGTCGTCATCGATACCCAGTCCGACGCCTCGTCCCGGACACAGCCTTCCACGGAAAAGCAAAAGAATCTCGGCCGCCTGCTGGTCGAGGAACTGATCGCCATCGGCGTCACCGACGCGCATCTCGACGAGCACGGCTATGTCTATGCGACCATTCCGGCGAATACGACGAAGAACGACGTTCCCGTCATCTGCTTCTGCGCCCATATGGATACCGCGCCGGATTATTCCGGCACCGGCGTGAAGCCGCAGATCGTCAGGAACTACCAGGGCGGCGACATCAGGCTTCCGGGCGATGCCGCCCAGGTCATCCGGGTTGCCGATCATCCGGTGCTGAAGGACCTGATCGGCCATGACATCGTCACCTCGGACGGAACGACGCTTCTCGGCGCGGACGACAAGGCAGGCATCGCCGAGATCATGGCGGCCGCCGAGTTCCTGATGAAGAACCCGGACATCAAGCACGGCGCGATCCGCATTCTCTTCACCACGGACGAGGAGATCGGCCGCGGGGTCGACAAGGTGGACCTGCAAAAGCTCGGCGCCGATTTCGGTTACACCATGGATGGGGAGACCGCCGGCACGATCGAGGACGAAACCTTCTCCGCCGATGCGGTGGAGATCGCCATCAAGGGCGTGGCGATCCATCCGGGCTTCGCCTATGGCAAGATGGAGAACGCCGTCAGGATCGCGGGCGCCATCGTCGACCGGCTGCCGAAGGACATGGCCCCCGAGACGACGAAGGGCCGTGACGGCTTCATCCATCCGACCGGAATCTCCGGCGTAATGGAAAAGGCGAATGTGAGCTTCATCATCCGCGACTTCACCGAGGAGGGCCTCAAAACCAAGGAGGCGCTTTTGGAGAAGATCGCCCGCGACGTGATGGCGGATTACCCGGGCTCCAGCTACACCTTCACGGTCAAGGAGCAGTACCGCAACATGAAGGTCGTGCTCGACAAGCATCCCGAGATCGTCGAGTACGCGGTGGAGGCGATCCGCCGGGCCGGGATGAACCCCGTCCGCGGCAGCATCCGTGGCGGCACGGACGGATCTCGCCTCTCCTTCATGGGGTTGCCCTGCGCCAACATCTTCGCCGGCGGCCATGCCTTCCATTCCCCCCTGGAATTCGTCAGCAGCCAGGACATGGAAAAGGCGGTCGCAACCATCGTGGAGCTTGCAAAGCTCTGGGAGGAGCGTGCGTAAGTCACACCGAGGGCAAGGCGGCCACGAGGCGGGGGATGGCCTCGTCCACCGTGGCTCGCGGGCAGCCGAGGCTCACCCGCATGGAGCCCGTCTCCAGGCAGATCCTGGCGTGAGCCCAAGGCCGCCCGCGGCAACACCGCACGGTGGAGACCTCCGCCTGATGCTCACCTGGCGGCTGCCGGACACGGCGTTCCGGCTCTGCCGGATTGGCTCGTGCGTGAGGAGGGCGCGCACGTTACCGTCCGCACGATGCGCTAGGCCGGCAGGACGACCACCTTCGTCTTGACCGGCGTGCGGTCGTAAAGGTGCAACATGTCCTGGGTGAGCAGGCCCACGCAGCCGCTCGTGATGCCGTTGCCGATCGATTCGGCATCGAGGCTGGCATAGATCGTGTAGAGCGTGTAGGCGCCGTTCTGGTAGAGATAGAGCGTGCGGGCGCCGAGCGGGTTTTCGAGGCCGCCCGGCATGCCGCGGGCCCATTTGGCCGCCTCGGGCTGGCGCTTGATCATCTCCCTGGGCGGGGTCCAGGTCGCCCATTCGCCCTTGCGCCCGACATAAGCCTCGCCGCTCCACCGGAACCCGTCGCGGCCCACATTGGCGCCGTAGCGGGTGGCGTTTCCGTCCTCCTCGATGCGGTAGACGTAGTAATTGCCGGGGTCGACGATGATCGTGCCCGGTTCCTCCTTGGTGTCGTAGCGAACGGTCCGGCGAAAATATTTCGGATCGACCTTGCTGACATCGATCGCCGGGATCGGGAATTTCTCATCGGGGACCGGCCCGTAGAGCCTCGACGCTTCTGCGAGGCTCATGCCGTCGGACGTCGCGCAGCCGGCGAGCCCCAGCGCGCCGACGCTGGCGGCCGAGCCGGCCAGAAACGACCGGCGGCTGAGAAGTCCCGCCCGGCGCTTCAGCGAAGCGACCTCGTCCGTCCCGCCGGCCTCGGCGTTCTTATCGTCCATGATCATGATTGGGCCGCTTCCCTTGTCCAGGTGACGGACGCAACGATGCGCCGGCACCTACCTGCTGCACGTTTTGGTAAGCGTCAGAGTGCCGTTGCACGGCCCGATTGGCAAGCCCGGGCCTCCGCTGCGCGGACCTGCGGGCCGCACCGGCTCCGGCTTGCGCGGCGTCCGGCGCGCGGTTTGCGAGGCTCCGGTGGCGACGCCAGCCGCCTTCCGCCGCATAGCGGGATATTCCGAGCGCGGTGCCGATGCGCTTGAAGGAGCGGGTGGAATCCTCCACCCATTCGCGCATCTGCGCGATCCGTTCGGGCGCGAGCTTGTCCCGCAGGAGCGAGGGCAAGGGCCCGCCGGGGTCGCTCGAAGTGGGGGAGGAAGCATCGTTCGGCATGAGGTCGGGCTTCTTTGTCGAGCAAAGCAGGAACACGACAATCTCCTCGCTCCGGTTTGAGAGCTGGAGCTTTTCCAGCAAGGGGAAACGGCTCCAAGGACGGGGCTGGCTCAAATTCCTCCGCCGTCCTCGAACGTGTCCATCCAGCGTTCCTCGTAGTCCCGCTCCTCGCGCTCGATGCGCTCCAGATGTGCGACGAGCTCGTCGCGCAGCTCGTGGAGGGTGCGGCCCTTGGGTTTCTTGATGTCGGGATAATCGTCATCGGGCGGGGCTGCGAGGGGCCTGTGCTTGTCCATCTCGCCGAGGGTGCGGGTGAGGCGGGCGAGCGGCGGGAGGGAGCGTTCGGCGCGCTCGATGGGCTGGCTCTCCAGGACCTCGGCATGGCGCTCGGCGAGAGCCCAGAGCCTGTCGACGATGTGCTCGCGCCGCTCGCCGGCCTGCGCAGGCGCGTTCTTCCGCGGGCGCAGCGGTTCGGGGTTGCGCCGGGCGATCCGGGGCGGCGGTGCCGCGCCCGCCGGGCGCTTCCAGCCGCCTTCCGTCGCGTAGCGGGAGACGGTGGAGGCCGAGACCCCGAGTTCCTCCCCGATGCGCTTGAGGGAGCGGGTGGTGCATTCCACCCAGTCGCGCATCAGGGCAATGCGTTCCGGGGCAAGCTTCTCCCGGATGGGCGAGGAAGGCCGGGCCTCGGGCTCCGACGGAGCAGGGAAGGAAGAAGAGGGCGTCATGGCAATCGGCTCTCCGGCGAATAGAACAAAGAGTGAACAATATGGGCGACCGGAAAGGTACGGTCAAGCTCGGGGATCGGCCGCTTCTCGCCATGCCTGGAACGGGGCGTTCCAGGGCATTCCAGGGATTCCAGGCCGTTCCAGGGCGTATTCCAGGGGAGACCCTTGGAACGTTTCATCACCGTTTCAGAGGATATCGATCAGCTTTCATCATTTGTGTTCATGGCTCACCCGCCGTATCCAACCCTCCTGTGAGGGAAGAGACGCCATGAGCCAAGCCACCGCCGCCATGCCCGGACCGAGCCTGAAAGGCCTGAGCGGGACCACTCTCGGCCTCTACGCCGCCACCGTGTTCCTGTGGGGCGTGAGCTGGATCGGGATCAGGGCGCAGCTCGGCGTCGTGGCGCCGGAGATGTCAGTGCTGTGGCGCTTCCTGCTCGCCGCCGGGCTCATGTGGGGCTGGGTGCTCGTCTCGGGCCACCGGGTGCGCTTCGGGCTCGCCGATCACCTGCGCTTCATGGCGGTGGGATGCTGCCTGTTCTCGTTCAACTTCATCTCGTTCTATTACGGCGGCCTGAGCGTGCCCTCGGGCCTGCTCTCCGTGGTGTTTTCGCTTGCGTCCGTGTTCAATCTGGGCCTGGGCTTCCTGATCTTCCGGCAGAGGGTCGAGCCGCGGGTGGCGCTCGGCGGCGTGATCGGCGTCGTCGGAATCCTGTTCCTGTTCTGGCCGGAAATCGCGGGCGCGGGCTTCAACACGGCCGCTCTCAAGGGGCTCGGGCTCTGCGTGATCGGCACGCTGTTCTTCTGCTCGGGCAACATGGTCTCGACGGTGGTGCAGCGCCGGGGCGTGCCGCTGCTCTCCGCGGTCGCCTGGGGCATGACCTATGGCTGCGCGGTGCTGCTGGCGCTCAACCTCGCGCGCGGCAACGCCTTCATCATCGAGCCCACGGTCAGGTATATCGGGTCGCTGCTTTATCTCGCCGTCGGCGCATCGGTGCTGGCCTTCATGTGCTACCTCACCCTGCTGCGGCGGCTCGGGGCCGCGCGGGCGGGCTATGCCACGGTGCTGTTTCCCATCGTGGCGCTCACGGTTTCGACCCTGATCGAGGGTTATGTGTGGACGCCTCTCGCCGTGCTCGGCGTCGCGCTCGCTCTTGCGGGCAATGTGCTCGTGCTGCGGCGCTCGGCGGCCTGACGGGCCTCACTCGGCCGCGATGGGCTGCACCGTGCGGGTGGAGCCCAGGTTGTCCAGCGACTGCTTGATGTGGAAGCCCAGCGCATCCGCCAGCGGGTTCTCCTCGCCGCGGGCGCGGATGAGGCCGATCTTGCAGGAGGGCAGGGCGGGGAAGCCGTCGGAGGGGCCGAGAATCCGCATGCCGGGACGCACGGCGCTCTCCGGCAGCACCGAGACCGCGAGGCCCGCGAGCACCGCCGCGCCCACGGCGGTGGAATGCCAGCTCACATAGGCGATGCGGAAAGGGCGGTCGGCGCCTTCGAGCGCTTCCGTCGCCGAGTGGCGCCAGTCGCAGCTCGGACGGCCCAGGGCCAGCGGAATCGGCGTTTCCTCATGCACGCCGTGGCGGGCGGACGTGACCCACAACAGCTGCTCGATGCGCACGATCTCGGACGGGCCGCGCCGGTCCACATGGGTGATGATGGCGAGGTCGAGATCGCCGTGCTGCACCCGCTCGATGAGGTTCGGCGTCGGCTCGCACATCACCGTCACCTCGGCCTTCGGGTTCGAACGCGAGAAGCGCGCCAGGATCTCCGGCAGATAGCGGTCGGCGTAGTCGTCGGGCAACCCTAAGCGCACGCGGCCGGTGAGCTCGTTGTCGTTGAAGGAGGCCATGCATTCCGCGTTTAGCCGCACGATCCGGCGCGCGTAATCCAAAAGCCGCTCGCCCTCGTCCGTGAGCTTGGACAGGCGCCCGTCGCGCTCGAAGATCGGCTTGCCGACCCGGTCCTCCAAGCGTTTCATCTGCATGGAGACCGCACTCTGCGTCTTGTGCACGATCTCCGCCGCGCGGGTGAAGGACCCGGTATCGGCAATGGCGACGAAGGTCCTCAGCTGGTCAATGTCGAGCAGGTGCATGGCTCTCACATCCATCATCAATCATGTTGATGATACGCATCTCAAACAATCGTTTCAAGTGATGAAAAACATTTGGTAGATCCTTTCCAAATGCAAAACGGACATCAGTAAAATCAATCACTTAAGTGAGAGTTTTCCGATAGGAGCTCTCATTCATCCTGGAAGGGCCCGCCACGCTTCCGGGTGTGACTTCGAGAGACGAAAGCAAGGAGACGACCGATGGACCGGTCTCTATCGACAAGGACATCCTTCCCAGGTGCGGCCGCTCTGGAGCGGCTCCTCCGCTCGCTCGTCGATCTTGCGAAAGCCCTCCGGCACCGCCGCGAGATCAAGCATCTCGCCGAGTTCGACGACCGCATGCTGAAGGATATCGGTCTCACGCGCAGTGACGTATACAGCGCCCTGTCGGAGCCTCTCGTGCGCAATCCGTCATGGGTGTTGGTTCGAAGGGCGGAGCGGGAATCCAGGCACGCGAGGAACACTCATCCGGTTCGTCAAACACGCCCTGTCGTTCCGGTCGTGAAGCCGTTGAAAGGCTGCGCATAGCCCATCGTAGGCGCACGTAGGTGCGCCTTTGCGATGCGCTCATCCCGGAGCGGGAACCGGATCCGCAGATGGAAGTCCGCTGCCGGGTCCTAAGCCTTCTTGTCGTCGATCTTCCACGCCTCCGCGAAGATCGATTGAAGGGACGTGAGATACTGTATCTGCATCTCACGTCCCTTTTCCATCATCTCGTCGAAAGACGGGGCTGAAGCCTGGTCCTGCGCTTCCGGTTCGGAGTGTCGAGAAGGCTGCGCAGGCTGCATCTGGAGGAAGGCGGTGAGCACGTCCTCGAGCGGAGAGGCAGGCTTCTTCGCAGGCGTAGCAGCCTTCATCCAGCTGGACCAAAGATCGGCCCAAGGATTGGCAGCCCCCGACCGGGCCTGCTTGTTCTCCTTCGGAGCGGCAAAGGCCTGCATGGCCTGGGCCTGGGCCATCATCCACTGAGACATGCCGCCTGCCACGATGCCGGCGAGGAGCGGCAGCAATTGCTGCATCGTCTCCGCGCTGATGCCGGCATAATCGGCGGCCTGGTGCGCGACGCGGCGGCTGATCTCGTCGGAGCCGAAAATCTGGTCGAGCAGCCTTCGCCCCTCCTGCTGCGCCTGGGGCGTGAAAGGGTTTGCCCCGGCCTGCCAGAAATTCTGATAGGCGCCGCTCATCATGGATTGCATGAGGCGCGTGGGATCGCTCGAGGCCATGGCGTGCTGGAGCCCCATGGCGAAGGCAGGGATGAAGGCCGCGATGGTCTTCTGGGGCTGATCGCCGGAGAGCTGGAACTGCCGCGTCAGGGCGTCCAGGGCTGCACTGGTCTGGGCCTGCCGCATCAGATCGAACCAGTTGAACATGGCAGCCTCCTCAACGCTGAAATGCCGGTTGCCCTATCCGGGAACAGCTTGCCTCTCCAAACGCCGGATTGTCCAGAACGCCGTGATCACGGCGGCGATGCCGAAAGCCACGGATCCCACGCCGATGCCGATCAGGGCCCCGTTCGGCCCGCCCATATGGGCGCCGACATAGGCGAAGGGTATCATTCCGAGCGTGGCGCGCCCCCAATTGAAGAAGGTGGAGAGCAGGGGATAGCCCAGGTTATTGAACGAGGCATTCGCCACGAAGACGAGGCTGACGAAGAACCAGATGAAGCCGCTGACGCGGCAGAAGAACTGCACGATGTCCGCCGTCATCGGCGGCGCATTGAAAGCCTCGGTGATGGGAACCTGTACAAGGACCAGCATCAGCCACACGCCGCCCACATAGAGAATCGTGAAGGTCAGCGCGTCCTTGAGGGTCTGCCGCATGCGGTCGTAGCGCTGAGCGCCCCAGTTCTGCCCCAGCACGGGGCCGATGGCGCCAGCCAGGGCGAAGACGCCTGCGAAGGCGACGGGCGTCACCCGGTCGATGATGGCGGAGGCCGCGACCGCCTGGTCGCCGAACTGGGCCATGATGCTCGTGAAGAACGCATTGGCGACAGGTGCGGCGATATTGGTCAGGATGGCGGGGACCGCGATGGCGAAGAACGGTCGCGCATCGGAGAGGATTGCCTTGAGCCGCGGCTTTTCCAGAAGATCGTGGCTGCGGGTGAGATACCTGTAGCCGACATAGAGATAGGCCACGCGGGCGATGTTGATGGACATCGCCGCGCCGTTGGCCTTGAGGCCGAACCCGAAGATCAGGATCGGATCGAGGACGATGGTGACGGCGGCGACGGAGAGAGTCGCGTACATGCTGCGCTTGGCATCGCCAGCGGCGCGCAGAACCGTGGAGAACGCCATGCCGAAGGCCATCAGCACATTGGTGGGCAGGGCGATCCAGAGAAAATTCAGCGCCACCTCGTAGGTCTGCGCGCCCGCGCCGATCGCGTTCAGAATGAGCGGCAGAACCGGCAGAAGGACCATGCTCACCGCAGCTGCGACCATGGCCATGAGAATGCTGCCCGAGGTCGCCATGCGCCGGGCATCCTCCGGGCGGCGTGCGCCGAGGGCGCGCGAGACCAGCGCTCCGATGGGGATCATCAGGCCCACATTGATGGAGACCGTGAAGAACATAACGACGGTGGCGAGGCCGACCCCTGCGGTCAGGCTCGGGTCGTTCAGCCATGAAATGTAGAGAAGCGAGATGAGATCGACGATGAAGATCGCGATCAGACCGGCCGCTCCCGTTCCCGTTCCCGTCATGACGAGGACATGGCGCATGGTGGAACCGGCGACGAAGCGCGGCGTCTCGGCCTTTCGGCTTGCTTCGTTTACGGAAGGACTGGCGTCCATCACATCACCCCTTCGCCAAGGATATCGCGCGTTTCGGGACTCAAGGCCTTCGCCTTGCCCGTCGGTGCCGTGAGCGGCTCGGGGGCAATCTTGGCGCCGACCACGAGTTCCGCGCCGCCCATTGCGCCGATCTCCTTTTGCAGGACGAGGCGGGCGATGTCGCGCTTGCGCACGTCGTTGGCGGCGGCGGCCGCCGTTTCAGGATCCGTTCCCAGCTCTTCCAGGGCCGCGCGCCCGAAGACGATGGCGGATTCGAAGACCTCGCGGATCTGGTAGTCCACATCAAGCTTCATGAGCTCGACCGCGTGGATGCGGTCGAAAGCCCGCACGAAGCTGCGGGCATTCTGGAAATTCTCGTGAATAATCTCGATGATCTTCGTCAGGGCATCCTGGTCGTCGATGCAGACGCAGATCATCTCGGCTTTCTCGGCTCCTGCCGCGCGCAGCACGTCGAGGCGGGTGCCGTCCCCGTAATAGACCTGAAGGCCGAAGCGCCCCGCATCGCGGATGCGCTCCACATCGTTGTCGATCACGGTGGCCTGAATGCCCCGCGCAAGAAGAACCTGGTTCACGATCTGCCCGAAACGGCCGAAGCCGATCACGAGAACGCGGCTTTCAAGGGTGCCCTCCTGGCCGGCGAGACCCTCCAGATCCGGCTCCTCCTGCTGTTCGCCGTCGCGGCTGAGCAGTTTCTCCACGAGGGTGGAAAGGAGCGGTCCGACCAGCATGGTGATGGCGGCAAGGGCCGTGAGCGGCTGCGCTTCGCCTTGCGCCATGAGGCCGAGCCCCGCCGCAACGGGAATGAGCACGAACGCGAATTCGCCCGCCGTGCACAAAAGCGTGCCCGACCGAAGGCCGTCGCGCCAGCTCGCGCCGAACAGCATCGAGAGAATGGCGATGATGAAGGTCTTGCCCAGAATGACGATGGGCGCGGCCAGCGCCAGCAGCAGCCATTGCTCCCGCACGAGGGCGAGATCGATCGACATGCCCACGCTCATGAAGAACAGGCCGAGCAGCATGCCGCGGAAAGGCTCGATATCCGCCTCCAGCTGATGGCGGAAATTCGATTCCGCGAGCAGAAGACCCGCCAGGAACGCACCCATGGCCATGGAGAGCCCGACCTCCTGCATGAGCATGGCCGCGCCGAGAACGACGAGCAATGCCGAGGCGGTCATCACTTCGCGGGCGCCGCTGCGGGCGAGAATCCGGAAGAAGGGGTTGAGCCCATAGCGGCCGATCAGCACGACGGCGGCGATGCCGAGAAGAGCCTCGCCCACGGCGAGCAGGCGATCCGCGAGCGAGCCATGCTCCTCGGCGGCTCCCGAGGCGAGGAGCGGGAGGATGGCGAGCAGCGGAACGACGGACAGGTCCTGGAAGAGCAGGATGGCGAAGGAGCGCTGTCCGTAAGGGGTTTGCAGGTCGCTTCTCTCGCCCAGCATCTGCAGGGCGATGGCGGTGGCGGAGAGGGCGACGGCCACGCCGGTGACGAAGGAGGCTTCGGGCGAGAAGCCGATGCAATAGGCCGCGGCCCCGAGGCAGATGGCTGTCACCGTCAGCTGCGCGAAGCCCAGGCCGAAGATGTCGCGCTTCATCTCCCAGAGATGGGAGAGCTTCAATTCGAGCCCGATAATGAAGAGCAGAAGCACCACCCCGAGCTCGGCCACGGTCGCGATGGTCTGCGGGTCGCCGACCAGGCTCAGGCCCGACGGACCGATAGCCACGCCCGCCGCGAGATAGCCCAAAACCGCGCTCAGGCCGATCAGCCGGAAGATCGGCACGGCCACGACCGCTGCTCCGCAGAAGGTCAGGACGGGGGGAAGAAAGCTGACGTGGGAAGCCGTGGATGCCATGGGGATCGGAAGGAAACGAAGGTCTGTTGCACCTTTCTAGGGATTCTTGGGCATGAGAGCGAGCGTTTCTTGAGGGCGTTGTCCCGTCTCGTGCCTCACCGCACAGGTTTGGGCTGGATGCCCGCGCCGTGCCGGCCTTGGGTCGAGGGCTCGATCCCAGGCGCCGCTTCCCTTGCGGGGAGGGAAGAGCGCGCCTTTCGGGCTCACCTGCGCCGCGAATAAGCGCCGCTCCCGCTTGACAGGAGGGGCCTCGTCTCGCCACATCGGCACATCATGACGAAGCCCCCTCTCGACATTCTGCTCTGCGCCCCGCGCGGCTTCTGCGCCGGGGTCGTCCGTGCCATCGACGCGGTCGAGAAGGCGCTCGCGCTCCATGGCGCACCGGTCTATGTGCGCCATGAGATCGTGCACAACAAATATGTCGTGGAAAACCTGAAGCGGAAGGGCGCGGTCTTCGTCAAGGAACTCGACGAGGTCCCCGATACCCGCGCGCCGGTGATCTTCTCCGCCCACGGGGTTCCGAAATCTGTTCCCGAAGCGGCCGAGAGCCGGAACCTTTTCGCCATCGACGCGACCTGCCCGCTGGTGACCAAGGTGCACCGCGAGGCGCAGATTCATCACAAGCGCGGCCGCCACATCGTCCTCATCGGCCATGCGGGCCATCCGGAGGTGATCGGCACCATGGGCCAGCTGCCCGAGGGGGCGGCGACCCTGGTCGAGACCGTCGACGATATCGCCCGTCTCCAGCCCGCCGATCCGGAAAACCTGGCCTTCGTCACCCAGACCACGCTCTCCGTCGACGACACCAAGGACATGGTGGAGGCCCTCAAGAAGCGCTTCCCGTCCATCGTCGGCCCGCACAAGGAAGACATCTGCTACGCCACCACCAACCGCCAGGGGGCGGTGAAGCGCGTGGCGCCCCAGGTCGATGCCATGATCGTGGTAGGCTCGCCCAATTCCTCCAATTCCCAGCGCCTGCGGGAGGTCGCCGAGCGGGAGGGATGCTCCCTGGTCAGGCTGATCCTGCGGGCCGAGGATATCGACTGGTCTCTGTTCGGGAACATCCGCAGCCTCGGCATCACCGCCGGAGCCTCCGCGCCCGAGATCCTGGTGGAAGAGATCATCGACGCCTTCGCCGAGCGCTACGAGGTCTCGGTGGAGAGCGTGTCCACGGCGGACGAGAGCGTGTTCTTTCCTTTACCTCGCGAGCTTCGTGAGCAGGCGGCGGAGTAAGCGGTGGCAGTCTATACGGAAGTCAGCGACGAGGAGCTGTCGGCATTCCTCGCAACCTACGACATCGGCACGGTGCTCTCCTACAAGGGCATCGCCGAGGGCGTGGAGAACACCAACTATTTCCTCCATACCACCAAGGGGTCCTACATCCTCACCCTCTACGAGAAGCGGGTGCGGGAGGACGACCTGCCTTTCTTTCTCGCGCTCATGCAGCACCTGGCGCAGAAGGGGCTCAACTGCCCGCTGCCGGTCAACAACCGCCGCGGCGAGCCCCTGGGGAGGGTCGCCGGGCGGCCCGCCGTCATCATCACCTTCCTGGAAGGCATCGCGGTGCGCCGCCCTACGGCCCAGCATTGCTGGGCGCTGGGCGCGGCCCTGGCGAAGCTGCACCTGGCGGGGCGGGACTTTTCCATGCGGAGGGCCAACGCCTTGTCGCTGGAGGCCTGGGGGCCGCTCTTCGCCCAGGCCGAGGCCCAGGCGGACACGGTCTCCGCGGGGCTGGCCGAGCGCACGCGGAGGGAGCTGGCGAGCCTGGAAGCCGACTGGCCGCGCGGCCTGCCCGGCGGCATCATCCATGCCGATCTCTTCACCGACAACGTGTTCTTCATCGGCCCCGAGGTGTCGGGCCTCATCGACTTCTACTTCGCCTGCACCGACGCTTTCGCCTACGACGTCGCGATCTGCCTCAATGCCTGGTGCTTCGAGGCCGACGCTTCGTTCAACCTGACCAAGGGCCGGGCGATGCTGGCGGGCTACCAGTCCGTGCGCCGGCTCGAGCCGCAGGAGATCGAGGCCCTGCCGGTTCTCTGCCGGGGGTCGGCCATGCGCTTCATGCTGACCCGCCTCGTGGACTGGCTCAACGTGCCGCCGGGCGCGCTGGTGAAGCCGAAGGATCCGCTGGAATACGACCGCAAGCTCAACTTCCACCGCCATGTGCAGCATGCGCGCGAATACGGGCTCAAGGCATGAGCGATCCCGCGCGCGTGATGATCTACACGGACGGCGCCTGCTCGGGAAATCCCGGGCCGGGCGGCTGGGCCGCGATCCTGTTCTTCAAGGGCAGCGAGAAGGAGATTTCCGGCGGGGAGGAGCACACCACCAACAACCGCATGGAGATCCGCGCCGCCATCGAGGGCCTGAACGCGCTCAAGCGCTCCTGCGCGGTCGATCTGTTCACGGATTCCCAATATGTGCGCCAGGGCATCACGCAATGGATGCACAACTGGAAGCGGCGCGGCTGGCGCACCGCCGACAACAAGCCGGTGAAGAACGAGGATCTGTGGCGGGCCCTCGACGAGGCGGCCTCCCGCCACGATGTCGCCTGGCACTGGGTCAAGGGGCACGCGGACGACCCGACCAATATCCGCGTCGACGAACTCGCCGTGGCGGCCATGCAGCCGTTCAAGAAGCAGGGCCGGAGGGCGCAGGTTTAACCCTCCGGCTTCGGGAGCAGGAGGATCAGAGGTCCTTCAGGATATTCTCGGCGCCGGAATGCTGCGCCTTGGAGGGAGCGTCCTCGATGTTGAGCGCCTTCACCACGCCGTCCTCGACCACCATGGAATAGCGCTGCGAGCGCGTGCCGAGGCCGAAGCCCGAGCCGTCCATGGACAGGCCGATGGCCTTGGCGAAATCGCCATTGCCGTCGGAGAGGAAATCGATGCCGTCGGCGCTCGAGGCCTTGCCCCAGGCATCCAGCACGAAGACGTCGTTGACCGCGGTCACGAGGATCGCATCGACGCCCTTGGCCTTGATCTCATCCTTCTTCTGCACGTAGCCGGGCAGGTGGTTGCGGTGGCAGGTGGGCGTGAAAGCGCCGGGAACGGCGACGAGAACCACCTTGCGGCCCTTGAAGAGATCGTCCGTGGTCTTCGCGACGGGACCGTCGGGCGTCATGACGCGGAAAGTGACCTGGGGCAGGCGTTCTCCAACCTGGATGGGCATGCGGATCCTCCAAAGCTATGCCGTTGAATGAGACTCTTCCCTAGCGCGGCCGCCCGCTGCCGTCGATACCGATCTCCGTCTCGACGGCCTTGTCCCCGGCCACCAGGGTCAGGCGCAGGGGAACAGGGCCCGAGGCGTCCCGGGGCTTGTCCTCGATGGTCACGGTGACGCGGTTGTCCCCATCGGGCTTCGAGGTCGAGAGATACCAGTTCTCAGGCCCCTCGGCGAAGAGAGCCGGAACCGTGCCGGACGGGGCGCGGACGGTGACGGACAGGGCGGGCTTGTCCGGGGTGGAGGAGGCCGGGGCGACCGAAAGGACGGACAATTCCGCCGGCGCGCCGAGAGGCTGCGGGACCGGAACCTTCGCCAGGGCCGTCTCGATGGCGCCTCGGTCGGCGCCGGCCCCGCTCAGGTCGAGGGAGAGGTTCGCCTGGGCCGGAATGCAGATGTCCTTGCAGATCCCGTATTCCGCCGACAGCACGAGCCTGACGGGCCTGGTGGCGTCCTTCGCCTTCACGACCACGGGAAGAACGACCTTCTTGCCATAGGCATAGGTGATGCCCGCCGCATCCTCGTGGCGCGCGGGAGCGGGCCATTTGATGTCGGCGCTTTCCACGTTTTCCGAGCCCGTCCAGTCGAATCGGGGCGGCAGGCCGGAATCGCCCGGCGTCCGCCAATAGGTCTTGAATCCCTCGTCGAGGCTGATCTCGATCCCGGCGAGCCAATGATCGCCCTGCGCGCCGCCCGAGATCAGGCGGGTGCGGGAATGGAAGCCCTGGGTCGTGGCGGAAGACGCAAGGGGTTGCGCGACGGCGGCTTCCAGGGACACAATCAGAAAAAGGGCGGCCGAAGCGGCGCGGAGCATGAAAGCCATGGAACTGACGCCTCCCTGAGGCGCTTCCTTTATGCGTTTATTCCCGGATCGGCCATCCACAATCCTGTGATCGCGTGGCCGGGTCCGGCAAGGCAGATTGAGGATATGGGCTCTCAACCTTCTCCATACGGCACCGAATCCCCCTACCTCGACGGGCAGGTTCTCGTGGCCATGCCCGGCATGATGGACGAGCGGTTCGCCCGCTCCGTCATCTATGTCTGCGCCCATTCGGCGGAGGGGGCGATGGGCATCGTCCTCAACCGTCCCGCCGCGCATGTGAAGATGCCGGACCTCCTGGTGCAGCTCGAGATCGTCCCCGAGCCGGAGCGCATCCGGCTGCCGCAGAGGGTCGGCAACATGCAGGTTCTGATCGGCGGCCCTGTCGAGACGACGCGCGGCTTCGTGCTTCACACGCCCGACTATCACATCGCCCAGTCGACGCTTCCCATCGATGACGGCATCTGCCTCACGGCGACCGTCGACATCCTGCGCGCCATCGCCACGGGCGATGGACCCGAAAACGCAGTGCTCGCCCTCGGCTATGCGGGCTGGGGCGCGGGGCAGTTGGAGCTCGAGATGCAGGCGAACGGCTGGCTCAATTGCCCAGCCGATGCGGAGCTGATCTTCAACACCGCCGCCGACCTGCGCTACGAGATGGCCCTGCGCCGCATCGGCATCGAGCCGGCCATGCTGTCGATGGAAGCCGGCCACGCCTGAAATCAGGCGGCGACCGGGGAGGCGCCGACGAGCTGCCGTGCCTGGAGCGTCGACATCGGCTCGCCGAAGACGGGCCCCTGCGCATATTCGCAGCCGAGCTGGTAGAGCTCGATCGCCTCGGATTCGCTCTCGACGCCCTCCGCCACGATCTCCATGCCAAGTTCGTGCGCCATCTTGACGATGGAGCGCAGGATCACCGGCTTGCCGGCCGCCATCTGGCGCACGAAGGACTCGTCCACCTTGATCGTATCGAAGGGGAAGCGCAGCAGGTAGGAGAGGGCGGAATAGCCCGTTCCGAAATCGTCGAGCGATAGGCCCGCGCCCAGATCCCTCAGGCGCGTGAGCATCTGGGCGGAATATTCCGGATTCTCCATCACGAGACTTTCGGTCATCTCGATCTTGAGCGAGCCGGGAATGACCCCGGTGCGGGCGATGACCGCCTTCACGTCCTGCAGCAGGTCGTGCCGCAGCAGGTGGTGGCTCGACATGTTCACGCTGGCGAAGATCGGCGGATCGACCTCGAGCGCGTTCTGCCAGGCGGAGAGTTCCCGTCCAGTCTGCTCGAGCAGGAACACGCTCAGCTTGACGATGAGGCCCGTTCCCTCGGCGATGGACATGAAATCCTCCGGGCCGATGCGGCCGAGCCGGGGATGATCCCAGCGCAGCATGGACTCGAATCCCGCGATGGTCCGGTCCTCCAGGCGCACGATGGGCTTGAACAGGACCTTCATCTCGCCGCGGTCGACCGCATGACGAAGGTCGGTCTCCATCGTGAAATGGTCGCTGCGGTCCGAGCGCATGGTGGGGCGGAAGACCTCGATCCGGTCGCCGCCGTGACGGCGCGCATGGGCCATGGCGATTTCGGCATTGCGCAGCACCTCCTCGCGCCGCGCCGCGATCTGCGGATCGTACAGGGCGATGCCGATGGAGGCGGTGAGGAAGAACTCGCGCTCCGCATAGGTGTAGGGCGTCGTGACCACGCGCCGCACCATGTCGGCGAAGGAAATGATCCGGTCTGGCTCCCGCTCGGAGAGCAGGATGATCGCGAATTCGTCGCCCGAGATGCGCGACAGGGTGTCCTGCGGCTTGAGCAGGCGGCTCAGGCGGCGGGAAAGGGTCAGCAGCATCGAGTCTCCGGCGGCGTAGCCCGCCGTGGCGTTGATCTCCTTGAGCTTGTCGATGTCGATGACGAGCACGGTGGGGCGCAGCGAGTCGTCCTGTCCGGCGAAGGTGAGGGCCGCTTCCAGCCTGTCGTAGAAGAGCTGCCGGTTCGGCAGGCTCGTCAGGTTGTCGTGCACCGCGTCGTGGAGCAGGCGCTCCTCGGCGGTCTTGGTGTCCATCACGTCCGCGAGCGTGCCGACGATGCGCAGCACCTCGCCGTCGGAGCCGATCACAGGACGCGCCTTCAGGCGGAACCAGTGATGCGCGCCGGAAGACGAGCGCAGGCGGAAATCCTGGGTCAGGCGGCCCCGGCGCTGCTCGATGACCGCATCGAGGCCCAGCCGGTAGCGGTCCTTGTCGAAGGGGTGGATCAGGTCGAGCCAGGCGGAGGCCGGGCCTTCCAGCGAGCCGCGCTTGAGCCCGAGCTGCTGCTCGACCTCGGGGCTCACGAAGATGTTGTCGGAGACCACGTCCCAGTCGAACACGATGTCTCCGGCGCCGGTCAGGGCGAGGGCCCGGCGCTCGGTGTCGTTCACGAAGCCGCGCGCGAAGGCGCCGCCGGCGAAGGCGTGCTGCATCACCGTGAAGCCGATGAGCATGACCACCAGGACGAGGCCGCCCACGAGGGCGGGGGGCACGAGGTCCGAGGTGAGCTGTCCCACCACCGTGAAGCTCGCCGCCGTCACCCAGGCGACGAGGAGCAGCCAGGTCGGGACGAGCATCACGGCGCGGTCGTAGCCGTGGGTCGCCAGATGGATCACGAGCACGAAGCCGATCCCGGCCACCGCCGCGATCGACATGCGGGCGACGCCCGAGGCCACCGGTGGGTCGACGATGGCGAGCGCCACCAGCCCACCGAGGAACAGGAGCCAGAATCCCGTCACGTGGCTGTAGCGCACGTGCCAGCGGTTCAGGTTGAGATAGGCGAAGAGGAAGACGAGAAGCGTGGCCGCGAGCACCGCCTCCGCACCGGCGCGGTAGACCTGCTCGGTCGTTTCCGTGATGGGGAAGACGCGCTGGAAGAAGCCGAAATCGATGCAGGCATAGGCCAGCACCGCCCAGGCCAGCGCCGCCGCCGCCGGGAAGATCAGGGCGCCCTTCACCACGAAGACGATGGTGAGGAACAGGGCCAGGAGCCCCGCGATGCCGATGATGATGCCCTTGTAGAGGGTCAGGCCGTTCACCCGGTCCTTGTAGGCATCCGCATCCCACAGATGGAGCTGGGGAAGGTTGTCGGTGCGCAGCTCCGCCACGAAGGTCACGGTCGTGCCCGGATCGAGGGTGATGAGGAAGATGTCCGCATCCTCGCTGTCGTCACGCTCGGGCCTGATGCCCTGGCTCGCGGTGATCGCCGCGATGCGGGTCGCGCCGAGATCGGGCCAGAGGACGCCCGAGCCGGTGAGCCGGAAATGCGGGGCGACCAGAAGGCGCTCGATCTGCTCGTCGGTGTCGTTGGTGAGCGCGAAGACCATCCAGTCCGGCCGGGTGCCGGCCTCGCGCGCCTTCACCGCGATGCGGCGGACGATGCCGTCGCGTCCGGGCGCGGTCGAGATCCGGATCTCGTCCCCATCGGAATTGTAGTGCTCGATGGCCGGGGTGAGGTCGATGGCCTTCATCTTGGGGTCGACGCGAACGGACTCCACGGCCCAGCCGTTCGCCGGCCAGGCGAGCCCCAGGAATGTCGCCAAGAGAAGGGTTATGGCGAAAGATACGATCCGCAATGCTTCGGTCTTTCGTCCGGTACTAGACAAGGGAGCTGGATAGGTACCGGTCAGGAGCCTTGAGGGCAAGCTGAAGCCCGGTCAGGCCCCCACTTGTCCGCAAGACTCGTTCGTTATTGTTAACCACAGGCCATGGGACCCGTTTGCGGCGGGATTGAGGAAAAACGAGCCTGCCGTTGGGGCATGTGCGACGGAAAGGCTCAGCCGCGCAGGCCCAGGGCGATGGATTCCAGGGACGGCAGATCCTTGATGGGGCCGATGGCCGCCAGGGTAGGCGTTCCCTGCAGCAGGCGTCGTCCCGCCTCGCGGACACGGTCCACGTCCAGGGCGTCGACCTTGCGCACGATCTCCTCGCTGGAGATCAGGCGGCCCCAGGACAGGAGCTGGCGCGCCACCCGCTCGATGCGCCCGCCCGGCGTCTCCAGGGCCGTGAGAAGGGCGACCTTCATCTGCGCCTTGGCGCGCATGAGCTCGACCTCGCTGATGTCCTGGGTGGCCTGGACCATGCAGGCGAGCGTCACCTCCATGAGTTCGCGCACGTCCGAGCCTGCCGTTCCCGCGCCGATTCCGAACAGGCCGCAATCGGAGAAGGGCCAGTGGAACGAGTCGATGGAATAGGCGAGGCCGCGCGTCTCGCGCACCTCGTGCCAGAGCCGGGACGTCAGGCCGCCGCCGAGCATGTGCGCGAAGAGATGGGTCGCGTAATAGTCGGGGTCCTTGAAGGAAAGCCCCTGCAGGCCCAGCACCAGACTGGCCTGTTCGAGCTTGCGGGGAAGCCGCCGCTCGCCGCCGGTATAGCTCCCCGTCTCCGGCTTGCGGGCCTCGGCCGCGGGCATCGTGCCGAACAGGCGTTCGGCCATGTCGACGATGCGCGCGTGGTCCACGTCGCCCGCTGCGGCCAGGACCATCTTGCCCGGAATGTACTCCCGCGCCAGGAAGGCGCGGATCGTCGCCTCGTCGAAGCTCCGGATCGTCTCCGGCGTGCCGAGGATCGGGCGCCCGACCGCCTGGCCCGCGAAGGCCGTTTCCATGAAGGCGTCGTAGATGAGATCGTCGGGGGTATCCTCGACGGCGGCGTATTCCTGCAGGATCACGCCCTTCTCGCGGGCGAGTTCGCCCGCATCGAACACCGAATGGATGAGGATGTCGCCCAAGACGTCGAGGGCGACGTCCACGTTCTCGCCGAGAACGCGGGCCGTGTAGCTCGTATATTCGACGCTGGTCGCGGCGTTGATGTCGCCGCCCACGTTCTCGATGTCCTCGGCGATCTGTCGGGCGGAGCGGCGCGACGTGCCCTTGAAGGCCATGTGCTCGATGAGATGCGACAGGCCGTGCTCATGAGGTTGTTCGTGGCGCGAGCCGGTGCCGACCCAGACGCCGAGCGTCGCCGTGGCGATCTCGGGCATGCGCTCGGTGGCGACCATCAGGCCGTTGGACAGGGTCGTGATGTCGATCCGCTTTTCGCGGACGAAATGCTGGTTCATGCAGCCGCGCCTTTGACCGCCCGCGCGCGCTCGCGGATGAAGCGCTCCACGGCAGCCTGGTCGTTGGGGAGAACGGTGAAGCTCTCCTTGCGCTCCATCAGATCAGCCATGTGCGGCGGAAGTGCGGGCCGCACGCCGGTCGCGCGCTCGACCGCGTCCGGGAACTTCGCCGGATGCGCGGTGGACAGGGCGACGACGGGAACGCGCGGATCGGCCTTCAGCTGGGCGCGGCCGGCGCGGGTGGCGACGGCGCTGTGCGGATCGAGAACATAGCCGGTGGCGCGATAGGTTTCGGCCATTTCGGCGGCCACGTCCGCCTCGCTCACGGCTTTGGCCACAAACTCAGCGCGGATGCGCGCGAGCGGCTCCGGCGCGATGGTGAAGGAGCGTGACTGGCCAAGGCTCGCCATGAGGCGGCGGACGGCCTCGCCGTCGCGGCCATAGGCCTCGAACAGCAGGCGCTCGAAATTCGACGAGATCTGGATGTCCATGGACGGGGAGGTCGTGGGCTCCACGCCGCGGATCTCGTAGGTGCCGGAGGCGAGCGTGCGGGCCAGGATGTCGTTGGCGTTGGTGCCGATCATCAGCCGCTCGACGGGCAGTCCCATGCGCTTGGCCACCCATCCGGCGAGGATGTCGCCGAAATTGCCGGTGGGCACCGAGAATGACACGGGCCGGTAGGGCGCGCCGAGGGACACGGCGGCGGTGAAGTAATAGACCGCCTGCGCCGCCACGCGGGCCCAGTTGATGGAGTTCACGCCCGAGAGCTGGAGCTCGTCGCGGAAGCGGGCATGGTTGAACATGCCCTTCACCATGGTCTGGCAATCGTCGAAGGTGCCCTCGACCGCCAGCGCGTGAACGTTGGGCGAGGCTACCGTCGTCATCTGCCGCCGCTGCACGTCCGACACGCGGCCATGCGGGTAGAGGATGAAGATGTCGACCTGGTCGAGGCCCTTGAAGGCCTCCACCGCAGCGCTGCCCGTATCGCCCGAGGTAGCGCCCACGATGGTGGCCCGCGCCCCGCGCTCCTTCAGCACGTGGTCCATGAGCCGCCCCAGCAGCTGCATCGCCACGTCCTTGAAGGCGAGGGTCGGGCCGTGGAACAGCTCGAGCACGAAGAGGTTGTCGGCGATCTGGGTCAGCGGGCAGACCGCCGCGTGGCGGAAGGAGGCATAGGCCTCGTCGATCATCCGACCGAGCGGGCCTTCAGGAATGTCGCCGTCCACCAGCGGTCCGAGCACGGCTTTCGCAACCTCGGCATAGGGCTTGCCGGAGAAGTCGCGGATCGTCTCCGCCCCAAGGACCGGCCAGCTTGCGGGCAGGTAGAGGCCGCCGTCCCGGGCGAGGCCGGTCAGCAGGGCATCGGCGAAACCGAGCGCGGGGGCTTCCCCCCGGGTCGAAACGTGGAGCACGGTGGATCTCCTGGAAAATTCGGCCGGACATTAGCGCATCGTGCGGAAAAGTGGACCCGCTTTTCGCTGACGCGACCCTTCGTTTCCGCTCGATACGGTGCGCTCGTCCGAGAAAGAGGCACCGGATCGAACGCGAATGCGCAAATCCGCTTCGGGGCCGTTGCTTTAGGGGCAGCGGCCGGTCGCGGCAAGCCGCAACCGGCCTTGGCGGTCACGGTTTCAACCGGGCCATGGTATGGGCATCGACGAAGGAGCCGTCCCGGAAGGCGAAGTCCCGGTGGGTGCCCTCGATTGCGAAGCCATGGCGCTTGTAGAGAGCGATGGCGGGCGCGTTGTCCACGTAGACCGTCAGCTCCATCCGCCTGAGGTTGAACCAGTTGTCGGCGGTATCGAGGATTTCCCGCAAAAGACGCGCGCCGATTCCCCGGCCGTGATAATCGTCGTGCAGGCCCATGCCGAGAGAGGCCACATGGTTTCGCCGGCCCTGATAACGCTCGAAGCCGCCGCTGCCGATGATGACGCCGTCCTTTTCGACCACGAGGCTGAGATTGTTCGGAGTTTGGCTTTCCAGCCATTTCTTCGTCGCCTCGGGGGATTGATAGGGCAGTCGCAAAGTCCCCCAGCGGAGGCGGGGCAGGCTCCCCAAGGCAGCAATGCCTTCATAATCGGAAGGCCGGGCGGCGCGGATGACGATGCCGTCGGCCGCGATGGGGCTGGGAGGATGGATGTCCGGTTCTGGGTTCATGTCGCTCTCTTCTGGAAGAGGCGGAGGCGAACCGAACCGTTTCAAGCCCTGCTCGTCTCCGCAGGGCTTTCGGGAAATGCTCGACGCCGATCAGACGCGCAAAGCCTCTCCCGTGCGCCCTGCCAGGCGCATCGTGAGATGGGTTACGGTCGTAAGAAGCGTGAACATGGGCGCAGAATAGCCGCGCCCGGATGAAATGACAAACGTCCTATTTCAGCGCGGTTGAATCGGCCTCTTTCAGCCGCTTCCATGCGAATGCCGCGAACACGCCGACGAGCGTGAGCGCGATGCCGAACCAGGTCAGCGCGTATTGCAGGTGGTTGTTCGGCAGGGTGAGCGGGGTCTGGCCCACGCGCGGCCAGCCGCCCGGGTTGGGGCTCGCATCGGCATCGATCAGGAACGGGGCGACGCGCTCCAGGCCATGGGCCGCGGCGATCCCTCGAGGGTCGCGGGCGAACCATTGGTTGCGGGCGGGGTCGTCGTTCGGCGTGAAGGGATTGCGGGTTTCCGGCGCGCGCACGAGGCCGGTGACCGTCACCTCGCCCGAGGGCTGGCTATCGGTCCGGCGCGCCGGATCGCGCAGGTCGGCCGGCACGAATCCCCGGTTGACCATCACGATGGCGCCCGTCGCGAGCTTGAGCGGCGTGATCAGGTAATAGCCCTGGATCGGTGCGCCCTGCCTTTCGCCTTGGGCGAGGCCGTAGACCGGGGCCTCGAAGGGATGCAGGAAGGTGCCGGTCACCCGGACCTTGCGGAACTCGTCCCGGTCCGCCCGCCAGGACGGCCATTCCGCTTCCGGCACGAGGGCTCCGGGCTCGCCATAGGCGCGGGCCTCGATCTGGGCGATCAGGTCCTCCTTCCAGGCCTTGCGCTGGAGTTGCCAGGTGCCGAGCCCGAGGAGGATGGCGAGCGCCACCAGCGTCGCGAGGCCCGGGAGGACGAGGGAGCGTCCCCTGCTCGACGCGGCGGCGGTCACTTCTCGAAACGCCCTTCCTCGGCCTTGTGGTGGTATTGCAGGTTCACCAGAACCCCCTTGAGCGGCCGCACCATGGCGAGGCTCAGGACGATGCTCAGGGTCGTCCATAGGACGATGTGCAGCCAGATCGGCGGTTCGAAGGCGAACTCGGCCCACAGGGCGAGGCCCACGACCACGATGCCGACGATGGACATGACGAAGAAGGCGGGGCCGTCACCGGTATCGGCAAAGGCCAGGTCGAGGCCGCAGACCTCGCATTTCGGCTGGACCTTCAGGTAGCCCTGGAACAGATGCCCCTTGCCGCAACGGGGACACAGGCCCTTGAGGCCGGTCGTGACGGGGGAGGGGGCGGAAGGATCGTGGGCCAAGGCTGTTCTCCGAAGTGATGGGCCGGGAAGGGCTGCCCGTCCCATGGACGTCACATGGGGTCGGAAGGCCCAAATGCGAAGGGCGGCTTTTGGGAGCCGCCCTTGCCGAGAATGCATGTGGTGGGCGGTCAGTGACCGACGCCGCCTCCGCCGTAGCCCCACACGTAGATGGAGGCGAAGAGGAAGAGCCACACCACGTCCACGAAGTGCCAGTACCAGGCGGCAAACTCGAAGCCGAGATGCTGCTGGGGCGTGAAGTCGCCGCGATAGGCGCGCAGCAGGCAGACGGCCAGGAAGATCGTGCCGATGATCACGTGGAAGCCGTGGAAGCCCGTCGCCATGAAGAAGGTGGCGCCGTAGATGTTGCCCTTGAAGCCGAAAGCGGCGTGGCTGTACTCGTAGGCCTGCACGAAGCTGAACACGATGCCCAGGATCACCGTGAGCCACAGGCCGGCCTTGAGGCCCTGGCGGTCGTTCTCCAGGAGCGCATGGTGCGCCCAGGTGACCGTGGTGCCCGAGGTCAGCAGGATCAGGGTGTTGAGCAGCGGCAGGTGCCAGGGGTCGAAGGTCTCGATGCCCTTCGGGGGCCAGACGCCGCCGAGCGCCTCGACGCGCGCATAGAGCTGCGGGTCGCCGGCATAGAGGGCCGCGTCGAAATAGGCCCAGAACCAGGCGGCGAAGAACATCACCTCGGAGGCGATGAACATGATCATGCCGTAGCGGTGGTGAAGCTGGACCACGCGGGTGTGGGAGCCGGTATTGGCCTCGCGCACCACGTCCGTCCACCAGCTGAGCATGGTGTAGAGCACGCCGATGATGCCTGCGCCGAAGATGTAGACGCCGATATGCATCCCCGCGATGGAGATGTCCTTCCACCAGGTGACGAACCCGGAGGCCATCAGGAAGGCGCTGAGCGAGCCGATGAGCGGCCACGGGCTCGGTTCAAGGATGTGGTAATCGTGGTTCTTGGCGTGGGCCTCGGCCATTTCGTGTCGTCTCCGTGCCTCGAATGTGAACTCGCTTTAAGACGTTTCTGTCCAGCTTGTCACGTCCCTTATTGAGCGATGGGTTTGGTGGATGATGTCGCCTCCGCCACCGGCTGCCCCCCCTTGGAGGGGAAGTAGGTGTAGGAAAGCGTGATGGAGGTCAGGTGCTTCACGTCGGGATCTTCCGCCAGACGGGGGTCGACGTAGAACACAACCGCCGATTCCAGGGTTTCGCCCGGCTGCAGGGTCTGCTCGGTGAAGCAGAAGCATTCGAGCTTGGAAAAATAGGTGCCAGCGAGATCGGGCTGCACGTTGTAGGTGGCGATGCCGGTGGTCGGCTTGTCGCTCTTGTTGGTCACCTTGTAATGGACCGTCGTCGTCTCCCCGAGCTTCACCTTGACCTCGGGAGTCTCGGGCGCGAAGCGCCAGTTCAGGCTGGGAGAAACGTTTGAGTCGAAGCGGACGGTGATCGTCCGGTTCAGGATCTCCGAGCCATTGCTGTCGCGGGCGATCGGCGTGCCGCCGAAGCCGGTGACCTTGCAAAAGAGGTCGTAGAGCGGCACGGAGGCATAGGCGAGACCGACCATGCCCACGACGATGCCGGCGCAGGCGAGGGCCGTGCGGTTCATCTTGCGCCGATGCTGGGAGGTTTCAGCCATTGTCAGCCTCACATGGGACGCTTCAGGACACCGGGTCCGAGCTTCGCGATGGTGACCACGTAGAAGATTAGCACGAGGGCGCCGAGGGTCAGCGCCAGGGCGAGCGACCGCTTGCGGCGGCGCTTCTGTTCTTCGGGAGTCAGGCTCTGGGGGGCTTTGCGGTCGGTCATCGGATCACCCGAACACGGGCCGGAAGAGGCCGAATCCATGCTCCGCGAGAAGGGTCGCGAAGAGCAGGAAGAGGTAGAGGATCGAGAACCCGAAGAGCTGCTGGGCCACCCGCATGGCAGGCTCCCCCTGCCGCAGGCGGTAGACCTGGACGGCCAGCGCGAGCATTCCCAGGCCGCCGACGAGGGCGACGATGGCATAGGCCAGTCCGCCGAAGCCGAGGGCCACAGGGGCCAGGCCGAGCGGCGCCAGGAGAACCGTGTAGGCCAGGATCTGGAAACGGGTGGAATCGGGGCCCGCCACGTTCGGCATCATCGGGACGCCCGCGCGCTCGTAATCGCCGGATTTCACGAGGGCCAGGGCCCAGAAATGGGGCGGGGTCCACATGAAGATGATCGCGAAGAGGACGATGCTGTCCCAGGACACGTGGCCCGTGACGGCCGCCTGCGCCACGATCGGAGGGAGGGCGCCCGCCGCGCCGCCGATGACGATGTTCTGCGGCGTCGAACGCTTCAGCCACATGGAATAGACGACCACGTAGAAGAAGATTGTGAAGGCGAGAAGGCTCGCGGCCAGCCAGTTGCTGGCGAGCCCGAGGATGATCACGGAGCCGACGGAGAGCGTCACGCCGAAAGCCAGGGCCTCGCCGGGCTGGATCTTCCCGGCCGGGATCGGGCGCTTGCGGGTGCGGGTCATGACCGCGTCGATATCCGCGTCCCACCACATGTTGAGGCAGCCCGAGGCCCCGCCGCCGACGGCGATCATCAGGAGCGACACGAAGGCCAGGATCGGATGAACGGTGGGATGGCTCACGACCATGCCGACCAGGGCCGTGAAGACCACGAGGAACATCACGCGCGGCTTCAGCAGGGCGAAGAAGTCGGACACGTCGCCCTGCGAAAGGCCTGCGGTGGCAAGGCTTTCGGCTCGGGTTTCGGTCAAACTGTTCGACATGGTGCTCATAACAAATGATCTTCCGAATGCCGGGACAAGGCCGAAAAGGCCTCGGGAATTGTCGGCTCCTCGCCGGAAGGCTTGTGGGTCCAAGCCCTCTGGGGAGGAGCGGGCGGCGCGGGGCCGCCCACTCGATCGTTTCTTAGTGACCCGTATCGACCACGCGGGGGAGCGTCTCGAACTGGTGGAACGGAGGCGGAGAGGACAGGGTCCATTCCAGCGTCGTTGCACCTTCGCCCCACGGGTTGCCGGCAGCCTTCTCCTTGCGGACGAAGGAGTAGATCACGCCGAAGATGAAGATGAAGAGGCCGGCGAAGAAGATGTAGGCGCCGATCGACGACACGTAGTTCCAGCCCGCGAAGGCATCCGGATAATCCGCGTAGCGGCGCGGCATGCCGGAGAGGCCGAGGAAGTGCATCGGGAAGAACAGCACGTTGGAGCCGATGAAGGCGACCCAGAAGTGCAGCTTGCCGATCCATTCGGGCATCACGTAGCCGGTGATCTTCGGGAACCAGTAGTACATGGCCGCGAAGATCACGAAGACCGCGCCGAGCGACAGCACGTAGTGGAAGTGGGCCACCACGTAGTAGGTGTCGTGCATGTAGCGGTCGACGGGAGCGTTCGCGAGCACGACGCCGGTGACGCCGCCGACCGTGAACAGGAACACGAAGCCCACCGCCCATTGCATGGCTGCCGTGAAGCGGATGGAGCCGCCCCACATGGTGGCGATCCACGAGAAGATCTTCACGCCGGTGGGAACCGCGATCACCATCGTGGCGAACACGAAATAGGCCTGGGTCTGGAGCGAGAGGCCGACCGTGTACATGTGGTGCGCCCACACGATGAAGCCGACCACGCCGATCGCCACCATGGCGTAGGCCATGCCGAGATAGCCGAAGATCGGCTTCCGGGAGAAGGTGGAGATGATGTGGGACACGATGCCGAAGGCCGGCAGGATCATGATGTACACTTCGGGGTGGCCGAAGAACCAGAACAGGTGCTGATAGAGCACCGGGTCGCCGCCGCCCGACGGATCGAAGAAGGTCGTGCCGAAGTTACGGTCCGTCAGCAGCATCGTGATCGCGCCCGCGAGAACCGGCAGCGACAGGAGCAGCAGGAACGCGGTGACGAGCATCGCCCAGGCGAAGAGCGGCATCTTGTGCAGCGTCATGCCGGGAGCGCGCATGTTCAGGATCGTCGTGATGAAGTTGATCGCGCCGAGGATCGAGGCCGCGCCGGCGAGGTGCAGGGCCAGGATGCCGAAGTCGAGCGCCGGGCCGGGATGGCCCGCGGTCGAGAGCGGCGGATAGACGGTCCAGCCGCCGCCGAAGCCGAGCGAGCCCGGAGCGCCCTCGACGAAGAGCGAGCAGAGCATCAGGGCGAAGGCCGAAACGGTAAGCCAGAACGAGATGTTGTTCATCCGCGGGAAGGCCATGTCCGGCGCGCCGATCATGATCGGGATGAACCAGTTGCCGAAGCCGCCGATCAGGGTGGGCATCACCATGAAGAACACCATGATGAGGCCGTGGCCGGTCACGAAGACGTTGAAGGCCTGCGGATTCGAGAAGAACTGGAGGCCCGGCTCCTGGAGTTCGAGACGCATCCCGATGGAGAGCAGGCCGCCGACGATGCCCGCCGTGAAGCCGAAGATGAGGTAGAGCGTTCCGATATCCTTGTGGTTCGTGGAGTAGAACCACCGGCGCCAGAAGCTCGGAAGGTGATCGTGGTGATCCGCGTGAGCGGCATCAGCTGCATGTGCCATGATGAGACCTCTGTGGCCTTGTCCAGATTACTGAGCGGTCGCGAGCTTGAGCGGGGCCGAGCCCTCGGTGGAAGCATAACGCTTCTTCGCCTCGGTCAGCCAAGCGGCATATTGCTGCTCGCTCACGACGCGGATTTCGATGGGCATGTAGGGGTGGCCGTTGCCGCAGAGCTCGGAGCACTGACCGTAATACACGCCCTCCCTGTCGGCCTTGAACCAGTACTCGTTCAGGCGGCCGGGAATGGCATCGATCTTCACCGCGAAGGAGGGAACCGCGAAGGAGTGGATGACGTCGGCGGAGGTCACCTGGACCAGGACGGTCTTGCCTACCGGAACGACCATCGCGTTGTCCACGCCCAGCAGGCGCGGCTGGTCGGGCTTCCGGTCCTTGGCTTCGGTGATCATGTTCGAATCGAACTTGAAGCCGCCGTTTTGGTCGGCCGGGTACTCGTAGCCCCAATACCAGGAATAGCCGGTCACCTTCACCACCAGGTCGGCCTGCGGCGGCACGAGCTGCTGGCGCAGGAGGCGGAAGGAGGGGATCGCGATCGCCACGAGGATCAGGACCGGGATGATGGTCCAGGCGACCTCGAGGAGGGTGTGGTGGGTGGTCTTGGAGGGGACCGGGTTCTTCTTCTCGTTGAAGCGGGCGACGACCACCAGGAGCAGGGCCAGCACGAAAAGGCAGATGCCGGTGATCAGCCAGACGAGATAGGTGTGGAAGTTGGACACGCCATGGGCCAACTCGGTCACCATTTCCTGCATGCCGGTTTCCCAGGGGGAGGGCTGACCGACACCGGCCCACGCCTCACTTATGCCCAACACAAGTGCGACCGCTGCCGTGGAGAGGGCGGTCACCGATCGACGTTCATTCTCGATCCGCATCGGCGTTCCAAAGCTCCTAAAGATGTGATGGCCGGGGGCCATGAAAGCATCGGGGAAGGCGCGGGCGCACGAAAAGCGGCGCCCGGCTTGCGCCATCACCTTTGATCTGCGTCAAAGATCACAGGATCGACTGAAGCGCAACGGTTCAGTCGCCTCAATTTATGCGTCATAACCGCCAAAACGCGTTTCGGGGCCCGAAAGCGGCCCTCTCGCTTGACATCGCGCCCCCTGCCATGGTCCCAACGGGCCAACGATGGATCGGAGCGGCGGCGCGCCGCGACTCCCTCCGCAGGGTTAACGAATGGAGAAACCGATGGGCGCATCGCAGTGGGTTCGCCGTGGCGTGGCCGCATTCCTGGGGCTGTCCGCCCTGTTCGGGGCCAGCGGCGCCGGCGCTCAGGGCATGGTCAAGAACACGTTCGGCGACTGGCAGATGCGGTGCGAGATCCCGGCCGGCGCTACGGCGGAGCAATGCGCCCTCGTGCAGAACGTTGTCGCCGAGGACCGACCGAACGTCACCCTCGTCATTATCATGTTGAAAACCGCCGACGGCAAAAGCCGCCTCCTGCGCGTCGTTGCGCCGCTGGGTATTCTGCTGCCCTCGGGCCTGGGCCTCAAGATCGACCAGACGGATATCGGCCGGGCGGGATTCGTCCGCTGCCTGGCCTCCGGGTGCGTCGCCGAGGTCGTGATGGAGGACAGCCTGGTCGAGCAGATGAAGACCGGCCGCTCGGCCACCTTCATCGTCTTCCAGACGCCGGAGGAGGGGATCGGGATTCCCGTGTCCCTGAACGGGTTCGCGGCTGGGTTCGATGCCCTTCCGTAAGATGTAAAGACAAGGGTGGGGGACACCATGACGAATGGATGGGGCCGGAAGGCCGGATGGTCGCTCGCAGCGCTGGGCCTGACGGCCCTGACGGCCTGCGGAGCGCCGGGAGAAGGCGGGTTCGGCGTAGGCGACATGCTGCTCACGGCGGGAACAACCCAGGCGCCGCCCCAGGCTGCGGAGATCCGGGACGTCTATTGCCCGACCGTCGACGTGGTGGACGGCGGCGCGGCCCTCCAGGTCCGGGGCGGGGGCGAGGGCGCCTCCATCCGCAGCCAGGTCTCCTTGAGCGACGTCGCCCGCGAATGCATCGGCCAGACGGACGGCTCGACCGTCGTCAAGGTCGGCGTCGAGGCCCGGGCGCTCCTGGGTGTCGGCGGTTCCGCCGGCCGCTATGACGTGCCGGTCCAGATCGTGGTCCGGGATGGCTCGACCGTCTTCGCCAACCGCTCCCGCCGGGCTGCGGCGGCGATCCCGGCCGGCCAGACCCAGACGACCGTCTCGGTGATCGAGGACGGAATCGTGGTTCCCGCCGCCAGCGCCAACAGCTTCAAGATCGAGGTCGGCCTCGGAGGCCGCGCCCCCGCCGGCCGTCGCGGCTAACGCCGCGAAGGCCGCGTGGCCGATCAATTTGGCCGATCAATAGAGAGCGGCTGCGCCCGCTCTCTGGTTCAACGGAATGGCCAGCACCTTGTCGATCCGGCGCTCGTCGAGATCGATGACCTCGAAGCGCCAGCCGAAGGTTTCCACGTGCTCGCCCGTCGTCGGCAGGTGCTGAAGCTCGCTGATCACGAGACCGCCCACCGTGTGGTAGCTGCGGGCCTCCGGCAGCGTGACCCCGAGAACCTCGGCCATTTCGTCCACGGGCATGGACCCCGCAAGCAGCCATGAGCCGTCCTCGCGCCGGACCGCATCGGGTTCGGGCGCTTCGCCGTCGGAGCGGAAGGCGCCGACGATCGCCTCCAGGGCGTCCGCCGGGGTCACAACCCCCTCGAAATGGCCGTACTCGTCATGGACGAGGGCCATGGGCACCTCCGAGTCCCTGAGGATCGCCAGGGCGTCCAGGGCGTAGAGCGTGTCCGGAATGACGGGCGCGCGCAGCACGTGCTTGCGGATGTCGAGGGGCTGGCCCGACAGCATGGCCGCCAGGAGCTCCCGCGAGTGGACGACGCCGATCACGTTGTCGGGCGTGGTCTCGCTGACCGGCAGGCGCGAATGCGAGGTTTCGATCAGCGCCTGGCGGATCGCCTCATGGTCGTCGTCCAGGTCGATCCAGTCCACGTCCGTGCGGGGCGTCATGAGCCCGCGCACCGTCCGGTCGCCGAGGCGGAGCACGCCCGAAATCATGCGCCGCTCCTCCTCCTCGATCACGCCGGCGCTCTCGGCCTCGCCGACGAGCATCTTGATCTCCTCCTCGGTGACGGTCGAACCGTCGTCCGACTTCGTCCCGAAGAGGCGGAAGATCATCCCCGTGGAAGCGTTGAGCAGCCACACGGCGGGGCCGGCGACCTTGGACAAGACGAGCATCATCGGCGCCATCGTGCAGGCGATGCCCTCCGGATGGCGCAGCGCGAGCTGCTTGGGCACGAGCTCGCCGATGACAATGGAGAGATAGGTGATCACGCCGATCACGAGACCGTAGCCGAGGGGCTGGGCGGCCCCCTCCGGCATGCCCTGGGCCAGGAAGAACTGGGTCAGCCGGTCGCCCAGGGCCGCGCCCGAGAAGGCACCGGCCAGGATGCCGACGAGGGTGATGCCGATCTGGACCGTGGACAGGAAGCGCCCCGAATCCTCCATGAGGGTCAGGGCCGTGTTGGCTCCGGAGCGGCCCTGCTCGGCCATGGCCTTGAGGCGGGGCCGCCGGGCGGAGACGATAGCGAGTTCCGAAAGAGCGAAGACGCCGTTCAGGGCGACGAGAGCAAGAGCGATGATCAGTTCGAGCAACGAATTCAGGAGCTGCTGACCGGATCGGGCCGCGCTTCTCCCCTTCTGTGACAGGTGGCCCTAAAATGGAGCCTGGAGGAGGCCGCGTCAATTAAAGGGTGAACAGGGATGCCCTGATTTGTTGACAGGACCGCATTTCCTCTTCAGAGCTTAATCCCAGCCGATGATCCCCGCGGAAGAGACCGGACTTCTTCTCAAGTCCGGCGCCGAAGGCGCAACCGCCCCGGAAACGCTCAGGCCAAAGGACCGCGCGGGAGCTGGCACTCTGGAAAGCGGCGACGTTTCGAGAAATGTCGCCCACCGACGGGCGTAACCTGGGCGCTTCATGGCGCGAAAGGGAAATCTCTCAGGTCTCGGGACAGAGGGGGCGCAAAGCAACGGGCCGCAAGGCTCGATGGAACGCGCACCTTTGAGGGATACCAATGGCCGAGCCTGCCCATAGCGACGAGCCGCTCCTGAAAACCCCGCTTCATGCCGAGCATGTGGCCCTTGGCGCCCGGATGGTGCCCTTCGCGGGCTACGACATGCCGGTCCAGTATCCCTCCGGCATCCTGACCGAGCACAACTGGACCCGCGAGCATGCGGGCCTGTTCGACGTGTCGCATATGGGCCAGGCTTTCCTCTTCGCAGAGGACAAGAGCCACGAGACGGTGGCCAGGGCGCTCGAGGCACTGATCCCGGCGGATGTGCAGGGCCTCAAGCCGAACCAGCAGCGCTACTCGCAGCTGCTCTCCGAGGACGGCGGCATCCTCGACGACCTGATGGTCACCCGCGTCGGAGCGCCTGGCCATGAGGGCTGGCTCTATCTCGTCGTGAACGCCTCCATGAAGGAGGCGGATTATGCTCATATCGAGGCCCGCCTGCCGAAGGGCGTCGCGTTGCGGCGCAAGGACGATCTGGGCCTGATGGCCCTGCAGGGGCCGTCCGCCGAAGCCGTGCTGGCCAAGCTCGCGCCGGAGGCGGCAGCTCTTGCCTTCATGATGTCCGCGGATGTGCAGATCGGCGGAATCTGGTGCCATGTCTCCCGCTCCGGCTACACCGGCGAGGACGGGTTCGAGCTTTCCTGTCACGGCAAGGATGCGCCTACGCTCTGGAACAAGCTTCTGGCCGATCCCGAAGTGAAGCCCATCGGCCTCGGCGCCCGCGATTCGCTGCGCCTCGAAGCGGGCCTGTGCCTCTACGGTCACGATATCGACACCACCACCTCGCCCATCGAGGCGGGCCTGATCTGGTCGATCCAGAAGCGCCGCCGCGAGGAGGGAGGCTTCCCCGGCGCCGCACGCGTTCAGCGCGAGATCAAGGACGGTCCCGCCCGCGTGCGTGTCGGCCTCAAGCCTGAGGGCCGTGCTCCGGCCCGCGAGGGCACGATCATCACCACGCCCGACGGCCGCGAGGTCGGCATCGTGACCTCCGGCGGCTTCGGCCCCACGGTCAATGGCCCGGTCGCCATGGGCTACGTCGCCAAGGACGTGTCCGCCATCGGCACGGATCTTCATCTCGTCGTTCGCGGCAAGCCGCTGCCCGCCAAGGTCGCGGCCATGCCGTTCGCACCGCATCGCTACAAGCGCTAATCTTAAGGGGAAGCAATCATGACCACGCGTTACACCAAGGATCACGAATATATCCGCGTCGAAGGCGATGCCGGTATCGTCGGCATTTCCGACTACGCTCAGAGCCAGCTGGGCGACGTCGTCTTCGTGGAACTGCCGAGCGTCGGCAAGTCTCTCTCGAAGGGCGATGAAGCAGCCGTCGTCGAGAGCGTGAAGGCTGCGAGCGAAGTCTACGCTCCGGTCTCCGGCGAGGTCGTCGAGGTCAACAGCGACCTCGAAGCCGCCCCCGGCACGGTCAACGAGGATCCCGCCGGCCGCGGCTGGTTCCTGAAGCTCCGCCTCACGAATCCGAGCGAGCTCGACGGCCTCATGACCGAAGAGCAGTACCAGGAATTCGTGAAGTCGATTTCCTAAGGAAGGGCACTTCGATGGCGCACGAATATACGGCCACGGTTCTGTGGACGCGCGGAGAGGGCGAGGCCTTCTCCGACAACAAGTACAGCCGCGGACATCGATGGTCGTTCGACGGCGGCATCGAATTCATGGGCTCGGCATCGCCTTCCGTGGTGCCGCTTCCCTTATCCCGCGAAGATGCGGTGGATCCCGAGGAAGCCTTCGTTGCGGCAGCGTCGAGCTGCCACATGCTGACCTTCCTCTCGATCGCCGCCAAGAAGCGCTTCGTGATCGACTCCTACAAGGACAAGGCTCTCGGCGTGATGACGCCGAACCAAGAGGGCAAGCTCTTCGTCTCCAGGATCACGCTCGATCCGGTGATCGAATTTTCGGGCGACAGGATCCCCAGCCCTGAGCAGATCGCCGAGATGCATCACCTCGCCCACAAGGAGTGCTTCATCGCCAACTCCGTTCTCACGGAGATCGTGGTGAAGGGCATTCCCTCGCACTAACCCAAGGTTTTCAGCCGATGCGTTATTTGCCTCTCTCCGACACCGACCGCAGCGAGATGCTCGCGCGCATCGGTGTCAAGAATGTCGACGAGTTGTTCGCCGACGTGCCGAAGAACCTGCTCCTGAAGGAACCGGTCGACCTGCCGCGCCGCAAGGGCGAGCTGGAGGTCGAACGTATCCTCTCCCGCATGTCGTCCAGGAACGTCACGGCTTCATCTGTGCCGTTCTTCGTGGGCGCGGGCGCCTACAAGCACCATGTGCCGGCCACCGTCGATCACCTGATCCAGCGCTCCGAGTTTCTGACAAGCTATACGCCGTATCAGCCGGAGATCGCTCAGGGCACGCTGCAATACCTGTTCGAGTTCCAGACGCAGGTCGCCGCGCTCACCGGCATGGAGGTGGCGAACGCCTCCATGTATGACGGCTCTACCGGCACGGGCGAGGCGGTGCTAATGGCGCATCGTGTCACCAAGCGCCGCAAGGCCGTGCTCTCCGGCGGCCTGCATCCGCATTACGCCGAAGTGGTGCGCACGCTCTCCGACATGGCGAGCGATGCTGTCGTCACCATGAAGCCGGACGTGGCGGGCAACGAGGACATCCTCTCGCAGATCGACGACGAGACCTCCTGTGTGGTCGTGCAGTCGCCGGACGTGTTCGGCAACCTGCGCGATCTGAGGCCCATCGCTGAGAAGGCGCACAAGCATGGTGCGCTGCTGATCGCCGTGTTCACGGAAGTGGTGTCGCTCGGTCTCGTCGCGTCTCCCGGCAGCCAGGGCGCCGACATCGTCGTCGGCGAGGGCCAGTCCATCGGCAACGCGCTGAATTTCGGTGGCCCCTATGTGGGCCTTTTCGCCACGCAGTCGAAGTTCATCCGCCAGATGCCGGGCCGCCTCTGCGGCGAGACGGTGGATGCGGACGGCAATCGCGGTTTCGTGCTCACGCTCTCGACCCGCGAGCAGCATATCCGCCGCGACAAGGCAACCTCGAACATCTGCACCAATTCGGGGCTTTGCGCGCTCGCCTTCACCATTCACATGACGCTGCTTGGCGAGGCAGGCCTGAAGCGCCTTGCCCGCGTGAACCATGCGAACGCGATCAAGCTCGCCGATCTTTTGGCAGGGGTGAAGGGCGTCGAGGTTCTCAACAAGTCCTTCTTCAACGAGTTCACCGTGAAGCTGTCAAAGCCCGCGGCTGAAGTCGTCGAAGCGCTCGCCAGGAAGGGCGTGCTCGCGGGCGTGCCCGTCTCGCGCCTGCTGCCCGGCGCCGACCTGGAAAACCTGCTTCTCGTGGCCTCCACCGAAGTGAACACCGATGATGATCGCGCGGCCTTCGTCGCCGCCTTGAAGGAGGTTCTGTGATGTTGAACCGTCAGGGACGTCCCACCGCCGCCGGAGAAGCCGGCACCCAGGCGCATCCGACCTTCACCGGCAACAAGGCGCTGGCGCAGATCGAGCCTCTGCTCTTCGAGATCGGCCGTCATGACACGACGGGCGTCGACATCGACGAGCCGGAAGCCTTCACGCCGCGCCTCGGCGGGCTGGAGCGCAAGGAGGCCATCGGCCTGCCGGGTCTCTCCGAGCCCGAGACCATGCGCCATTATGTGCGCCTGTCTCAGATGAACTACGGCATCGATACGGGCCTCTTCCCCCTCGGCTCCTGCACCATGAAGCACAATGCGCGTCTGAATGAGCGCATGGCGCGTCTGCCGGGTTTCTCGGACGTGCATCCGCTCCAGCCGGTCTCGACCGTGCAGGGCGCACTGGAACTCATGAGCGAGCTCGGGCGCTATCTGATGACGCTCACCAACATGAAGGCCGTGGCGCTCTCGCCGAAGGCCGGCGCGCATGGCGAGCTCTGCGGCATGATGGCGATCAAGGCCGCCATCGAGGCGAAAGGCGAGGGCAAGACGCGCAACGTGGTGCTCGTGCCCGATTCCGCGCATGGCACGAATCCTGCGACCGCGGCGCTGATCGGCTTCGTGGTGAAGCCGGTTCCGGCCCGTGACGACGGCTCCGTGCATGTGGAGGACGTGAAGAAGCTTCTCGGCCCCGATGTCGCCGCGATCATGCTCACGAATCCCAATACCTGCGGTCTCTTCGAGCCGCAGGTGGTGGAGATCGCCAAGGCGATCCACGATGTGGGCGCTTACTTCTATTGCGACGGCGCGAACTTCAACGCCATCGTGGGCAAGGCGAAGCCGGGCGATCTCGGCGTCGACGCCATGCACATCAACCTGCACAAGACCTTCTCGACGCCGCATGGCGGCGGCGGCCCGGGCTCCGGCCCCGTGGTGCTCTCCGAGCGCCTCGCGCCCTTCGCGCCCGTGCCGTTCGTGCGCGCGGGCAAGAACGGGTTCGAGCTGGTGGAGCAGGCCTCCGACACGGACGAGAAGCCTTTCGGCCGCATGACAGCGTTCCACGGCCAGATGGGCATGTATGTGCGCGCGCTCTCCTACATGCTCTCGCATGGCTCGGACGGCATGAAGCAGGCCTCGGAAGACGCCGTGCTCAACGCCAACTATATCCGCGCGGGCCTGTCCGACCTCATGTCGCTGCCCTTCGGCAACAAGCCGTGCATGCACGAGGTGCTGTTCGACGATGCGTGGCTGAAGGATACGGGCGTGACCACGCTCGATATCGCGAAGGCCATGATCGACGAGGGCTATCACCCGATGACCATGTACTTCCCGCTGGTGGTGCACGGTGCGATGCTGATCGAGCCGACGGAATCCGAATCGAAGGCGTCGCTCGACCTCTTCATCGCGACTCTGCGCGATCTCGCCATGGCCGCGAAGACGGGCAACGACAAGGAGCGCTTCACCGGCGCCCCACATCATGCCCCGCGCCGCCGCCTGGACGAAACCCGCGCCGCCCGCAACCCGATCCTGAAATGGACGCCGCCGTCGCCGGTGGCCGAGGCTGCAGAGTAGGGCTCGCACTTCTCACGGCTTGAGCTGGAACTCGACTGATATAAAGTGGCGCCATGACCATCATGGCGCCACTTGGTTATGAGCTTGCCGCAGGCATTCCGAGCGTCGACGATTATGTTCGTCTGCGCGTCGCCGCCGGATTGGGCGGGCGCACGCAGGAAGCGGCTGCGGCGGGATTGCCGAATACGTGGTTCGGCGTTCTCGTGGCGCACCAGAAAGAGGTCGTCGGCATGGGGCGCATCATCGGCGACGGTGGGTGCTTCTTCCAGATCGTGGATATGGCGGTCGATCCAAGGCACCAGGGCAAGGGCTTGGGTCAGTGCATCATGCGCGCGCTTGTGGAGCATCTGAAGGCGCACGCGCCGGACAGCGCCTATATCAGCCTGATCGCCGTGCGGCGGGCGCAGAGCCTCTATGAGCGGTTCGGCTTCAGGCCGACGCGGGGCTTGGGCATGTCGCTCGATCTGAGCTGACCCGACAGGCGGCGCCGCTCAACCGATGCTCTTCACGACGTGCGGTAAATCCGCCATCCGCCCGATGATCGTGGACGCTCCCGCCTGCCGGAGCTTCTCCGCATGGTCGGGGCCGCAATGCCCGCCGCCCGTGAAGCCGATCACGCGCATTCCGGCGGCAATCGCTCCCTGCACGCCTGCAGGCGAATCCTCGATCACGATGCATTCATCGCTTGGCCGGCCCATGCGGCTCGCCGCATGGAGAAACAGATCGGGAGCGGGTTTCCCGCGTGCGACCTGCGTCGCGCTGAAGACGTGCTCGAACAGGTCGTCGAGGCCGGTGACGCGCAGCGACAACGCGATTCGGGCGGGCGTGGAGGAGGATGCGACGCAGCGGGAATGGGGGAGGGCCAGAATGGCCGCTCGCACGTCCTCGATGGGCTGCAACTCCGCCTCGAAGCGGGCGAACAGAACCTTGTCCATTCGCTCGCCGAAATCCGCAGGAAGGGCGCGGCGGTGCTCGGCCTCGATTTGCGCCACCATGTCCTTGAAGCTCACCCCGACGAACTGGCGCTTGATCGCGTCAACGGTATAGGGAAATCCCAGTCCGGTCAGAAGGTCCGCATCGACCTGGCAGGCGAGCGCCTCGGAATCCACCAGGACACCGTCGCAATCGAAGATCAAGAGCATGGCGTTCTCCAGCAAAAAGGCCGCCTCGGAGGGCGGCCTTTGAATCGTTGTCGACGTCAGGAAGCTTACTGAAGATTCTTGCGCACGTCGCTGAGGCTGGCGCTGACGAGCGAGGCGGCGGTCGGGCCGGTGATCTGCTCGCGCAGAACGCGCTCGGAGGCCTTGATCGCGACGTCGACGGCGGCGGCGCGGACCTCTGCGGAAGCCTGAGCCTCGGCCTGGGCGATCTTCGCCTCGGCGGAGGCGGTGCGGCGCTTCACGAAGTCGGCCATCTTCTCCTGCGCTTCGCGGGCGAGGCGCTCGGCCTCCTCGCGGGCGGTGGAGACGATGTCGGCGGCTTCACGCTCGGCGGCGGCGCGCTTCGCCTCGTATTCCTTGAGGAGCTTCTCGGCGTCCTCGCGCAGGCGCTTGGCCTCGGCGAGTTCGTCGGCGATGCGCTTCCCGCGGCTGTCGAGCTGCTTCGCGACGTTGCCGGGCACCCCGTAATAGACGAGAACGCCGATGAAGATGGCAAGGGCGACGGCGACCCAGAAGGTTGGATTGGCCAGCATGGGGCTCTCCTTACGCCTTGGTCTGATCGAGGGCGGCTTCGACCACCTGCGGGGCAGGGGCCTTGCCGGTCAGCCGTTCGACGATGGCCGTCGCCGTCTCGGCGGCGATGCCGCGGACATGGCCCATGGCCTCGGTCTTCTTGGCCGCGATGGTGGCCTCGGCTTCGGCGAGACGCTTGTTGAGGTCGGCTTCGAGCGCCTTGCGCTTGGCGTCGCTCTCGGCGGCGAGCTTGGCGCGGGTCTCCTGAGCGAGAGCCTGCGCACGGCCCTTGGCTTCGGCCAGTGCCTTTTCATAAGCCGAGCCCGCTTCTTCCGCGCGGGTCTTCATGGCGGCGGCCTCGTCGAGATCCTTCGCGATCAGGGCGCGGCGGTTCTCGATGATGCCGGAAAGACGCGGCAGGACGAGCTTGGAAAGAAGGGTGTAGAGCACCACGAAGGTGATCGCGAGCCAGATGATCTGGCCGGCGAAGGTTTCCGTCGCGAAGGGCGGAAAGGTGGCATCCGCAGCGTGGGCGCCGCCGTGCGCTTCCGTACCAGCCTGGGTGGTCTGAGCCTGAGCCATGGATATGGTCCTGGAATGTGTAAATGACGGCGGTCGGGCCGCCGTCACTGTCTCAAGCAAGGCGCGGCATGCGCCTTGCTCTCCCGATCACCGAATGACGTGGATTAGGTGAACAGCAGGAGAAGGGCGACGACGAGGCAGAAGATGCCGAGACCTTCCGCGAGCGCCGCACCGATGAACGCGCGAGCGAACTGGCCGTCGGCAGCCGACGGGTTGCGCAGGGCGCCCGAGAGGAAGTTGCCGAAGATGTTGCCGACGCCGAGAGCGGCGAGGCCCATGCCGAAGCAGGCCAGGCCCGCGCCGAGGTACTTGAAAGCGATAGGATCCATCGTGATCTCCTAGGTGATGATCGGGAGAGAGAAAGGACGACGCCGAGCCTTAGTGTCCCGGATGCAGGGCGTCGTTGAGGTAGATGCAGGTCAACACCGTGAAGACGTAGGCCTGCAACGCGGCGACGAGGAACTCGAGCGCCGTAAGACCAACCGCCATGAGAAGCGGAAGAGGGGAAAGGAGCGCGATGCCGATCCCGGCGGTGCCGAGGGAAACGACGAAGCCGCCGAACACCTTCAGGGCGATGTGGCCCGCGAGCATGTTGGCGAAAAGACGCAAGGACAGCGAGATCGGGCGGGACAGGAAGGAGATGATCTCGATGACGGTGATGAAGGGCAGGAGCCAGCCCGGCACGCCCGACGGCGTGAACAGGTGCAGGAAGTGCAGGCCGTGCGCCACGAAGCCGTAAATGATGACGGTGCCGATCACCAGGAACGCGAGCGCGAAGGTCACGACGATCTGGCTGGTGACGGTGAAGAAGCCGGGGATCATGCCGAGCAGGTTGGCTGTGAGCACGAACATGAAGAGCGAGAACACGAAGGGGAAGAACTTCATTCCCTCGCGGCCGGTCGTATCCGTGAGCGTGGTGGCCACGAAATCGTGCAGGATTTCAGCGACCGACTGGGCGCGGCCCGGCACCAGCGCGCGCTTGCGCGTGGCGTAGAGCAGGCCGCCGACGATGAGGCCCGCGGCGCCGATCATGAACAGCGACGAATTGGTGAAATTGATGATCGGAATAATGGGCTTGACCTGGAATTGCTCGATCGGGCTCGCCATGATCCGCTCTCAAACTCGCTGTTGTTCGCTGCCTGTCTGCTCTTCAAAGGTCAGGCGTCACTTTTTGTCGTCATACCGGGCCGGCTTGATCGTGCCGGACGCTCTCAGAAGGTTGAGCATGCCGGCGCAGAAGCCGAGGATGAGACAAATTATGAGTCCCCAAGGAGAGATGCCGAACAGGCGATCGACGAGCCATCCTACGATCCCGCCGGCGATGACCCCTGAAACGAATTCGGCCGAATAGCGAAACGCCTGGCCGATTGCACTGGAGTCGGTCTTAGAGCGGGGACGGGGCTCTGCTTCTGCCCGTTGCGCGGATGCTTGAGAGATCCGTGCATCGAGAGATTTCAGCCTCGCCGATAGGTTGGCGTCATCGGTGCTGTCCGGTTTCCGCTCATTCTCGCCGTTCCGCTCGTGAGGGTCCGCCATTGCGATCTCCTGAAAAGCGTTGCGGGAAAAGTGCTTGGAAGCCTGGCCCCGAAAGCCGGGCGCAACATATGAGCGGGGGTCCCCCCTGTCAAGGACCGTCTGAAAAGATATAAGTCTTTGAAATAGAATTAGAAAAGCCGTTTCCAGGCATGCGGAGGGGGAAAGCGCACATGTTTTTGGGGCCGAAGCGTGGCGGGGCTGAAAGCCTTAGGCCACCTCAAGAATGCGCTCGGCGCTCTGCAGGTCGACGGAGACCAGCTGCGACACGCCCCGCTCGGCCATGGTGACGCCGAAGAGCCGGTCCATCCGCGCCATGGTGATGGGGTTGTGGGTGATGACCACGAACCGGGTCTCGGTCTGGCGCGCCATCTCCTCCAGAAGATCGCAGTAACGCTCCACGTTGGCGTCGTCGAGCGGCGCGTCCACCTCGTCCAGCACGCAGATCGGCGAGGGATTCGTGAGGAACACGGCGAAGATCAGGGCGGTGGCGGTGAGCGCCTGCTCGCCGCCGGAGAGCAGGGTCATGCTCTGGGGCTTCTTGCCCGGCGGGCGGGCGAGGATTTCGAGGCCCGCCTCCAGCGGATCGTCCGAATCGACCAGGGTCAGCTCCGCCGTGCCGCCGCCGAAGAGGGTGGTGAAGAGGCGCTTGAAATGGTCGTTCACCACGTCGAAGGCGGCCAGCAGCCGCTCGCGGCCCTCGCGGTTGAGGCTGCCGATGGCCTGGCGCAGGCGCTTGATGGCCTCGACGAGGTCGTCCCGCTCCGTGGCGATTCCGTTGTACTTGGTCTCGAGTTCGGTGAGCTCCTCGTCGGCGCGCAGGTTCACCGCGCCTAGGCGTTCCCGGTCGCTCTTGAGGGAGTGGAGCTTCGACTCGATCTCCGTGTGGGAAGGAAGCTCCGTCGCCTCCTTCAGGCCGGCGAGCACGATGAGCCCGGCCGGGGTCGTTTCGAGATTCTCGGCGATGGTGCGGGTGATCTCCGCAAGGCGCGCCACGGCGGCCTCGTGACGGGCCTGGGAGCCGGCGCGGGCCTCGCGGGCGGCGGCGAGCGCTTCCAGGGCTGCGCGGGCCACCCGGTCCGATTCGGCGAGACTCGTCTCCGCATCGGCCAGCCGGTCGGCGGCCTCCTTGCGCTTCGCCTCCGCCTCCTCGACCTCGGCGATGAGGGCGCGGCGGCGCTGGAGATAGGTATCGGGAGCCTCCAGCAGGCGCTGATGCTCGTCCTGGGCCCGTTCGAGGCGCTCGCCGAGGTCCTCGAAGGCCTTGGCGGCGCGGGCGGCGCGTTCGGTCCAGAGGCGGATATCGGCGGCGAGAGCGTCCTGCCGGCGGCGGCGCAGCTCGGATTCGTGCAGGAGCGCCTGCACGGCGGCCCGCGCCTCCGAGGCGGCGGCCCGGCGCTCGGCGACGCGGGTACGTTCCTCGAGCAGGCGGCTTTCGAGATCCGGCGCGGGGGCGAGGTCCTGCAGGGCGCTCTCGGCATCCTGCACGCGCTCCAGGGCCTCCGCCTCGCTCTCGGAGAGGCGGGTCAGGCCTTCCTGAAGGGCCGAGCGGCGCTGGCCGAGCTCGGCATCCTTGCGCTCGGCGGCGGCAAGGCGGGTCCGGGCGGAATCGAGGGCCTGGCGCGCCTGGCGCGCGGCCTCGATGGCCTGCATTTCGTGCGAGGCGGCCCGGCGCACGGCGTCGAGCGCGGCTTCCGCCTCATGTCGCAGATGCTCGGCTTCCTCGCGGGCTTCCGCGGCCTCGCGTTCCAGGTCGCCCAGGCGGTTCTTCTCGGCGAGGCGCCGGGCCGCGGGAGAGGGCGCTTCCGCCGCGGTGGTGAAGCCGTCCCAGCGCCACAGGTCGCCTTCCTGAGACACCAGCCGCTGGCCGGGCTTCAGGAGGCCGCGCAGGCGCAGCCCGTCGGCCTTGCTCACCACGCCGATCTGGCGCAGGCGGCGCTGAAGCTCGGCGGGGGCGCGGGCCAGATCGGCAAGCGAGCGGACGCCGTCCGGAAGGGCGGGGTCGCCCTCACCGGCGCCGGTCATTTCCCAATGTGCCGGAGCGGAGGGGTTGGTGGAGGCTTCGAGGTCGTCGCCCAGGGCGGCGCCGAGCGCCGTCTCGTAGCCCTTCTCGACGGTGATCTGGTCCAGGGCCGGGGGCCAGAGGTCGCCGGTGGCCGAGGTGACGAGCTTGGCGAGCGTCAGCGCCTCGGTCTCCAGGCGCTGCGCCTTGCGCTCGGTCTCGTTGAGGGGCTGGCGCAGGCGGTTCTCCGCCTCGCGGGCTGCCGCGAGAGCTTCACGGGCCTCGATCACGGCCTCTTCGGCGGATTGGGCGGTCTCCTCGGCGATCGCCGCGTCCTCGCGCAGGTCGTCGAGGGAGGGGCCATCCTCCGGTGACGCGGACAGGGCCGCGATCTCGCGTTCGAGGCGCTCCTTCTCGGAGCGGAAACGGGCGGCGCGCTCCATCTCCTCGCGCACGGCGCGCTCCAGGGCGGCGCGGCGGGCGTTGAGGTCGGAGGTCTGGGCCTGGAGGGCGCTCAGGGCGGCCTCGGCCTCGGCGAGTTCCGCCTCGGCGGTATGAAGGCGCTCCTCGGCCTCGGTGCGGGCATCGTCCGCTCCGTCGGAGGTCTGGGCGATTTCAGCGGCCTCGGACTGGAGGCGCTCGATGGTGGCCTCCGCATCCGTGCGCTGGGCGGCCTCGCGGGCGATGTCGCGGTTGAGATCGCCGATATGGCGCTCGAGCTCGGTAACGCGGTCCTTGGAGCGCCGCTCCTCCGATTCGAGCTCGTTGCGGGCATGGGTGAGCCGCTGCAGGGCGGCGGCGGCGGCGGCCTCCTCCTGGCGCAGGGCGGGAATCGCATGGGCGGCGACGGCCTGGGCGGTGGCGGCCCGGGTCTGCTCCTCGGTGGCGTCGGCCACGGCCTTGAGGTCGTCGGCCACCTGACGTTCCGCCGCGGCGGCCTGCTCCCGCGCCTCGGCGAAGCTGATGGCGTACATCAGCGCTTCGAGACGGCGGATCTCGGCGGAGAGGTTCTTGTAGCGTGAGGCCTGGCGGCCCTGGCGCTTCAGGCTCTCGATCTGGCTTTCCAGCTCGCGGATCACGTCCTCGGCGCGGACCAGGTTGTCCTCTGCGGCCTTCAGGCGCAGCTCCGCCTCGTGGCGGCGGGCATGGAGGCCCGCGATACCGGCGGCGTCTTCGAGGATGCGGCGGCGGGACTGGGGCTTGGCGGAGATGATCTCGCTGATCTGGCCCTGGCGGACGAGGGCGGGAGAGCGGGAGCCGGTGGCGGCATCGGCAAAAAGGATCTGCACGTCGCGGGCGCGCACCTCCTTGCCGTTGACCCGGTAGGTCGAGCCTTCCTCGCGCTCGATCTTGCGGGAGATTTCCAGCAGGTCCGTATCGTTGAATGCGGCGGGCGCCGTGCGCTCGGCATTGTCGATGGTGAGCATCACCTCGGCCCAATTGCGGGCCGGGCGGTTGCCGGAGCCGGAGAAGATGACGTCGTCCATCCCCGTGGCGCGCATGTTCTTGTGGGAGTTCTCTCCCATGACCCAGCGCAGGGCCTCGACGAGGTTGGACTTGCCGCAGCCGTTCGGCCCGACGACGCCGGTCAGGCCCGGCTCGATCAGGAAGTCGGTCGGCTCGACGAAGGTCTTGAAGCCTGCGATGCGAAGGCGCGTCAGTTTCATGGACGCGCCTTCCCGTCCCGCTCCCTGGGGGCGGGTTGAGGGAGATTACTCTCCCAGCAGAGGCTTGATGACCTTCTCAATCTCATCGATCGACAGGCTTCCGGGGTGACGCTGACCATTGATGAAGAAAGTGGGCGTGGAGTCCACACGGAACTGTTCCATACCCCGGTTCTTCACCGCGTTGACTGCGTCATATAGTTTCTGGTCCTTGAGGCAAGCGTCAAATTTTTCCTGTGAAAAACCGGCCTGCCGCATGAGCTGGCGCAGGGCGTCCAGGGGCTTGTCCACAAAGGCCCAGTTCCGCTGCTGCTCGAAAAGCAGGTCCGTGATCGGGTAATATTTTTCGTTCCCGTCGCAGCGGGCGAGCATGAACCCGGCGGTCGCCAGGGGATCCAGCGGGAACTCGCGCAGGACGAACCGGATCTTGCCGGTGTCGATGTAGCGCTTCTTCAGCTCCGGCCAGGTGGTCTTGTGGAAATTGGCGCAATGCGAGCAGGTCAGCGAGGCGTACTCGATGATCGTCACCTTGGCGTTTTCCGGGCCGAGGGCCACGTCGCCCAGGGGGCCCTGGACCGCAAGGTCCGATGGGGACACGTTCTGGGCGAAGGCGGGGCCGCCCGTGACGAGAAGAGCCGTCGCGGCTGCGGTTCCGAGAAGCTGAAGCGTCTGACGCCGGGTGATCATCGTAGAATGGCTCCTGAGAGAATTCGTCCTGCGGTAGAATGACTGCGCTCGCGAGGCAAGCGCCGGATATCTCACGCTTTCGTGCGTGAACCGGAGCTGACGATCGCCTGGCCCAGCCGGTCGAGGGCCGCCCGCAGGGATTCCTCCGCGATGGGCTCGACGGCCCTGCCGACCTTTTCCCGGTCCGCCGGGGCGATGGCGGGAGGGGCCGGGCGCTTCTTCTCGACCCGCCGCACGGGGCCTTGTTTCAGCACCAGCTTCCCGATGCAGCGCCAGCCGTAATAGGTGTTGACCCGGTCGATGATGGTCGGGGCCATGTGCTGGAGTTCCAGGGCGAAGGCGCTTTCCGCCCGGATGACCAGGGTGGCCGGATCGGGCCGGGCTTCCGGATCGGCATGGGGGGCTTTGCGCTTCCACTCGATCTTGAGGGGCTGGGTGAAGGCGGCCAGCCGTTCGCCCACGATGTCGGGCCAGGCCAGGAGGATGTCCGAGGTGGCGAAGCCCTGCGCCGCCAGGCTGGGGGACAGGCAGACGTCGAGGAATTCGGCGAGGGGGCGGGCCAGGGGTCTCGGTCGTCTCATGTTGAATGTCCAAAAGCCACGTTGGAATATGTGCGCAGGACCGTTATTCCACGTCACATGTTAACGCCCGCTTCGAGCGTCACCAAGCCCGACCCGCAGGACCTCCTCGCCTGGTACGACCGTCACCGGCGCGATCTGCCATGGCGCGCGAAGCCCGGGGAGGTCGCGGATCCCTACCGCGTCTGGCTGTCCGAGATCATGCTGCAGCAGACGACGGTCGCTGCGGTCAGGCCCTATTACCTGAATTTCCTGGAGCGCTTCCCGACCGTGAAGGCGCTGGCCGAGGCGCCGACGGAATCGGTCATGCAGGCCTGGGCCGGTCTCGGCTATTACTCCCGCGCCCGCAATCTTCACGCCTGCGCCAAGGCGGTCGTGGAGACGCATGGCGGGGTTTTCCCCGCGACCGAGGCCGAGCTCTTGAAGCTCCCCGGCATCGGTGCCTACACGGCCGCCGCCGTGGCGGCCATCGCCTTCAACGAGAAGGCGGCGGCGGTGGACGGCAACGTGGAGCGGGTCATGTCCCGGATCTTCCTGGTCGAGGAGCCGCTGCCCAAGGCCAAGCCCCTAATTCGCTCCCTGACGGAGGAGCTGGTGCCCGAGGACCGGCCCGGCGACTTCGCCCAGGCGGTCATGGACCTGGGCGCCACGATCTGCTCGCCCAAGCGCCCGGCCTGCGCGCTCTGTCCCTGGATGGCTCCCTGCCGCGCCCGCGCCGAGGGCCTGCAGGAGACCTTCCCGCGCAAGCAGAAGAAGGAGAGCGGGCAGTTGCGCAAAGGCGCGGCCTTCGTGGTGCTGCGGGCCGACGACACGATCCTGCTCCGCACCCGCCCGCCGCAAGGGCTCCTCGGCGGCATGGCAGAGCCGCCGACGAGCGCCTGGGAGCCGGGTTACGAGCCCTCCCGCGCCGTGCTCGACGCGCCCATCGAGGCCCGCTGGCAGCGCCTGCCGGGCACGGTCCGGCACGTCTTCACCCATTTCCCGCTGGAGATGACGGTGCTCTTCGCCAAGGTGCCCAAAGGCACGCCCGCTCCTCATGACATGCGCTGGACGCCGCGCCTGCACCTGCACGAGGAGGCGCTGCCCGGCGTCATGAAGAAGGTGCTCGCGCACGCCTTGGGCGAGCTGCCGGGGGCGAAGGCGTCGGGAAAGAAGCCTGCGAAGGGCGCGGCGAAGCCGCAGGACTGATCACCCGCCGACGAGCGCCTTCTGATTGCGCTTGAACAGGGCCGCGAGCGCATCGGCGACCCGCGTCACGTTGGGGCGGCTCCGGCTGCGGCGGTGCATCACGAGGAACACGTCCTCCACCAGGTCTCCCTCGGGCTTCAGTACCTGGACGAGGTCGGGGTCCGCATCTCCGAGCCAGCAGGGCAGGAAGGCTGCGCCCAGGCCCGCCTTCGCGGCCTGATAGCGGATCGGCATGTCGCCGATGCGGGCGGCAATCGTGCGTCCCTTGGCGAAATCGGCCACATAGGCCGCTTGCCGCGACAGGGTCGGATCCTCCGGCGGGGCGATGACGGCCTCCGGGTTTTCCGTGCGCGCATAGATGGCGAAGGCGATCCGCCCGATCCTGCGCGCCACGAGATCGTCCGTGCCCTCCGGCAGGTTGCGCATCCGCAGGCCGATATCGGCCTCGCCGGATGCGAGGTCGAGCCGCTGCCGGGTCGGGATATAGGCGATTTCCACGGGCGCGGCGGCCTCGTGCAGCTCCGCCGCGTGGAGCGAGAGGAACATGGTGACCGAGGCGGTCGCCGTCACGCGCACGGGTGCGTCGGGATCGGGCCTGTAGGCCGCCGCCGTGCGCGTGACGGCCGCCGCCGCCTCGCCCATGGGGAGAGCGGCTTCGAGAAGGGCCCGCCCGGCCTCCGTCAGCTCGAGATTGTTCGGGCCGCGCTGGAAAAGGGAGAGCCCGAGGGCTTCCTCCAACGCCTTGACGCGCCGCGCGACGGTCGGCTGGCTCTGGCCCAGCGCCCTGGCGGCGGCGTTCATCGATCCGTGAGCCACCACGGCCAGGAAGATCCGCAGGTCGTCCCAGGACGGGTCGGCGAAGGCGAGGCGAGAGGAGTCGAGAGACGAAGAAGCCATGAAAGGATGCTAAAGCGTTGAACCGGGTTCGGCATAGGGGAATGTTCCGGCCTGTTTGACGGGCCGCACCATCGCCTGCGGGACGCCTGCCCGCAGCCCGCCAGCCGCATGGGGGACCTCCTCAGTTTTGAGGGAGGGGAAGCCCTTCACAAAGCCTCGCACTTGAGACAAAAGCATCCCTGAACGCGAAAGGACACGGCCATGCCCCTCATCCGTTAGCGACGGATCCGGCAGAGCATCGTGGCATGCAAGCCACCTCTCAACGCGCCGAAACGGACGTTTCGGCCGGATCATGACGCATGGATGAAGGAAACATCATGTCTGACAGCAATCGCGCCGTCGCGCGCGGCACCGTTCACGCAGGCCCTTTCACGCTGGCCTATTCCGTCGAGGGCGAGGGTCAGCCCGCTCTTGTGATCGGCAGCGCAATCTATTACCCACGGGTCTTCTCTCAAAACTTGCGGCAGTCGCTGCAATTGATCTTCGTCGATCATCGGGGCTTTGCCCGGTTGTCGGGAGAGGCGACCTCTTCCGATTACACGCTGGATGTCGTCCTCGACGATATCGAGCGGGTCCGGCGACATCTGGGATTGGAGAAGATCGTCATCATCGGCCATTCCGGCCATGGATACATGGCGCTCGAATACGCCAAGCGCTATCCGCAGCACGTGTCGCATGTGGTCGTGATCGGCACGGGGCCGAGCCACAGCGCCGCGCATCAGGAGGCATCGGAGCAGTACTGGACGGAATCCGTCTGCCCCGCGCGCAAGGCGAAGCTTGCGCGCGATCTCGCGGCTCTTCCCGCCGAGATCGAGGCTGCGCCCGAGAGGCGCTTCATCACCTTCTGCATCCGGCTGGGCGCAAGAAGCTGGTACGATCATGACTTCGACGCCGCGCCCCTGTGGGAAGGCGTGCATGTGAACATGCCCGTCTTCGACCATCTCTGGGGCGAGATCTTCCGCGATATCGACATTGCGAATGGCCTGGACCGGCTCGACGTGCCGGTCTTCCTCGCCCTCGGACGATACGATTATCTCGTCGCGCCCTATGCCACATGGGCCCCGTATCGCGAGCGCTTCAAGGATCTGACGGTCCGCGTGTTCGAGAAGAGCGGGCATACGCCGCAGCTCGAAGAGAGCGCTCTCTTCGATGCGGAACTGCTGCAATGGCTGGCGGCGCATTGAGGGTGTGAGAAAGCATCATGGCCGGGCCTTCCCGGCCATGATGGGCAAAGGCAGCATTGGCATGAATGCGATCATCGTCATGCCGAACCAGTGCGGTAAGCCAAAGCTGCACTCGCCAAGAGAAGCAACGCGGCATTTGCAGCATGGGCCGCCCGCAAGGCTCCGATGCCTGTGACCTCGCCTACCGCCAGCCAGACGATCTGCAGCAGGTAAAGGGCAAAGACCGTCATGCTCAGCATGCGCAAACAGCGCATGCTTGTGCTGACGAGGCCGATCAGCAGCATCGTGGTGATGGGAATGGCAATGAACCCGCCCAAGGCGGCATGAAGATTCCACATGGCCCCGTCCGCGAAGATCGCGAGTCCGACGAGAAAGAATTGCGTCACGATCAGGAGCGGGATGATCCACGTCAGAGCGATGACGATGGCCGGGAGAAGCCTGGGGCGGAGGGGGTGGGACAGGGCTTGCATGGCGCCCTCCTTTCATGCGGCCAGGGTGAGGCTGAGATTGCCGAGCCGATTGGCGTAACGATCACCTGCGTGAGCCAGTATCTCGTCACTTGCATCGCGCGCGTCATAGACAATGAAGGGTTCCTGCCAGTGCAGGCCGCAGCGATTGGCGGTCGCCTCCAGGGGGCGCAGCAATTCGGCAACCGAGAAGAGATTGTAGCCTTCCGGGCTGTAGGCCTTCTCCGGCGCTCCGGCCGTGACCGCAGCCAGAATGGGTTTGCCCTTGAGCAGCCGACCTTCCTGTTCGAAGGCCAGATAAACCATGCGCGTCAGCACCTGATCCTGCCATTCCTTCAGCAGGGATGGGGTTGCATACCATTGCATGGGAAACTGCAGAACGATCCGGTCGGCACCGAGAAGATGGCGAACCTGTGCTTCCACATCGATGCGCCCGCCGGGAGAGGCACCGTAGAGATCGACGATCGCGATGCCGGGACGCCCCGCGACGGCGGCAAGAAGCGCTTTGTTGGCGCGCGATGCGTCCATCTGGGGGTGGGCGACGAGGATGAGCGTATTGGGCATGGCAGCCTCCTGTTGATGACAGGAAGGAGCTTGCGGCCTACGATAAAATTTATCTAATGGATATAAAATATATGATATTATTCGTTTCATGAATTTAAGAAGTGTCGATCTCAACCTTCTCGTCGTTCTGGATGCCGTGCTCGACGAGGCGCATGTCAGCCGCGCGGCGATCCGGCTCGGACTTTCCCAGCCGGCGACATCGAGCGCCCTCGACCGCTGCCGCCATCTTTTCGGCGATCCGCTGCTGGAGCGGGCGGGAGGGGGCATGAGGCTGACGGCGAAGGCGAAGGCCTTGCGTGAGCCCTTGAAGGAGGTCCTGGCCTCCGTCGTGACGATCCTGGATCCGCCCCAGCGCGCTCTGGCGGATATCAGGCAATCGGTCCGTGTGGTCATGGCCGATCATCCGGCCGTCATCGTGACGCGAAGCCTCTTCGGGCCATTACGGGATACCGCGCCCGGAATCGATCTCGTGATCATGCCCTGGCATGGGGCTGCCGATGTGACGGAGCGGCTTTCCCGCGGCGATGTCGATCTGGCGATTTCGGTCCTGCCGCCTTTGGGCTCGCAGTTTCACCGCATCGAACTGCTGCAGGAGACCTATGTGGTGGCCATGCGCAAGGGCCATCCTGCGGCAGCTGGATTCAACCTCGATGCATGGCTTTCCTATCCTCATATCCTTGTCTCAGGGCGAGGCGACAGGCACGGCCCTCTTGACGAAGCACTTGCATCCCTGGGGCGCTCCAGGCGCGTAGGTCTCGTGATGCCGAGTTTCCTGATGGTGCCGTCGACGCTCGAAGCCTCAGACCTGATCGCGCTGCTGCCGCGTCATTGCATCCCGCCCGATCACGAGTCTTCGCTTGCCGTTTTCGAGCCTCCGATTGCCGTTCAGGGCTTTCCGCTTCACATGGCCTGGCACAAGCGCCGCGACAGCGACATGGCCGTTCAGCATGTGGCGCAACTGATCCGGGATTGCCTACAGGAGGAGTAATCGCCCTGCGATGCCTGGGGCATCGCGTGCTTCTCAAATCCCCAGAGCAGGTTTCGGATCGAGCTGTCCGGGATTGTGGGCACGAGACCGCGTGCGACCGGGTTCCGCGCCCAAGGGCATGCCATCGGCCACGCAATGCCAGGGCAGGGTGGCCGATGGCAGATACCGGCCCAGGGCATCGAGCGCCAGCATGGCGAGGGTCACCACGGCGACGATCGCGATGGCGACCGCCGAGGCCTGGCTGGCGAGGCCCGCCTCTTCGAGATTGTAGAGCACAACGCCGATGGTTTCCGTCCCCGCCGACCAGAGCAGGGCGGAGACGGTGAGCTCGCCGAAGGCGAGCAGGAAGGCCATCAATCCGCCCGCCACCGCCGCGGGCAGAAGCGAGGGAAGGATGATGTCGACGATGCGTCTCATCATCTGCGCGCCGTCGAGGGCGGCGGCCTCTTCCTGCGCGATGTCGACCTGCGCCATGCCTGCGAGAACGGGTTTGAGGGCCACGGACAGGAAGCGTGCGAGATAGGCGAAGACGATGATCCACGGCGTGGCGTAGAGCGCGATTCCGACGAGCGGCAGCGGCTTCAGGAACAGCAGGATGCAGGCGATGGCCAGTACGATGCCGGGCAGCACATAGGCGATTTCGAGAAGGGCGGCCGCCGGAATCCGGGCCGGTCCCATCAGGCGCACCAAACCGTAGGCCAACGGGATCGAAAGGCCGGCGAGCAGGCAGGCTGCGCCGCCGGCATAGAGCAACGAATTCACAAACGCGCGCATTGTCACGTCCTGCCGGGCCAGAACCTCGACGAAGTTGTCGAGGGTGATCGTGGCGAAGGTCAGGGGCATGCCGTAGGATGGCACGAGCGCCGATGCCAGCAGCGACAGCATGGGCAGCACGAGCGTCGCTGCGATGACGAGCACGACGAAGCCCTCGGCACCCAAGCGGGCGCGGCGAAGAGCCCAGAAAGGCATGAGAGGCGCGTCCTCCTCCAGCAGGACGTCGCCCCGGCGCATGAGCATCTGGCTCGCCACGACGCAGGCGATGGCGATGGCCGCGACGAGGAGGCCGAGCGTTGCGACATCGCCGAGGGCGCCCGTGCCGAAACTCGACAGGCGCCGATAGATGAGCACGGGCAGGGTGAGGTAGTTCACCGGTGCGCCGAGGAGGGCGGGGATGCCGAAATTGCCGATGCCCGCGACGAAGGCGAGCAGGGCCGCGCCCATGAGATGCGGACGCAGCAGCGGCAGCACATGGTCGGTCACGATCCGCAGCGACGGCGCGCCGTCGATCCGCGCTGCTTCCACGATGGCAAGCGGAATGCGCTTGAGGCCTGCGCTCATGACCACATAGACGAGAGGCGCATGGTGCAGCCCCATCACAAGGACGATGCCGCCGCGCCCGAGCATCGGGTTCGTGCTGCCCGCCTCCGGCGCGAGGCCCAGGGTGTGGAGAATCGGCGAGGCGGGACCTGCGAGGTGGAGAAAGGCCAGGGCGATCACCTGCGGCGAGATCATCACCGACAGGACGAAGAGAAACGAGGCGATGCGGCGTCCGCGCATGTCGGTGACGCCGAGCACCAGCGCCATGAGGGTGCCGAGCGGCACCGCCAGAAGGCTGGAGAGGAAAGCGGTCTCCAGCGTCGCCTGCGCGGCGCGCAGGGCCGAGCGGCCGGAGAGGACCGTGAGCGCCTTGGCCGCGTCGAAGACGCCGCCGGGCGCGAGGGCCGACGCGAGCAGGCGCGCGGCAGGCAGAACGTCGAAGACGGCTATCGCCAAAGCGACGAGAGCGAGGAGGCCGAAACCTCCTCGCTCCAGGAAAGACCTTGCGTGCGCGGAACGCTTCACTGCCCGAAGATATCGGCGAAGGCCGCCTTGTTCTTGGTCTCGTCGGCGAGCGCCCTGGCCGCGTCGAAGCTCATGACCTTGATCTGCTCGCGCGCCGGATAGCCGGGCGGCAGCGCGACCGCAGGGTGAGCGGCGATGTAGCCCTGCTTGAGCGCCAGTTCCTGGCCCTCCTTCGAGAGCAGGAAGTCGACGAAGGCGCGGGCGGCGTCCGGGTTCTTCGTGCTCTTGAGAATGGCGACGGGTTCGGACACCGCCGAGACCCCTTCCTTCGGGAACACGAATTCGACCGGCGCGCCCTTGGCCTTCTCGCGGATCGGCATGTAATCGACGATGACGCCGTAGAGCTTCTGGCCGCCGGCCACCTGCTTGAGCACGTCGCCGTTGCCGCCGCCGGCCACCGCATCGTTGTCCTTGAGCGCCTCGTAATATTTCCAGCCGCCTTCGAGATGGCCCGTGAGCGTCGCCGCATGGATCAGCGCCGCGCCCGAGGTGAGCGGGCTCGGCATGACGAGCTGGCCCTTCACCTCGGGTTTCGTGAGATCGAGCCAGGAGGTCGGCTTGAACGACGCCTTCGTGTTGTAGGCGATGCCTGTGGTGATGAGCTTGGTGGCGAACCAGAACTTCTGGGCATCGTGCGTTCCCGCCGGATAGGCCGAAACATCCGCCTTCTCGTGGGCGAGCAGGCGTCCTTCCTTCTTCAGGCCCTCCATGGTGACGCTGTCGGCAATCAGCAGCACGTCGGCCTGGGGCTGCCCGGCCTCGAACTCGGCGCTCAGCTTCGCGAGGATCTTCGGCGTGCCGTCGCGCACGAAGGTGACCGTGACGCCCGGATGCTTCGCCTTGAAGGCGTCGATGGTCTGCTGGGCGTCGGTGTTCGGCTGGCTCGTGTAGAGCACGAGATTGCCGGACAGGTCCTGGGCCTGCGCAATGGCAGGCACGATTGCGGCGAGAAGGGGGAGAAGAAGACGCTTCATGGACACGGGGCGGTTCCTCGTTTCGGTAAGGCTGTCCCCGCGCTAGCCGGATTGGATGACGCCTCTGTGACGAGAAGAGTAGTGCGAAAAGCGAAAAGGGCCAGCGATCCGCCGACCCTTTACATGATTGGGATTGCGACCGGAAGTCTTCAGGCCGCCAGCTCCGCCCGCACCTTCGCGCGGAACGCGTCGATGGAGACGAGCTTGCCGTCCCGCTCCACGTTCCAGAAGGTCCAGCCGTTGCAGGAGGGGAAGCCCTGGGTGAGCGCGCCGATCTTGTGGATCGAGCCGACGATGGCGCCGAGCGCCAGCGTGCCGTCGGCGCGCACTACCGCCTTGTGGCGGCGGCGCTCGTCCACCAGCGTCTCGCCCGCCTTCACGAACCCCGCTTCGATGAGGGAGAGGAAGGGTACGCGCACTTCCGTGCGCTTCTCGGGCGCGGCCGCAATCGACACGTCGGAGAGCGGAACGACCGCGTCGATGCGCCTGCGCGCGGCGTCGGCATAAGTCGGATCGCGCTCCAGGCCGATGAAGTTGCGGCCGAGCATCTTCGCGACGGCGCCGGTGGTGCCGGAGCCGAAGAAGGGATCGAGCACCACGTCGCCGGGATTGGACGAGGAGAGCAGCACGCGGGCGAGCAGCGCCTCGGGCTTCTGCGTGGGATGCACCTTGCGCCCGTTCCCGTCCTTCAGGCGTTCGTCGCCCGTGCAGATCGGGATGAACCAGTCCGAGCGCATCTGCACGTCTTCGTTGCCGGCTTTCAGCGCATCGTAATGGAAGGTGTAGCCCTTCGACTCCGCGCTCTTCGAGGCCCAGATCATGGTCTCATGGGCATTGGTGAAGCGACGCCCCTTGAAATTCGGCATCGGGTTGGCCTTGCGCCACACGATGTCATTGAGGATCCAGAAGTTCAGATCCTGAAGCGCCGCGCCCACGCGGAAGATGTTGTGGTAGGAGCCGATGACCCACAGCGTCGCGTTCTTCTTCATCACGCGGCGGACGGCGAGAAGCCATGCGCGGGTGAAGGCGTCGTAATCGGCAAAGCTCGCGAACTTGTCCCAGTCGTCGTCGACCGCGTCGACGAGGCTCTGGTCCGGGCGCGTGAGCGCCTGTTCGAGCTGGAGATTGTAAGGCGGGTCCGCGAAGACCACGTCCACGCTCTCGGGAGGAAGCTTCTCGAGATTGGCGATGCAGTCGCCGAGAAGGATCTCATTGAGAGGAAGGGAGTGCGGCAGGACGGAGAGGGAGGCTTTACGCCCCGTCCGAGGTGCCGGCGCAGACCGCCCGGTACGCGAGACATGGATCCGGGAGGCGGCGCCGGCAGCCCCGGTACGCAAGGTACCCATGGGTGATCACCGGTTACGCAACTGACACTCCGGATCATGATCGGTTAGGGTAAAGAGGAGGTTTCCAAATGCGGAAATTTCCAAATATTTTGGATCGGCAAAACTTGCCTAGATATTGGAAAGATTGAGGTTTTTCGTTAATCAGCGTTAAGGGAGGTTACAGATCCAGTAACCCTTGGCGCAGCGGCGCGAAACTCAGGCGATGAAACGGGCAGGGGCCCTCGCTCGCGACCGCCGAGAGATGCGCCTTCGTGCTGTAGCCCGCATTGCTGGCAAACCCGTAAGCCGGATAAGCGTTTCCAAGCCGCGCCATCATGCGGTCGCGGACTACTTTCGCGACGATGGAGGCCGCCGCGATCGAGGCGATGCTCGAATCGCCCTTGACGACCGCTTCCGTCGCGCAGGGCAGGCGCGGCGGGTCGTTGCCGTCCACGAAGGCCATGTCCGGCGTGCAGGGCAGCGCCGCGAGCGCACGGCACATGGCGAGCAGCGAGGCCTGACGGATGTTGATCGCATCGATCTCCGCATGGGACACGGAGGCGATGCCCACATGCGACGTCGCCAGGATCTCGCCGAAGAGCGCCTCGCGCCTGGCGGCGGTGAGCGCCTTCGAATCGGCGAGCCCCTGCGGCACGTTGTCGAGATCGAGCACGACCGCAGCCGAAACGACCGGCCCCGCCAGCGGCCCGCGCCCCACCTCGTCGAGGCCCGCGATGCAGGCATAGCCCTGGGCGCGGGCGGCAAGCTCGCGCTGGAGGCCGAGGCCGGCTGTCTTCGGGGTGCGAATCGGTGCGGTCATGGGCGGGGATCAAAGCGCCCCGGGACGGCCTTGTCATCCCTCCCGCTTCGGAAGCATGTGCGGCCCTTTCGCGGGGCCGAGCCGGGATCAGAACAGCGACAGCTGCCCCGTCTCCTTCGGGGGCACCTGGAACAGGTCCGTCCTCAGCCTCAAGGACCGCTGGTTGAGCCCCAGACGCTCGGCGGCGGTCTCGAATCTCCGGCCGATCATCCAGGCATAGGGGCCGACGCCCGATTGGCGGGTGCTCCATTCGGCATCGTAATCCTTGCCGCCGCGCGCCTCCTGCAGGAGCGTGAACACGTGCTTGAGCTTGTCGGGATAGTTCTCGACGAGCCAGTCGCGCATCAGGTCCTTCAGGTCGTGCGGCAGGCGCAGGAGCACGTAGCCCGCCTCCTGAGCGCCGGCCTCGGCGCAAGCCTTGAGGATCGCCTCGATCTCATGATCGTTGATGGCCGGGATGATGGGGGCGACCAGCACGGTCACGGGAATCCCGGCCTCCGAGAGCTTGCGGATCGTGTCGAGACGCCTGGCGGGCGTGGCGGCGCGGGGCTCCATCCTGCGCGCGAGCCTCGGGTCGAGTGTCGTGACCGAGATCGCCACCTTGACGAGCTGGCGGCCGGCCATCCGGCTCAGGATGTCGAGGTCGCGCGTCACGAGGGCCGATTTCGTCACGATGCCGACGGGATGGTTCATCCGGTCGAGCACCTCCAGGATCGAGCGCGTGATGCGGAACCGCCGCTCCACGGGCTGGTAGGGATCGGTGTTGGAGCCCAGCGCGATGGTGCTCGGCTGGTATTTCGGGGCCCGGAGTTCCTTCTCCAGCAATTCGGCGGCGTTGGGCTTGGCGAAGATCTTGGTCTCGAAGTCGAGGCCCGAGGACAGGCCCTGATAGGCGTGGGTGGGCCGCGCGAAGCAATAGGAGCAGCCGTGCTCGCAGCCGCGATAGGGGTTGATCGACTTCTCGAAGAGAATGTCGGGCGAGTCGTTCCGGGTGATGATCGTGCGCGGCTTCTCGACGATCACCTCGGTCGGCAGGGGAGGAAGCTCCTCCTCGATGCTCCAGCCGTCGTCGAACGCCTCCCGCTGCGCGGGCTCGTAGCGCCCGGACGGGTTCGCCGAGGCGCCCCGGCCCCGGCGGCGCTCCATCTCGACCCGGTAGGCCGGATCGTCCATGCGCCGCCGCGCGGCCTCGGCGGCCTCCAGGGGGGAGCGCTTCACGGGTCTCGAACCGACGGGATCGCGGGCGGAACTGTTGGCGCGAACGGTCATTGGCGGCCTCGAACGACTCTGTCATCGGAAGCTGCGAGTTTAAGAACAAAACAGGAACAAAATCAAGCGGCCATTGGTGGTATCGATCCGGGACCGCGCCGCTGACGTGCAAGCGGCTCATGTCTTCTCGGTCTGTCGTTCTTTCCGCGAACCCGGGTCGCTTCTTGAAAAAGCCCTGGCGACGAGCCGGCAAAGAAGGGCTAAAGCATCGGACCCAAAAGTGGACTTGCACTTTTGGGATCCATCCGATGCTTTCTTCTTGAGTGAGAGCATCGTTGAGAGCGGACCCGAAGGGCCGCGTCAGCGAAAACCGGGTCCACTTTTCCGCACGATGCTCTATAGGGTTCTCATGATTACCGTTCTCGTGCGCGTGACCTGTGGGCCGGAGGCCCTGGCCGCAACCCTCAGTGCGCTCGTTCCCGCCGTGGCCGCCGGTCTCGTCGGCGATGCCGTCATCCTCACGGAGGGACCGGATGAGACTCTGGACAAGGTGGCCGATGCCGCCGGGGCGACCCTGGTCGTGGCGGAGCGTGGCTCCTGGGCGGAGGGCGCGAAGGCGGCACGGCGCGACTGGCTCCTGTGCCTCGACGACGGCGACATCCCGCAGGAGGGCTGGATCCGGGTCCTCGACCGGTTCGTGGCCCTCTCCAGGCCCGAGCAGGGCCGGGCGCGGATGCGGCGTCACGGAGTTGGCCTGTCCAACCTCCTGCGCCGCGCCTTCGCGCGTTCGTCGGTACGCGCGGGAGATCTCGTCCACCGCCGCGTCCTGCTCGACGGGGCGAAGGCCCGGCCGCCGGTGCGCCTGCCTGCCAGCATCGAGCGCGATCCGCTGTTCGGCTGATTCAGCCCTGCAGCTTTCCGCGCTTCAGGTGCTCGTCGAGGCGCGGCATGATCTCGACGAAATTGCAGGGGCGGTAACGGTAGTCGAGCTGCGTGGAGAGGATGCCGTCCCACGCATCCTTGCACGCGCCCGGCGAGCCCGGCAGCACGAAGACGAAGGTCGCATTCGCCACGCCCGCCGTCGCGCGCGACTGGATCGTGGACGTGCCGATCTTGTCGTAGGAGATGCGGTGAAAGACGGCGGAGAAGCCCTCCATGCGTTTTTCGAACAGGGGCTCGACGGCTTCGGGCGTTACGTCGCGGCCGGTAAAGCCCGTGCCGCCCGTGGTGATGACCACGTCGATGGCGGGATCGTCGATCCAGCCTTTCACCTTCGCGCGGATCGCCTCCACGTCGTCCTGAACGATGGCCCGGTCGGCGAGCCTGTGGCCCGCCTTCGCGATGCGCTCGGCGAGGGTCGCGCCCGATTTGTCCTCGTCGAGCGAGCGCGTATCCGACACGGTGAGCACCGCGATGGAAAGGGGAACGAAGGTGAGCGTTTCGTCGATACCCGGCATGAGAGACATCTCGCGTGATGCATGAATATCTATCGCAATGCCGTCCGTTCGGCCATACGCGCCATTCCTGAGGAGAGCGGATGTTGGGGCAACATGCTTCTGATAGGGCTTGCGTCCTGGGCCGAGCCGCAGGTCTTGCCAAGTCCGACGCAGGGGAGCCTCCTGGATGAAACCCTGGTCAGATCGGGGTGAAGGCCTGTGGGCGCCGTTCCGTCCGGCCCCGCTGTTGCCGGATCACGAAAAGGGGAGGATCAAAACGACACGAGCTCGGCGCGATACTTTTCGCGAACCGCCGCCAGGGGCGCTCCGTCTTCACCGAGGACGACGGCTTCATGTTCGAGGACGGATTTCGAGAAATCTGCCTGCGTCGGAACTGGAAAAGAAACCGACAACGTGCGCCGGAACGGTTTGAGCGGGGCGATCGCCACGGCAAAGGGAATATCCGTCGCTGCAAGAGTATCCGCAGCCTCAGGCGACAGGCGTTGCGGGATGAACCAGTTCTCCGCATCGCTCAGGACGAGGCTGCCCCGGACCAGCTGAACCCGCCGATACCAGATGGTTTCCCCTGGACGGGTTTCCAGCTTGACGAGGACGTCCTCAGGGGGCTCAGGGGCGTGGGCATGGTGAAGGCGGACAACTGAAATCGGCCCCTGGGAGAGGCGATGCTCCTCGCACCACGCATGAAGGGTTCCGGTCGCCGTCGAGCCCTCGATGAGGCGCGCGCTCAGCTCCTTTACCCGCTCACGGACATCGGGTCCGTCAGTCGTCATCGGCATCTCATTCGGATCTGTGGTTCAGCCCGACGCCACCGTCGTCCGGTTACGTCCGGCCTCCTTCGATCTGTAGAGCGCCCTGTCGGCGGCGTCGACGAGGTAGGCGTAGTCCGGATGTCCCTCGTAGGTCGCCAATCCGATCGAGATGGTCACAGAGATTTTCGTGTCGTCGGAAAGGCGAAGTTCCCGTCCCAGGAGCGCTTGCCGCATGCGCTCGGCGATCTGGAAGCCCTGTTCCGCATCGGTTTCGATAAGCGCGATCAGAAATTCCTCGCCGCCATAGCGAAACACGAAATCGCTCAGCCGCACCGTGTCGAGAACGATCTCCGCGATCTGGCGCAGGATGGCATCGCCCGCGGAATGTCCCCAGCGGTCGTTGATCTGCTTGAAGTGATCCACGTCGATCATCAGCACCGTAAACGGCGTACGGTTTTTGGACGCAATGGAGATTTCGCGACTGAGGATCGACGGCAGGAAGCGGCGATTGAGCGTTCTGGTGAGGGGATCGCGTCCATTCTCAAATCCAGCGGCGCTCTGAAACAGATCCGCCAGCAGAAACTTGATTTGCTCGACCAGACCCTGCAGATCCTCGACGAGCCCTGTCAGGGATGGGTCCTGGGTCGCCCTGGCCTCATCGATCTTCGGCAGCAGCACCCTGTCGATCTGTTCCATCGCACCCTCGATGCTTTCGAGAGCGGGAGCATCCTGGAACATCACGCCGGCCCGATGGTAGAGCCACAGGCCGAAGGGGGAGCTGGAAATAGGCTTCAGCCCTGTCGCGGACCCGCTGCCGAACAGGGCGAAGAGAACGGCCTGGCTCCACTCCATCAGAGCAGCGCGTTGGCTCTCGCGCTCGAGGGTGATGTCCTGACCGAGAGCGAAAAGCCGAAAGGACTCGTCGAGCTGGGCGCGGCGCATGGATCCGGAAACATAGGCTTGGCTCATCAGCTGCATGCTGTAGTCGATCCGCCGACCGAGCTGCATGAGCGCTTCCCCCAGCACCTCCCGGCTGAGGTCGAGCTGCATGAGATGCCTGGCGACAGCGCCCTTGACCAGGGCCGCGCCTTCCAGGACCAGATGGATCGGTATCTTGATGCGGGCGTGAACCTCACCGATGGCGCGTTGCCTGTCCTCAAACCTGGATTTCTCCTCGGATGTGTCGGCGCGCAGGAGATTCAGCAGCCAGTCGCGGAGGGAGTGGCTGAGACGGCTATGGACGACCGAGTGGCTCAGGAAGGACGATGCTTCTTTGTCTTGAAGAAACGTATCGTAGAAGAGGCGAACGAGTTCGTCAGCCTTCTGCGTTACGACTGTCGCTAACACGTCTCGTGCGAGTGACACCGATTCACCGTCTGCTCGCGCCATGCTGCTGCGAGCAGACAAGACATCGTGCGTCATTTTTGACACCCTCTGCGATCCATCGAGAAGTTTGGTGGGCTAGAGCATTTTTCGGCGAAGTGGATCCGGTTCTTCGATAAAAAATGCGGCATGGCAAAGACGAGAGCCGATTCCACGTCAGTGAAGTCGGCTCTAACGGTAGCGCATGGGGAAGGCAAGAGGTCCGCTCGTCCCGCGACGGGCCGGATCGTCCCGGCTTTCCGTATGCTATATCGGCATACAAGTCCCAAAGAGATGCGGGTCAAGATAGCATGCTCGGGATGTCGGATATAGTTGCGGCGGGAGAAGACCGCACTCGTTCCGAGGCTCGTCCTGCGTTTGAACAGGAAGCCCGCCGCGCAACGGTCGCGCGGCGGAGAAAGGCTCTTCAGGGAGAGAGCGTCTTCCGGTTTCTGAACGCTGCGTCCGTCCAGTCCAGGAGCCCGGTGAGGAAGCGCTGCGCCGCCGGCATGAAATAGCTGCCGGTGTGATAGAAGGGGTCGAGGGTCGTCACGATCAGGCGGCCCTTGCCGTCCGCGATGCCGCGGTGATCGTAGAGGATCGTCCCGTCCGGGCCGCCGCCCGCTTCCGGCGCGATCGTCACGAGCGGAACGGCCCCTTTCGGCGGATGCAGCAGGCCATGGAAGTGCCAGATCACATCCTTGGGCGCCACATGCCGGAAGATCTCGTGGTCGGGCTCCACGATCCTGTGGCCGGGGTCCACGTCCTTGTCGAGCCACCACCAGAAGTTCGTGGGACGGAACGTCCATTCCACGCCGGGAGCCCAGGTATGGGCCTGGTTCTCGCCCAGCACGATGAGGGTTCCGCCGTTCTGGAGGAAGGCGTGCAGGATGCGCCGCTTCTCGCGCAGGATCGTCGGGCTGATCCGGTCGGCGACGATCAGGGCCTTGACGCCTTCGAGCGCGCCATCCGTCAGATCCGGCGCATAGATCGCCCGGTCGAAGCAATGGCGGAAGCGTTCCCCGTAGATGATGTCGTGGTGGTAATAGCAACCGCCATCGAGCACGGCGACAGTCATGGGCGTCCTCCCTGAATGCCGGCGCGGAGCCAGTCGAGCAGTTGCGGGCCGATGCGCGCCGCGCTGGAATCGGCTTCGAGATAGCCCCACAGATCCGCGCCCGCATGGACCAGGAGACGTCCGCCCGCGGCGGGCCTGCACTCGAAATCGACCGGGTGCCGGTCCGGCCCGAGGCCATGGATGATCGTCGCGCCCTGCGGAGGCGGATTGAAGCCGCGCCCATAGAATCCCGCGACGCCCCGCCGCCAGGTCAGGTCTTTGGTGTCAACGCCTGCCCAGACCGGGTGCTCGCAGACGCGGGATACGTCCAGATCCTCGACCCTGTAGTTCTGGATCGGCCGATAGGGATGAAGCTCGGGAAGGATGGGATAGGAGACATGGCCGCAGAACACGACCGTGCCGCCTCTTGCGAGATAAGCCTCGATCTGGGCCCGGCGGCCTGCGAGATAGCGCTGGTCGGCGTGGAGGCCGATCAGCAATCCGCGATAGCCGGACAGGTCCGTCCGTTCGAGACCGTAGAGGTTGACGACATCGAGCCTGGAGCCGAGGTCGGGCCGCTTCATGAGAATGTTCAGCCCGCCCTCGGTCTGCTCGCAATCGAGGAGCAATGCGTCGATCATTTCAGTTCGAATGCCTTCGGAGCGATGAGATCGGCCTTGATGTCGATGGTCTTCTTGAGCATCCCGCTCGACACCATGAAGGCCTGTTCGTCGGCGAGGTTCGCCACGTCCTTGTCGGTCATGCGGATGGAGAAATCGTACCAGCCCATCATGCGGCGGGCGTCGTCGAGGGAGATCTTCTGCTCCTCGGCGGCGAGCTTCAGGGCCTCATCCGGATTCTCGGCCATGAAGTCGAGCGCCTTGCGGTGGGCTGCAAGATAGGCCTCGACGAGATCGGGATGGTTGCGCAGGAACTCGCCGCGCACGCCGATGACCGTCGTGGGCGCGATGATGCCGTCGCCGTTGGCGATGATCTTGCCGCCGGCCTGCTCGACCGCGAGGGCGTTGTTGCCTGCGAGCGTCGCCGCATCGACCTTGCCCGCCAGGAGCGCCGCGCGGGCCGCGCCCAGGTCCATGTTGACGTGATTGACGTCGCTGAGGGTCAGGCCTGCCTTCGCGAGGGCGGCGGCGAGGAGCTGATGCAGGGTCGTGCCCTTGGGACCCGCGACGGTCTTGCCCTTGAGATCCGCGACGGAGGAGGGGCCGTCGCCCCGCGCCAGGATGCCGAAGGCCTTCGGGCTGCGGCTGTAGGCGGCGATCACCTGGACATCCGCGCCGTTGGCCTTGCCGAGAATGGCGGAAGTGCCGCCGAGCACGCTGGCGATCTGGATCTCGCCGGCGGCGATGGCCTGGACCTGCGCCGCGCCGGACGTGATCTCGGGAGATTCGACGCGAATGCCGAACGGCTTGAACGCTTCTTCCAGGTAGCCCTTGGCGCGCATGACGATGGAGGGCACGTTGAAGGGCGAGGACACATAGGTGATCCGCACCACCTCGGGCTTATCGGCCGCGCGCGTCTGTGGCGCGAGGCCCATGACCAGGGCAAGGCCGAGGGCGGCGCTTTGGAGCAATGTCTTCATGAGATCGACTCTTCTTGGTTGGTGAGAGGGGAGACAGCGGAGACGGGCTGCGATAGCCCTGCGAGAATGCGGCGTCGGAGCGCGATGAGGGCGGGATCGGTGGGCTCGCGCGGATGGCGCAGCGGGACATGGATGCTGTCGACGATGCGGCCTGCATCCATGTGCAGAACGGTATCGGCCAGAAGCACCGCTTCTTCCACATCGTGTGTGATGAAGACGATGGTCGGGCGCCGTGCATGCCAGATGGCCGACAGCTCCTGCTGGAGGCCTCGGCGCGTGAAGGCGTCGAGGGCCGCGAAGGGCTCGTCGAGAAGCAGCAGCTCCGGCTTCATGGCGAGCGCGCGGGCCAGGGCGACCCGGCTCGCCATGCCGCCGGACAATTGGTCCGGATGCGCATCGCGGAAGGCCGTCAGGCCGACGAGATCAAGGGCGCTTGCGATCCTGGCGTCGAGCTCGGCCTTTGGGAGCTTCCCGCTCAGCCCGAATGCGACGTTGCGGGCGACCGTGAGCCAGGGCATGAGACGCGGCTCCTGGAACACGCAGCCGATATTGGGCTTTTGCCCGCCTGCGTAATGAATGCTCCCCGCGCTCGGTTCGGTGAGGCTCGCGAGGAGGCGGAGCAGGGTCGACTTTCCGCAGCCCGAGCGCCCGACGATGGCGGTGAAGCTGCCCGGTTCCAGCCGGATGTCGACCTCCGACACCGCCGCAACATGGCGGCCGGGAATGGCGAAGGTCTTGCCCAGGCCGCGCGTCTCAAGCATGGCGCAGCTCCGTGCGGGCGGCGAGCCACGGGGCGGTCCGCGCGATCAGCGCGCGAATGCCGAGATCCGCCAGCACGCCGAGGCAACCGATGACGACGATGCCCACGAGGACGATGTCTGTGCGGGCCAGGTTCTCCCCATCGACGATCATGTAGCCGAGGCCCGCGGATGAGGCGACGAGCTCCGCGCCGACCAGGGCGCGCCAGCCATAGCCGAGGGCGATGCGCAGGCCGATCACGATGGAGGGCAGCGAGGCGGGAAGCACGACGCGCCGCAACACCTCCTGGTGCGTCAGCCCGCAGGACCGTCCCACCTCGACCAGCTTGGGATCGCATTGCGCGATGCCGCCGACGACTCCGAGAAAGATCGGGAAGAAGCAGGCGAGGATGATGATGCCCGCCTTCTGCGCCTCGCCGATGCCGAGCCAGAGGATGAGCAGCGGCATGAGCGCAAGCGGTGGAAGCTGTCTCAGGAATTCGAGCATCGGCTCGAGAATGCTGCGCAGCGATGAAGACGCGCTCAGCAGAAAGGCGAGGGGAAGCGCGAGGAGGACGGCGAGACCGTAGCCGACCACGAGACGCCGCACGCTGACCAACGTGTGGTGGAGGAGGCTTCCATCGAGAAGGGTCTCGATTCCCGTCGCCAGCACCGTCGAGGGGGGAGGAAGCAGAAACGGCGACACGAACCCGCTGGCCGCGACCAGCCACCAGGCTGCGACGATGAAGAGGAAGGAGGTGGCTCCTCTGAATATGTTGCTGGGGGTCTTCATCGGTGCTTTCGACGTATTCCGCTGCGGGCGGAGTAAATCAATGCAAGTGTCGAAGGCAATAGGCCCTAGCAAAAATTAGAATATTTTAATTTTGAAGTAGTTTTTAATAGTTCTAAAATGAAGAAAATAATAAAATTACTTAAGATTTATTGCGCAAAAAGATTCGTTTATGAGGGGTCGTTCATAGTAGGGCGGGTTTTGTCGAAGCGTTTCGGCATTTCGGCAAGGCAGTTCAGCCTAAGCCTCTGGCAAGGTTAGAGCTGCCGGTTGTTTTGACCGTCATTGTGATGGTTCGAAGATCCTGCTGCGCATCTACTGACGGCCGGGCGGGATCCCGGTGCGCGCAATCTTAAAAAGACATGACCGACCGAAGCGTCTTCCTCGATCGCTGGGCATCAAACCGTGGGTAGCGCCCGATCCCCTGCTGCGGCCCGGTCCGCGTTGAGCAGAAATGCGAAGCCGGACCATCCGATGGCGAGGGGGCGTCCCTCGATTTAGAGCCGCGCCGCCCTGAAGGTATCGCAGGCCTGGATCTGGCCGCTCTTCAGCCCCGTCATGAGCCAGCGCATGCGCTGCTCGGAGGAGCCGTGGGTGAAGGAATCGGGCACCACGCGGCCCTGGGACTGCTTCTGCAACCGGTCGTCGCCGATGGCTTCGGCGGCGCGGATCCCTTCCTGGATGTCGCCTTCCTCGAGGGACTTCCAGCGCTGGTTGGAATGATGTGCCCACACGCCCGCGAGGCAGTCGGCCATCAGCTCGACGCGCACGGAGAGCTGGTTGCCCTCCGAACGGCCCACCTGCTGCTGGCGCTCCTGCACCCGGGGCAGGATGCCCAGTTGGTTCTCCACATGATGGCCGACCTCGTGGGCCAGCACGTAGGCATAGGCGAAATCGCCGCCCGCGCGGAAGCGGCGCTGCATCTCCGCGAAGAAGGAGAGGTCGATGTAAACGGTCTGGTCGAGCGGGCAGTAGAAGGGCCCCATGGCCGATTGCGCGCCGCCGCAGCCGGAGCGGGTCGCTCCTGAGAACAGGACTAGCTTGGGCGGATCGTACCGGCGGTTGGCCTGCTGGGGCAGAACCGCGCTCCACACGTCCTCCGTGTTGCCCAGGATCGCGGATGCGAAGCGTCCGGCCTCGTCCTGCGGCGTGCCCTGGCGGCCCTGGCTCTGCTCATAGCCCGACCCGCCTCCGTTGAGCATTTCCGCGCCGCCGATCAGGAGGCGGGGATCGATGCCGAGCGCCCAGCCGATCAGGCCGAGAACCACGATGGTGCCGATGCCGAGCCCGCCCGCGCCTCCGGGAACCCCCATGCCGCGACGGTCTTCCACATTGGATGAGGTTCGAAAGTCTTCCCAGCGCATGATTCACCTTTTTCGCACGGCACAGGCCGCTCATCCCGCATGAGCTTAAAACGTAACCATACGGGCCGGTTCCAGGCAGCCCGCGCGGCGGCTCTCATTCCCGCCCGTCGAGCGCCCTCCGCAGGGCCTGGAAATCCCGCCACCCGAGACGCTTCTGCAGGGGCTGGCGCAGGAGATAGGCCGGGTGCAGGGTCGGAAGCGCCCGGATCTCGCGTCCGTCCTCGGTCTTGTAGGTGAACCATCGGCCCCGGGTGCGCAGGATTCCGTCCTTGAGCCCGAGGAGGTTCTGGGCCGCCGGGCCGCCGAGGCAGAGCAGGAATTCAGGCGACGCCAGCTCGATCTGCCGTGCGATGAAGGGCTTGCAGATGGCCACTTCCTGGGGCGTCGGGGTGCGGTTGCCCGGCGGACGCCAGGGCACGATGTTAGCCACATAGACCTGGGTCCGGTCGAGCCCGATCGTGGCGAGCATCCGGTCGAGCAGCTGGCCCGAGCGGCCCATGAAGGGCTTGCCGATCCGGTCCTCGTCTGCGCCGGGAGCTTCGCCCACCAGCATCACCCGGCCCTCCGGGTTGCCGTCCGCGAAGGCGAGGTTCTTGGCGGAGAATTTCAGGGCGCAGCCGTCGAAGCCCGCCAGGATCGCCTCGAGCTCCTCCAGGGACAGGGCATGCCGGGCCTGCTCGCGGGCGAGGCTGGCCACCTCCTCGGGAGCGCTCGCCGCCGCCTTCGGCAGGGCGCGGGGGGAGGGCGCGGACGGAGCCGGAGCGGCCTTCGGAACAGGCGCTTTCGCCGGGGCGGGCTCGGCAAAGCGGTTGTGCGGCGTCTCGTCGAGCGCAAGATCGACCCCCGCCTCGACATGGAAGTCGAGCAGCGCCTGAAGGGCATCGCGATCTGAGGGGAAGTCCTGCATGGGATCTATGTAAGCGTCCTGAGGGCTGTGAACAACTCGCATGCGGTGTCGGCCCCCCAGGAAAGGCGCGGGCGCCGGTCCCGCTCTGCTCCCGGCTGCCGCGAAAGCCGCCCATTGCCGCGAATCGGAGCCCGCGCATCCTCCAAAAAGCAGATGCTTTCGCATGACCTTATGAGGAAACAGAACTTTCCGTGTCGCTGCAACGGCGCTAGGAGAGCGTCGAGGACGAGAGCCGGACTTGAGAAGTCGGCTCGATTGTTCATATATAAACTATATGCCGCTTGAGAGTGCGCCCAGGAGGAGCCCCCATGTCCGATCTGCCCGCCCGTGAATCGATGGAGTTCGACGTCGTCGTCGTGGGCGCGGGTCCGGCGGGCTTGGCCACCGCCATCCGCCTCAAGCAGCACGCCGCGGAACAGGGCGCCGACATCTCCGTGGTCGTTGTCGAGAAGGGCTCCGAGGTCGGCGCGCACATCCTCTCAGGCGCGGTGATCGATCCCATCGGCCTCGACGCCCTCCTGCCGGACTGGCGCACCGATCCCGACCGGCCGCTCAAGACGGAAGTGACGGCGGACGAGTTTTTGTATCTGGGCCATGCCGGCGGCGTGCGCCTGCCGAACCTGTTCATGCCCAAGCTCATGAACAACCACGGCAATTTCGTCGGCTCGCTCGGCAATGTCGCCCGTTATCTCGGCCGCAAGGCGGAAGAGCTGGGTGTCGAGATCTATCCCGGCTTCCCGGCTTCTGAAGTGCTGGTCGAGGACGGCAAGGTGGTGGGCGTCGCCACCGGCGACATGGGCATCAGCCGCAATGGCGAGCCCAATGCCAACTTCACCCGCGGCATGGAGCTGCGCGCCAAGTACACCATCTTCGGCGAGGGAGCGCGCGGTTCGCTCACCAAGCAGATGGTCGAACGGTTCGGCCTGAATATGGGCCGCGATCACCAGAAATACGGCATCGGCATCAAGGAGCTCTGGCAGGTCAAGCCCGAGAAGTTCCAGGCAGGCCTCGTGCGCCACTCCATGGGCTGGCCGCTGCCGAACGATGCGGGCGGCGGCTCCTGGCTCTACCATTTCGACGACAATCTCGTCTCCGTCGGCTTCGTGGTGCACCTCAACTACAAGAACCCGACGCTCTCGCCCTTCGACGAGTTCCAGCGATTCAAGACGCATCCGATGGTGCGGGACGTGTTCGAGGGCGGAAAGCGCATCGGCTACGGCGCGCGCGCCATCATGGAGGGCGGCTGGCAATCGGTGCCGCGCCTGAGCTTCCCGGGCGGCTGCCTCGTCGGCGACAGCGCGGGCTTCGTAAACGTGCCGCGCATCAAGGGCAGCCACAACGCGATCCTGTCCGGTATGCTCTGCGCCGATCACGTCTTCGCAGCGCTCCAGGCGGGCCGGGCGAATGACGAGGTCGCATCCTACGAGGAGGCCTGGCGCTCCTCGCCCATCGGCCACGATCTCAAGCGGGTGCGCAACGTGAAGCCGCTCTGGTCGAAGTTCGGCACGGTGGCAGGCGTGGCGCTCGGCGGGCTCGACATGTGGCTCAACGAACTCTTCGGCTGGTCGCCCTTCGGGACGATGAAGCACGGCAAGGCGGACCACGAATGCCTGCTGCCGCTTTCCCAGGCAAAGCCCATCAAGTACGACAGGCCGGACGGGGTGCTCACCTTCGACAAGCTGTCCTCGGTGTTTCTGTCCAACACCAACCACGAGGAGGACCAGCCGGTTCATCTCAAGGTGAAGGATATGAGCCTGCAGAAGGCCTCCGAGCACGATGTCTTCGGCGGCCCCTCGCAGCGCTACTGCCCGGCGGGGGTCTATGAATGGGTCGAGGGCGAGGGCGGCCCGCGGTTCCAGATCAACGCGCAGAACTGCGTCCACTGCAAGACCTGCGACATCAAGGATCCGAACCAGAACATCACCTGGACCACCCCCGAGGGCGGCGGCGGGCCGAACTACGTGAATATGTAATGGCGCTGACTTGCGAGCCGCCATCCCGGATAGCAGCCGCGTAAGGCGCGTGTTTCCCTCCCCACAAGGGGGAGGAAGGCCTGCTCTCCTCTCCCCTCACGCGGCTTTTACGCCCCCAGCGGCAATTGTCCCCTTGCGGCTCTCGGAGGGAGACGCCATTCTCCGGCCTGATTTGGCGCACATCTCCTCCCGATGAGATGTCGCGATGATTGGAGCCGCGCTTCGTGCCCACCTTGAAAACGCCTCTGGTCCGGAAGGGCCTGCCTGCCCTGATGCTGATGGCCGCCAGCCTCCTGGCGGCGCCGGTCGCCGCCGCGAATACGGACGATGAGATCCTGAGGCCCGCCCAGAGCCTCGAAGGCAACTTCCTCTCGGCTTATGTGGCGGGCTCCGCGCGGGATACCGAGGCGGCGTCTATCTTCTTCCGCGAGGCGATCCAGGAAGATCCCCGTAACCAGGAGCTTCTGGAGCGCGCCTTCGTCGCCTTCCTGGCCAACGGCTCCATGGCGGATGCGATCCGCGCGGCGGAGCGCCTCTCGGCCCAGGACGCGTCGAACAATCTCGCGCAGTTCGCCTTAAGCGTCCGCTCCATGAAGAACCAGAAATACGCCGATGCCCGGGCCCGGCTCTCGAAGAGCATCCGCGGCCGGCAGGCGGACCTGACGGCGACGCTCCTGACGGCCTGGACCTATGCCGGATCCAAGGACGGCAAACAGGCGCTCGCGACCGTCGACAAGCTCAAGAACGAGCGCGCCTTCGACCAGTTCCGCGAATATCACGCCGCTCTCATCGCGGATGTGACCGGCAACCCGAACGAGGCGGAGAAGCGCTTCAAGGCGGCCTACGAGGGCGAACGCAACACCCTCCAGGTGGTCGACGCCTACGGCCGCTTCCTCGCCAAGCGCGGCCGCAAGGAAGACGCCCTGAAGATCTACAAGGCCTTCGACGAGGTGGCCCCGCGCCATCCCATCGTCCGCGCCGCCATGGAGGCTCTGGAGCAGGGCAAGCCGCTTGCGCCCCATGTCACCAATGCGCAGGAGGGCGCGGCGGAGCTGCTCTACGGCCTCGGCGTCGTGGGCAATTCCCAGGGCGACGAGCTGACGGCGATCATCTATCTGCGCCTCGGCCTCGATCTCAAGGGCGATCATGCGCTTGCCCTCATCACCCTCGGCGACGTCTATGAGCGCCTGAAGCAATACGACAAGGCGAACGCCATCTTCGACCGGGTTCCCAAGGATTCGCCCATTCGGACGAGCGCAGACATCTCCATCGGCCACAATTACGAGCTGCTGGGCCGGGGCGACGACGCCATCTCCCATCTCGACGCGCTCATGAAGGCGCGCCCGGACGACGTGGAAGTCATCATGGCGCTGGGCAACGTCCAGCGCTCGCGCAAGAAGTTCGCGGACGCCGCCGAGACCTACGACAAGGCCATCAAGCTGATCGGCCAGCCGGAACGCGGCCACTGGATCCTCTATTTCTATCGCGGCACCTCCTATGAGCGCGCGAAGCAATGGGACAAGGCCGAGCCGGACCTGAAGAAGGCGCTGGAACTCGTTCCCGAGGGGCTGCCGGCCGCCAGGGCGCAGGTGATGAACTATCTCGCCTATTCCTGGGTCGACCAGAACATCAACATCGACGAAGCCTTCAAGATGCTCACGAAGGCCGTGGAGCTCGCCCCCCGCGACGGCATGATCATCGACTCGCTCGGCTGGGCCTATTACCGCATGGGCCGCTACGAGGACGCCGTGCGCGAGCTGGAGAAGGCCGTGGAGCTGAAGCCGGGCGATCCGACGATCAACGATCACCTGGGCGATGCCTATTGGAGGGTCGGGCGCAAGCTCGAGGCGAAGTTCCAGTGGGATCACGCTAAGAACTCTGATCCGGAGCACGAGGAATTGGTGAAGATCCTTAAGAAGATCGACAACGGCCTGGGAGAGGACCCGAAGCCCGCCGCCGCCGAGAATGCGCCTCCGCCCCAGCCGGAAGCGCCGAAGCAGAACGGCGGGTAAGGCTTCTCCCGAAGCGGTTGATCCTGCATCGTGGCCGGGCTCGTCCCGGCCGCTTGCGTGTCAGGGCCGCTCTTCCCAACCGCCCCGCTCTGGGGCATGGAAGCGCCATGCCCCTGCCGCTCGCCACCCGCGCTCCCGCCAAGATCAACCTGACGCTCCACGTGCTCGGGCGCCGGGCGGACGGCTATCACGACCTGGAGAGCCTCGTGGCCTTCGCCGGAACGGGCGACGATCTGCGGCTCGAACCGGGGCGGACGCTCGCCCTCGATGTCCGCGGCCCGACGGCGCCCCTTGCCGGGAGCGATTCCGACAATCTCGTCCTGAAGGCGGCGCGCCTGCTCGCGGAGCGCGTGGAGGGTCTCAAGGTCGGGACGTTTCATCTCGTGAAGCGTCTGCCCGTGGCGGCCGGAATCGGCGGCGGTTCGTCGGATGCAGCCGCGGCCCTGCGGCTGCTGGCGCGGCTGAACGGCCTGTCCCTGACCCACCCGGCCCTGCGCGAGGCGGCGCGCCTGACGGGAGCCGATGTGCCCGTCTGCCTGGAGCCGAGGGCCCGCATGATGCGCGGGGCGGGGGAGGAGATCGGACCGCCGCTCGGCCTGCCGCGCCTCTTCGCCGTGCTGGTCAATCCGCGCGTGCCTGTGGAGACCCCGGCCGTGTTCAGGGCGCTCGGCCTTCGGCCGGGAGAGGCGCTGCCCGGCGCGCGCCACCCGGCGGTCGCAGGCCTTTCCGCGAACGCGCTTGTCGGGGTTCTTCAGGAGGGCCGCAACGATCTCGAGGCGCCCGCGCGCGCCCTTCAGCCCCTGATCGGCGAGGCGCTGGGCCTGTTGCGGGACACGCCGGGCTGCCGTCTTGCCCGCATGTCCGGCTCCGGAGCGACGGCGTTCGGGCTCTACGGCGATGCCGCCACGGCCGCCGAGGCGGGCCGGCGGCTCAGCAAGCTGCGGCCGGGCTGGTGGGTGCGGGCGACGAGCCTGCGGTAGATTCCCGGGTCGATCCGACCTCCACGAAACGAAATGGCCGGGACAAGCCCGGCCATGACGTGCAGCGATGATGAAAGGCTGCGGAGCGGCGGCTTACCACGCCGGAATGATGGCGCCCTTGAAGCGCTCGTCCAGGAACTTCGCGACCTCGGGCGACTGATAGGCCTCCACGAAGGTCTTGATCTCCGGGCGGTTCTCGTCGCCCTTCCGGGCGGCGACGAAGTTCGCGTAAGGATTGCCCTCGCGCTTCTCGACCGCGATCGTGTCCTTGCGGATGTCGAGACCGCCATTGAGCGCGTGGTCGGTGTTGATCACGGCCGCGTCGAGATCGGGCAGGGCGCGAGGCAGCTGCGCGGCATCGAGCTCCGAAATCTGGATGTTCTTCGGATTCTCGGCGATGTCGAGGAGCGACGGCGACAGGCCCTTGCCGTCCTTCAGCTTGATCAGGCCCTGGGCGGCGAGCAGGTTGAGTGCGCGTCCGCCGTTGCTCGGGTCGTTCGGGATGCCGATCTTCGCGCCGCTCTTCAGCTCTGCGACGGCCTTCACCTTCTTCGAATAGAGGCCGATGGGCTGCACGAAGGTGAAGCCGACGGGCATGATCTTGTAGCCGCGGGCGGCGATCTGCGCGTCGAGATAGGGCTTGTGCTGGAAGGCGTTGGCGTCGAGGTCCTTGCGCTCCAGCGCCTCGTTCACGAGCGCGTAGTCGGAGAAGGGAACGAGCTCGACGTTAAGGCCCTTCGTGGCCGCGACCTTCTTGACGACCTGCGCCACCTCTTCCTCGGCGCCGGACATGACGCCGACCTTGATGCTCTTCTGCTGGGCCGCGACGGGCAGCGCGGTGGTCAGGGCAGCGCCCAGCGCGATGCTGGCGGCCAGAAGGGTGCGGCGGGTGAAAACGGACATAGGAGTACCTTTCAGGCAAAGTTCGCCCGGTCTTCGGCACGAAGCCGGACATGTGGTTCGGGATGGAGGGAAAGGAATCAGGCCGTGAAGCGACGACACCGCTCGGCCGGAAGAGGCCGATGGGACAACAGGAATGCCGTCATAAGGAGAAGGCGCGTCATGGCCATGGATCCTCGTGAACCACGAGGCGGGATACGCTCCGTGGCGCTTTAGCGTTTGATCACGCGGCGCAAGCTGCTCGTCTCAAATCACCGCGGCCCCGGGGCGGCCGAAGCCGTCCCGCGACAGGAACCTTTTTAAACCTGATGATTTTTATGTCAACCGTTTTGTTCTTTAAAAAGAACAAATCTGCTATGCTCAATACGCCCGGGCGATGCAGAAGTCGACGGTGTCGAGAAGAGCCTGCTTCATGGGACCGGACGGGAAGAGGGCGAGCGCATCGCGGGCCATGGCGCCGTAATGGCGGGCGCGCTCGACGGTGTCCTCCAGCGCCCGGTGGCGGCGCATGATGGCGATGGCCTGTTCGAGATCGGCCTCCTCGATCTCGCTCCGCTCGAGCACGCGCTTCCAGAAGGCGCGCTCCTCCTCCGATCCGCGGCGGAAGGACAGGACGACGGGCAGCGTGATCTTCCCCTCGCGGAAATCGTCGCCCACGTTCTTGCCCAGCGTCGCGGCCTTGCCGCCGTAATCGAGGGCGTCGTCCACGAGCTGGAAGGCGATGCCGAGATTCATGCCGTAGGAGCGGCAGGCGGCCTGTTCGGCCTTGGGGCGTCCGGCGATGACCGGGCCCACCTCGCAGGCGGCGGCGAAGAGTTCCGCGGTCTTGCCGCGGATCACGGCGAGGTACTCGTCCTCGGTCGTCTCGGTGTTCTTGGCGGCGGCGAGCTGCATCACCTCGCCCTCCGCGATCACTGTCGCGGCGGCGGACAGGATGTCGAGGGCGCGCAGCGAGCCCACCTCCACCATCATGCGGAAGGCCTGGCCGAGGAGGAAGTCGCCGACCAGCACGCTCGCCTCGTTGCCCCACTTGATTCGGGCGGCGATCTTGCCCCGGCGCATGTCGCTCTCGTCCACAACGTCGTCATGGAGGAGGGTGGCGGTGTGCATGAACTCCACGGCGGCCGCGAGCTTCACATGCCCGTCGCCCTTGTAGCCGGAGAGGCCGGCGGTCGCGAGGGTCAGCATGGGGCGCAGGCGCTTGCCGCCCGAGGAAATCAGGTGATTGGCCACTTCCGGGATCATCGTGACGTCGGAACCGGTGCGCGACAGGATCATCGCATTGACCCGTTCCATGTCGGAGGCCACAAGGGACACGAGCTTTTCGATGCTCGCATTCTTTTCGGGATGCTTGTCTTCGAACGGAACGACGACGCCCACTTGTCATGACCCGGGTTGCCGGCCGGGATGGCCGGTAGGAATATGGACTGGCATGGCACTTTCCATGCTGCAAAGCAAACGCTTACCGCAAAGGAAGGGGCGCAAGCCGATGATCGAAATCGTCCGAACCAACGATCTCGTCCTGATCGGCTTCCTACAATCCTTGTTGGAAAACGCCAATATCCCGGTTCTCGTTGCGGATGCGCATATGAGCGCCCTGGAGGGCATGATCGGGGCCTTCCCGCGCCGGGTCCTCGTTCCCGAAGGGCATATGGCGCAGGCCCGCCGCCTGATCGCCGAGGCCGGTCTCGAATCCGAGCTGCGCCATGTCTGAGACCACCCTTGAGATCACGCAGGATTTACTGCTGGGCGGGCGGGTCCGCCTCCTTCAGCCCGCGAAGGGCCATCGCGCGGGTACCGATGCGGTGCTGCTGGCCGCCGCCGCCCCCGTGAGGCCCGGCGACGTGGCGATGGACGTTGGCGCGGCGACCGGCGCGGTCGGCCTCATGGCGGCGGCCCGCGTGCCGGATGCGCGTTTCGTCTTCGTGGAGCGGGATCCCGCGCTTGCCGCGCTCTGCCGCCGCAATTGCCGGGACAACAATCTGCATGGGGAGGTCGCCGTCGCCGATGTGCTCGACAAGGCTTCCCGCCACGATGCGGGCCTGAGGCCAGAGAGCGCCGATCTCGTCCTGACCAATCCGCCCTTCCTGGAAGAGGGGCAGGCCCGGATCTCGCCCGATCGGAGCCGGGCTGCGGCCCATGCCCTGCCGGCGGGCGGATTGGAGGCTTGGCTCAAGGCTTGCGCGGGCCTGCTCAAGCCCAAGGGGAGGCTCGTGATGATCCACCGGGCCGACCGGGTCGCCGAATGCCTCGCGATCCTGGAAGGGCGCCTCGGCGGGATGGAGCTGCGCTTCGTTCACCCGGCGGCCGACAGGCCTGCGATCCGCTTCCTGCTCTCCGGGACCAAGGGCGCCCGCGCGCCCTTGACCATTCTGCCGCCCGTGATCCTGAACGGCCCCGACGGGCGCTTCACGCCCCAGGCGGAGGCGCTGCACCTGGGCGAAGCGGCTCTTCTATGAAAAGGGCGCCTTTCGGCGCCCTTATGGTCAGTACCTGTAGTAGGGCCGCTGAACCGTGCGGCAGACCTCTACAGGACGGCGCACCCAGCCGTAATTCGTCCAGACCCTCCGTCGCTCGACCCAGCAGCGCCGGACCGTGCGGACCGGACGATAACCGTAATAGGGACGATAGGGGCGATAGCCGCGATAGGGGTGGCCGTAACGGTACTCGATCACCGGGCGATGGCCGTATCCATAGCCCCGGTAATAGGGCTGCGCTTCGGCCGGCTGGACGGAAACGGCGCCGAGGCCGAGGGCGGCAAAGCCGAGAAGGCCTACAATCAAACGACGCATCGACAATCTCCTCACCTTTGCTCCGGGCGGGCCGTGACGGCTTCGCCGCAGGGCTTTTCTCCATGCTTTCTGTTTAAACGGCCGTAACTGAATGGTGGCCAACAAGTTCCCTAACGGCACATTCATCTTGGGAAGCAGGGCCGTACACCCTACATAGGGGGCATGGCTCAAACTTCGTTCTCATCCATGCTTCCCGAACGTCTTCAGTTCCTTCTTCCGAGCAAGTATCGTCGCTACACGGTTCCCATCGTTCCCGTGGTGCGCCTGTCGGGCGCCATCGGCGCCGTGATGCCCCTGCGGCCAGGGCTCGCCATGTCGAGCGTGGCGCCCCTGCTGGAGCGCGCCTTTTCCGTGCCGGGGGCGAAGGCGGTGGGCCTCGTCATCAACTCCCCCGGGGGCTCGGCGGCCCAGTCGCACCTGATCTACAGGCGGATCCGCAGCCTCTCGGAGGAAAAGAAGATCCCCGTCATCGCCTTCGTGGAGGATGCGGCGGCCTCCGGCGGCTACATGATCGCCTGCGCGGCGGACGAGATTTATGCCGATCCGGCTTCCATCGTCGGCTCCATCGGCGTCGTCTCGGCCAGCTTCGGGTTCCATGAACTGATCGAGCGCATCGGCATCGAGCGCCGGGTCCATACGGCGGGCAAGAGCAAGGCGATGCTCGACCCCTTCCGGCCCGAGAACCCGGAAGACGTGGTGCGCCTGAAGGGGCTCCAGCGCCGGATCCACGACGTCTTCGCCGAACTCGTGCGCGAGCGCCGGGGCGAAAAGCTCAACGATTCCTACGACGACCTCTTCTCGGGTGCTTTCTGGGTGGGCGCGGAGGCGCTCGAACTCGGCCTCGTCGACGGCCTCGGCGACATCCGGCCCATCCTGCGCCAGCGCTTCGGCGAGACGGTGCGGTTCCGCATGATCGAGCCCTCCGGCCCGCCGCTGCTGGGCCGTCTCTTCGGCCGCCGGTCGCTCGGCCAGAGCAGCCTCATCGATCCCGGCGAGGTGGTGGGAGCCCTGGAGGAGCGGGCCGCCTGGGCCCGGCTGGGGCTTTAAGGTCTCGGTGGCCTTCAGGGCCTGCGACAGGATCCAGGGCCTTGAGCGGGCAGGGAAATTCCGTTGCCCGCCATGACCCTATCGACCGCGAATGACAGGGATGCCGCCCCAACGCTTGACTTGGGGCCTCCGTCATCCCAAGGGTTCGCCAGAGATTTTCAAGACAAACCGGACGCCGACATGACGAGCGAACCCGCGCACATGAACCCTGCGCGCTCTTTCCAGGGCCTGATCCTCACGCTCCAGCGCTATTGGGCGGAGCAGGGCTGCGTCATTCTCCAGCCCTACGACATGGAGGTCGGCGCGGGCACCTTCCACCCGGCGACGACCCTTCGGGCGCTGGGCCCGAAGCCCTGGCGCGCGGCCTATGTCCAGCCTTCCCGCCGCCCGAAGGACGGGCGCTACGGTGAGAACCCCAACCGGCTTCAACACTATTACCAGTTCCAGGTCATCCTGAAGCCGAACCCGCCGAACCTGCAGGAGCTCTATCTCGGCTCGCTCAAGGCCATCGGCATCGACACGGGTGTCCACGACATCCGCTTCGTCGAGGACGACTGGGAAAGCCCGACGCTGGGGGCCTGGGGCCTCGGCTGGGAATGCTGGTGCGACGGCATGGAAGTGTCGCAGTTCACTTACTTCCAGCAGGTGGCGGGCTTCGAGTGCTCGCCCGTGGCGGGCGAGCTGACCTACGGGCTCGAGCGCCTCGCCATGTATCTGCAGGGCGTGGAATCGATCTACGACCTCAACTTCAACGGCCTCGAAGGGGACCGGAAGGTCACCTATGGCGATGTGTTCCTCCAGGCCGAGCAGGAATATTCCCGCCACAACTTCGAATATGCAGACACGGAGATGCTATTCCGGCACTTCCGCGACGCCGAGGCCGCCTGCCGCAAGTATCTGGAGGACGGCGAGCCCAAGTCCGGTTCCAACGACCAGCGCCATCTCATGGCCCTGCCGGCCTATGACCAGTGCATCAAGGCCAGCCACATGTTCAACCTGCTCGACGCCCGCGGCGTGATCTCCGTCACCGAGCGCCAGAGCTACATCCTGCGCGTCCGCGAACTGGCGAAAGCCTGCGGCGCGGCATGGCTGAAGACCGAGGGCGGAGGCGCGGCGGCTTAAACAACAGATCTGGCCCTTCTCCCTCCCCCTTGTGGGGAGGGATCAAGGGTGGGGGTGCCAGCGCCAGAGCTGCATAGGTTATCGCTCACACCCCCACCTCCATCTCCTCCCCACAAGGGGGAGGAGGGTCGGGGCAGCGGTTCAAGCGAGAATTTGATAACGGAACAGACCTGAGATGCCTTCAACCCGCAAAATCGGCACGTCCCGATCTCGCGCTCTGCGTCGGAATGCAACCGATGCGGAAAAGGCTCTTTGGCGCGCCCTGAAGAACATACCAGTCTACGGCAGCCACTTCAGGCGGCAGGTGCCGCTCGGCCCCTATGTTGCCGATTTCGCCTGTCTGAAGGCACGTCTCATCATCGAGCTCGATGGCGGACAGCACGCCGAAGATGAGGTCGCTGCCCGTGACGAACATCGTACTCGCTGGCTTGAAAGCGAGGGCTACCGCGTCATGCGGTTCTGGAATGCCGAGCTGAGCAAGAATATGCCTGGCGTCCTCGACACCATTTACGCGGGCCTGTATGGCTCGCCTCAATCGGAAGCGCTCGCGCTGTCCACCCCACCCCGGCCTGACGGCCGCCCTTCCCTCTCAAGGGCAGGGTAGAGAACGCACCGCCATGCCCGATCTTCTCCTTGAACTCTTTTCCGAAGAAATCCCCGCCCGCATGCAGCGGCGCGCGGCGGAGGATTTGAAGAAGCTCGTGACCGACGCGCTCGTCGAGCGCGGCTTCCTCTACGAGGGCGCGAAGGCGTTCGCGACGCCGCGCCGTCTCGCGCTCCATGTGGCAGGCCTGCCCGTGAAGGGGCAGGACGTGCGCGAGGAACGAAAAGGTCCGCGCGTCGGCTCGCCCGATGCGGCCATCCAGGGCTTCCTGAAAGGGGCGGGGCTTTCCTCCATCGAGCAGGCGAAGATCGAGAGCGACCCGAAGAAGGGCGAGTTCTACGTCGCGATCATCGAGAAGCCCGGCCGCGCCACGCCGGACGTGCTGGCGGAGATCCTGCCGCAGATCGTCAAGAATTTCCCCTGGCCGAAATCCATGCGCTGGGGCGCGGCCTCCCGCGAGCCCGGTTCGCTGCGCTGGGTGCGTCCGCTGCATTCCATCGTCTGCACCTTCGGTCCCGAGACGGAAGATCCCGAGGTGGTGCGTTTCACGGTGGACGGCATCGCCTCCGGCGATATGACGAAGGGCCACCGCTTCCTCGCGCCGGGCGAGATCCGCGTGAAGCGCTTCGACGATTATGCGCCGGCGCTGGAGCGCGCCAGGGTCGTGATCGACACGGACCGCCGCAAGGACATGATCCTGCACGACGCGAAGGACCTCGCCTTTGCGCAGGGCCTCGAACTCGTCGAGGACGAGGGCCTCCTGGAAGAGGTCGCCGGTCTGGTGGAATGGCCCGTGGTGCTCATGGGCTCCTTCGACGAAGCCTTCCTGGATATCCCCCCTGAGGTGATCCGCACCACGATCCGCGCGAACCAGAAATGCTTCGTGCTGCGCGATCCGAAGACGGGCAAGCTCGCCAACAAATTCCTGCTCACCTCCAACCTCATCGCGGCGGATGGCGGCAAGACGATTGTCGGCGGCAACGAACGCGTGGTGCGCGCGCGCCTCTCCGACGCCAAGTTCTTCTGGGAGACGGACCAGAAGGTGAAGCTGGAAGACCGGCTGGAGAAGCTGAAGTCCATCGTGTTCCACGAGAAGCTCGGCACGCAGTACGAGCGCGTGGAGCGCATCGCGGCTCTGAGCAAGGAGCTCGCGCCCATTGTCGGCGCGGATCCCGCCTTGGCGGAACGCGCCGCGCGTCTCGCGAAGGCCGATCTCGTCACCGAAATGGTCGGCGAGTTTCCCGAGCTTCAAGGCCTCATGGGCCGCTACTACGCGACGCTCCAGGGCGAGAATCCGTCCGTCGCCGCCGCCATCGAGGAACACTACAAGCCGCTTGGCCCGTCGGACCGCGTGCCGACCGATCCGGTTTCGGTCGCCGTGGCGCTCGCCGACAAGATCGACACCCTCGTCGGCTTCTGGGCCATCGACGAGAAGCCGACAGGCTCGAAGGATCCTTACGCGCTGCGCCGCGCTGCGCTCGGCGTGATCAGGCTGGTGCTGGAGAATAACCTCAAGCTCCCGCTGATCTCGCTGCTGGCGAAGCCGTTTGCGCGCGATGCGAAGGACGTTTTGTTCGAGGAATTCCTCGAAGCCAAGAAGCTGGTTGAGGCGATCGACGACAGCGCCGTTGCAGGGCTCGTGCCTCATCCGGCCCTGCCTGATCTCGAATCCATTTTCCGGCAGAGGCAGCTTGGGAATGCCGAGGGTCTCGCGCGCCTCATGTATGTGCGCGCCCTCGACCTCCTCTCCTTCTTTGCCGACCGTCTGAAGGTCTATCTCCGCGACCAGGGCGCGCGTCACGATCTCATCGATGCCGTGTTCGCGCTGGACGGCCAGGACGACCTGCTCATGATCGTCCGCCGCGTGGAGGCGCTGGGCCGCTTCCTCGACACGGAGGACGGCGCGAACCTGCTTGCCGGTTATCGCCGCGCGGCCAACATCCTGCGCATCGAGGAGAAGAAGGACGGTCGTGCCTATAACGAGGCGCCGGATCTCCAGATCGTGAACGACCAGGGCCAGATCGAGGAGAAGGCCCTCGCCGTGGTTCTCGACGCCGCCAAGCGGGAGGCCGCCGCCGCCGTCCAGGCGGAGGATTTCGAGGGCGCGATGCGGGCGCTCTCCCGCCTGCGCCAGCCCGTGGATTCCTTCTTCGACAAGGTGACCGTGAATGCGGAGGATGCAGGCCTGCGCGCCAACCGCCTGCGGCTCCTCAACGACATCCGCGAGGCGACCCGCACGGTGGCGGATTTCTCCCGCATCGAGGGGTGACAACCTCTCATTCCCGTTAAGGTGTTGCGAAGGGGGCACAGCCAAGAGGTTCCCTTCGCTCTAGGTAGGCGTCAACCGATTCAAGTCAGAAGACCGAACATGATTCGACGCCTGCTGCTCGCCGCTCTCCTGAGCGCGTCCCTTGCTGCCTGCCAAACGGCCCAGGAACCCTACGAGGTCGCTTCAAGCGACGATTCCGGCTGGTATATCGGCACCATCCCGGACGAGCCGCACGACATCCCGCTGGTCGACCGCCGCAAGATGGACGCGAAATACGCGCGCCAGACAGTCGAGTACAAGGGCCCCGAGAAGCCGGGCTCCATCGTGGTCGATATCGACGAGCGGATGCTCTACCTCGTCCAGCCCGAGGGCAAGGCGATCCGCTACGGCGTGGGCGTCGGCAGGCAGGGCTTCTCCTGGAAGGGCATCGCAACCGTCGGCCGCAAGGGCGTGTGGCCCAACTGGTCGCCCACCAAGACCATGGTCGGAATCAAGCCGGACCTGCCCCGCTATGTGGAAGCCGGTCTCGACAACCCGCTCGGTGCCCGTGCCCTCTATCTCCACCAGAACGGCCAGGACATCCTCTTCCGCATCCATGGCACCAACGAGCCCTGGAGCATCGGCGAGCAGGTTTCCTCCGGCTGCGTGCGCATGCTCAATGAGGACGTGGCCGACCTCTACGAGCGCGTTCCCGTCGGCACGACGGTCTATGTGAAACGCAACGGGCGGTACCGAGTCTGATTCAGGGCTGCGATAGATAACGATAGGGGCCGGGCTTAGACCCGGCCTTTCCTTTTTGAAGGTCTTCCTCAGATCGTGAAGAAGTCAGCCGCCGTCATCTTCAGCCCCTTGGTGAGCTGGGCGAATTTGATTTGGGAGGACGATCCGGTTCCGTCGGGATCGTAATAAAGCGCGCCGGTCGTCTTGTTGTAGATGATCCGATCAGTCGCATCGTGCGCGCGGGAGCCGATATGGAAGGCGTCGGCCTTGAGCTTCGCAGGATGGGCGAGGTTGCCGGCCTTGCCGAGGCCCTTGAAGATGCCGTTCTCGAGCCAGATGCCGTCGTCGGCGACGCGGAAGTCCAGGATCTGATCGACATTGCCTGTCTTGCTCAGCTTCGTCGTGAACATGAAGACGTCCTTGCCCGACCCGCCGGTGATCTGGTCGTTTCCGGCGCCTCCGTCGAGTCGGTTGACGCTGCCGTTTCCGAAGAGGCGGTTGGAAAAGGCATTGCCCGTCAGGCTCAGCCGCCCGGCGCTGTCGAAAGCTTGCAGGCTTTCCACCGACACTCCCGCCGCAAGCCGGTAGTTCACGGTCGAGATCACGGTGTCGGAGCCTTGTCCGGCATATTCGGTGACAACGTCCAGGGCGTTGTCCACGTAGTAGAGGTCGTCGCCTCCCGAACCTTCGAGCCGGTCGATGCCCCGCCGGCCGTCGAGGGTGTCGCCCCATTGGCTGCCGATGAGCCTGTCGTTCCCATCGGCGCCGTAGAGGATCAGCTTGGTTCCGTCGGAGTCGAGCCGGTTCGACAGGCGTAAAATCGAGTTCGGCGTCATGTCCAATAGGGAGGGTATGGGGATTCCGCCGAGGGAGGTAGTTCCCGACCCCAGGGCAATGGACAGGGTAGCCAGTTGAGTCTCGGTCCCGCCTGCAGGCGTCACCGAAAGGGTTGCCGATGTAATCGTTCCGGCAAGTCCTCCATCGCCGATGGGGAACGAATAGTTCTTACCCAAAGTATTGATATTATAATACTTTGAACTGTCTGTGACGCCATTACTAACGGCATAGTAGCTCGCAGACCCGCTGGTCGGATTATAGCCGGCTCCTATCTCTCTCGTCGCAATCAAGCCGGGAAAGAAGAACGAGAGGTCCACGCCTGAGGAACTGGTAACGGTGACGGTGAAAACGGCCATGGCTTCCTCCGCTTGGAGACGCTGCGGGCGCTGCCTTCAGAAGAGGCCATTATGCCGCAGGACGGCTGCTCGCGGAGGGTTCCTGGGCGACTATTCGGCTTTGGGTCTGGAACTTAATGATTACTTGGGAACGGAGTAGTCCGTTCAGGCCAATGGGGCGTCCTGTTGGATCCCTGCTTGCCCTGGATCTTCGGCGGGTTCTGCAGAGGCGACATATTATCCGCTTCGATAGTTCGAAAGAACCGTAGCTGTTCAGCTTGCGTTCGGGCTCCACATGTTTCAAGCCAGCACCTGCGCTGGAGCAGGGCGCTTATTGAGCCAAGAGGTCGAGTGATGACGCAGTGGGTCTATACCTTCGGGGATGGTAGGGCCGAGGGCCAGGCAGGGATGAAGAACCTGCTGGGCGGCAAGGGGGCCAATCTGGCCGAGATGTCGAACCTGGGCCTGCCGGTGCCGCCGGGCTTCACCATCACCACGGAAGTCTGCACCTACTACTACGACCATGGCCGCGCCTATCCGCAGGAGCTTCAGGGCCAGGTCGAGAAGGCCCTGGATTTCGTCGGCAAGCTCACGGGCCGCACCTTCGGCGATGCCGAGAACCCGCTTCTCGTCTCCGTCCGCTCCGGCGCCCGGGCCTCGATGCCCGGCATGATGGACACGGTGCTGAACCTCGGCCTCAACGACGTGACCGTCGAGGCGCTCGCCAAGGGCGCGGGCGACGAGCGCTTCGCCTATGACAGCTACCGCCGCTTCATCACCATGTATTCCAACGTAGTGCTGGGCCTCGAGCACCATCATTTCGAGGAGATCCTCGACGAGTTCAAGGACCGCAAGGGTTACACCCTCGACACCGACCTTTCGGCCGAGGACTGGAAGGGCCTGATCCCGCGCTACAAGGCGCTGGTCGAGAAGGAGCTCGGAAAGCCCTTCCCGCAGGAGCCGCAGGAGCAGCTCTGGGGTGCCATCGGCGCTGTGTTCGGCTCCTGGATGAACAACCGCGCCATCAAGTACCGCGAGCTGCATGCCATTCCGGCGAGCTGGGGCACGGCGGTGAACGTGCAGGCCATGGTGTTCGGCAACATGGGCGAGACCTCCGCCACCGGCGTGGCGTTCACCCGCAACCCCTCCACCGGCGAGAAGGAGCTCTACGGCGAGTTCCTCATCAACGCTCAGGGCGAGGACGTGGTGGCGGGCATCCGCACGCCGCAGGACATCACGGAGAAGGCGCGCATCGCCTCGGGCTCCGACAAGCCCTCCATGGAAAGCGCCATGCCGGAGGCCTATGCCGAGCTGTGCCGCATCTACGGGATTCTCGAGAAGCACTACCGTGACATGCAGGACATGGAATTCACGGTGGAGAAGGGCAAGCTCTGGATGCTCCAGACCCGCAACGGCAAGCGCACGGCGAAGGCCGCGCTGCGGATCGCTGTGGAGCTCGCGAGCGAGGGCCTGATCACGCAGGAAGAAGCCATCACCCGCGTGGAGCCCGCGGCCCTCGACCAGCTCCTGCACCCCACCATCGACCCCAAGGCCGAGCGCAAGATCCTGGCTACGGGCCTTCCGGCCTCGCCGGGCGCGGCCTCGGGTGCGATCGTGTTCAATTCCGACGAGGCCGAGGCGGCCAAGAAGGCAGGCCAGAAGGTCATTCTGGTGCGCATCGAGACCTCGCCGGAAGACATCCACGGCATGCATGCGGCGGAAGGCATTCTCACCACCCGTGGCGGCATGACCTCGCATGCGGCGGTGGTCGCGCGCGGCATGGGCAAGCCCTGCGTCTCGGGCGCGGGCTCGATCCGCGTGGATTACGCCGCGCAGACGCTCACCGTCGCCGGGCAGACGCTCGGCAAGGGCGATGTCCTCACCATCGACGGCTCCAACGGCCAGGTGCTACTGGGCCAGGTGAAGATGCTCGAGCCCGAGCTGTCTGGCGAGTTCGCGACCCTCATGGGCTGGGCCGACAAGGTGCGCCGCATGAAGGTGCGCGCCAATGCGGAAACCCCGCTCGACGCGAAGACCGCGCGCACCTTCGGCGCGGAAGGTATCGGCCTGTGCCGCACGGAGCACATGTTCTTCGAGGGCGACCGCATCGTGGCGGTACGCGAGATGATCCTCTCCGACGACGAGGCGGGCCGCAGGGCCGCGCTGGCCAAGCTGCTGCCGATGCAGCGCAAGGACTTCGTCGAGCTATTCTCGATCATGAGCGGCCTGCCGGTCACGATCCGTCTGCTCGACCCGCCGCTGCATGAGTTCCTGCCGCATTCGGAAGACGAGATGCAGGAAGTGGCGAAGGCGATGAACGCCTCGGTCGAGAAGCTCAAGCACCGCGCCCGCGAGCTGCACGAGTTCAACCCCATGCTCGGCTTCCGCGGCTGCCGCCTGGCGGTGGCGTATCCTGAGATCGCCGAGATGCAGGCCCGCGCCATCTTCGAGGCGGCGGTGGAAGCCGGCAAGACGACGGGCCGGCCCGTCGTGCCGGAGATCATGGTGCCGCTCGTGATGACGAAGCCGGAGCTCGACCTCGTGAAGGAGCGCATCGTCGCCATGGCGGAAGCCGTGAAGGCGGAGAGCGGCGTCGCCATCGAATATCAGATCGGCACGATGATCGAGCTGCCGCGCGCCGCCTTGCGCGCGGGCGAGATTGCGCAATCGGCCGAGTTCTTTTCGTTCGGCACCAACGACCTGACGCAGACCACGCTCGGCATCTCGCGCGATGATGCGGCCTCGTTCCTGGGAGCCTACACGCAGAAAGGCCTGCTGCCCGCCGATCCCTTCGTGACCATCGATCAGGACGGCGTGGGCGAGCTGGTGAAGCTCGCCGTCGAGCGCGGCAGGAAGACCCGTGCGAACATCAAGCTCGGCATCTGCGGCGAGCATGGCGGCGATCCGGCCTCGATCCAGTTCTGCGAAGAGACGGGCCTCGATTACGTGTCGTGCTCGCCCTACCGCGTGCCGATCGCGCGCCTTGCCGCCGCGCAGGCCGCGCTCGGCGCCAAGGCCGCAAGTCAGGCGTGATGCACATGACCCTGGCGCGCAGCCGTTTGCTCTACATCGTCGCGGTGCTGGCCTCCGGCATCGCGATCGGCCTCATTGCGGTCCTGCAGCCTCATCTGCAGCAGGCGGCCGTGCCTCCGGCCGCCTGGCCCTTCGCGGTCTCGCTGGTGATCGATCTCATCATCGGCCAGAGGGCGGCGCAGGGCAGGGCGGAGCCCCTCACCATGGGCGACCGTTTCGTGGCGGTGATCGGAGCGGGCCTGATCGTGACGGCGATGGTGGCGTTCTCAGGCTAATCATCTTCAAGGAGGAAGCGAGTGGCGCTGCACAAGGGTTCTTGCCATTGCGGCAAGGTCGCGTTCGAGGTCGAGACGGATCTCGAACAGGTCATCGAATGCAATTGCTCCATCTGCCGGCGCAAGGGTTATCTCCTGACCTTCGTGCCGCGCGGGGCGCTGAACGTGACCCGCGGCGAGGAGGATCTTGCCACCTACACCTTCAACACGCACACGATCCGGCACCGCTTCTGCTCCACATGCGGCTGCGGGACCTTTGGCGAGGGAAGGCAGCCCACGGGCGAAGCGATGGCCGCCATCAACATCCGTTGTCTGGAGAATGTCGAACTCTCCGACATCAAGACGATCCCGTTCAATGGGCGGGATCGATAGGAACAGGCCGCATCGTCATCCCGGAAGGCGCTCCGGGATGACGTGCGATGCGCCGGCGGTCACGCCAGCGATTCCGTCGAGCGGCGCAGGCCCACATACTGGAATTCCGCGTACATCAGCACCACGAGGGCTTGAGCGATCACGAAGGCGTAGCCCGCGCTCGTCGGCGCGATCCAGCCGCTCATCAGGAGCAGCGCGCTGTCGGCGACCCACAGGGCGTTGCCGAGAACCACGGCCCAGGCGACGGGCTTGAGGATCGCCTCGCGTACCCCGAGCCAGCCGAGGAAGCCCGCATAGGGCAGAAGAGCGATTCCCGCGATGCGCAGGAGCGTTTCCGGCAGGCCGAGAAGGCCGCTCAGCGGGCCGGCGCCGATCAGCATCAGCAGCCCGAAGGCGCCGCTGGTGGCGGCATCGGCCAGGAGGGCCTGGCGGAGAAGCGGGGAGGCATTGATCGTCGTCATGGTTGTCTCCTTGGGTATCGGTTGAGGCTTCAACCTGGCCCTAAGGATTTCGCAGGCCGTGAGCGCCGTCGATTACCTCCGAGGTCATGGAAGACGGGCGCGTCACAGGCTATGGTCCCCCCATGAAGACCGCAAAAAGCCAATCCGTGACTGCCTCCCTTCCTGTCGGCGACTACCTGCGCGAGTGGCGCCAGCGCCGGCGCATGAGCCAGATGGATCTGGCCCTCGAGGCCGAGATCTCCACGCGCCACCTGAGCTTTCTCGAGACCGGCCGCTCCCAGCCGAGCCGCGAGATGGTGCTGCTGCTCGCCGAGAAGCTCGACATGCCCCTGCGTGAGCGCAACATCATGCTGGTCTCGGCGGGCTATGCGCCGGTCTATTCTGAGCGCTCCCTGGACGATCCGGCGCTCGCAAGCATGCGTCATGCGGTCGATCTCGTGCTCAAGGGGCACGATCCCTATCCCGCGCTCGCGGTCGACCGGCATTGGTCCCTGGTCTCGGCCAACGAGGCGCTCGTTTCCCTGATCGGCGATGTGGACCCGGCGCTCATGAAGCCGCCGGTCAATGTGCTGCGCCTGAGCGTTCATCCCGCAGGGCTCGCTCGGCGCATCGTCAACTTTACCGAATGGCGGCATCATCTCGTGCACCGTCTGCAGCATCAGGTGGATGCGACGGGCGATGCGGTGCTGGCGGCCCTGACCGAGGAGCTGCGCTCCTATCCGACGCCCGATGCGGCTGTGCGAGGCCCTCGGCAGGGTCATGACTATGCGGGCCTCGTGGTGCCGCTCCAGCTCGTGACGGAGGAGGGCGTGCTGACGCTCTTCAGCACCATCACGATCTTCGGCACGCCGGTCGACGTGACGCTCTCCGAACTCGCCATCGAGGCCTTCTTTCCGGCCGATGCGGAGAGCGGGGAAGCGCTCAGGCGCATGGCCGGGAAGCGTCAGGCTGCCGCAGGCTGATCCGGACGGGTCCGGCCCTGCCTTAACCAGCCATCAACCTTAACCCGCGATAACTTTAAGCCAACGGAGCCCTCCTGCTGGATGCTCCGGGTCGTGTCGAGTTTTTGCAGGGTGTTTCGCGTGCGTGTTCGGAACCGTCGATCTCGGGTGAAATGGATCTGCGCCACCACGGCTCCCTGGGCGCTTGCGACGGGCCTCCTGATCTCGTTCACGGCGTCCGCCAGCAACGATCTGCATTCCGGCGTGAGCTTTTCTCCCCGCAGCGCGGCCGCCCGCATCGCGGATACGGCCCTCATCCCCCCGACCGGCGCCTCCATCGCCGGGGGCAAGCTCGGAATCGACCGCGACATTCTCCGTTCCCTGCCGCGCTACGACCTGCCGGACGAGACGGCCGATTCAGGCCCGCTCAAGGCCGACCGGAAGGCGGATGCGGGCGCCGACGCCATCGTCGACCGTTCGCTGAAAGGCCATCCGCTGGTCGCGCCGCACGCTACCCTGTCCCGCCGCGCCAAGCAGCTGGGCCCCACCCTCAACCAGGTCGGCAGCGCGCGGTTGCTGTATGGCCAGGACGAGCGCCTTCTGCCCCCGACCGTGCTCATGGAGGGCCAGCTCGAGGCGCCCGAGATGGAGCAGGTCTTCGAGCCGTGGCAGGCTCCCGAATACACCACCACGCGGCAGGCCACCTCGATCCAGTCGCCGGCCGCTGCCGCGGCCGGATCCACCGGAGCCGCGGCAAGCCCCACCACGCCCATGGTGAAGCGCGCCATCGCCCTGTCCTCCACGACGCCGGCTCCGGTCGACGCCATGCCGATCGAGATCGCGGCGGCGCCCGTCTCGCTGCAATCGCCGCGCCTGGACCGGGGCGACATGACGATCCTGCCGAAGGCCGAGGACGAGGATCGTCCGCGCTATGCCGACCTGATCGATCCCGACGATCTCACCAAGGAACAGCGCTGCCTTGCCGAGGCCGTCTATTTCGAAGCCCGTAGCGAGCCGCCGGAAGGGCAGGCCGCCGTGGCGCAGGTGGTGCTCAACCGCGTGAAGAGCGGGCTCTACCCGTCCAGCATCTGCGGCGTGGTCTATCAGAACCGCCATCGCCACTTGGCTTGCCAGTTCACCTTCGCCTGCGAAGGCAAATCCCTGCGCATCCGCGAATCCGATGCCTGGGAGCGGGCGAAGGAGGTCGCGAGCGCGGTGCTCGAAGGCAAGACCTATCTCGCCGATGTGGGCGGGGCGACGCATTACCATGCGAACTACGTCCGCCCCTATTGGGCCCGACGCCTGAAGAAGATGGACGTCATCGGCCGTCACGTCTTCTACAAGCTCAAGCCGGGGCAGACCTGAGAGAAAAGAATCGTCGCGCGTGCGTTTCGGCACTTTAAAAAATGGCGTAATCAAATAACAGGTGAAGGATAGAGTGCAGGCGAGAAGGCGATGGCAACCGTTCGAGAAGATGTCCCTGGCCGTGGTTACGGAGGCATCTACGTCGATTCTCTAATCTGGGGCGGGATGGCCTGGGATACGGCCGCGCCGGTCAAGGTCTGGTTCGGCAGCTCGTCGGACTTCGATCAGGCCCGGAATGTCCATGGCGACAGCGAATACCTGACGAGCGGCGACGCAGCGATTGATTGGACCGAAGACGAGATCCTGGCGTTTGCTTACGTTCTCTATCTTTACCAGAGCGTGTGCGGGCTGACATTCGAGTTGATCGACCCGGAGATCGAAGGCGTTGCAGAGGCCTATATCGTCTGGTGGAAAACCGATCTGGGCGATGACGTGCTTGGCGTTCACGAAATGCCTCAGGCAAGCCAGAGGTGGGGCTACTTCAATCCCAACACCGAATCCTGGAAAAACATGCATTTCGGGGGCGATGGGCTCAACACCGTGATCCACGAGCTGGGCCATGGCATGGGGCTGGCGCATCCGCACGATGGCGGAGACCGGGAAGACGGAACGACGTTCCCCGGGGTGACGGATTCGTCACCGACCGGCACCTACGGACTGAACCAGGGAATCTGGACGGTCATGTCCTACAATTCCGGCTGGGACCGGACCGGCTATGATCTGGCCTATGGTAACCAGGGAGGGCTCGGCGCTTTTGACATCGCGGCGCTGCAGGCTCTGTATGGGAAGAATTTAACGACGGCGACAGGCAACGATGTCTACACGTTGCCGTCCTTCAGCCTTTACACCGGGATACAGGGCTGGTTTTGCATCTGGGATGCGGGCGGGCAGGATACGATTTCCGCCGTCAAGGCCGTGAGCTCGGTCGAGATCGATCTGCGCGCCGCAACTCTCAGTGACAATGATCCCAATGCCGGGGGCTTCGTTTCACGCGAAGCGGGGGTTGCCGGCGGTTTCACGATCGCGAACGGCGTGACCATCGAAAATGCCCATGGCGGTTCCTACAACGACCGGCTCTACGGCAATTCCGTCGCCAACATGCTGAAGGGCAACGGCGGAGCCGATACGCTCCTCGGCAATTCGGGCAATGATGTCCTGTGGGGCGGCTCCGGCAACGACCGTCTCTATGGCGGTTCCGGAAGCGATGTCTTCGTGTTCAACACGAAGACCAGCAAGACGTCGAACGTGGATCGGATCTACGATTTCAATCCACAATATGATGCGATCCAGCTCGACAACGCAGTCTTCACCAAACTGGGATCCGGCTCAGCGTCGAGCCCCAGGAAGTTCAAGACCGACATGTTCGTCAAGAGCACGAAGGCCAAGGACCGGGAGGACCGCATCGTCTACGACAAGGGCACCGGCGCGCTCTACTACGATGCCGACGGCTCGGGCTCCAAGGCGCAGGTGAAGATCGCGACCCTCGCGAAGAGCCTCAAGCTCACCTATCATGATTTCTTCGTGATCTAGGGGCGCATAGGCGTTGAGCGGGTTCATGTCTTTACGAACGACGCTCTTGGAGTGATGCGTCGCACGACCTATCACAAACCCTCATACCAAAGGCTACAAACTTTCAATATTGCTGATGCCGGACTTGGGATAACGTACGCGTCCTGCTTCTTTGCTTGAGTCCGTGCCCATGTCCGCATCGCCCGTTCGCTCCCGCGTCTCGCCGGAACTCATCGTCGTCGCCGGCTGCCTGATCGCCCTGATCTCGTTCGGCCCCCGAGCCTCCACGGGGCTGTTCCAGCTTCCCATGGTCACGGAATTCGGATGGGGGCGCGATACGTTCGGCTTTGCCATCGCGATCCAGAATCTCCTGTGGGGGGTCGGCCAGCCCTTCGCAGGAGCGGTCGCGGATCGGTTCGGCGCGTTTCGCGTGCTCTGCGTAGGCGCTCTTCTGTATGCATTGGGCCTCGTCGTCATGGCCTATGCCACGACGCCCGGCCTTCTGCATCTCGGTGCGGGCGTGCTCATCGGCTTCGGCCTTTCCGGCTGCTCGTTCAATCTGGTGCTCGGCGCCTTCGGCAAGCTCCTGCCGGAAAAGTGGCGTCCCATGGCCTTCGGCGCGGGAACGGCCGCGGGCTCCTTCGGACAGTTTCTCTTTCCGCCCATCGGCAACGTGCTGATCGATCAGTTCGGCTGGCATCAGGCTCTGCTGGTCTTTGCCGCGAGCGTTCTGCTCGTCATGCCCCTGGCACTTGCCCTTGCAACCCGACCGACCGGCGATTCCGCCCAGGCGGGGGCGGCTGCGATGCCGAACCAGTCCATCCGCCAGGCCCTGACGGAAGCCTTCCGGCACCGTTCCTACGTGCTGCTCGTCCTCGGCTTCTTCACCTGCGGATTCCAGCTCGCCTTCATCACCGTGCACCTGCCGGCCTATCTGAAGGATGCCGGTCTTTCGGCGGCCGTCGGCGGATGGACGCTGGCGACCATCGGGCTTGCCAACGCGGTCGGCTCGCTCGCCTCGGGCTGGCTCTCCACCCGCATGTCGAAGCGCTGGCTCCTGGCCTGGATCTATCTCGGCCGCTCGGTGGCGATCGCGGCCTTCATCCTGATCCCGGCCTCTCCCGTCACCTCGATCCTGTTCGGCGTCTCCATCGGCTTGCTCTGGCTTTCCACCGTGCCGCCCACATCCTCCCTCGTGATGCTCATGTTCGGCACCCGCTACATGGCCATGCTCTACGGCTTCGCCTTCTTCTTGCATCAGGTCGGCGGCTTCCTGGGCGTCTGGCTCGGTGGCGTTCTCTACGAGATCAACGGCAGTTACAGCATGGTCTGGTGGCTCTCGATCCTGCTCGGCCTAGCCTCGGCCCTGATCAACCTGCCGATCAAGGAACAGCCCGTCGTGCGCGCTCCGGCCCTGCAACCGGCGGAGTAGCCCTCTCTCTGCTGCGAAGGGCTAATGCCCCGGCGCTTGCCCTGATCCTTCCCCGCGCCACAAATGGAGGCGAGGAGGAATCGGCATGAGCGCGTTCAAGGCTGTCGTCATCGAGAAGACCGACGCGGGGCAGACGGTCGGAATCTGCAGCTTCGACGAGGCGGATCTCATGGACGGGGATGTAACAATCCGCGTGTCGCATTCGACGCTCAATTACAAGGACGGGCTTGCGATTACCGGCAAGGCGCCGGTGGTGCGGCGCTTTCCCATGATTCCGGGCGTCGATCTCGTCGGCACGGTCGAGGCATCCTCCAACCCTGCGTTCAAGCCCGGCGACGCGGTCTTGCTCAACGGCTGGGGCTTGGGCGAGACGCATCTGGGCGCCTATGCGGAGAAGGTCCGCGTCAAGGGAGATTGGCTGATTCCGCTCCCGCAGGGGCTCACGCCGCGGCAGGCTATGGCCATCGGCACGGCGGGCTACACGGCGATGCTCTGCCTCATGGCATTGGAACGCCACGGCCTGCGCCCGGAGCGCGGTCCCGCCATCGTCACGGGAGCCGTCGGCGGCGTGGGCTCGGTCGCGGTGGCACTGCTTGCCAAGGCGGGCTGGCATGTGATCGCCTCCACCGGGCGGCCCGGGGAAGCGGATTACCTGAAGAACCTGGGAGCGGCCGAAATCCTCGACCGCAGCGAACTGACCGGTCCCGCCCGTCCGCTCGCCAAGGAGCGCTGGGCGGCGGGCGTCGACACGGTGGGCTCCACGACGCTCGCCAATGTCCTGTCCATGACGAAATACGGCGGCGCCATCGCGGCCTGCGGCTTGGCTGGCGGGATGGACCTGCCCACGACCGTCGCGCCCTTCATCCTGCGCAACGTGGCCCTGCTCGGGGTCGACTCGGTGATGGCTCCCAAGGCGCTGCGGCTCGAGGCCTGGAACCGGATCGCCCATGAACTCGATCACGACAAGCTCGCGGCCATGACCTCCACCATCCCGCTCGACCGGGTGCTCGAGGCAGGCAAGGACATCGTGGAAGGTCGGATCAAGGGCCGGGTGGTCGTGGAGATCGGCTGATCTATTCCGCCTGGTCCGGGATGGGTGCTCCGGTTCCACCCTCGATGCGCTTCCTCTGCTTCGCGATTTCGGCGGCCATGAAATCCATGAAGGCCCTGACGCGGGCGGATTGGCGCAGGTCCGGATGGGTCAGAAGCCACAGCCCAGCCTGAAAATCTGGGTTGATGTCCGACAGCCGCACGAGGTTTGGGCTCGCATTGGCGATGAAGCAGGGCAGCGGGCCGATGCCGGTCCCGGCCTCCACGGCTTCGGCGAGGCCGAGCACCGTGTTGACCTTGTAGACGATGTTTTCCGGCGCCACGTGATCGCGCACGAAGCGGGCGACCTTCAAGGTGGCGAGGTTGTCGCCGAGCGCGACCCAGTGCCGGTCGAAGAGATCGGCGAGGGTGACGTCCTCCGGCTTGCGCATCTCGGGGAAATCCGCTGCCCGGCCGTAGATCGCCCAGGCGATGGTCGCCACGCGCCGCCCCACCAGCGTCTCCGGCGGATCGTCGGTCGCGCGGATCGCCACGTCCGCATCGCGCTTCGACAGGTTGAGCGCCTGGTTGGCAAGAACCACGTCGAGCCGCATCTCCGGGCAGGCCTTGATGAAGCGGGCGAAGATCGGCGTCAGCAGGTGAACGAGCAAGGTGTCGTTGGTGGTGACGCGCAGCTCGCCGGCCGGCGCGACGGCCTGGCCCGCGAGCTTGCGGGTGAAGGAGGTGACGTTCTCGTCCATCTGCTCGGCGAGGGCCTTCATTTCCTCGCCGGCCGGCGTCAGCACATAGCCGGTGCGGTGCCGCTCGAAGAGCTTGACCCCGAGATTCTCCTCCATCTGGCCGAGCCGCCGGAAGACCGTGGAGTGATTGACCCCGAGGCGCTCGGCGGCCCCGGCCAGGCCGTTGGCCTCGGCGATGATCTTCACGAGACGGAAATCGTCCCAGTCGAGGTTCTGCTGCCTGGCCATCGGTTTGCATTCTCGCAAGAGATATCGTGCATATCTAGCACTGGTTTTGCAGGGAAGAAAGCTTATCCTCGGAAGGGTCGCATATCGGCAGATCGGAGCGGAGCCGGGCCCTCGCCACGAGGAGATCCGGCGGCATTCGGTCTGCATCCCACCCAACCGATCGGAGTTCACATGACCAAGGTTCTGGTTCTTTACTATTCGTCCTGGGGCCACATCGAGCAGATGGCCTATGCTGCCGCCGAAGGCGCCCGCGAGGCCGGCGCCGAGGTCGTCGTGAAGCGGGTGCCGGAGCTGGTTCCGGCCGAGATCGCCCAGGCTGCTCACTACAAGACCGACCAGAAGGCCGCCATCGCCACGGTCGAGGAGCTGCCGGAATACGACGCCATCATCATCGGCACGCCGACCCGCTACGGCACCATGACCGCCCAGATGAAGAACTTCCTCGACCAGACCGGCGGTCTGTGGGCGAAGGGTGCGCTCATTGGCAAGGTCGGCTCGGTCTTCACCTCGACGGCCACCCAGCACGGCGGCCAGGAAGCCACGATCCTCACCACGCTGCCGGTGCTCCTGCATCACGGCATGGTCGTCGTCGGCTTGCCGTATTCCTACCAGGGACAGATGGGCGTCGATCAGATCCGCGGCGGTTCGCCCTACGGCGCTTCCACGGTCGCGGGCGGCGACGGCTCCCGCCAGCCGAGCGAGATCGATCTCGACGGCGCCCGCTTCCAGGGCAAGCACGTGGCCCAGATCGCGGCCAAGCTCGCTGCGAAGTAAGATGCGAAGGCGGCGGAGCGGGTTACCGCTCCGCCGCTGCGCGTCTCAGCCGGTCGTTGATGGCCTCGCCCAGTCCCGTTTCGGGAATCGGGCTCACCGCAATGGTCGCGGCCCCCGACGCGTCGAGCTGCCTCAAAAAGGAAAACAGATGAGCGGCGGCCTCCACGAGGTCGCCGTTATTGCTGAGGTTGAGGCTCGTTCGCGCCGTCTCGATGCCGGGGAGGGCGGCGGAACCGAACAGCAACGCGGCTTCGTCCTGCCCGATCTCCGTGGCATTCAGGCGCACCCGCGCCCGCGGCGCGTAATGGGAGGCGAGCATGCCCGGCGCGAGCGGGCTTTTGCCGCCTTCCGGTCCGCCCTCCAGCTTCATGCCGATCAGCGCCTCGATGGCCTCGCGCGGCACGCCGCCGGGACGCAGCAGGCGGGGCGAGCCGCCGAGGCAGGCGACGATGGTCGATTCGACACCCACCTGAGACACACCTCCGTCGAGCACCGCATCGATGCGCCCGTCGAGATCGCCCAGGACGTGACCGGCATCGGTGGGGCTCACCCGGCCCGAGCGGTTGGCGGAGGGCGCCGCCACGGGGCGTCCGGTCTTCTGCAGCAGCGCATGGGCGAGGGGATGGGCCGGCACGCGCAGGCCCACGCTGTCGAGCCCGGCGCGGGCGAGATCCGAAATCGTGCAGCCGGGCGCGACCGGCACCACCAGGGTCAGCGGCCCCGGCCAGAAAGCCTCCGCCAGTCGCCGGGCGGTTTCGTCGAATACGCCCTGAGCCTTGGCGGATTCGAAGCTGTCCAGATGGGCGATGAGCGGGTTGAAGCTCGGGCGCTCCTTTGCGGCGTAGATCCGCGCGACCGCCTGCGGATCGGTCGCATCCGCGCCGAGGCCGTAGACCGTCTCCGTCGGAAAGGCGACGAGGCCGCCATGCCGCAGGATACCCGCCGCGCGAGCGATGCCCGCATCGTCGGCTTTCAGGCGCTCCGTTTGGAGCATTGACCCGGGATCGTTCACGTCTAAACTATTCCTTGCCCGAGGAGCATTGAACTTCCTGGGGGGTTTAACGGCGCGCCGAACCGCGTCAACATCAAAAGCCCAGACGTCTTAAGAGGATTTGCCATGACCTACCGCGCGCCAGTGTCGGACATCGTTTTCACCATGCGACACGTGGCAGGCCTCGACCGCGCCGTGGCCGACGGGGTGTATGGGGATCTGTCGGTGGATCTCAGCCAGGCGATCCTGGACGAGGCGGGCCGCTTCGCCAACGACGTGATCGCGCCGCTCAACCGCGAGGGCGACAAGCATGGCGCGACGATCGAGAACGGCGTCGTGACAACCGCACCCGGCTGGAAGGAAGCCTACAAGGCCTGGAGCGAAGCGGGCTGGAACGCGCTTCCGGGGCCGGTGGAATATGGCGGGCAGGGCTTGCCGACGCTGCTCAACTCGGCCTGCGTCGAGATGTGGAACGCCGCCTCCATGGCCTTCGGCATCGGACCCGTGCTCACCATGGGCGCCATCGAGGCGCTCGTGGCGCATGCCTCCGACGACCTCAAGAGCCGCTATCTCGAAAAGCTCGTCTCCGGCGAATGGACCGCGACGATGAACCTCACGGAGCCGCAGGCGGGCTCCGATCTCGCGGCTTTGCGCTCCCGCGCCGAACGGTCGGGCGACGGCACCTACAGGATCACGGGCCAGAAGATCTTCATCACCTACGGCGAGCACGATCTCACCGACAACATCGTCCATCTCGTGCTCGCGCGCCTGCCCGATGCGCCGGCCGGAACCCGCGGCATCTCGCTCTTCCTCGTGCCGAAATTCCTGCCCGACGGCACGCGCAACGACGTGCGCTGCCATTCCCTCGAGCACAAGCTCGGCATTCATGCCTCGCCCACCTGCACCATGATCTTCGGCGATAACGGCGGCGCCGTCGGCTGGCTCGTGGGTGAGGAGAATCGCGGCCTCAACTGCATGTTCACGATGATGAACAACGCCCGCCTCGCGGTGGGGCTGCAGGGCGTGGCGATTGCCGAGCGCGCCTATCAGCAGGCGCTCGCCTACGCCCATGAGCGCAGGCAGGGACGCGCCATCGGCACAACGGAGGGCATGAGCCCGATCGTCGCGCATCCCGACGTGCAGCGCAATCTGCTCACCATGAAGGCGCTCACCGCCGCCGCGCGCGCGATCTGCTACATGACGGCGGAGGCCATCGACCGCGCGCATCTGGAGCAGGACCCGGCGCGCAGGAAGACGGCGCATGAGCGGGCCTCCCTGCTCACGCCGGTCGCCAAGGCCTTCTCCACCGATATCGGCATGGAGGTGGCATCGCTGGGCGTGCAGGTTCACGGCGGCATGGGCTTCGTCGAGGAAACCGGCGCGGCGCAGCACCTGCGCGACGCGCGCATCGCGCCGATCTACGAGGGCACCAACGGCATCCAGGCCATCGACCTCGTGACCCGCAAGCTGCCGCTCTCCGGCGGCGAGACGGTGCGGGCGCAGATCGCCGCCATGCGGGCCGTCGTGGGGCGGCTCCTGAAGGAGAGCACGCCCGCCTTCGGCGCCACCGCGCCGCGCCTGCGCGACGCCATCGAAAGCCTCGACCGGGCGACGAGCTATCTGCTCCATGCGCTCGCCTCGAATGCGCAGGGCGAGGCGCTGGCTGGCGCAACGCCCTATCTCCGGCTCTTCGCCCTGGCGCAGGGCGGCGCGGCGCTCGCCGAAATGGCGCTGACCGCCAATGCCCTGGGGGCCGGTGGCGACAAGGATCCCGCCCATGCGGGCCGCATCGCGCTCTGCCGCTTCTTCGCCGAGAACATCGCGGTCGGCGCGAAGGGCCTGGAGGAGACGGTGATGGGCGGAGCGGGCTTCCTGCAGGATGCAACACTGGCGCTGGCGAGCTGATCCCATGACCCTCAAAGGAAAAACCCTTTTCATCACCGGCGCCTCACGCGGCATCGGTCTCGCCATCGGCCTTCGCGCGGCCAGGGACGGCGCGAACGTGGTCATCGCGGCCAAGACCGCCGAGCCGCATCCCAAGCTGCCGGGGACGATCTACACGGCGGCGGCGGAGATCGAGGCGGCGGGCGGCAAGGCGTTGCCGCTGGTCGTGGACGTGCGCGACGAGGAGGCGGTGAAGGGCGCGATCGGGAAAGCGGTCGAGACCTTCGGCGGCCTCGACATCGTGGTCAACAACGCCAGCGCCATCAGCCTGACGCCGACGCCACAGACCGACATGAAGCGCTTCGACCTGATGCACCAGATCAACACGCGCGGCACCTACATGGTCTCGAAATACGCCATTCCGCATCTGGAAAGGGCCGAGAACCCGCACATCCTCATGCTCTCCCCGCCGCTCGACATGAAGGAGAAATGGTTCGCGCCGCATCTTGCCTATTCCCTGGCGAAATACGGCATGAGCCTCTGCGTGCTGGGCCTGGCCGGGGAGCTGCGGGGCAGGGGCATCGCCGTCAACGCCCTGTGGCCGCGCACGACGATTGCCACCAGCGCGGTCAGGAACATGCTGGGCGGGGACGAGATCGCTCAGGCGAGCCGCACGCCGGACATCCTGGCCGATGCGGCCCATGCGATCTTCCGGAAGCCCTCGAAAAGCTTCTCCGGCCATTTCCTCATCGACGACGTGTTCCTGACGGGCGAGGGCGTGACCGACTTCGAAAAGTACCGGGTGGACCCGTCCAGGGAGCTGATACCGGACATCTTCCTCCCCGACGACACGCCGCCCCTCTCGCCGTCGTCATGAAAGTTGGGTTAGAACATATCCCGTAACGCGGAGACGGGTATGATTGTGATCCACAGGCCGGCGCAGGCGACAGGGCCGCAGGGCGAGTCCCTCGATCGCTATGTTCTCCCGCCGGGCGAGCCGATTCCTGCCGACGCCCTGTGGGTCGACATGATCGAGCCGACCCGAGAGGAGGACCGGCTCGTCGAGGCTCATCTCGCGATCGAGATTCCGACGCGGGAGGAAATGGCCGATATCGAGCCGTCCGAGATCCTTTATCACGAGAACAATGCGCGCTACATGACGGCGCGCGTCCTGTGCAGTTCGGATACGGACAACCCGAAGCTCATCGACGTTTCCTTCATCCTCACCGAGCGCGCGCTCGTGACCGTGCGCTACGGCGAGCCGCGATCCTTCAGCATGTTCATGGCCCGCGCCATGAAGCCCGGCGGATGCCGGCACCAGCCCGAAGCGGTGCTCGACGGATTGCTGGAGACCATCATCGACCGTGCCGCTGAGATCCTGGGAAGCGTCGGAACGCGCATCGACCGCCTGTCGCAGTCGATCTTCGAGAACGAGCGGCAAGGCGCCAAACGGGCCGCGTCGTACCGCGCGGCGCTCAAGTCCATCGGGCGCAAGGGCGACATCATCTCCAACGTGCGCGAGAGCATGGTGTCCGTGGAGCGCATGCTGCTCTTCCTGTCGGCCAGCATGCCGCGCCCCCAGAAGACGGCGGGCTATCAATCGGAATGGCGCACCGCCCTGCGCGACGTGCAGTCCATCGAGGAGCATGCGACCTTCCTCTCCAACAAGATCCAGTTCCTGCTCGACGCGACGCTCGGCCTCGTCACCATCGAACAGAACGACATCATCAAGATCTTCTCGGTGATGTCGGTGATCTTCCTGCCGCCGACCCTGGTTTCGTCCCTCTACGGCATGAACTTCAAGATCATGCCCGAACTCGACTGGGAACTCGGCTATCCCTGGGCGATCGCCCTCATGATCCTCGCCGCCGTGCTGCCCTATCTGTTCTTCCGCTGGAAGCGGTGGCTTTAGGAGAGCATCATGTGCGGGCGCTATGCGATCACGCTGCCTCCCGAGATCTACCGGGAGTTCTACGGCTACGCCGAGCAGCCGAATTTTCCCCCGCGCTACAACGTGGCGCCCACCCAGCCCGTGCCCATCGTGCTGGAGGATCGCGGCGAGCGGCATTTCATGCTCGTGCGCTGGGGCTTCCTGCCCTCCTGGGTGAAGGACCCGAAGGACTTTCCCCTCGTCATCAACGCGCGCGGCGAAACCCTGCAGACGAAGCCCACCTTCAAGGCGGCGCTGAAGCGCCGCCGCTGCATCTTCCTCGCGGACGGCTTCTATGAATGGCAGCGGCAGGGGCGCGAGAAGACTCCGTTCCTCATTCGTCCGCGCAACCGCAAGCCCATGCCGATGGCCGGATTGTGGGAGACCTACATGAGCCCCGACGGGGCCGAGATCGACACCGCCGCCATCGTCACCACCGATGCCAACGGCGCGCTCTCGGCGGTGCACGACCGCATGCCGGTGATCCTCTCGCCCGACGATATCGGCGCCTGGCTCGACGTGCGCGACGAGCGCGCGGACGTGATGGGGCTTGTGCGGCCCTGTCCCGACGATTGGCTCGACGTGCTGCCGGTCTCGAGCCGCGTCAACAAGGTGGAGAACGACGATCCGGGCCTGATGGAGCCTCTGGCAGGGCCGGAGCCCGCGCCTGTGCGGGAGAAGAAGCCCAAGGCGAAGAAGCCGCTCTCCAGCGACGAGGACGGGCAGGGGAGTTTGTTTTAAACTTTCTCAAATGCCGTCATAGCGGACGGCGGAGCCGATCCGGGGTCGCGAGACGAGTTTGGTGCCTGAAACTCCACTGTCATCCCCGCGCAGGCGGGGATCCATAGCCGCTGACGGTGCAAGCTGAACTACTGTCGTGTTTATGGATTCCGGGCTCCGCTACGCGGCCCCGGAATGACAATGCCAGGCTGGTTCTAGCGATCCCGGATCTGCGCTGACGCTTCGTCCGGGATGACATTGGTCGTCTTACCGCCGCTTCTTCGCCACGTCCCGGCGCAGGATGCCGACGACTTCCAGATGCGGCGAATGCTTGAACTGGTCGACGGGGATCACACGCTCCAGCCGGTAGCCGCCGGCCATGAGAATGGCGGCGTCGCGTGCGAAGGTGGCGGGATCGCAGGAGACGCTGACCACGAGCGGGACCTTCGATGTCGCAAGCTGCTTCGCCTGCGCCTCCGCGCCCGCGCGGGGCGGATCGAGCACCACCGCGTCGAAGGCGTTGAGTTCCGGCGTGAGCAGAGGGCGGCGGAAGAGGTCGCGTGCTTCCGTGGTGATGCGGCGCAGGCCCGGCGTCGCGCGGAACGCCTTGTCGAGCGCCGTCATTGACCCCTTGTCGAACTCGACCGCGTGGACTTCCGACGTTTCGGCGAGCCGCAGGGAGAAAGGCCCGGAACCGGCGAAGAGATCGGCCACGCGCCTGGCCTTCACGCAGGCCTGCGTGACGAGCCCGGAGAGCACTTCCTCACCGCGTTGCGTCGCCTGCAGGAACGAGCCCGCAGGCGGCACGACGGAAGCGCGGCCCATGAGGATCGCGGGCGGGCAGCGTTCCACGATCACGTCGCCGTGGATCGAGAGACGCGACAGGTCAAGGGTGTTCGCGAGGTCGATCAGGCTCAGCCGTTCCGCATCCTTCATGGGACCATGCCCGCGCACATCCACGTCGAAGCCGGTCTGCGTCTGCGTGATCTGGATGTCGAGCGGCTTGCGCGGGCCTTTCAGATGCTCGCCGATGGCGCGCGCGATCATGGGCGCCCTGTCCTTCAGGCCGGGCTCGGCGACGGGGCAGGAAGCGATCTCGACGATCTGGTGGCTGCGCGGGGCCATGAAGCCCACATGCATGGCGCGGTCCGGAAAGCGAACGTGCAGGGTCAGGCGCCGCCGCCCTTCTCCATGGGCATCCACGAGAGGTTCGACGGGGGCCTCGATGCGCGCCTGGCGCAGGGTATTCGCCAGGATCTCCTGCTTCCAGGCCCGATAGAACCCGTGCATCATGTGCTGCGTCGCGCAGCCGCCGCAGGCGTCGAAATAAGGACAGAACGGCGTCTCGCGCTCGGGCGAGGGACTATCGACGCTCACGAGCCGCGCATGCGATCCGTCGCGCTCGATGGTGACGGTCTCGCCCGGCAGCACCTTCGGCACGAAGATGGAGCCGGAGGCGCTCTCCGCGATGCCGTCGGCTTTTGCGCCGATGCGGGTGATGGTTACCTGTTCAACCACGGCGGGCTCCCAATAGAAATTCACGATTGCCGTCCCCGCCCGCGATGGGCGAGGGGACGAGCCCGATGATGGTGAAGCCCAGCGAGGCGACGAAAGCTTCGATATCCTCGCACACGGCGCGATGCACCGCCTCGTCGCGCACGATGCCCTTCTTCACATGGTCGCGCCCGGCCTCGAATTGCGGCTTCACGAGAACCGCCAGCTCCGCGCGCGGCTTCAGCAGGGCAATGGCAGGAGGCAGCACGAGCTTCAACGAGATGAAGCTGACGTCCGAGACGAGAAGATCGGCCTTGTGCGGGATGAGCTCATCGGTCAGCGCGCGGGCGTCCGTTCCTTCGAGATTCGTCACGCGCGCATTGCCTACGATGGTGGGATGCAGCTGGCTGTGCCCCACATCCACCGCATAGACATGCGCCGCGCCGCGCGTGAGCAGCACCTCCGTGAAGCCGCCGGTCGAGGCTCCGATATCGAGGCAGATCTTGTCCTTCGGATCGATGTGGAAGGCATCCAGCGCCGCGGCGAGCTTCACGCCGCCGCGCGACACGTAAGGATGCGGCTGCTCGGCCGTGATCACGGCTTCCTCCGGCACCGTGTCGGAGGCCTTGCGGACGACGAGCCCGTTCACCGTGACGAGGCCTGCGGCAATGGCCTCCTGCGCCCGGGCGCGGCTTGCGAAGAAGCCGCGCTCGACGAGCACCACGTCGGCGCGCTTGCGGGTCATGGGAGCCTCGAATCCATCGGTGTTCACGATCCCTTCATGGCCGGAACCACGTTCCGCCCTAGAACTTCTCCGTCTGCAATCCCTTCGATGCCAACGGAGACCCTATGATCAGCCGCCGACATCTCCTGACAGGCGCCACCCTGCTCGCCGCCAGCGCTGCCATTCCCAGGGCCTGGGCGCAAGCCCCGACGGGGCCGTTCAAGCTCGATCCCTTGCCCTATGCGCCGTCCAAGAACGAGCCGCATATCGATACGCAGACCATGGAGCTGCACCATGACAAGCATCATGCCGCTTATGTCAACAACCTGAACGCCGCCCTGAGCCAGAATGCCGAGGCGGCCAGGATGCCGCTGCACGACCTGCTGGCCAATCTCGACAAGGTGCCGGAAACGATCCGCACCGCCGTCCGCAACAACGGCGGCGGGCACGCCAACCACAGCATGTTCTGGCAGATCATGGGCGGGCCGGGCGGCGAGCCCTCGGGCGAACTGAAGAGCGCCATCGAGCGGGATCTCGGCGGCTTTGCCAAGTTCCAGGAGGATTTCAACGCGGCGGGAGCACGGCAGTTCGGATCGGGCTGGGTCTTCGTCACCGTGACCCGCGAGGGCAGGCTCGCCCTCGCGGCGAAGCCCAACCAGGACACGCCGCTCATGGAGGGCCAGCGCGTTCTCATGGGCAACGACGTGTGGGAGCACGCCTATTATCTCAAGTACCAGAACCGCCGGCCCGATTATCTCAAGGCGTGGTGGAACGTGCTCGACTGGAACCGGATCGGCGAGCGCTATGCCGCGGCGAAGGCCGGAACGCTGACGATCTGATCAGGCGCGCGCCTTGCGGCCTTCTTCCTGGCCCAGGGCCTCGAAGACCTTGGTCACGATCCCAGCGGCGTCGAGCCCGGCCGTGGCATACATGCGCTCCGGCTTGTCCTGGTCGAGATAGGAATCCGGCAGCACCATGGAGCGCACCTTGAGCGTTCCGCGATCCAGCGCACCCTTGTCGGCGAGAAGCTGCAGCACGTAGGAACCGAAGCCGCCGACGGAGCCTTCCTCAATGGTGACGAGCACCTCGTGCTCGCGCGCGAGCCGCAGGATCAGCTTCTCGTCGAGAGGCTTGGCGAAGCGGGCATCGGCCACGGTGGTGGACAGGCCGCGCGCTTCGAGCTCTTCTGCGGCCTTGAGGGCTTCCGCAAGGCGCGTGCCGAGCGACAGGATGGCGATGCGGCTGCCCTGGCGGACGATGCGGCCCTTGCCGATGGCGAGCGGCACGCCCTGTTCCGGCATGTCGACGCCTACCCCCTCGCCGCGCGGATAGCGGAAGGCGATGGGGCCGGAATCGTAGGCCGCTGCGGTCGCGACCATGTGCACCAGCTCCGCCTCGTCGGCGGCCGCCATCACCACCATGTTCGGCAGGCAGCCGAGATAGGCGATGTCGAAGGAGCCCGCATGAGTCGGTCCGTCCGCGCCCACGAGGCCCGCGCGGTCGAGGGCGAAGCGGACGGGAAGGTTCTGGATCGCCACGTCGTGCACCACCTGATCGTAGGCGCGCTGCATGAAGGTGGAATAGATCGCGCAGAACGGCTTGAAGCCCTCCGTCGCCATGCCGGCTGCAAAGGTCACCGCATGCTGCTCGGCGATGCCCACGTCGAAGGTGCGCGTGGGGAATTCCTTGCCGAAGAGATCGACGCCTGTGCCCGACGGCATGGCCGCCGTGACCGCGACGATCTTGTCGTCCTGCCGCGCTTCCCTGATAAGGCTCTCGCCGAAGACCTTTGTGTAGGAGGGCGCGTTGGCCTTCGCCTTGGCCTGCGCGCCGGTCACCACGTCGAAGGTCACGACGCCGTGGTACTTGTCGTCGGCGGCCTCCGCCGGGGCATAGCCCTTGCCCTTCTTGGTGACCACATGGACCAGGATCGGGCCTGTCTCGGAATCGCGCACGTTCTTGAGGATCGGCAGCAGGTGATCGAGGTTGTGTCCGTCGATGGGGCCCACATAGTAGAAGCCGAGCTCCTCGAACATGGTGCCGCCGGTCCAGAAACCGCGGGCGAATTCCTCGGCCTTCGCCGCCTTGTCATAGATGAATTTCGGCAGCTTCTTCGCCAGCTGCTTGGCGGTTTCGCGCAGGCCCCGGTAGGCGCCGCCCGACACGAGCCGCGCGAGATAGGACGACATGGCGCCGGTGGGCGGCGCGATCGACATGTCGTTGTCGTTGAGGATCACGATGAGGCGCGAATGCATGGCGCCCGCGTTGTTCATGGCCTCGTAGGCCATGCCCGCCGACATGGCGCCGTCGCCGATCACGGCGATGACGTTGTTGCGCTTGCCCTCCAGGTCCCGCGCCACGGCCATGCCGAGGCCCGCCGAGATCGAGGTGGAGGAATGCGCCGCGCCGAAGGGATCGTACTCGCTCTCCGCGCGCTTGGTGAAGCCCGACAGGCCGCCCGCCTGGCGCAGGGTGCGGATCCGGTCGCGCCGGCCGGTGAGGATCTTGTGCGGATAGGCCTGATGTCCCACGTCCCAGATCAGCCGGTCGCGGGGCGTGTCGAACACGTAATGCAGCGCCACCGTCAGCTCGACCACGCCTAAGCCCGCGCCGAGATGGCCGCCGGTGACGGACACCGCGCTGATCGTCTCCGTCCGCAATTCGTCCGCGACCTGCCTGAGCTGGTTTTCGGACAGCCGGCGCAGGTCGTCGGGGGTCTTGATGGTGTCGAGAAGAGGTGTGGACAACGTTGTACTCGCCAAGCTTCAGCCGGAGGCTAGATCCTTTGAGATAGGGACTTGAGGTGAGACGGTCAAATCAGAAGGATGATCTTTGGCTGTCAGGCATAGGAGCCTTGTTGTGTACGCGATCCCTAGCCAAGCTATGCCCGCCCCGGCGAAAGCGGAAATATTGTGCCGCTTCCAGACCCCGAAAATGCCGAGGCCGATCAAGCCAATGGCAATGAGCATGGTTAGGATGAGAAGCATCCTAAAGGAATACTCGATCCATCGGGACTGGCCGCTGCGAAGGGGCGGGGCAAGCGTCTCGTGCCATCGAGACCTGCCGTAGCGCACGAGAGCGAATGCCAACCAAGCCTCGAAGGTCATGACTACGCCTAGTCCGAGCGCAAGATGCCAAGGTTCTGCCGAGAAGGGCAATCCGTTCGCTTGCTCGCGGAGGGATACAACACAGACATCGTAGAGGCCATGGAGGAAAAAAGGGATCAGGAACGAGGCGATCATCCACCGCGCTTTATGGGCCCTCTCCTCCAAACTGCTTGCAAGAAGGATTCCCATCAACACACCCGACATGGTGTGGCTCGGTACGGCAGTAGCCGCCCGAGCTATGGCTAGGCTTAGCCATTTGCCATCCCCGTCCGCGAATTCTCCGAATACATAGAAAATGTTCTCAAGGCCTGCAAATCCCAATCCGACCCAGCCAGCGGTCAGGATGTAGTCTAGAGGACTGATTACATCCTCATGCCGATAAACGATGGTCAGGATAACGGCGAGCTTGGCAGCTTCTTCGGGTAGGGCAGCCGCCAGGAAGCTGGTAGCGAAAACCCCTTTTAGGCTGATTACGTCGCTTCCGGCGGTTACCGCTGCGACAGTCAGAAAGGAGATGCCGACCGTGAGAGCCGAGAGGAAGCCCATGGTAAAAGCGGTCAAGATCGCTTCAGCAGTAACTCGTCTCCGGGCGGCATAGATAAGAAGCAAACCAAGCCAGACGACAGGGAATACGGCACTGAAAAGGGCGGCCGACCTATGCAGATAATCCTGCCCTGCCATTAGTCGTGCTTGGCGAAGCTGCTCATAAAGGCCAGCACATTGAATCCAATGAACAAAACGGCGCCGATTACCGCTCCTGGTATGGAAACACCGCCAGCCTTTTTGACGAGAGCCTCCAACTCTTCCTCGCTCGTTGCTCGGCTGCGCAACTTATCAATACGTTTGACAGCGTATTGTACATAAACGGACTTTGCCATCATCCCCAGCATGGCATAGACACTAAGAGTTCCGCTGCCTGAGTTCGTTGGAAGGACAAGCTCTACGGCAATGACCGCGCCGATCAAGCCGACTGCCCAGCCATAGAGCTTGCGGTAGAGAAGCCATGGAATAGTAATCAGGAAAGCCGGCCAGCACCAAGTCAGCGCGAGCTTGCGCAGGGCAGGGTCCTTAGCCCGCATCTTCTCTAGCGTTCGGCCATAAACCTCATGGTTGGGGCCGACGAATGCAGCAAAAAGAGCATCGGTCCTAGATGTCTCCTGTATCTCAGGAGACACCACGGTGCTTTTTGTTTCTGCGACTGTCATCGCACCTCCGTTAACGCAACGTGATTACGTTTGCATGGACAGGGTAGGGTGACAAGACTCAGATTTCTGAAATCCCCATGGTCGGGGATTTACCGTGGGTCTCAGTCAAGTAAGGTGTTCCAGACGGCCAAGCTATTCCGCGACGTCCAGCGGGGCCGTGCCGGAGGCGGCTCCGTCGGGGCCGATGGTGATCTTCTCGATCCGGGCCTCGGCCTTCTTGAGGAGCTGCTCGCAATGCTTCTTGAGGGCCTCGCCGCGCTCATAGATCGCAATCGAGTCCTCCAGGGGCACATCGCCGCGCTCGAGGCGCCGCACGATCTCCTCCAGTTCGGCCAGGGCCTTCTCGAAGGGGAGGGTCTTGATGGAAGTGGTGTCGGTCATGCGGCTGTCCGTCAATTGTCTGTCCTTCTCGCAATGTCACGATGGGATTGCGGCATTGCTGGGTCGATGGGCAAGGAGTCTCTGATAGACGAGACCGATGCCGATGAGAACAAGGCCGAGGCCGATAAATGACAGGGCGCGCATGACGCCCTCCAGATTGGCCAGGTCGACGATGAAGACCTTGAGCACCGCCAGGACGAGATAGGCCGCCGAGGCCGTGCGGGCGAAGCGGTTGTCGCGCAACAGCCCCAGGCCGAGCAGCAGGATCCCGACGGCCAGCAGGGCGACCGAGTAGCTCCACTGCTCTCCCTGCGTGAAGCCCTTCCACGCGGCCAACTGGGGGCCGGTGAAGATCTGCCGGATTTCCAGGCCCACATACGCGCTCAGAAGCAGAAGGCTCAGGATCGCGGAGGACAGGGCATAGGCCCAGGGGCGTGACCGCCGCTCCGCCAGGGCCAGCGCCCCCGCCAGGACGGACGGCAGGAGATAGGCCAGGATCAGGCTGTTGAAGACCGCGCCTCCCGAGACCTCCCGTTCCGAGACGAAGGGGTTCTCGACGAGCAGGAGCCCGATGGCGGCCAGGCCGAAGGAGAGGACCTTGAAGATCAGCGAGCCCCAGCGGTAGACCGGGTCGGCCGCCCTGAAGTCCAGGCGGGTCAGGAGGATCGCGAAGACGAAGGCCTCCGTCGCGATCAGGCCTGCTTCCATGAGGCTGAAATCCTCGGCCAGCGGGTTGCCCTCATGGAGCGCGTGGCGGATCTCGAAGAAGACCAGGAAGGCGGCAAAGGCGAGGCCGAGGCTCTCGATCAACCGGACGATCCGGTCGCGCCCGGACCGCTCCAGCAGGCGGCTCGCGGCGAGAAAGGCCAATGCCGGAATGCCGTAGCCCCAGAGCAGCCAGTTGAACAGGACCGGGCCGGGATTGCCGTCCACGACGGTTGGGTTCCAGATGAGCCGCCCCAGAACGATGAGGCCGATGGCGCCCACGGCGTAGCGCAGGGCCGGAAGGGCGATGCGCTCGGCCACCCAGGCGGTGCCGAGGGCCGTGAGGGCGAAGGCCACGGTCAGCATGCCTTTGTCGAGGGCGAAGGTGAGGCCGAGCGCCAGGGCCGCCAGGGCTGCGGAAGCGGTCGCGCCCGCGCCGAGACCGAGGGCGTGCCCGTTCTCGCCTCTCTGGCGCAGGAGCCATTGGAAGGCGGCCACGAAGGCCAGGGCCAGTGCGCCCGCGACGAGGGCGAAGGAGAGGCTGGGTTCGAATTCCGTCACCCGCCAATAGGCGGCCACGAGGGCGAGAAGCGGGCCGGTCGTGGCCGCTCCCGCGTACCAGGCCGCGGCGGAAAGGCGCAGGTGGGACGTGCGCGCGAGCCTGATGAGGGAAGCGCCGGCGATGGCGGCGGGAGCCAGCAGGGCGAACCCGAGATAAACCTCCAGCGCGTAGGGGCGCAAAGCGAAGGCATCGCCTTCCTGGTAGAAAAGGTTCTCGGGCGCGGTGCCGAGATCGCTCGCGATCGGCCAGACCAGGAGGGCGCCGCAGGCGCTCAGGGCCGCCCAGGCGGCGGCCGGGGATGCAGGCGTGAAGCGGATGCCCGTGGCGACCAGAACGAGCGCCAGGGCGGCGACGAAGACTGGGCGGCCGTCTCCCGCCGCGACCGTGCCCGAGATCGCGATCCCGGCCAGGGCGAAGGCCAGAAGGACGGTGCTGGCCGCGCGGTCGATCTCCAGGTCCGCGTCAGCCAGGGAGCGGTAGGGAAGGACCACGAGGAAGAAGGCGGCGAAGGCCGTCTGGACGACCAGATGAACCATGGAGGGCAGGGCGTCCGTTCCGGCCAGGACGAAGACCAGGGCCGTCCAGGCCAGCACGCCGGTCGCGGCGGCGAGGGCGAGCCAGCGCCAGAGCCGCAGGCGTGCGACGCCGTAGGCGGGCAGCGCCACGAAGGCGAGATAGATCACCATGGCCCAGGGCTGCGGCTTGTCGGAGGAAACGAGGAGCGGGCTTCCCATCGCGCCGAGCAGGCCGAGGGCTGCCAGGATCGGGCCGTGCAGCGTGGAGGCGGTCAGGGTCAGGACGGCAATCGCGCCCAGAAGCACGAAGGTCGCCGCGGGGCCGATCAGGCCGTAGAGCGCATAGGCCGCATAGGCAGAGGCAAAGGCGCTGCAGGTTCCCGCCGCCGTCAGGATCGCGGGCACATTCGCCTGCGGGATGCCGGGCAGGACGAGGCTGCGCTCGCCCCGGCGCAGCCATTCGCCCGCCCCGATCAGGGCGAGGGCGAACAGCCCGCCCAGGATGATGCGGGTCGCCGGGCTCAGCAGGTTCTGTTCGATGGAATAGCGGACGAGGAAGATCCCGCCGAGGGCCAGCGCCACGCCGCCGACCCAGACGGCCCAGCGGGAGCCCAGCGTCGCTTCCATATCCGCCCTTTGCGGCGATGACGGCTGCGCCGCCGGGATGGCGGGAACGGTTCCGTCGATGGAGGGAGCCCTGTCGGGCGTCCCGGGCGAAGCGGCGGCGGGCGCTTCCGCGACGGGGATTCCCGGGGCAGGGGGCTGGGCAGCCTGCTCCGCCGCAGGCTCCTCCGGACCCGCCTGGGTCCGGAGGAGCCTGATCTCGCCTTCGAGAGCCGAGAGGCGGTGCTGCAGGGCCGCGAGCTTGCTGCGAGCCGAAAGGCCGAGGACTAGCCCTGCGATGGCGCAAACAGGAATGCTGAGGGCCAGCACAACGAGCAGGGGTAATTCCAACGGAAGGCCTCGGGGAATGCATCGGGCCGCGGCCGTTCCGGCTGGAATCGGCTAGCGGTGGTTAAGCTGTAACATGAAGGGCGTGCCCTCCATAGCCTCGGCCCCGCGTCCGATGCTCCGGATCGCCTCGACCATGCGGCCCCGGCGGCCCAGGATGTCGTCGGCCAGGGCCACGAACCGGGCGTTGGGAGTGGCGCTGGGGGAAGCCTGCCTGAGCGCCAGGGCGATCTCCTTCTCGTCCCGCTCCGGCGCGAGGGCGCAGGCTGCGATATAGGCTCCTGCGGTCGAACGGCTGATACCGAACCAGCAATGAATGACGAGGGGGCTCTCCCGTTCCCAGGCGCGGACGAAGGCGATCAGCCGCTCCATGTGCTCGGCCCCCGCCAGCACATGGCCCTCCAGGGGCTCCACGATGTCGCTGACGCTGAGGAAAAGGTGGCGCTCCGCCGCGATTCCCGCCGGACGCTCCACGATGGCGCCGGGGCCCATGAGGCTCACCATATGGCTGGCGCGGGTCGCGGCCACGGTCTCGTGCAGGCGGGACAGGGGACAGACGTGCAGAATCGGCATGGTTTCCGGGCCTTTCTACGATGCCGCCACGGCGAGCACCTTCTCCCGGTAGCGGTTCTCGGCCTCCGCCACGGGCCAGGGCTCCAGGAAGGCCAGTACCGAGCGGGGGAGCGGCTCGGGCCGGCCGAAGAACTTTATCGCCTCCTCACGGCCGAAGCCGGCGAGATGGGTCGCCTCCAGGAAAGCCGCCTGCCGGTCCGCCTGCTTGATGAAGCGCTTGAGGGCTGCCGCCGGTTGGGCGGGCAGGCCGAAATGGAGATGGATCGCCCCCAGAAGGCCCGCCTCGATTGCCTTGTAGGCATCGCCGATGACGGCCTTGAAGGGGGAGATGATGTCGCCGATCACGTATTCCGGCGCATCGTGCAGCAGCACCGCGAGGCGCCACTCGCGGGACATGGCGGGATCGTGGTGGTCCGCGATCGCTTCCACGAGGAGGGAATGCTGCGCCACGGAGAAGATGTGGCCGCCCACGGTCTGCCCGTTCCAGCGGGCCACCCGCGCGAGCCCGTGGGCGATGTCGTCGAGCTCGACATCGAGGGGGGAGGGATCGAGCAGGTTGAGGCGGCGGCCGGAAAGCATCCGCTGCCAGACGCGGGGCTCCTTGGCCATCAGAGCTTCTCGGCGATCGCTGCGCATTCCTCGTGGCGGTAACAGCCCACAAGGTGGTCGTTCACCATGCCTACCGCCTGCATGAAGGCATAGACGATGGTGGGGCCGACGAAGTTGAACCCTTCCGCCTTCAGCGCCTTCGAGATGCGCCGCGAGACGTCGGTTTCCGCCTGGACCTGGGAGCGGTTCTTGAGGTTGTTCTGGATCGGCCGCCCGTCGACGAAGTTCCATAGGAACTGCGAGAAGCCGCCGCGCTCCTGGATGTCGAGCCAGGCCCTCGCTCCCGCCATCGTCGCCTCGATCTTGGCGCGGTTGCGCACGATCCCCGCATCGAGCATCAGCTTCTCGACCTTGGGCGGGGTGAACCGGACGATCTTCTCGGGCTCGAACCCGGAGAACGCCTTCCGGAAGTTCTCGCGCTTGCGCAAAATCGTGATCCAGGACAGCCCGGCCTGGAACCCGTCGAGAATGAGCTTTTCGAAAAGGGCGCGGTCGTCGAATTCCGGCACGCCCCATTCCGTATCGTGATAGGTGACGTAAAGCGGGTCGGTGCCGGGCCACCAGCAGCGGGCCTTGCCGTCGGGATGAAAGATGAGTCCGTCAGTCATGCGACCTGTGTAGCGGGACTGCGGGCAAACAGAAAGATCCGCCCCCGACGGAATCCGTCAGGAGGGAAGCGTCTTGCGGTAGTACACGACCCGCTCCGTCTCCTCGAAGCCGAGGGCGTCGTGCATTGTCTGCGAGCCGGTATTGTGGAGTTCGACGTCGGAGGCCAGTTCGCGACAGCCAAGGCCCCGGGCCCATTCCTCCACGGCTAGGCACAGCAGCCGTGCAAGCCCCTGCCTGCGACGATCCGGTCGCACGTAGATCCCTTCCAGGAAGGCCACGGGCGAACTGGCGCAGCCATTCACGTAATCGTGGCGGAGCGACGCTTCCGCAAAGCCTGCCGCCGTGCCGTCGGCCAGGCGCACGAGAAACGCTATGGCTTTCTTCTGCTCCCAGAGCATGGCCTGCGCCTCGGAGCGGTGCTCTTCGGCCGGAGCGCTCGGCCAGAGGGCATGACGCAGGGCAATCCATTCGTCGAGCGCCTTCAGGGTGCAGGCCTCGACCCGTGGCGCGAGTTCGTCAGCCAACGGGCAGGGCTCCTCGCGCATCCACCAGATCCGCCATTCGCTGCGAAGCATCGTCCTGCGAGCTCCGCAGGCCAGCCGCGACGCCCAGCCGGTCCGCCTCCGAACGGTTCTGGCTGACCTTCCACTTGCCCTCGATCCGGTTGATCTCGATCTCCACGCCGACGATGCCCTTGAGCTGCGCCGTCACGAACGGGGCCGGCGCATCGCTCACCGCCCAAGGCTCCGGCTGTGCGCCTTCCTGCGCGTCGGTTATGGCGGTGATCTGCTGCAGGAGCCAGTCCGGATCGTCGATGACCCGCATGCGGCCATAGGCCTGCACGATGGCGTAGTTCCAGGTCGGGACCACCTTGCCGTGCTCGCGCTTGGCCGCATACCAGGAGGGCGTGATGTAGGTTTCAGGCCCCTGGAAGACGACGAGGGCTTCCTGCGACGCATCGAAATCCTGCCATTGGGGATTGGCCCGCGACAGATGAGCCCTGAGCGTGCCGCAAGCCGAGGGGGCGGCATCGAGCACAAAGGGGACGGGGTTGGCTACGAGCCCCGCGCTTCCGAGCGTCACCAGAAGCCCGAGCGGATGGGCCCGCATGAGGGCATGTTGAACCGCGAGGCTGTCCTCGCGAAAATGCGGCGGCTGATACATGGCGTGGCCCGTCTTAGATCGCGCCGGATGCTAGAGACGGGCAATCGGATAGACCAATCAAATTTGCGGATGCGACACATCACGCGGGGCGATGGGCCTTCAGGCTCCCGACCGGAGCACCCGCAGCTTGTCGGCGAGCTCCGTCCAGCGGTAGGGCTTGCTGATGAAGGCAACGCCTGCGCTCAAGCCCTCGGCCGGCAGGGCGGACATGGGATAGCCGGAGGCCAGCAAGATCTTGAGGGTGGGCCGTATCTCATAGGCCTTCCGGGACAGTTGCACGCCGTTCATGCCGTTGGGCATGACCACATCCGTGAACAGCACGTCGATAGTTGCGTCGCTCTCCAGAACGGCAATCGCGCCGTTGGCGTCCGAGGCGGTCAGGACATCATAGCCCAGGCTGTCGAAGATCTCGCTCGCCACTTCCATCACGGCGGGCTCGTCCTCGACGATCAGCACGGTCCCGGCGCTGTCACGGGCCGGGCGTGCCGTATCGCCCTCGTCGTCCACGGTTTCTTCCCCGTCGTTTTGGGCCGGCAGCAGAAGGACAACGCTGGTGCCGCGGCCAGGGGTGCTCTCGATCTTGATGTGTCCGCCCGACTGGGTGACGAACCCGTAGACCTGGCTCAGGCCGAGTCCGGTGCCCTTGCCGACATCCTTCGTGGTGAAGAAGGGTTCGAAGACGCGGCTGAGAACCTCGGGCGTCATGCCGGAGCCCGTATCCTCCACCGTGACGGAAATGTAATGGCCGGGCTCCAGCCCGGACGAGGCTCGATCCGCTTCGCTCAAGGTCACGTTGGCCGTCGCGATCTTCAGCTCGCCGCCTTCCGGCATGGCATCGCGGGCATTGACGATGAGGTTGAGCAGGGCCGCCTCGAATTGCGGCCCGTCGACCGAAACCGGCCGGATGCGCGGCGCAAGGGAAAGCTGCATTCCCACCAGTTCTCCGCAGGCTCGCCGCAGGATCGCCTCGAAGCCTTCGATCAGGGTGTTCGGGTTGTGCAGGGCGGGCTGCAGCGGCTGGCGGCGGGAGAAGGCCAGAAGCTGCTGCGTCAGCTTCGCCCCGCGCTGGGCCGCGTGCTGGGCGCTCTCGATGAGGCGCATGTCGCGGGCATCGCGCGTGTTGCGGCTCAAGAGGTCCAGGCTGTTGACGATAATCGTCAGCAGGTTGTTGAAGTCGTGAGCCACGCCGCCCGTGAGCTGCCCGACGGCTTCCATCTTCTGGGCCTGGAACAGGGCCGCCTGCGCCTGGGCGAGGGCCTCCTGCGCCTCGCGGCGCTCGGTGATGTCACGGGTGACCTTGGCGAAGCCGATCAGTTCCCCCTGCTCGTCGCGGATCGAGTCGATGACGACGCTCGCCCAGAAGCGCGTGCCGTCCTTGCGCACGCGCCAGCCTTCCGCCTCGAACCGGCCTTCACGCGCTGCCGTCTCCAGCGCGCGCCGGGGCAGCTCGGTGGCGCGGTCCTCCTCGGTGTAGAACTTCGAGAAGTGCTGGCCGACGATCTCGTCCTTCGAGTAGCCCTTGATCCGCTGCGCGCCCGCGTTCCAGTTGGTGATGTTGCCCTGCGGGTCGAGCATGTAGATCGCATAGTCGATGACGCCCTGCACGAGCAGGCGGAAGCGCTCCTCGCTCTCCCGAAGCGCCTGCTGCGTTTTCCAACGCTCGGTGATGTCGCGCGTCACCTTGGCGAAGCCGATCAGCTGCCCGCGGGGATCGCGGATCGGGTCGATGATCACATGGGCCCAGAAGCGCGTGCCGTCCTTGCGCACGCGCCAGCCTTCCGCCTCGAACCGGCCTTCGCGGGCCGCCGTCTCCAGCGCGCGCCGGGGCAGGCCGGTGGCGCGGTCCTCCTCGGTGTAGAACTTCGAGAAGTGCTCGCCCAGGATCTCGCTTTCCACATAGCCCTTAAAGCGTTGGGCGCCCGCGTTCCAGCTGGAAACGATACCGGTCGGGTCGAGCATGTAGATGGCGTAGTCGGTCACCGCATCGACGAGAAGCTGAAACCGCCCTTCGGAGGGCATCGATCCGATACTGTGAACCGCGTTCATCCAATTTCCCCAGCCGCCGACACGCACGTGCGCTTGAAGTGCCGTCTTCGGCAGGTCGGTGGACTGTAACGTTTTCGTGAGGTCTTTGTTCCTGCCGAAGCTTGGCTTTATCGCGGGCAGGGGCGGTTTTACGGTTCTCCCGGGAAGGGAAAGCCGATCCAGGACGGCTTTTCCAGCCTGACGGGAATGCCGCCCGCCCTGATGGTCTCGCCCGCCTTGAGCGCGTCCTCCGCCCGGTCGAGGCGGATCATCACGAGCCCGCGCCCTTCGGCTCCCGTTCCCGTCTTGCCCAGGATCTTGTCTCCGGCCATGACCTCGACCCCCGTTTCCGCCGCGAAGCCGCCCTCGTAGCGCGCCGGCACGATCCGGGTGCGGGCGGTGCCCCGGTGCTGCATGCGGGAGACCACCTCCTGGCCCACGTAGCAGCCCTTGTCGAAATCGACCCCGTTGAGCTGATCCATCAGCGCCTCGTGGGGGAAGGCGTCCCCGAAGAGGAAGTCGCGGCCGCCCTCGGGCACCCCGAGGGCGATGCGGTGGGCGTGATAGGCCTCTGCCGGATCCTTTGCGAATTCCGCCGCATCCTGGGTCGCCACGATGGCGCGCCAGCCGAGGGCGGGCAGGCGCGGGTCCGCAACCACGAGCCCGGCCTCGTCCTCCGGCCGGGGCGCATCCCAGCCCGCCACCACGGCGAGGGAACCCGACAGGTCCTCCACCGCAATCTTCGCCCGCAGCTTGTAGAAGCCGAGGCGCTTGGCGAGGTCGGGCGCGAAGACCTTGAGGCAGTCGAGGTAATAGGAGCCGCCGATATCCTCCGGGGCCTGGAGAACGAGAAAGTCGAACAGGATCTTGCCCTGGGGCGTCAGCAGGGCACCGAGCCGGGCGGTCTCCGGCGTGACGCGGTCGAGGTCGCAGGTGATGAGGTTGTCGAGAAAACTCTTGGCGTCCTCGCCTGAAACCCTTACCACGCCACGGTCGGCCAGATGGACTGACGGCATGTGCTGCGCTCCCCTTGCTCAAGATGGATGCGTGACATATGCCCGTTCCGCAGCGGCCTCAAGGGATGAGATTGCCATGCCCCAGACCTTCGACCTGATCCTCAAAGGCGGCGTCGTCGTGAACCACGACGGGCGCGTGGAGCGCGACATCGGCGTGCGCAACGGGCGGATCGCCGCCATCGGCGACCTGTCGCAAGCCTCCGCCGCGCGGGAGATCGATTGCCGGGGCCTGCATATCCTGCCCGGCGTCATCGACACCCAGGTCCATTTCCGCGAGCCCGGCCTCGACCACAAGGAGGATCTGGAGACCGGTTCCCGCTCGGCCGTCATGGGCGGCGTCACGGCCGTGTTCGAGATGCCCAACACCGACCCGCAGACCACGACGCCCGAGGCGCTCGCCGACAAGGTGCGCCGCGGGCATCATCGCATGCATTGCGATTTCGCCTTCTGGGTGGGCGGCACGCATGAGAACGCGAAGGACGTGCCGGAGCTGGAGCGCCTGCCGGGCGCCGCCGGCATCAAGGTGTTCATGGGCTCGTCCACCGGCTCGCTCCTCGTCGAGGACGACGAGGGCATCGCCACCATCCTGCGCCGGACCCGCCGCCGCGCCGCCTTCCATTCCGAGGACGAGGCGATGCTGCGCGCGCGCAAGGATCTGCGCATCGAGGGCGATCCGCGTTCGCATCCCGTCTGGCGTTCGGCGGAAGTGGCGCTTGCCTGCACGCAGCGCCTCGTGCGCATCGCGCGGGATACGGGCGCGCGCATCCATGTGCTGCACGTCACCACCGCCGAGGAAATGGCGCTCCTGAAGGACCACAAGGATCTCGTCACGGTGGAGGTCACGCCCCATCACCTGACGCTCGCCGGCCCCGAGGATTACGAGCGTCTCGGCACCTATATCCAGATGAACCCGCCCGTGCGCGACGAGGCGCATCGCGCGGCGCTGTGGCAGGGGCTGGACGAAGGCATCGCCGACATTCTCGGCTCCGATCACGCGCCGCATACGCGCGAGGAAAAGGACAAGACCTATCCCAACACGCCCTCCGGCATGACCGGCGTGCAGACGCTCGTGCCGATCATGCTCGATCATGTGAACGCGAGCAGGCTGACGCTGGAGCGCTTCGTCGATCTCACGAGCGCGGGTCCCAAGCGCCTCTTCGGCATCGCGAACAAGGGCCGCATCGCCGTCGGGTACGATGCGGACTTCACCGTGGTCGACCTGAAGCGCACCGAGACGATCACGAACGACTGGATCGCATCGAAATGCGGCTGGACCCCTTACGACGGCAAGAAGGTCACTGGCTGGCCCATCGGCACGGTCGTGCGTGGCAACGTGGTGATGTGGGACGGCTCGCTCGAAACGCCATCGCAGGGTGAGGTGGTTCGGTTCGAGGAGACGCAAGGCGGAGAATGATCCATGCCGATCAGGGCCATCATGGTGGACGTCGATGGTGTGCTGGTTCGAGGAAGATCAGATGATGGCCGCCATTGGTCGATGTCGCTTGAGGCTGATCTTGGAATATCTGCCGACGATCTCCATCGAGAATTTTTCGCCGTGTATTGGGATGAGATCGTCATCGGTCGGGCCGCGCTTGCTGATCGACTTCGACCGGTTTTGCGGAAGATTGCTCCACATCTCACTGCCGAGCAGCTGATCGAATACTGGTTCTCAAGGGATGCGCGCTTGGACGAGAGCCTATTGGCCGATCTTATCCAACTCCGGTCCTCCGGAATTCAGATCCATCTTGCGACCAATCAGGAGCACCTAAGGGCAAAATACCTTTTGGATAAACTCGGCTTGGCTAAACACGTCGATAGCATTCAATATTCCGCTCAGATCGGCGCCAAAAAGCCTGAGCCGGAATTTTTCCGCGCTGTGGTTGCACGGACTGGCTTTAATCCAAGCGACATTCTTCTAATCGATGACGCTGCTAGAAATGTGCAGGGCGCTAAGGCGATGGGCTGGAGCGCTGCGCTTTGGACGAACGAAAGGCCATTGCACAAGATTCTGAGTGACATCGGTGGATGAAACTATTTCCCTCGGGCATTAGCGTCGCATCGCGGATGCATCTCCGCTGAAAGCGAGGCGCAGGCCGAGCGCAACCATGATGAGGCCGGCGAAGCGCTCCTGCCAGGCGATGAGGCCCGGTCGGCGCGAGAGCCAGTCTCCGACCGCTCCCGCGCCCAGCGCGACGCCTCCGAGCACGAAGAAGCCGGAGATCTTCTGTACGGCACCGAGAAACAGCAATTGCCCCGTCACGGGCCAGGCGCTCGTCGGATCGACGAATTGCGGCAGGAACGCCAGCATGAACACCATCGCCTTCGGGTTGGTCAGATTGTTGATCATGCCTTGGCGAAGGGCGGCCGCGTCTGAAATCGGCTGCGCCGCTTTCCGTTCCAGCCCATGGGAGCCGCGAAAGGATCCGACGACGAGCTTGCCTCCGAGCCAGACCAGATAAGCCGCTCCCGACCAACGCAGCAGATCGAAGGCCAGGGGCGATGCCTGGATGACGGACGACACCCCCAATGCCAGGAGAGGAAGCTGGATGAGACCGGCCACCAGCGTCATGCCGATCGCGGTGAGAACGGCGGTGCGCCGTCCCTGGCCCACGCCGCGGCTCAACAGGAGAATCATGTCGGGCCCGGGTGCGAGTTGAAGGGCCAGCACGGCCGTGTAGAAGGTCAGGAAGGCCGGGAGATCCAGCATGATCGAGAGTCCTCATGGTCCTCGCTTCAAGCGAAGACCCTTACTTCACCCAAGCCATGCTCTGCAGCACGATACGATAGCCGTCCGGGTCCTCGAAGGTGAGTCCCTGCCGGTCCCAATAGGGATTGTAGGAGGGGACGGGCGAATGGCCATGGGCGCGCATGCGCGCGACGGCGGCCTCCCATTCGGCGCGGTCGGGAAGATAGAAGACGAGCAGGTTGTCCTGGGTCGGGGCGCGGCCGGCCGTGTGGCCGCGATGATGCGTGAACTCCAGATGCCAGGGGGCCTGGGGATGGCCCAGCATCCGCCCGTCGAAGCCGTCGTGGCCGTCGAAGGAGGCGATGACCTCGAAGCCGAGGCCGTCGCGGTAGAAGCGCACGATGTCCTCGAGCCGGTCCGTGGGCCGGGCGACCCGGAGTTTGGCGCCCTTCATGGGATGAGCGCCTGCCTCAATGCTTCAGCGACATCGCCATGGAGAACGCCCCCGTGCGGATCTTGTCCGGCAGGGTCGCGGCATATTCGGCGACGGCGTCCTCGCCATAGGTGGCGACGAGCTCGGTGAAGGCCGCGAAGAGGGCGGCCTGCGCCATGCAGTCGCCGTCGAGCCCATCGAGCTCGGCCTCGGCGAAGGCCTCGGTCACATAGCTCAGGGCCGCCTGCTTGAGGGCGCTGAGTTCGGGCAGCTCGGTGAGAGGGACGTCGTTGTCGTTCATGATCCAGGCCCCTTTTGAGGGGCGGCGCGCGAGTTCGGTTGAATCGGTTCTAGACGCAGCGCCGTCCCGCCGCCAGCATCACCTTGCAAGGAGGTTAACGCGAGAGGATTTTTCATGAAAAATGTGGATAAGAGGCGTTGCTGCAACACCTCCGGATGAAGGGGAGGCGCCCCGTCAGCCGCCGTAGCGCCCGGTGATGTTGCGCGCGAGCTGCTCGCCCTCCGCCAGGAACCGGACCGAGGCCTCCTGCGCCGAGGCGGTGCAGACCCGGTAGGTGAGGGCATAGGCCTGATAGCCCTTGTTGTAGGCTCCGGCGAGGCGTTCCTTGCGGCCGGGAGTCGTGCCCTCCGTGTCGAGCAGGATCCGCATGCGCTGGCTCCACTCCGAGGCGTCGGGCGCGCTGCAGAGAGGACGCAGCATGGCGAGCGACCCCATGATCTCGGCAAGCCGCAGAAGCTCTTTCTCGTAGGGCGCGGGCGGCGGCTCGACGACGGGCGCGGGCTCCGCCTGCTGCAGCGGCGCCGGCCTCTGCGACTGGGGCTGCTGCGGGCGCCGCTGCTGCGGCTGGGGTTGAGGTGCAGGCTGGGGGCGGTATTGCGGCTGAGGCTGCGGCCGGTAGGGCTGCAGGGGCACGTTGGGATCCCGCGGAGGGCCGAACAGGCGCTCGAAGAAGCCCTGGGCCGACGCAGGCTGGGGCGATGCCCAGACGAGCCCGGACAGGGCGAGGATCAGGACTGCGCGGATCATGCTGCGCCATCCTTCCGCGCCATCCGGAAGGCCTGTTCCAGGATCGCAGGAAGCCCCGCCGTCATCGGCAGGCTGGCGATATCGCGTTCCGTGATCCAACGGATTTCCTTTGCTCCGGGCCTGTCTGGGGTTCGCCCGAGACCCAGCGGGCGGCATGGGCGGCGATGACGACATGATGCTTTATATGGCCTTTATCGTCCCTTTCAATGAATTCGACAGGCGCGATCAGGCCGGTGATCCTGGCTTCGACCCCGACCTCTTCGCGCAGCTCCCGGAGAGCGGCCTCGGCCAGGGTTTCCCCGGTCTCGACCATGCCGCCCGGCAGGGAGAAAAGCCCTTCGCTCGGAGGCTTTCCCCGCGCCGCGAGCAGAATGCGCCCCTCGCGGATCACCGCGACAGAGGCGGCGAGAACGGGGCGGGAAGGATAGAAGCGGTCACGGGTCATCGTGCGATTGCCGGGCAGGGGTTCCGTCGGCCGCGACATAGCGGGCCCGCGGCCGGATGAGGGTCGCCTGGCCGCGCTGCTCGATGGCGTGGGCGAGCCAGCCTGCCGTGCGTCCGATGGCGAAGAGCGTAAAGGCAGCGCCCGCCGGCAGTCCATAGGCCCGTTCCAGCATGACGAGGCCCACATCGATGCCGGGCCTCCCGCCCGACGCGTTCGCGATGGCCTGCAGGGTCGTGGCGTCGGAAGCGAGCAGCGGCACGTTTTCCAGAAGGGCCGCCGTCCGGGGGTCGCCCTCCGGGTAGAGGCGGTGCCGGAAGCCGGGGAGCGGCACGGTTCCGGGCGCATCGAGAAAGGCCCTGACCCGCTCGGTCATGCCGCCGTGATAGGGGCCGCTCAGGGCCACGAGGCCCGCGATGACCGCATTCCGCAGGGCCGCGCCCGTCGAGGCCGTGACCCGCACCGCGAAGGCCGAGGAGCTGAGTTCGTGATCCGCGCAGAGAACGAGCGCCCGCCTGATCGCATCGGCGGCCTGCGGCGGGACCTTCCAGGCCGAGGCCAGGTGGCGATGGAGCGGCTCCGTGCCCGGATCGGCGCCGCTGGATGCGGCCGCCATCAGGCGCAGGATCGCAGCCACCTCCGCCGCCCGCGCCTCCTTGGGCGCCGGCTCCGAGAGAAGGCGCACCGCCTGCGCCACGAAAGCATGGGGGCCGAAGGCGGGGCCGGGGAGGGGGCCGGGGATCCGCGAGGGGGATGTGAAGGCTTGTTCGTCCAGTGCGCCGATCAGGAGGCGTGCGGTCTCCTCGAGACTGGCCGTTCTGGCGAGCGCGAGGACGTCCTCCCCGCGATAGAAGAACCGCCCATCCCTGATCTGGGTGATGCTCGTCTCCAGGACCGGCAGGCCCCAGTCGAGGGCGGTCGCGGCCGCGACGGCGGGGCGGCGGAACCGCGCCTTGCGCTCCACGAGGGTCTCCACGTCCTCAAGGGCGTAGAGCCGCTGTCGCGGATCGTGCGGCGAGGAAAAGGAGCGGATCAGGCCGCGACTCACATAGGCGTAGAGGCTCGCCCGGCTGATGCCGAGGCGGGCGGAGGCCTCATCGGCCGATGTGAGATCGAGGGGAACTGCGCTCATATGTTGATATGTTGATTCAAGATTGACGGTTCCGCAAGGCCGGCGTGAAGCTCTTCGCAACATGAGGAGAAATGTTCATGACGATCGGACTTGACGACGTGGTGGCCGCCGAAACCGCCCTGAGCCATGTGGACGGCGAGGCGGGCCGCCTGATCATCGCCGGGCATGACCTGGAGGAGCTGGCCGGGCGGGTTGCCTTCGAGGATGCGGTGGCCATGCTCTGGAGCGGCCTCGTGCCGAATGCGGGCGGCGATCCGCGGGCGCTTCTGGGAAGGGCCAGGGCAAGGGCCTACGCTCACCTCGCGCCGCTCGCCCCGCGGCTCTCCGGCCTGACGGCGGTGGAAGGCATGCGTCTTCTTCTTGCGAGCCTGCCCGATGCGGAGGAAGACCATCCCGCCCTGGCCGTCGGCGCGGCCGGCGTCGCGGCTTCCATGGCGGTGCGTGGCTCCCGGGGCCTTGCGCCGGTCGCGCCGGACCCGGCCGCGCATCATGCGGCCGACATCCTGCGCATGATGCGCGGCGCGCCGGTGGACGCCGGCGAGGCGAAGGGCCTCGACACCTATCTCGTGACGGTGATCGACCATGGGCTCAATGCCTCCACCTTCACGGCGCGCGTGGTCGCCTCGACCCAGGCCGGGATCCTGTCTTCCGTCGTGGCCGGGCTCTGCGCCCTGAAGGGGCCGCTCCATGGGGGCGCGCCCGGTCCGGTGCTCGACATGCTGGATGCCATCGGCACGGTGGAGAACGCGGATGCCTGGCTCGACGATGCGATGGCGCGCGGCGAGCGCCTCATGGGCTTCGGCCACCGCATCTACCGGGTGCGCGATCCGCGGGCAGACGTGCTCAAGGCGGCCGCCGGCCGGCTGAAGGGCAAGGACAACCGCATCGCCTTCGCGGAGGCGGTCGAGGCCGTTGCTCTCAAGGTGCTGGAACGCCGCAAGCCCGGCCGCCGCCTCGACACCAACATGGAGTTCTACACGGCCATCCTGCTCGACGCGCTCGGCGTCCCGCGCGAGGGCTTCACGCCGCTCTTCGCCGCCGGCCGCACGGCGGGCTGGGTGGCCCACGCCATCGAGCAGACCCGCACCGGCCGCATCATCCGGCCCCAGTCACGCTACGTGGGAACCTGGCCCGCCGAGGCGGCGTGATGGATTGAAGCCGAAGGGTCCAAGCCAGACATCGTGTCGCACGCAGAGCTTGCCGCCCCGCCGCCGAGGGGCTGGACGTCATAAGATATGACCGGTTCCGGTGGCAGGCCGCCCGCAGCTTGCCATCGGACCTGATCCTGAGTATCAGCCGCCGGTACTTGGCCGAGGCATGAAGCCTTGCCGGAGCTTCAGGGCGTCATGCATCATCCCCGCCATCACATCATCGAAGAGGTGCAGGGACTTCGGGCGATTGCGGTCCTCTCCGTCCTGATCTATCACATCTGGCCCTCGGCCTTGCCCGGCGGATATGTCGGCGTCGACGTCTTCTTCGTCATCTCGGGGTTCCTGATCACCGGTTCGCTCGTCAAGGAATTCGAGGCCAAGGGCCGCATCGGCATCTTGGGATTTTATGCCCGCCGCATCAGGCGCCTTCTTCCCGCTGCGACCGTGGTGTCGATTGCGGTCGCGCTGAGCATTCCGCTGTTCCCGAAAGGTCAGTGGCCGGACATCGTCAACGGCATCGTCGCCAGTGCGGCCTATGTCCAGAACTGGTTCCTGGCGGCCCAGGCCGTGGATTATCTGGCAGGCGACACGAAGGGGCCGATGAACCATTTCTGGTCCCTGTCGGTCGAAGAGCAGTACTATATCATCTGGCCCCTGATCCTGTTTCCCATTCTAGCCGTCGCGCGCAAGGCCGGATTCGATTCGCGCAAGGCTTTCGGGTGGATCATCGCGGTCGTCGGGTCCGGGTCTCTCGCCTATTCCGTCTTCCTCACACCTCGGGATCCGGGAATCGCCTATTTCGCGACCACGACCCGAGCGTGGGAACTGGCGCTCGGCGGCGCCCTTGCCGTCTCCTTCGTGAAGGATGCTTTGTCGTCGTCCCTGCGTGCGGTGCTGGGCCTGGCCGGTATTCTCGGCATCGCCGTCGCGAGCTTCGCTTATGACGAGAGCACGCAATTTCCGGGCTACGCGGCGCTGCTTCCGACACTCGCCGCTGCGGCCGTCATCGCCTCCAGCGGAGCGCAGACACCCTGGTCCGGCAGTGTTCTCCTGAAATCGAGATTGTTTCAGTACCTCGGCGACATCTCCTATTCTCTCTATCTCTGGCATTGGCCGCTTATCGTCATTTACGGCGAGGTGACGGGCAGAACGCCGGGTCTTTCTGACGGTGCTCTGATCCTGCTCGCCTCTTGCGGCCTTGCGCATCTCAGCACTGTGTTCGTCGAAGATCGATTCAGAGCAGGCTCCCTCCCTATCGGGAAAACGCTTGCCGCCGGTGCGGGCTGCATCGCGGCGACGCTCGTGCTGGGGCTGAGTTATCTGGCCTGGAGCGACCTCGACCAAGGGCCTGTGGCCTTGCAAGGCAGGCCTGGAGCGATGGCGATGGTCGATCCTCGATACGACTGGCGGAAGGAGGACATCCTCAACGTCATTCCCCGGCCCGAGACCGCGAGGGAGGACGTGCCGCTCATCTACAAGACGAAATGCCATCAGGAGCAGCGCAAGAGCGAAGTCCTGACCTGTGTTTACGGCAATCCGGCGGCCAGGATGAAGATCGTCATGATCGGGGATTCCCATGCAGGGCATCTCTACCCTGCATTCGAAGAACTCGCGCGCAACGGGGCCGTCTATTTCCGCGGCGTGTCCAAGTCGGCATGCCTGTTTTCGCTGGAGGCGTTTTACCACCCGCCCTTCAAGCGCCTCTATACCGAGTGCCTCGACTGGTCGAAGAACGTGATTGCATGGCTGGAGCGAGAGCGGCCGGATCTGGTGTTGATCTCGCAATCCCCGGCCTATCCCGAGACGACCCTGAAGGGCATGGCGGAGGCCTGGTCCCGCCTGATCGCCATGGGGCTTGACGTGCGCCCTGTCCGTTCCACGCCCTGGCTCGGCTTCGATGCGGACAAGTGCATCGCAACCAGCAAGGACTGGAGTGTCGATTGCGCTCCGAAGCGCGCGGTGGCCTTCCGTGAGGATCCTGTGGTGAAGGTGTCCAATGCCCTGGAACTGCGCCCATTGGATCTGACGAAGTACCTGTGCGATGCCGAACGGTGCCCGACGGTGATCGGCGGCGTTTTCGTCTACCGGGATCGACACCATCTGACGGCCACCTTCGCCAGGAGCCTGAGCGAGGCGTTCAGGACGGAGCTGTCGCTCGGCACCCGCGCGAACTAGTCCGCACCTGACACAAGATCCTCATGCACGCCTCTCCCGCGCGGCATCGGAAGAAGTTCGCGCGCAGACCCTCGTTCACACGTGCTGGCCGCCGTTGATGTGGAGCTCCGCGCCGTTCACGTAGGAACTCGCATCCGTGCAGAGGAAGTAGATGGCCTTCGCCACTTCGTCCGGCGTGCCGAGGCGGCGCATGGGGATCTGCTGGACGATCTTGTCTGTGCCCGGCGAGAGGATCGAGGTGTCGATCTCGCCCGGCGAGATGGCGTTGACGCGCACGCCGAGCGGCCCGAAATCCGAGGCCATCTCGCGGGTGAGCGATGCGAGCGCCGCCTTCGACGTGGCATAGGCCGCGCCCGCGAAGGGGTGGACGCGGGAGCCCGCGATGGAGGTTACGTTGACCACGGAGCCCTTGGCCTTCGTGAGCTCGTCCTGAAGGCCCCGGGCGAGCATGATCGAGGCGAAGAAGTTCACCTGGAAGACGCGGAGCCAGTCCTCGTAGCGGGTGTCGAGGGTTCCGAGCCGCGATCCGCCCGAGCCTTTCGGCGAGATGCCCGCATTGTTGACCAGGGCGTGCAGGCAGCCGCCCTCGGCCGCGAGGCGCTCCTTCACCTCCGCGATGGCGCGGCGGGTGTCCTGCGCATCCGCCAGATCGACCTGCAGGTGATCCTCCGGACCCATCTCCCAGGGGCAGTTCTCGGGAAAGCCATGCCGCGAGCAGGTGATGACCCGCCACCCGGCCGCCGAGAAGCGCTTGACCGTGGCATGACCGATGCCCCGGCTGGCGCCGGTGAGCAGCATGATGCGGCGGGAATTGGGGGCTGAGGATGACATAGGTGTTTCTCAGAATAAGAGGGGCCAGAGCCTTATCCCGGTTCGGGCGCAGGGTCTATGGCCCAGGATTCGGGTCACGGATAAAGCCGCACCTTCCGCCAGCCGTCGCCCTCGCGGGTGAAGACGACGCGGTCGTGGAGCCGGAAGGGCTTGTCCTGCCAGAACTCGATGGAGACGGGCGCGATGCGGAAGCCCGTCCAGTAGGGCGGGCGCGGCACTTCGCCGACCGCGTATTTCGCGGCGTTGAGGGCCACCGCCTTCTCCAGGGCGAAGCGGCTCTCGAGCGGCCGCGACTGCTGGCTTGCCCAGGCGCCGATGCGGCTGTCGCGGGGACGGCTCTGGAAGTAGGCGTCGGCCTCCGCGTCGCTCACCATCGTCACCGGGCCGCGGGCGCGCACCTGGCGGCGCAGGCTCTTCCAGTGCAGCACGAGGGCTGCCTTCTTCTGCCCCAGAAGCTCCCGGCCCTTGTTGGATTCCGTGTTGGTGTAGAACACGAAGCCGTTTTCGTCGAAGCCCTTCAGCAGGACCATGCGCACGTTCGGAAGTCCCGTCTCGTCGACGGTCGCCAGCGCCATGGCGTTGGGATCGTTCGGCTCCGAGGCTTCCGCCTCCTTCAGCCACTCGCTGAAGAGGCCGAAGGGCTCTTCCGACTCGGTAAAGTCACCGGTTGTTAACGGGTTCACTGTTTTATCTCGTTCTGTGAGTTTGGTTCCGGGGGACCCGACGCGTGACGTGGATCAATGCGCGCCGTTATAGAGCAGATGCCATCGCCGGCGAAGCCATGAAAATCCTGGCCGTCGGACTGGTCGCCCTGTCCGTGAGCGCATGCAGCTTCTCGTTCGGCCTGTCGCCCCTGGACGATGACGAACCGGCATCGACGGGCAGCATCGTCACCAACGCCGTCACGCCTCTCTCCGCGGATCTCAACGAGGAAGACTGGCGCCGCGCCAAGGCGGCTCTCGCGGTGGCCCTCGACCCGCAGGGGCCGGGCACCCAGGTGTCGTGGGACAACCCCGACTCGACCCGCAAGGGCACCTTCACCCCCACCGGCGCTCCCTTCGTGAAGGACGATGAGATCTGCCGGGCTTTCTCGGCCAACCTGAGCGGCCCGTCCGCGGCTGCCCTCCAGGGCATGGCCTGCCGGCCTTCCGGCGGCGACTGGGCGATCAAGGAGATCAAGCCCCTGAAAGGCTCCGCCAAGGCCTAGCTTTCATCGGCAAAGGCGTTGCAAACGGGCAACACTTTGCCCATATGACCGTCGAACCCGTTGAGTTCCCACGCTCCCAATCCGACGGTTTATGGAATCCACGATGCGCAACCCCTACGATGTTCTGGGCGTGTCCCGCTCTGCGACCGAGGCGGAGATCAAGAAGGCGTTCCGCAAGCTCGCGAAGACCTACCATCCGGACAGCAACAAGAGCGATCCGAAGGCCAAGGACAAGTTCGCGGAGGCGAACGCGGCCTATGAGATTCTCGGCGACGCGACCAAGCGTGCCCAGTTCGACCGGGGCGAGATCGACGCCGAGGGCAAGCCGCGGTTCCAGGGCTTCGAGGGATTCGGTGGCGGCCGGGGCGGCGCGCGGCCGGAGGATTTCGCCGGGTTCGGCTTCGGCGGCGGCAGCCCCTTCGGCGGGCGGCGCAGCAGCCGGAGCGGGTTCGGCGCCGATGCGGGCGAGGACTTGTTCTCCCAGATCTTCGAGAACGCCTTCAAGTCCGCGGGCGAGAGCCCCCGGCAGGGGCGCGGCCATTCCCGGCAGGCGAAGGGCGCGGATGTCACGGCCACGCTCACGGTCACCTTGGAGGACGTCGCCGCCGAGGCGAAGAAGCGAATCCGCCTTTCGAGCGGCCGCGACGTGGACGTGGTGATTCCCAAGGGCGTGAGCGACGGCCAGGTCATCCGGCTGCGCGGCCTGGGCCAGGACATCCCCGGCGGGCAGCCAGGCGATGCGCTCCTGACCATCAAGCTGGCGCCCCATGACCGCTTCACGGTCGAGGGCTCGGACCTGCGCGCGCGCCTGCCCATCGAGATCGAGGAGGCCATCCTCGGCGGGGCGGTGCGCGTTCCGACGCTCACCGGGTCGGTGGAGATGAAGATCCCGCCCATGACCAATTCCGGCCGCACCTTCCGCCTGCGGGGCAAGGGCCTGCCGACCAAGACCGGGCATGGGGATCTCTTCGTGATCGCCGAGGTCAGGCTGCCGGAGGTCGTGGACGACGACCTGATGGACTATGCCCGCAGGCGCGCCTCGGCGAAGGCTAAGTAATAGCTTCTAAGTAATAGCTTCTTAGAAAATTAATCCTCATCGGCCCGGATCGGGCCGCCGGATGCCAAGAGGGCTTCCCCGTGGTCTCAGGGTCGGCTAAAGAGGCCGTTCCTCAATTGACCTCTCCAGCGACGATCTAGGTGAACCATGGCGGAGACAAAGGCCACCGGCATTCTGGCCGGCAAGCGCGGCTTGATCATGGGCGTGGCGAATAACCGTTCCATCGCCTGGGGCATTGCACAGGCAGCCCGCCAGCATGGGGCGGAACTCGCCTTCACGTATCAGGGCGACGCCCTCAAGAAGCGCGTCGAACCGCTCGCGAAGGAGCTCGACGCCGCCGTCGTCGGCCATTGCGACGTGACGGACGGGGCCTCCATCGACGCCGTGTTCGAAGAGGTGAAGCGCCTGTGGGGCTCCCTCGACTTCGTGGTTCACTGCATCGCCTTCTCGGACAAGGACGAGCTCACGGGCCGCTATGTGGAGACCTCGGAGGGCAACTTCACCAAGTCGCTCCTCATCTCCTGCTATTCCTTCACGGCCATCGCCCAGCGCGCCGAGAAGCTCATGACCGATGGCGGCTCGCTGCTGACGCTCACCTATTACGGCGCCGAGAAGTGGATGCCGCACTACAACGTCATGGGCGTGGCGAAGGCGGCGCTCGAGGCCTCGGTGCGCTATCTGGCGGCGGATCTGGGCCCCAAGAACATCCGCGTCAACGCCATCTCGGCTGGCCCGATCAAGACGCTCGCCGCTTCCGGCATCGGCGATTTCCGCTACATCCTGAAATGGAACGAGTACAACTCGCCCCTGCGCCGCACGGTCACCATCGAGGAGGTGGGCGACACCGCCGCCTATCTCGTCTCCGACATGTCCCGCGGCATGACCGGCGAGATCCTGCACGTGGATGCGGGCTACCACGTGGTCGGCATGAAGAACCCGGAAGCTCCGGACCTGTCCCTCGACAAAGACTAGCCTGCGCCGACCTGTGCCCCACGCGTAACCGGACCTGAACCGTGACCCCGTCCCGCCCCACGATCTACTTCATTCGCCATGGCGAGACGGACTGGAATCTCGAAGGACGGCTCCAGGGGCAGAAGGACATCCCCCTCAACGATATGGGCCGCGTCCAGGCGGAGGAGGCGGGGAGACGGCTCGCCGCCCTCGCGCCCCGTTACGAAGATCTGGCCTATGTCGCGAGCCCCATGACCCGCACCCGCGAGACCATGGAAATCATGCGCCGGACCATGGGCCTCCACCCCGAGGGCTACAAGCTGGACGAGCGCCTGGTCGAGCTGACCTTCGGCGCTTGGGAAGGCATGACCTGGAAGGAGGTCCGCAAGGCCGAGCCGCAGCTTGCGTCTCTGCGCGAGCAGGACAAATGGCACTACGCCCCGCCCGGCGGCGGCGAGAGCTACGCCATGCTGGTCGAGCGCATCCGCCCCTTCCTCTACGATCTGACCCGCGACACGGCGGTGGTGGCCCATGGCGGCGTCGCCCGGGCCTTCCTGTCCATGGCCTGCGGCGTCTCCACCCGCCAGGCCGCGAGCCTCGATATCTGGCAGGGGCGGGTCCTCGTGATCGAAGGACGCAGCTATCGGTGGGTTTAAGCCCACCCCGGTACGTTTTACTCCCGACGCCCTTCGAAGGTGATCATCCAGTCCTCGCGGTTCGGCGCGCGACCGTGCTCGTGGCTGCCCGAGATGACGATATCGCCGAAGCCGCTCGCCTTCAGGGCCAGTTCGAACTCGCGCATGCCCCACCAACGCAGCGTGAAGAGCTCCAATTGGGTTTCGATCAGGCGCGTGTCACGCCAGCGCTCGTAGCGCAGATGCGAGACCTTTCGCTGGGCGATATGGTCGACCTCGACCTGTTGGGCCTGAAGCGTGATCAGATCGCCGTCGCCGGTCTGCCAGCTGCGAACCCGGAGGCTGTTGCCGAAGAAGTCGCTGACGGGATCGAGATCCACGATCAGGCAGCCGCCGGGTGCGAGATGGTCGTGAAAGCGCCTGAGGACTGCCAGGGCCTCCCCGAAATCGCCGATGAGCTGGAACGAGCCGAAGGGAACGATGATCGCATCGAATGCGTGGTCATAGGCGAAGTCCTGGAAACGCATCCGCTCCAGGCGCGGTGACAGGCCCCGCGTCCGGCAATACGCGCGGCAGCGCTCCAGCATTTCCTCGGACGCATCGAATCCCTCGATGGGCAACCCGGCTTCCAGGAGCGGGACCAGCAGCCGCCCGTTGCCCACGCCCGGCTCCAGAATGCGCCCCCGGCAATCCGCGAGGCGCTCACGGTAGAAATCGATTTCCCTGCCGAAGATGCGGCCGACCGGCTTGTCGAGGTCGTAGACCAGGGCGGCCAAGCTGCCGTAGCGGTTGTTCATATGATCTTGCGTCGTCATGAGGGCCCCATAAAGGACTATATGCCGCTACGCAATCTCGCGCCTTCTCCAACAAGGAGAACGTGCAATGGCAGCCCCGGATAAAGGATGAGGAGCCTCGGCTATTGTAGCCTCAAGGAAAATATGCTCTTCGAGGAAACGATATTACTCAACCAGGAGCATGTTATGAGGCGGGTTTTCATCGTTGCCGCAGGAATTCTTGCCATGATGGGCGCCGCATCCGCCGAGACGCGTGAGCGGACCGTCAAGGCGAATACGGTTTCCGCCATCGGCGGCTTCCTCGGCTATGAGGTCGACACCTGCTACCCGTCGGTCATTCCCGACGTGAAGATCAAGCAGGCCCCCGTCAACGGAACCCTGCGCATCGTTCCCCACGAGCAGGTGCTCGGCAAGGATACTCTGTGCCCCGGCACCAAGGTTCGCGGGCTGGCTTACGTCTACACGCCCAAGAAGGGGTTCAAGGGCACGGACGAGGTTTCCCTCGACGTGCCGTGGAGCTCGACGGATCTCGGGCTGCCGACGATCCGGACCTATACCTACGTGATCCGTGTCGAGTGAACGCTCCGGGGAGGGCTCACAGCAGGCCGGAGGTGACACCGGGGCGCTTTGGTTCTAAGAGGCCGTGAACCTCGAAGAAGCGCCATGTCCTACAACACCTTCGGTCATCTGTTCCGCGTCACCACCTTCGGCGAGAGCCATGGTCCGGCCCTCGGCTGCGTCGTCGATGGCTGTCCTCCCCTGATTCCGCTGGAAGCCGCCGAGATTCAGGCGGAACTCGACCGTCGCCGTCCGGGCCAGTCGCGCTTCACCACGCAGCGGCAGGAGCCGGATCAGGTCAAGATCCTGTCCGGCGTCTTCACGGACGAGCGCACGGGAAAGCAGGTCACCACCGGCACGCCCATCGCGCTTCTCATCGAGAACGTGGACCAGCGGTCCAAGGATTATTCCGAGATCAAGAATTCCTACCGGCCGGGCCACGCGGATTTCACCTACGACGTGAAATACGGCATCCGCGACTATCGCGGCGGCGGACGCTCCTCGGCCCGTGAAACGGCTGCCCGCGTCGCCGCCGGGGCCATCGCCCGCAAGGTTCTGCCCGGCGTCACCATTCGCGGCGCCCTGGTGCAGATGGGGCCGCACGCCATCGAGCGCGGCAACTGGGACTGGAACGAGGTTGCGCGCAATCCGTTCTTCTGTCCGGATGCGAAGGCCGCCGCCTTCTACGAGGAATACCTGGACGGCCTGCGGAAAGACGGCTCCTCCATCGGCGCGGTGATCGAGGTCGTGGCCGAGGGCGTGCCCGCAGGCCTCGGCGCGCCGATCTACGGCAAGCTCGATTCCGACCTCGCGGCAGCCCTCATGTCGATCAATGCGGTCAAGGGCGTCGAGATCGGCGACGGGTTCGCCGCCGCCGCCCTGCGCGGCGAGGAGAACGCGGACGAGATGCGTCCCGGCAACCAGGGCGCGCCGACCTTCCTTTCGAACCATGCCGGCGGCATCTTGGGGGGCATCTCCACCGGCCAGCCGGTCGTCTGCCGGTTCGCCGTGAAGCCCACCTCCTCGATCCTCACGCCCCGTTCGAGCGTCACCCGGTCCGGCGCCGAGGCCGAGGTCATGACCAAGGGCCGCCACGACCCATGCGTCGGCATCCGGGCCGTGCCGGTGGGCGAGGCCATGGTGGCCTGCGTCCTGGCAGACCATTTCCTGCGCCACCGGGGGCAGGTGGGCGAGAGCGCGGCCTGGCCGTTCAAGGCTTGAGGCTGGACGGAGGCTCTTCGCAGCCTCATCTTTGCAAGCCTTGATTTGCAAATTTTAGTTTTACTAAAATCCTGCCATCCGCTAAGCCACCGGCATGAAACTGGCTGAGTGGCTCTCCCGCAATGGTGTCTCGCGCGTGGAATTCGCGCGGCGGATCGGCGTGACGCCCGGCGCCGTCACCCAGTTGTGCAACTCCGAGCAGGCTTGGCTCTCCCGGGACACGGCGGAATTGATCGCCCGTGAAACCCGCGGGGCCGTCACTCCCAACGATTTTCTGCCCGCACCCGCCCAGGAGGCCCTGATGTCCCATTCCGTCACCGATGCCATCGAGGCTTTCGCTCGCGGTGAAATCGTCGTCGTCACGGATGACGACGACCGCGAGAACGAGGGCGACCTCGTCGTCGCCGCCTCCCTCTGCACCCCGGAGAAGATGGCCTTCATCATCCGCAACACCTGCGGCATCGTCTGCGCCCCGCTCACGGCGGCGGAGGCGCGCCGCCTGCGGCTCGATCCGATGGTGGCCTCGAACGATGCCCCGCTGGGCACGGCCTTCACGGTCACCGTGGACGTCAAGCACGGGCTGACCACCGGCATCTCCGCCGAGCAGCGTTCCAACACGGTCCGGGCGCTCGCCAACAACAACATGGGCGCGGCCGATTTCGTGCGGCCCGGCCACGTTTTTCCGCTGATCGCCAAGGATGGCGGCGTTCTCATGCGCTCCGGCCATACGGAGGCCGCCGTCGACCTGTGCAAGCTCGCGGGTCTGCCCCCGGTGGGCGTGATCTGTGAGCTCGCCAATGACGACGGCACGGTGATGAAGGGCGCGCAGATCGACGCCTTCGCCGAGAAGCACGGCCTGAAGCGCATCTCGGTTGCCGATCTCATCGCCTACCGACAGGCACGCGAGAAGCTGGTCGAGCGCATCGCCACCTTCCCGGTCGAGACCCAGTGGGGTTCGTTCACGGGCCATGCCTATTCGACGCCTTTCGACAGCGTGCAGCACATCGCCCTCGTCCATGGCCGTATCGGCGATGGAGCCGACATTCCCGTGCGCCTGCACCGGGCCAATGCGCTTACCGACGTGTTCGAGGGCGGCAAGACGGTCAATGCCGCCCTGCAGCGCTTCGTGAAGGAGGGCAGGGGCGTCCTCGTCTACCTGCGCGACGGCACGGCGGGCGTGCCCACGACCTCGTTCACGGACACCGAGGAGACGGCCTCGGAGGCGACGCGGGCCAGCCAGTGGCGCGAAATCGGCCTCGGGGCGCAGATCCTCAAGGATCTCGGCGTTTCCTCCATCCGTAACCTGGCGACCTCGAGCCGCTCCTATGTGGGCCTCTCCGGCTTCGGCATCGAGCTGCTGGGCCAGGAACCGATCGAGTGCTGATCGAAAAGGGCTGCGCTTCTCAAAGAAAGAAGCATCGGATGGATCCCAAAAGTGCAAGTCCACTTTTGGGTCCGATGCTTGAGCAGCCCTTTTTTACTTGACGATCTCGCGCCCCATGAGCGCATCGAGATGGAAGGCCACGGATTTCGACAGGCCTTCCAGGTCGTAGCCGCCTTCGAGAACCGAGACGATCCGCTGACCACAATGGCGCGCGGCCAGATTCATCAGCTTCTGGGTCGCCCAGGCGAAATCCGTTTCCGTCAGGTTCAGGCTGGCGAGCGGGTCGCGCCAATGGGCGTCGAACCCGGCCGAGATGATGATGAGGTCGGGCGCGAAGTCGTCGATGCGCGGCAGGATCGCGGTTTCCACCGCCTCGCGGAACGCCTCGCTGCCGTCGCCCGCATTCAGCGGCGCATTGACGATGGTGCCGAAATCGCCCGTCTCCGAGAGCGCGCCGGTGCCGGGATACAGGGGGGCCTCGTGGGTCGAGCAATAAAGCACGGTCCGGTCCGACCAGAAGATGTCCTGGGTGCCGTTGCCGTGATGCACGTCCCAGTCGAAGATCGCGACGCGCTCGGCCCCGTGCTTTCTCTGCGCGTGGCGGGCGGCGATGGCCGCGTTGTTGAAGAAGCAGAAGCCCATGGCCTTGCTGCGCTCGGCGTGATGGCCCGGCGGGCGCGTGGCCACGAAGGCGTTCGCCGCCTTGCCCGTCATGACCTCGTCCACCGCCAGCGCCGCGCCGCCTGCGGCCCGCAGCGCCGCCTCGTAGGTGCCGGGGGACATGACCGTGTCCTCATCAATCCGGATTAGCCCTTCCCGGGGGCTGATGTCGCGCAGGCGGACGATGTATTCTTCCGGATGGGCGAGGGCGAGGCACCCCATTTCCGCCATCGGAGCCTGCTCGCGGACGAGCGAGGTGAACCGCTCCTTTTCAAGGGCGCGCTCGATGGCGCGGATGCGGTCGGGACGTTCCGGATGTCCGAGGGGCGTCTGGTGGTCGAGGCAGGCCGGGTGGCTGATGTAGAGCGTTGACATGTGTCTTCTTGGAGGGTGGAGCCGCTGCCAGTGTCGCAGCGTCACGTGTGCCTGTCTATGTTGTTGCGATGCAACACTTTCCGAAGTGGAGCCGTGCCATGGTGTGTTTCGATTCGACTCATGGACCCTGCGGTCTATAAGCCCCCTGAACCCAATTGACGGCTCAGCCTCCGCTGAGTCCCCCCAGAGCTTTGCACGATGCGCCTCTCTCGTCTGCCCCTTCTTTTGGCAATGATGGCCGCCCTGGCCGGATGTAACTTCAAGGGCGTTCCCGATCCGCAGGTTTCCGCGCGCGATGCCGAGTGGATGGCGCAGGTCCCGAAGGCGGAGGAGGATCCGCGCTTCGGGCGCTACCTCATCGACGATCCCACGGGAGAAGCTCCGGGGACCATCGTGGTCGACACCAAGGAGCGCCAGCTCTACCTCGTCCAGCCCAACAAGAAGGCGATCCGCTACGGCGTTGCCGTGGGTGACGAGGCCTATGGATGGACCGGGACGGCCACCGTCGCCCGCAAGGCTGAATGGCCGGACTGGAACCCGCCCGCCGAGATGAAGGCCCGCTGGCCGCATGTGAAATATACGAAGGGCGGTCCGGAGAACCCGCTCGGAGCCCGGGCGCTCTATCTCTACGAGGGCAACAAGGACACCCTCTACCGGATCCACGGCACGAACGAGCCCGAGAAGATCGGCTTCGCCGTGTCCTCCGGCTGCATCCGGATGCGCAACATCGACGTGGTCGACCTCTATAACCGGGTCCCGGTGAACGCTAAGGTCATCGTCCGCTAAGTCCGGACAGATCCGTCGCACGACATGAAAAGAGCGCCCCGAAGGGCGCTCTTTCGTTTTGACCCGTCAACCCAGCATCGCTTCCTTGCGCAGGATGGCCGGAGGCGCGGCGGGTTTCGGCGGGCTCTGCTGCGGCTTGGCGGCCTGAACGGCTGCGGCGAGGGCAGGCAGGGCCACTTCCTTGAAGGCCGGGATGGATGGACCGGCATGCTGCTTGCCCGGTCGAGCATCGCGGCCTGAGGCGTTCTGGGTCATGTTTCCTCTCTGAAATGCAGGCTGTTTCTTCAACCTGCCTTCATGATCCTCCGGGCTGTGACCGCTTTGGGGCAGACCCGTGATCATGTGTTGGCTTGGCTTCAGATGAATGATCCAAGGTGAATCAATGCTTAACGCTGCAACATCCCGGCAGCGGAAGCATCAAGGTTCTGTGCACGGCCCTCCAGGCCGGCCGGCTTCGGGCGCAGGGCCAGGATCGAGACCAGGACCAGCGCTCCGATCATGCCCATGTGCTCGCCCGCCGTGTGGAAGGCCGCAATGGCGCGTTCTCCCTCGAGACGCCAGAAGGCGTGGACGATCGGGATGGTCAGGAAGGTGAAGACGCCGAGCGCCCCGGCGCCGAGCCAGGTCCAGCGCCGCGAAATGATGAGGCCGGAGCCGACGAGCTGAACGAAGAGGGTGAGGCTGTTGTAGAACCATGCGGGCTCGAGCCCGAACTGGCGCATCTCCGCCATGCCGCCGGAAAAGTCCAGCAGCTTGGCAAGCCCGCTTCCCCAGAACGGGAAGGTGAAGAGAATGCGGGCGGCGACCTCCGTTACACGGCTCGACAGAATGGCGTTGATCCAACGGGGTGTCATGAAAGCTCCTTAAGGTTGACGTTACGGGAGGAGCTTCTATGGCCAAGCTTTCCTAAGGGCTGTGCGCGCCCGCACGCCGGGCGAAGGCTTCGCCGTCCCTGAGGCCCATCTCGTAGGCCTTCCGGATCCCGTCGGGATTGGTGATGTCGAACTGCCCGATGGGGACGGGTTCGGAGGGCTGGATGTAGGTGCGCCCCTTCACTGCGGGGAAGGCGCGATAGAGGCGCGAGAGGATCACGAGCGTCCGGCCGCCCTGCGCCTCCACCGGTAGCAGGGGCTCCGTCGGCACGTTGTCGACGAGTCCGCCATCGAGCGCCGCCATGCCGCCGATGCGCCCGACCGGCATGAACGGGGGCACGCTGGCGCTGGCCATGAGCGCCGCCGAAACCTCATCTGGGGAGGAGAGATCCTGCACGCGCACGAATTCGGGCCGGAAGCCCAGGGCGCGTCCGCCCTTCGGGTGCACGGGCGCGCGCCATTTCTTCTCAATCTGATAGGTCGCGATGCCCAGCGGAATGGCGAGCGACAGGGGCAGGCGGCGTGGCTTGCGGGCGAGCCCGATCAGGATGCTCGGCCCCTGCCGGAGGCGCTCCAGGGCCTTCTCGTCGATGATGGCCTCGATCAGGCTGCGATACATGAGCGAGACCGGCCAGGGCGTGCCCTCCCGGCGCCAGGCGCGCCACTCGAAATTGCGGCGCCCGAGGCTGCAGCCTTCCGCCACCATCTCGTTGACCTTCCGTCCGAGGCCGAGAAGGCTGTAGCAGGCGGACCAGGCGCCCGCGCTGACGCCGACCACCATCTCCGGCTCGAGCCCCAGGAGCGGGGCCGCCGCTTCCCAGAACCCGCCCTGCCAGTAGCAGCGGTTTCCGCCACCTGCGAATGCGACCGCGTCGAACATCGGGGCTCCTATCGAGTCTGGGCGGACGGCGAATCCTCCTCGGCGCGCGCGCGCTCGCGCCACGCCAGAACGATGCGTTCCAGATCGGCCAGATCCTGGACCGGAAGCGTGCCGAGCGTCCGCATGACATAGGCGCGCTGCGCCGCTATGCCCTGGTCGGCGAGGTCGCGCCCTTTCTCGGTCAGGTAGAGGGCGTTGGAGCGCCGGTCGCCCGGAATCGAGCGCCGCTCCACGAGACCCGCCTCGACCATACGGTCGAGAAGCCCGGACACGTTGCCCTTGGTCACATAGAGCCGCTCGGCCAGCTCCTGCTGGCTCATGCCCTCACGCTCGGTCAGGGTGGAGAGCAGGTCGAACTGGGGAATCGACAGCCCCAGCACCTTCAGCTCCATGGCGACTGCATTGGTCGCGCGGCGGTTCAGGCGGATGAAGCGGAACCAGATCCGCAGCGGATCGACGGTCTCGATCTGGGCGCGGGCGGGGGAGGTGGACGTCAAGGACTCAAGCTCCTGATACAGGACGAACAGTTTACAGCGGAACCGTTGACGCCGTCACCCCTCCCGGAAGGACAGGAGGGTGTTCCGTTCAAGCAGCGGCGGACGATGGGAACGATTTCAGCGTTCCGGCTTTTCTCTCCACCCACCCCGTCACCGAGCAACGGTTGAAAGCTTTGGAAAAACAGGTGCCGTCCCGCCGGGGCCAACCGCTTCTCGATCAAGAGGAGTGGCGCGCGCTCAAAGAGATTTGTAAGACCTCCTGATGCGCCGTCTCATTATCGAAGAACCGTTCTCGCGTCCGGCGAAGTGGTCTCCCACGCTGGCATGGTTCGCGCTCGTCGTGACGCTCCTGGCGACGCTGCTGATCCGCTTCGGCCGGATCGACTTTCAATCCGGGTTCATCGCGCTGGGTGCCGGAATCGCGATTGCGCTTCTGGCGGTGGGACTGTCCTTCATCGGCTTCGTGCGCATCTGGCAGGAGGGGCGGCGCGGCCTCGGTAGCGCCATCAAGGGATTGCTCGTCGCGGCGCTGGTTCTCGCCTATCCAGGCTACATGGCGCTCAAGGCGGTCACCTTGCCGCCGATCAGCGATGTGAGCACCGATACGGACGATCCGCCGGCCTTTTCGCGCTCCCGCGCCGCGCTCCAGGCGCGCGACGGGCATGTTCCGCCCGAGGCTCCGCCGGAGGCGCGGGAGATGCAGCGGGCATCCTATGTGCAGATCGCACCGCTCACGCTCGATATCGGCCCGGAAGAGGCTTTCGGAATCGTCCGCAAAGCGGCGGAGAATCTCGGCTGGCAGGTGATCGAGGCCGTGCCTCCGGGCGGCCGCTCCGGCCAGGGGCGGCTGGAGGCCATCGACCGCTCCCTCGTTCTGAAGATGCCTTACGACATCACGGTGCGGGTTCGTCCGCGCGCCGACGGCACGCGCATCGACATCCGCTCGGCCTCCCGCTACGGCGGCCATGACTTGGGCGGCAACGCGGACCGCGTCCGCGATTTCCTCGAAGAAGCCTCGACCCTGGCGATCGCCGTGCGCTGACAGGGATCGTCAGGCGGGGCGATACTCGCTGTCGAGGGAGGGCAGACCCTCGACCGCCGCTTCTCCCCTGGCGACCAGATCCTCGAGATGGGCGAAGACCGACAGGCCCGCGGCGCCGACCAGGGCCGGGTTGAGCCCCTGGTAGATCGCGGCGACGATCTCCGGAATCGTCCGGTCGCCTTCCCTCAGGCGGTTGAGGATCGAAGCCTCCCGCTGGCGGCGGTGATGGGCAAGCGCCCGCACGAAGCGCTGCGGCTCCTGCACCGGTCCGCCATGTCCCGGCCAGTAGAGGGTTTCCTCGCGGCCCTTCAGCTTGTCGAGGGAGGCCATGAACGCGCTCATGGATCCGTCCGGCGGCGCGACGACGGTGGTGGACCAGGCCATCACGTGATCGCCGGAGAACAGCGCCTTCTCCTCGCGCAGCGAGAAGGCGAGATGGTTGGCCATGTGGCCGGGCGTCGCCAGGGCCTCCAGCGTCCAACCGGGCCCCTCGACGGCGTCGCCCTCGGTCAGCTCCAGGTCGGGCGCGTAATCCCTGTCGGAACTGGCCTCCAAGGTGTTGATCTCGCCGGAGAAGAGCGGGCGGGCGCTGTGATGCGGCGCGCAGCCGACGATGGTGGCTCCCGTCGCGGACTTGATGGCGGCGGCTGCGGGGGAATGGTCCTTATGCGTGTGGGTGACGAGGATATGGGTCACCGTCTCCCCGCGCACCGCATCGAGAAGAGCCTCGATATGGCCGGGCGCGTCGGGGCCGGGGTCGATGATGGCGACGTTCCCCGAGCCGACGATGTAGCTGCACGTGCCCGTGAACGTGATGGGCCCCGGATTGCTGGCGACGATTCGGCGGACCAGGGGACTCACGCGCAGGCACTCGCCCGATCGGGCCGGGGGGCGGATGTCGAAGCTGAGATCGTCTGCCATGGGGAATCCTTGAAAACGCCGTCCAAGAGATCTGGCTCCTGGCCGCGAACCGCAACCCGCCCGCAGGACTTTTCCTCGGCTTCCGTCTTGAACTAAAGCGTGTCCACAGTCCCTGGGAATGCGCAAGGCCGCGGCTTGAGGCACGGGCCCGACACCCCTATAAGGCTTCAAGAGCCGCCTTGCGAATGGCGGAATGATCTGGAGATCCATTCATGTCGACCAGCGCCCCTTCGCTGTCCACCTCTTCGACCCTCGTCGGCCTCCTCTGGCCCTCCCGGGAGGATGCCCGCTTCGCCGCCCTGCGCGCCATCGTCCTGATGGCTGTCGGCACGGCGCTCCTCACCGTTTCCGCCAAGGTCCAGGTACCGCTGCCTTACGTGCCCATGACGCTTCAGACCCTGGTCGTGCTCATGATCGGTGCATCCTACGGCTGGCGTCTCGGCGGCGCGACCGTGGCTCTCTATCTCGCGGAGGGCGCCATGGGCATGCCCGTCTTCGCAGGCCCGACCGCCGGCCTCGGCTACCTGATGGGCCCCACCGGCGGCTTCCTCTTCGGCTTCGTGGCGGCCGCCCTCGTGATGGGCTTCATGGCCGAGCGCGGCTGGGATCGCTCGCTCCTGCGCGTCATCGTGATGATGAGCATCGGCCATGCGGTGATCTTCGCCTTCGGCCTGGCGCAGCTCTCTCTCGTGATGCCCTTCGCCAAGGCCTGGACCGTCGGCGCCGCTCCGTTCGTGGCAGCGACCATCGTCAAGACCGGTCTGGCCGTCGCCCTGATGCAGGCCGCCTGGTCCGTGACCCGTCGCGGCGGCAAGGCCTGATCGGCCTCTGCCTGATGGACGATCTTCGGAAGCCGCCTTCGGGCGGCTTCTTCTTTTTGGGAAGAGCGGTTTCGAGAGGCTCGGAAAGAGGGCGGTTCAGCCCGCCGAATGCACCAGCCTGAGCTTGGGCCTGGCCTTGACGGTGCCATGAAGGAAGGCGATCTCCACCCATTCCTCGTCGCCGTTGCCTTCCTCGACGCGGTAGCCCATCTGCTTGGCGATGGCCTGCACCTGACTGAGGTTCGAGCGGGCGATCCAGCGGGAGAACTCCGGCGTCCCCTGGTCCATGAGAACGGCAACCATGCCGATCTCGACACCCTGATCGAAATCCTCGCTGCGGCCGGGAAAGCGCAGCCTCAAGCCATCGTCGAGATGGATATGTCGCATGATGGGAAGCCCCCAAATCACCCTTATCCGGGCACCTTTTGTTGCAACCTATCAAGAAGTCCGGTGCTTCGAAAGGCGGCATGGCCGCGCAGGGAACCGCACGCCAGGCCACTCATTAGCCTGAACGAGGGACAATGGGAGAGCTTTATGGCCGAGCGTAGGATCACCGCCTTCTTCGATACCTATGATGAAGCTGCGCGGGCCGTGCAGCGGCTCGAGGCGGCCCATATCCCGAATTTCGAGATCAGCCTCGTCTCCAACAACTTCAACGATGCCTATACGCATCACGCCGCGCACTCCTTCGAGCGGGACGGGACTTCGCATCCCTTCGCGGGCGCCACGGCGGCTGCGGGAACCGTCGCCGGAGCAGGGGCGGGTCTTTTGGCCGGTCTCGGCACGGTGGCCATCCCCGGATTCGGGCCTGTGATCGCGGCGGGATGGATCGTGTCGACGCTCGTCGGCGCCGGTGCGGGCGCCGCCGTCGGCGGTCTTGCGGGCGCATTGGTGGATGCTGGCCTCAGCCATGAGGAGGCGCAGACCTATGCGGAGGGCGTGCGCCGCGGCGGCGCCCTCGTCACCGTGAAGGCCGACGAGACGCAGATGGACAGGGTGGTGGGGATTCTCGACGACGAGGGCGAGGTCGAACCTGGCGAAGAGGCGAGGATGGAGGACGAAGCTCCGGCGCCGCCCATCGGCGCAGCCGCCTCGACCACCACGGGCCTCACGACGGATCTCATGCCGGTTCCCCTCGATGAGGACGAGAAGGATCACACCCTCCACGTGGAGTTGGAGGACGAGCGCCTCCGCAGGCCCTCCGGCACCAGGGAGTAAATGGCATAGGGCGAGCGGGAGACCGGGGATAGCCTCTCGCTCAACCTTCGTCCTGCTTGAGCCGATTTAGGCCGTGCGGCTCTTGTTGAGCAAACGGTCGAGGCTCCATGCGCCGCCGCCTGCCGCCGCAATGAAGAGGAAGACGAAGCAGTAGAGAATTGCTGCGTCGCCGCCGTTCAGCACCGGATAGAAGCTGCGCGGCGCATGGGCGATCCAATAAGCGAACGCCATCAGGCCTGAGAGGACGAAGGCCACGGGCCGGGTGAACAATCCAGGGATCAGCAGCGCCCCGCCGACCAGTTCGAGTACGCCTGCGATCCAGGGCAGACTCAAGGCAGCCGGTCCCGGATTGGGGGATGCCGGGAACCCGAGCAGCTTCTGTGTGCCGTGCGCCATGAAGATGAGGGCGGCCACGATCCGCAGGACGCTGAGCAGGCGGGGTGCCCAGACGGTTTCGAGCTGAGTGGTATTCATCAAAGGCTCCAGCATGGTTGAAAAGAGGGAGGCGGGCGGCAAGGCGCGGCTCGCCGTTGAGAAGAGCCCAGTTACAGGCGCATGAGCATTCTTCCCAGGGCCTGACACGCTCCTTCCGGTCACGAATTGCTTACCTTGCTCTCTGCCTCCGATTTGTCTCACTGCCGCGAGCTTTGGCGAACGCTCATGCCCCATGGCGGGCTTCAAGCCGTTCCATGACCACGTTGCGCCCTCAGCACGCATCGCTGTGCGGACTGGCCGGAACCCTCGGCTCGCACAGGCATTGGCTCGAGGAATGGATTCGATCGGGCGCCGAGACCTGGAATCGATGGGCTTGATGCTTCCATCAGCAGCAACTTCGGCTCTCGGCTTTCGACGATGGTCGGTCGGTTTGAGGAGCGCGCAATGGCTCTGACGGGACGCTTCAATCTTCGCAAGACATGGACCGGACGGATCGTGCTGCAGGTCGAGGAGGAGGTGGCAGGTTTCTGGGGGCGTCTGACGGGCAAGCCCAGGCTGCATCGCCGCTGGCGCGATGCGAAGGTGCTGGATCTGGCCGCTCCGGAATTGCGAAGCCTCGTCGATCTCCGCTTCCGCCCCCGCTACATGCCCCAGGCCAATGAAGTCCCGCTTCAGGACATGTCGAAGTCACCGCCGCCCGATGCGCCCTCGGCTCAGGCATTTCAGTACGGAACCTATCGGGAAGACGGCCGCTTCTCGACCCACTGAATCATAGAGAAGGCGAGGCGGATCGAGGTGATACGCGATGAGGGGCCTCAGCCCATCCGGCTCGTTGCGAGCGCTGTCTAACCATCGCGGTGGTGGAAGAGTGGTCGGAGTGATAGGATTTGAACCTACGACCCCCACGTCCCGAACGTGGTGCGCTACCAGACTGCGCTACACTCCGACGACCTAGGAAATTCCCGGGAGGCCGGTCTTATAGCTGCGGGGTGGGGTTGCGGCAAGGGGAGAATTGAGCCTTTTTGAAGATATCCGTTCCTGAGCAAAACCCTGTTGCCAGCCGCGATCTCGCCAATTATGTAGGCCCACACCATTGGGGCGTCGCCAAGCGGTAAGGCAGCGGTTTTTGGTACCGCCATTCCCAGGTTCGAATCCTGGCGCCCCAGCCATCCATCCTAAACAACTGAAGCCGAAGCTTTTTCCCGATTTGGGCGAAGCGCTCCGTATTGCTGAACATCCCTGTCGCACAGGGCCGATGCGGTCCATCGAGGGGTATGTCCTGCTCGGGAAGTCGAACCGTCCTCGATCTCCGTCCATCGGTATCCGCTGTGCGACGAAGTAGCATGGCTGCGACGGCCGCTTGAAGAAAGCTTCCGTATCCTAGGGATCTTCATGCGGTTTGCAGGAGGCTGCAACCGAGCCGGCTTGCGCCGATACGGCGCCATGTTCCTTCCGATCTTCAGAGTGCAATGCCGTAGCGGCTGGCGGCTTTCCGAATGTGATCTTGCATGGCCGCTTCGGCCTCTTCGGGATTGCGGTTCAGAATGCCGGCCTGGATGACCTCATGCTCCCGCACTGTCTCGCTCAGCCGGTCGAGGTGAGCCATGGGAAGGCGTTGGCTCTCAACCAGGATTTCGCGCACCGGTCGGTACATCGCCGCAAGGATGGGATTGCCGCACAGCTCGAAGATGAGGTCATGAAATTCCGCATCCTTCGCCGCGACTCCGATGATGTCGCCTGTCTCGAAGGCATGGCGCATGGCGCGGGTGCAGCTCGTCAGGCGCAGCTCGGCGCTCTGGTCGATCCTCGCCGCCGCCAGCCGCGCCGCATAGCCTTCGAGACCAAGGCGCGCCTCGTACACATCGGCGGGAGTGCAGCGGTCGGAATAGCGCCACAGAGGGCCGCGCGAATCAGGCTTTGCGACGAAGACGCCGCTCCCTGCCCGAACCGTCACCAGCCCCATGGTTTCGAGCACGGTCAGGGCCTCGCGCAGGGAAGGGCGGCTCACGCCCATTTGCTCCGCCAGCTCTCGTTGGGAGGGCAGGCGGTCGCCGGCCTTGAGCCCACCCTTCAGGATCAGCCGCTGAATATGCTCCACGATGCTGCGCGGGATGGGCGTCCGGTCGGCAAACTCCAACTCCGGCACGCTAACCTGATTGTCCGACATGGTGCCTCCCCACACTTGTCCATCCCCAAAAGCCTCGCCTCTGCAGAGCGAAGGATCCGACCCATCCTGGTCGATCCGTTCCGGTCAAGCCTGCATGATTGACCTTGACCTTAAGTAAGAAAGTCTGCACGATCCAGCGGTCAGATTGGTAAGACCAGTTTGGCCAAATTTAAAGGCCGAGGCAAGCGAGAGGGAGCTGCCGACGGCCATGCAACGGTCACGAATGACGAGAAACCGGCTTGGCCGGCAGGGATATGGAGGAAGAGATGTCAGCTAATGTCACCCGGCGCGGCGCTGTCGCCGCAAGCCTTGCCGCTTTCATGGCGATGTCGGCGGGAGCTGTTGCCCTTGCCGCCGACATGAAGGTAGGAGCCAATGTCGGCAACGTGCCTTGGGAGTTTCAGGACGAGAAGGGCGAGATCGTCGGCTTCGAGATCGACTTGGCCAAGGAGATCGGCAAGCGGCTGAACATGAACGTCTCAATCGTGAACATCCCGTTCAACGGCCTCTTTGCGGCGGTCCAGTCAGGGCAGATCGACGCCGCCGTCTCCTCGATCACGATTACGAAGAAGCGTCTGGAATCGGTCTCCTTCGCCCAGCCCTATTACGACAGCGACCAGTCGCTGGCGGTGCGTGCCAATTCCGGAATCAAGGGGCTTGAGGGGCTGGCAGGGAAGGTGGCGGCGGTCGATACCGGCTCGACCGGCGATATGTGGTCGACGCAGAACCAGCAGAAGTACAAGTTCTCCGACATCCGCCGCTACGAGGGACTTGCGCCCGCCATGCTCGACCTCGCTACAGGCCGCATCGACGGCTACATCAGCGACATCCCCGCGGTGCAGTATTACATCAAAGACAAGCCAGTGTACCAAATCGTCGAGCGCATCCCGACGGGCGAGCAGTATTCCATGATGTTCGCCAAGAACAGTCCGCTCGCGGAGAAGGCGAATGCCGAGATCACGAAGATGAAGCAGGACGGCACACTGGCGAAGCTTCACGAGAAGTGGTTCGGCGCCAAGGCCGATCCGAACTCCACGACCGTCAAGGTGTCGGAGATGCCCAAGCTCTGACCACCAGCGCCGTCCGCGCGCCCGAAGCCGCGGCTTCGGGCGCGTGACATGCCGACGACCGATCGAGAGCGTAATTTCCAATGTCCATTTTCGATACCTTCCTGAACTGGAAGGTCTTTGTCCAAACATTGCCGCTGCTGCTGTCGGGACTGACGACGACCCTTACACTGGGCGTCACGGCCATCATCCTGGGCTTCGTCGGAGGTCTCGCCCTCGCCCTCGTGAGGCTCTACGCCAGCCCGCCGTTCCGGCAGTTGTCCATCGCCTATATCGACGTCTTCCGCTCGATTCCGATCCTGGTCCTGCTCGTCGTCATCTATTACGCGCTCCCCTTCGTCGGCCTGCGGCTATCGCCATTCGGGGCAGCCGCATCGGCGCTGAGCCTCGTCTCCGCCGCCTATTCCGCCGAAATCTTCCGCGCAGGCATCGAGGCTGTGCCAAAAGGTCAATTCGAAGCAGCCTACGCGCTAGGGCTGAGCCCCTGGCGTCTCATGGGCGACGTCGTGCTGCCGCAGGCGCTGAAAATCGTCATTCCGCCCATCACGTCGAACTCCATCAACGTCATGAAGGACACGGCGCTGGCCTCCGTGGTCGCCATGCCGGATCTCCTCAAGCAGGCAACGCAGGCGCAGGCGCTCGCTGCGAATCCGACGCCGCTCATCAGCGCGGCCTTCATATACATCCTGATCCTTTTGCCGCTCGTACGCCTCGTCGGGGTCTTCGAGAAACGCCTCGCAGGGAGGGGACGATGACGCAGCCGATCATACAGATGAAGGGTGTGGTGAAGTCCTTCGGGTGCTTCCAGGCGCTTCATGGGGTCGATCTCAGCGTCACGGAGGGCGAGATCGTGGTGATCATCGGCCCCTCCGGCTCGGGCAAGTCCACGCTGATCCGCTGCATCAATCAGCTGGAGGAGCACAACGGCGGCGACATCGTCGTCGACGGCATCGCCGTCGGCAAGGGACGCAGGCGTGCGGCCCAGGCGGAAGTGGGAATGGTGTTCCAGAGCTTCAATCTGTTTCCGCACATGACAGTGCTACGCAACGTGGCCCTGGGGCCCGTGCGGGTGCGTAACCTCTCCTGGGCCGAGGCCGAGACGCGTGCGAAGCGTCTTCTTGCCCGCGTGGGGCTGGAGGATCACATCGCGAAATATCCGGGCCAGTTGTCCGGCGGTCAGCAGCAGCGCGTCGGCATCGCTCGGGCGCTGGCCATGGAGCCTAAGGTGCTCCTGTTCGACGAGCCGACCTCTGCGCTCGATCCGGAGATGGTGGGAGAAGTTCTCGACGTCATGCAGCAACTGGCCAAAACCGGCGTCACCATGGTGGTGGTGACGCATGAGATGGGCTTTGCGCGAAAGGTCGCCGACCGTGTCGTGTTCATGGATGGAGGCCGCATCGTAGAGGAGGGCCGCCCCGACGAGATCTTCAACGCCCCGCGCGATCCGCGCCTCAGAAGCTTCCTGCAAGCCGTTCTGTCCCATTAGGCTTCCTGCCCGTGCAAGAGCTCAAGCCCAAACGCCTCACGCCTTCCGCCTTCAGCTCCTTTGGACAGGTGCTGTACTTCGATCCCGGCCGCAGCCGGCTCGTCAATGACGGACGAGCCCTGCGCTCGGACACCGATGCCCGATTCGACAGCGCCTCCGATGAAGGCGAGCCGGTACTGGCGGTCTATCGGGCGCGCGGCGAGCTTCTGCCGCTGCGCCTCCGGACCTTCGAGCGGCATCCTCTGTCGTCTCAAGTCTTCGTGTCTCTGTCCGCGGAGCGCTTCCTCATTGTCGTCGCGCCCGACAATGAGGCCTTCCTGCCCGATCTGAGCCGGGCCGAGGCTTTCATCGGCCATCGCGGCGAGGGCATCAACTATGCGCGCAACCTCTGGCATGCACCCATCACGTCCATCGACTCCGATGGCGACTTTCTCATGTTCATGTGGGAAAGCGGGGCGGCCAAAGATTGTATCCTTCATCATCCCGATGAGCCGCTGCTGATCCGCGGCCTCGATCTTCTCTCAGCATAGGTGTCCGATGTCTCTCGATCTCGCCTTCGTCCGCTCCCAGTTTCCCGCCCTGGCGGACGGCTTCGCCTATTTCGACAATGCGGGAGGATCGCTGGTGCTCCGCAGCGTCGCGGACAGGATCTCCGAATACCTGCTCACCACGAGTGTCCAGACGGGAGCCAGCTACGAGCATTCAAGGCGTGCCTCCGAGAGGCTCATGGAAGCGCGCGCCAAGATAGCCCTGCTCGTAGGCGCGAGCCGGCCGGAGGAGATTGTGCTCGGGCCCTCCACCACGGTTCTGGCTCAGTTCCTCGCCCGCGCCATGGAGGGCAGCCTGGAGCCCGGGGACGAAATCGTGGTGACGAATTTCGATCATGAGTCGAATATCGGTCCATGGCGGGCATTGGAGAAGCGCGGCGTCGTGATCAAGGAATGGACGATCGATCGCGACAGCTATGAGATCGACCTCGATACTCTCGACCGGTTGATGAGCGACCGCACGAAGCTCGTGGCCGTGACACATGCCTCGAACATCCTGGGCACCATCAATCCCGTGAAGGAGATTGCTCAGAGGGTGCACGAGCGCGGAGCGCAAATCGTGGTCGATGCGGTCGCCTATGCGCCTCACAGGGCCGTGGATGTGAAGGATCTCGACGTCGACTACTACATCTTCAGCTTTTACAAGACCTATGGGCCTCACTTCGCCGTCATGTACGGCAAATACGATAGGCTCCTGGAACTCGACGGCCTCTATCACTACTTCTACGGTCGCGAGAAGGTGCCCATGAAGCTGGAGCCGGGCAATACCAATTACGAGCTCGCCTGGGGATCGGCCGGGATCGTCGACTACATCGACAAACTGGGTGGCGGGGGCGGCGACCGCGCTTCCATCGACCGCGCCTTCGCCGGCATCGCGGCGCACGAGGCCATGATCGGAGAGAAGCTGCTCGCCTATCTCCGGGATCGGAACGACATCCGCATCGTCGGGCGTCGCGACAGCGGGGCGGACCGGCGCGTTCCCACCATCGCCTTCAATGTCGAGGGCCGCGACTCTGCGGAGATCGTCCGTGCCGTAGACAAGGACCGTATCGGCATCCGCTTCGGCGACTTCCATTCCCGCCGGCTGATCGAGTATCTGGGGCTCGCCGACAACAACGGCGTCGTCCGTGTGTCGATGGTCCATTACAACACGCCCGAAGAGGTCGACCGGCTGATCGGCAGTCTCGACCGGGCCATGTCCTGAGGAGCCACCCATGGAACTCGATCTCGCAATCCGCGGCGGCGTTGTTGTCACGGCATCGGACACCGTCCGCTGCGACGTGGGCATCAAGGACGGGCGGATCGCCGTGTTGGGAGAGAGACTCAAAGCGACGCGCGAGATCGATGCCTCCGGCCTGCTGGTGATGCCCGGCGGCATCGACAGCCATGTGCACATCGCGCAACCTTCGGGCCCAGGCGTGGAGATGGCGGACGATTTCGCTTCCGCGACTGCGTCCGCGGCGGCGGGCGGCAACACCATGGTTCTGCCCTTTGCGTTGCAGGCGCGCGGCACGTCGCTGCGCGCGTGTGTGGAGGACTATCGGCGCAAGGCAGAGAACGAGTGCTACATCGATACCGCCTTCCACCTCATCGTGTCCGATCCCACCCCTGAGGTGCTGGGGCAGGAGCTGCCGGCCCTGCTGAAGGACGGCTACACCTCGTTCAAGGTCTTCATGACCTATGACGATCTCGTGCTCAACGACCGCCAGCTGCTGGACGTCTTCGACGTGGCACGTCGCGAGGGCGCTCTGGTGATGGTGCATGCCGAGGGCTACGACGCCATCCGCTACATGACCGAGCGCCTGGAGCGGGAGGGCAAGACGGCGCCATACTATCACGCCGTCTCCCGTCCGGAGATCGTCGAGCGCGAGGCGACCCATCGGGCGATCAGTCACGCTGAATTGGTGGACGTTCCGATGATGATCGTCCATGTCTCAGGCCGCGAGGCCATGGAGCAGATCCGTTGGGCGCAGTCGCGTGGCCTCAAGGTCTACGCGGAGACCTGTCCGCAATACATCACCCTCACGGCGGAGGACCTGCAGGGCCCCGACATGGATATGAGCGGCGCCAAGTATGTCTGCTCTCCGCCGCCGCGCGATACGGCAAGCCAGGATGCCATCTGGGACGGGCTCCGCACCGGCGTGTTCCAGACGTTCTCGTCCGATCACTGCCCCTTCCGCTATGACAGTCCGGCGGGCAAGTTGAACGAGAAGGGCAGGAGTTCCTTCCGCTGGGTGCCGAACGGCATTCCGGGCGTCGAGACGCGATTGCCGATCCTGTTCTCGGAAGGCGTGGCGAAGGGACGCATTTCCCTCAACCGATTCGTCGAGCTGACCTCCACGAACCATGCGAAGCTCTACGGCCTCTATCCCAGGAAAGGCTCCATAGGCATCGGTTTCGATGCCGACATCGTCTTGTGGGACCCGAACCGGAAAGAGACGATCCGGCAGGAAATCCTGCACCACGGCGCCGATTACACACCATGGGAGGGATTCGAAGTGACGGGATGGCCGGTCATGACGCTGCTGCGCGGAGAGATCGTCGCCGAGAACGGTCGCATCGTCGGCGACAAGGGCCAGGGGCAGATCCTGGCGCGCGGATTCTCGGCCTATGCACCCCATCCACTGATCTGAGGCCCAGAGCATTTTTCGGCGAAGTGGATCCGGTTCGCCGTTCAAGAATGCAGCATGGCAAACACGAGAGACGATTCCAAGTCCGCGAAGCCGGCTCTAGACTATCGGACAGGAATGCGCGTTCACGCCCCTAGTGCTCTTTCAGGTGCGGCAGCACGACCTGCGGCGCGGCGGCCTTCAGGCCGCACCAGGTGCTGAGCATGCTGATCGCGACGATCATGATCGCAGGCCCGACGAAGGGGTTCTGCCCGCCGCGCAGGAGACCGACCGCGAAGGGACAGAGGGAGGCTCCGAGATAGCCGATGCTCTGCGACATGCCCGAGAGCATCGCCGTCACCTCCGCCGTAGGGGAGCGGAGCGTCACGAACAGAAGCGCAAGGCCAAACAACCCTCCCTGGCCGAGGCCGAGGAGCAGGGCCCAGAACAGCCGCATCGCGATGGGGGCGTAGAGAAGCCCCAGGAAGCCCACGCAGGTTGCGGAGAGCACCAGCACGATCAGAACCTGCGGCGAAAGGCGCTTGGCGGCGAGCGAGGGGACGAGGAGCGCAGTCACGGTCTGGGCCATGATGGAGAGGGAGGTCACCGCGCCTGCATCGACCACGTCGAGCCCCCTGTCGCGGAGCAGAGCCGGCAGCCAGCCCAGCACGATGAAGGCGAGGCCGGCCTGCAGGCCCATGAAGGCCGTCACGTACCATGCCAGCCGGTCCGTCAGCAGAAGCGAGAAACGCGGCAGACGCGCGCTGCTCGTCGTTGCGGCATCGGCGGTGGCGAGCAGCATCCAGAGAATGGCCGCCGCCAGGGCCGGCAGGGCCCAGCTGGCAAGCGCCAGGGTCCAGGAGCCCCAGGCGCCTTCGAGAACCGGCGTCAGTCCGGCGGCGCTCGCGCCACCCACGCTCAGCACCATGGTGTAGAGACCGGTCATGGGGCCGATGCGATCCGGGAAGCGGCGGCGGATCACGACCGGAAGGAGGACGCCTGCCATCCCAATCGTTGCTCCGACCAGCAGCGTGCTGACGAAGAGGGTGTACCCTTGTGGGACGAGGCGGAGGCCCAGTCCCGCGCCGAGGCCGATGAAGAGGAGCGCGAGCGTGCGCTCCAGGCCGAGCCGTGCCGAGAGAAGCGGGGCGAGCGGACCGAAAACGCCGAAGCACAACACGGGCATAGTGGTCAGAGCGCCCATCCAGACGCTGCTCATCCCGAGACCATGCTGGATCTCGGCGATCATGGTGGCGACCGAAGTGAGGGCAGGGCGCAGGTTGACGGCGGCCAAAACGACAGAGGCAATGGCGAGGGCCATCAGCGGTCCAGCATGAGTTCCGGAGCGCTCGGCCTGCGCCCGTTTTGTCTCCCGGTCCCGTAACAGCGGCATGATCGATCCCTCCAGCCGCTGCGTTGCGGCCGGCGCGGTTGTCTTCGATGAATTTGAAAGGCCAGGCGATCGAGGCTCAACAGCCTGGCCATGAATGTCAGGACTCGATCTGGTCGGTCGCCCTGACATGGCGCCAGAACATCTTCGGGGTTTCCAGCATATGCCGGAAGCCGGTGCGGTCGAGCATCGCCTCCGTCTCGCGCTGCGCGTCATCGAGGATCTCGTCCTCGTCGACGAAGGTGGCCTTGCGGCCTTGAAGGGCGATGCGCCCATCCACGATGACCGTGTCCACATCGTTGCCGTTGGCGAAGTAGATCAGGCGGAAGACCGGCATGTTGAGCGGATAGAGATGCGGACGGCGCATGTCGAGCAGCACGATATCGGCTTTCTTGCCTGTTTCGAGCGAGCCGATGTCCTTGTCCATGCCGAGCGCCTTGGCGGCATCGATGGTGCACATTTCCAGGACCCGGCCCGGCGGAAGCCAGGTCGGATCCTTGAAGTAAGTGCGGTGGTAATGCATGCATTGCTGCATGTGGCGGAACATGTCGCCGGAGCGGTCCGGGGCGGTTGCATCCGACCCGAGGCACACGTTCGCACCCGCCTCGAGCAGCTCGGGCACTGGGCAGCGGCCGAGGATGGAGGCGATGGCGCTTGGGTTGTGGGCGATGTTCGTGCCGGTATCCGCGACGATGCGGATCTCCTCCTCCGTCAGATTAGTGGAGTGGGAGAGGAGAGCGTTCGGACCAAGAATGCCGAGTTCATGCGCGTATGCTACGCTGCCTTTCGTATGGCCGTCCTGCGTGAAGACGAGCCCTGCCTCGCGCGCCAGATCGGCGGTGAGGCGGGCTTGGCGCCGCGCCTCCTCCAGGTTGTCCCGGCCGAGTTCCTGCAGGTGCTCCTCCCTCAGGGTCGGCGTGATGAGCGCGATATTGAGCCGCGCCCCATGCTTGCCGTGCCACGTGTCGATGAGCGTCTTGCAGGTCTCGAACTGTTCCTCGAACGATACCGGCCGCTCGACCGCGACGCCGTCGACGATGCGCGCATAGGTGCGCGGATGCGGAGGACGTGTCGGGCCGACCGCCACGACGGAGCGGGTGCCCACCTCGCGCACGCCTTCGCAATGGGCGTCGCCATAGACGGGCTCATCGGTGCGCAGGATCGTATCGCCGCCTCCGAGAAGGGAGACGCCCGTTGTCACACCGAAGCGAAGCCGCTCCAACGCCGCGAGGCGGGCCTCGGCGCGCCAGAATTCCGGCGTGGACGCGACCGTGTAGGCCTGATGGCAGGCATCGTACCAGGCCGCGGAATCTCCCCCGCCCATCGTCTTGATGAAGCCGTGTCCGGCATGGGCATGGCCGTCGATGAGACCCGGCATGACGATCTTGCGGCTTGCGTCGATCGTCGTCGGCGCCTGATGGGCTGCCAGAACCTCTTCCGTGGTTCCGACCGCGACGATGCGGTCCTTCTCAATGGCGACGGCGCCGTTCTCGATGACCCGGCGCTGCGGGTCCATCGTCACGACGATGCCGTTGGTGATGATGATGTCGGCCATGGGCTGTAACTCCGGTCCGTCAGGCGGCTCTGGTTTCGCCGCGAATGCGATCGAGGGTTGGGACGAGCGACAGCAGCTCCTGGGTATAGGGATGCTGCGGCCTCTCGAAGAGGGTTTCGGCGTTGGCCTGCTCGAGCAGATTGCCTTGGCGCATCACCGCGACCCGGTCGCACATCTGGCGCACCACGGCGAGGTCATGGCTGATCAGGAGCAGGGTGAGGCCCGTGGCGTCGCGCAGGTCCTTGAGCAGGTTCAGGATCTGCGCCTGAACGGAGACGTCGAGCGACGAGGTCGGCTCGTCGCAGACGATGAGCTTGGGCCGGGCTCCAAGTGCACGGGCGATGGAAAGGCGCTGGCGCTGTCCCCCGGAGAAGGCATGCGGGAAGCGCTGGGCGGCCTCTGCATCGAGACCGACTGCCTCGATGAGGCGGGCGACATCGCTTTCGGCTTCTGCCTTGCTGCCGGCGAGGCGGTAGAACAGGATCGGCTCGCTCAGGATGGAGCCGATGCGCATGCGGCCATTCAGGGAGGAATAGGGATCCTGGAAGATCATCTGGATCGCCTGCCGCAGAGGCCCGATGCGGCGCACCGCGCCTTCGCCCGCGATGCTCCGGCCGCGATACAGGACCTGACCGGAGGTCGGCCGCACGAGGCCGGACACCACGTTGGCGATGGTGGTCTTGCCGCAGCCGGACTCGCCCACGAGGCCGAAGACCTCGCCGCGCCGCACCGAGAACGAGACGCCGTCGACGGCACGGAACCGATGTCCCTTGGACCCTGGAAGCCAGCCGCTGGTGTTGTAGTCGACGCAGAGGTTCTCGACCGAGAGGATCGGCGTGTCGTCCGCCGTCTGCGTGGAGCGTTCGGCCCTGGCGCGCAGCTCGGTCCGTGCCTGCTCGGCCCGACCCTTGCCTTCCTCGCCGAGGACGGGAAAGCGGTCGAGCCGGGCATCGATGCGCGGCACGGCGCCGATCAGGGCTCTGGCATAAACCGCCTTCGGCCGCCGCAGCACCTCCTCCGTCGTTCCCGTCTCCACCACCTGCCCGCGATGCATGATGGTGACGCGATCCGCGATCTGGGCGACCACGCCCATGTTGTGGGTAACGAGAAGAATGCCGATGCCGCGCTGGTCCGCTAGGTCCCGCAGGAGCTTCAGGATCTGCGCCTGCACGGAGACGTCGAGCGCGGTGGTCGGCTCGTCTGCGACGACGAGCTTGGGGCCGCAGGACAGGGCCGCCGCGATCACCACGCGCTGGCGCTGTCCGCCGGAGAGCTGATGCGGATAGGCCTTGAGGCGCCGCTGCGGCTCGGGGATCCCTACCGCTTGCAGGAGCTCGAGGGCGCGCGCGCGCGCCTGCGCATTATCAAGCTTCAGGTGGAAGCGCATCGCTTCGGTCAGCTGGCTTTCGATGGTGAAGAGCGGGTTGAGGCTCGTCATCGGGTCTTGGAAAACGGCACCCACGTCGCGGCCGAGCACGACGCCCTCCGCAGACCCCTTGGCGGGATCGAACTTCCTGCCGTCGATGTGTATGGTTCCGGCCGCAATCCGGCCAGGCTTCTCAAGAAGGCCCATCACCGTATTGCCGATGGTGGTCTTGCCGGCGCCGGATTCGCCCACCAGGGCATGGATCTCACCGGGCCGAATGACGAGGGATGCATTCTCGACGGCAGTGAAGACCGTGCCGTTGGCGAGCGGATACTCGACCCGCAGGCCTTCGATGGCGAGGACGGGGGGCTGCTGCGCGTTCATCGTTTCACCCGCAGTTTGGGGTTGAAGCGGTCGCGCAGCCAGTCGCCGACCACGTTGACGGCGAGCACCAGGATCACGAGCGCGAGGGCAGGGAAAAGGGCGATCCACCAGATTCCGGAGAAAACGAACTCGTTGCCGATGCGGATGAGCGTGCCGAGCGAAGGATAGGTCGGAGGCATTCCGACGCCCAGGAACGAGAGCGTCGCCTCCGTCAGCACGGCAGCGGCGAGGTTGATGGTGGAAATGACGAGGACGGGGCTCATCACGTTCGGCAGGATGTGCCGCAGCATGATCCGCCGGGGCGGCAGGCCGATCACTTTTGCGGCACGGACATAATCCTTTGCCGTTTCCACCATGGTGGCCGCGCGCACGGTGCGTGCATATTGCACCCATTCGTGGATCGCGATGGCGCAGATGAGGATGACCGGAGCCCATTCCGCCGTCGCGGCGCCGGGGAAGACCGCCCGCGCGATGCCGCTCACGAGCAGCGCCAGCAGGATCGTGGGGAAGCTCAGGATCACGTCGCCGATGCGCATGATCAGCGCATCGACACGCCCGCCGAAATAGCCGGCGAGCAGGCCGAGGGTCACGCCGAGCGTCGCCGCCAGAAGAACGGCTCCACCGCCGATGGCGATGGATACTCTGGCGCCATAGAGCATGGCGGAGAGGAGGTCGCGGCCCTGGTTGTCCGTGCCGAGAATAAACCGAGAGTCGCCTTCGGCCGTGAAGGCGGGAGGCAGTTCGGCGTTCATGAGATCGAACGAGGCCAGGTTCGTCGGATCATAGGGCGCGATCCATGAAGCCAGGATCGAGCAGGCGACGATGACGAGAGCCAGCAGCGCCGCGGCAATGACCGAAATCGGGGCGCCGATGCGGGTGAGGAAGCCGGGTGAGGAGGCGAGCGTTTTCATGCGGACCTCGCGCGCAGGCGCGGGTCGACGACCGCGTAGAGGATGTCGACCACGGTGTTGATGAGGACAAACAGCAGGCCCACGAAGAGCAGGTAAGCCGCCATGACGGGGATATCGACGAAGCTGACCGCCTGGATGAACAGCAGCCCCATGCCAGGCCACTGGAACACGGTTTCGGTGACGATGGCGAAGGCGATGAGCGACCCGATCTGCAATCCCGTCACGGTGATCACGGGCATGAGGGCGTTTCGCAGGGCGAGGCGAAAGTGAATGTAGCGCTTGGGCAGGCCCCGTGCTTTGGCAAAGCGGATGTAGTCGCTCGACAGCACGTCGATCATCTCCGCGCGCACCAGGCGCATGATCAGGGTGAGCTGATAGAGGGCCAGGGTGATGCCGGGCAGGAGCAGGGATTTCAGCCCGCTCGCGGTCAGAAGTCCCGTGGACCACCAGCCGAGATCGATCACCTGTCCACGCCCGAAGGAGGGAAGCCACCCCAGGGAGACGGCGAAGACGAGAATGAGCACGATGCCCGTCACGAAGGTGGGGGTCGAGATGCCCACGAGGGATAAGGCCTGTACGAGCCGCGCTGCCGCTCCGTCGGGCTTGAGCGCACAGAGCACGCCGAGCGGAATGCCCAGGGCGAGAGAGAGGATGGTGGCGACGAGGACCAGTTCGAGCGTCGCGGGCAAGCGCTCGGCGATGAGTTCCGTCACGGGGCGCTGATTGCGGTAGCTGATGCCCAGATCGCCGCGGAGCGTCCTGCCCAGGAAGCGTCCGTACTGGACGATCAGGGGCTGGTCGAGGCCAAGCGAGCGGCGCAGTTCCGCCTTCTCCTCGACGCTGGCGTTTTCGCGCGACATGGTCGCAACCGGATCGCCGACATAACGGAACATGACGAACGACACCGCCGACACGACCAGCATCACGAGGGCGGCCTGGCCCAGTCGGGAGAGAAGAACTTTCAGCATGGGCTTCTCCGGCGGCCCGCTCCGGTGGGAGCAGGCCGCTCGTCTCGTCGTTGCGGTCTACTTGACGGTGGCGAACCACAGGCGGACGTATTCGTCCGGGAACTGCGGAACCTCGACGCCGTCGCGGACCGCCCAAGCTACGGGCTGCTGGTGCAGCGGGATGTATGCGACCGTGTCGTGCGCCGCCTTGAGGGCTTCGACCAGCATGGTCCTGCGCTTCGTCTCGTCGAGCTCGACCGCGGCCTTACGCGTCAGCTCCTCGATCTGAGGATTGATGTAGGTGCTGGAGTTCGAGCCGCCGTAACCCTCCTTCTGCTCGGTGAGGAGCGAGGAGAGGACGCTGAACCCGTCCATGGGAGGAAGCGTCGCCCAGCCGACCATCGACACGTCGAACTCGCCGCGATCCTGGCGGGGGAAGTAGGTGGCGCGGGACTCTGTCTGCAATTCCGCCTGGATACCCGCCTTCGCCCACATGGAGGCGATGGCGACGCAGGTCTGCTCGTCGTTGATATACCGGTCGTTCGGGCAGTTGAGCTTCGTCTTGAAACCGTTCGGGTAGCCGGCTTCGGAGAGAAGCTGCTTCGCCTTGTTCGTGTCGTAGGCGAGGGGCTGGTCGTTCTCCTTGGCGTAGCCCGGTACCGGCGGGGCGACGAGGGTACCGGTGATCCGCGACTTGTCGCGCATCACGCGCTTCTTGATGGTCTCAAGATCGATGGCATGCCACATGGCCTGCCGCACCTTGAGGTCGAGAAGCGGGTTCTTCTGTCCCGGCATGGCCTTCAGCTCGGGCCGGAAGTTGAGAGACAGCATGATGAGACGCAGTGACGGCTCCTCGATCACCTTGAACCCTTGCGAGGACGAGATGCGCTGGAGATCCTGGAGCGGCGCGGGCGCGATGAGGTCGAGCTCGCCGGACAGGAGCGCGGCCACGCGGGTCGCATCGGACTTCACGGGCTTGAACTCGATGCGGGTCAGGTTGTGCTGCGGCTTGTCCCACCAGTCCGGGTTCACCACGAAAACGGTGCCCGCATCGGGCTTGTAGGATTCGACCTTGAACGGTCCGGTGCCGATGGCCGTGGTGGAGGCGGCGGTGGTGACGCCCGTTGCGATGTTGCCGGGCTTGAGCGCATTGTTGGCTTCCATCCATTCCTTGTCGAGGATGTAGATGCCCGCCAGGTCGTTCAGGAGAAGCGGGTAGGGGCCCTTCGTGACGATGTCCACCGTGTAGTCGTCAACCTTCTCGGCCTTGACGACGGTCGCGAGATTGCCACGGGCGCGCGCGCCCGGATCGAGGATGCGATTGATGGAGGCGACCACGTCGTCCGCCGTGAATGGATTGCCGTTGTGGAACTTGACGTTCTTGCGCAGCTCGAAGCGCCAGGTGTCCGGCTTCACCGTCTTCCAGCTCACTGCCAGCGCCGGCTCCAGCTCCAGGGTCCGCCCACGGCGCACCAGCGGATCGAACACATGGTGCAGCATGCTCGTGGTGAAGCTTTCCGTATGCGCATACGGATCGAGGGTGGTGATGTCGGTGGGCGAAGCCCATCGCAGGGTCTTCGCCTCCGCAGGCATGCCCAACAGGGCGCCTGCGGCAACGGTCAGACTGGCAGCAAGTCTCAATTTCATGTCGGGGCCTCCACAGAACCATCTGGAATGGATTATTATTGCATACAATTGAACTGAGATTTGCATACAATGATGGAGGCGTCAATTCCGCAACGGCAGCGATTGCGGCGATGGCTGACCGAATTTTGAGCAGAGCCGAAGGCAGCTTTTTCCCGCCGTAGGGCGGATGAGAATTGGGCCGGAGCCCGGATACGGGGAATGGCTACGCGTTCAGGAGGCGTAATGGTCCAGGATGGACCTGATGTCGCGCTGCTTGTCTGTATTCGAGGACAGGAGGGCCCTGTCGGTGACGGCGCGAAGGTGATGGTCCATAGCATCGATGGCCAGCCGGCTGTTGCGCTCACGCAGGGCATCGATGATCTGCTGGTGCTCGTTGATGGAGCAGTCGGAGGAGTGTGGGCGGCCGTAGAGGGCGAGGATCAGCGAGCAGCGCGAGACGACCTCGTCCACATAGCGGGCGAGGACGCCGTTCCCGGCCAGCTGAGCCAGAAGAATGTGAAACTCGCCCGCAAGTCTGATGGCTGCGGGGCCATCCTGGGAGCCGGCCTTCATCTCCTGGGCCACGTGCTGCTCCAGGCGCTGGATATCCCGGTCCGTGACTTTCTCCGCCAGCCGGGCCAGCACCTGCCGCTCCAGGCACATGCGGGCCTCGAAGATGTCGTAGGCTTCGGACAGGCTCGGCTGGGCAATGGTCGCACCCTTGTTGGGCTGCAGGTCGACCAGTCCCTCCGCATGGAGCCTCGCCAGGGCTGCCCTGACGATGGTTCGGCTCACCCCGAAACGGTCGCCGATCACGTCCTCGGTCAGCTTGTCCCCCGGCATCAGGGCCTGCTCGATGATAGCCCGACGCAATCCTGCATAGACGAAGTCGCTACGGGAGCCGGCGGATTTGGTCTTACGGGCGGGAGCGGTCATCGGAACCGAATGCGGCAAGGGGTGGGGCTATCTTCTCCGAAAAGAAGGGCTTCTGGAAAAGTCGGGCGTAATGGCACTTGTATTCGAAAGTGTATACGATAATCTGAAGTGAGCAACGCGTCATCTCAAGCTTCCAGAAGAGCGCATCCGAACTTTTTCCTTCGGCGATGCAGACTTAACAGAAAGTCGTCGCGCCTTCCAGGCGTTTCGGCAACGGCTCCGGCGCCTCTGGAGAAGGAGCGGTATCCGAGGCCGGGTCACGGTGCGTATGGCAATTGTATACATAGCGCAGTTGGGGCGTATTCCTGCTGAGAACGGTAATGAAATGAGGGATAGCAATGGATAGCGTGATCCTCCGGAACGTGCGCCCGATGGGCGAAGGCATGACCTCGGTCGCGATCAGAAATGGGCGGATTGCCGCTTTCGGATACGAGCCGGGGCCGGAAGATACCGTCATCGACGGGGAGGGCGGCATTCTCATTCCCGGTCTCGTCGAGGCCCACACCCATATGGATAAGACCCTGCTGGGGATGGGCTGGTACCGCAACGATGTCGGGCCTCGGCTCATCGACAAGATTGAAAACGAACGGCGGCAGCGCCGGATCCTTGGCATCGATCCCGCCCGCCAGTCAGCCCGTCAGGCTGTGCTCGCGGCTTCCCTCGGCACGACGCATATCCGCACTCATGTGGACGTGGATACGGAGGTCGGGCTCGCCGGCATCGAAGGCGTGCTCGAAACGCGGGAGCGTTACAAGGACGTGGTCGAGATCGAACTCGTCGCCTTCCCGCAGAGCGGAATGCTCATCCGCCCAGGCACGGTCGAACTCATGGAGAAGGCCCTGCAACTGGGGGCTCAGGTGGTCGGCGGTCTCGATCCGGCAGCCATAGATCGGGATCCGAAAGGGCATCTCGACGTGGTGTTCGGCCTCGCCGACCGCTACGGCGTTCCGGTTGACATTCACCTTCACGAGACGGCGGAGCTTGGAGCCTTCTCCATGGAGCTCATCATCGAACGCACGAAAGCGTTGGGCTTGCAGGGCCGGGTGACCGTGAGCCACGCCTTCTGCCTCGGCATGGCGGATCAGGATTACGTGGCGGCTCTGATCGATGCTTTGGCCGAGGCTCGTATTCACATCCTCACCACTGCGCCCGCCTCCAGGCCTGCCCCTGCCGTCAAGCGGCTCGTGGAGGCCGGAATCGTCGTGGCTGCCGGCTCAGACGGAGTTCGCGACACCTGGGGTCCATACAACAACCCGGACATGCTGGAACGGGCGTTCCTTGTCGGTCTGCGCAACAACCTGCGGCGGGACGACGAGGTCGCGCTCGCTCTCGACACCTGCACCCATGGCGGAGCGCGGATGATGGAACTCGACGGCTACGGCCTCGCGCCTGACTGCAAGGCCGATCTCGTCGTCCTTGAAGGCGAAACCCTGGCCGAGGCCGTCGTGAGCCGCCGGCCGCGCAAGCTCGTCATGAAGGGAGGAAAGGTGACCGCCCGCGACGGAGCAGCCTTGGTCGAGGCGCCCTGATCATACGGCGCGGAGCGCCGGTTCGTGACGTCATGACGGAGGCCCCGGTTTGCGTGACCGGGGCCTTGTTGGTTTGGGCGGTCGGGTCAGTGGAGGATCTGGGAGAGGAAGAGCCTGGTGCGCTCGTGCTGCGGGTTCCTGAAGAACTCGTCAGGGGTGTTCATCTCCACGATCTGCCCGTAATCCATGAAGATCACCCGGTCGGCCACCTGCCGCGCAAAGCCCATCTCGTGGGTCACGCACAGCATGGTCATGCCCTCCTCGGCCAAGCCCACCATGGTGTCGAGCACCTCCTTGACCATCTCCGGGTCGAGCGCCGAGGTCGGCTCGTCGAACAGCATGATCTTCGGGCTCATGCACAGCGAGCGGGCAATCGCCACGCGCTGCTGCTGGCCGCCGGAGAGCTGGCCCGGATACTTGTTCGCCTGCTCGGGG
>NZ_JAEA01000002.1 GCF_000518665.1 Microvirga flocculans ATCC BAA-817 | reverse complement strand
TTATCTCTTATTTGGGTTGAAGTGTTTTTTGAGTTTGTGTCCGTATGCGGCGTAGTCTTTCTGCAGGGCGTCGGTCGCGGCGGCGAAGGCGGTGACCTTCTGCGGAAAGCGCGTCTCGAACATGAAGGCCAGCGTGCCCTCGAGCTTGTGCGGCTTGAGCTCCACATGGCTCGCCTTCTCGAACGCATCCACGTCCGGCCCGTGCGGCAGCATCGTGTTGTGCAGCGACATGCCCCCGGGCACGAACCCGCCCCCGGTCTTGGCGTCGTACACCCCGTAGATCAGCCCCATGAACTCGCTCATCACGTTCATGTGGTACCACGGCGGACGGAACGTGTTCTCCGCCACCAGCCAGCGGTCGGGGAAGATCACGAAGTCGATATTGGCCGTGCCGGGCGTCTCCGACGGCGAGGTCAGCACCGTGAAGATCGACGGATCCGCATGGTCGTACAGGATCGGACCCACCGGCGAGTAGCGCCGCAGGTCGTACTTGTAGGGCGCGTAATTGCCGTGCCAGGCCACCACGTCGAGCGGCGAATGCCCGATCTCCGCCACCCACAGCACCCCGCCCCACTTCACGTACATCTTCGACGGCGCGTCCTTGTCCTCATAGGCCGCCACCGGGGTCAGGAAGTCGCGCGGATTGGCCAGGCAATTGGCCCCGATCGGCCCGCGCTCCGGCAGCGTGAAGGCGCCGCCGTAGTTCTCGCACAGATAGCCCCGCGCCGGCCCGTCGACGAGTTCGACCCGGATCTTCACCCCGCGCGGGATCACCGCGATCTCGCCCGGCTCGATGTCGATGATGCCGAACTCGGTCCACAGCCGCAAAGCGCCCTGCTGCGGCACGAACAGCAGCTCGCCGTCGGCATTGTAGAAATACTCGTCCGCCATCGAGCGGGTGATGAGATAGACATGCGCGCCCATGCCGGCCTGGGAGCCGGCATCGCCCGCCGTGGTCATGGTGCGCACGCCCTCGAGGAACGACACCGGCGCGGCCGGCAGCGGGATCGGGTCCCAGCGCATCGGCGCGATCGGCAGCTCGACCTCGGCCGCCGGCGCGGTGCGCCACAGGCCGATCTCGGCCTTGGTGAACTGGCCCCAATGGGTCACCGTCGGGCGGATGCGGTAGAGCCAGGAGCGCTCGTTGGTGGTGCGCGGCGCGGTGAACGGCGAGCCGGAGAGCTGCTCGGCATACAGGCCGTAGGCGCATTGCTGCGGCGAGTTGCGCCCGATCGGCAGCGCGCCGGGCAGGGCCTCGGTCTCGAAGCCGTTGCCGAAGCCGGACATGTAGCCGGGCTGGAGCGCGCTCTCGAGGGGCGCGGCGGCCTGCGGCCGGGATGGGTTCTGGACGTTCATGGACCTGACCTCCTCGGATCGGGGCTGGGAGCGCGACGGGGGCCGTGGGCCGCCGCCGAAAACGGGGGAGCCGCGGTTGCGCCCGCGGCCCGCAATGGTTACAGACGTAACCGTCGATTTTGTAACTAACAAGCGCATGACCGAGCTCGCCCTCGAACGCTTCCTGCCCTACCGGCTCAACCGCCTCGCGGCGGCGGTGTCGCAGGAGTTCCGCGCCGTCTACGGCCCGCATCACGACCTGACGATCCCGGAATGGCGGGTGCTGGCGACGCTCGGCCAGGCCGAGGCCCTCGGCGCCACGGCGATCGGGCGGCATTCGGCGATGCACAAGACCAAGGTCAGCCGGGCGGTGCGGGCGCTCGAGGAGCGGCGCTGGCTCGCCCGCCGCGAAAGCCCCGCCGACCGGCGCGAGGAGATCCTCAGCCTCACCCCCGCAGGCCGGCGCGCCTACCGCGCCATCGTCCCCAAGGCGCTCGCCTTCGAACGCCGCATCCTCAACGCCCTCGGCCCAGACGCAAAAAACCTCCTCACCGCAATCGCAAAACTCGAAAATATCTTCGAAGAAAAGGGAGCGGCTTAGACGGCACGGCTGTGCGTGCGGCCGGAGGCTCCGAGATAGGCATCGAAAGCGGATGCGACGCTGCGAACCAGGAAGCGTCCCTCATCGGACACCGACAGCACATGGCCTTCCAGGCGAATGATGCCGTCATCCTGCAAAACGCGAAGCTTCGGGATCGCCTGCAGGATGCGCTCAGGAGCGGTGCTGTGCTGGCGACAGATCTGTCCGACATCGACCCTGAAATCGCACATGACCCGCTCGATCAGATCGGCCCGCAGGCGGTCATCGTCGGTCATGGCATATCCTTTGGCCGTCGCGAGCTCGCCGCGCAGGATGCGCTCGGCGTAGCGCCCGGTTACCACCTCGTTCTGCACATAGCCCTGTGTCAAACGCCCAATGGCAGACGCCCCGAATCCGATCAGAACATCGCTCGGATCGGTGGTGTAACCCTGGAAGTTGCGGTGCAGCTTGCCCGCGCTCTGCGCCTCCACCATGGAATCGTCCGGCAGGGCATAGTGATCGAGACCGATGCGGCGATATCCGGCCGCAACGAGGGTTTCGGCGATCGCTTCGGCCTGAGCGTAGCGGGCTTCTCCATCGGGCAGGACCGCCTCGTCGATCTTGCGCTGATGCTTCTTGAAGGAAGGCACATGGGCATAACCGAACACGGAGAAACGCTCGGGACGAAGCGCGATGCTCTGCCGCACCGTTTCAATGCACGACTCCACCGTTTGATGCGGAAGGCCGTAGATGAGGTCGAAATTAATGCCTTTGATTCCGGCCTCTCTCAACCCGCTCATTGCCCGCGCCGTCTGCTCGAAGCTCTGGATGCGATTGATCGCCTTCTGCACGACCGGATCGAAACTCTGGACGCCGAGGCTCGCGCGGGTCACGCCCGCGGCTCCGAGCGCCGACATCATGGCGTCTGTCAGCGTCCGCGGATCGATCTCGATGGCGATTTCCGCCTCCTCGTCGAGCACGAACCTCCGCCGCATCAGGTCCATGAGGTCCGTGAATTCGGACGGCTCCATGATGGTCGGCGTTCCACCGCCGAAATGGACATGGCGAACGGTCAGGGGCGAGGACAGACGGTCGGCGACCAGGGCGACCTCGCGGCGAAGGATGGCAAGGTAGTCGATGATCGGCGCGTCCCGTTGCGTGATCGTGGTGTTGCACCCGCAATACCAGCACATGGAACGGCAGAACGGGACGTGAAGGTAGAGAGAGGCCGTGGCTTCCGGTGCAATCGCGGAAAGCCAGCGGCCATAGGCCTCATGCCCGATGGTGTCGGAAAACTGCGGCGCGGTCGGATAACTGGTGTAGCGCGGAAGCCGCTCTTCACCGTATCGCGCTCTCAGGTCTTCTCTCATGGATCCACTCGCAGGGTGGCAGGCCGCAATGGCCGCATCGCCGGTTCCGGTGCCCGGATGTACCCGGCTTTTCCGGCAGGCTCTTTGACCTCGGTCAAATCCCCTCACCGCCAAAGCCGTCGAGCAGAAAGGCCTGGATTCCGAAGGGACCGGCCTGGAATCCTGAAGGCGGCGAAGCCCCGGCGCTTTAGCGGTAGAGGGAACCCTTTCAGGCAGCCCCCGGTTGATTTGCAGGCCGTGGGTCACATGACACCGAGCGATCATGGAGGCGCGTGTCATGCCCGAGATGCGGATTGGCGTGAAGGTCGCCGACGACCGGGGGACGGTTACCATCGAGATCGGCTCGACGGAGAGCCTTGCGAGTTCCTTCGCGCTCAATCTCGATCAACTCACCAAGCTGATCCGCCTGCTCGGGCAGGCGCGGTCCCGCATGGTCGAGGGAAAGCCGAAGGAACCGCTCGATGGGAAGACGGTGGAAACCGTTTTCGACCCGCCCTGGTATGTCCAGGTGGCGAGCATCGATGGCTCGCTTCTCGCCTTCGACCACCCTTCCTATGGCCCCCTGGCCTACGCCATTCCGAGAGCCGACATCGCCCGGATCGTCCACACCTTGACCGAGCACTTGGCACTTCCGGCAGAGCAGCCCGACAAGCCGAGCTAGAGCATTCTTCGGCGAAGTGGATCCAGTTCGCCGTCAATAAATGCGGCAGGACAACGAAGACTGACGATTCCATCTCAATGGAAACGGCTCTGGAACGTCCGATGCAAAGGCAAGGGTCGCTTTGCGCGACGGCAATCGCGAACAACGATACAACCCGTCGGGGCATCGCTGAGCGATGCCGTTAAACCAAGCCGTTGATTGCCATGCGGAAGAATTGGTGGGTGTACAAGGACTCGAACCTTGGACCCGCTGATTAAGAGTCAGCTGCTCTACCAACTGAGCTATACACCCGTCGCCGAAGCGCAACCAGCGGCGCGTTGCCCGCTGGAGTGGCGTGCGTGTAACAAACCGGAGGGGGCCTGTCCAGCCCCATTCGGCAAGGTTTTCGACCTCGGGCTGCAGGTTTCTGGCCTGCAGCGGCCACAGAGCCCTTTCTCCGGCAGGCACCTGGCCCAAGCTTGGCCGGAAAGAGGCTCTTCCCCCTTGGACAGGCAGGAAGGTGGCCTGCCTTTTTTTCTTGCCTGCCGTCACAGGTTCGATAGCCACCGGAAGAGGCCGGAGAAAGGGCCCGTCGAGCGGGCCCTTTTCGTTCGTTACTCTGCTGCGTGCTGGGCGTGCAGGCGCGCCCCGCGGCTCAGGAGCTTGTTGAGGGCTCCCAGATAGGCCTGGGCGGAGGCCACAAGGGTGTCAGGATCGGCCGCCCGCGAGGTTACGCTGCGGCCATCGGCCGACAGGCGCACCGAAACCTCGGCCTGCGCGTCCGTGCCCTCGGTCACGGCGTGGACCTGGTAGAGTTCCAGGACCGCCTCATGAGGCACGAGGGCCTTGATGGCGTTGAAGGTGGCGTCCACCGGGCCGTTGCCCTCCTGCTCCTCGATGACGATCCTGTCGTCGACCTGGAGCCTCATCGTGGCGCGCTGCGGCCCCCGGGTCCCGGCCACGATGTGGAGCGAAACCAGCTTGATGCGGTCATGCGCCGTGGCGATGTTCTGATCGACGAGCGCCTCGATATCCTCGTCGTAGACGTGCTTCTTGCGGTCCGCGAGCTCCTTGAACCGCTCGAAGGCATCCTGGAACTGGTTGTCAGACAGGCTGTAGCCCAGCTCCTCCAGCTTGTTGCGGAAGGCGGCGCGGCCGGAATGCTTGCCCATGACCAGGGATGTCTTGGAGACGCCGACGCTCTCGGGCGTCATGATCTCGTAGGTCTGGGCGTTCTTGAGCATGCCGTCCTGGTGGATGCCGCTCTCGTGGGCGAAGGCGTTCCGGCCGACGATGGCCTTGTTGTACTGCACGGGGAACGAGGTCGCCGCAGAGGCGAGCTTCGAGGCGCGCATGAGCATGGTCGTCTCGATGCCGGTCTCGTAGGGCAGCACGTCGCCGCGGGTCCTGATCGCCATCACGATCTCTTCCAGGGCCGCGTTGCCCGCCCGCTCGCCGATGCCGTTCAGCGTGCACTCGATCTGCCGCGCTCCGCCCTCCAAAGCCGCCAGGGAATTGGCGACGGCGAGGCCCAGGTCGTTATGGCAATGGGCCGAGAAGATCGCCTTGTCGGCGTTCGGCACGCGCTCGCGCACCGCCCGGAACATGGCGCGGTATTCGTCGGGCGTCGCGTAGCCCACCGTGTCGGGCAGGTTGATCGTGGTGGCGCCCGCCTTGATGGCGGCCTCCACGCACCGGCACAGGTAGTCGATCGGCGTGCGGGTGGCATCCATGGCGGACCATTCGATGTCCTCGATCAGGTTGCGGGCCTGGGTCACCGTGGCCGTGATAATCTCCAGCACTTCCTCCTCGGTCTTGCGCATCTGGTGCGCCAGATGGATCGGCGAGGTGGAGACGAAGGTGTGGATGCGGGGACGCGCCGCATGGCGCACAGCCTCACCGGCGCGGGCGATATCCGCGGAGATGGCGCGGGCGAGGCCTGCGACCGTGGCCCGCTTCACCTTCTTGGCGATCAGCGACACGGCCTCGAAGTCGCCGTTCGAGGCGATGGGGAAACCAGCTTCGATGATGTCGACGCCCATGGCATCGAGCAGTTCCGCAACCTCGAGCTTCTCTTCCAGGGTCATGGTGGCGCCGGGGCACTGCTCGCCGTCGCGCAGGGTGGTGTCGAAGATCAGAACGCGGTCCTTGGAGGAGCCGGATACGGAAGCGGTCATTTTCTTGTCCTTCTCGGAGGGAGAGCCAGGGGCTCAAGGTTGTTCCTGCTTATCCAGAACCCCTGAGAGCCCAGGCGGCAACGCCCAGCCGACCCTCAGGGGCGACTAAGGAGAAGGAGGCCAAGAAGGCGCGCGCGGGCGGCCGCCGGAGCGGAGCCGTTCATCCATGCGCTGGGGGAGCCGATGATCATCGCTACCCAAATCCTCCTCGGTCGCAGGCGAAACGCCGCGAACAACGGGCTCGTTTGTAACGGCCCCCTCGCCGGATGGCAAGACGATGAAACAAACGAAAAGCGAAAGCGCGACCATCGTATGGGTTGTGTCGCCAAGCGGGCAGGACTGGCCGATGCGGGAACTGCCCTAGATGGGATGGGAAACGGCGTATATTCCTCCGCCGGAACCCTCTCCAGGAGAATTGTCCATGAAGATCGTCATCCAGGCCCTCTCAGTGACGGGGGTGCTCGCGCTGGCCGCCTGCAACCAAACGGCATCTGCGCCCGCCCCCGCCGGCACGAGCGTCACGCCGTCGAGCTTCCGCATGCCGGAGGGGACAGGCTGCAAGGGCGAGATAGACCGCTACCGGGCCATCATGAGCAACGACCTCGCCATGGGGCATGTGAACCAATCGGTCTACCAGCGGGTCGAGCGCGATATCGGGCAGGCCGAGACCGCCTGCACGGCGGGGCGCGATGCCGAGGCCATTCGCATGATCCAGGCCACGAAGGCCCGGCACGGCTACCTCTGAGCGAAGACCCACGCGAAGAAGGATTGCAGGAAGAACGGCATCCGCTCGGGATCGATATCCTCAACGCCCCGGACGATCCGCACGTCCTGCAGCTCCGGCTCGTGCTGCCCGGCGAGGTTGGCGCGGATCTTCGCCGCCCCCTCCTCCGCCGTCACAGGCAGCGTCACCATCCGCAGGAGAGCGATGGTCGGCCAGCGCTGGACGATGATCCATTCATCGTCCACGTGGTAATCGCCTTCAGTGAGCCCCGTCTCCTCGGCCAGCTCCCGGGTGAGGCTGGCGGCCAAATCGACGGTTCCATCGGGCCTCAGATCGTCGGGGTCCGGCGTCCCTGCCGCGAAATAGATGCGGCCCGCATTCGTCGTGCCCTCCCCCATGACGCCGCAGATGAAGGCGCCGTCGGAGCCTCGAAGCGCTCCCATGGCGAAACCGTTGGCGATGGCGGGGTCGGGATAGCCTTTGTCGATCCAGGCGACGAAATCGGCGTAGTCCGTCTCGAAGTAGGTGTTGCGGCAGAGGTCCTGCTCGAATGTCACGTCCTGGAGCAGCAGCACGCGCCCGTTGAACATCTGCGGCTTACCCGCCGTGCGGCGCTTCCAGTTTTCCTCGACGAAGCTTCTGTTCTGCTTCGGCCAGGCCCAATCCAGCGGACGGCAGCACGCATCAACGCGGGAGACGCGCCGGATGTCGATCTCGCGCTTCACGCCAGAATCTCGCCGCGGCTCACCATGACGGCTCCGCCGCCGATCTCGGCGGAAACGAGCGCGCCGTTCTTGATGACCATCTGAAGGAGGATCTCGCTCGGACGTCCCATCTCGACGCCCTGCTCGATGACGATGTTGTGCTCGCCGTCACCCAGGGGCTCGCACTGCATGAGGCCTCCTGCGAAGGCCGCAGCCGCAGAGCCTGTGGCGGGATCCTCGGCGATGCCCATCCCGGGGCCGAACATGCGTGCGCGGAAGCGCAGGCCGTCCGCATCCGGAACGCGGGCGTAGACATAGGCGGACGGATGATCGCTGTCACCGAAAGCCTTATCGAAAGCCTCTCCCTGGGGCTTGGACCGGGCGAGAACCTCAAGGGACGCAACCGGCACGAGATCGTAGGCCACGCCCGCCGAATGGCGGCTGGGAACATGCTGCGCGAACCCGATCTCCGTCGGGTCGAGACCGAGAGCCCAGGCGCAATCGGCGGTCTCCTTGCCTTCTCCCCATACGAAGGGCAGGCGCGGCAGGCGAAAGCGGGCCGTTCCGCCCATCGCATCCTTCACCTCGACAACACAGGGAACGATGCCGACCTGCTCATTGAGGCCGAAAGCCACGGCGCCAGGCTCTCCGTTGCGGTCGAGAAGCGCGAGCAGAACCGCCGTTCCGACCGTCGGATGCCCTGCGAAGGGCAGCTCGCGTCCCGGCGTGAAGATGCGGATATCCGCGCGCTGCCGCGCCTCGGAGGGCGGGAGAACGAACACGGTCTCGGAGAGGTTGAACTCCTTCGCGATCCTCTGCATGCCCTCCGTGTCGAGGTCTTCTGCATCGAGCACGACCGCGAGGGGATTTCCGGCGAAGCGTTCGCCCGTGAAGACATCGAGGGTGACAAAGCGGCGTGGCATTGGATCAGACCTCTTCCGCATCGAAGCGATAGGTGGGCGAAACGAATTCATTCTGCGCGGCAATCGTCAGGATCTCGCGGGAGCCTGCCTCTTCCGTGCGCTTGAGCAAGCCGTAGACAGAGGCCGAGGCTTCCGCAAGAGCCGTCGCCGCAGAGCGCGAGCGTGCGTAATGGACGAAGAAAAGCGCCGCGATGGCATCCCCCGCGCCGTTCACGGACAGGGAAAGCTTCGGCGTGCGCACGCGCCAGAAGCGCCCGCTTTCGCCGGCCACCAGATCGACGCTGTCGGACGGCGTTTCCTGCGTCTCGACGGAAGTAACGAGAATGACCTTGGGGCCCATGCCCTGCACCGCGGCAACCGCCTGCTTGAGATCCGCCAGAGTCTTCGTTGCGAGGCCGGAGAGGTAGTCCAGCTCGAACTGGTTCGGCGTGATGATATCGGCGGCGGGAATGGCCTGATCGCGCATGAATTCCGGAATGCCTGGACGCACGAAGATGCCGCGTCCCACATCGCCGATCACCGGATCGCAGCAATAGAGCGCCTCCGGGTTCAGCGTCCGTACGCGGGCCACGGCGGAGAGGATCGCATTGCCGATATCGGCCGAGCCCATATAGCCGGAAAGGACCCCGTTGCAGCGGCCGAGCACCCCGCGCTCGGCAATGCCCTCCACCAGATCCTCGATGGCCGGACCGTCGAACACGCGGCCCTTCCACGAGCCGTAGCCGGTGTGGTTCGAGAACTGCACCGTATGAATGGGCCAGACCTCGACGCCGAGGCGCTGCATCGGAAACACGGCCGAGGCGTTCCCGACATGACCGTAGGCGACATGGGATTGGATCGAGAGAATATTCATGGCTCTTGCCCCCTTGTCTCCGGGTTAGCGCAACACAGGCTCCGCTTCAAATCGCGTGATGTGATCCCATTCATCACGGAGGCGATGGATTTCGCTTGATCCGAGGGCTTCGCCTGCTAGCAAGCCGATGGACGATGAGAGCCGGACCGATCGATGGATATCGAATTTCTGAAGACCAGCATCCTGGATTTCGTACAAGCCCACAGGACCTATGCTCCCTTCGTGCTCGGCCTGATGACCTTTGGCGAGTCGCTTGCCTTCGTATCCCTGGTCCTGCCGACCATGACGATCCTGGTTTCCGTGGGTTTCGTGCTGGCGGCGGCGGATATCCCCTTCTGGCAGGCCTGGGTCGGGGCCGCCTGCGGAGGCTTTCTCGGCAACTGGGTGTCCTATTCGATCGGCCGTCGCTACAAGAAGACAGCCTATCTGATCTGGCCCCTGTCCCGGCATCCCCATCTCATCGTGCGGGGAGAGACCTTCTTTCAGCGCTTCGGCCCATGGGCGGTATTCCTGGGCCGGTTCTTCGGCCCGCTCCGCGCCGTCATCGCCCTCGTCGCCGGCATCTTCATGATGCCGGGCGTTCTGTTCCAGGCCGCCAATCTGGCCTCGGCCTCGGTCTGGGCCTTCGTGATCCTCGCGCCGGGCGCGGGACTCGCGCATCGCCTGCTGTGGTAGGAGGCCCTGTGTCCAAGGAACGTCACCGGCTCGGGCAAGCAGGAGGGCAAGTCTCGGCACAAACGACAACTAACAGTAAAGGTTTGCAACCTCTAGGTCAGAATACTCTGCGTTTTCGAGTCGTTTCCCCTCCGTTTCCATAGCTTTCAGCAGCATTCCGCAATGGTAGTAACTTGCTATAACATTGCGGAACGCTGCTGTGACTCTTCCTTTTTCCGACTCCTACGACACGATCGATCATGCCTCTCAGCCCGCCAAACTGGCCTCGCCCCTGACGACGGGTCTGCCAGCCGCGTGGTGGCCATGTATCTGGGGATTTGCGTCTCTCGTCTACGCGGCTTTCTGGATGGCGGAGAGCTGGCGGGCCTCCAGGCCCTTTATCGGCCCCACTAAGCTCAACTACCTCACACAGGACCTTTTCAGCCTCCTGCTGACCGTTGGCGGATGCTACGCCTTCTATTGGTTCTTCAAGCGGCGATGGGAAACCCTCGGGATCGTGCTCTGCGTGCTTCTGGCCGCCGTCGCGATGACGCTGCAGCGCTTTTGACGGCGAGTTCCCCGCCGTTCTGCCTCAAGCCAGTTTGAACCTGTCGAGAGCACCGCTCTCGATGCGTTCGCGCGTGTGTGCGTAGCCGATCGCGACCACCCGCTCGAACTGCTCCCAGGCTCTGAGCGGCACATCGGCGAGAGGCGGGTGAATGACCAGGGCGGCGTGGGCCCGGGCCTTGAGCGTCTGGGCTTCGCTCGAAATGGTGGCCGAGCGGTAGAGCAGATTGACGATATCCGGCGCATGGGCCGGCACCCCGAGGATCCGGCGCAGCCAGGGCGCCTTCCTTTCCTGCTCGCCCGGACCGGTGAAGGCCAGGTCCCGGGCGACATCGATTCCCAGCACGGGACCGCGCTGGAAATCCGCCATCACATCGGCGGGCAGATTGTTCATCATGGCTCCGTCGACGAGCACGCCCTCGGGCTCGAGAACGGGCGGGAGAAGGCCGGGAATGGCGAGGCTTGCGCGCAGGGCCCGCCACAGCGCCCCCTGACGGTGCACATGGGCCGTTCCGGTCGTCAGGTTGGACGAGACGCAGAAGAACGGCAGCCAGAGATCCTCGATGTCGCACGCGCCAAAATGCTCGATCAGGCGTGCATCGACCTTCCGCCCCCGCACGAGCGAGACGAGCGGCAGGGTGTAGTCGTTGAGCGGCGGATCCCGGACGAAAGCCTCGTGCATGAGGGCCTTCGCCTCATCCAGTCCGATCTGGATGGCGCAGGTGGCCGCCATGACGGCGCCGATGCTGGTCCCTCCGGCCAGATCGATGGGAAAGCCGTGCTCGCGCAGGGCTTGGATCGCGCCGAGATGAGCAAAGCCCCGCGCGCCTCCCCCAGCCAGAACCAATCCGACGGCGCGCCCGCTCGACGTGCGGATCAGGCGCTGGAGGTCGGGCAGGTTCTTCTCCCGCACATGGAGCCGCTGATCGACGGGAAGGCGGTTCACTGAGGAATGCGCGGGCGCGGGGCGTGCGGCTTCCGCCGCCTGCAGCAGAACGAGATCGTGGCGCTGCCAGGACGACACGCCGCAGATCAAGGCCTCGGCCTCCGGAGCCAGCGGCTCGCCGGGACGCGCGAGAAAGATCACGTGGTCGGCATGGCGGATGCACCGGCTCGTCCAGGCGCCCGACGGTTCGCCGGAGACATAGAGGACACGCTCGCAGGCCGCCTCGAAGCGGTAAAGCCAGTTCTCGTCCGCCTCCCTCGGCATCGCATCGAGCATCTCGACGCCGCTCCCGTGGCTGCGCCGCATCTCCTGCAGGACGGCCTGAGCGAAATCGGAAACGGCGACGCCCCCGGTGACGGGAACGATGGCGAAGGTTGCTGGCGAAAAGGCGATGGGGCTGTTGCGCGTCGTCGCCCGAAGCCTGTCGGCCAAAAGCCGCGACAGGTACATCGAGACGGAGGGCCAACGCCGCACCAGACGCTCGAACGATTCCCGTGTCAGCTTGAGAAGGACCGAATCCCGAAGGGCCGTGACGGTTGCCGAGCGGGGCGCGTTCGAGACGAGCGCCATTTCGCCGATGGTCTCGGGCGGGGCGATGCGGGCGACGCGCCGCTGTTCGCCGTGGCCGCCCAGGACGGAAACGCCCAACGCCCCCGAAACCAGCATGTAGAGCGCATCGGCCGGGTCGCCCTCCTGGAAGAGGACATCGCCGCCCTGCAGGGTGACGTGCTCGAGCTCCGCCCGGATCTCCAGGCGCGCAACCGGATCGAGGCCCGCCCAGAGGGGCATCTCGAGATCCGGAGGATCATCGGTCGGGCTCGTTGCATTCATGGGGGTTTATAATCTTGCCGTTCCTTAGCGCATTAACGGGATTTGTATGGCCGCGCAAATCCGCTTCGGCGAAGGGGCCTTCTCAACGAAACAGGCCCGGCTGGCGCATGCGCCATCCGGGCCCGATGCTTCGAGGAGGCGCGGTTCAAGCCACGCCGCTCCTTGGTTCGTTTTAGTTCCGGCTCTTGTCGACCAGGGCCTTTTCCTTGATCCAGGGCATCATGTCGCGCAGGCGGGCGCCGACATCCTCGATCGGGTGGGCGGCATTGCGGGCGCGGGTGGCCTTGAAGGAGGTCTGGTTGACCTTGTTCTCCAGCATCCAGTCGCGGGTGAACTTGCCGGACTGGATGTCCTCCAGGACGCGCTTCATCTCGGCCTTGGTCTCGGCCGTGATGATGCGCGGTCCGGTGACGTATTCGCCGTACTCGGCCGTGTTCGAGATCGAGTAGTTCATGTTGGCGATGCCGCCCTCGTAGATGAGGTCGACGATCAGCTTCACTTCGTGCAGGCACTCGAAATAGGCCATCTCGGGGGCATAACCCGCCTCGACCAGGGTCTCGAAACCCGCCTTGATGAGTTCGACGAGGCCGCCGCAGAGCACGACCTGCTCACCGAACAGGTCGGTCTCGCACTCTTCCTTGAAGGTGGTCTCGATGATGCCGGCGCGGCCGCCGCCATTGGCGGAAGCGTAGGACAGCGCGATGTCATGGGCGTTGCCCGTGGCGTCCTGGTGGATCGCGATCAGGGTCGGCACGCCGCCACCGCGCTGGTATTCGGAGCGCACCGTGTGGCCGGGTCCCTTGGGGGCGACCATGAGCACATCGAGGTCCTTGCGGGGCTCGATGAGGTTGAAGTGGACGTTCAGGCCGTGGGCGAAGAGAAGCGCCGCGCCTTGCTTCATGTTGTCGTGCAGATCGTTGCGGTAGATGTCGGCCTGCAGCTCGTCCGGCGTGAGCATCATGACCACGTCGGCCCACTTGGCGGCCTCGGCCACCTCCATCACGCGAATTCCGGCCTTCTCGGCCTTAGCGGCGGAGGGAGAACCCTTGCGCAGCGCCACGACGATATCCTTCACGCCGGAATCGCGCAGGTTCAGCGTATGGGCATGGCCCTGGCTGCCATAGCCGACGATGGCGACCTTCTTACCCTTGATCAGATTGATATCGGCGTCGCGATCGTAATAGACACGCATGGTCCTCAAGTCCCTTGTCTCAAAGGGGGCCACTCCCCCGGTCTTCGTTGACGCTGCACCGCCCGGACGGACCTGCGCAACATTTGATTTATCAGGCGCCGCTTTTAGCGAATAAAACTGCGCTGACAAGCTGTAGCCCGTAGCAAAACTGCGCCCCTCCCTGCATCGGGTGCAGGATATGAGGCATTCCCGCCACAAGCGATCCGAGCCCGGAGAGTTCAAACGGCTCCCCGATGCTCTAGATTGACGTTCCGAAACCCCACCGAGAAGGATGACGCCGCATGGAGCGCCCTGCCACCCCCGATGACGTTCTCGATTTCTGGCGCGAGGCCGGGCCGGAGAAGTGGTTCTCGAAGGACGAAGCCTTCGACCAGATCTGCCGCGACCGTTTCCTGCCCACCTACGAGGCCGCCGCGCGGGGCGATCTCAACGAGTGGGAGCTCACCCCGGAAGGTGCGCTCGCCGTCATTCTCCTCCTCGACCAGTTCCCCCGGAACATGTTCCGGGGAAAGCGCGAAACCTACAGAACCGACCCGGTCGCCCTGATGGTCGCGGACCGCGCCATCGAGCGGGGCTTCGACCGGGCGGTGGAACCGGGGTTCCGCCGGTTCTTCTACCTGCCCTTCATGCACTCCGAATCCTTGCGGCATCAGGAGCGCTCGGTGGCCTTGAACGAAACCCTCGGAGAGGATTCGATCAAGTGGGCGCGCCACCATCACGACGTCATCGCCCGCTTCGGCCGCTTCCCCCACCGCAATGCCATCCTCGGCCGCGAGACGACGCCGGAGGAAGAGGCATTCCTGAAAGAGGACGACTTCAGGGGCTGATACCTCACATGATCCCTTCCGCGCCGCGCGCCATTGCGGCGACGCCGGTGCGGGAGACTTCGACGAGTCCCACTGCCGTCATCAGTTTGATGAACCGCTCGACCTCTTCCGTCGTGCCGGTCAGCTCATAGACGAAGGAGGTGAGCGTCGCATCGAGCGTGCGGGCGCCGAAGGCGGAGGCAAGGCGCATGGCCTCCACGCGATGATCGCCCTTGCCCACCACCTTCACGAGACACAGTTCGCGCTCCACCGCTTCGCCGGTCAGCGTCAGATCGACCACGCGGTGAACGGGCACGAGACGTTCGAGCTGGCTCTTGATCTGCTGGATGATGCTGTCCGTGCCCGTGGTGACGATGGTGATGCGCGAGATATGCGCCTCGTGCTCCGTCTCCGTCACGGTCAGGCTTTCGATGTTGTAGCCACGTCCCGAGAACAGGCCCGCGATGCGCGCCAGGACGCCGGGCTCGTTGTCGACGACCACCGCAAGGGTGTGCCGGTTGCTGGGCTCGACGCGGTGCGCATCGGGATAATGGGTTTTCATCTGAAGCATGGTTTGTTTCCCGAATTTTCCTGAGGCTCACGCCGCCTTGCGATAGTTCTCGATCGGTTCCTCGTCCACCTCGTCGGCGTCGACGACCCATTCCTCCTTCAGCGCCGCTGAGCGCCATTCCTGGAAGGCCGGCAGGGAGAGGATCGCATCCACATAGGCGCGCGTGGCCGCATCGAGCGGAATGGAATAGGTATCGAGGCGCGTCACGAGCGGCGCATACATGGCATCCGCAGCCGAAAACGCGCCGAACAGGAACGGGCCGCCCGCGCCGAAGCTCTCACGCGCTTGGCCAACGATCTCGGAAAAACGCGCCACATCGCGAGCGACGGCTTCGCCGCGGTCCTTCTGCGCATATTTCCTGCCGAGGTTCATCGGGCAGGCGTTGCGCAGGGCGAAGAAACCCGCATGCATCTCGGCCGCGACGGAACGCGCCATGGCGCGCGCCTTGCGATCCTGAGGCCAGACGGGAGCGCCGAGCGCATCGCCCACGTATTCCATAATGGCGATGCTCTCCCACACGGTCGCATCGCCGTCGATCAGGATCGGAACCTTGCCCGCCGGAGAGTGCTTCAGCACCTTCTCCTTCGTATCCGGCAGATCGAGCGGAATGGTGACCTCATCGAAGGCGACCCCGAGCTGCTTCATCAGCAGCCAGGGACGCAGCGACCAGGACGAGTAGCACTTGTTGGCGATGACGAGGGTCGGCATCTCAGTCTCTCCTCATCACACCAGCATCTTGCCCTTCTCGTCGATCACGGAGCCGATATCGGTTCCGGTCTCGCCGAGATAGTCGTTGAGCAGCATCTCGTTGTGAGCCTTGCCCGAGGGGATCATCGGGAAGCAGTTCTCGGTCTTGTCGACGATGCAGTCGAAGATCACCGGACGGTTCACGTTGATCATTTCCATGATCTTCGCATCGAGGTCTCCGGGCTTCTCGCAACGGATGCCGACCGCGCCATAGGCCTCGGCGAGCTTCACGAAATCGGGCAGCGACTCGGAATAGCTCTGGGAGTAGCGGCCGCCATGCAGCAGTTCCTGCCACTGGCGCACCATGCCCATATATTCGTTGTTGAGGATGAAGACCTTGATCGGCAGGTTGTACTGCAGCGCCGTCGACATTTCCTGCAGCATCATCTGGATCGAGGCCTCGCCGGCAATGTCGATGACGAGCGAGTCGGGATGGGCGAGCTGCGCGCCCACGGCCGCCGGCAGGCCATAGCCCATGGTACCGTGGCCGCCGGACGTCATCCAGTGGTTCGGATCCTCGAACCTGAAGTACTGCGCCGCCCACATCTGGTGCTGGCCGACTTCGGTCGTGACATAGGGCGCACGATCCTTGGTGAGTTCATAGAGACGCTCGATGGCGTATTGCGGCTTGATGGTCTCCTTCGAGTTCTTGTAGGCGAGGCAATTGCGCGCGCGCCAGCCCTCGATCTTGCTCCACCACTCCTTCAGTTCCACCTTGTCGGCCCGATGAGCTTCCTGCCGCCACAGGCGAACCATGTCTTCCAGCACATGCGCGCAATCGCCGACGATCGGAATGTCCACCTTCACCGTCTTGTTGATGGAGGACGGATCGATATCGACATGGATGCGCTTCGAATAGGGTGAGAACGCATCGAGACGGCCCGTGATGCGGTCGTCGAAACGCGCGCCGACATTGATCATCACGTCGCATTCATGCATCGCGAGATTGGCCTCGTAGGTGCCGTGCATGCCGAGCATGCCGAGCCATTGCCTGTCGGAGGCCGGGTACGCGCCGAGCCCCATCAGGGTCGAGGTGATGGGAAAGCCCGTGAGCTTCACGAGTTCGCGCAGCAGCGTCGCGGCATGAGGACCGGAATTGATGACGCCGCCGCCCGTGTAGAAGACCGGGCGCTTGGCATTGGCCATCAGCTCGATCGCGGCGCGAATGTGATTCATGTCGCCCTTCACGGTCGGGCGGTAAGTCTTGTGCTGGTTGCTGAGCGGCCGCGCATAGGTGCCCGTCTTGAACTGGATGTCCTTGGGCAGATCGACAACGACGGGGCCCGGACGGCCGTTCTGAGCCACGTAGAAGGCCTCGTGCAGAACCCGAGGCAGGTCTTCGATGGATTTGACGAGATAGTTGTGCTTCGTGCAGTGGCGCGTGATGCCGACCGTGTCGCATTCCTGGAACGCATCCGAGCCGATGAGATGGGTCGGCACCTGACCGGTGATGCAGACCAGCGGAATCGAATCCATCATGGCGTCGGCGAGGCCCGTGATCGCGTTCGTCGCGCCGGGACCCGAGGTCACGAGCACCACGCCCGGCTTGCCCGAGGAGCGGGCATAGCCCTCGGCGGCGTGGACGGCCCCCTGCTCGTGCCGGACGAGGACGTGCCGGACCTGCTCCTGATGGAAGAGTGCGTCGTAAATGGGAAGAACCGCACCGCCCGGATAACCGAAGATATGCTCGACTCCCTGGTCCTGCAGGGCTCGGATCACCATTTCGGCTCCGGTCATCGTCTCGCTCATGGTATTTGGCTCCGTCGGTCTCGTCTGCGTGTTTTTTCAGGAATTCGGGCAATAAAAAAGGCCCCTGAGGGGGCCTGTGCGCCATCGCCGGACCTGCGGGTCAATCCCGCTCCGTCGATGGCGCTCGTACTACGAGAATAAGCTTGCGCATTGGGGCAGCTCTCGGTGCAAAAGTTGCGCAGACGCTAAACGATCCGTTTCATTCGGTCAAGCGGCATCGGCTTGGCTTTAGGCGACGGAGCTTCTACCTTAGCACGATGCGCGGAAAGGCGGGCCCGGTTCCGACCGATAGGCCCTTCGGATCCGCAGTCATCGATGCAGCCTTGCAGAAGGAGAAGCATCGATCCCGAAAGGGAAGCCACCTTCCGGACCGTCACTCAAGGCCCCTCTTTTAGTCGTATGACCATGACCGATACCATCTCCTCGACCGGGGCGCCCATGCAGAACACGCGCCTCACGGCCCGCGCCCTCCTCCTGGGCGACCGCCTCGACGTAGCGGGCCTCGAGCGCAGCGACGTTCTGTCCACGACCCCCCTCGCCTTCCGGGCGGGGCAGGATGGCTTCGTGGCCCTGTTCCGCTACGGCGTGGCCGTTCTGGTGGGGCTCACCCCCTTGGAGGAGGATGAAATCATCCGCGGCCTGCGCCAGCGCATCCAGGGCGAGTTCTCCCGCCACGAGGAGGAGACGGCGATCATCGAAATCTCGCCGGACAGGGACGACCAGATCCCGCCCGGAGGCCCGATCTACATCAAGCAGCTCTCGACCGAGCGGCTGATCGTCATCGCGGACGCCCTGTCCAAGAGCGCGACCCTGGCCCGCGACGAGCGTGAGGCGACGGCGGCTTTCGAGCTGGTGGAGCCCTCCGTCGAGCACCTGGCCCAGAAGGGCCGCCGCCCCCGGGACCGCCGCAAGATCCTCAAGCATGTGGGCCGCGCCCTGCTCGTTCGCCAGCGCATGTCGGGGCGGGTGGCGGTCGAGGAAAAGCCCGACGTTCTCTGGGACCGCCCGGACCTGGAGCGGCTCTATGCCCGCCTGGAGGACGAGTACGAGCTGAAGGAGCGGGCCACCGCGCTCCACCGGAAGCTCGAAGTCCTCGGAGACACGGCCCAGGCCCTGACCGACATCATCGACACCGAACGATCCCTGCGCCTCGAGCTGATCATCGTCCTCCTGATCCTCTTCGAGATCTTCATCACCTTCTACCAGATGTTCACGGGCGCCTCGGGGCATTGAGCCGGGCCATCACGGCGTCATAGCCCTGCTCCGGCGCCACCCAGTCCCAGTCAGGCAACTGGTGGCGGAACCAGGTGAACTGACGCTTGGCGTAGCGCCGGGTATCCCCCTGCCCCTTGGCGATGGCCTCGTCGAGCGGGATTTCGCCGCGCAGATGGGCCAGGAGACCGGGGACGCCGTGGGCACGCATGGCGGGCAGCATAGGATCGAGTTTCCGTTCGCCCAGGGTCCTGACCTCCTCCAGCGCCCCCTGCTCCATCATGGTGAGGAAACGCCGGTTGATCCGCCGCCGCAGCTCCTCCCGCTCCGGCGCAAGGAAGAGCTTGATGACAGGCAGGCTGGCCAGGGGTCCCGGCTCCCGGGCGCCGTGGAAGGACAGCAGGGGCCGCCCCGTAGCGACGAAGACCTCCAGAGCCCGCTGGACCCGCAGGCGGTCGGAAGGGCGCAGGGTCCGGGCCGTTTCCGGATCCCGCTCGGACAGAAGGCGGTGAAGCGCGGGCGTTTCCAGCCCCTCGCTCTCCCGCCGCACCCGCTCGCGCACCTCCTCGGGAACCGGAGGCATGTCCGAAAGCCCCTCCGTCAGGGCCTTGAAGTAGAGCCCGGTGCCGCCGACGAAGATGGGAAGCTTCCGGCCCCGGATCTCCCGCAGGATGCCGATGGCATCGGCCACGTAGCGCCCGACCGAGTAATTCACGGCGGCGTCCACATGGCCGTAGAGCCGGTGGGGAGCCTCGGCCTCTTCTTCCGGCGTAGGACGGGCCGTGATGATGCGCAGGTCCCGGTAGACCTGCATGGAATCGGCATTGACCACCACGCCGTCCAGGGCCTGGGCCAGTCGAATGCCCAATGCGGACTTGCCTGAGGCGGTCGGTCCTGCGATGAGAACCGCGCCGATCCCAACGTCACTCACAGCCAGGTCTCCCAATGGCGTCTTCCCCGAATTCCCTCGTCGCGACCCTGATCGCCAACCCGTCCCAGCCGGTCGTCACGGACGAGGTCATAGACTTGGCCGCCCGGGCGCTCGGACAAGAGACGGAACGGGCCGTTCTGGCAAGGGGAATCGCAGCGGATCTGGTCGTTCCGGCCACGGCGACGGCCAAAGCCGTCGAGACCGCCCTGCGCCATGCCCTGCACGGCCAGCCTGTCGACATCGTGGTCCAGCCGCAGGCCGCGCGCCGCAAGCGCCTGTTCCTGGCGGACATGGATTCCACCATGATCGGCCAGGAATGCATCGACGAGCTGGCGGATTACGTGGGTCTGAAGGCCGAGGTCTCGGAGATCACCGAACGCGCCATGCGGGGCGAGATCGCCTTCGAGCCGGCCCTGCGCGAACGCGTGGCGCTGCTGCAGAACCTCCCCGTCGGCGTGGTCGACGAGATCATCGCAAAGCGCATCACGCTCACCCCCGGCGGGCAGGCGCTCGTGCAGACGATGCGCGCGAACGGAGCCTATACCTGCCTCGTCTCCGGCGGTTTCACGCTCTTTACCGGCCCGGTCGCGGCCAAGATCGGATTTCACGAGCACCGCTCCAACCACCTGATCGTGGAAAGCGAGAAACTCGCGGGCGTCGTCGAGGAACCGATCCTCGGCCGCGAGGCGAAGCTCGCGACGCTGATCGAGCTTCGCTCGCGCTTCGGCCTGACGGCGCCTGAGACCATGGCCGTGGGCGACGGCGCCAACGACCTCGCCATGCTGGGCGAGGCAGGCCTCGGCGTCGCCTTCCACGCCAAGCCCGCGGTTGCCGCCGCGGCCCATGCGAGGATCGACCACGCGGATCTTTCGGCGCTTCTCTATGCGCAGGGCTACAAGCTGGAAGAGATCGTCGCGGCATCGGCGTGATGCCGCGACCTTTGCATCATCCCTGGATGAAGGCGAGCAGATCGTTGTTGAACTGCTCGACCTGCACTTGCGCCAAGCCGTGCGCCCCGCCCGCATAGACCTTCAACGTCGCATCCGGCACGAGCTTGGATGAGAGCATGGCCGAGGCCGCGATCGGCACGATCTGATCGTCGTCGCCATGGACGATCAGGGTCGGCACGTCGATCTTCTTCAGGTCCTCCGTGAGATCGGTCTCGGAGAATTGCTTGATGCAGTCATAGGCCGATTTGATTCCGGCCTGCATGCCCTGCAGCCAGAAGGCCATGCGAAGCCCCTCGGAAACCTTCGCTCCCTCGCGATTGAAGCCGTAGAAGGGCATGGTGAGATCGTAGAAGAACTGCGAGCGATTGAGATAGGTGTTCTTTCTGATGTCGTCGAAGACCTCGATGGGCGTTCCCTGAGGGTTCGAATCCGTCTTCAGCATCAACGGCGGGATGGCGCCCACAAGAACGGCCTTCGCGACACGCCGCGTTCCATGGCGGCCGAGATAGCGCGTGACTTCGCCTCCGCCCGTGGAATGACCGACGAGAACGGCGTCCTTCAGATTCAGATGCTCGATCAACGCGGCCAAGTCATCCGCATAGGTATCCATGTCGTTGCCGGTCCAGGTCTGGCTCGAACGCCCATGTCCCCGCCGGTCATGCGCGATCACGCGATAACCGCGCTGCCCCAGGAAGAGCATCTGCGCATCCCAGGCATCCGCGCTGAGCGGCCAGCCGTGAGAAAAGACGATGGGTTGGCCGTCGCCCCAATCCTTGTAAAAGATTTCCGCGCCGTCTCTGGTCGTGATCGTGCTCATGCGTCTGCTCCTGAGCCCCTTTGCTTAAGACGGGCCATTCATTCGCGCGCCCGGCATCACGGCCGGCGGCTGTGCCTCATTGGATATTCATTGAACGGACTGGGATACTGAACTGAACGGTATCGCGCCGGTTGCCCGCGGCACCTTCGGCACTCAAGCTATCCTGATGAGCTACGATCTTCATGTCAAAGATGGGGCACAGGAACTTGCCTGAGCGGTTCTCGGGCAGTTGCGCGCCCGCGCGGGCAGCCCGAATCCCTTCACGCCGGGGCTCCGGAAAAACAAAAAAGGGCGGCCTGAGGCCGCCCTTTCGCTTGTCTGTCCGTTTCCGGCTTACTCGATGGACAAGGCCACGAAACGCACCTCGCCCTGCGGGTTTGCGACGAGGAGCAGGGCGGACTTGCGGCCCTGGGACTTGAGCTCGTCGATCTTCTTGGTCACGTCGGCAGGGTTGGCGACCGGCTCCTGATTGACCTCGACGATCACTTCGCCTGCCTGGATCCGCTTGTCGGAAGCCGCGGAGTTCGGATCGACGCGGGTGATGACCACGCCCTTGAGATCGTCCTTCAGGCTGAAGCGGCGGCGCAACTCGTCCGTCATGCCGGACATATTGAGACCCAGAGCCTGACGGGTCGCCGTCGGGGCCTCCGTGGAAGGCTGCTGCAGGTTCGCCTGCTTCTCGGAATCCTCGAGACGTCCCAAGGTGACCTGCTTGGTCATTTCCTTGCCCTTGCGGACGATCGACACATCCACCGCCTTGCCGACAGGGGTGGAGGCCACGATCCGCGGCAGGTCGCGGGAATCCTTGACCTCCTTGCCGTCAAAGCGAACGATCACGTCGCCGACTTCGAGGCCCGCGGGCTTTGCGGGCCCCTTGTCGTCGACGCCGGCGATGAGCGCGCCGCGCGCCGTACCGAGATTGAGAGCCTCCGCCGTCGCATCGTCGACGCTCTGGATCCGCACGCCGAGCCAGCCGCGACGGGTCTCGCCGAACTGGCGCAGCTGCTCGATGACCGGAACGGCCGTGGACGCGGGAACGGCGAAGCCGATGCCGACCGAGCCGCCGGTCGGCGAGAGGATGGCCGTGTTGATGCCGATCACCTCACCGTTCATGTTGAAGAGAGGGCCGCCGGAATTGCCTTTGTTGATAGAGGCATCGGTCTGGATGTAGTTGTCGTAAGGGCCGGACTCGATGTTCCGGCCGCGGGCCGAGACGATGCCCGCCGTCACCGATCCGCCAAGCCCGAACGGATTGCCGATGGCCATCACCCAGTCGCCGGGACGAATGGCCTCGGAATCGCCGAACTTCACGGCCTTGAGAGGCTTGTCGGGCTTCACCTTCAACACGGCGAGGTCGACCTTGGAATCCTTACCGACGATCTCCGCCTTCAGGCGCGTGCCGTCCGGGAAGATGACGCTGATGTCGTTCGCATCGCCGATCACGTGGTTGTTCGTCACCACGATGCCCGACGGGTCGATCACGAAGCCGGACCCCAGGGAATTCGAGCTGCGCGGACGCGGGGGAGCATTGTCCCCGCTACCGCCGCGGCGATTGAAGAACTCCTCGAAGAGGTCCTCGAAGGGCGTGCCGGGCGGAAGCTGAGGCAGGGTGCGGTTGCGGGTCTCGACCGTCGTCGAGGCCGAAATGTTCACCACCGCCGGCGTGACCTCCGCAGCCAGGTCGGCGAAGGATTCAGGAGCCGAACGGGCAAAGGCCGGCAACGGCGCGGCGGCCGTTCCCATGATCGTCATGATCGCGAGGCATGACGCAGCCAGCCCGCGCAGGAGACGTGGGGGCACCATCGTCTTGGAAGGCGCCAGCGCATTCGTGGCAGTGTTCATCGACAATCCTCTCTCGGAGTTTCTGCTTATAGATTGGCTCTAGGCCCTGTCATTCAAGCGGGCATTGCGGCGGAAGCTTGACCGCCGCTCACCCGAACTGGCGTACGAGCCAGATCACCCCGAGCCCGATGACGGCCGAGACGATGCCGACGATCCGCATCCGGTCGCTCGGGCTGTGAGCGGCCTCGTACATGGCCCGGCGCATCCCGTCCGGAAAGGCCGCAAACAAAATGCCCTCGACCGCGAGAGCGAGGCCGAGGGCTGCAATCAAATCCGTCATCAGGCGATGTCTTACTGGGCTGGAGCGGGTTGAACGGGAGCGCCCCCGCCACTTCTGCGACCGGCGGGGTCGTTGAAGTAACGAAAGAACTCCGAATCCGGGCTCAATACAAGACGGGTCTCGCCGGATTTCAACCCGGCCTCATAGGCCTGCATCGAGCGGTAGAAGGCAAAGAAGTCCGGATCGAGGCTGAAGGCCTCGGCCAGGATGCGGTTGCGGTCCGCATCGCCCTGACCGCGCAGCTCCTCGGCCTGACGATTGGCCTCGGCCCGGATCACGGTCGCCTCGCGCTCGGCCTTGGCACGGATCGTCTGCGCCTGCTGCTGTCCGTTGGCCCGGATGTCGGCAGCCTCGCGCTCACGCTCCGTGCGCATCCGCTGGTACACCGCCTGGCTGTTCGCAGCCGGCAGGTCGACGCGGGTCAGGCGCACGTCGATCATCTCGATGCCGAGATTCTTGGCCTGACGGTTCACATCCTCCTGGATGCGGTTCATCAGGGTCGCGCGATCGGTGCGGACGATGGCATCGCGGGAGGCGCTGGCCAGGACATTGCGCATGGCCGAGTTCGTGAAGCTCTGCAGGCGCTGGTTGGCCAGGGCGATGTTGCCGACCGCCTGATAGAACCGCAGCGGATCGACGATCCGGTAGCGGGTAAAGGCGTCGACTTCCAAATTCTGCCGGTCGGCCTACAGGAGGGTCTGGACGGGCAGATCGAGATCGAGCACGCGCTTCTCGAAATAGGTGACGTTGTCGATCAGCGGCACCTTGAACTTGAGGCCCGGCTCCGAGATGGCGGACTGCACCGCGCCGAACCGCAGCACCAGGGCATACTGGGTCTGCTGCACGATGTAGATCGAGCTGTAGAGAACAATGGCTGCTAGGCCCGCGAGGATCAGGAGGCCCGTGCGAAGAGTCGAGCCGTTCATCGCGTGGCTCCCTGCTGGTTGGCGTTGCCTTGCGTCTGCGGACGCTGGTTCTGGGTCAGGGGCAGGAAGGGGACGACACCCTGCCCTTTCTGGTCCACGATGATCTTGTCGACACCGCCGAACACGCGCTCCATCGTTTCGAGGAAGATGCGCTCGCGGCTCACATCCGGAGCCTTGCGGTATTCCTCATAGACCTGCCGGAAGCGAGCGGCCTGACCGCTGGCGTCGGCCACGGCCTGCTCGCGATAGGCTTCGGCCTGCTGGACGGTCCGCGAAGCCTCGCCTCGGGCTTCCGGAACCACGCGGCTCGCGAAGGCGCCGGCCTCGTTCTGGACGCGCACGGCGTCCTGCTGGGCGGCGTTCACGTCGAAGAAGGCCTGGCGCACGTCGGCCGGAGGCTGGGCTGCCTGAAGCTGAACGACGTTGATCAGGACGCCTGCGCCGTAGGCGTCGAGGGTTTCCTGCATGATGTCGCGGACTTCCTGGGCGACGCTCGCCTGCTCGGTGGTGAGAATGGCCTGGATGTTGCGGCGGCCGATGACCTCGCGCATGGCGCTCTCGGCCACCGACTTGATGGTGCCTTCGGGATTCTGGAGGTTGAAGATGAAATCCTGGGGCCGGGCCGGATTGATCTGCCAGACCGCATCGAAATCGATGTCGACGATGTTCTCGTCGGCGGTCAGCATCAGGCTTTCCTCGAGAACGTCGCGCGCACGGCCCTGCCCCGTGGGGGTGGAGCGGTAGCCGACCTCGACCCGCTGCTGGGCGGTCACGTTCGGCTTCATCACGCGGCCGATCGGATAAGGCAGGTTGTAGCGCAGACCCTCGCCCGAGGTGCCCGTATACTTGCCGAAGATCATGTTGATGCCGACCTCGTTGGGCCGCACCGTGTAGAAGCCGGTCAGCAACCAGACGGCGATCACGCCCAGGACCAGGATGATCAGCCCGCGGCCTCCCATGGAGCCACCGGGTATGAAATCCTTCAGGCGGTCCTGGCTCCGGCGCAGGATGTCCTCGAGATCCGGGGGATTGCCGTTCCCCTGCGGACCGCCTGAGCCCCAAGGGCTCTTGCCGCCTCCCGATCCGCCACGCTGCCCCCAGGGGCCACCGCCGCCGCTTTGGTTACTCCAAGGCATAGGACGCCTTTCCTCACTTACGAAAGTCTGGCCGAGACAGCCACGAAGAACATGAGACGGTTGTGGGTGTTGCCTCTTCCGCCTGTCAAGCCTGCGAATTGGGGATTAAGACGGGCTTCGTCAACCTTGGAGGGGGTCAACGGCGCCTTTCGAGGTCAATAAAGGTAAACGGATGCTCGTCATCCGGCCCTCGGGGGTGATCCTCCCGGCGCATCTCGCGAAACTGTGACCGGTCGATTGCGGGGAAAACGGCGTCGCCCTCCGGCGCCGCCCTTACCTCGGTCAGGAACAGCGCTTCGACATGCGGCATGGCCAGCGCATAGATTTCGGCCCCTCCGACAACCGCGACAGCGTCCGCTCCCATGCGAGCTGCGAGTTCCTCGCCCTTGGCGAGCGCCTCCTCCCAGCTCCGGGCCACGTGCACGCCTTCGGCCGCGAAGCCGGGATCGCGGGTCAGGACGATCGTTTCCCGGCCCGGCAGGGGTTTCCCGATCGACTGGAACGTCTTCCGCCCCATGATCATGGGCTTGCCCATGGTGAGCCTGCGGAAGCGTCCGAGATCGGTCTTGAGACGCCAGAGCAGCTGGTTGTCCCGCCCGATGACGCCGTTCTCGGCCACGGCGACGACGAGGATCAGGGGAATGGTCATGGCTCCTCCGCAAGGTGTCTGAGGGCCTCGGCGATATCGGCCTGCGTGGCATCGACCTCATGCGCCAGAAGCTCGCACACTGCAAGTTCACGGATGAAAGCGAGAATGAGCGAGGCGTCACAAACCGTGGCGGGACGGATCGATAGGTTCATTCATCCTCTTTACGGGAACATATGTACGCCGCCAACCGGCCCGTCATCTCCTTTGTCAATCCAGAAGGGCCCTGGGCGTCAGCCTAGCCTCAAATGACGAAGAAGTCATGGAAGCTGATCGAGAGATTCTTCTTAAGGGTGGCGATCTCGACAGGCTTAATCTTAGTCACTGCCCCATCGGCATCATATAAAAGGACGCCCTTGGCCTTATCGTAAAGGATCCGGTCCTCACGATCCTTTGCCTTGGAGCCGACGACGAACATGTCGTTGCTGAGTTTTCTCGGCTTCGCGAGCGTGCCCGCTCCCAACTTCGTGAAAATTTTGTTGTCGAGCCAGATCGAATCCGCAGGGGCGCTGAAATCGACGATCCTATCCCTATTCGAGAACTTGCTCGGTCTGGTATCGAATACGAAAACGTCCCGGCCCGTGCCACCGAGCAGCATATCATTGCCGTCCCCGCTCCAGATCTTGTCGTTACCGCTCCCGCCCCAGATTTTATCGTTTCCGGCTCGCCCCTGAATTTCATTGGCTTTCGCATTGCCGCGAAGATGGTCGGCTCCGCTATCGCCGGTCAGCAGGAAATCGTTCGTAATGACCCAGCTAACGGTCTGTTCCAGCGAGCTGCGGTCCCCCCTCACCCAGTCGGTCGGGTCATAGGCCCTGGCCTGCAGAGTATGGGTTCCGAAACCGTAATTGTCCTTGGCGACATGGAAGGTCTCGCCCAGATTGGCGAATGTCTTGCCATCCAAGGTCCAGTCGACCTTGATCACGGCAGGATCGACGGTATCGACGAAAAAAGTGGTAGGGTTATGATGTGTAACCCAGTTGTTGGTGTAGCCGTCTAACGGATCGACGAATTCGTAAAACTTGAGGACAAACTGCTCCCGCGACACGACATCGAAGGGACGCCCTAATGTTTTCATCTTGGAATCGAGCGAAGGGCGATAGACCCCAGTTGCATGATAATATGCGCCTTCATAAGCACCAATGGTGCCGATACTAGGCTGGTTATAGCCTAACCATTTGGCCCATTTGGTACCGGCAGGATCCTTTGTCACATTGGCATAGAATGGTTCGTTACCGGCATAGGCGCCAACCGCCCCATAATCATATTCGTCGCCAAGTCCAGTAAAGGCATGGGCGATCTCATGAAGGGCTATCTCGTAGGCCTGCTCGTTGCCTGCGGAATAAATACCGGAGTCGTAACCCGCTCCGCCATAAGCCTCGCTGTTGACGAGAATAAAGCGCATCTCGGAGGCGAAACCAGCAGATCGCAGGACGTCTTGCTCGATGGCATCTACCTTGTCGAGATTGATATTGAGTGCCCGGCCACTGTAGCTCGCGTCGAGAGCCGTATCCCTTAAAATCCCTCTGGACGGATCATCCGCACCGGACTCGTTCGATACGACATCAATAGAATGAATATTGAAAAAATTCCGATAACGACCGAAGGGCTCGCTTAAGAGGCTTCCGTTGAACATGTAGCTAAGCAGACCCTGAACCTGCGCTGCATAAGTCGTGCCGATCTCGGAAGACGTATATCCATCCCCCATGAAGACCATGTCGATCCGGTTCGAGCTTAAACCTGCTGCCTGCAGGTGACGGAGGGTGGACACGGAGAAACCTCGATCACATTATAACGGTATAAAGTATCTTTTCACCCTAACCGATCAGTTTCGTTCTGGGTAGTGGCGACTTCATTGAGGCAGACGATTGAAGGGCTACTCTTCTTCCTGCATCCGCCGCGGCGAATTCCATTCCTCCAGGACGGCGTTCATGTCGTCGAGCACGAAGAACCGGGCGCTTTCCACGTCGTAACCTTCCTCGAGAAGACTGTCGTAATCCGTCAGCCGGTGCCGGATGTAGGATGTCAGCGACAGCCAGGCCGCCGCTTCCGGGGAGGCCGCGTGCAGGCCGCGACTGCCGAGGGCGTGGTCGGTCACGGCCTCGAATTCGTGCCGCGGAATGCGAGGGGCGAGAATGCGGACGGCGCTCTCGATGGCTTCGCGCCTGTTCATGCTGTTCAGACTGCGACGGGAGCCTTGATGGCCGGATGCGGATCGTAATTCTCGATGGTGATGTCGTCGAAGGTAAAGTCGAAGAGCGAACGCACGGAGGGATTGAGGCGCAGCTTCGGCAGCGCCCTCGGCTCCCGGGAAAGCTGGAGGCGGGCCTGCTCCAGGTGGTTCAGATAGAGATGCGCATCCCCGAAGGAATGAATGAAATCCCCAGGCTGAAGGCCCGTGGCCTGCGCCATCATGTGGGTGAGCAGCGCATAGGAGGCGATGTTGAACGGCACGCCGAGGAAGACGTCGGCCGAGCGCTGGTAGAGCTGGCAGGACAGCCGCCCCTCCGCGACGTAGAACTGGAACAGGCAGTGACAGGGCGCGAGCGCCATCTTGTCGATCTCGGCGGGGTTCCAGGCCGAGACGATCAGGCGGCGGCTGTCGGGATTGCGCCGGATCTCGTCGAGAACCCAGCGGATCTGGTCGACGGTGCCGCCGTCGGGCTTGGCCCAGGAGCGCCATTGCTTGCCGTAGACGGGACCGAGGTCGCCGTTCTCATCGGCCCATTCGTCCCAGATCGTAACACCGTTCTCCTGCAGGTAGCGGATATTGGTGTCGCCCTTCAGGAACCAGAGCAGCTCATGGATGATGGAGCGCAGGTGGAGCTTTTTCGTGGTGACGAGCGGAAAGCCTTCGCTGAGATCGAAGCGCATCTGATGGCCGAACACGGAAATCGTCCCGGTGCCGGTCCGGTCGTCCTTGCGGACGCCTTCGTCCATGATGCGGCGAATGAGATCGAGATAGGCTTGCATGCGGTGCTCCTGCTCCAATCATAGGGCAGCGGGGGCGACGTTCCGAGTCGCTTTTCAACGAAGGATGGGGACAACCCACCCTTTCAAAATTCATCCGCCCCACCTATATTGGGCCTGCCGGTCGCAAGGTCGGCTATGGCGATAAACGGCTATCGAAATAAACCCATCGGACCCGGGGGCGGTACCCGGCGCCTCCACCAAAGTCCAGGCCCTGCTTGGGCTTTGGCGGGGGCGAAATAGGATCGACGAGGGCGTAAAGGGTAGACTTTCGCTCGGCATGGTTCCGCCGTTATCGGGCCGAATCTATAGTTGCCAACGACAACTATGCTCCGGTTGCAGTGGCTGCGTAAGCGGTCCCTAAAGCCGACTCAAAGCCCTAGCGGTTAGCACCGTTAGGCGGGGTCCGGAGGCACCTGGCAACAGAAGCCTCCACTTTCGTTTCTGCAAGGGCTCACGCATGGCCGGTAAAGACCTGATCCGCTACGATCTTCTGGTGCAGGACGCGCTCAAGGGCGTCGTGCGCAAGGTGCTGATCGATGCAGGAAAGGACGGGCTTCCCGGCGAGCACCATTTCTACATCTCCTTTCGCACGGATTTCCCCGGCGTTCGCCTCTCGAACCGCCTGCGCGAGAAATATCCGCAGGAAATGACGATCGTCCTTCAGCACCAGTTCTGGGACCTCAACATCACAGAGCACACCTTCGAGGTCGGGCTGTCATTCTCCGGCATCCCGGAGCGGCTGCTCATCCCCTTCGACGCGCTCACCGGCTTCTTCGACCCTTCCGTCCAGTTCGGCCTCAAGTTCGACAGCCAGGACGAGGAGGAAGAGGAAGAAGCCCCCGAGGCTCCGCCCGCCCCTCAGCCTCTTCGCGGCAATGCCGCCGAGCCGGTGGAGCTGAAGCAGTCCCGAAAGCCCCTGCCCGCCGCCGAGAAGAAGCCCGAGCCGGCCCCCAAGAACGAAGAAGCAGGGCCTCCCGCGGACCAGGCTCCCAAGGCCGAGGCGGCCGAGCCTGCGTCTTCGAGCACCGCCGAGGTCGTCAGCCTCGACGCTTTCCGCAAGAAGAACTGATTCTCCCCCTTATCGCCGCGTCAATCCAGCCGCCTCGTCGGCGCGCATCCGAACGTGCATGGGCAAGCCGCCGCGCGGCCTCAGGGTGATCCGCTGCACGGGTTCGACGACGTGGCCCTCTAGGAGGTCGAGGCGGATCGTGCGGGCGATGGTCGCGAGCACGATTACCGCCTCCTGAAGCGCGAAGCTCGCGCCGATGCAGACCCTCGGCCCGGCCCCGAAGGGCAGATAGGCGAAACGGTCGATCCGCCCGCGCTCCTCGGGAAGGAAACGCTCGGGCCGGAAGGCATCGGGATCGTCCCACAGCCTCCGATGACGATGGAGGACGTAAGGCGCGATGGCGACCATGGATCCGGCCGGAATCGCGAGGTCGCCGATCATGTCGTCCTCGATGGCCGTCCGGCTCATGTAGGGCGCGGGCGGATAAAGGCGGATCGCCTCGTCGATCACCGCCCGGGTATACACGAGCTTCTCCAGGTGGCGGGGCTCGAACGGCCCGGCCCCCAGCACGTCATCCACCTCTCGCTCCACATGGGTGCGGGCGCGCTCGTCCTGGGAGAGGAGATAAAGCGACCAGGACAGGGCATTCGCCGTGGTTTCGTGACCGGCTCCGATGAAGGTGACGATGTTGGTGCGCACCTCGACATCGCTGAGCCCCTTGCTGGTCTCCGGATCCGCCGCCTCGAGGAGCAGGGTCAGCAGATCCCGGGGGGCCGGCTCGCCGCTCGCAAGCAGCGCCTTGCGGGCCTCGATCAGCTCGTTCACGGTCTCCTCGAAGAATTGGATCGAAGGCCGCGCCCGGATGCGGCCGACCCGCGGAATCCAATCCGGGAAACCGAAGATGTCGAGCGGATCGATCCGGCCGATGGAGTTGAAATAGCGGGTGATCGCCCGCCCGAGGGCATCGGGATCCTTCGGCACGCCATGGGTGAAGATCGTCCGCTCCAGCACGTCGAGGGTGACCCGCGTCATCTCCAGGGAGACATCGACCACGCGACCCTCGGGGCGTCGCTGCCAGCGGTGGACGAGGCGCTCCGCCGCCCCGACCATCGCCGGAAAGAAGCCTGCGACGTTGCGTGGGGTGAAGAGCGGCGCGATGGTGCGGCGCTGGAGCCTCCAGGCGTCCCCTTCCGCCGTCACGAGCCCCCTGCCGAGGCCGGGAGCCAGAATGCGGATCTGCAGGTCGTCCTTCCGGTAATTGGCGGCATTGTCCAGAAGGATGTGGCGGATCATGGCGGGATCGCTCACCACGGTCAGGCGGCCCAAGGCACCGTCGCCCGTGATCACGGGCTCGATGAAATGGTCTTGCATCCACATCGATAGGGGATTTTCACGCACGGCTCTCAGGAAAGCCACGGTACCGAGGGGCTCGGTGCGGGGCTTGGGCGCAGGCGGGCGGAAATGGGGCTCTTCCAGGATGTCGCTCATGCGAATTTACGAGGCCTCCATGCGCGTTCGACGGTTGCGGGCGTCATCATTTGAGATAAGAACACGCAACTCCATCGAAAGAGGTCAGGATGTCGCCCTCAACCCGCATCGAAACAGATACCTTCGGCCCCATCGAAGTTCCCGCCGACAAGCTCTGGGGTGCGCAGACGCAGCGCTCCCTCCAGAATTTCCGCATCGGCACTGACCGCATGCCCCTTCCCCTCGTCCACGCGCTGGCCATCGTGAAGCAGGCCGCTGCCCTAGTGAACAAGGATCTCGGCAAGCTGGACCCGAAGCTGGCCGACGCCATCGCCGCGGCCGCCGCCGACGTGGTGCAGGGCAAGCATGACGACGAGTTTCCCCTCGTGGTCTATCAGACCGGTTCGGGCACCCAGTCCAACATGAACATGAACGAGGTGCTCTCGAACCTCGCGATCGAGCGCCTCGGCGGCGAGCGCGGCAGCAAGAAGCCGGTTCACCCCAACGATCACGTGAACATGGGCCAGTCGTCGAACGACTCGTTCCCGACCGCCATGCACATCGCCGTGGCGCGCGAGATCAACGACCGCCTGCTTCCGGCCCTCAAGCACCTGCTGAAGGCCTTGGAGGAGAAGCAGGAGGCCTTCAAGGATCTCGTGAAGATCGGCCGCACGCACCTGCAGGACGCGACCCCGGTCACGCTGGGCCAGGAATTCTCCGGCTATGCAACGCAGGTTCGCCTCGGCATCGCCCGCATCGAGCAGACCCTGCCCGGCATCTATGCGCTGGCCCAGGGCGGCACCGCCGTCGGCACGGGCCTGAACGCCCATCCGGAATTCGCCGACCGCTTCGCGGCGAAGGTGGTGGAACTCACCGCCCTGCCCTTTACCTCGGCCGCCAACAAGTTCGAGGCGCTCGCCTCCAACGACGCCCTCGTCTACACCCACGGCGCCCTGGCGAGCCTTGCGGCGGGTCTCTTCAAGATCGCCAACGACATCCGCCTCATGGGCTCCGGCCCGCGCTCGGGCATCGGCGAGATCTCGCTGCCCGAGAACGAGCCCGGCTCGTCGATCATGCCCGGCAAGGTGAACCCCACCCAGGCCGAGGCCATGACGATGCTGTGCTGCCAGGTGGCCGGCAACCAGACCACGGTGACCTTCGCCGGAAGCCAGGGCCATTTCGAGCTCAACGTGTTCAAGCCGGTGATCGTGAACGCCGTGCTGCAGTCGATCCGCCTGCTCGCAGATGGCGCGATCAGCTTCACGGACAACTGCGTGGTCGGCATCGAGCCGAACAAGGAGCGCCTCAAGGAGCTCATGGAGCGCTCGCTCATGCTGGTGACGGCGCTTGCTCCGAAGATCGGGTACGACAAAGCGGCCCATATCGCCAAGACCGCGCACAAGAAGGGCACGACGCTCAAGGAAGAAGCCCTGAATGCCGGCGTGTCTTCCGAGGACTTCGACGCCGTCGTTCGTCCCGAGACGATGCTTCAGCCGGGCGAATAAGCGATCCGCGCGCCATGGCCGAGATCGTCAATCTGCGCCAGGCGCGCAAGCAAAAGGCGCGGGCCGAGAAAGAGGCCCGCGCCGAACAGAACCGCATCAGCTTCGGCCGTACCAAGGCCGAAAAGAAGCTGACGAAAGCCGAACAGGACCTGGCCCAGGGCCGCCTCGACGCGCACAGGCGCGATTCCGACGAGAAGCCGTGAATGGGCTTCGCCATCGTCAAACGTTCCGTCTCCATCGCCGGTCACCGCACCAGCATCTCGCTCGAGGAACCCTTCTGGGCGGGCCTGCGGGAAATCGCCGAGCGGGACAAGCTTTCCGTTCAAGCCTTGATCGGATGCATCGACGCGGAGCGCGGCGAGCAGAATCTCTCCTCGGCCATCCGCGTCTTCGTGCTGGCCGATCTACGGGAGCGCCTGAACCGGGCTGACGCGGATCAGCGTGTCGGGGACGTTCCGTAGACCGTGGGCGGTGGCGCAACCTCCACAGGCTGGCTCAGAGGCGGCGCGGAGGTCGGCGCGGGCGATCCTTCCGTTTCTTCCGGCTGGTTCCGCTGCTCCAGTTGCAGCCGCTCGGCATCCCGGCGCGCCCTTTCGGCCTCGGCCCGGGCCTTGGCCTGACGCTGCGCCTCTTCCTCTGCCGCCTTGGCCCTCTGCCGCTCGGCCTCCCTTTGCGCGTCGATCAGGCGCTGGCGCTCGGCCGCGGCCCGTTCGAAAGCCTCGATCTTTTCGAGCTCCCGCTTGAGCACGATCGCAGCCAGCCCGTTGCGGAACGGCGCGGCATCGATCTGGCGGACCGGAGCCGCCAGCGAGCCCTGCCAGTTCAGGCCGATGGAAGGCGGAGCGCCGACCCATTCCCGAGGGGATGTCTTGGCCGTGAGCGCCCCCCGCACGTCGAGCTGTAGGGTCTTCAGGTCATAGGCAACGGCGCCCTGCCAGATGGCCGGGCCGCTTTCGGCCGTAAAGGGCGAAAGCCGCAGGAGCCCTCCGACGAGCGCGGCGGAGGTGCGGATGGACGCAGCCTGGAAGGGTGCGCGGCCGATTTCCATGCCGAGAAGGGACTCGACCTTGCCCTCGGCCAAGGGATCGCTCTCGGCCAGGGACCGCTTGAGCGCACGGTCGAACACCCCGGGATCGGCCGCGGGAATGCGAAGATTAGTAATCTGCCAGTCGCCCGCCCCGCCGAGGCTGGCCACGATTTCGGAGATGCTTTCGCCCGCCGCACCGAACTTGAGCGGCCCGGACAGAACGGCCTCGAACGGCGTCTCGCCGACGAGCGCCCACAGGGGTACCCGGTCGAGGTTGCCTTCGCCGACGATGGTGGCGAGCGCTCCCTGCCGCGTGATCGTCGTCGTGCCCGTGATCTTTCCCGAACCGACGGTGGCGTCGAGATTGCGGATCGAAATCCCGTCCGGCTGGGCCGCGAGGACGAAGGAGGCGCGGCTCGACTGAAGCCCCCGCCCCAGATCGAGTGTGCCGATGCGGAAGGTTACCTGCCCGCCTGAAACGAGGCGGCCGCTCTCGCCGAAGCTGGCGCTGGACCAGATCGCCGTTGCGGCAGGATCACCCTTCATGTTGAGGGACAGGGTCGTGACGAGCCACGGCAGGGAAAGGCGTCCGAGAGACACTTCGCCGCCGATCTCCGAACGGGACGCGGCGACAAGGCGCGCCCGGACAGGGTCGTCCGCCACCCTGGCGTTGATGTCGAGGAGGGTCGCCCCGCGCTCACGGCCGAGCGTGACCCGTCCGCTGACGGGAATGGGCGACGCCACGCCCGCGCCATCGCCCAGCAGAAGCAGGAAGGGCGTGATGTCGGAGGCCGAAATCTCGGCCTCGCCGTTGTCGACCACGTCGTCGCTCTGGCTGAGGGCGAAGGGGCGCGTGGTGGCCACTCTCACGCCCGCAATGTCCCCGGCAAGCGTGACGTTGAACCGCCCGGAGCCGATCCGGGATCCACGCAGATCGATCTTGGACGGGCGGTTCAGGCCCGCCAGGGCGGGCCGGTTCACCCATCGCCCGGTATTCTCGGAGGAGAGACCGAGGGTGAGGCTCTCCGTGCGGCCGTCGACGGACTCGACCTGCCCCTCGAAGGGGCCGCCGGCCACGCGGCCGATTGCGGTCGTGCGCAGCCTCAGCTCGGTCGAGCCGGGAGCCGGCGCCACCCGCTCGGAGGTGACGTCGAGATCGAGTGCGCCCTCGCGGACGAACCGTGGCACGAGGTTGGATATGCCGCCGACCCAGACGCTTCCCAACAGGTCGATCAGGGGCGCGGCCCGCTGGGCGGTGACCTTGCCGGAGATGCGCCCCGAGCCGTCGGGAGCTATCCGCCCCCTCACGCGGGCCTGGGCCCCGGCGAGATCGACGATATCGAGGGTTTCGACCAGGAGAGCCGGGCCATCGGACAGGATCCGGGCCGAAATGCGCCCCGTGGCCGGGCTCTTTCCGGCGCTGACGCCCCGCGCATCCAGGATGAAGCCGACATCGATGTTCTGGGTCGCCTGGAAGACGCTGGAAACCTGCGGCAGGTCGTCGAGGTTCAGGCTCTGAATGGCGACCTGTGCCTCCAGCTTGCCGCGTTCGGCCCCCTCCGGCGCAGTGTAGCGGACATTGCCGGTCAGGACCGACTCGCCGGTCTTCAGGCGCAGGCGGTTGAAGGAAAGGACGGGGTTCGAGAAGGCGATCTCCGACGAGGCCTCGACGGGCCGTCCGTCGAGCAGCCTTAGCAGAGGCGACTGAAGGCCGATGCGGGCCAGATAGCGCGCGAGGCGGTCGGAGGCATTGGAGGCGAGCGCCACCTTGCCATTGATGCCGCCCCTCGTTGTCATGCCGAGCTGGCCTTCGAGCGCGACCCGGGTTTCGCCCGGAGCCGTGAACTCGATCCGGTCCAGACGCGCCCGGCCGGTATCGAGGGACAGGCGCAGGATGGCGTTCGAGAGATCCTCCTGGCCCAGGCCGATGCTGTCGATCTTCAGATCCAGGTCGATGGGGATCCGGATCAGCGGCAGGGACCATTGCTGGAGCCTGCTTGCAAAATCCTGCCCGGTGGACGAGAGGATGAAGCTGTCGGCGTCGAGCCTGCGCCCTTCCAGACGCAGGGATATGCGCGGATCGTTGAGCCCGACCCTGCCCTCCCCGGTCATGCGCAGGCTCGCGCCGCCCTCGCCCGCCTCCAGGCTGACCGGCCCGAGTTCGACGACGCCCGGCGCCGTCCTGAACTCGGTTTCGACCACGATGGGGATCGGAATTCCCGCGGCCGCCAGCTGTGCCGGCGGACCGAACAGGATCTTCGCCTTGCCCGACACGTTCGGCGTCGCGGCCTCGCCGCCCGCCTCGTTGAGCCCGAAACGGGCATCGACATCGAAGCGCGGATAAATATCCCCGCCGCCGGAAAGCTTGACCTGGATCGTCCTGTCCTCGGCCAGCTCGCCGGTCACGAGCCGGAACGGCACGCCGGAGGTCGTTCCCTCGACCCGCCAGGGGCCGATGAGCTTCTGGCCCTCGACGAGGACATTCTCCGCGAAAGCCTGGTTCGTCCGGCCCGTCGTGGCGCTCTGGGTGGTGATGAGGAGCTGGCCGACCGCAAGGTTCTCGATGGCCCATTCGCGGGCCCGCCCGCTGCCGGAGACCAGATCGGGCGGCAGGCGCCACTCGCCATCTCCCGAAACAGGGATGCGGATGTCGGCCCGGCCGACCCGCGTCTCCGTAAATCGCACCTCGCCCCGAAGGAGCGGTGTCAGGGCGATTTCGGCCCAGACGGCGTCAGCCGTGAGAACGGGCGAGTCCGGCGTCTTTCCGCCGAGCCTGAGGCGTCCGAGCTCGATCCGCGGCGTCGGCAACAGCCTTACCCGGATCCCACCTTCCGTCTTAGCCTCCGTGCCCGATGCACGCGCGATGATGCCGTCGATCGTCTCGCGATGCGCCTCCCAATCTGTGAAGGGAGGCGCCGCAACGGCGATCGCCAGGATCAGGATCACGATGGATGCGATGATCGTCAGGATATCGCGCAAGAGGCTGCCTTTTCTCCGTTACACTGAGACGTCCTTATCCGATCCGGACAAGGACCGGGAGCGCTGTTCACCGTGTTCCACCGTCAAAGCGCGACGATCTTGCCTGGGTTCATGATGTTGTGAGGATCGATCGCCTGTTTCAAGACGCGCATGAGGCCAAGAGCCGCCGGGCCGTGCTCGACCTCCAGGTACTTCATCTTCTTCTGGCCGACCCCGTGCTCGCCCGTGCAGGTGCCCTCCATGGCGACCGCGCGGCGCACGAGCCGGTCCACGAAAGCCTCGCAGGCCTCGATTTCCGCCGGATCGTCCGTATTCACGAGGGGTTGAACGTGGAAATTGCCGTCGCCGACATGGCCGACGATGGGAGCGACGAGGCCGCTTTCCAGAATGTCCCGCTTCGTGGCCTCGACGCATTCCGCCAGGCGCGAGATCGGCACGCACACATCGGTCGCGACCGACTGTGCGCCCGGTCTCAGGCCCTTGGCCGCCCAATAGGCGTCATGCCGGGCCTGCCAGAGGCGGGAGCGATCCTCGGGCTTCGTCGCCCAGTCGAAGGGGCCGCCGCCGAACTCGGCCGCGATCTCCCCGAAACGCTCCGCCTGCTCCTGTACGCCGCCCTCGGTGCCATGGAATTCCAGGAGCAGCAGGGGACTCTCGGGCAGGGAGAGCTTGGAATGCAGGTTGACCGCCTTCACCTGCACTTCGTCGAGAAGCTCGATGCGGGCCACCGGAATGCCGGTCTGGATCGTCATGATCACCGCGTCGCAGGCCGCCTTGACGGATGGGAACGGGCAGATGCCGGCCGAGATGGCCTCGGGAATGCCGTGGAGTTTGAGCGTGATCTCGGTGACGATGCCCAGCGTTCCTTCCGAACCGATGAGGAGACGGGTGAGATCGTAGCCTGCCGAACTCTTCTTGGCGCGGCTTGCCGTCTTCACGATCTCGCCGCTGGGCAGCACGGCGGTGAGCGCCAGAACCACGTCCTTCATGGTCCCGTAGCGCACGGCATTGGTGCCCGAGGCCCGCGTGGCGACCATGCCGCCGATGGAGGCATCGGCCCCCGGATCAATGGGGAAGAACAGGCCCTTGTCGCGCAGATGCTCGTTGAGCTCCTTGCGCGTCACGCCGGCCTCGACCACGCAATCGAGATCCTCGTCATGAACGGCGACGATGCGCTTCATGAGGCTCACATCGACGCAGACGCCGCCATAGGGTGCATTGATGTGCCCTTCCAGCGAGGTGCCGGTACCATAGGGAATGACCGGGACGTCATGCGCGGCGCAGAGCTTGACGATATCCGAGACCTCCTCAGTGCTGCGCGGATAGACCACGATGTCCGGCGGCTGGTTGTTCACCCAGGTCAGGGAATGCCCGTGCTGCTCGCGCACGGCGGCCGAGGTCACGACCCGGTCGCCGTAACGCTGGGACAGCTCGGACAGAACGGAGGCAAGGGCGGCATCCGACGGTTTCCCGCGGGCGGCATGGGGGGCATTCATGAGAACTTCATTTCCGGTTGCGATGCTCGGGTTATCCATAGCTACCAGAACCGTTGCAAGGGCAACACCGCGATGAGAAACTTGCCGCACTCCTCATGGACAACCCGCGGGAACGTGTTAACGTTCATTTCTTGCGCAAAGGACAATGGTCTTCCGGGAGGAGCCGAGGGTCGCATCTGATGACGGAAAAGAAGAGTCCCGTCTTTTTCTTCGCGCCCTTCGTATCCTCCATGATGCGGGTTGAGCCCGCATGGATCGACTACAACGGGCACATGAACATGGCCTATTACCATGTTCTGTTCGACCGCGCCGTCGAGGAAGGCTTCAGCCTCGTGGGGCTGGGCCACGATTACATGGAAAAGCGCAAGGCTTCCTTCTTCGCGGCTGAAGTCCATACCGTCTACAAGCGCGAGCTGAAAATGCACGACCGGGTGCGCGTCACGCTCCAGCTCGTCGATTACGACGAGAAGCGCATCCATTATTACATGGAAATCCGCCATGCCGGCGAGGGCTGGGTCGCCGCGACCATGGAGGGCCTTTCCCTTCACGTGGACATGGAAACCCGGAAGGTCTGCCCCTTCCCTGAAGACATTGCCGCCAACCTCGCCGTCATGAAATCGACCCATTCCCGCCTGGCGAGACCCCAGGCGCTGGGACGCACGATCGGCATTCCCCTGAAGGCCGAAGCCGCTCTCCTGGCCTCAAGCACCCGGCACTAAAACCGGCAGCCCAGGCTCCAGGCGCTGGCGGATCCATTCGGTCACGGGCCGCTCGTACCAGCGGAAAACCAGAAGGGAGGCGAGAACGGTCCCCGACAGGGTCAGCACGACATAGCCCCAGGGACCGATCAGCGGAGCAAGGCCGCTCCTGACCATGACCTCCCCGCCCGCCCGGATGACGAAGGGATGGATCAGGTACAGGGCATAGGAAGCATCGCCCAGGGCAATGCCCATGCGCGTGGGCCACGACATGGGCCGTTTCCGGTCCACACCGAGCACCGCAGCCGTGACGAAAAGAGCGGCTGGCACCCCGAAGCCCAGCACACGCGGCATGGAGACCTTGGCCTCGATCGCGAGCAAGCCCAACCCGCCCAGCGCCAATGCGAGGCGCAAGGCCCGCGACAGGACGATGCCTTCCGCCTTGAGAAGGGCCAACGCCATGCCGAAAGCGAATTCCAGGATGATGGGATCGGTCCAGAAGCCCAGCGGCTCCGGAAGGGCGACGGCTCTGCCGATGGCCACGGCAGCGGCCATGACGCCGATCAGCCCGAGGACGGACCGCCGCATGGGCCACGCCACGGCCAAGGCGAAGAGGAGATAGAAATACATCTCGTAATTGAGGGTCCAGCCTAGGGAGTAGAGCGGCTGAACCAATCCGTCGGGCCGCTCCACCGGAAGGAACAGGTAGGACGCAAGGACGAAGCCGGGATCGAGGATTTCGCTGTTGATGGCGCTCGGCAGGACGAGAGCGACCGCGAGATAGAGCGTCGTCGCCGTCCAGTAGAGCGGCACCACGCGCCCGACGCGGCGGACGATGAAGACCCTTCCGGCACCCGGCGTGTCGAAAAGCTTCTGCGAGGAATAGACGATGATGAAGCCGGAAATGACGAAGAAAACATCGACCCCGGCGGCCCATGGAACGAGGTGAAGGGGCGTGAACTGCCAGCCGAAGCGCGCCGCGATCGCGCCTGCATCATGCTGAGCATGGAGGATCGCGATCGAGAGGGCCGCGCAGGCCCTCAGAATTTGGATATAGAGGAGCTTTGACATTCCCCGGGCCCGGCTCCACGCTCTCGAGCATCGTGCATAGCCGGGGGGCTTCGTTCCAGCAAGCCGGGCGGCGGGGGCGAGAAGGTCACAGCCCGACCGGGGCCCAAGGCGCCGGTCAGGTCCGCCTTCAACGGTTTCTGCCGACGGGCGGCACCGGAACATAGGGAGGGGTGGAGAACATCTGCTGACGCTCGATGCTCTGGCGGATGCTTTCGTTCTCCCTCTGGATCCGGCCTTCGAGCTTGAGCTGCTCCTGATCCTCCTGGATCTGCCGGTTATACATCCTGGCCTTTCGCTCCGCGGGGCTGACGCGAGGCAGGGGCTGCGCATCGGCCGGCAGGGCGAGGGGCAGGATGAAACTCGAGACGAGAGCAAGGGCCACCAAACGACGCATGGGACATTCCTCTTCGGTCCTGTTTCCCCCATATGGCGATGAGGCCTCTTTTCGGCAATGAAGGAGGAGCCTTGAGGGCCGGGACTGCGGCAGGATCGCAGGCATTCCGGGCTCGACGCCGTTCGCCTTTTGATCCATGGTCCCGTCGATGAATCAGTCCGATCCCAGACCCGATCCGCAGGACAGCCTCGCCCATGAGCCGGCGTCCGGCTCCTTGAGCGCCCGCGCCCGTGCTGCGGTTGCGCCGCAATCCCCCTATCTGAACGGCCTGAACCCGGAGCAACGCGCCGCCGTGGAGGCGACGGAAGGGCCGGTTCTTGTCCTGGCGGGCGCCGGAACCGGCAAGACCCGCGTGCTCACGACCCGGATCGCCCATCTGATCGCCACCGGCAGAGCCTACCCCTCCCAGATCCTCGCGGTGACCTTCACCAACAAGGCGGCGCGGGAGATGCGCGAGCGCATCTCGGCCGTGATCGGCCCCGTCGCCGAGGGAATGCAGTGGCTCGGCACCTTCCACTCCATCGGCACCAAGATCCTCCGCCGCCATGCCGAACTGGTGGGCCTGCGTTCCGATTTCACGATCCTGGGAACCGACGATCAGCTTCGCCTGATGAAGCAGGTGATCGAGGCCGAGGGCATCGAGGAGAAGCGCTGGCCGGCGCGTCAGCTGGCAGGCCTGATCGACGGCTGGAAGAACCGGGGCCTCGGGCCCGATCAGGTCCCGGGCGGCGAGGCCGGGGCCTTCGCCAACGGCAAGGGCGGACGTCTCTACCGCGCCTATCAGGAACGCCTGAAGGTCCTGAACGCCGTCGATTTCGGCGATCTCCTGCTCGAATGTCTGCGCCTGTGGCGCGAACATCCGGACATTCTGGAGCAATACCAGGAGCGCTTCCGCTACATGCTGGTGGACGAGTACCAGGACACCAACGTCGCCCAGTATCTCTGGCTGAGGCTCATCGCCCAGAAGCGCAAGAACCTATGCTGCGTCGGCGACGACGACCAGTCGATCTATGGCTGGCGCGGCGCGGAGGTGGACAACATCCTGCGCTTCGAGCACGACTTCCCCGGCGCAACCGTGATCCGGCTCGAGCGCAATTACCGCTCCACCGGGCATATCCTCTCGGCCGCTTCCGGCCTCATCGCCAAGAACCAGGGCCGTCTCGGCAAGACCCTGCGCACGGAGGACGAGCCGGGCGAAAAGGTCACGATCACCGGCGCCTGGGATTCGGAGGACGAGGCGCGGCTCATCGGCGAGGAGATCGAGGCGCTGCACGCCAAGAAGAATCCGCTCTCCGAGATCGCCATCCTGGTGCGCATTTCCGCGCAGATGCGCGAAATCGAAGACCGGCTCGTGACGCTGGGCGTCCCCTACCGCGTCATCGGCGGCCCGCGCTTCTACGAGCGGGCGGAAATCCGCGATGCGCTGGCCTATCTGCGCGTGGTCAACCAGCCGGCCGACGACCTCGCCTTCGAGCGCATCGTCAACGTGCCGAAGCGCGGGCTTGGCGACGCCACGATCCAGGTGCTGCACAACCATGCCCGCGCGGCCCGCGTGCCGCTGGTGGAAGCGGCGCGCTTCATCGTGGAGACCGACGAGCTCAAGCCGAAGCCCCGCGCCACCCTGCGCGACCTTCTCATCTCCTTCGGCCGCTGGTCGAAACTGTCCGAGACCATGACGCAGTCCGAGGTCGCGCAGATCGTACTTGAGGAATCCGGCTACACCGACATGTGGCAGAAAGACAAGTCGGCCGATGCGGCGGGACGGCTCGAGAACCTCAAGGAACTCGTGCGGTCCATGGAGGAGTTCCCCGACCTGCAGAGCTTCCTCGAGCACGTCTCGCTGGTCATGGAGGCCAACGAGAGCGACACCTCCGAGCGCGTGAGCCTGATGACGCTTCATGCGGCGAAGGGCCTGGAATTCGACACGGTCTTCCTGCCCGGCTGGGAGGAAGGCCTTTTTCCGAACCAGCGGGCGCTTGACGAGAGCGGCCGCGCAGGCCTTGAGGAAGAGCGCCGGCTCGCACATGTGGGCATCACCCGCGCGAAGCGGCGCGCGAAGATCTATTTCGCTTCCAACCGGCGCATCCATGGGCTGTGGAACTCGACCGTTCCCAGCCGCTTCATCGACGACCTGCCGGAGTCGAACGTGGAGATCGTCGAGGCTCCCGCCAATTTCTCCTACGGCGGATATGGCAGCGGATCGCGGTTCGACCGCATGCAGCCTTTCAGCGGCTCATCCTACCAGACGCCGGGCTGGCAGCGCGCCCAGGCGCATCGCGCCTCGACGGAGGATGGCGGCTATTCCGCCCGCCGTTCGGGCGAGCGCCGCGGCCCGGTGCTGATCGAAGGCGAGCTGGTGGCCAAGTCCACAGGCAGCTCGGGCTTCAAGGTCGGCGGCCGTGTCCTTCACACCAAGTTCGGCCCGGGCACCATCGAGGCCGTGGACGGCAACAAACTCACGGTCGAGTTCGACAAGGCGGGCAGGAAGATGGTGCTGGACAGCTTCGTCGAGGCATTGGGGTAGGCGCGGCCGCCGACCGGCCCCTCTAGCCACGCGCATGCAACTGTGGAACCATCTGCCTCCGGCAACCGCTCCGAGAGGCTTCGATGTTCCCGCTGTCGCATATGCTGAAATCCTTCGTCCGCGCCGGTACGCTGAAGGTCATCGACGCGGAAGGCGGCGTCCATGTCTTCGGCGGGGAGAAGCCCGGGCCGAGCGTCACCATGCGGCTCACGGACCGCTCGCTCTATCACAAGCTGTTCCTCAACCCGGAGCTTCATGCGGGCGAGGCATATATGGACGGTCGCATGAGCTTCGAGGAAGGCTCCTCCTTGCGGGACTTCCTGAATCTCTTCTCCATGAACCGCTCGACCCTGGCCAATTATCCGCTGCAGAACGTGCTCAAGCGGATCTCGCGCGCCGTGAAGCGCTTCCAGCAGGCCAATCCCGTGGGCAAGGCGCAACAGAACGTGGCGCATCACTACGATCTCGGCAACGATTTCTACCGGCTCTTCCTCGACAAGGGCATGCAGTATTCCTGCGCCTATTTCACCAATGACGACGAGACCCTGGAAGATGCGCAGCAGAACAAGCTCCGGCTCATCGCCTCGAAGCTGCAGCTGAAGCCCGGCCTCAAAGTTCTCGATATCGGCAGCGGCTGGGGCGATCTCGCCTTGTACCTTGCGGCGATGGAGGACGTGGACGTCACGGGCGTCACCCTGTCGAAAGAGCAATACGAGCTTTCCAACGAGAAGGCGCGCCGCGCAGGGCTTTCCCACCGGGTTCGCTTCGAGCTTCTCGATTACCGCAAGGTCGACAGGCGTTTCGACCGCATCGTCTCGGTCGGCATGTTCGAGCATGTGGGCGTTCACCATTACGGCGAGTTCTTCGCCAAGATCAATGCGCTCCTCGACGACGACGGGCTCATGGTGCTGCACTCCATCGGCAAGATGAGCCCGCCGGGCACCGCAAGCCCGTGGCTCAGGAAATATATCTTCCCTGGGGCCTATTCCCCTGCCCTGTCGGAGGTCTTCCCCGTCGTGGAGCAGAACCAGCTGTGGGTGACCGATCTCGAGTTCCTGCGGCTGCACTACGCGAAGACGCTCAATCACTGGCACCGGCGCTTCGAGGCGAACCGGGCCAAGATCGCCGCCATGTACGACGAGCGCTTCTGCCGCATGTTCGAGTTCTATCTCATCAGCGCGGAGACCATGTTCACCACCGGCAGCCAGCTCGTCTTCCACATGCAGCTCGCCCGCAAGCGCGATGCGGCCCCCATCGTGCGCGACTACGTCACCGACACGCAGCGCGCGTACAGGGCCAAGGAAGCCGAGCGTCTGAAGGTGCTGGAACCGGCGAGGGATCTGACCCCGGCCTGACGCGGCGCTCGCTCCCGAACGATATCGGGCTTACGAACAGGTGACCTGACGCCAAAGCGGTGCTAAGGCGAGGCCATGCTCGAAGGACTTCATCCCAACCGCCCGACCCACGTCTTCCGCATCACCACGGACGGCCGCTCCGCGCGCGCCATGACCGACATGATCGGCGAGATCTTCGACCCGGCCGAGACGGCCGTGGCCTCCTTCGAGACGGAGGATGGCGGGCCCTGGCTGCTGGAGGCTTACTTCGCAAGCCAGCCCGACGAGGCCGCGATCCGCAATCTCCTGCGGCCCATCGTCGGCGCGGAGGCGGACAAGGGCGTTTTCCTGCCCCTCGAGCAGAAGGATTGGGTGAAGGCCTCCCTGGAGGGCCTCAGGCCCGTTCGCGCCGGGCGCATCTTCGTTCACGGCTCCCACGACCGCGACCAGCGCCGCCCCAACGATATCGCCATCGAGATCGAGGCGGGCCTCGCCTTCGGCACGGGCCACCACGGCACGACGCTCGGGTGCCTCCAGGCCTTCGTGGATGAGCTGAAGATCCGCACGCCGCGCCATGTGCTGGACGTGGGCACGGGAACGGGCATCCTGGCCTTTGCGGCGGCGAAGGTTCTGAAGCGGCCGGTCGTGGCCGGCGACATCGATCCGGAGGCGGTCCGCGTGGCGCGGGAGAATGCGCGCCTCAACGGGATCGGGGCCTGGATGAAGCTTTACGTAGGCCCCGGCATCCAGCACGAGGAAGCCGACAGGCCTGGCCATTTCGACCTGATCTTCGCCAATATCCTGGCGAAGCCCCTGCGGATGCTGGCGCCGTCCCTGGCGCGGGTGGCGAGCAATGACGGGGCGCTCATCCTCTCGGGCCTGCTGGCGCGCGACGTCCCGGGCGTGCTCTCGGCCTATGCCCATCACGGCTGGTATCTGCACCGCCGGTACGATCTGGAAGGCTGGGCCGCCCTGGTGATGAAGCGGGGCAGCGCGCGTCCGCAGCCCCGCCGGTAAGCCCCTTATTCGGCCATCACGCCCGGATAGCGCTTGGCAAGCTCGCGGCGAAGCTTGACGGCTTCGACCAGGACTTCGCGGATGGCCTTCAGGGCAGCGACGATGATCATGATGGTGACTTTCTGAGCAGGGGAAAAGGTTAGACCTTGGCGGGCAGGAGCTCGGACTGGTCGAGGAACAGCGGGGAATGGTCCTGCCTGCGGCCGAGATCGGCCAGGAGCGCCTCGTGACGGCGCAACTCCCAGGCCGCTCGGCGGGAACGGCTTTGCATGAGCGCATTCATAAAGCGGGTTGCAAAATGCGACAGCTTGGACGGGACCGGTTTCTTACCCTCAAGCGCGGAAAAATAAACGGCTGTGGTCATGGGCTCATCTCCAACGTGTTGGTGTGAGACCCTTCAGCGTTCCTCTGTTATCGTTGCCAGGAAGATAAGCTCGGTCCGACTTTAGTAGAAGTCATAGGATCACATGAAAGACATGCACAGCACGCAGGGCATCGTCACAATAGATTAATCGTTGGGCGCTGAGCGCATGTTTCCTGAGCGGGTTGCCCACAAGCGCAGCGTCGTTCCGGCGGTGGACGTCCCTCCCCGGAATGCCGGACGACCCCAAAAGTGGTTTCCACTTTCAAGGCCGATGCACTAGCGTAGCGGCTCTTCGTCTTCCCGTTCCCCGGTGCTGTTTTCCATGGCTCAGTTCCAGTTCTTCGACGACACGACCTCCCCTGCCCAGGGCCCCAAGCATATCGCCAAGCTACGCGCCGAGATGGCCCGACGCGGCATCGACGGCTTCCTGGTCCCCCGCGCCGACGAGCATCAGGGAGAATACGTGCCCAGGAGCGCGGAGCGCCTGGCCTGGCTCACCGGTTTCACGGGTTCGGCCGGCACGGCGATCATCCTCCAGAACGAAGCGGCCCTGGTGGTCGACGGGCGCTACACGGTTCAGGCCGGCGAGCAGGTGGATACCTCCGTCATCACGCCCGTCCAGCTTGCCGATTCCACGCCCGAGGACTGGATCGCCGGGCATCTCCCGTCGGGCGGCACCCTGGCCTATGACCCCTGGCTTCACACCAGCGACGGATTGAAACGCCTCGAGGAGGCCGTGGGACGGGCGGGCGGTCGCCTCGTGCCGGTCGACATGAATCTCGTCGACGTCATCTGGATCGACCGTCCTGCCGCTCCGCAGGCGCCGGTGCGTCCGCATCCGCTCGAATATGCGGGCGAGGCTGCCGAGGCCAAGCTGGAGCGCATCCGCAAGAAGATGGATGAGGCCAAGCTCGACGCCATCGTCATCTCGGATCCGCACAACCTCGCCTGGGCCTTCAACCTGCGCGGCGGCGACGTGGGGCACACGCCCCTGCCGCTCGGCTACGCGATTCTTCCCAAGGAGGGCCGGGCGCGCCTCTTCTTCGATCCGGTGAAGGTCACGAACGAGGCCGGAGACGCGGTGGGCGATCTGGCGGAGTTCGCTCCTATCGGCTCCTTCCAGAGCGCCCTCGACGAGCTGGGGCATGCGGGAGGCAGGATCCGCATCGATTCCGCGACCGGCGCGGTCGCCCTGATCCGGCGCATCGAGGCCGCGGGCGGCAAGGTCGATGTGGGCGCCGATCCCATCGCTCTCATGAAGGCGGTCAAGAACGAGGCCGAGATCGCAGGCTCGCACGCGGCGCACCTGCGCGACGGCGTGGCGGTCGCCCGCTTCCTCGCCTGGCTCGACCGCGAGGCCCCGTCGGGCAAGCTCACGGAGATCGACGCGGTGGAGGCGCTCGAAGCGTTCCGCGTGGAGACGGGCGCGCTGAAGAACATCTCGTTCCCGAGCATTTCGGGCGCGGGCCCCAATGCCGCCCTGCCCCATTACCGCGTGACGGGTTCGAGCAACCGCGCCATCGAGCGCGATCAGATCTTCCTCATAGATTCCGGGGCGCAGTACGAGGACGGCACCACGGACATCACGCGCACCGTCATCGTGGGCGAGCCGACGCCGGAGATGAAGGACCGCTTCACCCGCGTGCTGAAAGGCCATATCGCCATCGCGCAGGCGGTTTTCCCGAAGGGTACGACGGGCGCGCAGATCGACGCCTTCGCCCGCAAGCCCCTGTGGGAGGCAGGCCTCGATTTCGACCACGGCACGGGCCACGGCATCGGCAGCTATCTCTCCGTGCACGAAGGCCCGCAGCGCATCGCCAAGACCGGGCACACGCCGCTGGAAGTCGGCATGATGCTCTCCAACGAGCCCGGCTTCTACAAGCCGGGCGCTTACGGCATCCGCATCGAGAACCTGATCCTGGTGGAGCCGCGCACGATCCCCGGCGGCGACCGCGAGATGATGGGCTTCGAGACGCTCACCTTCACGCCCATCGACCTTCGCCTCGTGGAACCCGCGATCATGACGGCGGACGAGATCGCATGGCTCAACGCCTACCACGCCGCCGTCCGCGAGAAGATCGGCCCGCATCTCGATGCCGGGACGCGGGCGTGGCTTGACGCCGCGACGCAGGAAATCGGTTAGAGGATACCGCGCAGCAGCACGACCGACGCCACGCCGACCGCCACCGTGCCGAGCAGCGGCAGCCGGAAGGCCGCCACGGCCGTGATGGCTGCCGCCAGGGCTTCCGCCCATCCGGTCGTGAGCGCGGTCGGCGCGATCACGGCCACCAGCACCGCCGGCGGAATGGCGTCGAAGGCGGCCTTGGCGCGGCCCGTGAGCACGAGGCGATCCGCCACGAAGAGGCCTGCGATACGCGTGAGATAGGTCACGACCGCCATGGCGAGGATGGCGAGCAGGGTCGTCGTGTCGAGGCTCATGAACGCACCTCCTTCGGAGCGGCGCAGTAGGCGGCGGCGATACCGGCCAGCGCGCCGGAGGCCACGTGCCAGGGCGCGCCGATGAAGCGGTGCACGAGGGCCGCGACGGCGGCGCTGACGGCCACCGTGACCAGCGTCACCCGGCTGCGCCCGAAGCCGGCCACGAGGCCGATGAACAACGCCGTGAAGGCGAAGTCCGCGCCGATCCGCTCCGGATCGCCGAGGAACGAGCCGAGGATTGCGCCGAAGGTCCCCGCGAGCGTCCAGTTAGCCCATAGAACCGCCGCCATGGCGGCCCAGTAGGCTCCGGTCACCGGCCGCTCCAGCGCCCGGCGCTCGGACAGCGCCCAGGCTTCGTCGGTGAGGAAGAAATAGGCGAGCAGGGTCTGCGCCCGGGACAGCCTGACCTTGGGAGTCAAGGACGCCCCCATCAGCACATGGCGCGCATTGATGAGCAGGGTCGCGAAGGCCAGGGCTGCGATGGGAGCCGGATGCACCCAGGTCTCGATGGCGGCGAACTGCGCCCCGCCTGCAAAGACGAGGGCCGACATGAGCGTGACCTCGAGCGGCGACATGCCTTTCGCGACCGCGACCGCACCGAAGAGGAGGCCGATGGGAATGGCCGCCACGGCGACGGGCGCGATGTCGCGCAGGCCGTCGCGGATTTCGCGGCGATAGGTGGAGACGAAGGGGTTTGCCCGATCCATGAACCTGCCCTTTTTGCAGGGCCTTATGCGCCCTGGCCGCCGGGCCGTCTTGGACGAAAGTGCGGTTCACGCAGCCCTGTAGGCGCCCGGCGTCACGCCCATGCGGGCCTTGAAGACCCGGTTGAGATGGCTCTGGTCGAAGAAGCCGCAGGCGGCGGCCACGTCGCCCGGCGCCTCGCCCTGCTGCAGGAGCCGCGTTGCCGCGCGGAAGCGCCGGTCGAGGAGATAGGCGCGCGGCGTCAGGCCGGTCTCCTTGGCGAAGGCCCGGATGAAATGGCTGCGCGACAGATCCGCGAGGCGCGCGAGCTGGGCGAGATCCGCCTCCTGGCCGAAGTGGGAATCCAGATAATCCCGCGCCCGCAGGATCCCCCTGGAACCATAGCGAAGGTCCGGCAGGGCATCGAGATCGGCCCAGCGGACGATCAGGCGGCTCAGGAAATCGATGAGCCGCGTGTCCTGCTCCATCTCGGAGGTCCAGCGCCCATCCCGCGACAGGCAGGCATGCAACTGGGCATGGGCCAGGGTCAGCTCCGGATCCTGGATGACCGAATGCGGGAACCAGGGCGGCCGGGAGAGCGGGCGTCCGGCCACGTCCTCCGCGATCTCCTGCATCAGCTCGGGCGAGGGATAGAACGTGCGGTATTCGAAGCCGCCGCCATAGGGCTCCCCGTCGTGGATCTCGTCGGGGCAGACGACGGCGATGGAGCCCGCGGGCGCATAGCGCTGCTCGCCGCGATGGAAGAAGGTCTCGCAGCCTGCGAGGACCGCCGCGATGGCATAGGTATCATGGCTGTGGCGGGCATAGGCGTGGCGGCGGAAGGTCGCGCGCAGGCAATCGAGGTCGCGATAGCGCGGCACCCGCCAGAAATGCGTTACGTCGCCCGCTCCGATCAGGTCGGGATCGAGCGAGACCTCAGGGGCGATCACCGTCATGGGCGCACCATGCCACATCGCGGTCCGCCTGTCTTGGACAGGAGTCTCACCCCCGCTCGACCAGGGCGAACCACCCATCCTCGTCCATGACCTGGACTCCAAGCTCCGCCGCCTTGGCGAGCTTGGAGCCCGCGCCGGGGCCGGCCACCACGATGTCGGTCTTCTTCGACACGGAGCCCGCCACCTTCGCTCCGAGCCGCTCGGCCATGGCCTTCGCCTCCTCGCGGGTCATCTGCTCCAGCGCGCCGGTGAAGACGACGGTCTTGCCCGCGACGGGCGAGTCCGCGACGGCGGGCGCTTCGGCGGGCTCGACGCTCACCTCGGCGAGCAGGGCATCGAGCATCTCCTCGTTATGCGCCTCCTTAAAGAACTCGACGATGGCCTCCGCCACCACCGGGCCGATGCCTCCGATGGAGGTCAGTTCCGCATGGGCTTCCGATGTCTCGTCGGCTGCGGCCTTCGCGGTTTCGCGCAGGTGCTCGAAGGTGCCGAAATGGCGCGACAGCAGGCGCGCGGAGGTCTCGCCCACATGCGGGATGCCGAGCGCGAAGATGAAGCGGTTCAGCGCGATCGAGCGGCGCGCCTCGATGGCCGCGAAGAGGTTTCGTGCGCTCGTCTCGCCCCACCCTTCCCTGTTCTCCAGGCGCTTCAGGTTGCGTGCATTGCGCGCCTGCAGCGTGAAGATGTCCTGCGGACGCCGGACGAGGCCTTCCTCGTAGAACTCGTCGATGCGCTGCTCGCCCATGCCCTCGATGTCGAAGGCGTTGCGCGAGACGAAATGCTTCAGGCGCTCGCGCGCCTGCGCCGGGCAGATGAGGCCGCCGGTGCAGCGGCGCACCGCATCCTCCTTGCCGGTGCGCGGATTGACCTCGCGCACCGCGTGGCTGCCGCAGGCCGGGCATGTGGTGGGAAACTCGTAAGGCTTCGCATCGGCCGGGCGCTTGTCCAGCACCACGTCGAGCACCTTCGGAATCACGTCGCCCGCGCGCAGCACCACCACCGTGTCGCCGATGCGGATATCGACGCCGCCGCGGATCTTCTCGCCGTTGCCGCCGATGCCCTTGATGTAATCCTCGTTGTGCAGGGTCGCGTTGGACACGACGACGCCGCCCACGGTGACGGGCTTCAACCGCGCGATGGGATTGAGGGAGCCCGTGCGGCCCACATTGATCTCGATGCCCTCCAGCACGGTCATCGCTTCCTGCGCCGGGAACTTGTGCGCCAGCGCCCAGCGCGGCGAGCGAGACACGAAGCCGAGGCGCTGCTGAAGCGTGAGGTCGTCGACCTTGTAGACGACGCCGTCGATGTCGTAGCCGAGATTGGCGCGGTCGGCCTCGATGGCGTGGTAATGCTCCAGCATCTGCGCGACGCTCGTGCAGAGCCGCGTGAGCGGATTGACCTTGAAGCCGAAGCGCCTGAGCGCCTCCATCATGCCGTGCTGCGTCTCCGCCGGCATGGCGCTGACCTCGCCCCAGGCATAGGCGAAGAAGCATAAAGGCCGCGACGCGGTGATCTTCGCATCGAGCTGGCGCAGGCTGCCCGCGGCCGCGTTGCGCGGGTTGGCGAAGACCGGCTTGCCCGCCGCTTCCTGCCGCTCGTTGATGGCGGCGAAATCCTTATGCGAGAGATAGACCTCGCCGCGCACCTCGAAGATCTCGGGGATGTGGGATCCGTGCAGGCGATGCGGAATGTCGTCCACCGTGAGGGCGTTGTTCGTCACGTCCTCGCCCTCCGCGCCGTCGCCGCGCGTGGCGGCGGATACGAGCCTGCCGTTCTCGTAGCGCAGGCTCAAGGACAGCCCGTCGATCTTGGGCTCGGCCGTGAAGGCGAGCGGCGCGTCCGAGGTCCAGTTGAGGAAGCGGCGGACACGCTCGACGAAATCCTCGACCTCCTCGTCCGAGAAGCCGTTGGCAAGCGAGAGCATCGGCACGCGGTGCCTGATCTTCCCGAACTTCTCCGAGACCTTCGCGCCGACCTTCTGGGTCAGGCTCTCAGGCGTCTTCAGCTCCGGGAACAGGTCCTCCAGCGCCTCGTAGCGCTTGCGCAGGGCATCGTATTCCGCATCCGAGACGGTGGGAGCGTCCTCCTCGTAATAGCGCCTGTCGTGCTCCTTGATCTCGGCCCCGAGCCGCTGGTGCTCGGCATAGGCCTCGTCGGGCGTCAGGTGGTCGGCAGGCTTCTGGGATGCGGTGCGGTGCGGGGTCATGGTCGAATCGTGTGTGCGGATGCTTGAACCATAGCGCTCCAAGGCCGGGCCGCCAGTGGCAGCGCCCTCTGCGGATTTTCCGTCCACTGTCCCCACAGCCTTCGCGGCAGCACCGGCCCGTTCTGCGATCCTGTCTCAACGAGGTGTCCTGAAACGGGTCCCGAGGATCGGACATGACGGAGCGGCTCCGCGCCCTGCGGCGCGAAGGCCTCGCTTTCCGGTCCTGGGCTGTCTCGTGGGTCGAGGGAAGCGCGGGACTTGGGCTGGCTTCGCCGCGTCCTTGCGGGCGCGCGAAGGGGTTCGGGACGGGAGATCCGCCCGGACGGGACGCCGCTCCGCCTCCCGCGCACGGCTTTTCGACCCTGAGCCCCGCACTCCAGCCCGTCAGGGACGAACCCTCAGAGGGCGCTACGGCGCGGTCGTCGCGCAGCCCCGGGTGCGCCGGTGCCGGCGAGGCTTGGGAGGAGCGGAGACAGGAGCCTGCCCGAACAGGTCGGTCTTTCTGCCTCCTCCACGCAGGGCCCCGACCGCCGGAGGGTGCGACTCCCCTGGCGGGTCGGAACCGTCTCCGGCCTCCACAACCGACGCCTCGGGCGCGTCCCTCGTGAGACCGGATGCCCTACCCATAGCCCAACACTAGGAACATTGTCAAGAACAAAAAGTGAACAAACTGCCCGGCCTTGACGCTCCCGGCGGAGGCGCGATGAGGAGCGCCATGCCCGAAAGGGCGTTTGCAGGCGGGGGCGAGCCATGCGTTAATCGGCGCCCGCCCATCGGGCGCGGAGCGGGGCGATGACCGAGCTGCTGTCGCAGAATGCATTGTCGGACCTGATCGGATCGATCTACGACTGCGTCATCGACCCTGCCCACTGGGAACCCACCCTGGCCCGCATCGCCAGCGCGGCGGATTGCGCCTTCGCCTCCCTGACGTTGAACGATCTGCGGCGCGACCGCTTCCTGCTCAACAAGGCGTCGGGATGGGATGCCTTCCTGCTGAAGGTGAAATCGGACAGGCATGTCCCGGAAATCAATGCGCGGCTGACGGAGTGGCTCGCCGGGCAGCAGACGCTGGACGAGCCCTTCGTGACCTCGCGCCATCTCTCGCCCGATTACATCCGCTCGTCCGGCTATGTGCGCGAATGCCTCGCGCCGCAGGGCATCGTCGACATCATGCACGTGTTCCTGATGTACACCCCGACGCAATTCGCCGAGCTCGGGCTCGGGCGGCATGAACGGCAGGGCGCCATCACGGAGCGCGAGGTCGCCATCGGCCGCCTGCTGCTGCCGCACCTGCGGCGCGCGCTAACGATCAGCAACCTTCTCGACGTGGCGACGATCGAACGGATGCACATGGCCGAGACCCTCGACAGCCTGCGCTGCGGCGTCATCCTGACCGATCGCCGCGGCGCCGTTCTCCATGCCAACCGGGCCGCCGGGGACATGCTGCGCAAGGGGGCTCCCGTCAAGGATGCCGGAGGCGTCCTGAGCGCGGCGAACATGGCGGCCTCCCGGGAGCTGCGGAGCGCGATTGCCCTTGCCACGGACGAGTCGCGGTTGGGACGGACCGGTCTCGCCATCCGCGTGAGTTCCGCCGAGGACGCGCCGGTCTATGCGCATGTCCTGCCGATCTCGGGCAGCGACCTGCGCACGCGCCTTCAACCCGATGCGGTGGCGGCAATCTTCATCGGCACGCCGCCGCAGCCGGAAGGGCTTCGGCTCCTGGCCGCGGCCTTCGAACTGACCGCGGCGGAGACCCGGGTCCTCGAAGGACTTCTCGCCGGGCGCACCCTGTCGGAGACCGCGGCCCATCTCGGCATCGCGCCTTCGACGGCCAAAACCCACCTGGACCACATTTTCGCGAAGGCCGGCGTTTCCCGCCAGACGGAACTGATCCGGCTCGCCATGCAGCTGACGCTTCCCGTCCAGCGCTCCCCGTCCTGACGGCCGTCGATTGCGGATCGCCCCCTCCCCGCCTCCACCGTTCAGGGGACGCGCAGGCGCGTCCTCGATGGCACCTTCATCCCAAGCGCCGCACCGTTCGCTTCACCTTGAAGGAACGGCGCGCTCCGGAACCGGCTTCCCGCCGGGTTCACCATCAGGATTGGTCCATGACGGATACATCGCTTGCAAGCTTCGCCGCGGGGATGGGAGTGGGTTTGGCCGTCGCGGTGCCGATTGGGCCGATGGGCATCCTGTGCATCCAGCGAACTCTCGCCCATGGGCTGGAAGCCGGTTTCGCCACGGGCCTCGGCGCGGCCACGGTTCATGTCGCCCTCGGGTCCATGGCGACCCTGGGGCTCTGGACGAGCATGGCCGATTGGGTCGGATCCGGCGCTCAAGTCTTCTCGATCCTCTCCGCGGGGCTGCTGTTCTGGTTCGCGGTCCGGATCATGCGGCGCAGCATCGTGGTCGGCTCGGGCGAAACACGCCCGGAGGGATGGCTGCGGCTCTACGGCAGCGCCATTCTCTTCGGGTTCTCCAATCCCCTCGCGATCGTGCTCTTCGCCGCGGCGCTCCCGGCCTTCATGGCGGGGAGCGATCCGGCAGCCGCTCCCCTGCTGGTGCCGGGCGTCTTTCTGGGGTCGATCACGTGGTGGATCTGCCTCAGCGCGACGACCGCCCTTCTGCGCAGCCGCCTGTCCTCGCGGATGATCGGCGCCGCGAACAAGGCCAGCGGCATCCTGCTCGCGGCCCTCGGGACGCTCACCGTCGCCAATGCGATGGGGCTGCGATTGCCGTAAGGCAGGCCGAAGCAGGCGCGTTGCCGTCGGTCAGGTTCGTTCCGAAGAAAGAGCGCCGTTTTCAGCGATGGCAGTGATAGCCGCCGCTTTTGCGGTTGTGATGGCATCCGTTCCTGTCGAGCCCGCCCGGATGGGCCAGGGCGGCGGTCGCGAGAAGAGATGCGAGAAGTCCGGCCAGAAATGCTCTCATGGTTGCCCCCAGAATGTCGGCATGACATCCAAGAGAAATTGCAATCCTAGATAGCGATTCGCAATAATATATTCTTTTGATTGCATTGCGGGACCACGCAACCTGAGAAGCGCAGATGGTGATGGCGAGTGACGGCAGCTCAGATCTTGCCGAGGCGCAGAAAAGGCACGCAGCTCCGCACGCTCTCCTTCCATGCATCCAGAAGGGCGGAGGTTCCTACGCAGGATTAAGCAAAGCCTGCCCTTGCTCCCTCAAAAGGCTTCAGGGCCTGCCGGCTAGAACCTTTTGCATCTTCGTGACATCGCGAGCCGCTGCATAAACCCTTGCCGGCCGCCATTTCGGACGGAAAACCGGTTCCCACTTTTCCTGAAATGGCTCTAATGCGCCGCCGCTTCCAGCAGGCGGGCGGCGGCCGCGCGGGCTTCCTCGGTGATGGTGGCGCCTGCGAGCATGCGGGCGATCTCCTCGCGGCGCGGCGTCGCCTCCAGCGGGATGACCCGTGTGGCGACCCGATCCTCGGCCCCGCGCACGCCCTCCTTCGCGATGAGGAAGTGGCTCCCGGCCTTGGCGGCCACCTGGGGCGCATGGGTCACGGCCATGACCTGGACCCTGCGGGCGAGCCGGGCGAGGCGCTGCCCGATGGCGTCCGCCACCGCGCCGCCGACGCCGGTGTCGATCTCGTCGAACACCAGGGTCGGAGCGGAGCCCTTGTCCGCCAGCACCACTTTCAGGGCCAGCATGAAGCGGGACAGCTCACCGCCCGAGGCCACCTTCATGAGCGGGCCGGGCCGGGTTCCCGGATTGGTCTGCGCCCAGAACTCCACCCGGTCGAAGCCGCTCGCATCGCGGCTTTCCTCGTCGGTGGCGATCTCGGTGATGAAGCGCGCCCGCTCCAGCTTGAGGGGCGGCAGCTCGGCCTGGACGGCGGCGTCGAGGGCCTGGGCGGCCTTCCTGCGACCGGCGGAGAGGGCCTTGGCGGCCTTCACATAGGCCTGATCGGCCTCCTTCACGGCCTTCTCCAGGCCGACGAGCTTCTCCTCCCCCGCATCGATGGCGGCCACGTCCTCCTCGAAGCGGCGGCGCAGGGCGGCCAGCTCGTCGGCGGGAACGTCGTATTTGCGGGCGGCGGCGCGCAGGGAGAAGAGGCGCTCCTCCGTCTGCTCCAGCTCGCGGGGGTCGTATTCGGTGGCGCGGATCGCCTCTTCGAGGGCGGCCCGGGCCTCGTCGATGGCCACCAGGGCGGCGTCGAGGGCCTTGACGCTGGGCTCCACCAGGGCCGGAGCCTGGGCGCCGCGGCGCTCCAGCTTGCGCACGGCGGCGGAGAGTTCCGGCACCGGGGAGGCGTTGCCGGCCACGGCCTCATAGGCCTCGTTGAGGTCCTGGGCCACCTTCTCCGACTGCATCATGACCACGCGCCGCTCGGCCAGAGCCTCCTCCTCCCCCGCCTGGGGATTGAGGATCGTCAGCTCCTCCACCGCGTGGCGCAGGAAATCGGCCTCCTTGCGGGCCTTGTCGATGCGGCTGCGCTGTTCCTGAAGGACGGAGCGCGTCTCGCGCACCCGGCGCGCGGCCTCGGCGACGGCCTGCACCTCGGCGGAAAGGCCGCCGAAGGCGTCGAGAATGGCCCGGTGGGACACGGGATCGACGAGGGCCCGGTCGTCGTGCTGGCCATGGATCTCGACCAGGGTCGCGCCGATGGCCTTCAGCACCTGGACGCTCACGGGCTGGTCGTTGACGAAGGCGCGGGTGCGCCCGTCGGCCACCTGCACGCGGCGCAGGATCAGGTCGCCATCCACGTCGATATCGGCCTCCGAGGCGATGCGGCGGGCCGGATGGTCCAGGGCGCAATCGAAGACGGCCGTGACCTGGCCCTGGGCTTCGCCATGGCGCACGAGGCCGCCATCGCCGCGGCCGCCGAGGGCCAGGGCGAAGGCATCGAGCAGGATGGACTTTCCGGCGCCCGTCTCACCCGTGAGAACGCTCAGGCCCTCATGGAAATGAAGCTCAAGCCTGTCGATGAGGACGATATCGCGGATCGCAAGCTGGATGAGCATGGAGGATGGGGCTTAACCCGTCTTCTGGCCGACCTGGGGAACGCCGCGGAAGGCCTTGCTGATCCAGGACTGGGAATCCTCGCGCGGCTCCACGCCGCCCTTGGTCAGGAGGGCATAGGCATCCTTGTACCAGGGGCTGTCGGGGAAGTTGTGGCCGAGAACGGCGGCGGCGGTCTGCGCCTCGTTGACGATGCCCATGGCCATGTAGGCCTCGGTCAGGCGCTGAAGCGCCTCTTCCACGTGGCGGGTCGTCTGGTAGCGGGAGATCACGGTGCGGAAGCGGTTGATCGCGCCCGCATAGTTGCGCTTCTGCAGGTAGAAGCGTCCGACCTCCAGCTCCTTGCCGGCGAGCTGGTCGCTGGCGACCTGGATCTTCTTGCGGGCATCGGCGACGTATTCGGAGTTCGGATAGCGCTGGATCAGCTCCTGCAGCGCCAGAATGGCGCGCTCGGATTTCTCCTGGTCGCGGGTGATGTCGGGAATCTGGTCGTAGAAGGAAGACGCCATCAGATACTGGGCATAGGCCGCATCCGTGGTGTTCGGGTAGCTCTGGAGATAGCGCCGCGCCGCCGTGATGGATTCCTCATAGAAGCCGCCCTCGTAATTGGCGTAGGCCTCCATGATCAGGCCTTTGCGGGCCCATTCCGAATAGGGGTACTGCTTGTCCAGGCTGCTGAACTTCTTGACCGCGCCGTCGAAATCGCCCTTCTGCACGCGGGCGAGACCGTCGTTGTAGATCTCCTCCGCCGGAACGTTGGCCACGATTTCGGGCTTGTAGGTCTCGCTCTTGTCGAAGGGGTTCAGCGACGAAAGGGATTCGCAGCCGGCGAGCCCCACGGCGCAGACGCCAAGGACCAGGGCGCGGACAGCCGCGCCTTTTGCACCCGAATAAGCCTTCGCGAAAGACATGCCTCGCGGTCCTCCAAATACCGTGCCCGATGTTTTAACGGTGCACCAAGGGTTCTTTAGCCCAAGCCGAGGGGCGGAGCCAAGCCCATACGCGATGGTTTACCCAACAGGAATTAAGAAAGCCTGCACGGGACCGTGCGGCCAATAGGCGCCGAGGCGCAGGCGCGGCCGTTGGATTCGGCCTCAGTGCACTTCGGGGGCGAAAACCGAGGCGACCGCGCTGCCGATATCGGCATAGCCGGGCTCGCGGCGGGGAAGCGCATCGACGATGGCGTAATTGGCGCGGTTCGAGAACAAGGCCTCGAGCACCGAGAAATTCATGCGGTGGCCGCCGCAATAAGACCGGTAGGTGCCGAGCAGCGGCAGGCCGGCGAGGGACAGATCGCCGACCGCGTCGAGGAGCTTGTGGCGCACGAACTCGTCGGCATAGCGCAGGCCCTCGGGATTCATGATGCCGTCGTCGCCGATGGCCACCGTGTTCTCGAGGGAAGCGCCCAGGGCGAAGCCGGCGCTCCAGAGCTTCTCCACGTCGCGCATGAAGCCGAAGGTGCGGGCGCGGGAGATTTCACGGCGGAAGACGGAGGGGGTGAGGTCGATGGCCTTGCGCTGACGGCCGATCACCGGGGTCGGGAAATCGATCTCCACGTCCAGGCGGAAGGCGCGCTCGTTGGGCAGGAGCTCGGCGAAAGCCTTGCCCTGGGTCACGCGGACGGGCTTGAGAACCTTGAGGTAGCGGCGCGTGGCGCTCTGAACCACGAGCCCGACCTGGTCGATGGCGTCGATGAAGGGGGCCGAGCTGCCGTCGAGAATCGGAACCTCCGGGCCGTCGATCTCGACGAGGACGTTGTCGATGCCGAGGCCGGACAGGGCCGCCATGAGATGTTCGATGGTGGCGACCGCGCCCGAGTCGCGGTCGCCGATCACCGTGCAGAGCTCGGTGGCGGTGACCGCCAGATGCCGAGCGTCGATCAGTCGGTCCAGGCCGCCCGGAAGACCGGTGCGGAGAAAAGCAATGCCATGATTCGCTTCAGCCGGGTGAAGGATCATCTTCACCTCGTCCCCGGAGTGGACTCCGGTTCCGATGAGGGTCACGGCGGCGCGAAGCGTGGTTTGCTGGCTTTGCTTCATTATTCCTGAACCTCAACTACCCTTGTCGCCTGACAGAGCCTGTTGCGCCGGGGAAGTGCAGTGTCTGCGTTGTGCTTCCATCCGGCAGGCTTCTTGTGAGCGCTGCCCCTTAAACGTGGAGGCACCATAGTCCCGCCGCCAGGCTAGGCCAAATCACGCTTTCTTACCGTGTGTTACAATTGAGACAGTTCGCAAGCCATTGAAGTTAATGAAGTTTTAAAAAGGAAAGCCCCCAGCCGGAAGGCGGCTGGGGGCCGTTTGTAACAGCGGTGACAGGCTGCCGGAGATTCGCTCAGTTGGCCTGGCGGCGCAGGAAAGCGGGAATCTCCAGCTGATCGTCCTCCGAGGCGGCCCGGGGAGCCGGAGCCATCGGCGCCTGCGGGGCGCGCTGCGCCTGGGGCGGGGCCGGACGGCGGGCGTACTCGGCATGGACCGAGGACATCTGCTGCTGGCGCGGGGCTTCCTGGCGCGGCTCGGCGGGGGCCTGGTGCGCCTCCTCGCGGCGGCCGAAGCCGATGGTCGCGAGGCGCTGGATCAGGGACGGCCTGTGCTCCTGGACGGGCTCCTCCCCGCGGCTGGCGCGGATCTGGGCCTGGGCCGGCATCGGCAGCTCGTCGATCCGGGGCATCCGGGCCGGACGCAGGGGACGCTCCGCCTGCGGCGGGATGAAGGCGCCCTGGTCCATCGGCTCCTCATAGACCGGAGCCTGGGGCGCCGGAGCCTCGTAGGCCACGGCCTGACGGGGCTGAGCGGGGGTCAGGACCACGTCGTCGCGAATCACCGCCTGGGGAGCGGGCTCCACAGGCTGGGCGATTGCGGCGGGAGCCACGGCCGGAGCCGGGGTCAGGACCGGGGTGCTCTGCGACAGGATCGGAGCCGCCTTCACCGGTTCAGGCTGGGCGGCGGCGCGAAAGGTCGTCGTGGGCTGGGTCTGGGTGGCGCGGGCGCGGGCCTCGGCGCGCAGGCGCTCGGCGACCTCGGAGATGCGCTGCTCGGTGGCGGTGAGATCGCCGCCGTTCTCCAGGAGGGCGTGGTCGATGCCGGTGGCCACCACGGAGACGCGGATGATGCCCTCGAGGCTCTCGTCGAAGGTGGCGCCGAGGATGATGTTGGCATCCTGGTCCACTTCCTCGCGGATGCGGGTGGCCGCCTCGTCGAGTTCATAGAGGGTGAGGTCGTTGCCGCCGGTGATTGAGATCAGCAGGCCGCGCGCGCCCTTCATCGACACGTCGTCGAGGAGCGGGTTGGCGATGGCCGCCTCGGCGGCGCGCAGGGCGCGCTTCTCGCCGGAGGCCTCGCCCGTGCCCATCATCGCCTTGCCCATGCCGCGCATGACGGAGCGCACGTCGGCGAAGTCGAGGTTGATGAGGCCTTCCTTGACCATCAGGTCGGTGATGCAGGCGACGCCCGAATAGAGCACCTGATCGGCCATGGCGAAGGCGTCCGCGAAGGTCGTCTTCTCGGTGGCGACGCGGAACAAGTTCTGGTTCGGGATCACGATGAGCGTGTCGACCGCCTGCTGCAGCTCGGTGATGCCGGCTTCCGCCAGACGCATGCGGCGCACGCCTTCGAACTGGAAGGGCTTCGTGACGACGCCGACCGTGAGGATGCCGAGCTCGCGGGCCGCGCGGGCCACGACGGGAGCGGCGCCCGTGCCGGTGCCGCCGCCCATGCCGGCGGTGATGAACACCATGTGGGACCCGGCGAGCTGATCGCGGATCTCGTCGATCACTTCCTCGGCCGCGGCGCGGCCGACTTCCGGCTGCGAGCCGGCGCCGAGGCCTTCCGTGACCTGAATGCCCATCTGGATCACGCGCTGGGCCTTCGAAGAGGCCAGCGCCTGCGCGTCGGTGTTCGACACCACGAACTCGACGCCCTCCAGACCGGATTCGATCATGTTGTTCACGGCGTTGCCGCCTGCGCCGCCGACGCCGAAGACCGTGATGTGCGGCTTGAGTTCCCGGATGTCCGGAGATTGAGGATTCATCGCCATGACCTGTGCCTCTTCTGGCCTTTTACTGATGAGCGTTTGGCCGACGCTAACACTTGTTTTGAACTCTTCGCGATGACCCGCCGCGCCACCGCGTTACTCGTTAAAAACTATCGCGAATCCACCGGCCCACCCGCGAGAAGTAGCCGTCGGTTCCCGTACTCTGGAACAAGCCGCTGGACCGCGGCTCGAAATACTCGATATGCGCCACCTGCGGATAAACCAGGAGGCCGACCACCGCCGAAAAGGCAGGGCCCTTCGCCGCCTCGGGCAGGCCCTTGATGCCGAGCGGACGCCCGACACGAACCTGGCCCTGCAAGATGCGGCGCGCCGTTTCCGGCAGCCCGACGAGCTGGCTTGCGCCGCCCGTCAGCACGACCCTCCGTCCGGCCTGGGCCGCGAAGCCCGCACCTTTCAGCCGATCGCGCACGAGTTCGAGGATCTCCTCGACCCGCGGCTTGATGATGCGAACGAGGTGCGACTTGGGCAGATGGTTCGGAACGTCCCGTTCGTCCTCATCGACCTGCGGCACCGCGATCATGTCCCGGTCATCCGCGCTCGACGTGATGGCGGAGCCGTAGAGGGTCTTGAGCCGCTCGGCGGCGGAAACGCGGGTCGTGAGACCGCGCGCGATGTCCATGGTCACATGATGACCGCCGACGGCGATGGCATCGGAATGCACCAGATGCCCGTTGGAGAAAATGCCGACGCTCGTGGTGCCGCCGCCCATGTCGACGACGGCGCAGCCCATGTCGGCCTCGTCGTCGACGAGGGCCGAAAGGCCTGCCGCGTAAGGCGTTGCGATGACGGCCTCGACGCCGAGATGGCAGCGCTCGACCGCGAGCATCAGGTTGCGCGCCGCCGCCGCCTCGGAGGTCACCACGTGCAGATCCGCGCCGAGCCGCTCGCCGATCATGCCGGCGGGATCGACGATGTGGTTCTGCGCATCGAGGGAGAAGCCCGTGGGCAGCGCATGCAGAACGGTGCGGCCGCGGCGCAGGTCGTAGCTCGACGCCGCGTCGAGCACGCGATGCACGTCCCCGGCGCCGACCGCGCCGCGAACGGGAACATGCGCCTCGAAATGCTCGGAGGCGAGACGGCCGCCGGTGAGGTTGACGATGACCGACTGGATCTCGACCTTCGCCATGCGCTCGGCCGCGTGCACGGCCTGACGGATCGCCGCCTCGGCCGCTTCCAGATCGACCACCACGCCGCCCTTGAGGCCCATGGACCGCTGATGGCCGATGCCGAGAATGCGCGCCACATGGGTGCGGCTGCGCAGGGACTCGACCTCGCCCGCGGGCTTGAGCTCCGCAACGACGCAGACGACCTTGCTCGTTCCCACGTCCAGGACCGAGAGAATGGCGCTCTTGCGCGCGGAGAGCGGCTTCAGGCGAGGCGTCAAGCCGTGACCCGACAGACTCATGTATCGACCCCCTTGCCGCGCATCGGTTTCTTCTTGAGCGCCTCGGCGCGGGCCAAGGCAGCCTCTTCCGTCAGGCGGACGACGACGCGATCCGCCATGCGCAGATCGATCGCCAGCACGTCCTTTTCCAGAATCTTCTGCTCGTTCTCGAGCTTCACGAGACGGGCCAGCGCATCGGCAGCCCCGATCTCCGGCAGGCGCACGTCCATGCCGTTGTCCATCTTCAGCGTCCAGCGCCGGCCCGCCACGAGGGTGCCCGCGCGAATGCGGCTCTTCAGCGGACCCGCGGCTTCGAGCAGCGCAAGATAATCCTTGTTGCGGGCATTGGCGCCCTCGCCCACCACGAAGGGCAGATCGAGGTATCGCTCGTCCTGCATGAGGTCGATCACGGTGCCGTCGGCGGCGATGACGAAGAGCTCGCCGTTGTTCTGCCAGATGGCGTGCGCCTCGCGCTCGGTGAGCGAGATGACGAGTTCGTTGGGATAGAGCTTGCGCACGGCCGCCGACTTGATCATCGGCACGCGCTCCAGGCGCTCCCGCAGCTCATTGACGTTGAGAAAGGCCAGCGACAGCTTCGAATCGATCCCCGCCGCGGCGAGGACTTCCTTCTCGCTCATCTGCGAAAGGCCGGAAATCGTCACCTGATCGAGGCCGAGGCCGACGGCGCGCGCGAGGGCATGGTGCGGCTCGCCGTTCTCACGGATGAAGCCGTCGATGTGGCCGCCCTGCCAGAGCCCGTAGCCGATGACGGCCGCGAAGAAGGCGAGGGTCAGGCCCGTTCCGAGAAAGCGCGGAAGGCGCCGCTCCAGCGGCACGGCGGCGGAGCGGCGGCGCACGCTCCGCGAGGAGCCGAACACCTTGCCGATTCGCGACGGCTTCTTGAACTGGGACGGGGCAGCCCCTCGGTTCGGGGAGGCTGCGCGCGCAACGGCGAATCCGGCCGGATAGGCCGTCATCGGTTGCAGGTAGCGTCCTCCACCATCCATTGCACAAGCTCGCCAAACGAATAGCCCGCATGGGCTGCCAGTTCTGGCACCAAGCTCGTCTCGGTCATGCCGGGTTGCGTGTTGACCTCGAGAACGACGAGTTCTCCGGTTCCCCCGGGGGTGTCGTCGTACCGCAAGTCGGCGCGGCTGATTCCCCGACAGCCGAGCGCTTGATGCGCCGTTAACGCCAACTCTTGGACCTTTTGGTAAATATTCGGTTTAATTTCTGCCGGGAGGACGTGGATGGAGCCCCCCTTCACATATTTTGCATCGTAGTCGTAGAAGACGCCGGTGGCGGGCCGGATGTCGATCACTCCCAGAGCCCTGTCGCCCATGACCGCGCAGGTCAGCTCGCGGCCCGCAACATACGATTCCACAAGCACTTGGTCGCCGAAGGCCCAGTCTTCCCGGGTCAGCTCCTGGGGCGGATGGGAGCGTTCCTCGCGCACGATGATGACGCCGACCGAGGAGCCCTCGCTGACCGGCTTGATCACATAGGGAGCCGGCAGGACATGGCTTTTCGCCGCCTCGAAGCGGTTAACGACAAGGCCCTTGGGAACCGGAACCCCGGCCGCCGCCATGACGACCTTCGCCTTGTCCTTCTGCATGGCGAGCGCCGAGGCGAGGACGCCGGAATGGGTATAGGGAATCCGGAGGATCTCCAGGAGGCCCTGGATCGTCCCGTCCTCCCCCACGCGGCCGTGGAGCGCGTTGAACACCACGTCCGGCGCGGTGTTCTGCAGGACGGTGGCGATATCGGGCTGCACGTCGATGGGGGTGACCCTGTAGCTCCGCTCCTCAAGGGCCTTGCAGCAGGCCCGCCCCGAGGCCAGGCTCACCTCGCGTTCGGCCGACCAGCCGCCATAGAGAACGGCAACGTGCTTCGCCATGGTCTTTCTCCATCATGCGCCCGGCCCGCCGGGATCGAGGAACGATTCGGTTCAGGCCTTCCCGACCCCGACCCGCTTGATTTCCCATTCAAGCTCAACGCCCGCAGTCTCGCGCACCCGGCGGCGCACCTCCTCGCCCAGGCCTTCGATATCGGCGGCGGAGGCGGAACCGTGGTTGATCAGGAAATTGCAGTGCATCTCGGAAACCTGGGCGTCGCCCATGCGCAGGCCCCGGCACCCGGCGGCGTCGACAAGCTCCCAGGCCTTCCGGCCCGGCGGGTTCTTGAAGGTGGAACCGCCCGTGCGGGTGTTGACCGGCTGGGTGGAGGAGCGCGCCTCGGTGATGGCGTTCATCTCGGCGAGGATCTCTTCCGGATGGCCGGGGCGGCCCTCGAACAGGGCCTCGGTGAAGATCACGTCCTCCGGCACGCTCGAATGGCGGTAGGTGAAGCCCATCTGGGCATGCGTGAAGGTCACCGCCTCGCCCGTGCGGGTCACGCCCCGGGCCTCGACGAGCACGTCCTTCGTCTCGCCGCCATAGGCGCCGCCGTTCATGCGCAGGGCGCCGCCGATAGTGCCGGGAATGCCGCGCAGGAACGAAAGTCCCGCGATGCCGGCCTCCGCCGCCGCGCGCGCGACCTTCACGTCCGCCGCGCCCGCACCCGCGCGGATGCGATGGCCCGGCTCGACCGCGATGTCGGAAAAGCCCTTGCCCAAGCGGATCACCGCGCCCTCCCACCCGCCGTCGCGAATGAGGAGGTTCGAGCCCAGCCCCACGACGAGCACCGGAATGCTGCGGTCGAGACGGCGCAGGAAATACGCGAGATCGTCCGTATCGGCGGGCGTGAACAGCACCTGTGCGGGACCGCCCGTGCGGAACCAGGAGAGCGGCGCGGTGGGCGCATTCGCGTCCAGCCTGCCGCGCAGTTCGGGCATGGCGGCTTTCAACGCAGGCGTGATGTCGGCAAACATCAGGCCGCCTTCTCGCCCAGGGCCGCGAGCTCGCCGGGAAGCGCATAGGCCCATTGGGTGATGTTGCCGGCGCCGAGGCAGATCACGTAGTCGCCCGGCTTCGCGATGCCCTTCACGAGGCCCGCGAGGTCTTCCGACTTTTCGAGCGCCATCACGTTGCGATGGCCGCGGGCCTTGAGGCCCGACACGAGGCCGTCGCGGTCGGCGCCGGGAATCGGCGCCTCGCCCGCCGCATAGACCGGCGCGACGATGACCGCATCCGCGTCGTTGAAGCAGGTGCAGAACTGGTCGAAGAGCGACGACAGGCGCGTGTAGCGGTGCGGCTGCACAACGGCGATGACCTGCCCTTCGGTCGAAGCGCGGGCGGCCTTCAGCACCGCCGCGATCTCGATGGGATGGTGGCCGTAATCGTCGAACACGGTGACGCCGTTCCACTCGCCCGTGCGCGTGAAGCGGCGCTTCACGCCGCCGAAGCCCGCGAGCGCCTTGCGGATCGCATCGGGCGAGACGCCGAGTTCGTGCGCCACCGCAATGGCGGCGGTGGCGTTGAGCGCATTGTGTGCGCCCGGCATCGGCAGAACGAGGTCTTCGAGTTCGAGGCGGAAGCCCGGACGGCGGTCGCGGATCATGACGCGGAACTTGGTCTGTCCGCCGCGCGGATCGACATCCATGATGCGCACGTCCGCCTGCGGGTTCTCGCCGTAGGTGATGATGCGCCGGTCCTCGATGCGGCCCACGAGGTCCTGCACCGTCGGATGGTCGATGCACATGACCGCGAAGCCGTAGAAGGGAATCGAATCGATGAAGGAGCGGAAGGCCTCCTTGATCGCGTCGTAGGACCCGAAATGATCGAGGTGCTCGGCGTCGATGTTGGTGACGATGGCCACATCCGCGGGAAGCTTCAGGAAGGTGCCGTCTGACTCGTCCGCTTCCACCACCATCCACTGGCCGTCGCCCATGCGGGCGTTGGTGCCGTAGGCATTGATGATGCCGCCGTTGATGACCGTCGGATCGAGGCCGCCCGCATCGAGAAGCGTGGCGACGAGGGACGTGGTCGTGGTCTTGCCGTGGGTGCCCGCCACCGCGACGCAGGACTTGAAGCGCATGAGCTCGGCGAGCATCTCGGCGCGGCGCACGACCGGCAGGCGACGCTCGCGGGCGACGATCAGCTCCGGGTTGTCCCGCTTGATGGCGGTGGAGACGACCACGATCTCGGCGTTCTCCACGTTCTCGGCCTTGTGGCCGATGAAGGTCTTGATGCCTTTGTCGGCCAGGCGCTTGACGTTGTAGTTGTCCGCGGCGTCCGAGCCCTGAACCGTGTAGCCCAGATTGTGCATGACCTCGGCGATGCCCGACATGCCGATGCCGCCGATTCCGATGAAATGAATGGGACCAAGCTTCGGCGGCAGTTTCATGGGCTTTTTCCGTTATTGTTCGAGGGAACGAGATGGAGAACGGCTTGAGCCAGGCGCTCCGCCGCATCGGTGATGCTGGCGCTATGTGCGGCGACGGCGGCTTTGGTCAAGCGGTCAGGCTGTTGAAAAAACGACCGAATTTCATCGGCCAGGCGCTCAGGCGTAAATTCGGTTTGCGGACAAACGATGGCAGCGCCCAGGTCGCCGAGGGTCTTGGCGTTGGCCGCCTGGTCCTGGTCGAGGGAGCCCGGCAGGGGCACGAGGATCGAGGGACGGCCGATCACGGCGAGCTCGGCCACCGTCGAAGCGCCAGAACGGGACACCACGAGATGGGCGGCGCCCAGGCGGTGCGGCAGGTCCTTGAAGAAGGGCTCGGCCTCGAATTCCACGTTCAGCCGGCGGTAATGCTCGCGGACCCGCTCCAGATCCTCGCCCCGCGCCTGCTGGCAGATCGAGAGGCGGGAGCGCAGCTCCGGCGAAAGAAGCGCGATGGCGGGCGGCACCACGTCGCTCATCACGCGCGCGCCCTGGCTGCCGCCGACCACGAGCAGGCGCATCCTGTCCCCGGCCTCGAGCGGCGGATAGGGCTGGCGCGCCGCTTCCAGCACCGCGGGACGGATCGGGTTGCCGGTGTGGATGAGCTTGCCCGGCACATGGGCGGGCACGCCCTTGATGTTGGCGAAGCCGGTGGCGATCACGGTGGCGCGGCGGGCGAGCAGGCGGTTGGCGCGCCCCATCACGCCGTTCGCCTCATGGATCACGGTCGGCACCTTGAGGAGCGAGGCGGCGAGCACCGGCGGCACGGTGGGATAGCCGCCGAAGCCCACGACCGCGGCGGGCTTCATCCGGCGGATCGCGGCCGCCGCCTTCAATGTCCCCTGCCCCAGCATGAGCGCGGCCTTCGCCATCTGCGGCAGCGAGCGGCCCGAGGGCGTCGCGGAGGGAATCTCGACGATCTCCTCGGCGGGGAACGACCCCGCATAGGCATTGGCGCGCTTGTCGGTGGCGAGCGCCACCCGCGCGCCGGACGCTTTCAGCGCATTCGCCAGCGCCTCGGCGGGAAACAGATGACCGCCGGTGCCGCCGGCGGTCAGGAGGATGAGGGGGGACGTCATGCCTGCGCCCGATCCTGGCTGAAGTGATCCATCATCTCGGCCCGCGGGCGGCGGCGCGTGAGCGCGATCAGGAATCCCATGCCGAGGGCAAGCGACAGAAGCGACGAGCCGCCATAGGAGATGAAGGGCAGCGTCATGCCCTTGGCGGGCATGAGATGCACGTTCACCATCATGTTGATGCAGGCCTGCAGGCCGAACATGAAGATGAGGCCCGTGGCCGCGAGCCGGCAGAAGGGATCCTCGTTGCGGCGGGCGAGCGTGAGGCCGCGCAGCACGATGAAGGCGAAGAGCGCGAGCAGCGCGAGGCAGACGACGATGCCGAACTCCTCCGCCGTGACGGCGAAGATGAAGTCGGTATGCGCGTCCGGCAGGATGCGCTTGACCGAGCCCTCGCCCGGGCCGCGCCCGAGCCAGCCGCCGCGCGCGAAGGATTCCATGGCGGTATCGACCTGGAAGGTGTCGCCGGAATCCTTGTCGAGGAAGCGCTCGATGCGGGCGCGCACGTGCGGCAGGAACTCATAGGCCGCCACGATGCCGACAAGCCCCGCGCCGCCGAGACCCATCACCCAGAACCAGTGCAGGCCCGCGACGAAGAACAGGCCGCACCACACGATGGTGACGAGCATGGTCTGGCCGAAATCGGGCTGGAGGATCAGGGGAATGATCGTGGCGGGCAGAATCAGGAAGGCCAGGAACGTGCCCGGCACGTCCTTGCGCCGCGCACCCTCCGAGAAGGCCCAGGCCGAGAGCACGACGAAGGCGGGCTTCACGAATTCCGACGGCTGAAGGCCGAGGGGACCGATCATGATCCAGCGATGCGCGCCCTTGATCTCGGGCCCGTACTGGAACGCCAGCAGGATCAGCGCCATGCCTACCGCATAGACGATGAGCGCCAGCCGCCGCAGATGGCGCAGCGACAGGAACGAGACGGGAATCATGATGGCGAGCGCCGGGATGAGGAACATCACCTGCCGGTTCACGAAGTGGAACGTGGAGAGGCCGAGCCGCTCCGCCACCGGCGGGCCGCCGGCCATGAGGAAGACGAGACCGGCGAGCATGAGGATGGCGAGCCCCGCGAGAAGCAGGCGGTCGACCGTCCACCACCAATCGCCGAAGGGCGAGCGTTCCGCGCGAGATACCATTCTCAAGCCCCTTTGGTTTCGAGGCCGGGCAAGGCCCGGACCAGATCGCGGAAACGGTTTCCGCGCACTTCGTAATTGGGAAACTGATCGTAGGACGCGCAGGCGGGCGAAAGCAGCACGACGGCGGGAGTGCCCAGCGCCTGCGCATCGAATGCCGCCTGCTCGACGGCCGTGTCGAGCGTCCCGCAACGGATGTAAGGCACCGCGCTGCCAAGCGTCGTCGCAAACTCCTCCGTCGCCGCGCCGATCAGGTAAGCCTTGCGGATCTTCGGGAAGTATTCCCGCAAAGGCTCGATGCCGCCTTCCTTCGCCTTGCCGCCGAGAATCCAGAGAATGGTGTCGAAGGACTTCAGCGCCTTCTCGGTGGAATCCGCGTTGGTGGCCTTGGAATCGTTGATGAAGAGAGTCTCACCGATGCGGCCGACCTCCTCCATGCGGTGAGGCAGGCCGGGGAAGGTGCGAAGGCCGGAGCGGATCTTCTCAAGGGTAACGTTCAAGGCACGAGCGACCGCGACGGCAGCGGCGGCGTTCTGCGCGTTATGGGCGCCGCGCAGCGAGCCGATGCCCGACAGGTTTGCAACGGGCGCGGCATCGGAGGCCGTCACTTCCACGAGCGTTTCACCATCCGCAAAGACACCCTTTGCGCCAAGAGGCTCGACCGATATCCGGGCGACGTTCACGCCCCTGCTCTCACAGGCCACGGCAATCGCGCGGCTCATGGGATCGTCGATGCCGATGACGGCGAAATCCGCCTTCGCCACCAGCCGCTCCTTGATCGCCGCATAGAGTTCCATCGTTCCGTGCCGGTCGAGGTGATCGGGCGAGAGGTTGAGATGGACGCCGATGCTCGGCGCGAGCGACGGCGCGAGGTCGATCTGGAACGAGGAGCACTCGATCACGTGGATGCGGTTGTCGGACGGCGGCTCCAGCGAGAGGATCGCCGTGCCGATATTGCCGCCCATCTGCACGTCGCGGCCCGCCTCGCGAAGGATATGCGCGATGAGCGCCGTGGTGGTGGACTTGCCGTTCGTGCCGGTGATGGCGACGAAGGGCGCATTCGGCGCGATCTTCGCGCGCTCGCGGCAGAACAGCTCGATATCGCCGATGATTTCGACGCCCGCCTCCTTGGCGAGCTTCGCGGACCAGTGAGGCTCCGGATGCGTGAGCGGCACGCCCGGAGAGAGAATGAGCGCGGACACCTTGGACCAGTCGAGTCCGCGCAGGTCGCCCGTCTCGATGCCCTGAGCGGCCGCTTCCGCCATCTTCGCCGGATTGTCGTCGCAGGCGACGACCCGCGCCCCGCCCGCCTTCAGGGCAAGCGCCGTCGCGAGCCCCGATCCGCCGAGGCCGAAGAGCGCGACCGTTTTGCCTAAGAAGGTCGTGACGGGGATCATGCGCCTTACCGCAGCTTGAGGGTCGCGAGGCCGACGAGGGCGAGAACGACGGCGACGATCCAGAAGCGGATCACCACCTGCGGCTCGGTCCATCCCAGCTGCTCGAAGTGATGATGGATCGGCGCCATCTTGAAGACGCGCTTGCCGGTGAGCTTGAACGAGGCGACCTGGATGATCACGGACATGATCTCCAGCACGAAGAGGCCGCCGACGATGGCGAGAACGATCTCGTGCTTGGTGGCGACCGCGATCGCGCCGAGCATGCCGCCGAGCGCGAGCGAGCCCGTGTCGCCCATGAAGATCTGGGCCGGAGGCGCGTTGAACCAGAGGAAGCCCAGCCCCGCCCCGATGAGCGCGCCGCAGAGCACGGCGAGCTCGCCGGTGCCGGGCACGAAATGGATCTGCAGGTAGTTGGAGAACACCGCGTTGCCCGCGAGATAGGCGATGAAGCCGAAGGTACCCGCCGCGATCATCACCGGCACGATGGCAAGGCCGTCGAGGCCGTCCGTGATGTTCACCGCGTTGCCCGCGCCGACGATCACGAAACCAGCGAAGACGATGTAGAACCAGCCGAGATTGAAGATCAGGTCCTTCGAGAAGGGCAGCGCCAGCTTGTTCGCCAGGCCCGGAGTCGCCATGTAGGATATCGCGATGCAGGCACAAGCCGCGATCAGCGCCTCGATGGCAAGGCGGGACTTGCCCGAAAAGCCCTTGTGCGACTGCTTCGTGACTTTGAGGTAATCGTCATAGAAGCCGATGGCGCCGAAGCCCACGGTGACGAAGAGCACGATCCAGACATAATGGTTTTCGAGGTTCGCCCAGAGCAGGGTCGAGACCAGGACGCCCGCGAGGATCATGAGCCCGCCCATGGTCGGCGTTCCGCGCTTCGTCAGAAGGTGCGATTGCGGCCCGTCCTCGCGGATCGGCTGGCCCTTGCCCTGGCGCACGCGCAGCAGCGAGATGATCGCAGGCCCGAACATGAACACGAAGAGCAGGCCGGTCGCCGTCGCGCCGCCGGTGCGGAACGTGATGTAGCGGAAGATGTTGAGAGGGCTGAAGTAAGGGCTGAGTTCAGCCAGCCAGGTGAGCATCGGTCATCCTTTCAGCGCGTTTGCCGCGTGGCTCGCGCCGTAACGTTCTTTCAAAGCTTTGACAATGAGGGCCATCTTCATGCTCAGCGAGCCCTTGACGGTCACGGCATCGCCGGGGCGGATTGCGGCGCAGACCGCGTCCACCAGATCGGCGGAGGTCTCCGCATGGGCCGCGACCTTGGCCCGTGGCAGGGCATCCACGAGATTTTTCATGAGAGAACCGGCGGCGAAGACGAGGTCGATTCCGTTCGCCTCGATCGCCTCCGCCAGATCCGCATGGAGCTTCGGTCCCGTCTCGCCCAGTTCCTTCATGTCGCCCAGCACGGCGATCCGCCGCGCTCCGCGCCCGAGTTCGACGGCGCCGAGATTGGCGAGCGCCGCGCGCATGGAGGCCGGGTTGGCGTTGTAGCTCTCGTCGATCAGCAGGGCCTCGCCGTCGCCGATGGCGAGCATGGTCCGCTCGCCGCGCCCGACCGGCGGCTTCAGTTCGGCGAAGGAGAGCGCCACGAGCGCGAGATCCGCGCCGAGCGCGTGGGAGGCTGCGAGCACGCTCAAGGAATTGAGCGCGATATGCCGGCCCGCCGTGCCGATCCTGTAGGTGAGCTTCTGGCCGAAGATCGTGGCGTCGACGACGGAGTGATCGGGCTTCACGACGATGCGGTGGGCGCGGATATCCGCCCCCTCGTGCTCGCCGAAGGTGAGGATGCGGCCCGCGGCGGAGGCCTGGGCATGGGCGCGCATGCGCTCGAAATAGGCATTGTCGCGGTTGATGACCGCCGTTCCGCCGGGCTCGAGACCGGAGAAGATCTCGCCCTTGGCGTCGGCGATGCCCCAGAGGGACGGGAAGAACTCGATATGAACCGGCTCGACGGTGGTGATCACCGCCACATGCGGGCGCACCATGCCGGTGAGCGGAAGAATTTCATAGGCATGATTCATGCCGATCTCGAACACGCCGAAGGTGCTCTCGCGCGGCATGCGGGCGAGCGTCAGCGGGACGCCCCAGTGATTGTTGTAGGACGCCACGGAAGCGTGGGTCGCCCCCTGTCGGGAGAGCGCGAGCCGCATGGCTTCCTTCGTGCCGGTCTTGCCGACGGAGCCGGTGATGGCGACGATCTTCGCCTGCGTGCGGGCGCGGGCCGCGCGGCCCATCTGGCGCATGGCCTCCAGCACGTCCGGGACGACGACGAGCCTGTCGGAGCCTGCGAAGGCAGGAGCCTTTTCCTCGCAGACCACGGCGGCGCAAGCGCCCTTCTCCAGCGCCGCCAGCACGAAATCGTGGCCGTCATGCACATCGCCCTTGATGGCGAAGTAGAGATCGCCGGGTTCGAGCGTGCGCGTATCGATGGAGGCCCCGCTCGCCTGCGCGAAACCGGCGCCGATGCGGGCGCCGGTGGCGGCTGCGATCTCCTGCGATGTCCAAAGGGGCGACGTCATCCCTGCCTCTCCGCGATGGCCGCCCGGACCTCGTCGTGGTCCGAGAACGGCAAGGTCCGGTCGCCGATGATTTGGCCCGTTTCATGACCTTTGCCCGCCACGACCAGAATATCGCCCGGCCGAAGTTCGTTGACGGCGGTGCAGATGGCCAGCGCGCGGTCCCCGATCTCCCGGGCGCCGGGGGCTCCCTTCAGGACCTCGGCGCGGATGGCCGCCGGATCTTCCGAGCGAGGATTATCGTCCGTGACGATGACGACATCCGCCTTGTCGCTGGCGATGCGCCCCATGAGCGGACGCTTGCCGCGATCCCTGTCGCCGCCGCAGCCGACGATGCAGAACAGCCGTCCCTTCACGAAGGGGCGAAGGGCGTCGAGCACATGGGCGAGCGCATCGGGCTTGTGGGCGTAGTCGACGATGCAGGTTGCGCCGTCCACCATGCCCACCTGCTCCAGGCGGCCCGAGACGCCCTTCAGGATCTTGAAGCCCTCGAACACCTCGGCCGCCCGGCCCTCGCCTTCCACCGCGAGCACCAGCCCCGCGGCGACGAGGGCGTTCTCGACCTGGAAGGCGCCGAGAAGCGGCAGGGTGGTTCGAACGGTCCTGCCATAGGCCTCGACGGTCAGGACCTGGGTGAACTCTTCCGCGCGCGCCTCGACGAGGCGCAGCGTCTCGCCCATGGCGCCCGTGGTGAGAAGCCTCAAGCCGCGGTTGCGCACGCCCTGGAGAAAGACATCCGCATAGGGGCCGTCCGCGTTGATGATGGCGGGCGCATCGGCAGGCAGAAGGGTGTCGAACAGGCGCAGTTTCGCCGCCGCGTAGGCTTCGGTCGTGCCGTGATAATCAAGGTGATCGCGCCCGAGATTGGTGAAGCCCGCCGCATTCAGGCGCACCCCGTCGAGACGGCGCTGATCGATGCCGTGCGAGGAGGCCTCCATGGCGAGCCGCGTCACGCCGTCCTTCGCCAGGCGGTCGAGACTCTCGTGCAGGGAGATCGGATCGGGCGTGGTCAGCGAGCCGTAGGCCGCGCCGTCGGAGGTGATGATGCCCAGCGTTCCGACGCTGGCGGACTTGTATCCCAGATGCGCGAAGAGCTGGCGCGCGAAATCGGCCACCGAGCTCTTGCCGCTCGTGCCCGTGACGGCGACGATCTTTTCCGGCTGACGCGGATAGAAGCGGGCCGCCGCCAAGGCCAGCGCACGGCGCACATCCGCCACGCGAACATAGGCGACGTGAGGCGGCAGGTCGGACGGACGCTCCGCCTCGCCTGCGACCGCCACCGCGCCCGCGGCCACGGCCTGCGGCACGAAGCTCATGCCGTCGACCTTCGTGCCGGGCACGGCGAAGAACAGGGTGCCCTGCCCGACCTTGCGGCTGTCGGAAGCGATCCGCGAAACGGAAAGAGACGCGTTCACCGCATCGTCCTTCGCAAGGTCGAGAAGATCGGCGAGTGTCATGGCATCGGCGCTCATCGGTTGCTGCCCCAGGCGCCGAGGCGCGTCATCAGCGGGAAAGGTTGCACGGGCGGCTCGAAGCGTGGCGGCACGCCGAGCAGCGGCGCCACACGCTCGATGATGTTGCCGGTCACGGGGCCTGCGTTCCAGCCCGCCGTCGAGAAACCGTAGGTGCCCTCGACCGCCTGCGGTTCGTCCATGATGGTGAGGAACACGTATTTCGGCTTGTCTGCCGGCACCACCGCCGTGAAGGTGGTGAAGTTCTTGTTCTTGGCATAGCGCCCGTTGATGACCTTCTCCGCCGTGCCGGTCTTGCCGCCGACGAAGAAGCCCGCCACGGAGGCGGAGCCCGCCGAGCCTTCCGGCGTGGAGGCGTTGAGGCGCATCACGTAGCGCATGGCCTCGCTCGTTTCGGGCTTCAGGACCTGCAGGGCGTTCTGGCGCGCCTCCTCGGCGGTGCGCTTCAGGAAGGTCGGCTTGATCAGGACGCCGCCATTGACCAGCGCGCCCACCGCCATGAGCGCCTGGAGCGGCGCGACGGCGAGGCCGTGGCCGAAGGCGATGGTCATGGTGTTGAGCTCGCCCCAGCGCGGCGGGATGATCGGCAGCGCATTCTCCGGCAGCTCGGTTTCGAGGCGGGAGAGCTGGCCCATCTTGCGCAGGAAGGCCTTGTGCCCCTCGACGCCGATGCCGAGCGCCATGCGCGCGGTGCCGATGTTTGAGGAGTGCACGAAGACTTCCGGCGTGGTGAGGACGCGCCGCGTCGGATGATAGTCGCCGATGGTGAACTTGCCGTAGCGCAATCCCGACCGGGCGTCGAAGGTCGAGTTGATGTTGTACTTGCCGGAATCGAGCGCCATCGCGACCGTGAGGGCCTTGAAGGTCGAGCCCATTTCGAACACGCCCACATTGATGCGGTTGATCCGGTCCTTGTCGAGCGCATCGACCGGGTTGTTGGGATCGTAGTCCGGCAGCGACACGAGCGCGATGACCTCGCCCGTGTTCACATCCATGATGGCGCCGGCGGTGGCCTTCGCCTTGAACTTCGCCATGCCCTTCGCGAGCTCGTCGCGCAAGGCGTGCTGCACGCGCAGATCGAGGGAGAGCTGTACGGGCTTGAGGTCGGCGGCGGAGATGTTGAAGCCCGCCCCGTTGAGGTCCTGCAGGCCCATGCTGTCGATGTATTTCTCGATCCCGGCGATGCCGACATTGTCCACGTTGGCAAAGCCGAGCACGTGGGCGGCGGCCTCCGCGTTGGGATAGACGCGCTTGTTCTCGGGCAGGAAGCCGACGCCGGGGATGCCGAGGCGATGGACCTCCGCCTGCTGGCGCGGCGTGATCTCGCGCTTGACCCAGACGAAGCCCTTCTTGGTGTTGAGCTTGTTGCGCAGCTCGGTGGCGTCGAGATCCGGCAGCACGGCGGTGAGAAGCTCCACCGCCTCGTCCTTGTCGATGATGTTGCGCGGCTCCGCGAAGACGGAGACCATCTTCACGTCGGTGGCGAGGATATCGCCGTTGCGGTCGACGATATCGGGACGGGCCGCGGAGATTTCGGACGAAGCCGCGCGGCGCACCTCGCTCGTGTTCTCGCTCGTCACGGCAAGATGCACGAGCCGCCCGCCGATCAGGCCGAAGAGGAGCACGAAGCAGGCCGCGGCGAGCCCCACGCGCGACGTGCTCTTGTCGTGACGCAGGCGGAACAGCTCGCGGGCGTGGCCTATCAGGCCGCGCTTGGGGGCACGCTTCCCGCTGCGGCCCGTCTGCGCCGTTGCGCCGTTCTCACGCACGAAAGCGGGGTCGATCCCGAACCCGGAATCCGTGTTCGGGTCCGATGCTCCGGGAGGAAGGCTTCTACCCTGCCATTCGGTTTCTGGCTCTTGCAACACGAGGCTCACCGTTTCGGGGTTTGGGTCGTCGGGGTGCGGGCGTCGGAAGATTTGTCCTTGGGCGTCGAGGTGGGCCCGAGAAGACCGAGCGCCTCGAGCTTGCGACCGATCTCGTCCTCGCGCGAAGGCCGGTTCGGCAGGTCGGAGAGACGGGCGAGCTGCTGGATCTTCAACGGCTGCAGATCGAGATGCTGATCGACCGCAGCCTGCAGGCGATCCGGCCTGTCGAGATATTGCCACTCGGCCTGCAGCACGGCGATGGCCTCGCGCTCGCGCTGTACCTGCGACTTCAGCTTCGCGACCTGCTCGACATAATAGAGCGTCTCGTACTTGATCGAATACGCATAGCCCGCCGAGGCGATGAGAACCGTGATGGCGATGATGTGGAGCAGTCGGATCACCGGCGCCCTCCCCGTTTCTCGGCACTCTGCGGCAGTTCGGCCAGCATGGTGATGGCGCTCGATGGCTCCTGGGGCGGCGCATCGGTGCGCGCGCCGGCTCTCAGCTTCGCCGAGCGGGCGCGCGGGTTGCGCGCCATTTCCTGTTCGCCCGGAGCGACGGGACCGCGGGTGACCGCCTCGAAGGTCGGCTCCGGCGGCGCGGCCGTCGGAAGATGGCGCGAGCCTGCGGGCGCGCGACCGGTGCGGAGCGTGAAGAACTGCTTCACGATGCGGTCTTCCAGCGAATGGAAGGTCACGACCACGAGCCGTCCGCCGGGCTTGAGAATGCGTTCGGCGGCGTGGAGCGCGCGCACGAGCTCGCCGAGCTCGTCGTTGACCGCGATGCGCAAGGCCTGGAACACGCGCGTGGCCGGATGAATGCCGCCCGGCTCCTGGCGGATCAGGGAAGCCACGAGATCGGCGAGCTGCCGCGTGGTCTCGAAGGGCTGGCGGCGGCGCGCTTCGATGATGGCGCGGGCCACGGCGCGCGCGCGGCGCTCTTCGCCGTAATGATAGAAGATGTCGGCGAGCTCCGCCTCGGAAGCCTCGTTGACGAGATCCGCCGCGCTCGGGCCGCTTTGCTCCATGCGCATGTCGAGCGGGCCTTCACTGCGGAAGGAGAAGCCGCGCTCGGCCTGATCGAGCTGCATGGACGAGACGCCGATATCGAGCACGACACCGTCGACGCTCTCGAAACCCTGCGCCTGCGCGATCTCGTCGAGATCGCCGAAGCGCCCGGGAACGAGCATCAGGCGTTTCTTGAACTTGGCTGCGAGCGAAGCACCGCCCACGATCGCATCGGGATCGCGGTCGATGGCGATCACCTTGTTCTGGGGATGGGCATCGAGAATGGCGCGCGTGTAACCGCCCGCGCCGAACGTGCCGTCGATGAAAAGGCCACCGCGCTTCACATCGAGCGCATCACACACCTCTGCCAGGAGCACAGGAACGTGACGGGACGGTCCGCCAGCGGCTCCGGCTCCTGGGCCGTCGCCGCGTCCCATCATCGCTCCCGCACTCCCGGTGAGGTATTCTGCACTGCTTGCGGCTCCAATATTCGGCTTCCCAAGGCCCTCTTCAGGTCTCGGACCTTCGTGCGCGCCTCCTCCAGATGCGCACGGAAGCGCTCGGGCTCCCAAATCTGGAACTTGTGACCGAGCCCGACGAACGTCACCGTATCGCCAATCCCGGCATGCACTTTTACCGTATCCGTCAGGATGACACGCCCCTCCGGATCGACCTTCAGAATCTCGCTGGTCCCGAACAACGCCGTCGACAGCTGATCCCGCTCGTCCGAATAGGGGGACAGGGTCGACAAGAACGCATCGATCTCGTTCAGAAGCACGTTGCCGCCCGCGTCCAAGGCCGGCGCATCGAGCGCCGGATGCACGTAGAGCCCCTCGAAGCCATCCCGAGCCAACACGGCCCGGAAGGATGCGGGGATCGAGACGCGACCCTTCGAATCCAACTTGTTGGTGAAATTGGACACGAAGCGGTTCATTGGCCGCAGCTCGCACGCTCCTGATTGTCAGCCCCCCGGCAGATCGCAAGGACCTGCCGCCCGCGTCGGGTGGTGACGCTACTTTCCGAAGCGAAACGCAGGCACCGCTTGAGTGCTTGACGTCCCCTTCGGAAGACACCGTCGACGGGATGATTTGGGATAACATGGGATAATATGGTCGTCAACGGAACGAGGATGGCGTGCGCGCCTCATGGTACGCATGCCCCATGAGACGCATTTACGGTTAATGAATCGTAAGCGGGGCAAAGGTTTGCTCCGCTTTCCCGCAAATTCGGGGCCTGTGGAAAGATTGGGTCAGCCGGCCTGTAAGCCGGGTTCTGTAGGGCCCAAGGCTGTAAGACCTTGGACGTGGCGACCATTCCTCTGGGACGGCCATTGCTGACCGCCTCTAGCAACCAACCCGGACGACGAGCCTGGAAACCGGCCTGGCGCGAACGCCTGTCGTCCCTATTCGGTTTTGCTCCTGGTGGGGTTTACCATGCCGTCCGCATTGCTGCGTCCGCGGTGCGCTCTTACCGCACCCTTTCACCCTGACCCCGAGATCGAGAAGACCTTGCGGGGCGGTCTGCTTTCTGTGGCACTTTCCCTAGGGTTTCCCCCGCCGGACGTTATCCGGCACCTTGCTTCCATGGAGCCCGGACTTTCCTCCCCGAGACGAGCTCGAAGCGGCCGCCCGGCCAGCTGACGATGGGGATGTGGTGCCAAAAGGGTCCTGCCGTCAAGGGTGCAGGATCACTCGGCCGCGGCCGTGATCACCTTCACCTTGGCGCAATAGGTCCGCGACGCGCTCGTCATGGTCTGGGCCCGGTGCCCGAACTGGTAGCGCAGAATGGTGCCGCAGGTATCGCCTCCGGCCAGCTTATAGGCCCTGGCCAGATATTTCAGGCCGTAGCGGAGGTTCGTCTCCGCATCGAGGAGTCCGGCCGCCGCTCCCTGGTAGCCGAGGGACTGGGCGGTGCGAAAGTTGATCTGGGTCAGGCCCATATGCGGGCCGTTGCGGGCGCCGGGATTGTAGCGGCTCTCGAGGCGGACGATGGCATCGGCCAGTTCGTAGGGCAGGCCGTTCTCGGCGGCGTAGCGGGCGATCAGCGGTTTCATGGCGGTCGCGCGCTGGCTGTCCGACGGGCGGAGCCTCAGCTTGGGATCCACGGGTGCGGCCGGAAGCGAAGCGGTCTGCTCCGCGTCGGTCTCGCCCGCCTCGCCGGCGGCGACCTCCTCAGCCTGTGCGCCCTCCTCCTTGGCCTCGGCAGCCTCGGGCTCGGCGGGCTGCGGCTTGGCGGGGGCAGATTTGTCAGGGACGGGTTTGCCGGACACGGGCTTGGAGGCGACGGCCTCCTTCTTAGGCGCTGCGGCCTTGGCCGTCTTCTTGGCGTCGGCCGCCTCGGCGGCGTCCTCCTCGACGGGAGCGGACGCTTCTTCCGCAGCGGCCTTCAGGAAGTCCTCGGCCTGGTCGGGAGAGACGATCTTGTCGGCACTTCCTCCCTCGGCCCGCGCCTGGGATGCCAGGGTCAAGGCGGCGGCGCCGAGGAGCGCAATTACGAGGCTTCTGAGGAAATGTTGCCAAGTCAAACCGATACTCCAACTGGCTATTGTCACGAGGGCGCGCTGGGTGGGGGCGAAATAAGGCGAAGATGAGGCAGGCCGAGCCGCAATTGTGTTCGGAATTGCTTCGAGCCGATCCGCTTTCCCTTGGGGCTTCAGGGCTTTCCGCCACAATTCTAGCCTCCGGGAGAGCTGAAAATTTTTCGTCGGCTTGCCGGGGACGGGAGGAACTCTTTCAATGTCCAGGAGTTGGCGAGAGCGTAAGGTCAAGCTAAACAGAGCTGGGCAGCCTACCGCCCGCACAATTACAGGGAAGCCTCCATGAAGAAGATCATGACAGCCATTGCCGCCGGTGCACTCACCCTCTCGATGGCAGCTTGCAATACCCCCGGCGAACGCGCGGTCGGCGGCGCCGCGATCGGCGGCCTTGCTGGTGCGGCGATCGGTGGTGCTGCGACGGGCCGCGGCAGCGGCGCTCTGGCCGGTGCGGCGATCGGTGCTGCCGGCGGTGCGATCGTCGGCGCTGCGACCACGCCGAGCCGTCCGGCCTGCCCGTATGGCACTTACCAGGATATCTACGGCAACGTTTACTGCCGCTGATCGCAATCTTTACGATCGAATTCGGGGGCCGAGCCATCTCGGCCCCCTTTTCTTTTGCCCGGACTTGAGCGTACGACTGAACTTGAGATGATTCAGTCGATTTGGGGTAAGCTCGGCGGCGCCGGGATCGGATTTGCTTTGGGTGGGCCCATCGGCGCGCTGCTGGGCGGCGTCGCCGGCCACATGCTCATCGACCGCGAAGGCGCTTTGTTCGGAAAGCCCCCGCGCGATGTTCTGTTCACCATGGGCCTGGTTGCCCTGGCCGCCAAGATGGCCAAGGCCGACGGCGTGGTGGTGGATGTGGAGGTCAGGGCCTTCGAGCAGATCGTCGAGGTGCCGGAAAGCGAGCACGAGCGGGTCGAACGCCTGTTCAACCTCGCCATGCAGACCTCGGACGGGTTCGAGGCCTATGCCCGGCAGATCGGCGAGGAGTTCAAGGACGAGCCCGCCCTTCTGGAAGACGTGCTCGACGGCCTGTTCCACATCGCGAAAGCCGACGAAGCGGTCCACGAGGCCGAGTATGCCTATCTCAAGGATGTGGCCGCGATCTTCGGCCTCTCCGACGCCGAGTTCGAACGCATCGCCGCGCGCCACGTGAAGCGCGCGGACGATCCCTACCTCATTCTCAAGGCCGACCGGAGCATGAGCGACGAGGAGCTGAAGCGGCACTACCGCAGGCTTGTGGCCGACAACCACCCGGACCGCGAGATTGCCCGGGGCCTGCCGCCGGAGGCCGTCAGGATCGCCACCGAGCGGCTGGCCGCAATCAACGCCGCCTGGGAACGCGTCGCCGCCGAACGGAAGATCAGGTGACCTCATGACCGCGCTGTCCCCGGAAAGCCCCATCGCCAGCAAGGTGTTTCCATCGCCCAATCACGGGGAGCGCAAGGACGGGCAGCGCCCCAGCATGCTGATCCTCCACTACACGGGCATGCCGGACGAGGGCGAGGCCCTGCAATGGCTGTGCAACCCGGTCTCGCAGGTTTCAGCCCATTACTTCGTGTTCGGCGACGGGCGCGTGCTGCAGCTCGTTCCGGAATCGCGCCGGGCCTGGCATGCGGGCCTCTCCTCCTGGGATGGCGAGACCGACGTCAATTCCTGCTCCATCGGGATCGAGATCGCCAATCCCGGTCATCCGGGCGGCCTGCCGCCCTTCCCCGACGCGCAGATCGGGAGCGTCGCGGCGCTCGCGAAGGACATCGTCACACGCTGGCGCATTCCGGCGACGCGGGTGCTCGCCCATTCGGACGTCGCCCCCGGCCGCAAGGTCGATCCCGGCGAGCGCTTTCCCTGGAAGACGCTGCACGAGGCCGGTGTCGGCCATTGGGTCGCGCCCGCAGGCTTGAGCGACGGGCGCTTCTTCTCCCGCGGCGATCAGGGCATGCCCATCGAAGCGCTTCAGGCCATGCTCGCGATGTATGGCTACGGTGTGAAGATCACCGGAGTTTTCGACGAGGAGACGGAGAAGGTCGTGGCCGCCTTCCAGCGCCATTTCCGCCCCGAGCGCGTGGACGGCGTGGCGGATGCCTCCACCATCACCACCTTGCGCGACCTGATTGCACGGCGGCCCTCTGCGGCCGCCGCATGAAGCTTTCCTACTCCGCCGCCATCACCCTGTAGCCTGCCGGATCGTAGTTGAGGATGGGGCTCAGCCAACGCTCGACCTCCGGCACGCTCATGCCCTTGCGGGCCGCGTAATCCTCCACCTGATCGCGCTCGACCTTGGCGACGCCGAAGTAATAGGCCTGCGGGTGCGACAGGTAGAGGCCCGAAACGGACGAGCCCGGCCACATGGCGTAGGTTTCCGTCAGCGTGACGCCGATGCGGCGCTCCGCTTCGAGCAGGCTGAAGAGCGTCGCCTTCTCCGTGTGGTCGGGCTGCGCGGGATAGCCTGGCGCGGGGCGGATGCCCCGATATTCCTCGGCGATCAGGCCTTCGTTCGTGAGGTTCTCGTCCGAGGCGTAGCCCCAGAATTCCTTGCGCACGCGCTCGTGCATCCGCTCGGCGAAAGCCTCAGCCAGACGGTCGGCGAGCGCCTTCACCATGATCGAGCGGTAATCGTCGTTGGCGCGCTCGAACTTCTCCGCGATGCGCACCTCCTCGATGCCGGAGGTCACGACGAAAGCGCCGATCCAATCCGGCTTTCCGCTCTCGACGGGCGCCACGAAGTCGGAGAGGCACAGGTTCGGCTTGCCGTCGCGCTTCGAGAGCTGCTGGCGCAGGCCGTGGAACGTGGCGAGCTCCTCCGTGCGGCTCTCGCCCGTATAGAGGCGGATGTCGTCGCCCACCGCGTTGGCGGGCCAGAAGCCGATGACCGCCTTCGGGTTGAACCAGCGCTCGTCGACGAGCTGCTTGAGCATGGCTTGCGCATCTTCCCAGAGCTGGCGCGCGGCCGGGCCCTGCTTCTCGTCGTCGAGGATCGCCGGGAAGCGGCCTTTCAGCTCCCAGGTCTGGAAGAAGGGCGTCCAGTCGATATAGGGCACGAGCTCGCCCACATCGTAGCTGCGAAATACGCGCGCGCCGGTGAAAGTCGGCTTCGGCGGTTGGTACGACGACCAGTCGGGCGTGAATCTGTTGGCGCGCGCCTTCTCGATGGAGAGGCGCTGCTTGTCGGCCTCCGAACGCGCATGGGCTTCCGCCACCTTGCGGTATTCGGCCCGCAGCGTCTCGACATAATCCTTCTTCATGTCGGGCGAGAGCAGCGATGAGACGACGCCGACCGCGCGGCTTGCATCGGTCACATAGACCGCCTGCCCCTTGTGATAGTTCGGGTGGATCTTCACCGCCGTATGAACGCGGCTCGTGGTGGCGCCGCCGATGAGGAGCGGAATGTCGAAACCCTCGCGCTCCATCTCGCTCGCCACGTTCACCATCTCGTCGAGGGACGGCGTGATGAGCCCGGAAAGGCCGATCACGTCCACCTTCTCCTTGCGCGCGGTCTCCAGAATCTTCTGCGCCGGCACCATCACGCCGAGATCGATGACCTCGTAATTGTTGCAGGCGAGCACAACGCCGACGATGTTCTTGCCGATATCGTGCACGTCCCCCTTCACGGTCGCCATCAGCACCTTGCCGGCGGCGGAGCGCTCGGAGGAGCCGCCGGCCTCCTTCTCGGCTTCCATGAACGGCATGAGATAGGCAACCGCCTGCTTCATCACGCGGGCGGATTTCACCACCTGCGGCAGGAACATCTTGCCCGCGCCGAAGAGATCGCCCACCACGTTCATGCCCGCCATGAGCGGCCCTTCGATCACGTGCAGCGGGCGATCCGCCAAGAGGCGCGCCTCTTCCGTATCCTGCTCGATGAACTCGGTGATGCCGTTGACGAGCGCATGCTCGATGCGCTTCTCGACGGGCCAGGAGCGCCATTCGAGATCGGCCACTTTCGACGCGCCCGTGCCGTCGCCCTTGAACCGGGGCGCGGCTTCCAGCAGGCGCTCCGTCGCATCGGGACGGCGGTTGAGCACCACGTCCTCGCAGAGCTCCCGCAGCTCGGGATCGATCTGCTCGTAAACGGCAAGCTGCCCCGCATTCACGATGCCCATATCCATGCCGACCTTGATGGCGTGGAAGAGGAACACGGAATGCATGGCCTCGCGCACGGGCTCGTTGCCGCGGAAGGAGAAGGAGAGGTTCGACACGCCGCCCGAAATATGGGCGTGAGGCAGCGTCTCGCGGATGATGCGCGTCGCCTCGATGAAGGCGACGCCGTAGCCGTCATGCTCCTCGATGCCGGTGGCGACCGCGAAGACGTTCGGATCGAAGATGATGTCCTCTGGCGGAAAGCCGACCTTCTCCGTGAGCACCTTGTAGGCGCGCGTGCAGATCTCGACCTTGCGCTCCAGCGTATCGGCCTGGCCCTTTTCGTCGAAGGCCATGACGACGACGGCGGCGCCGTAGGAGCGGCAGATCTTCGCCTGCGTGATGAAGGCCTCCTCGCCCTCCTTCATGGAGATCGAGTTCACGATGGCCTTGCCCTGGAGGCACTTGAGGCCCGCCTCGATCACGTTGAACTTGGACGAATCCACCATCACCGGCACGCGGGCGATGTCGGGCTCCGCCGCCACGAGGTTGAGGAACTCCACCATCGCCTTCTCGGAATCGAGCAGGCCTTCGTCCATGTTGACGTCGATGACCTGCGCGCCGTTGGCCACCTGATCGCGCGCCACGTCGAGGGCGGCGGCGTAATCGCCGTTGGTGATGAGCTTGCGGAACTTGGCGGAGCCCGTGACGTTCGTGCGCTCGCCCACGTTCACGAAGGGAATGTCGGAGGTGAGCGTGAAGGGCTCCAGGCCCGAGAGCCGCATGAGCGGCTGCACCTTCGGCACCTGGCGCGGAGACTTGCCGGCCACGGCCTCGGCAATGGCGCGGATATGCGCCGGCGTCGTGCCGCAGCAGCCGCCGACCACGTTGACGAGACCGGCATCGGCGAATTCCGCGATCATGCGGGCCGTCGCCTCGGGGCTCTCGTCGTAAAGGCCGAACTCGTTGGGCAGGCCCGCATTGGGATAGGCGCAGACGAAGGTATCGGCCGCCTTGCCGATTTCCTGGATATGCGCGCGCATCTCCCGGGCGCCGAGCGCGCAGTTGAGGCCGATGGAGAAGGGCTCCGCATGGCGCACGGAATACCAGAAGGCGGTCGGCGTCTGGCCGGACAGCGTGCGGCCGGAGAGGTCCGTGATCGTTCCCGAGATCATCACGGGCAGCTTCACGCCCTTCTCTTCGAACACGCGATGCGTGGCGACGATGGCGGCCTTGGCGTTGAGCGTATCGAAGATCGTCTCGATGAGGATGATCTCGGCCCCGCCGTCGATCAGCCCCCTCACCTGCTCGGCGTAAGCGTCGCGCACCTGATCGAAGGTCACGGCGCGGTAGCCGGGATTGTTCACGTCCGGCGAGATCGAAAGCGTGCGGTTCGTCGGCCCGACGGCGCCCGCGACGAAGCGGCGGCGACCGTCCTCTTTCTCGGCGATCAGCGCGGCCTCGCGGGCGAGGCGCGCGCCCTCATAGTTCAGCTCGTAGACGATCTCCTCCATGCCGTAATCGGCCTGGGCGATGGAGGTGCCGGAAAAGGTGTTGGTCTCCACGATATCCGCGCCCGCGCGGAAGTAGTCGAGATGCACGTTCCGGACCGCATCCGGCTGCGTGAGGATCAGGAGGTCGTTGTTGCCCTTGACGTCGTGCGCCCAATCCTTGAAGCGCTCGCCCCGGAAATCCTCCTCCGAGAAGCGCGAGCGCTGAAGCTCGGTGCCCATGGCGCCGTCGAGCACGAGAATGCGCCTGGAAGCGGCTTCGCGCAGCGCCTTGAGGATTTCGGCGCCATTGGCGGGACGAGGATGGAACGCAGTCATTCGGTCTGTTCTCTTTTCACCGCAGCCGGTTTGATCCGGCCGTCGGCGCTGGTTTCAATAGAGCAAAGGCAAATGCCCGGCAGAGCCGGGCATCGAACACGTCACGCAGCCGCTTTCACCTGCTGGTCGCGCAGCCCGAGCAGGTGACAGATCGCATAGACCAGATCGGCACGGTTCATGGTGTAGAAGTGGAATTCGTTGACGCCGCGGTCGACGAGATCGAGCACCTGCTCCGCGGCGACCGCCGCCGCCACGAGCTTGCGGGTCTCCACGTCGTTGTCCAGGCCCTCGAACCGGGCGGCGAGCCAATCGGGAACGCTGGCTCCCGTCTTGGCGGCGAAGTTCGCCGTCTGCTTGAAGTTCTGCACCGGCACGATGCCGGGCACGATCGGGATCTCGATGCCGCGCGCGCGGACGCGGTCGAGGTAACGGAAGTAGAGATCGTTGTCGAAGAAGAACTGGGTGATGGCGCGGTCCGCGCCGCTATCCACCTTCGCCTTCAGCACGTCGATATCCGCATCGAGCGAGGGGGCCTCCGGGTGCTTCTCCGGATAGGCGGAGACGGAGACCTCGAAATCGCCGATGGCCTTGATGCCCGCCACGAGATCGCAGGTCTGCCGGTATCCGCGGGATGCGGCTCGTATGCCGTGCCGATGCCCGCGACGGGATCGCCGCGCAGGGCCACCACATGGCGCACGCCCGCATCCCAATAGGAGCGGATGACGCCGTCGATCTCTTCCTTCGTCGCGGCGACGCAGGTCAGGTGCGCGGCAGGCTTGAGATGCGTTTCCTTCACGATGCGGGAGACCGTGGCATGCGTGCGCTCGCGGGTGGAGCCGCCCGCGCCGTAGGTCACGGAAACGAATTGCGGATTGAGCGGGGCGAGGCGCTGGATCGATGACCAGAGGGTCGCCTCCATCTCCGGGGACTTGGGCGGAAAGAACTCGAAGGAGACCTTGATCGGGCGGGAGGCCTGACGGCTTGGGCGAAGGGTGAGCGGTGACATCAGGCGACCTCTCTGTCGGGTTCGTTCAAGGGCCAATCCGTCAAAGCGCGGCGATCCTGGCCAAGCCAAAGGGATACGGTCAATTGCTCCTCGCCCTTCCTGGGCGGGGCGATCTCCCGGTTGAGGGTGCAGTCGAGCCCCGCCTCGTCGAGCCATCCCGCCACCTGGGACGGAGCGAAGCCGAGGCGGCGATGCGCCTGCGCCTCGCGCAGGAATTCGAGGTTATGCGGCGCGAAATCCACCACGAGGATGCGTCCGCCGGGGGCCACCAGGCGGGCCGCCTCGCGGATCGCGCGGGCCGGATCGTCCAGGTAATGCAGCACCTGATGGATCACGACGAGATCGAAGGTGTTGCGCGGGAACGGAGGCGCATAGATATCGCCCTGCCGCAGCTCGATGCCCCGCAGGCCCGCCTTCTCCAGATTGGCGCGGGCGACCGAGAGCATGGCATGGCTGGCGTCCAGCCCGACCGTGCGCTGGGCCCGGGGCGCCAGCAATTGCAGCATGCGGCCGGTGCCGGTGCCGAGATCGACGAGATTGCGGATCGGCGCCGGCCCCAAAGCGTCGAGCACGGCGGCCTCGACCACCGCCTCGGGGGCATGAAGCGAGCGCAGGCGGTCCCATTCGGGAGCCAGACGCGAGAAGAAGGCCTGGGCGGCCTGGGAGCGCTGGGCGCGCACGGCTTCGAGCCGGGTGCGGTCCTCCAGCAATTGCGGGTCGGACCGGTCCAGGCTTTCCAGGGTCGGGCGGATGATGCGCAGGGCCACGCCCCGGTCGGTGAGCCGGAAAAAGGCCCAGGCCCCTTCCCGGTGCCGCTCCACGAGACCGGCCTCGACGAGGAGCTTCAGGTGGCGGGAGATGCGCGGCTGGGACTGGCCGAGAATGTCCGTGAGGTCGGAGACCGAGAGCTCGCCCTCCGTCAGGAGCGCCAGGATCCGCAGGCGCGTCTCCTCCGCGGCGGCCCGCAGAACGTCCAGGGTCAGGTCCAGAGATGGAGACGGAGTGTCGGGCAAAGCCAAATCTCGCTCTTACATATAAAGATATATTTATATGTATTTTGACGCGAGGGCAAGCAAGCGTTTTGAGCTGGCGGCCATGGCACCGCCATTTCGGACGGGAAACCGGTTCCCGCTTGTCCTGAAATGGCTCCAAACGAAATCACCGGCGTGAGGCCGGTGATGACGCGAGCATGTTTTGACGGCTTACCGGAAGGGCGGTTCGTCGAAGCTGCGCAGCTTGCGCGAATGCAGGGAGGAGCGCTGCCCCCGCAGGATGTCGAGCGCCGCGAGGCCGATCATGAGGTGCTCGCTCACCGCCCGCTCGTAGAAGGCGTTGGCCGCGCCGGGCAGCTTGATCTCCCCGTGCAGCGGCTTGTCCGACACGCATAGCAGGGTGCCGTAGGGCACGCGCAGGCGGTAGCCCTGGGCGGCGATGGTGCCGCTTTCCATGTCCACCGCGATGGCGCGGGACAGGTTGATCTGCCGCCGCTCCTGGCTCCAGCGCAGCTCCCAGTTCCGGTCGTCATAGGTCACGACCGTGCCGGTGCGCAGGCGCCGCTTCAGCTCCTCGCCCCGCTCGCCGGTGACCTGCACCGCCGCGTCCTGCAGGGCGACCTGGATTTCGGCCAGTGCGGGCAGCGGAATTTCCGGCGGCACGGCGCCGTCGAGGATGCGGTCGCGGCGGAGATAGCCGTGAGCCAGCACGTAATCGCCGATGGACTGCGACTGGCGCAGGCCACCGCAATGGCCCACCATGAGCCAGCAATGGGGGCGCAGCACCGCCAGGTGATCCGTGATGTTCTTCGCGTTCGACGGGCCGACGCCGATATTGACGAGCGTCACGCCCTGCCCGTCCTTGCGCATCAGGTGATAGGCGGGCATCTGGAAGCGATGCCAGGGCGATGAAGCGATCAGCTCGTCGACCGCCGTCCTGTCCAGGCCGCGTTCGATGGTGACGCCGCCCGGCAGCACCAGCCTCGTATAAGGCCCGCTCTCGTTCTCCAGCTCCGTCACGGCCCAGCGGATGAACTGGTCCACATAGCGGTGATAGTTGGTGAGCAGGATCCAGGGCTGGACGCAGCGCCAGTCGCTGCCCGTGTAGTGCACGAGGCGGCGAAGCGAGTAATCCACCCGCGCCGCATCGAAGAGCGCGAGCGGGCGCGGCTCGCCCTCGTGGAAGATCCAGGTGCCGTCGGCGATCTCGTCGCCGACCTTGGCGAGAAGCGGCGTCGGGAAATGCTGGGCGAGTTCGGCCGCCGAATGCGCGCCGCGCCCGAGCTCGTCCCCGCGCTCGAAGACGTAAGGATAGGGAATCTCCTGGTCGCTGACGCCCACCGCGATGGTGGCCCCGTAATCGCGCACGAGGTAGTTCAGCTGCTCCAGCAGGTAATTCTTGAAAAAGGCCGGCTGCGTGACGGTCGTCGCATAGATGCCGGGGCCCTGGAACTTGGCATAGGCGCGCTGCTTGACGGGCGGAACCGAGGTCGACCGGTAATCGAGGCGCAGCTCGGGATAGCGGAAACGGGAGCGTTCGAGGGGCGTGGGGGCCGTGCCGGTTGCGAAGAAATGCTCCAGGGCATGGCGCTGGGCGTCGATGGCGCTGTCGTGGAGCGCAATGAGCCGCTCGACGGCTTCTTCAGGTGTGGCAACGGATTGGAAGGCGGAAATGTGATCGGCTGGCACGTGGACTCTCTTCTTTTGTCTCGTGCCTCAAGGGTCATACACTGTTTCGTCGAAGAACCCAACCGGGATAGGACGAAATTAGCCGCACTCAATTGAAACTATGTGACCCATACAGTACGAAAGGGCTATGACAATCAGAATTGCATTATTTTTATCAATGACTTGCGCAACTCTAATTCTGACCCAACCCGTAAAGGCGGAACGGCGGTGGGTATATCAGTACTTAGATGCGTGTGAGCCTAGTTCGCCAGACTGGCCTGTGTGCGAAGCCTATATCGAGGGCTTCTTGGGGGCTATCAAGGCACTTTCACAGAACGGTAAGATTTCCACTTCCCTCTGCCTGCCAGAAAACATTTCTGCAAAGCAGCTCGCAAAGGCACTCAGGGAATTCGCGGAGCAACATCCTTACAATACCCTTGCTATGGAAGGTGCGCTCAACATTGTGCTGAGCATGAAATTTCCCTGCAGAGCTTCCTGAACTCTTCTCAGAAAGAGATCTGTGTCCCTGTCCAGTCGAAGAAGAGACCGCTTTCCGCAAGCGTTACGCGGTCGATCAGCTTGATCAGCCCTTCAGCACTTTCCTCAACGGAAATATCGGCGCCGGAGCCGCCCATATCGGTCCGGACCCAGCCGGGATGCACGGAAATGGCGACGATCCCCTCGCCCTGAAGATCCGTGGCGAGCGCCTGCATCACCTTGTTCACGGCCGCCTTCGAGGCGCGGTAGGCGATGCGGTCGGACTTGGCGTGGGACAGCGAGCCCATGCGGCTGGAGATGGTGACGATCCTCGGCGCCTTCGAGCGCCTCAGATGCGGCAGGAAGGCCTGGACGATCCGCAAGGGCCCGAGGGTGTTGACGTCCAGGGTTTCGAGAAAGCCCTCGAAATCCATGTCGAGGGTCGATTGCCGGTGCGGCCCGATGATGCCCGCATTGTTGACGAGCACATCGATGGGCTCGTCGATCTGCGCCGCAGCCTTCCCGATCGAGGCCGCATCGCGGACATCCAGCATGACGAGCCTGAGCTGCCCGCTCGCCAGGAACGCGGCCCATTCGGGCGCGATGCCGGCCTCGTCCCGGACCGTGCCGATCACGCGGTCGCCGCGACGGAGGAGGACGCGGGCGAGCTCGTGCCCGATCCCGCGTCCCATGCCCGTGACGAGGTAGGTTCCCACGGCCGTTACCGCGAGAACTTCTTGTACTTGATCCGGTGCGGGATCGTGGAATCCGTGCCGAGGCGGCGCTTCTTGTCCTCCTCGTAATCGGCGAAGTTGCCCTCGAACCATTCCACGTGGCTGTCGCCCTCGAAGGCCAGGATATGGGTGGCGATGCGGTCGAGGAACCAGCGGTCGTGCGAGATGATCACGGCGCAGCCCGCGTAATCCTCCAGCGCCTCTTCGAGCGCGCGCAGCGTATCCACGTCGAGGTCGTTGGTCGGCTCGTCGAGGAGCAGCACGTTCGCGCCGGACTTCAGGATCTTGGCGAGGTGCACGCGGTTGCGCTCGCCGCCGGAGAGAACGCCGACCTTCTTCTGCTGATCCGCGCCCTTGAAGTTGAAGGCCGAGCAATAGGCGCGGGCATTGATCTCGCGCTTGCCGAGATAGAGCACCTCATTGCCGCCGGAGATTTCCTCGTAGAGGGTCTTGTTGGCGTCGAGCGTGTCGCGGCTCTGGTCCACGTAGCCGAGCTGCACCGTGTCGCCGATCTCGATGGTGCCCTCATCCGGCTGCTCCTGGCCGGTGATCATGCGGAACAGCGTCGTCTTGCCGGCGCCGTTCGGGCCGATGACGCCGACGATGCCGCCCGGCGGCAGCTTGAAGGACAGGTCGTCGATGAGAAGTTTGTCGCCGAAGGCCTTCTTGAGGCCGTTGAACTCGATGACGTTGTTGCCGAGGCGCTCCGCGATGGGGATGATGATCTGCGCGGTGGTCGGGCCCTTCTCGTTGGCCTTGGCCACCAGGTCCTCATAGCGCTGGATACGGGCCTTCGACTTGGCCTGACGGGCCTTGGGCGAAGCCGACACCCACTCGCGCTCGCGCTCGATGGTGCGCTGGCGCGCCTCTTCCTCGCGGCCCTCCTGCTCGAGGCGCTTCTGCTTCTGCTCGAGCCAGGACGAGTAGTTGCCCTCGTAAGGAATGCCGCGGCCGCGGTCGAGCTCGAGAATCCAGCCCGTCACGTTGTCGAGGAAGTAGCGGTCGTGGGTGACGATCAGGATCGCGCCCGGATAGGTGCGCAGGTGCCCTTCGAGCCAGGCGGTCGTCTCGGCGTCCAGGTGGTTGGTCGGCTCGTCGAGCAGCAGCAGTTCCGGCTGCTCCAGCAGGAGGCGGCACAGAGCCACGCGGCGGCGCTCGCCGCCCGAGAGCTTGTCCACCGACCAGTCGTCGGGCGGGCAGCGCAGGGCGTCCATCGCCTGATCGACCTGGGAATCGAGATCCCACAGGCCCTTGGCCTCGATCTCGTCCTGGAGACGGGTCATCTCGTCCGCCGTCTCCTCGGAATAGTTCATGGCGAGCTCGTTGTAGCGGTCGAGGATCGCCTTCTTGGCGGCCACGCCCTCCATGACGTTCTCGCGGACGTTCTTGGTCGGGTCGAGCTGCGGCTCCTGCGGCAGGTAGCCGACCCGGGCGCCCTCGGCGACCCAGGCCTCGCCGGTCCAGTCCGTGTCGATGCCGGCCATGATGCGCAGAAGCGTCGACTTACCGGCGCCGTTGACGCCGAGCACGCCGATCTTGGCATCCGGGTAGAAGGAGAGATGGATGTTGTCCAAGACCTTCTTGCCGCCCGAATAGGTCTTGGAGAGGCCACGCATGTGGTAGATGAACTGACGGGACACGGGAAAAGCCCTGCTTCTGGATCGGTTGAAAGGGATTGGCCGTCAGTTAGCAGGGGCAGCCTGCCGGGGCAAGGCTGGGGAGCGGGACCGGCACCTCCAGGCAGTCATCCCTGACGACTTCGCCAATCCGGAAACGTACGACGCGGACAGCGCGTGAGCGCTTTCCCCTACAAGCCTCGGGCAAGCTCGAGACTGGTCTTCGTCTGGTGCAAGCAGGCTCTCCTCCCCCTTGTGGGGAGGAGTTGGAGGTGGGGGTGTTAGCGCAGAACTGGACCAGCGTGGAGCCGACACCCCCACCCTGGCCCTCCCCACAAGGGGGAGGGAAGCATGAGCTTCATTCTGCGCGCGACCCCGGATCTACCGATGCCTGTCCAGGATGGCGCCACTCCATCAAAGCCCGAACGGATAGGTTTCGGGCATGCCCTTGCCGTGAGCGTGGCTGAGCGGGGTGACGGCCCCGGTCTGCTCGAACCAAACGAAGGCGTCGAACTGCTCCGCCAGGACGGCCTCGAAGTAATGGCTGTAAAGCTCGGTTTCGGGGCGGTAGACCACGCCGATGGCCCGCTCCAGGCGCGGGCGGGAGAGAGCCTCCGTCAGGTCGGCCTGGCCGCTCTCGCGCCAATTGGCCAGGAAGCAGCCGAGGCCCGTGTCGCGAAAAATCCGCTCGTGGCTGTCGGGGCGGGCGGGCAGCACATTCTTCACCTGCATGGGCTCGTCCCAGTCATCGGCGGCGGCGACCGTGCCCCGGTCGGTGCCGAAGCCGATCAGCACGGCCTCCTCGCGATAGGCCTTGCGGCACAGCTCGCCGATATTGAACTCCCCCTGCCAGCCCATCGCCGTAGCGGCGGCATTGCCGATATGGGAATTGTGCGCCCAGATCACGGCCTTGGCGTTGTCCCGGCGCGCGAGCAGGCTCTGGAGCGTCTCGAACATGTGCCGGTCGCGCAGGTTCCAGGATTCCGTCGCGCCTTCGTACATGACCCGGTAATAATGCTCCGCCGCATGGACGATCCTGGCGTTCTGGAGCGCATCGAAGAAGGCCTCGCCGCTATTGGCTTGGAGATAGTCCATCCGCCTGTCGAAGAGGGATTGCAGCTGGCGCAGCAGAGCCTCGTCGCAAGGCTTCTTCTGCCCCGTGAGAACGGCGCGGCCGTAGCGCGCGGGATCTGATTGCCAGGGGCTCAGGCAGCCGTAGCGCCCCCTCGCCTCCTTCGCAGCCTCCGGGTCGACCCTGTCGAGATAATCGAGGACGGCGCGGATCGAGGCGTTCAGGCTGTAGACGTCGAGCCCGCGGAACTCGACACGATCCGCCTCCCTGCGCTCCCTGTTGTAGTCGCGCATCCAGTTGACGAAATCGGCCACCTCTTCGTTGCGCCACATCCAGGTCGGAAAGCGCTCGAAGGCGACATTGTCGCCATTGGGAACGGGACGGTGGCGGATATAGGCATCGATGCGCGCCGCGTCGGGCCAATCGGCCTCGACGGCCACGATCGTGAAGCCATGCGCGGCGACGAGGCGTTTCGTGATGGCGGCGCGCGCGCGATAGAACTCGGAGGTGCCGTGGGTCGCTTCTCCCAGAAGGACCACCCTGGCATCGGCGAAGCGATCGAACATCGCGCCGAAAGCGGGCTCGTCCAAGCGCGATGGAAGAGGCTCTCCTTGCTCACGCAACACGCCGACCGCCTCCTTGATGGAGGCTTCGCCTTCGCTCTGCTTCCAGGACAAGCGCGCCATGGCCTCCTCCCCGGCATCGCCGGGAGATCGCGCCCGGCCCAGCCGAAGAACGGCAGCGCGAAGGAGCAGGTTCCCTCGCCCGATCCATGGCGCAAACGGAAACGGCCGGGGACGAGCCCCGGCCGCATCTCCCTTCTCAGGAAAGGATGAGCTTACCAGAAGAAGTAGAAGTGCTCCGCCTTGAGGTCCGTGAGCTTGACGTTGACGAGCGTCAGCTGGTCATCGCCGCCGAGCCATTCGCCCTTTCCGAGGTCGATGACGACATTCTTGCCGACCTGCTTCATGTGCGGCTTGAGCGTGTCGAAATCGGTGATGCCGGAATGGTTGATGTTGTGCCGGATCAGCAGCATCTCGTTCTGCGTCACCTTGAAGTCGTAGACGATGTCCTGACCCATGTCGGAGTTGAAGACATAGCGGTCGGAACCCGCGCCGCCCCAGAGCTTGTCGTTGCCTGCGCCTGCGTCGAGCACGTCGTCACCGGTGCCGCCCCAGAGCTGGTCCATGCCGAACCAGCCGATCAGCACGTCGGCGCCATCGCCGCCATAGAGCTTGTCGTCGCCGTTCTCGCCCTCGATGGTATCGGCACCCGTTCCGCCCTGGACAATGTCGTTTCCTTCTCCGCCCGTGATCTGATCGTCACCGGCATCGCCATAGAGCCTGTCGTTGCCCGCGCCGCCGTCGAGAAGATCGTGGCCGTTGCCGCCGTAGAGGAGATCGTTGCCCTCGTCGCCGTAGAGCATGTCCTCATCGTCATCGCCGCGGACCTGGTCGTTGCCGGCGCCGCCATAGAGGATGTCGAAGCCAGCGCCGCCATAGAGACGGTCGGCGCCATCGCCGCCCTCCATGAAGTCGTCGCCGAGACCGCCATAGAGGGCATCGTTGCCGAGGCCGCCATCGACGGTGTCGTCGCCCGTGCCGCCGGTCAGCTTGTCGTTGCCGCCGAGGCCGCTGATCAGGTCATGGCCGGCCAGCGCATCGATCGTGTTAGCCTTGGACGTTCCGGTGATCTCGTCGTTGCCGGCGCTCGGGGACTTCGAAGGCTCGGGCTGGCCCGTGCTGTTGAAGGCGAACCAGCTCGACGAGAGGGTTTCCTCCGTCAGGATGGTGAGAGACCCGCCATCGGCGAAGTTGACCCGGTAGCCGCCGGACACGGCCGTGATGTTCAGATCCTCGAACCGGGTCGCACCCGTGCCGTACAGGCCGATCTTGTCGCCCTGCAGGCCGCTGAAGTCCCGGATCGTGTCGCTCCCGTCGCCGAGGGTGTAGAGGAAAGAGTCGGCACCCGCGCCGCCCAGCAGCGTATCGCGGCCCGCGCCGCCGACGAGCGTGTCGTGGTTGAAGCCGCCGACGATGCTTTCATCGGCAGCCGTGCCGACGAGCGTGCGGCCGACGACGGAGAGCGGGTTCTTGAAGTACTGCTCGACGAGGGCGTCTGTGCGCTTGCCGTGCGTGGAGAAGCCATCGTCCGGACGCGGATCGGAGACCGCCTCGCTCGCATCGTAGTTCCAGAGCCAGTAGCCCCCGATCCATCCCTCGTTCGCGCGATCGGTGATGATCTTGTAGAAGGCCTGGTGCATCATGTACTGCTCGCGCTCGTCGATGCGGCCGTTGCCCCACATCCACGGAGTCGCGTTGCTGCCGTCAAGGCTGCGGAAGCCCGTCTCCGTGAAGATCAGCTTCTTGCCGTACTGCTCGGCGATCCGCTTCAGGGCGTCCATGGCGGAGATGTTCTCGCCGAAGCGCTCCTCGATCGGCGTCCTCACGCCCCATACGTCGGACGGCTTCGTCCAGCCGTCGATGAGCTGCTGCAGTGTCGGATTGGCGTTGTCCTGGGTGAAGCTGATATAGGGATTGGCTCCCATGTAATCGAGCTTGTCCCAGAAGCTGAGCGTCAGCGCCTCGGTCCAGGTCGCGGCATAGGTGAGCTTGCCGCTATAGACCTTGCGCACCTCTTCGATGATGTCGACCCAGTACTCGCGGTACTTACCGACCGTCATGCTCTCGCATTCGTTGCCGATAGCGAAGGCCTTGACGCCCTGCTGCTGCGCGAGCTTGGCATAATGAACCACGGCTTCCTTGTAGGACGCGAACCATGCGTCGGCCCAAGCCTTCGCCTGAGCCGGGGTCGAACCTTCCGGGGGACCGATCAGGGCGTTCCAGTCGTCGTTCTGCATGTTCACATGCAGCTTGAAGACGATGTCGAGACCGCGGGCCTTGGCCTTCGTGATGGCCTCGATGATGGACCCGTCGCTTTCCGTGCGCGGAGCACCGTCCACGTTGTAGCCGCCCGCATCGTCGTTGTCGCGGTAGACCCGGGTCGATGTCAGGCTGTCCATGTAGACCGTCGGGACCAGCACGACCTCGGAGGCGCCGTCCTGGGCGATGAGGTCGAGGTTTCTGTCCGTCCACGGCATGCGGTAATTGCCATCCCACCAGGACGGCATGCTCTCGGACTGGAAATCGAATAACTTGGTCATGATGAGGGTCCCTGCGGCATCGGTCGATGCGACTCTACGCATCTCGTATACCTATACAATATAACGTTTTTGTATCGTCTCGCAAGCGCGAAGAGCAGGGACAGGGTTAAGCTTTCGTTGACATCCGGCAACCGAACACACCCGCTTGCCGGCTCAAGAACGGCCCACAAAGGAATAATATCTTAGAGAGCGGAACTTTCTCGAACAATCGAGGCTCTCGACTACTCGAATATTACTGAGGATATGTTTTTCTTTACTCAATCGAGACCTTGCAGAAGACCGCGCAATCCGGTCGCTGCAAGCCTGCCAGGCAACAGAGGCGGCGTCCGATCATCGATACCGCCTCATGCCAATTCTCCGCCGGGCGCTTCCGCTCAGACGGCTTGCCCCATGATCGACGCGTAAGCTTCCTCAGCGGCAATGACCGTCGCCATCTGCACCGTATGGGCGAATCGGTAGGCCTCGCCGTAGATCGTCTCGTCCGGGAATTCGGTGATGAGGGTCATCGGCGTCGGATGGCGCTCGTCGGCCGTCACCAGGCAGGGCACGTCGTTGACGATCTCGTAGGGCGTGCCGCCGGAATGGACGGCGCAGATCTCGATCTGGCGGCGGTTGAACGCGGCCAGTCCCGGAACCGCCGAGAGCCCCTTCGTGACGGCCTCGATCAGGGTCCGGGCCGTCTCGGCCCATGACGGGTGGTGACGCATGATGAGGAAGAACCCCTTCGGGATCGTCCAGAGCTCGAACCCCCGCGGCAGGTAACCGGTCAGGGGCCGCGTCCATTCATGGGCCGGGTAACCGTGCAGATTGAGGTGCAGCTTCGCGCCCGACAGCGCCAGCGCCTGATTGCGCGCGCCGATCTCATAGAGAGGCTCCGCCCGGCCGTATTCCAGGTCGTTGCCGAGGGAGGTGTAGCGCGCCGCATGATGCATGTGGCGCGGATTGCCTTCGCAGAGCCGACCATGCAGGGCGTATCCATCCGGGTTCTCGACCGGGATATAGGCGATGTTGGCCTCCGGGTTGGCCAGCAGGCGGCGCACCGCCCGCAAGGTGCCGACCGGGGCTGATGTCTCGTTGGCGTGCTGACCGCTGGTGACCAGAACCGCCGGGCGGGAGCCCCTGCGGTAGATGCCGCGCACGGGGCGTCCTTCGCGGGAGATGCCCTCGAAGGTTTCGCCCGGCAGGGCCGCGAGTTCGCGATGGATCTGGTCGAGACCGGGAGCGGCCTCCGCCGTCTCGATGTCCTGCTCGGGGCGGGCCGGATCCTCCGGCGGGGCGAAGGGGCGCAGTTCCACGCGCACATGGGCGTCGCCCTCCCCTGCCCGGATGTCTGGCACGATCTGTCCCGGCTGAAGTCCCCGGTCCTCGGGCGGACGGCCGGACTTGTGCTTGAAGAATTCGAGCAGAGAGAAATAGAAATCCTCGTGCAGCGCCTCGCGCGTGCTCATCACCTCGTCGCCGTAATCGAGCGGACGCTCGATGCCTGGAATTTCCACGTCGATGGCGAGCGTCTCGGCATAGGGCTCCGTCTCGGGCCAGTCATGCGCCGCGACGGCCGCCATGACCTTGTGAAAGACGAGCTCGATCTCCGTCTCGAGCGCCTCGTCACGATCGGGCATGCCGCGGGGGCGATGGGCGACCTTCAGCCAGCCGGTCGGCGTGAGATCGACCTGCCCGAGATGATTGGTGCGCAGGCGGTTCGGCGCGAAGACCGCATGCTCCACGATGCGTCCGTCGCCATAGGAGAGCGTGACGCGATAGGTCATGTCCGCCGCGCCGGGCTCGAAACGGGTCTCGATGCCGTCGAGCAGGGCGGCCAGGGGATAGGCCTCCGACAGGAAGCGCAGGCGGTCGGCCTCCCCATGCACCGGATAGCGCACGCTCACACGGGTCAGGCCCGTAAGATCGATCTCTTCGAGGAAGGCATGAACCAGCGGCTTGTAGGCGCTGCGCAGGCGCGCCGCGATGCCGGCCTCGGAGAGCACCGCCTCCGCCGCGCGCCTGGCGGTCTCGTCCTCGAAGAGCCATGCCTCGAGCGCGGTGCCGCGATGGTCGCCCCGGGCCCATTCGCGCACGAGAGCGTCGAGAGTTCGCGGAACCCGCTCGTCGAGCAAAATCGTCATTTCGAAGTCTGTCCTGTGGGATCGAGAACGTCGCGCAGCCAGTCGCCCAGGAGGTTGAGGCCGAGCACGGTGAACATGATGGCGAGTCCGGGGAAGACGCTGACCCACCACGCGGTCTGCAGATAGGTGCGCCCGTCGGCCAGCATGCCGCCCCAGCTCGGAATGAGCGGATCGACGCCGAGGCCGAGGAAGGTGAGGCTGCTCTCAAGCAGGATGTTGTTGGCCACCTGCAGGGTCATCAGGATGACGATGGGGCCGAGCACGTTGGGCAGCACGTGCGTGAAGATGATACGCCCGTTACCGACCCCGATGGCGCGGGCAGAAAGAATGAACTCGCGCTCCCGCAGAGCCAGCACGGAGCCGCGCACGAGGCGGGCATATTGCACCCATTGGGTGGCGATCATGACAAGGATCACCTTGTCGATGCCCGCACCGAGGATGGCCAGGAACATGATCGCCACGAGGATGAAGGGCAGCGCGAGCTGAATATCGACAAAGCGCATCAGGAGCATCTCGGCGATGCCGCGATAATAACCCGCCACCAAACCGACGAGAGTTCCGATGGTCACAGCGCCGAGCACCGATAGGAAGCCGACCATGAGGGAAATCTTGCCGCCCACGGCCACCCGAGCCAGCACGTCGCGCCCCAGGGGATCGGTACCCAGGATATGTCCCCAGCTCTGGAACGGGGGTGTGAGCCTTGCCATGAGGTCCATGCCCTCGCCGCCATCCGGAAACAGGATGGGAGAGAGCAGCACGATAAGGGCGATACCGCCTGCGAAGAGGAGGCCGAGGACAAGCTCAAGCGACTTGAACCACGAGCGCACCGGGGAAACAGCCTGAGCGGCAGCCATCGCGTCACTCCGTCCGGATGCGCGGGTCGATCAGCCCATAGGCGATATCGACCAGCAGATTGATGAGAACGATGAAGAGCGCGAGCACCGTGATCGTGCCCTGGAGCACCGGGTAATCGCGGTTCGAGATGGCATCGAAGGCGAGAGTGCCCATGCCGGGCCAGTTGAACACGCGCTCCACGATCACGATGCCGCCGATGAGGCTGCCGAACTGCAGGCCGATATAGGTGACGAGCGGGATCGCCGAATTGCGCAGGGCGTGCTTGTAGAGCACGACCCGGTCACGCAGGCCCTTCGAGCGCGCCACCATGATGTATTGCTGGGACAGCGTCTCCAGCATGGACGTGCGCACGAGCCGCACATTGGTGGCGGTGAGAATGATCGCCATCGTCATGGCCGGCATGACGAAGCTTTCAGGCCCCTCCATCCCGCTCGGCGGAAGAAGCCCGAGCACGATGGAGAACAGGAGCACCAGCATGATGGCGAGCCAGAAATTCGGAAAGGACAGGCCGACCAGGGACAGGATACGGATCATCTGATCCGGCCAGCGCCCCCTTTGCACCGCGGCATAGACGCCGAGCGGCACCGCCAGTGCGATCGAGGCGGCAAGCGAGGCGAAAGCCAAAAGAAGCGTTGCCGGAAGCGCGCGGGCGATCAGCAGGGAGACGGGCGTTCCGCCCATGAAGCTCTTCCCGAAATCGCCCGTCAGGAGCCCTTCGAGAAAACTCAAATACTGAGCGTAGAACGGACGCTCGAGGCCGAGGGCCTGCCGGATGTTCTGCAAGTCCTGTTCGGTGACGCTGCCTGCACCGCCCACCAGCATGATTGCGGGATCGCCGGAAAGCCGGATCGCGAAGGAGACGATCAGGGTTACCGCAAGGATCACGAAAACAGCCTGCAGCAATCGTTTGAAAATGAAGCCCGCCACGGGGATCCCTTCTTGTTCTTGAAGAAGGCCCTGCTCGCGCAGGGCCTTCTCTCTTGTCGGTTCGGCTCGCGCTTACTCGACCGTCACGTCATTGAAGCGGAAGCGCAAATCTGCCGGCGGAACGAAGTTCTTCACGCGCTTGTTCACGCCCAGAACGGTATTCTGGTTGTAAAGCGGAATTTCGAGCGCCTGATCGGCCACGTAACGCGCAACTTCCTGCAGGATCTTCTCGCGCTCCTTCGTGTCGTAGATGGTGCGCTGCTTCTCCAGCAGGGCGTTCAGCTTCGGATCGTTGTCGTACGGGTTCCACTTCTCGCCCGAGTGATACATCAGGTAAGCGGTGTTGTCGTAGTCGAAGGTCCAGCCGCCCCAGGCATTGTGCCAGGCCTCGCCGGTCTTGCCGTTCGGGATGATGTCGTTGAGCAGAACCGGAGGCTCGTGCGGCTGCAGCGAGGGCTTCAGGCCGAGGGCCTGGAAATAGCCGGCCGCAGCCTGCGCCACCTCGCGGAAGGTTGCGTCGTTGCCGCGGAAGTCGATCCGCACCGGCGCACCGGCGGGCACCTTCGCCTCCTGCAGCATCTGCTTCGCCTTGGCGAGATCGAAGGGCAGCGGCTTCAGGGTCGGGTCGTTGCCGAAGGACAGCTCCGACTGGAAGCTCGCGATCGGCTTGCCGTGGCCGAGCAGCACCGCCTTGATGATCGCCTCGCGGTCAACGGCCATGATGAGCGCCTTGCGGACATTCACGTCCTTGGTGATGCCGTCCTTGGTGTTGAGGCGCAGCGCGACGACCGTCGGTCCGGTGATGCTGACGAGATTGAGGTTCGGGCTCTTTTCCACCGTGGGCGCAAGGCCGAAGGGGATGAGGGTCGCAATGTCGATGCGACCGGCCTGGAGCTCGGCCACCTGCGTGTTCGCCTCAGGAATGAAACGGGTCACGACCTTGTCGAGCTTGGGCGCGCCGCCCCAATGCTCGGGGAAGGCCTCGAGCACGAGGTTCACCTTCGGCGTATATTCGACGAACTTGAACGGGCCTGTGCCGACCGGGTTCATGTTGAAATGGGCGTCGCCCTTTTCCTGGATGTATTTCGGCGGCACGATCATGCCGCCATAGCCGGCGAGTTTCGTGAGCAAAACCGGATCGGGCTGTTTCATGACGAAATCGACGGTGTAGTCGTCGACGATCTCCACCTTCGCGATGGAGTTGTAGTTCGATTGCTGCGGGCCCTTCTTGCCCTCGTCGCCGAGCAGGCGGTCGAAGGTGAACTTCACGGCTTCCGCATTGAAGGGCTCGCCATTGTGGAACTTCACGTTCTGGCGCAGCTTGAAGCGGATGCGGCCGTTGTTGTCCAGGAACTCCCAGGACGTCGCCAGAGCCGGCTGAAGCTTCATATCCGCGCCGCGCGCGGTCAGGCCGTCGAACATATTGGTGGCGGCGGACGACCACGGCACCAGGAAGGTGTCGATCGGATCCCAGCTGCCCGGGTCGATGGTCGTGGCGACCGTGAGCGTTCCGGCCGCCTGAGCGCCGGATACCGTCAGCGGCGCCAAGGCGACTGCGGCCGTGAGGCCGAGAGCCTTCAGGGTTGTAGAGAACTTCATCTGGTTGTCTCCCTCTGGAAAACCGATTATGCCGCCCCGCGCAGGGGATCGGCCTCGATGGCGACCCAATGCCCGGGCGCGACCTCGCGCATGCGATGGATGGCGGGCTCCTGCCCGACCGGGCGCACGGGACTTGGGATCTCGCCCTCGATCCGCATCTTCGCCCGCTCGCGCGCCGGATCCGCAATCGGCACGGCGGACAGGAGCTTGCGGGTGTAGGAATGCTGCGGGTTCTCGAAAATGGCCTGGCGCGATCCGATCTCGACGATCTGGCCGAGATACATCACGGCGACGCGATGGCTGATCTTCTCCACCACGGCCATGTCATGGGTGATGAAGAGATAGGACAGCCGCCGCTTTTCCTGCAGCTCCATGAGCAGGTTCACGATCTGCGCCTGGATCGACACGTCGAGCGCGGACACGGATTCGTCGGCGATCACGAGCTTGGGATCGCTCGCCAGGGCCCGTGCGATGCAGATGCGCTGGCGCTGGCCGCCCGAGAATTCGTGCGGGTAGCGCTTGGCGTGGTGCGGCTGCAAACCCACCTGCTCCAGGAGTTCGTGCACGCGCCGCTCACGCGCCTTGGCATCCTTGATCAGGCCGTGGACGATGATGGGCTCGGCGATGCTGTAGCCCACCGTATGGCGCGGATCGAGGGACGCGAAGGGATCCTGGAAGATATACTGGATCTCCTGGCGCAGACGCCGCCGCTCGCCCTGGCTCATGGCCGCCATGTCGCGCCCGTCGAAGCGCACCGTTCCGCCCGTGGGCTCCACGAGCTGCTGCAGCGTGCGCCCGATGGTGGACTTGCCGCTGCCGGATTCGCCCACCAGCGCCAGCGTCTCGCCGGGATAGATGTCGAAGCTCACCTCTTCCACCGCATGGACCCGATGGGTCACGCGGCCGAAGAAGGTCTTGCCCACGTCGAAGCGCGTGGTGAGCTTCTCCACCTGGAGAATGGGCTTGGTGTAATCGGCGGTATCCTGCTCGTGCGTGTCGCCGACGGCCTTCGCCACGCCGCCATCCATCACCATCACCGGCGTGCGCTTCGGCAGCGGCTGGCCCTTGAGGCTGCCCAGGCGCGGCACGGCGGAAAGAAGCGCACGGGTGTAAGGATGCTGCGGCGCGGAGAAAATCTCGCGCACGGACGCCTGCTCCACCTTCTCGCCCTTCCACATCACCACCACGTCGTCGGCCATTTCGGCCACCACGCCCATGTCGTGCGTGATGAAGATGACGGCGGTGCCCATCTCGGCCTGGAGGTCGCGGATGATGTTGAGGATCTGCGCCTGGATGGTCACGTCGAGGGCCGTCGTCGGCTCGTCGGCAATGAGCACCTTGGGGTTGCAGGCCAGCGCCATGGCGATCATCACGCGCTGGCGCATGCCGCCGGAGAGCTGGTGCGGATAGCGGTCGAGGAGCTTGTCCGCATCCGGCAGGCGCACCTTCTGGAGCAGCTCCATGGCGCGCAGTCGCGCCTCGCGGCCGTTCAGGCCCTGATGCAGGATCAGCGTTTCCGCGATCTGGTTGCCGATGGTGAAGACGGGATTGAGCGATGTCATCGGCTCCTGGAAGATCATCGCGATGTCGTTGCCGCGGATCTCCCGGAGCCGGGCGTCGGACGCCTGGACGAGATCGACGGCCTCGCCGCCATCGGGACGGAAAAGCACCTGCCCGCCCGTGATCCGCCCGCCCGTGTAGTCCGTCAGCCGCATGATCGCGAGAGAGGTGACGGACTTGCCAGAGCCGGACTCGCCGACGACGGCCAGGGTCTTGCCCGGCCTGACGTCGAAGCTCACGTCCTTGACGGCCCTGAAGACCCCCTGCCCCGTGCCGAACTCTACCGAAAGGGAGCGAACCGACAGGAGCGCTTGATTCTGAGATTGACGATTGGCTGTGTCAGACATCCATCCACGCTCTTGAGAAGGCACCGGCCCTATCACGGCCCGTACCTCTTTGATACCTGTTATCCATCACAGCCACGGGCCCGATCCGTCAAGCCTGTCTTTTTCCCGAGCGGGAAATCTCCCTCATCATCGAGCCGGTTTTGCGCCAAAGCGCAAGCGTCACGTTACTTCGTCACCCATTCCCCGCCCCGCATGAGCGGCTCGGCCGTCCCGTCCTGGGTAATGCCGTCCACGTCGATCCGGTCGGACCCGATCATCCAGTCGATATGGATGAGGCTCTTGTTGGAACCGCGGGCGGCAAGCTCCTCCTCGCTCATGGCCCCACCGCCGCGGATGCACTTGCTGTAGGCCTGGCCGAGCGCGATGTGGCTGGAGGCGTTCTCGTCGAACAGGGTGTTGAAGAAGAGAAGGCCGCTCCGCGAGATCGGCGAGGAATGCGGCACCAGGGCCACTTCGCCGAGGCGGCGTGCGCCCTCGTCCGTGTCGAGAACCTTGTTCAGCACGGTCTCGCCCGTGCGCGCCCGGCTTTCCACGATGCGCCCGCCCTCGAACCGCACCTGGATGTCCTGGATCAACGTGCCGTTGTAGGAGAGCGGCTTGGTGCTGCTCACCGTGCCCTCCACCCGGTCCTTGTGCGGCGTGGTGAAGACCTCCTCGGTCGGAATGTTGGCGTTGCAGACGACGCCGTTCTTCGCCTTGGCAGAGCCCCCGTTCCATTCATGCCCGTCCGCAAGCCCGACGCGCAGGTCCGTGCCGGGGCCGCGGAAATGCAGCGCGGCATAATTCTTCCCGTTGAGCATGCGGGTGCGCGCCTGCAGGGACGCATTGTGCGCCTCCCAGGCGGCGACCGGGTCGGGCGTATCGACGCGGGAGGACGAGAAGATCGCCTGCCACAGCTTGGCGAGGGCGACCTCCTCCGGATCGTCGGGGAACACGGCCTTCGCCCAGGCGGGCGTGGCGGCGGAAACGATGGTCCAGTTGATCTCGAACCCCGCGATCATGTTGAGGGCTGGCATATAGGCCTTGGAGCGGGCGCGATTGGCGCGGGAGACCTTCTCGGGATCCTCCTTGGCGAGCAGCGCCGGATCCTCGCCGACGATGGCAAGCCGCGCCGCGCCGGCCTTGAAGGCCGCCGCCATGCCCTCGTAGAGCCAGGCCGGAGCCGCATCGAAACTCTCGTCACGGGCGCTCCGGTAGCGCATGAGGGTGCTCTCCTCGTCCGAGAAGAGCGTGGTGACGAGGGAAGCGCCAGCCCTATAGGCGTGCTCCGTGATGCGCCGCGCCAGAGCGATGGCCTCGACCGGCGCGGTCATGACCAGCTCCTGTCCGGGCTTCAGCCCCAGCCCGACCCTCACGGCGACTTCGGCCAGACGGTCGAGAAGCTGGGCATGGGTTGCGGCCTCGGCCGGATTCCGGACTTGTTCGTTCATGATCCTGGGTCTCTCGAAACGCGTCAAAGATGGCCGCAGAGGCTACACCGCTGCGCCGCCGGCGCAAGCGCGCAGGTTGGAAACTCACATCGTTCCGGGCCGGGTATCGGCGACGGCCTCCGGGTCGAAGGCGATGCTCTTGATGATGGCGTGGATGGGAAGACCCGGCGTCAGGCCAAGCTCCGCCACCGATTTGCGGGTGACGCGGGCCACGAGCCGGTCGCCGCCGCAATCGAGCTGCACATCCATGCTCGCCCCTTCCGCGTCCTCGATGGAGGAAATCACGCCCGGCAGCACGTTCAGTGCGCTCAGGCCCTCGGGCTTGCGCAGGGAGAGTATGATATCGCGGGCGCGCAGGCGCACGCGCAGCCTCGTTCCGGCGGGACGCTCCAGCCGCGGCACCGTCAGCAGCCCGGCCCCCGCCTGGAGTACCGTCAACCCGAAGGCATCCTCGTGCCGCAGCACCTTCGCCTCGATCAGCGCGCCTGCCTCCGCGAGGCCCGTCTGCGCGAAGAGGCTCGTGTGCCGCAGGATCTCCGCCGCCGGTCCCGAGGCGGCCACCCGTCCCTCGGACAGAACCACGATGGATGTCGCAAGGCGCGCGATCTCGGCGACGGAATGACTCACGAGAACGATGGGCACGCCGCCCTCGTCGCGCAGGCGCTCGATGTAAGGGTAGATCTCGGCCTTGCGCGCCTCGTCAAGGGAGGCCAGCGGCTCGTCCATCAGCAGAAGCTGGGGATCGGCGAGCAGGGCCCGCCCGATGGCGACCCGCTGCCTCTCGCCTCCCGAGAGCGTCGAAGGCCGCCGCGCGAGCAGATGGCCGATGCCGAGAAGCCCCACCACATGATCGAAGCTGGCCCTGCGCTCCCGCCGCGGCGTGAAGAAGCGGCCGAAGAGCAGGTTCTGGCGCACGTTCAGGTGCGGAAAGAGGCGTGCTTCCTGAAAGACGTAACCGATCCGCCGCCTGTGCTTGGGGACGAAGACGTCAGCCTTCGTATCCACAAGCACACGCTCCTTCACGACGATGCGTCCATGATCGGGCCGCACCAGACCGCCGATGGCGTTCACCAGCGTGGTCTTGCCGGAGCCGGACGGGCCGAAAAGCGCCGTGAGCTTTCCGTCGGACCGGAAGCGCGTCTGCAGGGAAAACGCCCCCTGCTCGTGCCGGATATCGACGTCGAGGATCATCAGCCGTGAATCCGTCGGCGCGCCCGTCGCGCCAGCCATTCGGAAAGCCAGAGCGCAAGGATGGAGATGGCGATGGACACCAGCGTCAGCCGCAGCGCGCCGCCCTCGCCTCCCGGCACCTGCGTGTAGGCGTAGATGGCGGTGGGGATCGTCTGCGTCTCGCCGGGAATGTTGGAGACGAAGGTGATCGTGGCGCCGAACTCGCCCATCGCCTTGGCGAAGGAGAGAACCATTCCCGCGATGATTCCGGGAACGATCAGCGGCAGCGTCACGACCGCGAAAACCCATGTGGGATTCGCGCCGAGCGTCCCGGCGGCATCCTCGAGCTTGCGGTCGACGGCGGCGATGGAGAGGCGGATGGCGCGCACCAGAAGCGGGAACCCCATGATGGCGCAGGCGAGCGCCGCGCCTGTCCAGCGGAACGAGAACACGATGCCGAAATGCTCTGCGAGAAAAGCGCCGATGGGACCGCGCCGCCCGAACCCGATGAGCAGGAACCAGCCCACGACGACGGGCGGCAGCACGAGGGGAAGATGCACGAGAACGTCGAGCGCCTGCCTGCCCCAGAAACGCCCGCGCTCGAGCAGGAAGGCGATGGCGATCCCCGGAGCGAGGCTTGCCGCCATCGCGACGGAAGCGACTTTCAGGCTGAGGCGGACGGCTGTCCATTCCTCGGGGGAAAGTCCCTCCATCACGAACCCGTGCTCGCCTTGCTCAAGGCGGTAAATCCCTGCTTCTCGAAGAAGGGCCTGGCCTTGTCGGAGCGCAGGAAGCCCAGGAAAAGCGCGGCGTCTGGATTGGCCGAATCCTTCGTCAGCGCCACCGGGTAGACGATGGGCGGATGGCTTTCCTCGGGAAAAGTCGCGACGGCGGCCACATTCGGATCGGAGACCGCATCCGTCTTGTAGACGATCCCGAGGGCTGCCTCGCCGCGGGACACGAGAAGAAGCGCGGCGCGCACGTTGTCCGCCTGCGCGACCTTGTCCTTCACGCCCGCCCATGCGCCGAGATGCTCCAGCGCAGCCTTGCCATATTTTCCGGCAGGCACCGCATCCACATGCCCCATGGCGAGACGGTTGCCGCCGAGAATAGAGGCGAGATCGACACCGGGCTTCAGCGCGACCTGCACCGGGGCTTCTTTCGGCGCGACGAGCACGAGGGCGTTGCCGAGAAGGCTGACGCGGCTCTCCGGCTTGATGAGCCCCTTCGACGCTGCGTACTCCATCCAGTCGAGATCGGCGGAAAAGAAGAGATCGGCCGGCGCGCCCGCCTCGATCTGCTTTGCGAGGGCGCTGCTGGCCGCGTAGGACACCACGACGCGCTTGCCGGTCTCGCGCATCCAGGCCGCGCCGGCTTCGTCCAGGGCGTTCTTCAGGCTGGCGGCGGCGAAGACCACGACGTCCCGGGTCTGGGCCAAGGCCGCGCCCGGCGGCAGCGCGAGGCTCGCGCAGAAAAGCCCCAGCGCGAGCCTTCGGGTGAGCGCTCCCCATGCGAAACGCGCCTCATGCATGATCTGCCCTCCGGGGATCGGTCAAGCCGCCCGGGAGCATCCTAACCGAGCAAGGCCCATCTTCAAGCGGGGCGCCGCCGGGGAGCGGCTTTCTTCACCATGGAACGGACCAGCCTGTAGCCGAGAAGCAACGCGACGATGGCCGCATAGACCAGGGGCTCCGGCGGCCAGGACTTCACCACGAGGATGTAATGAAGCACCGCGCCGATGGCCGCCGCATAGACGAGGCGATGCAGCCGCGCCCAGGCCTGACCGCCCATCCGCCGGATGGAGGCATTGTTGGAGGTCACGGCCAGGGGGACGAGGATCGCGAAGGTGGCCATGCCGATGGTGATATAGGGCCGCTTGACGATATCGGCCGCGATGGCCGCGAGGTCGAGCCCCTGGTCGAGCACGAGATAGGTGGTGAGATGCAGGGCGGCATAATAGAAGGACAGCAACCCGATGGCCCTTCGGTAGCGCAGCAGATTGATGTTGAAGAGCTGCCGCAAGGGCGTGATGGCGAGCGTTGCGACCAGGAAGCGCAGCGCCCATTCGCCCAGCTCCTGCTCCAGGACCCGCATGGGATCGGCGCCGAGGCGATCCATGATGCCGGCGGAGAACAGCCACACGGCCGGGATGAACCCGACGAGATAAACGGCGATCTTCGGCACCTGCGGCAGGGCGAGGCCCTTGCCCGCGCCGGGCGCGGAGGCTTTTCCCGTCATCAATAGAACTTTCGCAGATCCATGCCGGCATAGAGGCTCGCCACCTGGTCGGCATAGCCGTTGAACGGAAGCGTCGGGCGGCGCTTCACGAACAGGCCGCCCTCCCCGATCCGGCGCTCCGTCGCCTGGCTCCAGCGCGGATGGTCCACATTCGGGTTCACGTTGGCGTAGAAGCCGTATTCGTCAGGCGCCTGCTTGTTCCAGGAGGTCTCCGGCTGCTTCTCGACGAAGCTGATGCGGGTGATCGACTTGATGCCCTTGAAGCCGTATTTCCACGGCACGACGAGGCGGATGGGCGCGCCGTTCTGGTTCGGCAGCGTTTCGCCATAGAGGCCGACGGCCAGGATGGTGAGCGGGTGCATGGCCTCGTCGAGCCGCAGGCCCTCCACGTAAGGCCAGTCGAGCACCGGAAACACGGATTGCACGCCCGGCATCTCCTCGGGCCGGTAAGCGGTTTCGAAGGCCACATATTTCGCACTGCCCAGGGGCTCGACGCGTTTAACGAGATCCGCCATCGGAAAGCCGACCCAGGGAATGACCATGGACCACCCCTCGACGCAGCGCATGCGGTAGATGCGCTCCTCGAGCGCCGAGGACTTGATGAGGTCCTCGATGCCGAATTCGGCCGGCTTGCCCACCAGACCGTCGACCTTGACGGTCCAGGGAGAGGTCTTGAGGGACTTGGCCCTGGCGGCCGGATCGTCCTTGCCGGTGCCGAACTCGTAGAAGTTGTTGTAGCTCGTGACGTCCTCGCGGCTCGTCGGCTTCTCGTCCGTCGAGAAGGCGCTCTTGGCCGCCGTCAGAGGCGCGGCCTCCAGGCGAAACGGCAGCGCTCCCGCCAGGGCCAGCCCGGCGGCGCCGGCCATCCATTGGCGGCGGTTGAGATAGACCTCCCGAGGCGTGATCTCGGAAGGCGCGATATCGGACGGACGGCGGATCAGCACGGCATCACCTCGTTTGAAACCCATTGTGGATGGGTACACCCGAGAACGCCAGAGGTGGCCTCACGTTTCCGTTACAGACGGCCCCGCAATGGATTAGACCGGATCAAGATTTCGTGGCCTGGACGAATTTCCGGGTGATCTCGCGCGGATTCGTGATCGCCGTGCCCACCACGACCGCATGGGCTCCACGCCGGAAGGCCTCCGCCACGAGCTCGGGCGTGTCGAAACGTCCCTCCGCGACGATGGGGGCGGCAACCGCGGCCACGAGGGCAGAGAGAAGCTCGAGATCGGGTCCCTTCGTTTTGCGGGAGGCCGTCTCCTCCGTATAGCCGGAGAGCGTGGTGGCGACATAGGTCGCCCCATGAGCGTGAGCGGCCCGGCCCTCGTCGAGGGTGGCGATGTCGGCGAAGACCTCCTTGCCGAGCTCGGACCGGATGCGACCGATCAGGCGCTCCACCGGCTCCCCGTCGCGGGGGCGAGGCGTGGCATCGAGCCCGACGATGTCGGCGCCCGCCGCGGCGATCCCGGCGGCCTGCGCGAAACCCGGCGTGATGTAGACCGGAAAGCGCTCGTCCCAGACCTTGGCGATCCCGATGATCGGCAGCGCCGTGACGGCGCGGATCGCGGCCACGTCCTCCGCCCCGTTGGCGCGAAGGCCCAGGGCGCCCCCGGCTTCGGCGGCGCGGGCCATGGCGGCCATGTGAACCGGCCCGTGAAGCGGGTTGTCGGCGCGGGCCTGGCAGGAGACGACGAGGGCGCCCTTGGGGATCAGCATGCCGGGCCTCTCCTACTTCACCGCTCCGGCCGTCATGCCCTGAATGAACTGGCGCGAGAGAGCGATGTAGAGAAGCGTGATGGGCGCGGCCGCGATGGTGAGGCCAGCAAAGAGCATGCCCCAATCGGTGGTGTATTCGCCCATGAAGGATGTCAGGCCCTGCGGCAGGGTCTTGCGCGAGTCGGTCTGAATGAAGACAAGCGGGAAGAAGAAGTCATTCCAGATCGGCACCGCGTTCTGGATCGCCGCGATCGCCATGGGCGGCCGCGCCAGCGGCAGCATCACCGACCACATGATGCGCGGCTCCGACGCGCCGTCGATGCGCGCCGCGTCCTCGAGTTCGGAGGGCAGTGTGCGCAGGAAGCCCGCCATGATGAAGACCGCGGAGGGAAGGCCGATGGCGGTATAGGTGACGATGAGGCTCCAGCGGCTGTCGAGCAGACCGAGATCGCGCAGCAGGATGAAGAGCGGGATGACCGCGAGCTTCAACGGCAGCATCAGCCCGGCCAGGAAGAACAGGAGGATGAAGGTGTTCGTGCGCGACTCGTAACGCGCCACCGCATAGCCCGCCATGGTGCCGAGCACGAGGATCAGCAGGACCGACATGCCCGTCACCAGGAGCGAGTTGATGAAATAGGTCGGCATCGCGGTCTCACCGAGAACCTTGGCGAAGTTCTGGACTTGCGTGAAGTCGGGCAGCGCGAAGGGATGCTCGAAGATCTCGCCCGTGGTCTTGAAGGCCGAGAGAACCATCACCACGACCGGATAGAGCATGATGAAGGAATTCGCGATCAGGATGACCTGCGCGAGGAAGGCGAAGGAAATCGGCCGGCGCGCGGCCGATGTATCGGAGGCGATGGCGGTCAAAACTGGATCTCCCGACGGCGCAGCCACAGGGTCAGCATGGACGCGAAGACGACGATGAAGAGGAAGAGGAGCGTGGCGAGGGCCGAGCCCAATCCGAAGTTCTGGATGCTGGCGCTCTGGTTGCCGAAGGCCGTGCGGTAGAAGACGAGGCCCAGCACGTCCGTGGAGCCGAAGGGCGAGCCGTCGAGCCCGACCATCACGTAAGGAATCTCGAACCAGTTGAACGCACCGATGAAGAGCAGCGTGAAGAGAATCGTGGTGCTCGGCGCCACGAGCGGCCACACGATGTTCTTCAACAGCTGCCATTCGGTGGTGCCGTCGAGCCGCGCCGCCTCGATGATCTCGGACGGGATGCGCTGCATGCCCGCGAGATAGACGAGGGTCGGGAAGCCGACGAAGTGCCAGGCATTGGCGAGGATGAGCGCGCCGAGCGCCGTCGCGGAATCCCCGAGCCAGGGCTTCGCCAGGGCATCGAGGCCCAGGGAATAGAGCGCCTGGTTCACGATGCCGAAATTCGGATTGAGGAAGAGCTTCCAGAGGAAGCCCACGATGATCGTCGAGAGCACCACCGGCACGAACACCGCGACCCGGTGGAAGCGGAAGCCGAAGGGCTCCTTGTAGAGGAGCCAGGCGAGGAGGAACCCGCCGCCGTTCTGGACGATCATCAGCGCCACGAGCGCATAGACGTTGTGCAGGAAGGCATTCCACACCACCGGCGCCATGGTGGCGCCGAACAGCACTTCCCTGAAGTTCTTCAGCCCCACGAACTCGCCGCGCGCCAGGCCCTGCCAGTCATAGAAGGCATAGGCGAAGGCAGAGAGGATCGGATAGACCACGAACAGCGACATGAAGACGATGGGCGGAACGACGAGGAACGCCACCCATAACCGGCGCTTCATCGATTGGGGCTGTCGGTGCGGGACATGCATGGAAAGGCTGCTCTCAGGGGAAAGGCGGCGGACGCGAAAGCCCGCCGCCCTTGTGCCAAACGCTTATTTCTGGAACGGCTTGTAGTAGGTCGCGATGCCCTTGTTGATCTCGGCCGCGGCCTGCTCGGGGGTCTGCTGGCCGGCGAGCATCTTCTGCACGTTCGACTGCAGCAGCACGGAGCCGCTCGGCTCCTGATAGCGGAAGCGCACGAGCATCAGGTAGGACATGGAGTTCTCGGCGAGCTTCGCCACATCCTGCGTGATCGGATCCTCGATCTTGATGCCCTTGATCGGCGAGAGGTTCTTCAGGGTGTTGGTGAAGGCGGTGCCGTATTCCGGCGTCGCCAGGAAGCGCACGAACTTGAGCGCGGCGTCCTTCTTGTCGCCCTTCGCATTCACCGCATAGCCGCCGTCGTAATAGGTGGCGATCAGCGCCTGATCACCCGCCTTGAGGACGGGAGCCGGGAACACGCCGAGGTCGAGCGTCGGGTTCTGGTTCTTGAAGTTCGCCACCTCATAGGAGCCGCCCGCGAACATGGCCGCGCGGCCCGCCACGAAGAGCTGCTGCGACGACGGATAATCGACGCCCGTGAAGTTCGGCGAGAAATACTGGCTGACGTCCTTCAGCTTGGCGAGCGCATTGACGAAGCGCGGATCGGTGAAGTTCGCCTTGCCGGAGACGATGTCGCTCTCGAAATCCTTGCCGAGCATGGACGAAAGCAGGCCGCCGACGATGGTCTCGTTCTGCCACGCCGTCGCCGTTCCGTTCGCGAAGGGCGTGACGTTCTTGGACTTCAGGGTCTGGGCGAGCGTCATCAGCTCGTCCCAGGTCTTCGGCGGGTTCACGCCGTTATCCTTGAAGATCTTCTTGTTGTAGACCACGAGCTGCGCCTGCATGGCGAAGGGAACGGCATAGACCTTGCCGTCGGCGCGCAGCGTCTCGGCGGCCAGGGCCGCCTCGGGGAAGTTCGCCAGTTCCGGCACGTTCTGCTTGTCGAGGGCGAGCAGGTAGCCGGGCGTCGCAATCGTCTCCAGGTTGCCGTAGGCGCGCACCTGAATCACGTCGGGACCGCGCCCCGCCGCGAGCGCCGTGGAGAGAATCGTCTGATAGTTCTCGGGCGCATAGGTCTCGAACTTCACCGTGATCCCGGGCTCCTTCGCCTGGAACTTCTTGATGATGTCCTGATAGAAGGTGCGATCCTCCTGACGCCAGCTCCAGAACGTGAGTTCGGTCTGGGCCATGGCGGCGGTGCCTGAGAACAGGAGGCTGCCGGCAGCAGCGCCCATCAGAATGCGTCGGGTCAGTTTCATTCTCAATTCCCTCATTGGTTGAAGTCCTTGTCCTCCCACCGCAGGCCCCGGCCTCTCGACCGTGCCCTGCGGAATTCCTTCAGCCCTGCATCTCGGCTGCGATCACGAGAAAGGTCGCGTCGTCATGGGTTTTAACACGTGGATACGCGCCCGCCATGAGGTCGCTGCGCTCCCTTTCCCGCAATTCCTGCATCAATTCCCTGCCCCGCCCAGCCGCAAGCTGCGCATGGAGAGCGCTGTCCGTATGAGCCGAGAACACGTCGACGAGCCGCATGAAACCGTCGGTGGCGAGCACGATGGGCTCGCCCGGCTTCACCTGCGCCTCGAAGGTCAGCTCATGCCCCGCCCAGGGGCGAAGCGGATTCACCACCCAGTAGCCGTCCGGCCGGTTGAGCCTGGTGCGGTTTTCCAGAATCTGCCGCCTGACCGCCTCCGGAATGCGGCCCGGCTCGTGCCCATGGGAGCCGAGAGCGGCGAGGGTCTTGCGCTCGAAGGGCTTCGCCCGTTCGTCGCTCCAGCGCACGATGCCGCGCTCCGACGGCACGAGGGCGACCACATCGCCCAGGAACCGGCCCTGGATGCGGAGGAGCCCGCCCTCCGCTGCCGCAGCCTCGATCAGCCCGAGGCAGGCGGACGGCGCGTGATGGTCGCCGATGGGCGAGGCATGCGCTGTCTCTTCCGCGAAGGCTGCCCGGATATCGCGCTCCAGGCGGCTCAAGACGGTCTGAGCGCCCTCCCCTGCGGCCAGGGCCGCCAACCGGCCGCCGACCACGCCCGCAAGCCACGCGGCGTCACTGCCGCCCGAGGTCAGCTGCTCGTCGGAAAGGCCGGTGGCTCCGTCTATCACCCAGGCCAAGCGGCCCTGCAAGCCGATCCCGTCCTCGTTGATGCGGGAGCCTGTCAGGGAAAGCCGGTCGAGAGACCGGAACGAAGCAGTGGGGCCAGTGACGTTCACGGCTTAACTGGTCTCATATTGGTCGTTTCATGTCTATACTGGTCTTAAAGGCTTTTCACATGGTTCTCGGGGCCTGAAAGGCTTGCCGGGGATCGTTTTGATCGAATTGATGGCCTGGGCGTTACTCTCTCGTACCCACCCGTATCGGCGAAGGATGAACCATGGTCACCTTGGAGATAGCCGGCAAGGCGGTTGCCGTGACGAACGCGGAGGAGGGGCAGGCCCTCGAACTCTTTCTCAGCGAGAGCTTTAAAGATGACCTGAAGTCGTTTAAGAGTGAGGGCCGTTCCCTTTGGGACGGCTCAGCTGCCTTGACGACACGGCCCGCATCGGAAGACGAGATCGATGCCTTCTATGAGGCCCTGGACGAAGAGGACGAGGTCGACGACAACGACGAAGACTATGACGACGGCCTCGATATCGATGTCGTGTTCCTGGTGTCCATCGACGAAATTGACGACGCCGCTGCCTCCGGCTGATGACTCTTACCGGAGCCCCTGAGGGCTCCTTTTGAAACGGTTCAGCCTCAATCCATGCCTTTTCCCAAGACCAATCCCAGCCTCGAGCGCGCCCTTGCCGATCGGGGCTACAACGACCCCACCCCCGTCCAGGCCGCGGTGCTGCAGCCGGACGCCCTCGACCGGGACCTTCTCGTCTCCGCCCAGACCGGCTCGGGCAAGACCGTCGCCTACGGCCTGGCCATGGCCTCCACCCTGCTGGGCGATGCCGAGCGCTTCGGCGCTCCCGGCGAGCCTCTGGCCCTGATCATCGCCCCGACCCGCGAACTTGCTCTCCAGGTCAACCGGGAACTGGTCTGGCTCTACGGCCCCGCCGGGGCCCGGGTCGTCTCCTGCGTCGGCGGCATGGACGTGCGCCGCGAGCAGCGGGCCCTCGCCGAGGGCTGCCATATCGTGGTCGGCACGCCGGGTCGCCTGCGCGATCACCTGGAGCGCGGCCGCCTCGACATGTCGAAGCTGCGCATCGCCGTTCTCGACGAGGCCGACGAGATGCTCGACCTCGGCTTCCGCGAGGACCTCGAGTTCATCCTCGACGCCACGCCGGAGGAGCGCCGCACGCTGCTGTTCTCCGCGACCCTGCCGAAGAACATCGTCACCCTGGCGCGCCGCTACCAGCGCGAGGCCCATCGCATCGATACCCTGGTGGAGAACGAGCCGCACGGCGACATCGAATACCGGGCCATCCGCTGCGCGCCCAATGAGATCGAGCATGCGGCCGTCAACGTGCTGCGCTTCTACGAGAGCCGCGGCGCGATGGTGTTCTGCCATACGCGCGAGGCGGTGCGCCATCTGCATGCGAGCCTGATCGAGCGCGGCTTCGCGGCGGTCGCCCTCTCGGGAGAGCTGACCCAGAACGAGCGCAGCAACGCCCTGCAATCCCTGCGCGACGGACGCGCGCGCGTCTGCGTGGCCACCGACGTGGCGGCCCGCGGCATCGACCTGCCCGATCTCGGCCTCGTCATCCATGCCGATCTGCCGAACGATCATGAAACGCTCCTGCACCGCAGCGGCCGCACGGGCCGCGCCGGGCGCAAGGGCGTGTGCGTGATGCTGGTGCCCTATACGCGCCGCCGCAAGGCCGAGAGGCTGATCGACATGGCGGGCATCGAGGCGGCATGGGCCGGGGCGCCCTCCGCCGACGAGATCCGCCTGCGGGACCGGGAGCGGCTGATGCAGGATCCGATCTTCTCCGAGGAGACGACGGAGGAAGACCTCGCCATGGCCCGCGCGCTCATCGCCGAGCGCTCCGCTGAGGAGATCGCCGCGGCCCTGGCCCGTTTCTTCCGCTCCCGCCTTCCGGCGCCGGAAGAGATCGTCGACACCGCCGACGAGCGCGGACCGCGCCAGCGCAAGGACAAGCGCGAGCGGAGCGAGGAGCGCCTGCGCGGCTTCAAGGAGCGGAGCGGGAGCCGGTCGGAAGAAGGCTTCGAGCGGCCCTCGGAGGACATGGTGTGGTTCCGCATGAGCGTCGGGCGGCGCAACAACGCCGATCCGCGCTGGCTCCTGCCGATCATCTGCCGCCTGGGTCACGTGACGAAGAAGGAGATCGGCTCGATCAAGATCTTCGACAGGGAGACCAAGTTCGAGATCGTCCGGTCCCATGCGCCGAAATTCGCCGCCGCCGTGCGCAAGGCCAACGACGAGGACATCCGCATCGAACCGGCGGATGCGGGGCCGGGCAAGCCGCGCGACGCCAAGCCCTGGGGCGGAAAGCCCAAGGGCCACGGGCCCAGCCACGCGCCCAAGGCACGGGACGCCTATCCTCCGCGAAAAGAGGCGAAGGACGCCAAAGGCCCGAAGGATCGCAAGCGCCCGAAGGACAAGAAGCGCTCCGCGGAAAAGCATTCCTGATCGAACAAAAGGCCGGGACATCCCCATGTCCCGGCCTTTCTTTCATGACGTTTGAATCCGTTTCGGATCACTCCGACTTCTTCAGCCCTTTGATGACGGCACCGGCCAGCGGCACGAGCATGCCGGGCAGAACGGTATCGAGCGGATGGCGGACGAAGCCGACGACCGCCTCACGCACGCCGCGCACCTCGTCCCGGAACTCGGTCAGCTGCTGCTGAAGGGCCTGGGCATCGGTCTCCAGCGCCTGCAGGGCGGAATTGCGCACCTCGAGGGCAAGCTCCATCTCGCGCCCAGGCTTCGACCGCTCCGCCACGACGAGCAGGAGGATCGCGATGAGGAGGTTCCCCGCCCCGATCAGCGCGGCGGCCCAGATGGCCCCCCAGGCCTGCTCCAGGGCGAAGAACAGGGCAAGATTGCCCATGAGAAAGGCGAAGACCCCGAGGAGAGCCGCCACGCCTCTCAAGGTGGAGCGCGTGAGCATCTGCCGGAAGCGGATATCCGCGATGATCGACTCGGCGCGCCACAGGACGCGCAGGTTGCGGACGAGATTGTCCATCATGGCCTTCAGCTTCTCCCCATCAGCCGCCCGACCGCGATACCCAGCGCAAAGGCGGCGAGCACGGACACGAGCGGGTGCTCTTTGACGAAATCATCGACACCGCCCGTATGCTCGGACAGGATCTTTCCCAGTTCGCCGAACTGCTCTTCGAGATCGGCTGCGGCATCCGCCGCCGGCGCACCCTGAGCCTCGTCTTTCGGCGATGCCGGCTCGGCGCGGGACGAACGCCCCTTGGCATCCGTCCTGCCGAGTTCCGCCCGCAGGATGTCGAGCTCCTCGTGAAGGCCCGTCGCGCGCGCCATGATCTAAAGGGCCCGCCGGATGCGGTTGAACGCGTCCTTGAGTTCGGAGCCGAGGATCTTCACCGCGTCGCTCACGTCCCGGGCGCTCTTGTCGAGTTCCGCCCGGCTCTCGAAGGACGTCCAGTGCTTCTCGAGTTCGGCCCACTCGTCCTGCACGTCCTTGGAGCCCAGATGGATCTTGAGCTTGATCTCGTCGCGGGTGCGCTTGAGATCGTCCACGAGCTTGGTGAAGTCCGGCATGATCGTGCTCCTCGGCAGGATGGCGCCGCCCATCGGTCAGGATGGCGCTGACCTTAGGAATATCTTGTGCCCCGGCATTGATCCTGGTCAAGGGAGGGCCTGTTTCCCCGGTGGATTGCGCACCACTGCCCCTCGGTCACGCCCTTCCGGAATCCCCTTCCAAGGCCTAGAAACCTGAATTGCTGCGGTGCAGTAAAAAATATTGTGCATTGCAACTCAGCCCCCATATGGGGGTTATCGTCAGGTGAATTTCTTACCCGGAAGGGCCCAGTCATAATGCAACGCTTAGGACAGATGATTCATCAATTGGCGCGCTATCGGCGCCAGTGGGAAACCGCGATGAAGGCGACGGGCGCCATGACGGCCTCGCTGCAGACGCCGGATGTTCCCAGCCGTCTGACGGAAGTGACAGGCTTCGGCTCCAACCCCGGCGATCTGCGCATGCTGACCTATGTGCCCGAAACGCTGGCCCCTTCGCCTGCGCTCGTGGTCGTCCTGCATGGCTGCACCCAGACGGCGGCAGGATACGATCATGGCGCGGGCTGGTCGGACCTGGCCGACCGCTACGGCTTTATCCTGCTCTATGCGGAGCAGCAGGAGGCCAACAATCCGAAACGCTGCTTCAACTGGTTCCGCATCGGCGATACCGAGCGTCATCGGGGCGAAGCCGCTTCGATCGTGGAAATGGTCGAACATGCGCTCCGGCAACACGGGGCCGACCGCAGCCGCGTCTTCGTGACCGGCCTCTCGGCCGGCGGTGCGATGACATCGACCATGCTGGCCACCTACCCCGAGGTCTTCGCCAGCGGCGCCATCGTCGCGGGCCTTCCCTATCGCTGCGCCACGAGCGTTCCGGAAGCGTTCGAATGCATGTTCCAGGGCAGGACCCGACCGGCGCAGGAATGGGGCGATCTCGTCCGCAGCGCCTCGCCCCATCGCGGTCCGTGGCCGAAGGTCTCCGTCTGGCACGGCAGCGCCGATGCCACGGTGAAGCCGATGAATGCAGGCGAGATCATCAAGCAATGGACGGATGTGCACGGCGTAACGCCCGAGCCGGCCTACAGCGAAACCGTCAACGGCTATCCGCGCCGGGTCTGGACCGATGCGTCGGGCGCCGAAATCATCGAGGAATACATCATCACCGGCATGGCGCACGGCACGCCGCTGGCCATCGGCAACGATGAGAACAGCTATGGAGCGGCCGGCCCCTTCCTGCTCGATGTCGGTATTCCCTCGAGCTTTCAGATCGCAAGGTTCTGGGGATTGACGGAAGGCCCCGAGTTGCAGGCGTCACCGCAGAACGCGGCGGAGGCAATGTCCCATCCGCCCACAGTCGAGACACGCCAGCAACCGCTTGAGACCGCGCAGACGGGAAGTGAAAAACCGACATCCCACCGGTCGGATATCGGAGAAACCATCGCCAAGGCCCTGAGAGCGGCCGGTCTCATGCGATGAGCAAACGCGGGAGGCTTCACACGCTGCCTTACGGTTTCTTCTCCTGGCGTTGCAGATCCTCCTCCTTGCGTTTCTCGCCCGTCACGCAGTTCATGCTCGGCCCGCTCGCCTGCGCTGGAACCACGAGCGGGCGAAGGCTGTCGCGCTTCTCGCCGAGGCCTGCAATCTCCCGCATGATCTTCGTGCGGATGATCATGGCGAACTGCTCCGGGTCATGAAGCGGCAGCACGAAGGAGCCCGGACCGCCGATGACGCATTCCCTGTAGTACTGGTCGAGATCTTCCTGGTCCGTGTTGGCGCCGCGATCGAACATGATCGGAAGCCCGTTGATGACGACGCCTCCTGCAACCGCCTCATCGCGCGCGGCGGTGACAGAGCGGCCATCGTTGTTCGGACCGTCGCCGGATATGTCGATCACGCGCCGGACGGAGGCGTCTTGCAGTTCGTCGAAGAGCTTGTGGCTGTAGTCGATCATGCTCGATATCGACGTCATGCCCGCCTGACGGATGGGCTGATACGTGAGCTGATTGGCGAAGGCTGTCGCTTTCGCAGGGCTGTCGATGACGGTCCAGGGGACGAGCACTCTCTGATCCTTCACGCCCGACCATTCGACATAGGTGACGGCGATGCGCCCATTGAGCCCGCTCGCTATCGCCTCGTGCACGAGGGAGGAGCGGAAGGCCTCGATGAAGCCCTCGCGCTGGAGCCCCTGTTCATCGCTCTCCATGGAGGACGAGACGTCGACCGCGAGGATGAGAGCGATATCGAGCTGCTTGTCTGGATCGGGGAGAGAGCCGGCCATTGCATCGCCGACCAGAAGGAGAAACGCGAGAATACTCAGGAGCCTGTTCGCCATGACCACCTCCGCTCCCGGCTCTCGTTTTGCCGATCTCCGTCAGAACCGCCGCTCGTCGACATCAGGCGGGCATTCGATGCACGGGAATGGTTTTAAAACGCGCCGACGGCGCTCCTGGGTTCCAAGGCCTGCGGAATGGGGAAGGAAACCTGGACCGGCGGGCCGTGAACCGGCCCGCGGAGACGGCCTCCAGGCGCGCCGAAAAACGTAACAAAATCCACTCTCTATACGCAGAGCAGACAAGGGTTGGGGAGTCGCGGTATTGATTTATTACGCTACGCAAGGGGCAGAATGATGAAACCTGATATGGACCTGATCGGCGCTCTCACCAGTTTCTCCGTCGGCACGCTCGATGGCCGCGACGCAATGATGGTGATCGAACTCGCAACGACGCCTGAAGAATACGAACAGGGCATCCGGCGCCAGATGCCGGTGGCCATGACCCCGGAGCATGCCCGCGAGCTCGGCGAGGCTCTTCTGCTGGCCGCCAAGGCCGCCCAGATGGGCGATACTCCCAGCTACGCGGTGAACTGATCCGATCATCGAAAGACGATCGGATCCTTTCTTTTCCGACCGCCAGGGCGGGCGGGATCCCATGTTGAATGGGAAGATCGCGATGAGCCCCGTGGCGTCGGGGCGGAGCGCGGCGTCGAAGAAATCGCACGCGCCGGCTCTTAAAGTGTGAGGCAACCCGACAGGCGGCGTTCTCCCTGTCCAGCCCTCTCTCGCCATGATACGGCGCCCGTCCGCAAGAACGACATCCGCAATGTTGCCGTCATGACCGGTTTCATGGCCGCTTCGTCTTCCGCTCGAGCGATGAGCGATATGGCGGCAAGATAGGTCAAAGCGATGCGCAGCAAGACACTCAGCCCGACGCGCGCTCTGACTGCGGGCATCCCGCTCGAAGCCAAGAGCCATTAAGCGCCATCCCGTTCACGGCGGAAGAAACAGACTCTGCTCAATCACGCAGGAAGCGTCTGAAGCGCACCTCGCGACTAACGGCTATCCGGCAACGCAAAACCGGAAGGCGGAAGGACCGAGGCTGCCGATGCATCTCGGGCCTCGCAGAGGCAGCGCGCACACCGTCGTGCATCCTCGCCTCTTTCATCACGCTTGTCGTTTCCATCGCCGGACGACACGGAGCCGAGTCTCATCGCGAGAGGCCCAAGCTTTGCCTTACAAGGCGGATGACAATTCAGATCGAAGACCGTCATGGGCGCCTGCACATGATGCCGCATCCTCGGTGGCGCTCCGACTTCCTCGGGCGAAGAAGTCGCCAGACTTAATCGATCCCAAAGAGAAAGGGCGGGACAGATGACTGTCCCGCCCTTGCCGTGTGTTCGAGATGGGAGGAAAGGCAGCGCCTGTTCCACCCTCTTCGAAAGTTTAGATGGCGTCCTTGAGATCCTTAGCCGCGCGGAAGGCGATCTTCTTCGAGGCCTTGATCTTGACCGGCTCGCCGGTCTGCGGGTTGCGGCCCATGCGGGCGGCGCGCTTGCGCACCTGCAGGATGCCGAGGCCCGTCAGACGGATCTTGTCGCCCTTCTTGAGGCTCTTCGTGATCAGCTCGATCACGTGGTTCATCATCTCATTGGCCTGGCGCTTGGGCAGCTCGTGCAGATGCGAGATGCTCTCCGCGATGTGGCGCAGGGTCAGGATCGGAGAAGCGGCAGAGGCGGAAGCCTTGGCAGCCTTCTTGGCAGGCGCCTTCGCTGCGGTCTTCGTCGCGGTCTTAGCCTTGGTCGCGGCAGCCTTGCTGGCGGCCTTGGCAGGGGCCTTGGCGACCTTCTTTGCTGCAGCCTTCGGCGCCGCAGCCTTCTTGGCAGGGGCCTTCTTGGAGGAAACCTTGGTTGCAGTCTTGGCCATCAGAAACTCCTTGTTTTGAACGATGAATGGGTAAGACAGCAAATCCTCCTTACCGCTTTTGCCCGAGAATTAAAGTGGCAAAGTTAGTTTTACGCACAATAGTCAGGGATACTTGCCCGTTTCTCGTCAACTCCCGGTCCTATGCTGCCCGAACAGCGCATCATCGGCCGTATTGCATGCCCGGTTCTTGGACTTTCGGAGAAGCTCAGGGCCATGCACCGGCCTGGAGAATCACTCGCGCGTTCCGTGTAGGCGGAGAGGCTGTGGGCAAGGCCCGCTTCTTCGAGGCTCTCGCGATCGGGGGGCTGGACAGCAAGGCGCGATCTGATGTCCCTTTCAACGATCGAAAAGTCCATGCGCCCCATAGGCGGATCGACAATCAAGACAAATCCGCCATATTCCCTACCGGGAAGGAAACGTCACGGTGAGAGCATGACAAGGGTCGCCTGCATCGGAGAATGCATGATCGAACTTCGGGAAGAGGCCGACGGCCGTCTGTCCCGCGGCTTCGGCGGCGATACCCTCAATACCGCCGTTTATCTTGCCCGCCTCGGAACCGAGGTCGACTACGTCACCGCCCTCGGCGACGATTCCTGGAGCGACGAGCTGATCGCAGCCTGGAAGGCGGAAGGCGTCGGCACGGACAAGGTCCTGCGCCTGAACGGGCGCCTGCCCGGCCTCTACATCATTCAAACGGATCCCAAGGGCGAGCGCCGGTTTTCCTACTGGCGCGACACGGCGGCGGCCCGTCTGCTGTTCGAGGCGCCGGAGGGCCGGAGCATCGTCGAAGCCATCGCGGCCTACGATCTGATCTATGTCTCGGGCATCTCCTTGTCGCTCTATGGAGAGCACGGAAGGAAGCGCCTGTTCCCCGTCCTGCGCGATGCCCGCGCGAAGGGCAAGCGCGTGGCCTTCGACACGAATTTCCGTCCGAGGGGATGGCCCGATGCGGATGTCGCGCGGATGGCCTTCCGCCAGGCCTTCGATTGTGCCGACATCGTTCTCGCCTCGACCGAAGACCTCGACCTGCTGTTCGGCCGCAAGGGAATCGAGGAAGTACTGGCTTTCTCCGACCGCGCCGAGATCGTCCTGAAATATCCCGACCTGACCTGCCGCGTGCTGATGAGAGGCGATGAAACCGTCGTGCCGGGCACGCCCGCCGAGGACGTCGTCGATACGACGGCCGCAGGCGACAGCTTCGCGGCCGCCTATCTGAATGCGCGCCTGCGAGGCGAAAACCCGCAAGAAGCGGCCCGGGCGGGACATCGCCTTGCGGGACAGGTCGTCCGCTATCGCGGCGCGATCATTCCGCGCGAGGCCATGCCGTAAGCTCTCCGCCCCATCGCCCGTTCAAGGAACCCTCTGCATGACCCAAGACCTGACGGCTCTCTCCAGCACCCGCGACAGGAATCTCGCCGACCTTCTCCGCTCCGGCCCGGTCGTTCCGGTCATCACCCTCGAGCGCGTGGAAGACGCCGTTCCTCTCGCACGGGCGCTCGTGGCGGGCGGGTTGAAGCTTTTGGAAATCACGCTGCGGACGCCGGCCGCCGCCGATTGCGCCGCCGCCATCATCGGCGAGGTGCCCGAGGCCATCGTCGGCATCGGCACGGTTCTCACGCCTAAGGATCTGGAACGGGCGCAAGCCCTGGGCGCGCGCTATGCCTTGAGTCCCGGCGCCACGCCGGATCTTCTCGCAGCAGCCTCACGCAGCGAGATGCCGTTCATCCCCGGCATCGCCACGGCCTCCGAACTCATGGCCGCGCTGGCGCACGGCTTTCACACCGTCAAGTTCTTCCCCGCCGTTCCGGCCGGGGGCATTCCGGCCTTGAAGGCGCTGGCGGGCCCCTTCCCGCAGGCGCGCTTCTGCCCGACGGGCGGCATCGACGAGAAGAACGCCGGGGAGTGGCTCGCCCTGCCCCATGTCGTGGCCGTCGGCGGTTCGTGGGTCTGTCAGCCCTCCGACATCCGCGCGCAGGCCTGGGACGCGATCACGGCAAAGGCGAAGCGTGCCGTCATGGCCGCAAGCGGTGGCTGAGCCTCCTGCGCGCAGCGCCTGACATTTGGTCGAATTGTCAGCCTGTCCCCCTGCGGCAATACTCCCGGCCAAAGGGGAGAACGCCAGTGGCCGCGACGATCTATGATATCGACCTCGACAAGAACCCGGCGAATTACCAGCCGTTGACGCCCCTTGCCTTCCTGGAGCGCGCAGCCAGCGTGCATCCGGATCGGATCGCGATCGTCCATGGGCCGCTGAAGCGCAGCTACCGCGATTTCTATGCCCGCGCGCGGCGCCTGGCCTCGGCCCTCGCCCAGCGCGGCATCGGACGCGGTGATACGGTCTCCGTGATGCTGCCCAACACCCCGGCCATGCTCGAATGCCATTACGGCGTCCCCATGACCGGCGCGGTGCTCAACACCCTCAACACGCGCCTCGATGCCAAGATCCTCGCTTTCTCCCTGGAGCACAGCGAAGCCAAGGTGCTGATCACGGACCGGGAGTTCTCAGCCACCATCAAGGCGGCTCTCGCGCAGAGTTCCCGCAAGCCCCTGGTGATCGACTACGACGACCCCGAATTCACCGGCGCGGGCGAACGCCTCGGCGCCCTGGAATACGAGGACTTCCTCGACGGGGGCGATCCGGATTTCGTCTGGAGCCCGCCGCAGGACGAATGGGATGCGATTGCCCTCAACTACACATCCGGCACCACCGGCGATCCCAAGGGCGTCGTCTATCACCATCGCGGCGCCTATCTGCTCGCCATGGGCAACATCCTCACCGCCGCCATGGGCCAGCACCCTGTCTATCTGTGGACGCTTCCCATGTTTCACTGCAACGGCTGGTGCTTTCCCTGGTCGCTCTCCCTCGTCGCGGGCACCCATGTGTGCCTGCGGGCGGTGCGCGCCAAGCCCATGTACGACGCGCTCGCCGACCACAAGGTGACCCATCTGTGCGGCGCGCCCATCGTCATGTCGGCGCTGCTCAACGCGCCGGCATCCGAGAGGCGGCCCCTGCCCCACACGGTCAAATTCATGACGGCGGCGGCCCCGCCGCCGGAGGCGGTGCTTGCGGCGATGAAGGCCGCGGGCTTCGACGTGACGCATCTCTACGGCCTGACGGAAGTCTACGGCCCGGCGGTCGTGAACGAATGGCATCAGGACTGGGATGCGCTCGCTCCCGGCGAATATGCGGCGAAGAAGGCGCGGCAGGGCGTGCGCTATCCGGTTCTGGAAGCCCTCGATGTGCTCGACCCGGTCACCATGCAGCCCGTTCCCGCGGATGGGCAGACCCTCGGCGAGGTGATGTTCCGCGGCAACGTGGTGATGAAGGGCTATCTCAAGAACCCGGCGGGCACGGCCAAGGCCTTCGAGGGCGGCTGGTTCCATTCCGGCGACCTCGGCGTGAAATATCCGGACGGCTATGTGCAGCTCAAGGACCGCTCGAAGGACATCATCATCTCGGGCGGCGAGAACATCTCCTCCATCGAAGTCGAGGATGCGCTCTACAAGCATCCCGCCATCCAGGCGGCGGCGGTCGTGGCGATGCCGGACGAAAAATGGGGCGAAACCCCGTGCGCCTTCGTGGAATTGAAGCCCGATCAATCCGTTTCGGCCGAGGACATCGTCGCCTGGTGCCGTCAGAATCTCGCCTCCTACAAGTGCCCACGCACGGTGATCTTCACGGAGCTGCCGAAGACCTCCACGGGCAAGATCCAGAAGTTCCAGCTGCGCGAAATGGCGCGGACCCTGAAAGCTGCGGGCTGAATGCGGGGCGCTTCAACGCCCCTTCCACACCGGCTTGCGCTTTTCGATGAAGGCGTCGATGCCCTCGGCCGCATCCTCGGCCATCATGTTGCAGGCCATCACATGGCCCGCATAGGCATAGGCCTCCTCCAGGCTCATGGAGCGCTGGCGGCCGAACATGGCCTTGCCCGTGCGGATGGCGACCGGGCTCTTCGCGCAGATCTCGGCGGTCAGCGCATCGACGGCCCTGTCCAGCTCCGCATCCGGCGCGACGCGGTTGACGAGACCGAAGGAGAGCGCCTCGGCGGCGGAAATGAAGCGGCCAGTGACGAGCATGTCGAATGCGCGCTTGGGCGCGACGTTGCGGGAAAGCGCTACCGCCGGCGTGGAGCAGAAGAGGCCCACATTGATGCCCGATACGGCAAAGCTCGCGCTCTGGGCGGCCACCGCGAGATCGCAGGAGGCGACCAGCTGGCATCCGGCAGCGGTCGCCATGCCCTGCACGCGCGCGATCACGGGAACGGGCAGGGTGACGATGGCCTGCATCACCCGGCTGCATTGCGCGAACAGGGCCTCGTAGTAATCCTGGCGCGGATGGGCGCGCATCTGCTTGAGGTCGTGCCCCGCGCAGAACGCCTTGCCCGATGCGGCCAGAACGACGCAGCGCACCGCCTGGTCCTCCTTGAGCCCGTCGAGCGCCGCCTGGAGCGCCGACAGCATCTCCTCCGACAGGGCATTGAACCGGGACGGCCGGTTGAGGGTCAGGGTCACGACCCCGTTCCGCTCATCGCGCAGCAAAAGGGGATCGTCGGCAAGGGCCTCTTGGGCGCTCATGAGCATTCTCTCCCGGACTGGCGGTGCGTTGTCTCGGGAATCCAACCCGAATAAGCTCGAACTTGCAAGAAGCCCCGTGAGGAACGCCGCCTTCCGAGCGGGCCATGGAAGAGAGGTGCCCCGTGAGCCTGCCGCCGATCAGCCGCTTTCCCGTTCCCGAGCTCGCCGACCTGCCGGAGGATATCCGCGCGCGCATCCTGGCCGTGCAGGAAAAATCCGGCTTCGTGCCGAACGTCTTCTGGGTTCTCGCGCGCAGGCCGGACGAGTTCAGGGCCTTCTTCGCCTATCACGACGCGCTGATGGACAAGCCCAGCAATCTCAGCAAGGCCGAACGCGAAATGATCGTGGTCGCCACCAGCAACGCCAATCAATGCCAGTACTGCGTCATCGCCCACGGCGCGATCCTGCGCATCCGGGCCAAGAACCCGCTGATCGCCGATCAGGTCGCCATCAACTACCGCAAGGCGGATCTTTCTCCCCGGCAGAAGGCGATGCTCGACTTCGCCATGAAGGTCGCTCTCGAAGCCTATGCCGTCGGCGATGCCGACTTCGCGGCGCTCGGCGCGCATGGCTTTACGGAAGAAGACGTCTGGGACATCGCCGCCATCGCCGCCTTCTTCGCCATGTCGAACAGGCTCGCGAACGTCACCGGCATGCGGCCCAACGACGAGTTCTACACGCTGGGCCGCAGCTGAGTCCTATCTCAGGGCAGGAGCACCTTGCCCGGATTGAGCCTGTTGTCGGGGTCGAGCGCACGCTTGATCGCGCGGGCGAGTTCCATTTCGACCGGAGCGCGGTAGCGGGCGAGCTCGCCGACGCGGTACTGCCCGATGCCGTGCTCCGCCGAGATGCTGCCCCCGAAGGCTGCAACGATATCGTGCACGATGCGGTTCACGACGCCCGCGTCGTGGCCCGCCTCCACGAGCACGTTGTAATGGATGTTGCCGTCGCCGAGATGCCCGAAGGCATTGACGCGCGTTCCCGGAGCCCCGGCGGCGAGAGCCTTCCCCGCCTCGTCCAGGAAGCGCGGAACCTCCGTGAGCGGCACCGAGACGTCGTGCTTCACGCTCTTGCCCTCGCGGGCCTCCGACTCCGTCACATGCTCGCGCAAAGCCCAGAGCTGGGCCGCCTGCGCCCCCGATTCGGCGATGACGCCATCGAGCGCGATCTCCTGCTCGAAGGCCGAACCCAGCATGGCCTCGGCGGCCTCCCGTAGGCCAGGAAGGCTCGACGCCGCCTCGACCAGCACGAACCACTCGCCTTCGGCGATCGGGGCCTTGAGGCCCGCATGCTTGGCAACGAGCTGCAGGGAGGTGGCGGAGATCAGCTCGAAGGCCGAGATCTGATCGCCCAATTCGTCCTGGGCGAGCGCCAGGAGGCGCAGGGCCACCGCCGGATCCGTCACGGAGAGCAGCGCGGTCACGGAATGCTTCGGTCGCGGCACGAGCCTGAGGACCGCCGCCGTCACGATCCCGAGCGTGCCCTCGCTGCCGATGAAGAGCTGCTTCCAGTCATAGCCCGCATTGTCCTTGCGCAGGCGGCGCAGGCCATGGGCGATGCTGCCGTCGGGCAGAACCACTTCGAGCCCGAGCACGAGGTTGCGGGTCATGCCGTAGCGCAGCACGTTCACGCCGCCCGCATTGGCGGCCACCACGCCGCCGATGGTGGCGGAACCCTCGGCCGCCAGGCTGATCGGCAGCAGGCGTCCCGCATCCGCGGCGGCATCCTGCGCCACTTTCAGAATGCACCCGGCCTCCGCCTCGATGGTCATGCCGACGGGATCGACGTCGCGGATGGCCGCCATGCGGTTAAGGGACAGGACCACCTGCGTGCCCGAGGCATCCGGCACGGCCCCGCCGGCCAGCCCCGTATTGCCGCCCTGCGGCACGATGGCGGCCCTCGCCTCGCGGCAGATCTGCACGATCCGGGCCACCTGCTCGGTCGAGGATGGGCGGACGACGCAGGCCGGCTGGCCCGGAAAGAGCTTGCGCCAGTCCACGGCGTAGGGGGCGAGGTCTGGCCCTTCCGCGATGACCGCCGCCGGACCGAGCAGGTCCGTCAAGCGCCGCTGCACATCCGTCCGCATGGTCATCTCAAACCTCTCGTCGCCTGCACGCTCATGGCTCGTGCCCCCCGCTCCTGACGGATCGAGGCACGATCGTCAATGCCGCGTCCATGACGGACAAGGCAGCCCGATGCCGCAGCCGGAAGGGGCGGATGCCGACCGGACGATGAAGGCGTTTCTCGCCCCGTACACGACGCCTGCGGATCTTCCTTCCGGACCCGCCTGACCTATGTTCCTTGAGGTCCAGTCGGGACGCGGTCCGGCTTCTATACCCCTGGTTGCTTTCGGCTGAGGGGCAAGATAGCCTGATTGTTATAACAATAAGAAAGCTCAGGCTCGAAAGGCTTGAAGCCGGGAGAAATGCTCTTGAGTCCGCAGGGATCGGCGACGTTCGGCGTCGCGACGGTTGATGATGTGCGCGGGCATCGCAAGACCCGCGACGCGGCGACGAAAGCCGCATCCTTCGCCTTTGCCCGTCCATCGGCTCTCATCTCCCCTTTCTCTTTCCCATTGCCGCTCGACCTTCAGGAAAGTGCCGATGACTCTCGTTCTTGATGGCGTCTCCAAGACGGTCGGGGCAGCCAAGCACATCGACAATGTCCACATGACCCTGGAGCGCGGCTCCCTCAACGTGCTTCTGGGGGCGACGCTTGCCGGCAAGACGTCTCTCATGCGGCTCATGGCCGGCCTCGATGCCCCAACGGAGGGTCGCATCCTGTTCGACGGCAAGGACGTGACGGGCTGGCCCGTGCAGCGCCGCAGCGTGGCCATGGTCTATCAGCAGTTCATCAACTACCCGTCTCTCAGCGTTTATGAGAACATCGCCTCGCCCCTGCGCGTCTCCGGCCTGCCGCAGAAAGAGACCGACGCCCGCGTGCGCGACGCCGCGCGGCTTCTCAAGCTCGAGCCCTATCTCGACCGCAAGCCGCTGAACCTGTCCGGCGGCCAGCAGCAGCGAACGGCGATTGCGCGCGCGCTCGTAAAGCGCGCCGATCTCGTGCTGCTCGACGAACCCCTCGCCAATCTCGACTACAAGCTGCGGGAGGAGCTGCGCGAAGAGCTGCCGCGGGTCTTCTCGGCTTCCGGCGCCATCTTCGTCTATGCGACCACGGAACCCTCCGAGGCGCTTCTGCTCGGCGGCAACACCGCCACCCTCTCCGAGGGCCGCGTGACGCAGTTCGGGCCGACGCCGCAGGTCTATCGCCGCCCGCAGGATCTGACCACGGCGCGCGTCTTTTCCGACCCGCCGCTCAACACCCTCAAGGTCATCAAGACCGGCGGCAGCGCCATCTTGAGCACCGGGGGCGAAGTCCGGGCCACGGGCCCCCTCGCCGCCGTTCCCGATGGCGACTACACTTTGGGCTTTCGCGCCCATCACCTTACCCTCGACCCGAAGGGCGGCGACGAGATCGCCATTCCCGCCGTCGTCTCCGTCGCGGAGATCACCGGATCGGAAAGCTACATCCATCTCGACGCGAGCGAGCATCGCCTCGTGGCCCTGGTGCCCGGCGTGCGGCGGCTGGAGCCGAAATCCCCCGTGACGGCCTATCTCGATCCGCATCGCCTGTTCCTCTTCGATGCGCAGGGCCGCCTCGCCGCCGCGGCCTCCGCCCAGAAAGCCGCGTGAGGAGACAAGCATGGCCCGCATCACGCTCGACCATCTCGCCCATGCCTACAAACCCGATCCGCGCAGGGCGGAGGATTACGCGCTCAAGGAAATCAACCATGTCTGGAACCAGGGCGGCGCCTATGCGCTGCTCGGACCTTCGGGCTGCGGCAAGACCACGCTCCTTAACATCATCTCGGGACTCGTGCGCCCCACGCGCGGCCGCGTGCGGTTCGACGATCTCGACGTGACCGACCTGCCGACGGAAGCGCGCAACATCGCGCAGGTGTTCCAGTTCCCGGTTGTCTACGACACCATGACCGTGCGCGAGAACCTGGCCTTCCCGCTCAAGAACCGCCATGTCCCCCGCGACAGGACGGCCCGGCGCGTGGAGGAGATCGCGCATCTGCTCGATCTGACCCGCGTGCTCGACCGCAAGGCGAGCAACCTGACGGCGGATATGAAGCAGAAGATCTCCCTCGGGCGCGGGCTCGTGCGGCCCGACGTGGCGGCCATTCTGTTCGACGAGCCCTTGACCGTCATCGACCCGCATCTCAAATGGCAGCTGCGCTCCACCCTGAAGGAGATTCACCGCGCGCTCGACATCACCATGATCTACGTGACGCACGACCAGACCGAGGCGCTCACCTTCGCGGACAAGGTCGTGGTCATGCATGACGGGGCCGTGGTCCAGACCGGCACGCCCGACGAGCTGTTCGAGCGCCCGGCGCACACCTTCGTGGGGCACTTCATCGGCTCGCCCGGCATGAACATCCTGCCCTGCCGGGTCGAAGGCGCCTCCGCCTTCATCGGCAGCGAGAGGGTTGCCCTCAAGCGGCCCTATCGCCCGCTCGTCGCCGAGCGCGTCGAGCTCGGCATCCGCCCGGAATTCGTGCAGCTCCAGCCGAAGGGCGTGGGACTGCCGGTCCATGTGCGCCGCATCGACGATATCGGGCGGGCGCGCATCGCCCGGGTCGAGATGAACGGCCACCCTCTTGCCGCCAGCGTTCCGGACGGCATTTCCATCGAAGGCGACGAGGCTTCGCTCGTCCTCGATCCACGGCATGTGCATATCTATGCCAACGGGCATCTGGTTACGGACGAATCTGCCGGAGGTCACGCAGCATGACGAAGACCGTCAACAACAAAGCATGGTTCTTCGTCCTGCCGGTTTTCGCCATCGTGGCGTTCTCGGCCGTGCTGCCGCTCATGACCGTGGTGAACTACTCGGTCCAGGACACCTTCGGCAACAACCAGTTCTTCTGGAACGGGATCGGATGGTTCCAGGAGCTTCTCGATCCGTCGAGCCAGCTCGGCGAGCGCTTCTTCGATTCGCTCTGGCGAACGCTCCTGTTCTCCGCGATCATCCTGCTCATCGAGGTGCCGCTCGGCATCGCGGTGGCGCTCGCCATGCCGCGCGAGGGCTGGACCGTGGCGCTCTGCCTCGTTCTCATGGCGCTGCCGCTTCTCATTCCGTGGAACGTGGTCGGCACGATCTGGCAGGTCTTCGCCCGCGGCGACATCGGCCTGCTCGGCTGGATCGTGAACCATCTCGGCATCGACTATAACTACACCGGCGACCCGCTGGATGCCTGGATCACCATCGTCGTCATGGACGTCTGGCACTGGACGAGCCTCATCGCCCTTCTGTGCTATGCGGGCCTCAAGTCCATTCCGGATGCCTATTACCAGGCCGCCCGCATCGACGGCGCCTCGCGCTGGGCGGTCTTCCGCATTATCCAGCTGCCCAAGATGCGGCGCGTGCTGCTGATCGCCGTTCTCCTGCGATTCATGGATTCGTTCATGATCTATACCGAGCCCTTCGTGCTCACCGGCGGCGGACCGGGCAACGCCACAACCTTCCTGTCCATCGATCTGGTGAAGCTGGCGCTCGGCCAGTTCGATCTCGGCAAGGCCGCCGCCATGTCGCTGGTCTACAACCTGATCATCCTCGCCATCTGCTGGGTCTTCTATACCGTGATGACCAATGTGGATGCGCAGCGCGAGAGGATCGAAGCATGACCGGAACCGTCGCCGTCGGCTCCTCCGACGTGAAATCCATCGCGCAACCAGTCGCGGCGAACCGCGCCCTGTCCGGCCCGCGCGTGAACGGGCGCGTCGTGGTGATGACGCTCTACCTCCTGTTCCTCATGCTGCCGATCTACTGGCTCGTGAACATGAGCCTGAAGACGAACACGGAGATCACCTCGGGCCTCACGCTCTGGCCGCAGGAGATCACCTTCGACAACTACATCAGGATCTTCACGGACGAGAGCTGGTATTCCGGCTACATCAACTCCCTCACCTACGTGCTCATCAACACGGTCCTGTCCATCGCCTTCGCGCTCCCTGCGGCTTATGCCTTCTCCCGGTACAGGTTCCTGGGCGACAAGCACCTGTTCTTCTGGCTGCTCACCAACCGCATGGCGCCGCCCGCCGTCTTCGCCCTGCCCTTCTTCAACCTCTACTCGGCCATCGGGCTCTTCGACACGCCCTGGGCCGTGGCGCTGGCGCACTGCCTCTTCAACGTGCCGCTGGCCGTCTGGATTCTGGAGGGCTTCATGTCGGGCGTTCCGCGGGAGATCGACGAAACGGCGGCCATCGACGGTTATTCCTTCCCGCGCTTCTTCGTGAAGATCTTCATGCCGCTGATCGCCTCCGGCGTCGGCGTCGCGGCCTTCTTCTGCTTCATGTTCTCCTGGGTCGAGCTGCTGCTGGCGCGCACGCTCACCTCGGTCAACGCCAAACCGATCGCCGCCACCATGACGCGCACCGTCTCGGCGGCGGGCATGGATTGGGGCCTGCTCGCCGCCGCCGGCGTGCTCACCATCGTGCCGGGCGCGCTCGTGATCTGGTTCGTCCGCAACTACATCGCCAAGGGCTTCGCCCTGGGCCGGGTCTGAAGGAGAACGCCATGCCCGATCTCGCCTGGATGGCCTGGACCTGGCAGACCGGCCTTTTCTTCGCGGCCCTCGCCAGCCTGCTGCTGCTCATGACCCTGCTCGCGGTCTACCGTCCCGAGACGGAACGCGTCGGAATCCTGCGCATCCCGACCACGCGCGGCGACCGGCTTTTCATCTCGCTTCTCGGTTCCGCCTTCATCCACCTCGCCTGGCTCGGCCTCGCCGGGCCGGACCTGTGGTGGGCGTCCGCCCTTTCGCTCCTCTATGCGGCTGCGGTGTTCCGCTACGTGTGAGAAGCGCAAATCTCAAAGCCTTGCGGTCAGCCCGGGCCGCAGGGACCAAGACCGGCGCTCCAGCCGGCAGGGCATCACTTGGGAGGAATGAATGAAGCTCACCCCGACACACAGGCGCTTGAAACTCTTCATCTCGACAAGCGTGCTGGCCATGGCGCTCGGCTCAAGCGCCGCCCTGGCCGGCATGGAAGAAGCCCGCCGCTGGATCGACAGCGAATTCCAGCCTTCGACGCTCTCCAAGGACGAGCAGCTGAAGGAGATGGAATGGTTCGTGAACGCCGCGAAGCCCTTCGCCGGCATGGAGATCAACGTGGTCTCCGAAACCATCACGACCCATGAATACGAAGCGCGCACGCTGGCCAAGGCGTTCTCCGAGATCACCGGCATCAAGCTCACCCACGACCTGATCCAGGAAGGCGACGTGGTAGAGAAGATCCAGACGCAGATGCAGTCCGGACGCAACATCTACGATGCCTGGGTCAACGATTCCGACCTGATCGGCACCCACTTCCGCTACAAGCAGGCCGTGGCGCTCGACGACTGGATGGCAGGCGAAGGCAAGGACGTGACCTCGCCGACGCTCGACATCAAGGACTTCATCGGCAAGTCCTTCACGACCGCGCCGGACGGCAAGATGTATCAGCTGCCCGACCAGCAATTCGCGAACGTCTACTGGTTCCGCTACGACTGGTTCCAGCGCCCCGACTTGAAGGAGAAGTTCAAGGCCAAGTACGGCTACGACCTCGGCGTGCCGGTGAACTGGTCGGCCTATGAGGACATCGCCGAATTCTTCACCAACGACGTGAAGGAAATCGACGGCGTCAAGGTCTATGGCCACATGGATTACGGCAAGAAGGATCCGTCGCTCGGGTGGCGCTTCACCGATGCCTGGCTCTCCATGGCGGGCAACGGCGACAAGGGCATCCCGAACGGGCTTCCCGTCGACGAATGGGGCATCCGCATGGAAGGCTGCCGTCCGGTCGGCTCTTCCGTCGAGCGCGGCGGCGACACCAACGGCCCGGCGGCCGTCTATGCCATCACCAAATATCTCGACTGGCTGAAGAAATATGCCCCGCCGCAGGCGGCCGGCATGACCTTCTCCGAGTCGGGTCCCGTGCCGGCTCAGGGCAACGTCGCCCAGCAGATCTTCTGGTACACGGCCTTCACCGCCGACATGGTGAAGCCCGGCCTGCCGGTGGTGAACGCGGACGGCACGCCGAAATGGCGCATGGCGCCCTCGCCGCACGGCTCGTACTGGAAGGAGGGCATGAAGCTCGGCTACCAGGATGCGGGCTCGTGGACGCTGTTGAAGTCCACGCCGGTCGAGCGGCGCAAGGCGGCCTGGCTCTATGCGCAGTTCGTGACCTCCAAGACGGTCTCGCTGAAGAAGAGCCATGTGGGCCTCACCTTCATCCGCGAGAGCGACATCTGGCACCCGTCGATGACGGAGCGCGCGCCCAAGCTCGGCGGCCTCGTCGAGTTCTACCGCTCGCCCGCCCGCGTGCAGTGGACGCCGACCGGCAACAACGTGCCGGATTACCCTAAGCTCGCCCAGCTCTGGTGGCAGAACATCGGCGACGCGGCCTCCGGCTCGAAGACGCCGCAGGAAGCGATGAATGCCCTCGCCGCCGCCCAGGACGACGTGCTCGGCCGCCTGGAGCGCGCCAATGTGCAGGGCGAGTGCGGACCGAAGCTCAACCCGAAGACATCGGCCGAGGAATGGTTCAAGAAGGCCGAAGCTTCGGGCAACATCGCCCCGCAGCGCAAACTCGCGAACGAGAAGCCGAAAGGCGAGACGGTGGATTACGACACGCTCATCAAGAGCTGGCCCGCCAATCCGCCGAAGCGCAGCTGACCTCACGAGCCCCGCCGCTGAGGCGGGGCTCTTCTTCCAAAGAATTCAGGAATAGGTGTCGCGCAGATCCAGGGTGCTCGTCTGCCCGATGAAGGCATAGTTTTCCGCAAGCCACTTGCGCGCCGACGCCCGACCCAGATCCTTGAGCTCCTTGAAGAACTCCCACTTGGCGCTCAGGCGCGAGGCGGCCGTAATCTCGTCGAGCTTCTGCCCGCCATGGATGCGGTGCATGAGAACGCGCTTGTAGTCGCGGGTCGACAGTTTGCCCTCGTCGATCAATCGGGTCACGAAGCCGATCGCCCTCAGCTCCTGGAGCAGATGCGCGTTGAACGTGATCTCCGTGAGACGGTTCTGGATTTCCTGAGCCGTGCGCGGCGTGTAGCGGCGCTCGATGGGGTTGATCTGGACGAGCAGGATGTCATCGGTTTCCGTTTCATAGAAAAGCGGGAACAGGGGCGGGTTGCCGGAATAACCGCCGTCCCAATAAGGCTCGCCGGCGATCTCGACCGCCTTGAAGATCATCGGCAGGCAGGCCGAGGCCAGAACATGGTCGACCGTCAGCTCGGGACCGGTGAAGACCTGGACCTTGCCCGACCAGACATTGGTTGCGGCGATGAAGAGCTTTGCGTCCTTGCAGGCCCTCACCCGCTCGAAATCGATCAGGTCGTTGAGGGCATCCCGCAGGGGGTTGATGTCGAGCGGGTTGAGATCGTAGGGGCTCGCCACCCGCGACCAGGCATCGAGCCAGAAATGGGCCGGCGATCCATCGAGGCTCCAATAGCCCAGGATCTTGTCGAACAGCGTGCGCTGAACCGGCGACAGGACGCCGTCGAGGCTCACGCGCTTCCAGAACTTGCGCAGCTGCTCGCGCGCCCCGTCACGCCCGCCGTCGAGCCAGCCTTCGAAGAGCACCACCGCATTCATGGAACCGGCGCTCGCTCCCGTGATCGCCTCGATGGCGAGCCGCCCGTCCTCGAGCAGGTAATCGAGGACGCCCCAGGTGAAGGCCCCGTGGGCGCCGCCGCCCTGAAGGGCCAGGGACACGGCCTTTTCGGAATTCGGGCATCTCAGCCCGGGCACATGGCTTCGCGTCTTCTCGGCTCGACCGATCATGGAGGGCTTCCCTTTCGGCGCTCAGAGTAGAACGGCGCGCCCGGAAAGGCACGGGCCACGAAACCGCTCGGGGCCCGCGATCCAGGCAACTTCCACATCCCTCGTTCAAGCTGTGGCCGGGGACACGCCGAATCTCCGGATTTTCACGTCCTGCGGCGAACCGGGAGACGGCCTCCCATGACCCGGCCGGTCATCGGCCCGATGCCGTGCGAAGCGCGGCGGAAGGCCCCGCCCGGCCAGGGAGGCTCCTCCCCATGCCGGGGGGTGACGAAAGGCTCGCCCTCGGCTAGAGAATGGCTGACCTTCTCCTTGGAAGGGCCTGTAGCTCAATGGTTAGAGCCGGCCGCTCATAACGGTCTGGTTGCAGGTTCGAGTCCTGCCGGGCCCACCAATCTTTTCAAATACTTAGACCAAATTTCGTTGGTTCGACGCCAAGCACGGCAACGATTACGGCAAAGTTTCCCGTACTGGCCCTCTCACTGCTTGGAGGGCCGAATGGGCTTTTCTCGTCACGTCTGATTCTATCTCAAGTCCTGGCTGATCTTGAGGGAAGGAAAACGATCTGCTTTTCGCATCAACCAACGAGCAATTCGAATTGCTCTGTGAGCGAGAGGCTGCCGTCTGAAAAGATTGCATGCGCCAGCAGAGGTTTTCGCTCGGCATCGTTCACGGACGCGTTCAACCTGTCATCGGCCGCAGCCGTCTGCTATGCACGGTCGCCAGAACGAGACAAGGTCATCAAGCCCATCGAGCAGTAGAGGCTGACGAGAGAGTGGCAGCGCCGGGTTAGCAAGTACATAGACGCCAACCTTAAGGACAGCATTGGTCCGGATGATCTGGCAAACGTTGTTGTCTTGAGCCTGCACCATTTTAAGCGGTCGTTCAAAAAGACCATGGGCATGCACCGGTGCGGTACTTGTGGCGGCGTCCCGTAGAGGCCGCTCAGCACATGCTCAAACTCCAAATTGTTTATCAAGTTCGATTCATGATAGCCCCCCTTGAGCCAAACATTTCAAAGGGGAGAAACCATGAAGTACATCAGCCTTGCCTTGTTCGCTGCAGCCAGCCTGTTCTTCGTCATGGGCCTGATCGACGCCGGCAGCCTAGGCACCAGCGGCACCATGAGCCACAGTTCATGGGTGCAGAACTCGATCGCACTGTATCTGGCTTCGATTGCTTCGTACTTCATTTTCAAAAGCGCATAAGCGCAAGCAGCATGATAGCGGGGGTAATATGAGAAAGATCGCAGCAGCCGTTGTGACGGCAATCCTGTTTCCAGCGACAGCAATAGCCGCCCTGGATTCATACGCAAATTTCACGGCGGACCTGACCGGTGAGCTTGCATTTACGTTCGATGACACCAAGGCCGGTGAGCAGTGTCCTATGCCAAACGGGAAAAACGCCACACTGGCGATCAGGGGCGCAAACAGGGGGAACATTATTTCACGGGGGTGCTGGGAAGAGCTCGATAACGGCAACTACCGAGTTCACCTGTTCCCGCAGTTCCCGATCTCCGGTGACCTGGTGGTCAGTAAGGACCAGATCAAGAAATTCTGATACTCAATCGGCTGACCCGGAAACCTGCGTCAGCCCAACTCTCCCCGGGACATTTCGAACTCCACTATCGCGCTGAGTTTTTTATAAAATTCCGTCGTCATCGCACGTCCCTGCCTCCCCGCTGCGTCCGCCACATGGCTCAAAATCGTCGCGCAAGCCCTTGACCTCTGTCGCGGGCGGCCATCTCTCTGCCTTCGTGGCTGGCTTGGGCTTCGGGCTTGCAGCCTGCAGGGAGACCGAAATGGGATTGCTTGTCGACGGGGTCTGGCAGGATCGGTGGTACGACACGAAGAGCACGGGCGGGCGCTTCGTGCGCACCAATGCGGTTTTCCGGAACTGGGTCACCGCCGACGGCTCGCCCGGACCGTCAGGCGACGGCGGGTTCGAGGCCGAGCCCGGCCGCTATCATCTCTACGTATCGCTCGCCTGCCCCTGGGCGCACCGCACCCTGATCATGCGCAAGCTGAAAGGGCTCGAGGCCATGATCGGCGTCTCCGTCGTGCACTGGCGCATGCTGGAGAACGGGTGGACCTTCGAGGATGGTCCGGGCGTCATCCCGGATCCCATCCACGGCGCACAATACCTGCATCAGGTCTACACCGCCGCCAAGCGCGACTATTCGGGCCGGGTGACGGTGCCCGTGCTGTGGGACAAGGCGAAAGGCACCATCGTCAGCAACGAATCCGCCGAGATCATCCGCATGATGAACACGGCCTTCGACGGGCTGGGCGCCAGGCCCGGCGATTACTACCCGGCGGACCTGCGCGGCGAGATCGACAGCCTCAACGCCCATATCTACGACACCGTGAACAACGGCGTGTACAAGGCCGGCTTCGCAACGGCGCAGCATGCCTATGAGGAGGCGGTGCGCCCGCTCTTCGCGACGCTCGATTCCCTCGACGAGCGCCTGTCCTCACGGCGATATCTTTGCGGCGACAGGCTGACCGAGGCCGATATCAGACTCTTCACCACGCTGGTGCGCTTCGATCCGGTCTATGTGGGCCATTTCAAATGCAACCTGCGCCGCATCGCGGATTATGCGTATCTGTCGGGCTATCTGCGCGACATCTACCAGATGGACGGCATCGCCGAGACCGTGAACATGGTCCACATCAAGGGGCATTACTACGAGAGCCACCGGACCATCAATCCGACGGGCATCGTGCCGCTCGGGCCGGTTCTCGACCTCGATGCGCCGCATGGGCGCGAAGGCCTTCAGGGCCTGTAGACCTCGATCGCTTCCTCGAAGCCTTCGACCGCATGGGCGCCGAGAGGCATCGGATTGCCCCAGAGATGCTCGACGAAGGGCTTGGACATCAGAAGCGGCTCGCCCAATCGCTTGTTGAGTTCCGCGATGCGGCTCGCGAAGTTCACGTCGCGCCCGATCACCGTGAAGTCGAGGCGCTGGCCGGAGCCTACATTGCCATAGGCCGCATCGCCATGATGCAGGGCAAAGCCCACATGGATGGGCACGGGGAAACGCCCTTCGCCGTTCGCCGCCTCGATGCGGCGGAGCGCATGGGTCGCGGCCGTCAGGGCCGATTGCGCCGCGCCACCCGTGTCGTCGCCCTTGTCGCGCACGCGCCGTCGCCCAGATATTTCAGCACCTCTCCGCCCTCGTCCTCGATGGGCGGCACGATGCAGTCGAAATAGGTGTTCAGCAATTCGACCGCGCTCTCCGGGCTCAGGCGCGAGGAGATGTGCGTGTAGTCGCGCATGTCGGCGAAGAGAATAGCCGACCGGATGCGTGTGACCTGCCCGCGCTGGATCGTCCCGGAGAGGATCGCCTTGTGGGGATCGTCGCCCACATAGATGCGCAGCACCTCGTCGAGCCTGTTGCTGGTGGCGCGCAGCTCGGTCACGAGGGCGAAGGACGGCAGGACGATGCGCAGGATCGTCAGCTCCCGGGTGCCGAACCCCTCGGGCGCCCGGGTCGCGAAGGAGATCGCGTTCTCGGCGCCGTTGGTGAAGCGGATCGGAATCGTGACGTAGTGGCGGTAGCCTGCTTCCTTCAGTTCCGGGACGATGGGGAAAAGATCGTCGGGGGTGGTCGTCAGGTCGAGGATCAGCCACTCGCCGGTGCGGTGGACATAGGCGAAGGGGCTCGACTGATAAATGCTTTCGCGCCGGTCGCCGTGCGGCAGGTAGCGCACGACCGTGCCCTCCTCCCGGGTCCAGAACCGTCCGATCCCGGCATATTCCGAATGCAGAGCCTCGATGGCCGAGACGGCGCGGTCGATGGGCAGGCCGAGATCGATCAGCCGGCGGAGGAAGCCGGACAGGACCTCGCTCGAATCCTCCATCCGGGCCGCCGTCGTGACGAGCCAGTCGCGCAGGGCGATGACGCCCGCGAGGGTCTCGGAATCGAGGCTGCGCGCCATGGACATGAGATCGCCTGGCACGGCCGAAGGGATGGAGGGCAGCATCATAAGGCCAAGGTGTGTTGTCCCCATGAAACCTTCAAGCCATGGGGAGGCATTCGTCCGGAAAAGCTGGTATGCGCCTCAAATCGGGCCATCATTTTGACGGGACCAGCCCCATAAGAGAGCCGAGCCATGGCAAGCATCGATACGCTTTTCGTCACCAAAGTCTACCGCGCCGAGCTGACGGGCGCGAAGGCGGAACGCCGCAACCAGGAGCTCGAAGCCGCCTGCCTGTCCATCGCCGAGGATGACGAGGCCGGGCAGCGCTGGTGCGTGAAGCACGGCTACCCGGGCTATACGTCCTATGCCTCGCTCAACGACCTGCCCTGGCGGGTCCCGGTCTTCGGCGAGCTCCTGAAGGAGATCGACAAGCACGTGGCGGCCTTCGCCAAGGAACTGGAATACGATCTCCAGGGCCGCAAGCTCGTCATGGACAGCCTGTGGATCAACATCCTGCCCCCCGGCGGCATCCACACCTCGCACATCCATCCGCACTCGGTGATCAGCGGCACCTATTACGTGACGATCCCGGAGGGCGCGAGCGCCCTCAAGCTCGAGGATCCGCGCCTGGGCTTCATGATGGCGGCCCCGCCGCGCAAGGCCAAGGCCAAGCCCGAGAACCGCCAGTTCGCCTATATGAAGCCCGCACCGGGCACGGTGCTGCTCTGGGAAAGCTGGCTGCGCCACGAGGTGCCCCTGAACGAGGCGGAAGCTGAGCGCATCAGCGTCAGCTTCAACTACGCCTGGCAGTGAGGCTCAGACCTCGGCCCACATCCTGAAGAGATTGGCGCCGGCCTTCGCCACGAGATCGAATTCCGGCGTCTTTCCTGACTGCGCGAAGAGGCCGCGCTTGGCGGTTTCGAGATCGAAGAGGAGTTCGCGCTTCGCACTGTCGCGCACGTAGCTCTGCGCCCATCCCACGGCCACGAGGCGCTCGCCCCGCGTGACGGGCGCGACCCGGTGCAGGCTCGTGGAATCGTAGACCACCAGATGGCCTGCCGGCAGCTTCACTTCCTCCTCGCCGGCAGCGGACTCGATCACGAGTTCGCCGCCGTCGTAGGAATCAGGATCGGCGAGGAAAAGCGTGAAGGACACGTCCGTGCGGATGCCGTGCATCAGGGGATTGTCCACATGGGAGCCGTATTCCTTGCCCGCGCCGTAACGGGCGAAGATCAGGGGCGTCAGGGCCTTCGGGCGGGCGGCGAGGCTGAAGACCTCGTTGCCCATGATCGCCTTCGCGACCCGCTCCCGCAGGAGGCTCAGAGCCGCGCCTTCCCGCGCCTGGTCGTTGTCCTTGACGAGCTTGGCGCTCCATCCGGCCGTCGCCCGCCCGTCCTCGAATCGCATGGAGCCGAGCATGGCGCGGATCTCTTCGCACTCGGCCGGAGACAGGACACCCGCAATCGTCATCAACATGGGAAGGCACCTTCGCACTTGTCAGACCACCCCATATTCTGTAGCTAAGTCATTGTAAAGACTAGTAGTTTTTAGTCTTTCTAAACTAGCCGCCGGCGACCTTGCACCGCCGAGGGGAGAACCCATGAAGAGACGGAAGATTTGGGCGGGACTGAGCACCGCCATCCTGGTCGCCGCGCCCGCGGCCTCGCAGGCGACGATTCTGCACGCCCCATCCCAGCCCGCGATCGCGGCGAAGACGGACCGGCCCCTGCTGCAGCTTGCCCAGCACCAGGGCCACGCCATGCCGGCCGCGACGGCCGGCGGCGAAGGGGACGGGGAAGGCGGCGGAGCCGCGGAGCTTCCCCCGGCTCTGCATGTCTATCGCGGCATCGAGATGATCCGCGGCCATCTCCTCGTCGGCGGCGAGCTGATCGAGGCCGGACGCTGGGCGGATGCCCTGCCCCACTTCCTGCATCCGGAAGAGGAGATCTACGGCAGCATCCGCGATGGCCTGAAGACCTTCAACGTCGCGCCCTTCCAGGTGGCCCTGAAGGCTCTGTCCCAGACGGTGAAGGCCAAGAACAAGGAAGCCTATGCCCGCGCCCGCGCGGCACTCGAGGAGCGTCTTTCCGCCGCCGAAACCGCGGTGAAGGCGAAGGAGACCGACGGCACCTATTTCGTGCTCGAAACGGCGCTCGAAGTGCTGCAGCAGGCCGCAGACGAATATGCGGAAGCCGTCGAGAAGGGCCGCATCGCCAATGTGGTCGAGTATCAGGATGCCCGCGGCTTCGTGATGGAGGTGGACCGCCTCGTCGCGTCGGTCATGCCTGCGGCCTTAGCGAAGGACGCCGATGCGGCCAAGGCCCTTCAGGCGAGCCTGAACGACCTGAAGGCGACCTTCCCGTCCGTGACGCCGCCGAAGCAGGCGGTCAAGGATTCGGGCGAGTTCCTGAGCGCCATCGCAAAATTCGAGCTGCAGCTCGGAAACCTGCGCTGACGCTCATGACGCGCGGGGACCTTCTCAAGGCAGGCCGGGTGCTGGCGGGCGTCGTGCTCGCGAGCCTCGTGAGCGGTGCGGCCGAAGGGCCCGCACCGCTCGATGCCGCGCATTGGCGCAAGGTCTTCGCGCGCCCCGACCACACACCGATGCCGTCGGACAATCCGGCCACGCCGGAGAAGATCGCGCTCGGCGCGAAGCTGTTCGAGGACACGCGCCTGTCGGGCGCGGGCGACATGGCCTGCGCGAGCTGCCATCAGGCAGACCTGTCCTTTTCCGACGGGGTGGACCGGCATCCCGGCCTCGACGGCCAGCCCCTCGACCGGCGCACGCCGTCGCTCTGGAACATGGCCTGGGGACTGTCCTGGTTCTGGGACGGCCGCGCCGCGAGCCTCGAGGCACAGGCGCTGGGTCCCATCGAGAACAAGCGCGAGATGGCAGGCGATGTGGAGCGCGCGCTGCGGGACCTCGGCTCCGATCCGCAGATGCGCCGCGATTTCGCGAAAGCCTTTCCCGAGGATCCTGCCGTGAGCGCGGCCAATCTCGTCAAAGCCATCGCCGCCTTCGAGCGGACGCTGGTGTCACCGGAAACGCGCTTCGACCGCTGGGTCGAGGGGGACGACAAGGCTCTGGAACCTGACGAGCTCGCGGGCCTGGCGCTTTTCGTCGGCAAGGCGGGCTGCGTGGCCTGCCACCAGGGCTGGCGCTTCACCGACGACGCCTTCCACGACATCGGACTTGCGAGCGCGGACAAAGGCCGCGGTCCCATCTTGGGCATCGCCGCCGCCGATCATGCGTTCAAGACGCCGAGCCTGCGCGAGCGCGTGTGGAGCGCGCCCTACATGCACGACGGTTCGCTTGCCACCTTCGAGGAGGTGGTCGCGCATTACGCGGACACAATCGTGAAGCGCCCCACCCTCTCGGCCGATCTGCCGCAGGGCATCGCGCTCAGCCCCAGGGAACGCGAGCAGCTCGTCGCCTTCCTCAACACGCTCTCCAGCGAGGATCCTCCGCGCCCGGCGAGCCTGCCTGCCAAGGCGATGACGGCGGGCGTGAGCGCGGACGCCGTCGCGGTTTCCATCGTGAGCCAGAAGGACCGGCGCTTCTCGCCCGGAGCCGTGCTGCTGAAGCTGGGCGAGGCCCTGAGGATCCTCAACGACGACACCCGCGTTCACAATGTGCGCGTGGACGGTCCCGGCCGGAGCTACAACTCGGACGCCCAGAACCCGGGCGATACGGTGACCCTCGGCTTCGACCGGCCCGGCCGGTACGACGTGATCTGCGGCATTCATCCGGACATGCGGCTCACCGTGAACGTGAGCGCCGCCGGGGCTCCCTGAGGCATCTTTCGAAAATACACGCCTCGTTTCCGGCGACACGGCCCGCTCGTCTGCGCTAGAAAATGGGCATGCTCATGCTCCGTGACGACGACACCCTCTTCGCCGCCCTTCTTGCCCGTGACCCGTCCTACGAGGGATTTGCCTATGTGGGCGTGAAGACGACCGGCATCTTCTGCCGTCTGACCTGTCCGGCCCGCAAGCCGAAGCGCGACAATGTCGTGTTCTTCTCCTGCACGGACGCAGCGCAGGGCGCAGGCTTTCGCGCCTGCCTGCGCTGCAAGCCCCTCGACAGCAGGCGGCCCGCAAGCGGAGCCCTCGACCTCCTGCGCGACAAGGTGAAGGCGGAGCCGGACAGGCGCTGGACGACGGAGGAGCTGAAAGCCCTGGGCTACGATCCCTCCACCGTTCGCCGCGCCTTCCAGCGCGAATACGGCATGACCTTCGCGCAATATGCCCGCTCCCAGCGGCTCGGGCACGCCGTCAGCCGGCTCAAGCAGGGAGGCTCGGTGCTTGAGGCCCAGCTCGATGCAGGCTACGAATCCGGCAGCGGCTTTCGCGATGCCATCGGCAGGCTCATCGGCGACGCGCCGGCCCGCACGACCGCCCGTCAGATCCTCACCGCCCAATGGCTCGACACACCCATCGGCGCCATGCTCGCCGTGGCGGACGATGCGGGCGTCCACCTGCTCGAATTCGCCGAACGGAAGGCGCTTCCCAACGAGATCAAGCGGCTGCGCGAGCAGGTCGCCCCCATCGCCTTCGGACGGCATCCGATGATCGACACGCTCGCCGACGAAGTGAGGCGATATTTCGCCGGGCAACTGGCAGCGTTCACCGTGCCGGTCGTGCAGAAGGGCACGGCCTTCGAGGCGACGGTCTGGGACAACCTGCGACGGATTCCGGTGGGACAGACGCGCAGCTATGGCGCGCTTGCCCGTACTCTCGGCCGACCCGATTCAGCCCGCGCCGTCGCGCGGGCCAACGGCGCCAACCAGATCGCCATCATCGTTCCCTGCCATCGCGTGATCGGCGCCGACGGATCGCTGACCGGCTACGGCGGCAAGCTCTGGCGCAAGCAATGGCTGCTGGAGCACGAGCGGCGCATGGCGGATGCGCACCGTACGCCCGCATCAGCCATGGACCGGGACCCTACCGCCTGATGATGAAGGCTCTGGAGGATGCGGCGGGGGCTGCCCTGCTCTGACGTTCTTGCTGCGGCTCAGGCGCGCGCCCGTTCGATCTTCGGCAGGAAATAGGCCAGGAGGCCGATGGCGGGCAGGAACGCGCACACCTTGTAGACGGTCTCGATGCCGGTCATGTCGGCGAGCTGCCCGAGGGCCGCGGCGCCGAGGCCGCCCATGCCGAAGGACAGGCCGAAGAACAGGCCGGCGATCATGCCGACCCGTCCCGGCACGAGTTCCGTCGCATAGACGAGGATGGCCGAGAAGGCGGAGGCCAGGATCAGCCCGATGATGAAGCTCAGCACCGCCGTCCAGAACAGGTTGGCGTAGGGCATCAGAAGCGTGAAGGGCAACACGCCGAGGATCGAGATCCAGATAACGTAGCGCCGCCCGATCCGGTCGCCGACCGGGCCGCCGAGCAGCGTGCCCGCCGCCACGGCTCCGAGGAAGATGAACAGGTAGATTTGCGCATCCTGCACCGGCAGCTGGAACTTCGCGATGAGGTAGAAGGTGAAGTAGCTGGTGAGGCTCGCCATGTAGAAGTTCTTCGAGAAGACCAGCAGCATCAGGATCGTGATCGACACGGCCACGCGCCTGCGCGACAGGGAGGCTCGGTGCTCCGCCGCCCGGGGCCTGGCCCTCATGTCCGCGAGCTTGGCCCGATACCACCGCCCGACCGAGAACAGGATCAGCATAGCGAGCAGCGCCACCGCGGAGAACCAGGCGATGCTGGCCTGTCCGAACGGCACGACGATGAAGGCCGCCAGCAGCGGCCCCAGGGCCGTGCCCGTATTGCCGCCCACCTGGAACACCGATTGCGCCAGGCCATGCTGCCCTCCGGACGCCATGCGGGCGACGCGCGAGGATTCGGGATGGAAGACCGACGATCCCATGCCGACCAGAGCCGCGCCGAGAAGCAGAAGCGGAAAGCTATGCGCCTGCGAGAGCGTCAGGAGGCCGACGAGGGTGAACCCCATGCCGATGACGAGCGAGAACGGCTGGGGCTTGCGGTCCGTCAGGATGCCGACCACGGGCTGCAGGAGCGACGCGGTGAGCTGGAAGGTGAGCGTCAGCAGCCCGATCTGGCCGAAATCCAGGCGGAAGGTTTCCTTGAGGATCGGGTAGATCGCCGGGAGCAGCGACTGGATCAGGTCGTTGAGCATGTGGGACACGCTGATCGCCAGCAGGATCGGCACGGCGGTCCTCTCCGCCGTCGTGGCGAGCGGGGGCGCGGTCAAGGCAGGCGATTTCGTGTCCATCGGCGTTCTTTATAGTGCGGCCGAGCCTGGGCTCGGGCCCTGTCGTCAAGCGTTTCCGCCTCCCCTATAGCCCAGATCCACGCCATGATCCCCTGCCCATCCTGCAAGGCTGGGTTACGGTGCAGGGAGAGCTGACGCTCCGCCGACCGGAAGCGGCCTCACTCCAGCAGCAGCTTCACGACGAAGGGCAGGATCAGCGCGGTGACGAGCGCGTTCAACCCCATGGCGATCCCCGCGAAGGTGCCGGCGAGCGAATTGACCTGGAAGGCGCGCGCTGTGCCGATGCCGTGCGAGGCCAGCCCCACGGCGAAGCCCCGCGCCCGCCAATCCTTCATGCGCAGCGCATTCATGAGTGGCGTGACCATGACGGAGCCGATGACGCCGGTGAGCATGATCAGAATGGCGGTGAGCGCGGGATCGCCGCCGAGCGCCTCCGAGATGCCCATGCCGACGGGCGCGGTGACCGATTTCGGCGCCAGCGAGACAAGGACCGCGTAGGGCATGCCGAACAGTTTCGCGACGGCGACGGCCGAGACGATGGCCGTCGCCGAACCCACGACGAGCGCCGCCACCATCGGCACGATGGAGCGCAGCACGACATGCCGGTTCTCATAGAGCGGGATCGCAAGGGCGACCGTCGCGGGGCCGAGCAGGAAGTGCACGAATTTCGCGCCCTCGAAATAGACCGGATACGACGTGCGCGTGGTCCAGAGCACGAAAGCGACCGTCACGACGGAGATCAGCACCGGATTGCACAGGGGATGCCGCCCGAAGGCCTGCGAGATCCGGTCCGCGACCGCATAGGCGCCGAGCGTCACGACGAGCCAGAGCAGCGGCGTCTGCGACAGGTAAACCCAGAGGGAGAAGGTTGAATCGCTCATGGCCTCTTCTCCGGGCTCTCGATGGACGCGCCGGTCAGGCGCGACACCGCCACGAAGACGACGACCGTGACGACGAGCGTCACGAAGGTCGAGACGACGAGGGCCACGGCAAGGCCCAGCCCATATTCCGCCAGCACGTCGAGCCGCTGGATCACGCCGACGCTCGCCGGGACGAACAGCAGCGACAGATGCGCCAGAAGCCCCTTGCCCGTTGCATCGATTCCCCGGCCGAACTCGGGCCGCCTGCGGGCGAAACGGCCGCGCAGGCTCAGGAAACCGAGCAGGAACAGCATTCCGAGAACGGGGCCGGGCAACGGCCAGCCGAAGCCGCGGGTCACCACCTCGCCCAGAAGCTGGCAGAGAAGAATGAGGGTCAAGCCGACGATCATGAAAACCTCGGGAACGGGATGCCGATCACAGGTATAGCGGTCCGAGGCCGATGCAAAGCATGCGCCTGAATTGGTGCCGCCAGCTTGGCCGTGCTACGAACCGGCCGGAGCCTGGCGGAAGGGAAACGACGGCCCGGCCCGGACCTGACGGATCATCGAGGAACCATGGACGCCGCCTCTCTCCTTCCCCGCCTCGCCGTAGCTCTTGCCATCGGCATGCTCATCGGCCTTGAGCGCGGCTGGCAGCAGCGCGAGGAAGCGGAAGGAGAGCGCACCGCGGGCCTGCGGACCTATACTCTCACGGCCATCCTCGGCGGTCTCTCGGCCGTTCTGTCGAGCTATACCCATGCCATCTTCCTGGCCGTGTCCTTCCTCGGCTTCGCCCTCTCCTTCAGCGCCTTTGCATGGCTCGAGGCCAAGGCCGACCGTAACTTCAGCGTCACGGGCGTCGTGGCCGGGCTCATCACCTTCGCCCTCGGGGCCTACGCCGTGCTGGGCGACCTGCAGCTCGCGATCGCGGCGGGCGTCACCGTCACCCTCATCCTGGCCCTCAAGCGGCCGCTCCACGAATGGCTGCGGCAGCTGACCTGGCTGGAGATCCGGTCGGCGCTCATTCTGCTCGCGATGACGTTCCTCGCCCTGCCGCTCCTGCCGAACAGGACCGTCGATCCGTGGGATGCGATCAACCCGTCCGAGATCTGGCTTCTCGCCATCATCATCGCCGCCATCTCCTTTGCCGGTTACATCGCCATCAGGATCATGGGCAGCCAGGCCGGCGTGGCGCTGGCGGCGCTCGCAGGGGGCCTCGCCTCCTCGACCGCCACCACGGTGACCCTGGCGCGTCTCGCCCGCGAGCACCCGGGCGCAAGCCCGCTCCTCGCCGGCGGCATCCTCCTGTCGGGCGCGGTGATGATCGCCCGCGTAATGGTCGTCGCGAGCGCCTTGAACAGCGCCCTCATCCTTCCCCTCGCCTGGCCCCTCGGCGCAGCGGGAGGGGTAATGATCGTCGTCGCGGGCCTGCTCTTCCTCACTTACGGCAAGGGCAGCGAGGAGCATCCGCAGCTCAGCATCCGCAATCCCTTCGATCTCGGAACGGCCCTGAAGCTCGCCGGGCTGATCGCCGTCATCAGCCTGCTCGCCAGGATCGTCAGCCATTTCATGGGCGATGCGGGCCTCACGCTTCTCGCCGCCCTTTCCGGCATCGCGGACGTAGATGCCATCACCCTCTCCCTCGCCCGCATGGCCGACAGCGGCATCGCCGTCGCGACGGCGGCGCTCGGCATCGGAACCGCGGCCGCCGTCAACACCGCCGTGAAGGCCGGCATGACGTTCAGCCTGGGCACGGCAAGAGCCGGATGGATCGTCTCGCTCACCAGTGCGGCCGCCGTCGTGGCGGGCGGCGCGGCATTCGCTTTCCTTTCGACATGAGAGCAGCGCTCCGCCGGTTTCTCATTCAAAGGAAGATGCGCCCAGGGCGAACGCTTTCCAGCAGCGCGATCTCACCGATCACACAGTCCGCGTCGGCGTGAGCTACAAGTTCGGCAGCTATTAAGCCTGCGGAACGCAACACAAGCCTCCTCGACAAAACCCCGGCGATGAAAACATCGCCGGGGTTTTTCACGTATTGCCGACCAAGAAAAAGGCGGGCCCGAAGCCCGCCTTTTTGAAGTCGCTCAGTTGTCCAGGAAGCTTCGGAGCTTGCGGCTCCGGGAGGGGTGCTTCAGCTTGCGCAGGGCCTTCGCCTCGATCTGGCGGATGCGCTCGCGCGTCACCGAGAACTGCTGCCCGACCTCCTCGAGGGTGTGGTCGGTGTTCATGCCGATGCCGAAGCGCATGCGCAGCACGCGCTCCTCGCGCGGCGTGAGCGAGGCGAGCACGCGCGTGGTCGTCTCGCGCAGGTTCGACTGGATCGCCGCGTCGATGGGCAGGATCGCGTTCTTGTCCTCGATGAAGTCGCCGAGGTGCGAATCCTCCTCGTCGCCGATGGGCGTTTCGAGGGAGATCGGCTCCTTCGCGATCTTCAGAACCTTGCGCACCTTCTCCAGCGGCATGGCGAGCTTCTCGGCCAGCTCCTCCGGGGTCGGCTCGCGGCCGATCTCATGCAGCATCTGGCGCGAGGTGCGGACGATCTTGTTGATCGTCTCGATCATGTGCACCGGAATGCGGATCGTGCGGGCCTGATCCGCGATGGAGCGCGTGATCGCCTGACGGATCCACCACGTGGCATAGGTGGAGAACTTGTAGCCGCGCCGGTACTCGAACTTGTCGACCGCCTTCATGAGGCCGATATTGCCCTCCTGGATCAGGTCCAGGAACTGCAGGCCGCGGTTCGTGTACTTCTTGGCGATGGAGATCACGAGGCGCAGGTTCGCCTCGATCATTTCCTTCTTCGCTTGGCGGGCCTCGCGCTCACCCTTCTGCACCATCATGACGATGCGGCGGAATTCCTGGATCTCCAGGCCCGTCTCGCTCGCCAGATTGTGGATGTTCTCGCGCAGGTCGTGAATGCCGTCCTTCGCCTTGGCGACGAAGTCCTTCCAGCCCTTGCCGCCGAGCTTGGAGACGCGCAGCACCCATTTCGGGTCGAGTTCCCAGCCCTGGTAGTGCTTGAGGAACTCCTCGCGGGCGACGCCGTGGCTTTCGGCCAGGCGCATCAGGCGTCCCTCATGGGAGATGAGGCGCTTGTTGATGTCGTAGAGCTGCTCGACCAGGGCCTCGATGCGGTTGTTGTTCAGCGACAGCGACTTCACCGACGCGACGATATCCGACTTGAGTTCCTTGTACTTGCGCTCCTGGGCCGGGGTCAGCTGCTTGTTCTGCAGGCGCTGCTCCACGTGCTCCACCTGGAGGCGGCGCAGCTTCTTGTAGTTGTCGGCGATGGAGTCGAAGGTCTCGAGCACGCGCGGCTTCAGCTCGGCCTCCATGGCCGAAAGCGACACGTTGTTCTCCATGTCGTCGTCGTCGAGCTCGCCCTCGGGCGGGGTGGCCTCGTCGCCCTCGGCCGCCTCGTCCTCGCCGTCACCCTCGCCGAGCGCATCCACCTTGGGCGCGCCCTTGCCGTCGGGGCCCGCATAAGTGGCCTCGAGGTCGATGATGTCGCGCAGGAGCACGCGGCCCTCGACGAGCTCGTCGCGCCAGATGATGATGGCCTGGAAGGTCAGCGGGCTTTCGCAGAGGCCCGCGATCATGGCCTCGCGGCCGGCCTCGATCCGCTTGGCGATCGCGATCTCGCCCTCGCGGGAGAGAAGCTCCACCGAGCCCATCTCGCGCAGATACATGCGGACCGGATCGTCCGTGCGGTCGGTCGGCTCCTTGGCCGTGGTCTCGCGGACTGCGACGGCCCGGGTCTGCGACGCCTCGACGAGATCGCCGCCCTCGGCCTCCTCGTCATCGGCCTCGGCCTTCTCGCCCTCTTCAGCCTCTTCCGACTCGACGACGTTGATGCCCATCTCGGAGAGCTGGCCGAGCACGTCCTCGATCTGCTCCGAGGAGAACTCCTCCGGAGGCAGGACCTCATTCAGCTCGTCGTAGGTGACATACCCGCGCTTCTTGGCGAGCTTGATCATCCGTTTAACGGCGGCATCGCTCAGGTCGAGCAGAGGCCCGTCGCTCGTTTGCTCCGGAGCTGTCGTCTCGCCTTCGTCCCGTTCGGTTGCCTTCGTTGCCATGCTTTGCTCAACTCCAGCGCCGCGCCGGTCCCCCCTACAGGACCTGCGATGCGCGAATGGGCGGCGAGCACGCGGCTCCACCACCCGAAATCCGTTCCCGACTATAAACAGTGAGTCGCTTGACTAACCGTTAACCATCCCCTGCTCAAACTGCCGCAACCGCCCGGCTTGCAGTCCCTGACGCTGCGGGACATCAGTGACCCCCGGGGATCCCTGCATTGTCCATGTCAGCCTCGGCACCCTCGACGGAGGACAGCTGGTTCTGGACCTCCCGCAGCCAGGCGAGATTGGCCTCACTGTCCTCTTCGGCAAGCGCGCGCTCGGCAGCTCGAAGTTCGCTATGTAACGTGCGTGCGCGGCGATGCAAGGTGATGGCTTGCCTCAATGCGTCCTCAAGACGCAAGGGATCCGCATGCGGATCGAGCATCCACCGGTCGCCGGGACGGACCAGGGCCGCCAGCCTGTCCGCCTCCGCGGTCAGGCCGGCCCGTTCCAATCGGGCCTTCATGACCGCCGGGTCGGCAGGTTCGCCGCTCGCCGCTCCATCGAGCAGGAGACTTCGCACCATTTGGGTGGAGCGCCCCTCAAGTTCAAGATCTGCAAGGGTTTCCGCGTGATTTTGAAGGAGCTCCGGGTGCACCAGGAAGGTGCAGAGGATCATGGCCTCCCGGGGGCTTTCGGCCGTGCTCCCGGCAAAAAGCGGGTTGCGCGCGAGCAGCGGGGACACGCTCAGACGGGCGCTCGGGGTCATGGGCTGGGGCCGCTGGAAATCCCGCCGGGGGCCGCCGCCCTGGCGGCTGAACCGTCCCCCGCGAGAGTCGGGACTCAAGGCCGCAAGGCGGCTTTCGACCTCCTCCCGGTAATAGCGCCTGAGGGTTTCGTCGCGAATCAGCGCCAGTGATTCGCGAAGCCGCCGCTCCAGGGCAGCCCTGCGCTCGGGCGTATCGAGGGGCCCGGCCTCGACCTCCCGGGCCCAGAGCACGTCCACCAGCGGGCGCGCCGCGGCGAGAACCCGCTCCACGGCCGCGCTTCCGCCGGCCCTGGCCAGGTCGTCCGGGTCCTGCCCCTCGGGCAGCATGGCGAAGCGCAGGGACTTTCCGGGCATCAGGCTCGGCAGGGCCACGTCGAGCGCCCGGTAGGCGGCGCGCTGGCCGGCCTTGTCGCCGTCGAAGCAGAGGATCGGCTCCTCCGCGAGGCGCCAGAGAAGCGTGAGCTGATCCTCCGTCAGCGCGGTGCCCAGGGGCGCGACGGCGTTGGGAAAGCCGGCGACGCTCAAGGAGATCACATCCACATAGCCTTCCACCGCGATCACCGTGCCCCGGTCATGGGCGGGCTGACGGGCCAGATGGTAGTTGTAGAGCAGCCGCCCCTTGTTGAAGAGCGGCGTGTCGGGCGAGTTGAGGTATTTCGCCGGAACGTCGGCGCTCAGGGCGCGGCCGCCGAAAGCGACGACCCGGCCGCGCACGTCGCAGATCGGGAACATGACCCGGTCGCGGAAGCGGTCATAGGGAACCTTCACGTCCTCGCCCGCATAGACGAGCCCCGCCTCCTCCATCATCTCCACCGGCACGCCCTTGCCGGCGAGGTGATCGCGCAGGGCGAAGCGCTCGGGCGGCGCATAGCCGATCCGGAAGCGGGCCTGCGTCTCGAGGCCCAGGCTTCGGCCCGCGAGGTAATCCCGCGCCTTCGCCCCGAAGCGCCCCTGGAGCGACGCCTGGAAGAACTCCGCCGCCAGCTCCATGACGTCGTAGAGGTTCTTACGCTTGACCTCTTCCTGCCGGTCCTCGCGGGAGAGCTTGGGCAGGGGCACCCCCGCCTCCGCCGCCAGCCGCTCAACGGCCTCGGGGAAGGACAGCCCCTCCGTCTCCATCAGGAAGGTGAAGATGTCCCCGTGCTTGCCGGAGGAGAAGCAGTGATAGAACTGCTTCTGGTCGTTCACGTAGAAGGACGGCGTCTTTTCCGCGTTGAAGGGCGAGAGCCCCTTCCATTCCCGCCCCGCCTTCTTCAGGCGCACACGCTTGCCCACGACAGCCGAAACCGGCAGCCGGGCGCGGATCTCCTCGAGGATTTGGGGCGGGTAGCGCAACGTGAGCGGTTCTCCAAACCTGCTCCTTAAACTAGAGCGGCGGGACAAGGGACGGAAAGAGAACGGCCAAGGTTTTCTGTGCCCGCAATCCACAGGAGAGGTCTGCGCGAAAACTCAAGCCTGTCCGACCCGTCCCGTCATGGGGTTCGCTTCCGGCGGCCGTGTGGCCCGGACATCATGACGGGCATGGGAAGCGGATTCCGGCACGACGGGCAATTCGAGGCTCGCCACAAGCCCGCTGCGGCCTTGCCTGTTGACGAGCCGGACCCGAGCGCCGGTGCGAACGGCGAGCGCCTTGACGATCGAGAGTCCGAGCCCTGTGCCCTCCTGTTCGTGATCCGCGCGGACGAAGGGATCGAACACACGGTCCAGCATCTCCTCCGGGAGGCCGGGTCCCGTATCGGCGATCTCGACCGTCACGCCGTGCGGGCTCCGGCGCAGAGCGATCTCGACTCGCCCGCCGGCGGGCGTATAGCGGATCGCATTGTCGAGCAGGTTTGAGAGCATCATGGCAAGGTCATGCCGCTCTGCCCCGATCCGAACGGGTGGAATCGCGGCCGACGCGAGCGCGATCCCCTTGCTGTCCGCCAGCGGGAGGACGCAGGCGATCGCATCCTGCAATATGTCGGGTAATGAGGCGGATTGAGAGCTTTCGGCAAGAGGCGAGGTTTCGGCGCGCGCCAGGGCGAGCAACTGGCTTGTCAGCGTAGACATGCGCTGCACGGCATGGTCCATTTCGTCCAGGAGTTCCCCGGTTTCCACATCGGCCGATTGCCGCAGATTGCGCAACTGGATCTTGAGAGCGGTCAGCGGCGTTCGCAGCTGATGCGCCGCATTGGAAACGAAGCGCCGCTGCGCCGCCACCATGTCCCGGACACGGGCGAGCGCCTCGTTCATCGCACCGACCAGCGGCTGGATCTCGCCGGGGGCATCCGGCGCCGCGAGCTGGCGCATGCTCTCGGGCGAACGCTCGCGAAGCTGTTCCGCGAGATGATCGACCGGACTGAGGATACGACCGACGAGCCACCGCACCAGCAGCCACGACATGGGAATGAGGAGGAAGGTCGTGACCAGGGCCGGCAAGGCTGCCTTTAGGGCAAGCCTCCGGCGCACGACCGAGCGCTGCGAGACCTGAACGGTGCCATCGTCGAGAACCCAGGTGTAGCTGCGCCATCCTCCTTCGGGCGTTTCGAAGCTGGAAAAGCCCGTCTTCGGCTGAGGCGGCAGATCGTATCCCGGCGGGAAGGATTTCAGCAGGACGCCATCGGGATCCCACACCTGAACGACGATCATGTCGGCGGGGCGCAGGGGCGGCGCGGGCATCTGCGCGAAATCGTCCACGGAGCCGACCACATCCAAAGCGATTTCCCGCATCTGGTTGTCGAGGAAGTTGTCGGGATCCTGTTGCGCAACAATGTACGCGCCCAGCCCGCCCATCAGCCCGAACGAAATCAGCAGCAGCGTGAACCAGGCGGTGAGCCGCCCGCGGAGGGAACCGTGCCGCTTCATTTGACCACCATCCAGCCGACGCCGCGGACATTGCGGATGATGTCGTTGCCGAACCTGCGGCGGATGTAATGGATCAGGACATCGACCGCGTTGCTTTCGACCTCGTCCCCCCAGCCATAGAGGCTGTCCTCCAATTGCCTGCGCGAGAGAAGGACTCCCGGGCGCTCCAGCAAGGCCTGAAGAAGCGCGAATTCGCGCGCGGGAAGAGTCTGTGTGATGCCGTTGTAAGTCGCCTGGTGTGCGGCGAGATCGAGAACGATTTCGGAAGAGTGAATCTGCGATGTGGCGTGCCCGGCGTGGCGGCGCACGACAGCCCGGATCCGAGCCGCGAGTTCATCGAAATCGAACGGTTTGACCACGTAGTCGTCGGCGCCGCGATCAAGCCCGGTGATGCGGGTTTCGATGTCGTCATGGGCCGTGACGATCAACACCGGCGTAGCGTCCTTGTGTCGCCGCATGTCGTTGAGAACATCGAGCCCCGCCTTATCGGGCAGGCCGAGATCGAGCAGAACGATGGAATAGGGCGTCGTACTGAGCGCGGCGAGCGCATCGTCTCCCGTTCGCGCCCAATCGATCGCGTCCCCGGAACCCTCGAAGGCACGGGTCAGGCTGCGCCCGATCAGAGGATCGTCTTCGACGAGCAAAATCCTCATGGAACCGCCTTTGCTGCCGCGATGAATTCAGCCTTCTGAGCAGCCGGCGCGCAAGACCGCATATTGCCGCTTTCATCGGATCGCGCGTATCGCCTGCACCCTCATTCTCCGCTAAGTCAGGCCTTGTACCATGCAGAAATGGTACCGCGGGTACCTTCCCTTGATGGAGAGATCCGATGAAAAAGTTCCTGATTGCCACGTCGACTCTGATCTGCCTGATGGGCGCGCCGCTGGCCGCGCAGGCTGCCGCATCGTCCTCCCAGCCGGCAACGTCGACAGAGAAGGCGCAGCCCCCCAAGCATGCGACGGTGAGGCATCACACTGCCAAGCATCGCAGCGCCATGAATCAATCCAAGAAGCACGTGAAGTGCGCGCCCGGCTCGCAGAACCCGGCCTGCCATCCGACCTCTACGGGCTCCGTTCGCTGAGTACGTCAACCTTGATCTGAAATCGGCGCTCTCTTTCCGGAGAGAGCGCCGTTTCCACACGCAAAATCCATCCGCGCACGCTTGGATCATGCGAAAGGATCCATTTCTACCTCTTTAGAGGCGACGGAACTGTCATCTATCGAACAGACACCGGTTCGGAGAGCCATTAATGGAACCGTCCCGAAGAACAGGGGAAGGGATGTCCATGATCGAAGCCGATCTTTCACGCGTGGGCTCCGGGGAAATGGCGCGGACGGATCCGGCGGCGCTCAGGCGCCGCTACCAATCTCTTCTGACTGCCCTGGCGAACCTGGACTTCGAATACGAGCGCGAGCGGGAGCGCATGAGCGCCTTCCTTTCGGGTCCGAACGGACAGCACCGCGCCCTGGTCAGATTTCGCGAGAAGCACCGCGAGCGCAGAATGCCTTATCTCCACCAGCTGGCCATGCTCCGGAGCCGGCTGCAAGGCTGAGAAAGCTACGCGCCGCAACGATCTTGAGAGAACCGGTCGCCCGCACTGCCCCCAGGGTTGAGACCGGAAACTTGAGCGCCCCTTGCGGGCGCTTTTTTTCATTTCTGGACCGCCGGCGGAGACGCCCGGCAGCCGGGCGCGAATCTCCTCGAGGATTTGGGGCGGGTAGCGCACGAAGCGTGAATCTCCAAACCTGTTCCATAAACTAGGGCAGCTAGGGCGGAGAACGAAAGCGAACGGCCAAGGTTTTCTGTGCCCGCAATCCACAGGGGCGGCGCAAAGCTCCCCTTCGGACAGCGCATGGGCATCGCCTGCTTCAGCAGTTCTCGATCTTCCGCAAATCGCCTAAAGGACAATAGGTTTGTATTCTCTTGAAAGAGCCCAGACGCAGGGAGGAGAGGCCTTGGACATCAAAACGACGGATCCCTTGACGGTGCTGAGTGCCGAGCGCCGGATCACGCTCGGGGAGGTCGCAACTGCCAGTGCGGAACTCTGCCCCGCGATCGAGCAGGAGGCGCAACAGCACGGGATGGCGATCAGCGGCCCCTGGATCTTCGTGTCTCATGGCCTCCCCCAGGATGCATGTACAGCCTTCAGGATCGAGTTCTGCCTGCCCGTTTCCGCCAGTGGCCCCTATCAGGGGGATTTCACCCTTAAGACCCTCGCCCCCATGCTCTGCGCAGCCAAGCAGCATATCGGCCCGCTCCGCACTCTATTCTCAGAAGGCTACGGACCATTGCTTCAAGCGATCACCGATGCCGGACACGACTTCTCCGGCGAGAGCCGGGAGGTCTATCGCCGTTGGCATGGGCCGGATGCGGCAGACAATCAGATCGAGATCCAGTTCGGGTTGCAGCGATGAGGCTGCCTGCCCGCCCCTGCTTCCAGGGTTCCGGCTCAGCCCTCTTGGCCGTATCCAAGAAGTGCTTCAATCCCGCGCCCATTCCGTCGCGAGAACGATGTGGGTCGTGGCGGTCGCCACGCCCTCCACCGAGGCGACCATGTCGCGGATGCGGTTGAGGGTTGCATTCGAGTCGCAGGACACGTTCACCATGAGGTCGATGGAGCCTGTCAGGGAATGACAGGCGACGACTTCCGGGATGCCTGCGAGACGCGGCACCACCTGCTTGCAGCGGAAGCCCGGCTCGAACGTGACGGCGATCATGGCCCGAACGGCCGGATCGTGCCGGGAGGCCAGCTCCACCGTATAGGCCTTGATGACGCCCTCCCGCTCCAGGCGTCGCATCCGCTCCTGGGTGGCGCTGCGCGACAGCCCGACGGAACGGGCGAGCCCGACGAGGCTCTCCCGGGCGTTCCTGCGCAAAGCCGCAATGAGGATCCTGTCTTTCTCGTCCAGCACCATGCCGTCACGCTGCCCTGAGCCCTTCTCACCGACACTTAGCCGGTCGTCCGGTCATCTTGTCTAGTGAAACCGGCACGGCGCTGCGCGAAGAGAGAACGAACAAGGAGACGATCCATGCCCCTCACCCCCAGCGTTCTTCTGCCCGTGGATATGCAGCAGGCCTTCGACAGCCCCGCCTGGCCCCGCCGATGGAACCCCTCCGTCGATGCCAACGGTCAGGCCCTGATCGAGGCTTGGCGCGCCCGCGCGTGGCCGATCGTCCACGTGAAGCACGATTCCGTGACGCCCGGCTCGACCCTGGCTCCGGGCCAGCCGGGGAATGCATTCCGGCCGGGCTTCGAACCCTGGGATGGAGAGCCCGTGGTTTCGAAGAGCGTCAATTCCGCCTTCATCGGCACCGATTTGGATTTGCGCCTTAAGCGGCTGGGAATCCGCAGGGTGGTGGTTTTCGGAATCACGACGGATATGTGCGTGTCCACGACCGTGCGCACCGGCGCCAATCTCGGCTACGACATGATCCTCGTCGAGGATGCCTGCGATTGCTTCGACCTGCCGGACGGCGCGGGCGGGACGATCCCGGCCCGCACGAGCCATCAGGTCCATGTGGCGACCCTCGGCTTCGAGTTCGCCCGGGTGGTCACGACCCGGACCATGCTGGCCGAGCTGGCCGGGGCCGGCTCGGCCGCCGCCTGAGCTAGCCCTTGGGCAGCATGTCCTTCACGAGGCCGCTGGCCTTCGCGAAGTCCATGCGGCCCGCATATTTGGCCCGCAGGACGCCGACGACCTTGCCCATGTCCTTCATGGAGGCGGCCCCGGTCTCGGCGATGGCGGCTTGAATGGCGGCCTTGGTCTCGGCCTCGTCCATCTGCTGGGGCAGGTAGGAGGAAATGACCGCGACCTCGTTCTTTTCCTGGTCGGCGAGCTCGGTGCGGCCGCCCTGCTCGTACATGGCGATCGATTCCTGGCGCTGCTTCACCATTTTCTGGAGGAGGGCCAGGATTTCCTCATCGGACAGGGGCTCCTTGCCGTTGCCGCGGGCCTCGATGTCCTTGTCCTTGAGGGCGGCCTGGATCAGGCGGATGGCTCCGAGCCGGCCCTTGTCGCCAGCCTTCATGGCCTCCTTCATGTCGGCGGTGAAACGGTCTCGCAGCATCAGGTATCTCCTTGGTTTTAAGTCGCTTGAGCGTTGACGGAACGCCTGCCGCCCCTTAAGTCACAGCAGACAGTTCAAGAGCGGCCCGCAAGCGGCCTGCTCAAGCACGGCCCGTTGGCCCCGGACTTACAAGAGATCATGACGATGCTGCAAGACAAAGACACCACCGGGTCCCTCTCGGGTGGCTGGACAGAGCCGCGCGCGACGGCCGTTCTCGTGCTCCAGGACGGCACGGTGCTGGAAGGCTTCGGCGTCGGCGCCGAGGGCGAGGCGACCGGCGAGGTTTGCTTCAACACGGCCATGACCGGCTACGAGGAGATCCTGACGGACCCGTCCTATGCCGGCCAGATCATTACCTTCACCTTCCCGCATATCGGCAATGTCGGCACCAACGAGGAAGACATCGAGAGCGTGAACGCCGCCTCCTCCTCGGGCGTGCGCGGCGTCGTGCTGTCGGCCTCCATCACCGAGCCGTCGAACTGGCGCGCCTCCCGCGACCTCGACGCCTGGCTGAAGGCCCGCGGCGTCGTGGGCCTCTCGGGCATCGACACCCGGGCGCTGACGGCCCTGATCCGCGACAAGGGCATGCCCAACGCGGTCATCGCCCACAATCCCGAGGGCAGGTTCGACATCGAGGCCCTCAAGGCCAAGGCAGCCGCCCTCCCCTCCATGGACGGCCTGGACCTCGTGCCCCTGGTCACCAGCGCCCAGCGCTTCGACTGGGATGAGACCACCTGGACCAGGGGCGAGGGCTACGGCCACCGGGAAGGGGCTCCTAAGCATCACGTAGTCGCCATCGATTACGGCGTGAAGCGCAACATCCTGCGCCTGCTTGCCCGCGCCGGCTGCAAGGTCACGGTGGTTCCCGCCACCGCTTCGGCCGAGGACGTGCTGGCCCTGAAGCCCGACGGCGTGTTTCTCTCCAACGGTCCCGGCGACCCGGCCGCGACCGGCGAATATGCCGTGCCCGTGATCCGCAAGGTGCTGGAGGAGAAGATTCCGACCTTCGGCATCTGCCTCGGCCACCAGATGCTGAGCCTCGCCGTGGGCGCGAAGACCAAGAAGATGCACCAGGGCCACCACGGGGCGAACCACCCGGTGAAGGACAAGACCACCGGCAAGGTCGAGATCACCTCCATGAACCACGGCTTCGCCGTGGACCCGGAGACCCTGCCGGAGAATGCCATGGAGACCCACGTCTCCCTGTTCGACGGCTCCAATTGCGGCATTGCCCTCACCGACCGCCCGGCCTTCTCGGTGCAGTACCACCCGGAAGCCTCTCCTGGCCCGCAGGACAGCCATTACCTGTTCGACCGCTTCGTGCAGATGATGGACAGCAAGAAGGCCGGGCTCTCACGATAAAGTGTCCGACGGGGACTTTTGACGGCCGGCGCCGCGACAAACGGAGCGTTGCGCCGGCCGCCCAAATCACGATACCGGTTGTTCAATCATAATATTGAAACGATTCCGGACTTTGATTTGGGGGTTTTCATCCCATGGATTTCGATAACGATTCCGGCGAATTCAGCCGGTTGCACAACCTCTTCACGTTTCACCTCGGCATCGCCGTCAGCCTTTCCTGGCTGACCTCGCTCTATGCCGCTCTCTACGCGCCCTGGGTGCGCAACATCCGCCCTCTGATCGACCCTACCTCCGTCGGCCCGGTCGAGAGCACGTGGTCCTACATCTTCATCTTCCCGGTGGTTCTCACGACGGCCTGGCTGATCTCGATCTTCGGCCAGAACCTCTTTGCCCGGTTCCGTCTTTTCGGGAACCAGGCGGTGGAGTTCGCCATCGCCGCGGCCGTGGCCTTCGGGATGTTCTACCTGTCCGTCGACCGCGCCGTCGCGGCCATGCTCATCGGCATGTAAGAGCCGTCCTCGTCGAAAGGCTCCGCTCGATCTTTCGCCCGCACCGTGCGTTCCCTCTCCGGTTCGGAAGGAGAGAGGAATGGCGCAGGCGAAAGGATATGGCGATCGGCAAGGCTACAACGCCCCGCTCGGCACGCAGACTTACATTTTCCGCGACAACGGCATCGTGCCGAATTCCCCGTTGCCTCTCATCGTCCGCCGCGGCGCCGTTTCGCCCTCGGCGGACGATCCGGCGATGGCGTTCGAGACCGTCTTCGCCGGGAACGGTTGGACCCATTCATGGCGCAACGGAATCTATCAGTTCCATCACTATCATCCCAACACCCATGAGGTTCTCGGCGTCTATTCCGGCTCGGCCCAGGTCCGCTTCGGCGGCGAGGACGGTGAACTCGTCTCCGTCAGCGCAGGCGACGTGATGATCGTTCCGGCCGGGGTCGCCCATGCGCTCGTCCGCTCGAGCGACGACTTCGCTGTGGTCGGCGCCTATCCCGACGGGGCCGATTACGACACGGTGCGCGACGATCCCCAGGCCCTCGATGAATCGCGCAGGCGCATCGCCAAGGTGCCCCTGCCTGACGCCGACCCGGTCGACGGCACGGACGGGCCGCTCATGCGCCTGTGGGCCTGAACGCAAAAAGGTCTCCTGTCAGGAGACCTTCCTGCGAGTTGCCGGACGGTTGTCTCAGGCCGACAGCGTGACCTGCACGTTGCCACGGATCGCGTGCGAATAGGGGCAGACCACGTCGGCCTTCTGCACCAGATCCGCCGCCTGCTCCCGGGGCAGACCCGGCAGGCTGGCCTTCAGCTCCACCACCAGGCCAAAGCCCGTGCCATCGTCGCGCCTGCCGATGCCGACCTTGGCCTCGACATGCGCTTCGGCCGGGAGCGCGACCTTGTTCTGGGCCGCCACGAATTTCAGGGCGCCCAGGAAGCAGGCCGAGTAACCGGCCGCGAAGAGCTGCTCCGGGTTCGTTCCCTCGCCGCCCGCACCGCCGAGCTCCTTCGGCGTGGAGAGGCGAACCTCGAGCTTTCCGTCGGTGGAAGCGGCAACGCCTTCGCGTCCGCCGCGGGCCGAGGCATGGGCTGTATAGAGAGGGGTCATCTTTATGCTCCTTGGCATGGCCGTCGGGCCGGATCGTAAGAACAGAAGATCGAGAGCTCACAATTCAATTGCACACGATCTATATGCAACCGATAACCGCATGTTCGATTGTGCGCAACCTATTTTCTTCCTATGTTTGGTTCACGTGGAGGTGATGCGATGACAGGAAAAACGGGAGCGCTGGCCTTGGACAACCAGCTGTGCTTCGCCTTGTATTCTGCCTCACATGCCTTCGGCCGCGCCTACCGCCGGTTCCTGGACCCGCTCGGCCTGACTTATCCGCAATACGTGGTCCTGCTGGTGCTCTGGGAGCAGGACGACCTCACGGTCAAGGAGATCGGCGACCGGCTCTTCCTCGATTCCGGCACCCTGACCCCGTTGCTCAAGCGGCTCGAGGCTGCCGGCCACGTCCGCCGCGCCCGCGACAGGAAGGACGAGCGGCAGGTCAGGATCTGCCTGACCGAGACGGGCCGCGCCCTCCGCGAAAAGGCCGAGGCGATCCCGAAGAACGTCGGCTGCGTGCTGGGCCTCTCCCTGGATGAGGCCCGGGCACTGACCGCGCAGGTTGCGAAACTGCGCGGCAGGCTCCATGACTCGGCCAAATCCTGAAAGATGCCGAAGGGAAATCTGCTCGATGAACTGGCGCGACTACTGGAACCAGGACACGCCGATCTACACGGGCGATCGGCATAAGCTCCTGCATTATCGGCTGATCGCGAACGATATCGTCGGGCTCATCCACTCCCCCGACGCGGCGGTACTCGATTACGGATGCGGCGAAGCCCTGTTCGCCGACAAGATCGCGGCCCGATGCGCCAAGCTTTACCTCAGTGACGCCGCGCCGCTGGTGCGGGAGCGACTGGCCGAGCGGTTTAAGGGCAACGCGCGGATCGCGGTGCTCTCCACGACCGACGTCGCCGACATCCCGGACGGCTCCCTCGACCTGATCGTGGTGAACTCCCTCGTCCAGTACCTCTCCCTCGACGAGTTCCGCATCCTCCTGACCCTGGCCCACGCCAAGCTGAAACGGGACGGCAAGCTCGTTCTGGGGGACATCATCCCGCCCGATCTGAGCCCCCTCACCGATGCGAAGGCCCTGCTCGCCTTCGCTTGGGAGGGCGGCTTCCTGGGCTCGGCCATCGCCGGTCTCGCCCGCACGGCCTTCTCGGAATACCGCAAGATCCGCGAGGAGGTGGGCCTTGCCCAATACGGCGAGGAGGAAATCGCCGAACTGATGCAGGATGCCGGGTTCAGGCCGGAGCGCGCGGCCCGCAATCTCGGCCACAACCAGGCCCGCATGACCTTCTTAGGGCGCCCGGCCTGATCTTTCGTCAGGCGAAGGTCCACATCTTGTGCGCCATGAAGCTCCACAGCATCACCACCCCCGTGGTGACGATCTGGGACGGGAGATAGGGCCCGTTCAGCCAGACCGTGAAGGCATGCATGAGAAACCAGGTCACGAGAAAGCCGACGAAGGCCACGGCGGCGAAGCGCCAGGTCGCCTCCCGGTGGGGCCGGTCGCTGCCGTAGGTATGGCGGCGGTTGAGCACATAGGAGACCAGACCGCCCGCCACGTAGCCGGCGAGCGTCGCCGGGACGGGATGGAGCCGGGCCGCCTCCACGAGCGCGATCAGGAGCCCGTAATGGACCACGGCCGCGACGAGGCCCACGCCGAAGAAGGCGGTGAACTGGCGGGCGAGGCGGTGAAGGGGGCGGGATGCGGTCACGGAGCCTGGATAGCCTCTTCCGCCCGGCCCGTCATCCCACTCCGCAGAAGGAATGCCACAGAGGGAGACCGGCTTTTCCCTTAGCGCCGAGCCTGCCGCATGGGCATTCGCTGTCTAAATCATGGCTCGGGCCTTTGAATTTGCTCAAGGTGCGTGTAAGAGCCTCTCTCAACCTACAATCCGATCACATCCCGGCTGCGCTTGAAGCGCCGTAGTTCTACGGCCGCGCGGCTGGACACGCCTGGGTGGCCCAATGCCGAAGCGGACAGACATCTCCTCCATTCTCATCATCGGCGCCGGTCCGATCATCATCGGCCAGGCCGTGGAGTTCGATTATTCGGGCACCCAGGCCGTGAAGGCCCTCAAGGAGGAAGGCTACCGCATCATCCTGGTGAATTCGAACCCCGCGACGATCATGACCGATCCCGATCTCGCGGACGCCACCTATGTGGAGCCGATCACGCCGGAGATCGTCGCCAAGATCATCGAGAAGGAGCGCCCCGACGCGATCCTGCCGACCATGGGCGGCCAGACGGCGCTCAACTGCGCCCTCTCGCTCAAGAAGATGGGCGTGCTCGACAAGTTCAACGTGGAGATGATCGGCGCGACGGCGGAAGCCATCGACAAGGCCGAGGACCGGCAGCTCTTCCGCGAGGCCATGACCAAGATCGGCCTCGACACGCCGAAATCGCGCCTCGCCAACGCCTCGGCGCTCAAGAAGGCCGACAAGGAGGCCTATCTCGCCGAGCTGGCGCGCATGGAAGCGCTCGACATCCATCCCGGCGACAAGAAGCGCATGATCGCCGCCTACAAGCTCAAGTGGGACGCGGGCGAGAACGACCGGCGCAAGCGCTATCAGGAGCACGCCATGGGCGAGGCCCTGCTGGCGCTCGCGGAAGTAGGCCTGCCCGCCATCATCCGCCCGTCCTTCACCATGGGCGGCACGGGCGGCGGCATCGCCTATAACCGCGAGGAGTTCCTCGACATCGTGGAGCGCGGCCTCGACGCCTCGCCCACCAACGAGGTGCTGATCGAGGAGAGCGTGCTCGGCTGGAAGGAGTACGAGATGGAGGTCGTCCGCGACAAGGCGGACAACTGCATCATCATCTGCTCCATCGAGAACTTCGATCCGATGGGCGTGCACACGGGCGATTCGATCACGGTCGCGCCGGCGCTGACCCTCACGGACAAGGAATACCAGATCATGCGCGACGCCTCGCTGGCGGTGCTGCGCGAGATCGGCGTCGAGACCGGCGGCTCGAACGTGCAATTCGCGATCAACCCGGAGAACGGGCGCATGATCGTGATCGAGATGAACCCGCGCGTGTCGCGCTCGTCCGCGCTCGCCTCCAAGGCCACGGGCTTCCCCATCGCCAAGGTCGCGGCCAAGCTCGCGGTGGGCTACACCCTCGATGAGATCGCCAACGACATCACCGGCGGCGCGACTCCCGCCTCCTTCGAGCCGACCATCGACTACGTGGTCACAAAGATCCCGCGCTTCGCCTTCGAGAAGTTCCCCGGCGCCGAGCCGACCCTCACCACGGCCATGAAGTCCGTGGGCGAGGCCATGGCCATCGGCCGCTCCTTCCCCGAATCGCTCCAGAAGGCCCTGCGCTCGCTCGAGACGGGCCTCACCGGCCTCGACGAGATCGAGATCGAGGGGCTCGGCAAGGGCGACGACAAGAACGCCATCAAGGCCGCCATCGGCACGCCCACCCCTGACCGGATCCTGAAGGTGGCCCAGGCCCTGCGCCTCGGCATCAGCCATGACGAGGTCTATGCCTCCTGCCGCATCGACCGCTGGTTCCTGGAGCAGCTCCAGACCATCGTCGACATGGAGGCCAAGGTGAAGGCTCACGGCCTGCCGCAGACGCCCGGCGCCTTCCGCCAGCTGAAGAGCCTCGGGTTCTCGGATGCGCGCCTCGCCGTGCTCGCGGGCAAGACCGAGGCCGAGGTGCGCCAGCTTCGCCGCTCGCTCTCCGTGCGCCCGGTCTACAAGCGCATCGACACCTGCGCGGCCGAGTTCGCCTCGCCGACCGCCTACATGTACTCGACCTATACCGCCCCCTTCGCGGGCAAGCCCGCGGACGAGGCCAATCCGTCGGACGCCAAGAAGGTCATCATTCTCGGCGGCGGCCCGAACCGCATCGGCCAGGGCATCGAGTTTGATTATTGCTGCTGTCATGCCTGCTTCGCGCTCAAGGACGCGGGCTATGAGACCATCATGATCAACTGCAACCCGGAGACGGTCTCGACCGACTACGACACCTCCGACCGGCTCTATTTCGAGCCGCTGACCCAGGAGGACGTGCTGGAGATCATCGAGACCGAGCGCTCCAAGGGCACCCTCCACGGGGTCATCGTGCAGTTCGGCGGCCAGACGCCGCTCAAGCTGGCGCATGCCCTCGAGGAGGCAGGCGTGCCGATCCTCGGCACGTCGCCGGACGCCATCGACCTCGCCGAGGACCGCGACCGCTTCAAGCGCCTGCTCGACAAGCAGCAGCTCAAGCAGCCCAAGAACGGCATCGCCTATTCGGTGGAGCAGGCGCGCCTGATCGCCGCCGATCTCGGCCTGCCCTTCGTGGTCCGTCCCTCCTACGTGCTCGGCGGCCGGGCCATGGCGATCATCCGCGACGAGGCCCAGTTCGAGGATTACCTGCTCGGCACCCTGCCGAGCCTGATCCCCTCGGACGTCAAGGCCCGGTACCCCAACGACAAGACCGGCCAGATCAACACGGTCCTGGGCAAGAACCCCCTCCTCTTCGACCGCTACCTCTCGGACGCGATCGAGGTGGACGTGGACTGCCTCTGCGACGGCAAGGACAGCTTCATCGCCGGCATCATGGAGCACATCGAGGAGGCGGGCATCCATTCGGGCGACTCGGCCTGCTCCCTGCCGCCCCGCTCCCTGTCGCCCGAGATCGTGGCCGAGCTCGAGCGCCAGACCAAGGCCCTGGCGCTGGCCCTGGACGTGGGCGGCCTCATGAACGTGCAATACGCCATCAAAGACGGCACGATCTACGTGCTGGAAGTGAACCCCCGCGCCTCGCGCACGGTGCCCTTCGTGGCCAAGGTCATCGGCGAGCCCATCGCCAAGATCGCGGCCCGGATCATGGCGGGCGAGCCTCTCGCCAAGTTCGCCCTGACCCCGAAGGAACTGCCGCATATCGGCGTGAAGGAGGCCGTGTTCCCCTTCAACCGCTTCCCGGGCGTGGACGTGCTGCTCGGCCCGGAGATGCGCTCGACGGGCGAGGTCATCGGCCTCGACCGGGGCTTCGGGGTCGCCTTCGCCAAGAGTCAGCTCGGCGCCGGAAGCCAGCTGCCGAAGGCCGGGACCCTGTTCGTTTCGGTCCGCGATTCGGACAAGCCGCGCATCCTGCCGGCGGTCCGGATGCTGGAGGAGGCCGGCTTCCAGATCATGGCCACGGCCGGGACGCAGAAATATCTCGAGGAGCAGGGCGTCAAGGCGCGGCGGATCAACAAGGTCCTGGAAGGCCGCCCGCACGTGGTCGATGCCATGAAGAACGGCGACATCCAGCTGGTCTTCAACACGACCGAGGGAGCGGGCGCCCTGTCGGATTCCCGTTCACTACGGCAAGCTGCCCTCTTGCATAAGATACCTTACTACACCACTCTTGCAGGTGCGATTGCCGCAGCCGAGGGCATCAAGGCATACCTCAGCGGCGATCTCGAAGTCCGGGCGCTTCAGGAATACTTTGCCTGAGGCATCCGGCCTCACATTGGAACTGCGAAGCTTCTGGTAAGTTTTCGTTGACATGCGAGGGCGCTGGCAACAGCGGCCTCGTACCTCTTTTTGGACGAGACAAACGATGGACAAGGTCCCTCTGACGATCAAGGGTTTTGCGGCGCTGGAGGAAGAGCTCAAGCACCGACAGCAAGTCGAACGCCCCCGGATCATCCAGGCGATCTCGGAAGCGCGGGCGCTTGGCGACCTGTCGGAAAACGCCGAATACCATGCCGCAAAGGAAGCCCAATCCCTCAATGAAGGCCGGATTCTTGAGCTCGAAAGCCTGATTTCCCGCGCCGAGGTCATCGACATCGCCAAGCTTTCCGGCGACCGGATCAAGTTCGGCGCGACGGTGAAGCTCGTTGACGAGGACACAGAGGAGGAGAAAGTCTATCAGATCGTGGGCGAGCCCGAAGCCGACGTGCGCTCGGGCCGCGTCTCCGTCGCCTCCCCCATCGCCCGTGCCCTGATGGGCAAGACCATCGGCGATACGGTGGAGGTCTCGACCCCCGGCGGCGGCAAGTCCTACGAGGTGGTCGGCGTCCGTTTCGGCTAGCCGAAATGGAAAGGGGGCATGAACGATGAGAGATCCGACGATGCACCTGCCCTCCCGCCGCTCCATTCTCCTGAAAGCCTTCGCCTGTGCCGGCCTCGTCGGCACAGGTTTTGCTTTGCCCGTTAAGGCTCAGGCCTTTCCGCAGGCATTCTCGTCGTTTTCGGTCGACGTGAGCGCTCTCAAGGCTCAGGGCCTGGGGCCGTTTGCGGATCTCGTGGGGGCGGCGGCCCTCGACGAGCTGCGGCGCTCCTTCGCGGATCGGGTGGATCCGCGCGGACCCCGCCTGGTCCTGCGCATCACGAGCCTTTTCCTCACCCCCTTCCCCGACCGGGGCGGCGGCTATCGCTGGAATGGAGGCGGCGGCGGAAGCCATGACGCGGTGGAGGGCGAAGCCCTGGCCGTGGGCCGCCGCGGCGAGATCCTGGCCCGCCATCCGATGCTCGCCGTGCTGGACGTAAACACCAGCATCCTCGAGCCGAACGAGCAGGGCCGCGCCATCGCCGTGGCGCAACACTACGTGCGCTGGCTCCGGCGGCAGATTTAGGCTCCGGCAATCTCGGAAAAGCTTACCCTTCGACCTCTGCGGCATCCTCGATCGGGACGAGAGGCTCGTCTTTGATGAGGTCGAGGGTCAGGGCTGTGCGGACGTTGCGGACGTTCGGCAGGGAGGTGAGTTCGGAGACGAGCCCCTGGAACGACGCGAGGTTCGGGGCCACGCATTTCATGATGAAGTCGATGTCGCCCGAGAGGGTCCAGCATTCGCGGACCATGGGCCAGTCCTTCACCCGCTGCTCGAATTCCTGCAGCTCCTTCTTGCCCTGGACGTCGAGCTGCACCATGGCGAAGCACACGATCTCGAAGCCGAGGTTCTTCGGATCGAGGATCGCCCGGTAGGCCTTGATGATGCCGGCGCTTTCCAGCGCCCTCACCCGGCGCAGACAGGGGGGAGCCGAGAGGCCCACCCGGCGGGCGAGCTCCACGTTGGTGATGCTGCCATCGGCCTGCAGTTCTTTCAGGATGGCCCAGTCGATGGAATCGAGGCGTCCGCGCACGATAACTCCATATTGCACGATCGGAAGGCGGAAGCCGCCCGGTCCTCGCATCATGCTGATCAGTCAAAAAATCTCGTCTTGGGTGAGTAGACCGTGTAGAGGGTCTGCACAAGAAGGGCGGGCGCTAAAGTCGCAACGAACTTCATGAACTCCACAGGCTCGTTGATCGAATGTTGCGCAAGGATACAGGCCTTATGACCTGGGTGCTGACCGATGGCAAGGCCGGGGACGAGCTGCAGGCGCTGAGCGTGACCGAGGCTCTGGGCCTTTCCCCGCAGGTCCGCCGGGTCGGGCCGAAGGCGCCTTTCGCCTGGCTGATGCCCTGGGGTCCCATCGATCCGCGTGAGCGTCCCGGCGCGCCGGGAAGTCCCATCGCCCCGCCCTTCCCCGACCTTCTCGTGGCCTCGGGCCGCCGCGCGGTCGCCTATCTATGCCATGTGAAGCGGGCCTCCGGCGGACGGACCTTCACCGTCTTCCTCAAGGACCCACGCACGGGACCCGGCACGGCCGACATGATCTGGTCCCCGAGCTATGACCGGCTGCGGGGGCCGAACGTGGTCAACACCCTCACCCCGCCGCACCGGGTATCGGCCGCCCGGATCGCCGCCGCCCGCGCCCGTCCCGATCCGCGCCTGAAGGCGCTGTCCGCGCCCCAGGTCGCCGTCCTGGCGGGCGGCGACAGCAGGCACCACCGTTTCACGGATACGGACATCGCCCGCTTCATCCGGCACCTCACGAGCGTTGCCGAAGCCGGCGCCGGATTGATGGTGACGGCCTCGCGCCGCACCCCTCGCGCCTTGCGGGACGCGCTCGTCGCCCTGACGTCCGCGCATGGCGGCTTCTTCTGGGACGGGACCGGCGAGAACCCTTACGTGGACCTTCTGGCGCTGGCCGACTTCGTCGTGGCGACGGCGGATTCCTTCAACATGATCGGCGAGGCCGCCGTAACGGGGCGTCCGATCCTGGTCTTCGCGCCTTCCGGCGGGCATCCGAAACTGGATGTTTACATGAGCGAGCTGAAGGCCCATGGAATTGTGCATCCGTTCGAGGGCCGTCTTGTGGGGCAGCCCTACGAGCCATTAAATTCAACCCCCAGGATCGCGGAGGCCGTCGCTCAGGGATTGAGCCGCCATCGCCGCGCTCTCGGCCTGCCCGACATCGCCTTCTCACAGGAGACCCCCTGATGGCCCATTCTCACGCCAAGCTCATCATCATCGGCTCGGGGCCCGCGGGCTATACGGCGGCGATCTATGCGGCGCGCGCGCTGCTCGAGCCTGTGATGATCTCGGGCTTCCAGCCCGGCGGGCAGCTCATGATCACCACGGATGTGGAGAACTATCCGGGCTTCGCCGATGTGATCCAGGGTCCCTGGCTCATGGAGCAGATGCGCCTCCAGGCCGAGCACGTGGGCACGCGCATGATCTCCGACCACATCGTGAAGGTGGAGCTGAACCAGCGCCCCTTCCGCCTGGTGGGCGATTCCAGCGACACCTATACCTGCGACTCCCTGATCGTCGCGACTGGCGCACAGGCCAAGTGGCTGGGGCTGCCCTCCGAAGGCCAGTTTCAGGGCTTCGGCGTTTCGGCCTGCGCGACCTGCGACGGGTTCTTCTACCGCAACAAGGAGGTCGTGGTGGTCGGCGGCGGCAACACCGCCGTGGAGGAGGCGCTCTACCTCGCCAATCTCGCCTCCAAGGTCACGCTCATCCATCGCCGGGATTCCCTGCGCGCCGAGCGGATCCTCCAGGACCGCCTGTTCAAGCATCCCAAGATCGAGGTGATCTGGAACTCCGCCGTCGAGGAGATCTGCGGGACGGAGAACCCGTCCTCCGTCACCCATGTCCGGCTGAAGAACCTCGTCTCGGGCGAGACCTCGGACTTCAAGACCGACGGCGTCTTCATCGCCATCGGCCACAAGCCCGCGACGGAGCTTTTCGTGGGCCAGCTCGACATGAAGCCGGGCGGCTACCTGCTCACCAAGCCGGGCTCGACGGAGACCAACGTTCCGGGCGTCTTCGCCGCCGGCGACGTGACCGACGACGTCTACAGGCAGGCCGTCACGTCGGCAGGCATGGGCTGCATGGCGGCTCTCGACGCCGAGCGCTTCCTGGCCGCTCTGGAAGCGGCCCAGGAAGCTGCCGAATAGGATTTATTAACAACTGGTTAGCCCTCAGGCCCATTTCCTGTTGCATCGGCGGCCCCGCTCATAAGAGAAAGGAGTTGCCTTGCGTCAGGAGCATGTGAGGCATGAGGGGAACGCCGTGGACTGGGACAAGATCCGGATTTTCTATACGGTCGCGGAGGCTGGGAGCTTCACGCGGGCCGGCGATGATCTGGGTCTGAGCCGGTCGGCCGTCAGCCGCCAGATCAGCGCCCTCGAGCGCGAATTGAAGGCGCCTCTCTTCCACCGCCACGCGCGCGGCCTGATTCTCACCGAACAGGGCGACCTGCTGTTCCGGGCCGCCCGCGACATGCGCATGCGGCTGGAAACCACCAAGGCCCGCCTCGTGGAAACCAGCGAGCGCCCCTCGGGCGAGCTGAAGGTGACGACCACCGTCGGCCTCGGCTCGATCTGGCTGGCCCAGCGCATCGCCGAGTTCCTGGACCTCTACCCGGATGTGCGGGTCGAGCTGATCCTTTCCAACGAGGAGCTGGATCTCGCCATGCGCGAGGCCGACGTGGCGATCCGCCTGCGTCGCCCGGCCCAGCCGGACCTGATCCAGCGCCGGCTCTTCACGATCCATTTCCACGTCTATGCCTCGGCGGATTACATCAAGCGCTTCGGGGAGCCCAAGACGCTGGAAGAGCTGGACGAGCACCGCATCGTCTCCTTCGGCGGCGACCAGCCGTCCTACCTCATGGCCGTGCACTGGCTGGCCACGGCCGGACGCGAGGGGCGGGAGCCCCGGCAGTATCATTACGTGGTCAACAACATCACGGCCCTGAAGCTCGCCGTCGAGACGGGCGCAGGCATTGCCGTGCTTCCGGATTACGCCGTGGCGGGCAATCCGGACCTCGTCCAGATCCTGCGCGACGTGGAGATGCCGTCCCTGGACAGTTATCTCGTCTATGCCGAGGAAATGCGGTCCGTCGCCCGTGTGCAGGCCTTCCGCGACTTCCTGATCTCCAAGGCGCAGCGCTGGACCTTCTGAACCGAAGGCCCCCGATTCTGCGGCCACGCTCGATGGCTCTCCCGATTTTGGCGGCCAGATGACAGAAGCCATGCATTTGGCGCAGCCCTTTCATGAGGCATGTTGCATTGCAAAGAGGCGCGATGCAGCCGATATGAGCAGCGGCTGATTTCAACGCGGCACCGCTTTCTTCCTCCCGGCGCTGCCGTGTCGGCCGTTCCCTCTGGAAGGTTTTGACTTTTGTCGGACCTCTACTTTCGCCGGGCCTTTGGCCCGGCTTTTTTTTGGCCTCAACCCTTTCGGGTCAGTGGGCCTGGGACCGCTCCACCTCTTCCTTCAATGCACGGCGCAGGACCTTGCCCACATTGGTCTTGGGCAGCGTTTCCCGGAACTCGAAGCGGCGCGGCACCTTGTAGCCGGTCAGATTCTCGCGGCAGAAATGACGCAGCTCGTCCTCCGTGACCTTCGGATCCTTGCGGACCACATAGGCGATCACGGCCTCTCCCGAATGCTCGTCCGGCAAGCCGATCACGGCCGCCTCCAGGACGCCCGGATGCTTCACGATCACGTCCTCGACCTCGTTGGGATAGACGTTGAAGCCGGAGACGAGAACCATGTCCTTCATGCGGTCGACGATCTTCACCTGCCCGTCGGGCTGGATGACGGCGACGTCGCCCGTGCGGAAATAGCCGTCCGGGGTCATCACCTTCGCGGTTTCGTCGGGCCGCTGCCAGTAGCCCGCCATCACCTGCGGACCCTTGACGCAGAGCTCTCCCCTCTCTCCCGTGGGGAGGATTTCCCCATTGCTGCCGCGAACGCTCACGTCCGTCGACGGCAGGGGATAGCCGATGGTGCCGGTGAACTTCTCGATATCCAGCCTGTTGGCGCAAACCACCGGGGAGGTTTCGGACAAGCCGTATCCCTCCACGATGGGCTGGCCGGTCACCTCCTGCCACATGTTGGCCACGGCTTCCTGGGTCGCCATGCCGCCGGACACGGCGAAGACGAGCTGCGAGAAATCCACCTTCTCGATGCCCGGGGCGTGGGCAAGGGCGTTGTAGAGGGTGTTGAGGCCCGACATGAGCGTGACGCGGCTCTTCTGCAGCGTCTTGACGAAGCCCGGAATGTCCCTCGGATTGGCGATCAGCAGCTGGCATCCGCCGATCTTCGCCATCAGCAACCCGCAGACCGTCAGAGCGAAGATGTGATAGAGCGGCAGCGCGGTGACCATCAGGTGGTCCTCCCGGTTGCCGACGAAGGGGAGCATCCAGGCTTCGAGCTGAAGCACGTTGGCTGCCACGTTGCGGTGGAGAAGGGTCGCGCCCTTGGCGACGCCCGTCGTGCCGCCCGTGTATTGCAGGAAGGCGATATCGTCCCGCGTGACGGCCACCGGCTGCGGCTTCCGGCCGGAGCCTTCGGCCATGACGGCCTTGAAGGAAACGGCCTTCGGCAGGCGGAAGGGCTTGACCGCCTTCTTCACGTAGCGCGAGACGAGATTGATGACGGCCCCCTTCAGGCCGAGCAGATCGCCCGGAGCCACCAGGACGACCTTGTCCAGGGTGAGATCCGGCAGCGATTCCTCGACCGTGAGGCCGAAGTTTTCCAGCACGAACAGGAAGCGCGCCCCGGAATCGTTGAGCTGGTAGGTCAGCTCGCGCGGCGTGTAGAGCGGATTGACGTTGACGATGATGCCGCCAGCCAGAAGAGCCCCGAACAGGATCGCCGGATAGGCCATGACGTTGGGCATCATGATGGCGACCCGGTCGCCCTTCTTCAGGCCCTGCCCCTGAAGCCAGGAGGCGACCGCATCCGCCGCGCGCCCAAGCTCCCCATACGTCATACGCTTGCCGAAGCTCTCGAGGGCCGGCCGGTGCGCGTATTGCGCCAGGGCCTCCCGGAAGATGTCGTTGAGCGTGCCGATCTTGGCGTCGTCGATCGTTGGAGGAACCTGTGCAGGATAGGAAGCGAGCCAGGGGCGGGTCTGCGGCGCATCCATAGCGCCTGCCGCAACAGGCGTCGGCGTCGTGGCGTTCATTGTCGTCCTCCGCTTCGGGGCGAGGTTTATTTGATGGGAGATGGCGTCTCCAACAAACCTTAACTTGGCGCGGAAGATCGGATTTGTCGATGGAAATAGTTTAGACCTGAACGATCATCTACAACCGTCCAGGTCATGAGCTCTCAGCTGTGAGCCTTCTGCAGGACCATGTCCGCCGGACGGCCGCTGAGTTCGGCCATGTGGTCGAACCGGGTCGAGAAGGTTCCGACGCCCGCAGTCGCGGAGCGCAGCTCGACGATCAGGTCGCCGATCTCGGATTCCGGAATGGAGGCGTTGAGTACCTGCCAGCCGTTCCAGCCGGGCCGCTCGTCATAGCCGAGGATCTGGCCCCGCCGCCCGGTCACGAGAGCGGTCGCCCTGGAGAGCGCATCGGAGGGGATCGTGATCTCCACCGACAGCACCGGCTCCAGCAGCACGGGCTTTGCCTTCGGCAGGGCCTCAGCGAGGGCGAGCTTGGCGGCAGCCTGGAAGGCGGCGTCCGAGGAATCCACCGTATGGTAGGAGCCGTCGGTCAGGGTCACGGCGAGATCGACGACGGGAAAGCCGAGAGGCCCGCATCTGAGCGCATCCCGGACCCCGGTCTCGACGGAGGGGATGTACTGGCGCGGCACCACGCCGCCGGTGATCCGGTCCTGAAAGGCGAAGCCCTCCCCGCGCGGCAGCGGCCTGATCTCGATCATCACGTCGCCGAACTGGCCATGGCCGCCGGTCTGCTTGCGGTGCCGACCCCGCGCGGCCGCCGGCAGCTTGATCGTCTCGCAATAGGCGACCCTCGGCCTGGTCGTCTCCACGCCGACCTGGAAGCGCGAGGCGAGCTTCTCCACCGCCACCCGCAGATGCATCTCGCCCTGCCCGTGAAGCCGGATCTCGCCGATTTCCGGGCGGGTCTCCACCGCCAGGGACGGATCCTCCTCCGTGATCTTGGAGAGCGCGCTCGAAAGCCGCACGTCGTCCTTGCGGTCCTTGACCTTCAGGGCCAGCGCATAGACCGGCTCGGGCGGCGCGACCGACACGATGGCCTCGGGCCTCGCCTTGCCGGCGGCGAAGCTGTCGCCGGTGGCGATGCCCTCCAGCCGGCCGAAGCCGACCGTGTCGCCCGCCACGGCCTCCGCCTTGCGGGTTGTAGCTGAGCCCATCAGCGTGAGCAGGCTGCCGATCCGGGCCTCGGCTCCGCGGGAGGCCATGACGGTGTCGCCCTCATGGAAGGCGCCGCGCATCACCCGGGCGATGGAGAGCTTACCGCCCTGCCCCAGATGCAGGGTCTTCATGGCCTGGGCGAGAGGAGGCCCCTCCTCGGTAATGCCGAGGCGCGCCCGGGTTTCGGCCAGACCCGGAGCCTCGTGACGCAGGGCCTTGAGCAGGCGTGTGATGCCGTTGCCGCGCTCTGCCGAGCCGATCAGGGCGGGAACCACGTGCCGCTCCCGCAGCTCCCGCGAGAGATCGTCGAAGATCATGTCGCGCGGCGGCTCGATCTCGGAGATCAGGTCCTCCATGAGCTCGTCGTCGTAATCGGCCAGCCGTTCGAGCATCGCGAAGCGCGCCTCGCGTTCCCTCGGCGCCTCGCCGTCGGGCATCTCGACGATCTCGCTCGGGGCATGCTCGCGATAGATGAAGGCGCGTTCCAGCGCGAGGTCGATGAAGCCGACGGCGATTCCATCCTTCCAGAGAGGGATCTGGCGCAGCAGCAGCGGCGTGCGAGAGGCCTGCTGCAGAAGGGCGAGCGTTTCGCGGATGCGCTGGCTGGCGGCATCGACCTTATTGATGAAGAGGAAGCGCGGAATGTCGGCCTCTTCGAGCTCCCGCAGGATGATTTCGAGCGCCGGAATTTTGCGTTCGTCCGCCTCGCAGACGACGATCGCCGCATCGCAGACGGGCGTGATGTTGCGCATTTCGTGCAGGAATTCCGTCGAGCCGGGGCAATCGACGAAGGTCATGCCCTCACCCAGGAACTCGACCGTGGCCACGTTGGGCTCGATGCTCATGACATGGGCGCGGGCCTCGGCGCTCGCATCGCCCACGCTGTCCCCATCCGCCACGCGACCGGCCCGCGATATGGCTCCGGTCCGCTCGAGGATCGCCTCGAAAAGCGTGGTCTTGCCGCTCTGAAACGGGCCGACGATGGCGATGCATCGCGGGCCCGAAACCTGTCTGCCGTTGGGTGCCATAGGACGTCATCCTTCCCTGCCCCCATTCCTGGCGCGCTCTTCGAAAGCATCGCTCGGAAAATCGGATCCTCATTTCCGCACGATGCTAGCGGCGCGTTAGCATGAATGCTCTGCCTGTCGTGGTGGAATGGCAAGGTTTTTATGGAATCGCAGGCCCGGCTCGCACCCATCTGCCGCGCGCCGAGAATGCCCTCGTATCCTTAAGCGATGTCCGTATTCCCAGGTCTCCCGGCCCCAGGCGGCCGGTCAACCAGGACGCAGCACAACCCTCACGCGCAGACCGCGCTTGAAATGATCCTTCCCGGGCGTGGCGGGGAAGCGCAAAAGTGACATATTGATATATTATATCGATTTAAAAATTGAACCCGTTTCGGAGTCCTCCCCATGGCGCAGCCGACCGCTTCAGGCAATGAAATCAAAATCGCCGGAAATCCCCAGCTCTATTTCCGGGAAGAGAATGGCAAAATCGCCGCCTTGCAGAATGGCGGTTTCATTGCCGTCTGGCAGCGCTATGGCACTGAAGGGCAGACGATTCAGGCTCAGATCTATGACGCCGCGGGAAAGAAACTCGGAACCGAGATCACGCTCAGCGGACCCAACGAGCAACTTGCGCGCAATCCCGATGTGACTGTCCTGACGGACGGCAGAATCCTTGTAGCCTGGGACAGCTCGAATATCCCGACCAATGAATTCGATCCGCTGAACAGGGATATCGTCGCGCAGCTTCTGACATCCGACGGGTCGAAGCTTGGGGCAACCATCTCGCCAAGCGGAATATTCAGCGTCGATACCGATATGGTTCCGAAGGTCGCCGCTCTCGCGGACGGCGGATACATGATTGGCTGGAACGATAATGCGCCCGACTATGGCGGCTCCCGTTTCATGGCATACACATTCACCGCAACCGGCACTCGCGAGTACCTTGCTGTAACCGGTCTGGACTATCACTCACCCCAGGGCGACATTACCGGCCTGAAGTATGGCGGCTATGCCCATGTCGCCACGGTGACGCAATTGTCCGAGACCGGCACCGACGGAAACGGCGATGGCATCTACATGGAGCTTTACAGAGGCGGCGATCCCAAGGACTACATTACGGCTCGGGTTCGGGTGAACACAGCGACCGTGGCCGATCAGGGGCAGGCCTCCATAACCACCCTCTCGAATGGCGATCTCGTCGTCGTGTGGACGGATTACAATCCGCAAGAGGACGGCTCGGACAGCTGCGTCAAGGCCCGCATCTTCACCGGAACCGGAACGCCGCGCACGGGCGAGATCATCGTCAACACGACAACGGCTGGCGCCCAATACGCACCGGTCGTCTCAGCCCTCTCCAATGGCGGATTCGTGGTTGCGTTCGAGTCCAGGGTTATTACCGGCCCTGCCAAGTTCGATATCGACGTCCGCGCCGTCGCGTTCGATGCGAACGGTCAGCGGACGAGCGACGATTTCGTCGTGTCGACCCAAACGGCCGGGAACCAGATGAGTTCATCCATCACGGCGCTGGCAAACGGTCGTTTCATGGTCAGCTGGACCGACTACGACCTGAGCATCCGTGCCCGCGTCTTCGACACGGGCATCCCCGGCTCGGGCGATCCGGACCCGGATCCCGATCCGGTGCCGAACGTCATGATGGGCGATGACGGCGACAACCTGCTCGATGCGACCAAGGTCAAGGGACTGATCGACGGTCTCGGCGGCCGCGATACCGCGACCTATCAGAATGCCGAAGGCGGAGTCGTCGTTTTTCTCTCTCATCCGGAATTCAATACCGGCCAAGCCGCAGGCGACACGTTCAAGAACGTGGAAGTCATCGTCGGCTCGACTCACGACGATCAACTGATCGGCGACGCTCAGGCCAATGAGTTCCAGGGCGGCGACGGCAACGACCTGCTCCTGGGGCTCGGCGGGAACGACATTCTCCAGGGCGGCAACGGCGACGACATCCTCCGCGGCGGAGAAGGCGCCGACCAGCTGAACGGCGGCGCGGGCCTCAATGTCGCGAGCTACGAGGAGGCGACGGGCCGCGTCGTCGCCAATCTCCAGAACCGGAGCGCCAATGCAGGCGAGGCCACCGGCGACACCTACACGCTCATCCAGAGCCTCATCGGCTCGGACTTCAACGACACGCTCGTCGGCGACGGCGGCGCCAATACGCTGACCGGCGGCAACGGGAACGATTCCCTCGTCGGCGGAGACGGCAACGACACACTGGTGGGCGGCGCCGGTGACGATACGCTCGTTGGAGGCAACGGGTTCGACGTTCTTGACGGCGGCGCAGGCGTCAACGTCTACGCGGATGCCACGGAGGGTGAAATCGTCGACAGGCCGGGCATCGCCATCGACGTCATCCAGACCAAGAGGAGCTATACCCTCGCCGCTTCCTCCAAGATGGAGGCCCTGAAGGCGGATCCCAATGCTGGCGCGATCAGCCTGACCGGCAACAACTCGGCCAACCTGCTGGTCGGCAACAAGGCAACGAACACGTTGAAGGGACGCGGCGGCAACGATGAAATCTCCGGCTCGGGCGGTAGCGACAAGATCAGCGGAGAAACCGGCAACGACCGCCTGATCGGCGGCTCGGGAACGGACACGCTGACCGGCGGCTCGGGCCGCGATGCCTTCGTGTTCGACGACAGGGAGACGAGTTCCTCGAAGAGCAAGGCGGACACCATCGCCGACTTCTCAGGAAAGGGCGGCGACCGGATCGACCTGCGGGCCATCGATGCCAATACGAAGAAGTTCGGCGACCAGAACTTCGCTTTCATCGGCACGAAGGCTTTCAGCAAGGCCGGGGAGGTGCGCTACGAGAAGACGAAGGGCTACACCTACGTCTATCTCAACACCGACAGCGACAAGGCGGCGGAAGCCGTGATCAAGCTGAAAGGCTCGCTCGACCTCAGCAAGGGCTGGTTCGTCCTCTGATCCGGCGCGAAATCATTTTCTTCTACGGACGACAATCGGCCCCGCCTCGCGGGGCCGATTCAGTATTGAGACGGCCTCATCGCACGGCGCGCAGCTCGAAATCGCCGACGCCCAGCGCGAAGTTCAACCCGGTCTGACCGCTGACGGACAGAGGCTGGAGAGCGACGGATCGGTTCGACCCGCCGACCAGCGCATTGGCCCCGAGCCCCGCGCCGACAGTGGCCTCGGCGGAGGCGCCCACATAGCTGCCGGCCAGATCGCCGGGGCCGAGGCGACCTCCCGAGAGGACGGCCCAGGTCAGGACACCTTTGCTCGTTGCGCCGATATCGAGGCCGAACTTGCGGATGACGCCCACATAATGCTCGATCCTGCCCCGCCGGGGCCGGAACGTGCAGGCGGTGGTTTTCTGCGAGGTCACGATGAGGCCGATTCCCCCCGAGACGTTGCAGGTCAGGACACCGGCGCGGGTCCGGGTTTGAGCCTCGGCCTGCGTCGGGCCGAGGGCGGCGAGAAGCGCGAAGGTGGCGATGGGCAAAGCGGCGCGGATCATGGCGATCTCCTCAGCTTGTGGAAGCTTAGCGATTAACGGCGCAAGCGCGGCGGCGTTCCATGACGAAAGTCAATCCGCGCCTTCATGGCGCCGGCCCCAACCCCGTTGAGGCCGAAGCAACGGTCCCTCGCCCCCCCAAAAAAGCCTTGCCCCGCAAGGGAAACATCGCGCGGAGAAGGGCAATCCCCTCCATTCAGAGAGTTGCGCAGGGGAATCTTCTCCCCCTTGATGGCCCCATCACCCCTTTGCGCCGATTCACGGAACTTCCGCCATGTATCTGACCGTTCAATCCGTTTTCCGCCCGGTCTGGGCCGATATCATAAGCCGTGTCTCTACACGGACAAATAGTGAGCAGTCGAGTTCAGGCGGCTACAATCCCGAGTTCAGCGCAAATGGACGCTACGTGTTGTTCGAAAGCTTTTCCAATGATCTCGTGCCTGGCGACACGAATAATATGCTAGATATCTTTCGGAAGGATTTGTTCACTGGTGCCGTTACGCTTGTCTCCATAGGCGCTGGTTCAAATGCCGAGCCGGCTAATGGGTGGAACGTTAATGCGGGCATAAGCGCAGACGGGCGCTATGTGGTCTTCCAAAGCTGGGCGAACAACCTGGTAGAGAATGACAAGAACGGCATGATGGACGTTTTTCGCAAGGATTTACTCACCGGAGAAACCGTCCGTGTGTCCACTTACGCCAATGGCGATGAAGCTGCTCTCGAAAGTAGAGCTGCCTGTATCAGCGCGGATGGGCGCTACGTTTTTTTTGAGAGTGAGGCCACCTTCGTTAATGGAGAGAGTTCCCTTGTAGATATCTTTCGGAAGGATATGGAGAGTGGTGAAGTCACTCTTGTCTCTAACAAAACCAATGGACCCACATCTAATGGCCAGAGTTCTGATGTAAGAATCACCCCGGACGGGCGCTATGTGGTCTTTACCAGTTCGGCAACCAACCTGGTCGAAGGCGATACAAATGGGAAGTCAGACGTGTTTCGTAAGGATATGCAGACAGGAGAGATCGTCTGCGTCTCCGTAGCAGCTGGTGGCGAACAGGCTGAAATGGGAGCCAGTTCTGGGGCACAGATCACACCGGATGGACGTTATGTGATCTTCCAAAGCAGCGCGAACAATCTCGTCCAAGGCGATACTAACAATGCAGACGATATCTTCCGTAAAGACCTTTTAACCCAAGAGATTATCCGCGTTTCCACCAATGCAGGAAATCAAGAAGCAAGCGGCAGTAGTATCAGCGCGCGCATAACGCCGGACGGACGCTATGTAGTTTTCCAATCGAACGCGAAGGACCTTGTCTCTGGCGTTAACGATGGTGGCGATCACATTTACCTCAAGGATATTTTAACCGGCGCCATCAGTTGCCTGTCCGAAGGAGCTGACGGTCAAGGGAATAGTGGCAGCAGCCGTGCCGTATTCAGCCCTGACGGGCGTTACGTTGTGTTCGACAGCGACGCCAGCAATCTCGTTGCCGGCGACACGAATGACAGTAAAGACCTATTTCTTGTGAACCTGGTCTACAAGGCCAATACGGCTGCCATCGCAGGAGGCCGCTACATCGAGACCACGCTCGGCGTGGGTGCTGCCTCGAAGGCCACCATTGCCTGGGGTGACAACACGAGCAGCACCGTCACGCCCGCCGGCGGCAAGGCCGCCTTCAGCCATGCCTATGCCTCGACCGGGATCAAGAACGCCACGGTGATCCTCACGGAGGGCGCACTCACGTGGAAAGTGGCGCATACCGTCAATCTCGGCGCGGGCACCCTGGTGCGCAACACCGCCATCGCCGACACCCTCTCCGGCGGATCGGGCAAGGACAGCCTCACCGGCGACAGCTACGCCAACATCCTGCTCGGCGGCTCCAACAACGACCGTCTCAGCGCGGGCGCCGGCAACGACCGTCTCGATGGCGGATCGGGCAACGACTCGCTCTATGGCAGCAGCGGCAACGATCGCCTCGATGCCGGCTCCGGCAACGACCGCCTGATCGGTGGATCGGGAACGGACACGCTGACCGGCGGCTCGGGCCGCGATGCGTTCGTGTTCGACGACAGGGAGACGAGCTCCTCGAAGAGCAAGGCGGATACAATCGCCGACTTCTCCGGCCGTAGCGGCGACCGGATCGACCTGCGGTCCATCGACGCGAACACGAAGAAGAGCGGCGATCAGAACTTCAGCTTCATCGGCAAGAAGGATTTCAGCAAGGCCGGGGAAGTGCGCTACGAGAAGACGAAGGGCTACACCTACGTCTATCTCAACACCGACAGCGACAAGTCCGCCGAGGCCGTGATCAAGCTGAAAGGCTCGTTCGACCTCAGCAAGGGCTGGTTCGTGCTGTAAGGGATCGGGTGCGTCCCTCTCCCGTCTCGGGCAGAGGGACGCTTCACCCGTCCCGATGTTCGCCGCGCCTGACGATGCGCATCGCCGTGATCGTCACCGGGCCGGCGCGCAGAAGGTTCATGGCCGAGACGATCATCTCGGCCAGACGCTCGGGAGCAAGGCTCTCGCCCTCGATGTCGAGAAGGAAGTCCCTAGCCTCCACATGACCGCCATTGGTGAAGTCGACGCGGGCGTCGAACTTCACGCGGTGGGTGGAGGCAGGATCGGCCCTATAGGGCTCTGCCGTGGGATCCGGATGGAAGGTCCGCGGCAGGGTCATCAGCGCATCCTCCTGACCCAGCGGGCCGCGCGAGCGAAAAGTGGGTCCGGTTTTCGCATCGACGATGCGCCCCTTAAGAGATGAGCATCGAATGGATCCCAAAAGTGGCGCCCACTTTTGGGTCCGATGCCTCAGCGAAGCGATCCGCAGAAGCGCTGAATGCGGTGGCAGGCATCCTCCAGCAGCGCGTTCGACGTGGCGTAGGAGATGCGGAAATTGGGGCCGAGACCGAAGGACGAGCCGTGAACCGCAGCGACGCCTTCGGCTTCGAGCAGCTCGGACACGAAGTCCTCGTCCGTCTTGATGACCTTGCCTGAAGGCGCGGTCTTGCCGATGGCCTCGGCGCAGGACGGATAGACGTAGAACGCGCCTTCCGGCATCGGGCACTTCAGATACTTCGTCTGGTTGAGCATCGAGACCACGAGATCGCGGCGCTCCTCGAAAGCCTTTTTGAAGACCTTGAGATGATCCTGCGGCCCGTCGAGCGCCTCCACGGCGGCCCATTGCGAGATCGCGCTCGTGCCGGAGGTCTGCTGGCCCTGCACGAAGTCCATCGCCTTGATGAGATGCTCAGGACCGCCCGCATAGCCGATGCGCCAGCCGGTCATGGCATAGGCCTTCGAGACGCCGTTCATGGTGAGCGTACGCTCATAAAGGTTGGGCTCGACCTGGGCGGGGGTGACGAACTCGAAATCGCCGTAGGTCAGGTGCTCGTACATGTCGTCGGTGAGCACCCACACATGCGGGTGGCGCATCAGCACGTCGGTGATCGCCTTCATCTCGGCGCGGGAATAGGCGGCGCCCGTCGGGTTCGACGGCGAGTTTAGGATGATCCACTTGGTCTTGGGCGTGATGGCGCGCTCGAGCGGCTCCGGCTGGAGCTTGAAGTCGTGCTCCATCGTGCAGTCGACAAAGACAGGCTTGCCGCCGCAGAGAACGACCATTTCAGGATAGGACACCCAGTACGGCGCCGGGATGATGACCTCGTCGCCCGGATTCAGGGTCGCGAGCAGCGCATTGTAGATCACGTGCTTGCCGCCGGTGGACACGATGGTCTGCGAGGGCTTGTAGTCGAGGCCGTTCTCGCGTTTGAACTTGCGGGCAATGGCCTCGCGCAGGGGCACGATGCCGGGGACCGGCGTGTATTTCGTCTCGCCGCGCCGGATCGCAGCGATGGCGGCTTCCTTGATGTTCTCGGGCGTGTCGAAATCCGGCTCGCCGACCGAGAGGCTGATCACGTCGCGCCCTTGAGCCTTCAGGTCCCGCGCTTTCTGCGTGATGACGATGGTTGCAGACGGCTTGATGCGGGAAAGGGCGTCAGACAAAAAGCCCATGGGAATCCTCCGATCGGGGCGGTAAGAAAGGATCGTGACGGCGGCGGACCCTAATGCGGTCAAGCCGCCCAAGCAAGCAAAACAGCCCCGCCCGACCGGGTTTTTGAGGAGACGTCCTTCCCGATGACCAATTCCGTCACCCGCCGCCTCGCCCTCGGCCTTTTCGCCAGCGCAGCCCTGCTGGCCGGCGCCGCCTCGGCCCAGGATTTCCCCACCCGCGTCATCAAGATGGTGGTGCCCTATCCGGCGGGCGGCCCCACCGACGTCATCGCCCGCATCGTGGCGGAGGAAATGGGCAAGGATCTCGGCCAGAACGTGATCGTTGAGAACCTGGCCGGCGCGTCAGGCGCGGTCGGCACCCGGGCGGTCGCGAAGGCCGACCCCGACGGCTACACCATCATCTTCGGCAACAACCAGACCCACGGGAACAACATGTTCCTGCTGAAAGACCCGGGCTACGACGCGGTGAAGGATTTCGCCCCGCTCGCGGGCGCGGGCGCTTTCGAGCACGTCTTCGTGGTGAAGAACGATCTGCCGGTCAAGACGATCCCGGAGTTGGTGGAGCTCGCCAAGAAGGATCCCGGCAAGCTGAATTACGGCTCCACCGGCGTGGGTTCCGGCTCGCATCTGGCGACCGAGTTGTTCATGACCCGCACGGGGATCAAGATGACCCATGTGCCCTTCCGGGGCGCGGCTCCCCTGGTGACCGAGATCATGGCGGGACGCATCGACGTGTCGAACTCGACCCTGCCGAGCGTGCTCTCCCAGTTCCAGGCAGGCCAGATGCGGGCGATCGGCATCGCGAGCCCGCAGCGCAACCCGCAGGCTCCGGACGTGCCGACCCTGCGCGAGCAGGGCATCGCCAATGCGGATGCGGAATCCTGGGCCGCCTTCTTCGCCCCGGTGAACACGCCGAAGCCCGTTCTCGACAAGCTCTCGGGCACGATCATCGCGATCCTCAACAAGCCAGACGTGAAGGAGCGCATCACCAAGCTCGGCTTCACCCTGAACGTGCGCGACCCGGAAACCTTCAAGCCCTACCTCGCCAAGGAGATCCAGACCTGGGCCGAGATCATCAAGGCCGCTGGCATCAAGGCCGAGTAAGGTTTACCTGACACTTCCAGGATGGCCGGGCCCGCCCGGCCATTTCCGTTTGAGTCTTTGCCCGCAAGGCCCGGCCATAAAAGTTAATGGATCGTTAATACCAGGGGTTAGCCGAAAGAGCGCAGGCAACACTTGCGCAGAATGCGGGAACTTTCCTGAATCACACAGGTTTTTCTCGCGCAGCCCATGCGGGGCTGTGGGAAAAGAACCGATGAGCACCTTTCGCGCCCGAAAAGCCTATCACGTGTCGTCCCGAATCCCCCGGCTCGATCCGCGCCAGGAAAGCCGTCGTTCGCTCGCCCTGATCATGCTCATGGGTCTGGCGACCCTCTCCGTGATGGCCACCACCCAGACCCTTTCGGCCCGGGACACGAAGACTATCCACGTCTATTCCCCGCGATAACGCGCGCGTGAACGGCGGGACGGTTGACGCCCTGCCGCAGGAGTCTAGCTCTCCGGCATCGGAACGACGGAGAGAGTGTGATGTTCGGACTTCGTGTTGCCCTGGCCTGCGCCCTGACCCTCGGCGCCCTTCCCTCCGCTCTGGCTCAGGACACGCAGCGCTTTCGCACCGACAAGGTGGAGGTGATCGTCGAGACGGTCGCCCGCGACCTGCAGAATCCCTGGGGGCTCGCCTTTCTTCCCGACAACCGGATGCTGGTCACGGAGCGCGCGGGCAAGCTGCGCATCGTCGATGCCGGCGGCAATCTCTCCGAGCCGCTGCAGGGTCTTCCCAGGATCGCCGTGCGCGGACAGGCCGGACTCCTCGATGTCGCCCTCGATCCCGATTTCGCCCGGAACCGGCTCGTCTACCTGAGCTATGCCGAGGACCGGGGCGAGGGCCGCGCGGGAACCTCCGTCGCCCGCGCCCGGCTGGCTGAGAACGGCGCCGCCCTGGAATCGCTGCAGGTCATCTTTCGCCAGGAGCCGGGCTACACGGGCAACAACCATTGGGGCTCGCGCCTCGTCTTCGACCGGGCAGGCAATCTCTTCGTGACCCTCGGCGACCGGTTCGACCTGCGCGATCAGGCGCAGAACCCGGCCAACCATATCGGCAAGATCGTCCATATCAGGCGGGAAGGCGGCGCTGCGCCCGACAACCCGTTCCTCAACCGCGAGGATGCCCGGCCCGAGATCTGGTCCCTCGGCCACCGGAACGTGCAGGCGGCGGCGCTCAATCCGTCGACCGGCGAGCTCTGGACCGCCGAGCACGGCGCCCGCGGCGGCGACGAGGTCAACATTCCGCAGAAGGGCAGGAACTACGGCTGGCCGGTCATCTCCTATGGCGTCGACTATTCCGGCGCCAAGATCGGTGAAGGCACGAGGAAGGAAGGCATGGAGCAGCCCGTCTATTACTGGGATCCCTCCATCGCCCCCTCCGGCATGGCCTTCTACACGGGGGACAAGTTCCCGGCCTGGCGCGGCAGCGTCCTCGTCGGCGCGCTGGCGGGGAAGCTCGTCTCACGGCTGGAGACGAGCGGCAACCGGGTGACGGGCGAGGAGCGCATGCTGCAGCAACTCGGCGAGCGCATCCGCGACGTGCGCCAGGGACCGGACGGCTTCGTCTACCTGCTCACGGATTCCCGCAGCGGCCGCATCCTGCGCATAAGGCCCGCGAGCTGAGGCCGACGCTTCAGCCTGTGCGCAGCGCCTTCGGAACCACAAGCTTCAGCCCCGACCATATCTCGTCGACGGAGCAGACCTTCACGTCGACGAGATTGTTCCGGAGCGCCGAGGCGCGGATCACATCCTCCGTTAGATCCGTCGGCACCTTCGCGCTCTTCTTCGGCCATGACACCCAGATCATTCCGTCCTGCGCGATCCTGCGGCGCAGGAACGCGAGCGCCGGATCGAGGTCGGCCGCCGCCAAGGCGAACAGATGGACCACGTCGACGGGTCCGGTCAACTCCTCGGGCAAAGAGAAGTTGGCAGTGCACTCCTGGAAAGCGACGCAGTCCGCCAGCCAAGCCAAACTCTCGGGCAGACCGATGAAGACGGCTCTTTGTCCGTCCTTAAGCCCAAGCTTCTTTGGCAATGGATTGCCGGAATAGCCTGAACTCACGATGATTTCATCGCCCCTGGAAGATGAAGGCCGCGCCGGCGGCGATGAGGCAGAACCCTATCAGGTGGTTCCAGCCCAGCGGCTCCTTCAGGTAGAGCACGGAAAACCCGGCAAACACGACGAGGGTGATCACCTCCTGCATGGTCTTCAGCTCGGCCGCCGAATAGACGGCAGAGCCGATCCGGTTGGCGGGGACGGCGAACCAGTATTCGATGAAGGCGATGCCCCAGCTGGCCATCACGGCGAGCCAGAGAGGCGATGCCTTGAACTTGAGATGCCCGTACCAGGCGAAGGTCATGAAGACATTCGACGCGATCAGCATCAGGACGGGCGCGGTATGGGGGCTCATGAAGGGTTCCGGGCAGGCTGGAATGCGCGCATTGCCCTACCCCTCTGCGCTCGCCTGTCAAGCGGCGGATGGAAGCAGGGCGCACGCGCTCAACAGACGGCGGTCCGGGCGCACCGGCAAGCGGCCTGCTGCGCGGGCGCGGCCCCGCAGGCCTCCTTGAGCCGCTCCAGAACCTGAGCGCCACCCGCCATCTGGGGATTGGAGGGATCGAACCCCTCCCGCTTCTCCCGCTGGGTAACGAGGCCGCGGGCCTTGTCGAAAGCGGCATCGAGGCGCGCCTCGTCTCTTAGGGCCCTGTTGAAGAAGGCATCGCCGAAATAGGTCCAGGCCGCCCCGTCCCGGCAGCCGAAGGATGGCTTGTCGGCGGCCGCCGCGGTGATGACGAGGGTGCGCTCATCGGCCAGTTCCTCGGCAAAGACGCCCGAATAGCAGGCGGAGACGATGACCACCCGGTGCTGTGCCCTGCTCTCGTCGAGCAGCATCCGCACATCGCCCGGCGTGACGAGACGGGCCTCGCGGCCGGCCACGAGGCCGATGCCCTCCGGCGCGCCATGAGAGGTGAGCACAAGCACCACCACATCCTCGGCCGGATCGAGCGCGCGGCCCGCGGCCTCGGCGGCGGCGAGGAGCGAGCGAGGCGTCGCGCCGGAATGGCGCTTGGTGTTGAACCGGACGATGGAGCGCCCCTTCGCGTCGAACTGCCGTTCGAGAACGCGCGCGGCGCCCTTGGCCTCGCTCTCGAAAACGCTCTGCGGTCCCCACAGGCCGAAGGACAGGACATAGACGTCGGTGAGGCCCGGACGCTGCGGCTCCAGGCGGATCTGATCGGCGCGCCTGGCCGTCTGCGCCAAGGCCCCCTGCAGGGGGCTGAGCGCAAGGGACAATCCGACCAGACAGGAAACGATGAACCGGCGCATGGAACCTCCTCGAGCCTCGCCCCACCATAGGCATCGAGCCCTCTCTTCGCCAGGGGCCGGGTTCAAGCTGAACCGAATCCCCTCTTCCGGGTTTTCCTGTCAGGATTGCGACGGAAAGGGCCTCGCGAAGGGGCTGCGGAAGAGGATTTTCATGGATATCGCGCTCGACAAGGTTTGCGAACTCATCCTGCGGGTCAGGGCCATCGACGTGAAGGAAGGTCCGACCGATCCGGCATCGGGCTCGAACCCGATCGACGACGGCAGCATCGACGCGCTGACCTCCTCGCCGGACGATGCGACGGAGGACGAGATCCGCGACGTGATCGCCGGCCTCAACGACGACGAGCGCGCCGACCTGATCGCCCTGGTCTATATCGGCCGCGGCGACATGGAGCCCGAGGAATGGGGCGATGCCGTTCGCCTGGCCCGGGAGCGCGAGGCCGCGAGCTCCCTCTCGACGGCGGACTGGCTCATCGGCATCCCGAACCTCGCCGACCTTCTGGACGAGGGCCTCAGCGCCATGGGCCGCAGCTGCGCCTGACGCATTCTTGAGCGAAGGGAACCCCGGCTCGCAGACGGATCGGCGCTGGAGCGAAGGGTCGTTTCCCGCCCCGTCGTCCGGCGAGCGGACCGTCATCAATTCTTTGCGAGAGTGCCCGTGTTCCCCCCTTCTCTTCCTACTGGCATCGTGACGGCGCCCTAATTGCGACATGGATCGCGCCGATACTTCCACCTAATCCCAAAGGAGGATGACATGTCTCCCCGTCAGCCGCCTGAGAGCCCGGACGACGATACGCAGCGTCCCCTTCCGCAACCGGCCCAGGATGCCCTCGACGATACCGCCGCCCTTAACGACCCTGCGGGCGAGGACGGCGCACCCGAAGCCCGGCAAGCGGAACCGGCCGATGAAACCGCGGTCGAGATCGACCGCATCGCCGCTTACCTGAAAGGTCCGACGGCCTTCACCGCCTGACCTTGCCTCTCTTCCCGAGAACGCGATCCCGCATCCCGTGCGGGGTATCTCCCTGAAGATTTCCAGTCTAACGCCACGACGAATGCACAGTATTCAGAGATGGCGTTCATGACGACTTATTGCCCTGCCGACGTCGCCCTTTTCCTTGCGGCTCCAGCTCTCAAGCTATCGCAGATATTAACGACAAGAGCCGCTTTCCAAGCGGCCCTTGTCGATCCGGTGCGCCTCGGTCTCAGAGCTTGCCTAGCGTGTGGAACTGGGTCTCGCCTGATGAATCGTCGACGCCGTCGTTGTCCGTGACGATATAGGCGTCGCCCGCCGCGTCGATGGCGAAGCCTTCGACCTTGTCGAGCACGTAGCCCTTTGCCGCCTTCAGGTCGGGCAGGAGATCGCGAAGAAGCGTCTTCTGCACGAGGGGCAGCTCGCCGCCGAGCTTGACGGGCTTCATCTCGGCCATGGAAACTGCGTAGAGCTTCTTCACCTTCGCCTTCTCCGCGATCTGGTTGTCGCGTTCGATGATGATGACGCGATCGCCAGCCGCCGTGATCTCGGAAAGGCCGATCCAACCCGTTTCGGCATTGTCGAGCGGATAGCGCACTGCGCTCCAGCTCTTCTCCGAAGGCTTGTAGGCCAGCAGCTTGACGCTGCCCTTTCCGTCATCGGCCCATTCGCGCTGGACCGCGAGCCACACGAGCTCGTCGGCGCCCGACCCGGTCACGGTCACGCCCTCGAAGCCGAAGTTCTTCGCGCCCTTCTCGATCTCCGCGGGAAGCGCGATCTCTTCCGTGATCGCGCCCTTCGCATCGACACGGATCAGCTGGTTCTTGAGCCCCTTCTCGGGATTTCCTTCCGAGGCGAGCCAGAAGCCGCCTTCGGCCACGGCGATGCCTTCCAGGTCGAGCTTTTCCGCCGCAGCGCCGTTGCGCGTGACGAGGGTTTCGCCGACGATCAGCGCAGGCTTCTTCGTGGCATCGATGGTGAGGATCCGCGGCGCGCCGGAATAGACGCTGTCGGTGATCGCATGGAGCCTGCCCGCCTGCGTCCTGTCGGCGGCAAGGCCGGAGAGAGCGCCCCAGGCGATCGGCAACCCTTCCGCATTCTTCACGGAGCGGATGGTCGGATAGGCGGGAGCGGCGCGCTCGGCCCGCCGGTAGATCATCACATGCGGGGCGACGCCGCCCTCGCCATGAAGGTCCGCCTCGCTGGTCGCGATGAAGAGGTTGCGGGACGGGATCGCGAGCAGCCCCTCGGGCCCGATGCCTGTCGGCAGAACCTGGACGAGTTCCGGCGCAGCGCCGGTATCGCGATAGACGGCGACGACGGAGGCGCGCTCGGAGCCCACGAAAATCAAGGTGTCGTTGCCGAAGCGGCCGGTCTCGACGCCTTCGACCTCGACGCCCTTCTTGTTGCGCTTGTCCGGGTAATGGCCGAGCGAAACGATCTCGTGCTCCAGGCTCGCGCCGGATTCGTAAGCCACGCGGCCATCCCTGTTGAAGATGGTGAAGCCGCGGGAGCCGCCCTTCCAGTCGCCTTCATTGGCGGTCACGAAACGGTCGGCGTCGATCCAGTGCACGGCATCCGGCTCGCGGGCGACCTTCTCCATGGCGCCGGAAAGATCGATCCTGCCGTCCTTCTTGGTGTCGATGGCCTTGAGGTCCACGCTTCCGGCGGAGAAATGCGCATCGACCTTTCCGGTCTTTCCATCGACCACGACGATATGGTTGTTCTCCTGCAGGGTGATGACGACCTTGCCCTCGGCGGACACATCGACATATTCCGGTTCCGGATCTTCACCCGCGACCGCGGCAAGACCCGTGAGGCTCACCGTCTTGAGGCCTGCGCACTCGATTTGGTCGCCATTCAGGGCTCCCAGCACCAGGGCTCCGGCGGGCAATTGCGGCAGCGCCCCGTCGTTGACCTCCTCGTTGCGCTCGTTCTCGATGGCGATGGCGAGAACGCCGGCATGGGCCGCGATGGAATCCGGCTGGCCGGGCAAGGGGCATTCCGCTGCGATCTTCCTGCCCGCGAGGTCGACGGTCACGAGCTTGCCGCTCGGGTTGGCGAAGCTCTCGGACGTGTTGACGGCGACGTAGATCCTCTGGCCCACGACCTTCACGGAAGTCGGCTCGCCGGGCAGCGCCAGCATTCCGGCGGCCTTCGGCTGGGCCGGGTCGGCGATGTCGATGAAGCCCAGGGCCTTGCGCGGGCTGTCCGTATAGATCAGCAGGGTGCCGTCCTCGCTCGCCGAGATGATCTCGGCCACGGTCTCCGCCTTCTGGTCGGCGTCCTTCGGCAGGTTTGCCGTGATGGGGAAGCTGGCGATGCGGTCGAAATACTCGGCGGCGGAGGCGCTGAGCGCGGTGCCGGAGAGAAGAAGGGCGGCAAGCGAGCCGGCGATGAAGGAACGGTGCATGGAATCCCCGCGAGACGGTCAAGGTTGTCCGGCCTGTCATGCTCCGGTCGTATGACGGGCCGATGACGGCGAGGAAGCCTTCGCCGGCCTGCGCAGTTTTGCACCCGTTCCGTGCTATCGGGCGTTGTCGAGACCTGGGGAGCCGTGTAGCTCTAGCTCTCATACACGCCGAAACGATCTCGACAGGTACCTCCATGAGCATGGGCTTGATTGCGCTGCTGGACGATGTTGCCGCCATCGCCAAGATCGCCGCGGCATCGCTGGACGATGTAGGCGCCCAGGCCGCCAAGGCGGGGGCGAAGGCGGCAGGCGTGGTGATCGACGACGCCGCTGTCACGCCGCGCTATGTGGTGGGCTTCGCCGCCTCGCGGGAATTGCCCATCGTCGGCAGGATCGCCCTGGGCTCGCTGAAGAACAAGCTCGTGTATCTCCTGCCGGCGGCGCTTCTCCTCAGCTTCGTCGCCCCCTGGGCCATCACGCCCCTGCTCATGGTCGGCGGGGCCTATCTCTGCTACGAGGGCTCGGAAAAGGTGTTCGAGGCGCTCATGCCCCACGAGGCGCATACGCACGAACGGACCGTCGGCGCGGCGGCGCAGGATGCCGAGACCGTCGAGGACGAGAAGGTCAGCAGCGCGATCAAGACGGACTTCATCCTCTCCGCCGAGATCATGGCGATCACGCTCGCCAACGTGCCGGCCAGTTCCACCTGGATGCAGGCCCTGGTCCTCGGACTCGTGGGCATCGGCATCACGGGCCTCGTCTATGGCGGCGTCGCCCTCATCGTGAAGGCCGACGATATGGGCGTGGCCCTGGCCCGCAACCACCGGCCCGTCTCCAGCCTGTTCCGGCGCGAAGCTCCCGAACCGCTTCACAGCGACCGGCTCACGGCCCCCCTGACGAAAGCCTTCGGCAGGGGCCTGGTGAAGAGCATGCCGGGCCTCCTCAAGCTTCTCAGCATCGTCGGAACGGCCGCCATGGTCTGGGTCGGCGGCGGCATCATCATCCACGGACTCGAAGGCTTCGGCTTCACATGGCTGGGCCATGCGGTTCATGACTTGGCCGCTGCGGCGGGCCATGCCGTTCCGGCGCTCGCGGGGAGCGTTGAATGGCTCGTCTCGGCGCTCGCCTCCGGCCTCTTCGGGCTGATCATCGGCGCGCTCCTGATCCCGCTGATCCACTTCGCCGCCGCGCCCCTTCTGAAGGCCCGGCGGCGCAGGGCCGAGGAAACCTCGGCCTGAGCCGGAGCGTCTCCGCCCTTCCATTCCCCGGCCGTTTGTACCATATTCGTTCTATGGCCAAATCACCCAAGAAGCCCAAGCTTTCCACCGGGAAGGCATCGAAGCCTGAGCTGAAGCCGCTGGATCCCTATCTGGCCGATCTCCTCAATCCCGCGGTCAACCGGGAGCGGGAGGCGGCCGAGGGTTTTGCCGAGCGCGCGCAGGAGACATTCATCCACGGCGACGTCACCGACGTCGACCCGGCGCTCGCCAAGAAGCTGGGCCTGACAGGTTCCGATAGCGGACCGGACGTAGCCGAGGAACTGGGGGACCTCTCTCCCGGCTCCGGCGTCTCCGCCACGGTCGATGCGCTCACCAGGCTGCTCACCGAGGGCGATCCGCGCTTCAAGAACGGCAAGCCCTGGGTGCCGCACCGCCCGCCGCGCCCCGAAAAGTCGGAAGGCGGCATTCCGTTCAAGATCAAATCCGATTTCACACCCTCGGGCGACCAGCCGCAGGCGATCCGCGAACTGGTCGACGGCGTGCGCCGCGCCGAGCGCGACCAGGTGCTGCTCGGCGTCACCGGCTCGGGCAAGACCTTCACCATGGCGAAGGTGATCGAGGAGACGCAGCGCCCTGCCCTCATCCTCGCGCCGAACAAGACTCTGGCCGCGCAGCTCTACGGCGAGTTCAAGTCGTTCTTCCCCGACAACGCGGTGGAGTACTTCGTCTCGTATTACGACTACTACCAGCCTGAAGCCTACGTGCCGCGCTCGGACACCTTCATCGAGAAGGAAAGCTCCATCAACGAGCAGATCGACCGCATGCGCCACTCGGCGACCCGTGCGCTCCTCGAGCGCGACGACGTGATCATCGTCGCCTCCGTGTCGTGCATCTACGGTATCGGCTCGGTCGAGACCTATACGGCCATGACCTTCTCCGTGAAGGTGGGCGAGCGCATCGAGCAGCGCCAGCTGATCGCGGACCTCGTGGCCCTGCAATACAAGCGCATCCAGAGCGATTTCGCACGCGGAACCTTTCGCGTGCGCGGCGACGTCATCGAACTCTTTCCCGCCCACTTGGAGGACCGCGCCTGGCGCATCGGCCTCTTCGGCGACGAGATCGAGTCGATCGTCGAGTTCGATCCGCTCACGGGCAAGAAGACCAACGACCTGCAATTCGTGAAGGTCTACGCGAACTCGCACTACGTGACGCCGCGCCCGACCCTGCAGCAGGCCGTCAAGGGCATCCAGGAGGAACTGCAGCATCGCCTGCAGGAATTGACCCGCATGGGTCGCCTGCTCGAGGCGCAAAGGCTCGAGCAGCGCACGCAGTTCGACCTCGAGATGATCGAGGCCACGGGCGTGTGCAACGGCATCGAAAACTACTCGCGCTATCTCACGGGCCGCAAGCCCGGCGAGCCTCCGCCGACCCTGTTCGAGTATCTTCCCGACAACGCCCTCGTCTTCACCGACGAAAGCCACGTGACCGTGCCGCAGATCGGCGGCATGTATCGCGGCGACTTCCGCCGCAAGGCGACGCTCGCGGAATACGGCTTCCGCCTCCCCTCCTGCCTCGACAACCGCCCGCTTCGCTTCGAGGAATGGGACGCGATGCGCCCGCAATCGATCCACGTGTCGGCAACGCCCGGCAAGTGGGAGATGGAGCAGACCGGGGGCGTCTTCGTGGAGCAGGTCATCCGCCCGACCGGCCTCGTCGATCCGGTGGTGGAGATCCGTCCCGCCCGCACCCAGGTGGACGACCTTCTGCACGAGGTGAAGGAGCTCGCGGCGAAAGGCTACCGCACCCTTGTCACCACGCTCACCAAGCGCATGGCCGAGGACCTCACCGAGTATCTCCACGAGAACGGCGTGCGCGTGCGCTACATGCACTCGGACATCGACACGCTGGAGCGCATCGAGATCATCCGCGACCTGCGTCTCGGCGCCTTCGACGTGCTCATCGGCATCAACCTGCTGCGCGAGGGCCTGGACATCCCCGAATGCGCGCTCGTCGCTATTCTCGATGCGGACAAGGAAGGCTTCCTGCGCTCGGAAACCTCCCTCGTGCAGACCATCGGCCGCGCGGCCCGCAACGTGGAAGGCAAGGCGATCCTCTATGCCGATCAGATGACCGGCTCCATGGAGCGCGCCATTGCGGAAACCACCCGCCGCCGCGAGAAGCAGCTCGCCTACAACGCCGAGCACGGCATCACGCCGCAATCGGTGAAGAAAAACATCGCGGACATTCTGGAGAGTGTCTACGAGCGCGATCACGTCTCCGTGGATACGGGCCTCGCCGACAGGACGGTCGGTCATAACCTCAAGGCCGTCATCGCGGACATGGGAAAGCGCATGCGCGAAGCCGCAGCCAACCTGGAATTCGAGGAGGCCGCGCGCCTGCGCGACGAGCTCAAGCGCCTTCAGGCCACGGAGCTTGCCGTCAGCGACGATCCCATGGCGCGCCAGAGCGATGTGGAGCGAGACGCGGGCAAGTATGGCGGCTCGCGCAAATACGGCCGCAACGCGAACCTGCCCCCGAAGGGCCTGCCCCGCCCGGCCGACGGCGCGAGCGAGGGCGATGAGGACTCGGAAGCCTACGGCCCCTCGGGCAAGGGCCGCTCGGACGAGGGCACCCGTATCCGCAAGCCCGGCCTCGACGAGATGGGCCCCGGCACGGACCGGGAAATCCCCCTCAACTACCGCGAGCGCCCGGCAGGGCGTTCGACTCAAGGATTCGCGGGGCAGAAGCCGAAATACAAGGGCGGCGGAGGGCGGCGGCGCTGACGATCGGCGCAAGCTCGCCCTTCCTTCTCCCAGCCGCCTCCTGGCGGCCCCGAAAAAGGCCTGAGCCGCAACGGAAGATCCACTGGGCGGCGCATCTGGCGCCAAGCGGAGCATTCTCCTCTTTTCTAAGAGCGCGAAGCCCTTTAATATGCTATGGTATAACGCTTTAGTAAGCTCCCGCGGGTAAATTCAGCGCATGCTTCCTGCCCTTCGATTCGACGGCCTCCACAGCCATGCGCATCCGCGCCTGCTTCCCCTGGCGCTGGCTGCTGCGACGTTCCTGTGCTCCACGGGAACCGCCCTGGCCGACTGCATCCTGACGGCAGGAAGCGGAACGGTCGTTGCCCCAGGGACGGGTGCCCGTGTGACCTGCCAGGCGGCAGGCGGTGCCCAGGCCACCGCTATCGTTGCAGCACCCGGCAGCACCGATGTGCAGGTCGTGATCGAGAACGGAGCGAGCTTCGGCCTGCCCGGCAAGTTCGTGTCCGTCGGCTCGAACAGCCGCATGACGAATGCCGCGACCCTGACTACGACCGGTGCGGGCACCCACGGCCTCATCGTCAACGGCGACAACACCACCGTCGTCAATAACGGCACCATCGGCACGACGGGCCAGAGCGCTGCCAGCGTCTATGTCGAGAGCGGAACCGGCAACACCGTCATCAACAACGGCACCCTGACCTCCGGTGAAAACCAGGGCTCCGGTGTCACGTTTGAGCGCGGCGGAGCCGGAGGCGCAACCTTCATCAACAATGGCACCGTCAGAAGCACGGTCTTGGGTTTCGGCAACTCCGCAACCGCAGTGGTGTTGCTGAGTCAAGCCGGGGAATCCACGCTCGCGATCAACCGTGGCACGATCTCCTCGGACAGCGGCGCCGCTTTCGGCGGCGGTGCCGGGAACGACCGGTTTGAAAATTACGGGATCCTGAACAGGACCGACGGCGATTTTGGCTCGGTCATCCTTAGCGCTGGTAACGATACCTACGTCATTGGCGGCAATTCCACGTTTGACAGTTACATAGATGGTGGGAGAGACACCGATACCGTCGCGTTCGGCGTCGATAGCGGCAGTCTCGATGTGTCCGAGATCGACAGCGTCGCCGGCCGTTATCGCAGGTTCGAGCGGCTCGAGAAGATCGGCAATGCCGGCTGGACGCTGACGGGGACGAACAGCGCCGCATTGCCGGTGGCGGTCAGCTCCGGGGTCCTCACCCTGAACGCCTCGATGCCGAATTCCCCCGTCACGGTGGCCAGCGGCGCGACTCTGACAGGCACCGGTACGGTCGGGGCGCTCGATATCGCATCGGGAGGAATTCTGGCTCCGGGTGGAGGGGCGGCTCTCGGCACCTTCACAGCCTCCTCCGCCACCTTCGCCTCCGGCTCCCGCTTCAACGTGCGCGTGAACGATCGGGGAGAGAGCGATCGGGTCCAGGTGAACGGAACCGCGACGATCAACGGCGGCAACGTGGCCGTGGACGTCACCCGCGGCTACGTGGTCAACACGCCCTACCGCATCCTGACGGCGACGAGCCTCGCTGGGCCGCGCTTCCAGGGCGTCACGGCGAGCCTCGCCCTGCTGCAGCCGGTCCTGAGCTACGACGCGACGAATGTCTATGTCACGCTCCAGCGAACGGCAGAGGAGCCGGACGATCCCACAGATCCGGACGACCCGGATGATCCATCCCAGCCCGTCGTCACCCTCGACGAGGTTGGGCGCACCTGGAACCAGATCAGCACGGGCCTCGCCCTCGAATCCCAGAGCATGAGGGGGCCGCTCCTGCCCATCGTTCTGGCGCAGCCCACGATCCCGGAAGTCCTCATCGCGCTCGATCTCCTCTCCGGCGAAGGCTACGCCACGGCCACCGGCCTTGCCGCAGCGGATACGGAAACCATTCACCGGGCGCTCCTGACCCGCCTGCGGACGATGGACGGCATCGCTCTCGGCGCCGCGCCCGCCCCTGCGCCGACGGCTTATGCGGCAACTCCCGCCTTCCCCGCTGCCCCGCGCGCCAAGGGCCAGACGCTCGACCTCTGGGGGCAGGCTTTCGGCAACTGGAGCCGGAACGGCAGCAGGACCGGCCTGGGCCTCGCCTCCATCGACAGCAACACAGGCGGCCTCATTCTCGGAGCCGAGACGACCTTCGACACCGTCTGGCGCGTCGGCATGGCGGGAGCCTACACGCAGACCCGGTTCGACCTGGGAGGCCGCCTCTCATCCGGCACGCTCGACAGCTATCACGCCGCGCTCTACGGCTCCGGCGCCTGGGGCGGTTTCGCCCTGCGGGGCGGCGCGACCTATACCCGCCACGACCTCGACATGAGCCGCCGCGCGGCCTTCACCGGCTTCTCCGACCGGGCCTCAGGCGGCCTCGGGTTCGACAGCGCCGGCGCCTTCGCGGAAATCGGCTATCCGGTGCTGATCGGACGCCTCACGGCGGAGCCGGTCGCCAACCTGTCCTATGTTCACACGGGCAAGGGCTCGTTCACGGAGGATGGCGGCTCCATGGCCCTGCGCGGCACGACCCAGGCCTTCGACAATGCCTCGACCATGCTGGGCCTGCGCCTGTCGGGCGATCTCACGGATGACGGACGCCTCAAGGGTTATTCCCTGATCGGCTGGCGCCATGCCTTCGGCGACCGGCTCCCGATGACCGACAACCAGTTCCTCGCGGGAGGCGATCCCTTCCTCATCGTCGGCACCCCGATGGACCGGGACAGCCTGATCGTCGAGACGGGTCTCGACTGGTTCGTCACCCCGGCCGCAACTCTGGGGCTGCGCTATGACGGGCGCTACGGCGAGACCAGCAACAGCCAATCCGTGCGCGGGCAGTTCACCGCCCAGTTCTGAGCACGGCGTTTCGGCACCGGCGGCCTCCCCTCATCGCCACGCCACTGCGAAGGCCGGGACGGGCTGCACAAATCCCTTCAAGGGACGCGATCCGAGATCTGCAAGACGAAACCGATTATCCAGAAGACCGCGCAAGGCCTTGGAGACGACGATGCTCCCGGGCTCGGCGCTCTGGCACAGACGCGCCGCCATCTGCACCGTCGAGCCGAAGAGGTCGTCGTGATCGGCCACGGGCTCGCCGGCATCGAGACCGATGCGAACCGTCATCTTTTCGCGGCTTGCGAGGTTGAAGGCCTCGAATGCCTGCTGGATGGAGCGGGCGCAATCCACGGCAGCGACCGCATCGTCGAAGGCTGCCATGATCCCGTCGCCGGTATGCTTGACTTCGCGCCCGCCCCTGTCGTGCAGGGCGCGGCGCACCATGGCATCGTGGGCGCGCACCATCTCGACCGCCAGCCGGTCGCCGAGGCGCGCCGTCATGGCCGTGGAATCGACGATGTCGGTAAACATGATGGTGCGCAGCGCCGCATCGACTTTGGCGCTCGCTGCTGGGCTTCCAGGCGACGGATCGGAGACGCGGCCCAGGAAAGCCTCGACGGCGGAGAGATCGACCTCGATCACGTCACGGGCGATGTTGCCGTGAGCCTCGTCGTGCACCCGCATGGCGGTCTGGATGTCGGGCGCCTCGATAAGGCAGAACGCCGTGCCGCGGGTATCGTCGAACCAATAGGTCAGGAACCGCACCCCGTAATGCCCCTGCAACTCCAGGTCCTTGAGGTGAACCTCGGCCACGTCGGCGGCGGTCAAGCCTTTGAGCTCATGCCGGTCGAGATAAATGGGCATCGGCTTCCTCCCGAGCCCCCCGGACAATCTACATCGTTCGGTGGTAAAACGGAATCTGCCGACTTCGATCGCCATTGCCCGAACAGCGCAGGTCCGGCTTCCGGCAGAAGTCGAGTCTTCCCATACGGAATAGATAAAGGGCGACCCCAGGGCCGCCCTCGTCGTTTCTCTTAGCGCTAATCCTTACAGCCGCCCCATCAGCAACAGAATGATGAGGATGAGCAGGATGACGCCCAGGATGCCGCTCGGGCCGTAGCCCCAGCTGCGGCTGTGGGGCCAAGCCGGCACGGCGCCGATGAGCAGCAGAATGACCAGAATGAGCAGGATGGTGCTGACCGCCATCGTGAAGTCTCCCTTCATTGGCGCGGCCATTCGAAAGGGGGCCGCGTTTCGTGGGAGAGAAACTTGGCCGTATGGAAAAAGGTTCCCACCAAATTTGCCTGTGGACGAGTCCGAAGAGGTAAGGGGAACCGCGGAACGATCGTCCTGACTTGACGTTACCCCACCGCGACTGGGTGCCGCCGGCTAGGGCGCCCCCTGCGGGAGGTCGCTTGCGCTCGACTGTCCAGGACAACCCATGCAGAAAAAAAACCCGAACTCCTTGCCTCAATACACGGATACCGAGCCCGTCCCGGGCCTCAACAGATCGGGCTCGCCGGCCTTGAGCCGCTCGGTCCAGGCGCAGATCGGCCAAAGGCTGCGCCAGTTCTATGAGACATTGGCGCTCGGGGAACAGCCGGTACCGGACCGGTTCATCGAGATCATCAACCGGCTGGATGAGGTCAAGCGGGAAAAGCAGCAATCATGAGCATCGACATTGATCTTCGCGATTCCATGCTCAAGGCGACGCCGAACCTGCGCGCCTTTGCCATTTCGCTGACGAACAACGTGGACCGTGCCGACGACCTTGTGCAGGAAACCCTGATGCGGGCGATCGCCAACATCGGCCGCTTCCAGCCGGGCACGAACATGCAGGCCTGGCTCTTCACCATTCTGCGCAACCTGTTCCATTCCGAGTACCGCAAGCGCCGCCGCGAGGTGGAGGATGCGGACGGCAAATACGCCGCCTCCCTTTCGGTCCAGCCGGACCAGATGCCCCATCTCGACTTCGAGGATTTGCAGAAGGCGCTCGCCCGCCTGCCTTACGACCAGCGCGAGGCGCTGCTGCTCGTGGGGGCATCAGGCTTCTCCTACGAGGAGGCGGCGGAAATCTGCGGCTGCGCGGTCGGCACCATCAAGAGCCGCGTCAACCGCGCCCGCAACCGCCTCGCCGAGCTGATGCACTTCACCGATATGGAGGAGGATATCGGCCCGGACCGCGTCACCCTGTCGGTGATGCACGCGGTCGCCTGACCTGACGCCGTCACTGCGGCATGAACGGCCCTTGGCGCGCCTTCAAGAGGCCGCCAGGGACCTCTTAACGACGCCGGAACTGCGGATTGCCGCGCTGCGGCGGACGCGGACCGGAAGAGGCACCCGAATCCTTGTGACGGAAGATGAGGCGGCCCTTCTCGAGATCGTAGGGCGACATCTCGACGGTCACGCGGTCTCCGGCGAGCGTCTTGATGCGGTTCTTCTTCATCTTGCCGGCCGTGTAAGCGATGACCTCGTGCCCGTTGTCGAGCTGCACGCGGTAGCGCGCGTCGGGCAGGATTTCGGTCACGAGTCCTTCAAAGGTGATCAGTTCTTCCTTTGCCATGCAAAGCCTTCCTCATAACAAAAAAGCCGCCCCTGAACCGGAACGGCTCATATGCAAGAGGACGTGGCGGCCACGTCCTCCGGCATGAAACCTTACGCGTTCTGCAGGTTCACTGCAGACTGGCGGCCGGTGCGCTGGTCGGTCTGAAGCTCATAGGAGAGCTTCTGGCCTTCGCGCAAGCCGCGCATGCCGGCGCGCTCGAGAGCGGTGGCGTGAACGAACACGTCCTTGCCGCCATTATCGGGCTGGATGAAACCATAACCCTTGGTTTCATTGTACCACTTCACGGTTCCCTGTTCCATGGGAAATCCTCTTCACTGTCGTTTGCACGTGGATGGGGGCTCGAAGCCAGCCATCCGTTAGTCGATAGATGGTAGAAAGAAGGAACGTGCGCCCGGCAGTGCCAAAGCGGGAAGCCCAGTCGTCCGGCCAAATGTCGATCAGAGCTACCTAGGGTACGGATAGGGCAAATGCAAGGCAATGCCCCACGCTCTTGCATCTTTCGCGCCCTCGGCGGCCCGGACAGGGCCACCTTTACGTCGGACCGGAGGGAGAAAACGCCCGTTTCCCCGCTGCCTGTCCGGTCTAGGAACGCCCGCCCTCCCCTTCACGTTGGTGTCTCGGGCCGGACGCCCTTTTGAGGAGACACGGCCCTTTCAGGACAAGAGGAGCGCTCCTATGGCCACCGACCGCAACCGCTACGATCCGGACCGCTTCGGCGGCCGGGATACCGATTGGAGCGAGGACGAGGGCTACATCGCCCGCCGCGGCTTCGGCAACCCGAGAGCGGGCTACGACCGCCGTTTAGGGCCGGAGGAACCTCATGCCCGGCATCGGGCGCGGGATTTCGGGGATTCGTCCGGTTACGGAACGGGCGGCTCGGCCCTCGACTGGCACGACGTAGTCGGCGATGAGCGACCCCTGTTCGAGTTCGGGAACAGGCGCCAATGGAACCGCTATGAGCCGGATCGCTACGGCCGGGGCCAGTACGGGACCGAAAGTTTCGGCCGGGGCTCGCGCGACTATGGCGAGGAACGCAGCTTCCTTGAGCGTGCCGGCGACGAGGTACGCTCCTGGTTTGGTAACGAGGAGGCCGAGCGGCGACGGGAGAGGGACGTGCGCGAGACCGGCCGGTATCGCGGCCGGGGACCGAAGGGCTACCTGCGTTCCGACGCCCGCATCCTGGAGGACGTGAGCGATCGCCTTACCGAGGACCCGCACATCGATGCCTCGGAGATTGAGGTCCGGGTGGATAAGCGTGAGGTCACGCTCTCGGGCACCGTGACCAGCCGGTTCGAGAAGCGCCACGCGGAGGATATTGCGGAATCGGTCTCCGGCGTCACCCATGTGCAGAACAACCTGCGCATCCAGCAACCCGCGGATGCGGGGATCGCCGGATCCACGATGTCCGGCGCGGGGGCTGCCGGAGCCGGCAGCGTCGGCGTCCCGGACGCCGCGAGCTCCGGCCAAGGCCTTCGCAAGAAGGGCGGTTCCTCCGGCAGCGGGGGCTGAACAAGGCTCTCCCGGCATCGCGGTTTACCAGACTGCGCTTCTCCCCTTGGGCGCGAAGCGCATTCGTCGTACCAAGATCCTGCCTTTCCCTTCCTGCGGCGAAGCCCCATATGGAAGGGGTAAGGACGAGGAGACTCATGGCAGGCATTTCCGTCACGCTCGAGGGCGACAACATTCAACTGGCCTTCCAGAAGGGCGAGCAATCCACCGCCGTGGTCATGGACCCGCAAGCGGCCCGCTCGCTGGTCAGGGCCGTGAGCCAGCTGCTTGCCGCCATCGGCGAGAGCACGGGCGAAGACGACGACATGCCGGAAGAGATCGTGGACGTGACCTCCCAAACGATCGATGTCGGCATGGATGAGCACGGCATGGCCGTGGTGGCGCTCCAGGCGGGGATGATGCCGCCGTTCCTGCTGCGACTGAAGGACGACGAGGCCCGGCACATCGCCAACAGCCTGCTCGAAATCCTCAACAGCCCCCGTGACGTGCGGGTCTCGCACGGGGATCATTAGCGCAGCACTCACTCAGGATAGGCAGGGCAGGCATCGCAGCGGCTCTCCACTTTGGAAACCGACGCCCTAGGTCATGCGCATGCTATAGCGCATCGTGCGCAAAAGTGGACCCGGTTTAGTGCCCAAACGATGCGCTCATCAAGGAAGGAAGCATCGGATCGCTCCCTAAAGTGTAAATCCACTTTTGGGTCCGATGCTTTAGAGTTTGGCGGCAGCGACGATGACCAACCCTCTTATCCAAAAGCTTGAACGGCATGGGATTCTCTTTCAGGACGAGCGACAGATCCTCCAGCAGATCATCGCCCGGACAGTGGTCTACAAGCCCCGTGAGGAAATCGCGCACGGGGGCAGCTCGCTTTCCTACAGCAGCCTGATCGTCTCGGGCTTCGCCGTGCGCCAGAATCATTCGCCGGAAGGGCAACGGCAGATCACCGCCCTTCACATTCCCGGCGATTTCGCCGATCTGCACAGCTTTCTCCTCAAGCCGCTCGACGACGGTGTCGTCGCGCTCACGACCTGCACCGTGGCCCTGGTCGCTCACAGCGACTTGAAGGAGATCACGCGGTGCTTTCCGTATCTGACCCGCGTCCTCTGGTTCTGCACGCTGGTCGATGCCGCCATCCACCGGGCCTGGCTGACCACCCTCGGCCGGATGGAGGCCCGCGCGCGGCTCGCGCATTTCCTCTGCGAGCTGCGCGACCGTCTCGACTCCGTCGGCCTCGTCAACGAGAACAGCTTCGAGATGCCGATCACGCAGGAGGAACTGGGGGATGCGTTCGGCATCAGCACCGTTCATGTCAACCGCGTGCTCCAGGAGCTTCGCTCCGAGGGTTTGATCACGTCGCAGGGCAAGCTCATGATCATCAACGACTGGGCGCGCCTTCAGGAGGCGGCGCAGTACAATCCCGAATACCTGCACGTCGATCAGAAGATCGAGCGGGATTAGCCCGCTGGCTCAAGAGCGGAACCTGGATCGGACGGCCTGACCTTGCCGGCGGCCCGATCCGGCGATCACCTCTTCGGCATCGGGCCGGGCCTGAACGGAACTTCGCGGTAGCCATTCTGTTGTCGAACGCGAGCCATCATCGGCCGCGCTTCGGACAAGGCCATGGCAGTTCACGAACCCACTCTCGGCGCGAGCGCTCATCCAGCTGTTCCCATCATGGACGCCAAGGCCGAACCCACGCTCAAGCATCCGGAATCCGAAGCCTTCTATGCCGAGGCTCTGCAGGAGCTGAACAAGCTCGGCCTGCCCTTCCTGCTCGCGGGCACCTATGCGCTCTCGGCCTATACGGGCATCACGCGCCCGACGAAGGATCTCGACATCTTCTGCAAGGCCGGGGATTACACGCGCGTACTCTCGCACTTCAAGAATCTCGGATATTCCATCGAGATCGAGGACGACCGCTGGCTCGGCAAGGTCTTCAAGGGCCGCTACTTCTTCGACGTGATCTTCGCCTCGTCCAACGGCACGATGCCGATTGGCGATCGCTGGTTCGAGAATGCGCGCCAGATCGAGGTCTTCGGTACGCCCGTGCGCATCGTCGGGCCGACGGAACTTGTCTGGTCGAAATGCTTCATCCAGCTCCGCCACCGCTACGACGGCGCCGACGTGGCGCACACGATCCTGAAGGCGCACGACCAGATCGACTGGCAGGGCCTGCTCGCCTACATGGAGGTGCATTGGGAAGTGCTGCTCATGCATCTTCTCAACTTCCGCTGGATCTATCCGTCCGAGCGCGACAAGGTTCCCCGCTGGGTGATGGACGAGCTTCTCGACAGGCTCAGTAAGCAGCTCGATCTTCCTCCGCCTCAGATGAAGGTCTGCCGCGGCCGGATGTTTTCGCGCGTCGATTACGAGATCGACGTGAAGCAATGGGGCTTCGCCGACGTGGGAGGCGAAGGCGAATGGCGCAATGAGTGACAGGCAGCCCCCCCTGAAGGTCGCAGCCTTGGGCGATCTTCACGTTCGCGAGGACAATGCGGAATCCTATCGCGAGCTCTTCGGAGACATCTCGAAGGAAGCGGATGTCCTCGTGCTCGCCGGAGACCTGACGGATCTCGGAAAGCCGAAGGAGGCCGAGCTTCTGGCGCAGGATCTGAAGGCCTGCTCGATCCCGGTCGTGGGCGTGCTCGGCAATCACGATTACGAATGCGGCGCCCATGAGGAAGTCGCGCGCATCCTGCGCGATGTCGGCATGAAGCTGCTCGACGGACAATCGGTCGAGATCGACGGCGTCGGCTTCGTCGGTGTGAAGGGTTTCGCCGGCGGTTTCGGACGGCGCATGCTCGGCTATTTCGGCGAGCCCGCCATGAAGCAGTTCGTCAACGAGACCATGAACGAGACGCTGCGGCTCGAGAACGCCATGCGACAGGTGCGCGCCAAGCGCTCCGTGGTCGTTCTTCACTACGCCCCGGTGACCGACACCATCGAGAGCGAGCCTCTGGAGATTTATCCGTTCCTGGGCTCGTCGCGCCTCGCCGAGACCATCGACCGGTTCAAGGTCAGCGCCATCGTGCATGGACATGCGCATCGCGGCCGTTACGAAGGCCGCACGCCGGGCGGACAACCCGTCTACAACGTTGCCAGGCACATCGAGAAGCCGACCGGAAAGCCTTATGCGCTCCTCGAAATTTGAGCGGATGCAGCATGCAGCCCGCTCTCTGCCATGCTTTCCTCCGCCATCACATGCGCGTGCCGGGATCCGTCGGATTGCCAGGCAGGTAATCCGGTTCCGAGCCGGGCCCGCGCGGATCGGAGATGCCGGGATCGTTGACGGGATAGGGCGTGCGCGGTCCGGTCGGACCGGTATCCGGCTCCTCGTCGGGAACGGTGCCGGGCGGCACCTCGCTCGGGATGTTGCCCCCGGGCGTCGGCTCGTTCGTGGGAGCGCCTGGATTGACCATCGTGCCTCCGAAAATTTCAAAATCCGTGACTGGGACAACAGGCCCGCGCGAACAGGGTTCCAGCCGAGCCTGCGCGCGGAACCCCTCCCCGCCTCATCCGTTCCCAACAGGTTCCCCGATGCATTGAGAACGATGGAGAAGCGTCATGCCTGACATCAAACAGGCCAAGATCCTCATCATGGCGACCGATGGCTTCGAGCAATCGGAGCTCATGGTGCCGCAGCAGAAGCTGTCCGAAGCCGGCGCGACGGTCGAGGTCGCGGCCCCGAAATCCCGCATGCAGCCCGATGCCATCAAAGGCTGGGACAAGAAGGACTGGGGCAAGTCCGTGGCGGTCGCCAAGAATATCGAGGATGTGAATCCGGCCGATTACGATGCGCTCGTGCTTCCCGGCGGGCAGATCAACCCGGACAAGCTGCGCGTCGAGCCGAAGGCAGTCGAGATCGTTCGCGCCTTCAATAAGGCGGGCAAGGTCATTGCCGCCATCTGCCACGCACCCTGGCTTCTGATCGAGGCCGGCGTCATCAAAGGCAGGAAATGCACGTCCTATCACTCGATCAAGACGGATGTGATCAATGCGGGCGGACAGTGGCGCGACGAGGCCGTCGTCACCGACCAGGGCCTCATCACCAGCCGCAATCCCGGCGATCTCGACGCCTTCGTGAGCAAGATCGTGGAGGAAGTGCGCGAGGGCTCCCATGCGGGTCGACGCCAGGCCGCGGAGTAACCGCACAGCCGGATTCGCACATGAAAAAAGCGGCCGGTGAGAACCGGCCGCTTTGGTCTTCGTCAACGTGGCGTCTCAGGCCTGCTGGATTGCCGAGATTTTCCAGGAACCGCCCTGATCCCGGCGGAACGTCCAGAGCTCGACGGCCTCCTCGACCCGGTTCGGATCGCCTTCGACCACCCGGCCCGTGGCCTTGTCCACCATGACATCGGTGATGCCGAAGCGCATGGCGACCGTGGCGTAATCCGTCGCGCCCTCGCGCCAGGCCTCGGACAGATCGCCCTGGAGCAGGCGCACGTTGGAGAGCTTGTTCACGACCCCGCGTCCGGCGTTGTCGTTGAGCTCTTCCTGGATGTAGCCTGCCATCTCGGGGGTCGCGAGCGTCCAGAGCTTGGCGACGTCCTCGCGGGAATAGGCGTCCTGCATCTCGACGAGCCCCTTCTCGAAGGCCGCGTAGTCGCTCTCGCCGATGCCGATCTCGTCACGCACGCCCAGACGCGCTCCGGCCGTCTGCTGCTGGCTGCCCATCATGCCGCCGAGACCGCCGCCCAATCCGCCGAGCCCCCCGGCCATGGGCCGTCCGCCCACGGGGGGAACGCTGCCGCCCATGGAGCGGGCATGATTCTGGGCCGGGCCGGCATAGGCAGGCTCCTGACGCCGGCGGAACCATTTCATGGCGAAGGAGATCAAAAGCACGATCAGGCCGATCTGGAGCAGAAGCCCGAACATGGAGGCCAGCCCGCCGAGGCCGCCGAAGAACCCGTTGCCGAACAGCAGGCCGAGCAGGCCCGCACCGAAGAGACCGGCCATCAGGCCCGTGCCGAAGCCGAAACGGCGCGGCTGCGCCACGTTGGGCGCGGGCGTCCCGGGGCGGGTCACGTTCGGTCCCTGGTTCGGAATCTGCGAGCGCTGGATCGGGGCCGCCGCTTCCGGGGCCGTGCGGGTCGCCGGAGGAGGCGTGTAGGTGCGCGCGCCGCGCGATCCGAAGCTGCTCCGTCCGCCGACGCGGGCCTCGGCCGCGCTCCCGGCAAGGACCAAAGCGGCCGCCAGGGCGATCATGACCCGGCTGCGGCGAGAAGCGAATTTCATCATCGTATTCGTGTTTCATCCCTGCGGAGCAGGATGCTCCAGGGCACATGTAGTCATGGGGCCATGCCTGCAAAAGAGCGGCGCCGTGCGATTTCCCTTCCTCTTCGAGCGATTCCAAGGCCATGGGGCAGATTCCGGAATCCGCGAAAGCGGCATTTTTTGAGCACGCGCCGTCGCTCGACAGGCCTTTCCCCGAAGAGCAGGCACCGCGCTCCCTCCTCACGCGGAGACGCTTGAAAATGAATCGACAAAACTACCTCTGCGGCAACCTGATAGTTAACAAAAGCTTAATGCGCTGCAGCATCTCTCGATGACATGCGGGACTCTTATTGTTCTATTTTCGTTCGGTGACGAGAACACTCTTTCATAGCGTTTATTCCTCAAGGACAAGGCGGGTTAATCCGCGCGACTCTTCCCCGTTATCCACAGGCCCGCCCCTCGACTCGTCGCCGATGCTGTGTTCATGATTTGTTCGAGTGAGGGCCGCACGGGACGAGCCCGATGGTTTCACGATGCGGACCTTCGGACCCGCACGCTGCGCCGGAGCACGTTTCCGCGGGGCGGATCCGGATCGCCGCCGCGAAGCCGGCAGGACGACAACGGGACAGGTGAAGGGCGATGCGCAAACCGACGGGCCTGGAGCGGCTCTATGTCGACTTCGATTCCTTCTTCGCGAGCGCGGAGCAGCATCTCCAGCCGCACCTGCGCGGGAGGCCGGTCGGGGTCATTCCGGTCGATTCGGAACATACGGGGCTCATTGCCGTCAGCCGGGAGGCCAAGGCTCTAGGGATCAAGCGCGGCGCCTTCGTGCGCGATGCCCGCAAGGCCTGCCCGGGCCTTGTCCTGGTGACGGCGCGGCACGAGGTCTATGTGGAACTCCACCGCGCCATCGTCGAGACCATCGAGACGGTTCTTCCCGTCAAGGCGGTCTGCTCCATCGACGAGATGGTCTGCGCCCTCCTGCCCTCCGAGGGTGCGCGGGCGATCGAGATCGGTAGGCAGGTGAAGGAGGTCATCGCCTCCCGGATCGGCCCTACCCTCACCTGCTCGGTGGGCCTGGGACCCAACGACCTGCTCGCCAAGATCGCCGCCGAGATGGAAAAACCCGACGGCCTCGTGGCCCTTCACCCGGCCGATCTGCCGGGGCGCCTGCTGTCCCTGGAGCTCACGGATATCCCCGGCATCGCCCGGGGCAACGCGGCGCGCCTTGCCCGCGCCGGAATCGGCGACATGGCCGCGCTCTGGTCGCTCCAGCCCAAGGAGCTGCGCCGCCTGTGGGGCAGCGTCGAGGGCGAGCGGCTCTGGATGGGGTTGCACGGCTATACGGTGGAGCGACCGGAAACCCGCCGCCGCATGTTCGGCCATGGCCGGGTTCTTCCCGCCGACTGGCGCTCCCTGAACGGGGCCTATGCGGCCGCCCGGGTGCTGCTCGCCAAGGCTTCCGCGCGGATGCGCCGGGCGGGCTTTGCGGCCCGGGCGCTCGCCCTGTGGCTCACGGACAGGAACAGCGCCGGATGGTATGGGGAAGAGCGGTTCCAGCCGACCTGGGACGACCCGTCCCTCCTGGCATCCCTGAGCCGCCTCTTTCTTCACGCCGAGCGAGAGGACATGCGCCGCAGCCGCAGCGTCCACGTGACCCTGCACGATCTGGTGCCGATGGCGGAGATCGAGGCGGACCTGTTCGGCTATACCCCGGAAGCCCAGCTCAAGCGCCGCATGGAATACCTGTCGGTCCTCGCCGACCGGCTCAATGCCAGCCACCGCAGGACGCTTCTGCACTGGGGGCCGCAGGTCTCGATCCCCGGAGGCTATGCGGGCGCCAAGATTGCCTTCAACCGCATCCCCGATGCGGAGGATTTCTGAGGTGCCCGCACCCGAAACGACCATGCCCGGCACGGGGCCGGGCATGACAATCACAGGATAGGACGGCTCGGGCCGCCCTGCTTCAGGCAGCCTTGCTCTTGGGCTGCACTTCGGCCGAATAATCGTCCATCAGCGCCTTGGTGATGGCGCCGGGCTGGAAGCGGTAGGGCCCGATCTCGGAGACCGGCGTCACCTCGGCGGCAGAGCCGGTGATGAAGCACTCGCTGAAGCCCGCAAGCTCCTCCGGCATGATCCGCCGCTCGGCCACCTCGAGCCCCCGGCGCTTGGCCAGCTCGATCACCGTCTGGCGGGTGATGCCGTCGAGGAAGCAATCCGCGATGGGCGTGTGAACGACGCCGTCGCGGATGAAGAAGATGTTGGCGCCCGTGCACTCGGCGACGCGGCCCTGCCAGTCGAGCATCATGGCGTCCGCATAGCCCTTCTTCTCTGCCTGATGCTTGGAGATCGTGCAGATCATGTAGAGGCCCGCCGCCTTGGCGGTGGAAGGCGCGGTCGCCGGGTCGGGGCGGCGGTACTGCGCGATGTCGAGGCGGATGCCCTTCATCTTCTGCGCCTGGTCGAAATAGCTCGGCCATTCCCAGCAGGCGATGGCGAGATGGATCTTGTTCTGCTGGGCGGCGACCGCCAGCATCTCGGAGCCGCGCCAGGCTATGGGGCGCAGATAGGCGTCCGTCAGGCCGTTCTTCTCCAGAACGAGGCGCTTGGCAGCGTCGATCTCGGCCACGGTGTAGGGGATCTCGAAATCGAGGATCTGCGCCGAACGCTTCAGGCGCTCGGAATGCTGGGTGGACTTGAAGATCTGGCCGCCATAGGCCCGCTCGCCCTCGAACACGCTCGATCCGTAATGCAGGCCATGCGTGAGGACGTGGATCTTGGCCTCCTTCCAGGGTACGAGCTGCCCGTCAAACCAGATCCATCCATCGCGTTGATCGAGGGGGGTAGCGGACATCGTTCTTCTCCTTGACAGCAGGCCTTTGTGGCGACCGGGGCCGTGTAATTTCCGGTTCGCTTCCAGACGATTTCAGTTTCATTCATTTCGCGGAAGCGGCTTGACGAGTAACAATCGTCCTGAGATATGTCAACAAGACTGACATATCATTTGGGATAAGGACGTTGCCAGACGCGATCCGGGCCTTGAAGTCTCCCCCCTCCGGCAAGGACACCCTCGCCGAGCCCCCGACCTATGACCTCATCGAACTGTTCTTCTTCGCCTATCGCGACTTCGTCAGCGATCCGGACCGGATCCTGGACGAGTACGGCTTCGGCCGGGCCCATCACCGGGTTCTGCACTTCGTGAGCCGCAACCCGGGCCTGACCATCGCGGAACTCCTGGACATTCTGCGGATCACCAAGCAGAGCCTCAACCGGGTCCTGAAGGAGCTCATCGAGAAGAACTTCATCGAGAGCCGCACGGGCACCGCCGACCGGCGCCAGCGGCTCCTTCATGCGACCGCCAAGGGCCACGAGCTGGCCCTGAAGCTCGCCACGCTGCAGACGTGCCGCATCACGCGGGCCCTGTCCGAGATGGAGCCCGAGGCGAAGGACATGGTGAGCCGCTATCTCCTGCGCCTCATCGATCCGAGCGACAGCGCCCATGTGAAGCACCTCGTATTCGGCTCGGAGGAAACCTGATAAAGCAGGAGCCGGACAGTACCGCCCGAGGCCCGATGGACCCACGCATCGACATTCCCGACCACGCCCCGCACGTCCTCGTGGTGGACGACGACCGCCGCCTGCGCGACCTGCTGACCCGGTTCCTCATCGAGAACGGCTACCGCGTGACGGCCGCGGCCAGCGCCGCGGAGGCACGGGCCAAGTCCGGGAACTTCGTCTTCGATGCCCTGGTGCTCGACGTGATGATGCCGGGCGAATCCGGCTTCGATTATGCCCGCAGCCTGCGCCAGACGTCGCAGGTGCCGATCCTGATGCTCACGGCCCGCGCGGACGCTTCCGACAGGGTCACCGGGCTGGAGATCGGCGCGGACGACTACCTGCCCAAGCCCTTCGAGCCGCGCGAGCTGCTCCTGCGCCTGGGCAACATCCTCAAGCGCGCCGTGCCTGTGCAGAGCGACGAGAGCGCGGCTGTGCCGGAGATGATCCATTTCGGCCCCTTCTCCTACCGCTTCGACCGCGGCGAGCTGCGGCGCGGGGACGAGCTGGTGCGGATCACCGAGCGCGAACGCGAGATCCTGACGATCCTCGGCAGCCATGCGGGCGACAACGTTCCGCGCGAGGCGCTCGCGGGCAACGGCTTCGCCGCCAACGAGCGCACGGTGGACGTTCAGATCAACCGCCTGCGCCGCAAGATCGAGACGGATCCGGCGAACCCGATTTTCCTTCAGACCGTGCGCGGCATCGGCTATCGCCTCGTGATCGACCGATGAAGATCGGCGCCACCCTGAAGTACACTCCCCTCGACCGGGCGGCGCGCTGGTTCGGACGCTTCCTCCCGAAAGGCCTCTATGCACGCGCGCTCATCATCATCATCGCGCCGGTCATCCTGCTGCAATCCGTCGTGGCCTATGTGTTCATGGAGCGGCACTACGAGCTCGTGACCCGCCGTCTCTCCTCTGCGGTCACGGCGGATATCGCGGCGCTCATTGACATCTACGAGAGCTATCCGCAGGACAAGGACGTCGACACTCTCTCGCGCATCGCCTCCGAACGCCTGCAGCTCGACGTGGACATCCTGCGCAACACGGACCTGCCGCCGCCGGGGCCGAAGCCCTTCTTCTCGATCCTCGACGAGACCCTGTCGAACGAATTGCGCCGGCAGATCGACCGTCCCTACTGGCTCGATACGGTCGGTCGCTCGAGCTATGTGGAGGTCCGCATCAAGCTCGATCAGAACGACGTGATGCGCATTCTGGCGCGGCGCAGTCAGGCCTATGCGTCCAACTCGCACATCTTCCTCGTGTGGATGGCGGGCTCGTCCTTCGTGCTGCTCGGCATCGCCATCCTGTTCCTGCGCAACCAGATCAGGCCGATCCTGCGCCTCGCGGAAGCGGCGGAAGCCCTGGGCAAGGGCCGCGAGATCGAGTTCCGCCCGCGCGGCGCGCGCGAGGTACGCCAGGCCGGCCACGCCTTCCTCGAAATGAAGCGGCGCATCGAGCGCAACATCGAGCAGCGCACGACCATGCTCAACGGCGTGAGCCACGACCTGCGCACCATTCTCACCCGCTTCAAGCTCTCGCTCGTCTTCCTCGGCCAGACGCCCGAGGTCGAGGACCTGAAGCGCGACGTGGACGAGATGAGCCGCATGCTCGAAGGCTATCTCGCCTTCGCCCGAGGCGAGGGGGGCGACGCGGGCGAGCAGGCGGTGGAGACGGATCTGCGCCAGCTCCTCGAGGAGGCGCAGATGGACGCCGAGCGGCAGGGCCATGTGACGGAACTCGAGATCACCGGCGACCCGATGATCACGGTGCGCCCCGACGCCTTCCGCCGCCTGCTCTTCAACCTCGTCTCCAATGCGGCGCGGCACGGGGACACGATCGAGATCAGGGCCAATCACGAGACGCGCTGGCTCGTTCTCCATGTGGACGACGACGGGCCGGGCATTCCGCCGGAGCTGCGCGAGGAAGTCTTCAAGCCCTTCGTGCGCCTGGACGAAGCGCGCAACCAGGATGAGGGCGGCTCGGGCCTGGGCCTCGCCATCGCCCGCGACATCGCCCGCTCCCACGGCGGCGACATCGTTCTCGGCGAAAGCCCGCTCGGTGGCCTGCGCGCCACGGTGCGGCTGCCGGCCTGATCAGTAAAGCCTTCCGCCCACCGGCACGTCGCGATCCGGACGGATGAGCATGACGTCGCCATTGGCATCGGGCACGCCAAGCGTCAGGACCTCCGACATGAAGGGGCCGATCTGGCGCGGGGGGAAATTCACCACGGCGAGCACGAGCGATCCGACGAGATCGTCCGGCGTGTGATTGACGGTGATCTGCGCGGAGGAGCGCTTGGTGCCGATCTCGGGGCCGAAATCGATGGTGAGCTTGAAGGCAGGCTTGCGCGCCTGCGGAAACGGCTCGACGGTCACGATACGGCCGACACGGATGTCGACCTTCAGAAAATCGTCGAACGCGATCTGCGGTGTGATCGAACGCGCCTGATCCATGATGCCCCCTGCTTGTGCTTTAAATGGCGGCTGCGGGATTGTCCGCTTCGCCGTTCTCGTCATGCGTGCGGCGTCGCTCCGGGCGCGACGGCCTGCGCCCCTGCAGGAAGGCGCGTCCGACGGCGCGGAAAGGCGCGCTCAGACGGCGCAGATCTTCCGCGCCTTCGAGGATGCGCTCGCCGCGCCGCAATTCCCGGTCGAGCCGCGCCATCGTCTTGGCCTGGGTCGGATCGTCGTCGTCGAGCCATGTGCGCATGGTATTGGCCCAGACGAGCACCGCGCCCTGGAGCTTCAGCGTGCCGAGCGGCCCCTCCGTGTCGATACCGGCGGCCGCGAGCATGAAGCGCTGGGAGTTGAGCGCCACCTGATTGAGGGCGGCAAGCGACAACGGATCGTATTGCAGGTCCTGCGCGATCCGGCGCAGGGCTTGCCGATAGGGCTGCAACGCATCGAAGCGGCGCATCATCACGTCGAAGATGCGCTCGTGCGCGGGCTCCCCGGCGAGATCGTCGGTCGTTCCCTCCAGCACCTCCCGGTCGATCATGCGGGAGAGCGCGCCGAGCACGGCTCCTTTCGAGGGGAAGAGATCGCGGAACTCCGCGAGGGAGACGTTCGCGGCCTTCGCGATGTCGCCGATTTCGATCTCGCGCCAGGGCCGATGGGAGGCGAGATCCATGAGCGCCTCGACGATCGCCTTGCGCTTGTCCGTGGGAGCTGCGGAAGCCTGTGCCGTCACGATCCATCTCCTGAAAGAATTCCATCGAGACCTAATCTAGGGGCGGAGCGCGCCAATCCCAAGATTCAGCCGGTCGCACGGCTCAGCCGGCGAGCTCCTCCGCGCGCCGCTTGGCCGCAGCGACGGCCTCGCGCATGAGCGCCTTCATTCCATCGGGATCGCGCATGAGAACCGCGAGCGCCGCCGCCGTCGTGCCGCCCGGCGAGGTGACGTTCTGACGCAAGGTTGCAGGCGGCAGGTCGCTCTGGAACAGCAACTCGCCCGCGCCCGTCACCGTGGCGCGCGCGAGGCGCTGCGCCAGGTCCGGCGGCAGGCCCGCGGCGATGCCCGCCTCAGCGAGGCATTCCACGAGATGAAACACATAGGCCGGGCCCGAGCCCGACACGGCCGTGACCGCATCGATCAGATCTTCGCTGGCGAGCCACTCGACGATGCCGTTGCTCGCCAGCAGCGCGTCGGCCATGAGGCGCTGCTCCTCGCTCACCTGTCCGTTGGCGGCGGCGCCCGTCGCGCCGCGCCCGATGCTGGCGGGCAGGTTCGGCATGGCGCGCACGATGGCCCCGGCGGAGGGAAGCCGGGCGCGCAGGTCGCCGATGGTCTTGCCGGCGAGAATGGAGACGAGAAGGGTCCGGGGCCCCAGGCAATCGTTCAGCGCGGGTGCCGCCGCATCGAGCATCTGCGGCTTGATGGCGAGCACGAGCACGTCGGGAGCGGCGGAAGCGGCGGGGTTCAGGGCGATGCCCTTCTCCCGGCAGAAGCGGGCCATTTCCTCGGAGGGATGCGGATCGAGCACGGTGACGCCCGCAGGATCCATGCCCACCTTGAGCCAGCCCTCCAGCATCGAGCCGCCCATTTTGCCGGCCCCCACGAGAATGAGCGACGACGGGAGATGGGCTGCGTTCGGCATGGGCTAAACCTGACGGAATGGCGATGGATCGCGGCACTCTATTCACGCGCTCCCGCCCTGTCGAGGCAGGTCCGGCGCGCCGTTCCGCTCGATGCGTCAGGCCTCGCCTTCGGTTTCGAAAAGGACGCTGTCGAGGGCTTCGCGGGCGGACTTGCCGGCCCAGATCACGAACTGGAAGGCCTGGAAATAACGCTCGCAGGCCTCCACCGCCACGCGCAGCATGGTCTCGCACTGGCCGTCGGTCGGGTCGGCGCCGCCCGCCAGAAGCAGGGCGTGGCGGAACATCACCACGTTCTCGGTGCTCCACAGGTCGAAATGGCCGACCCAGAGCTGCTCGTTGACCGCCGAGATGAGCTGGAGAACATCCTGCCGCCGCCGCTCGGGCACCTTCAGGTCGAAGGCGCAGGCCACGTGCAGGGCCTCCACGTCCTCGATCCAGGTGAAAGCGATGTCGTAATCCGCCCACCGCCCCGCCACGGAGACGGACATTTCGTCCGTTTCGGCGCGGTCGAAGATCCAATGCCGCAGGGAAGCCAGACGCTCGACCACATCGAGAGGATGCTCCAAGCGGTCGATTTCAAGATGAATCTGCGACATGTCGATCCGATAAACTCAATTTTCCCAATATGCTGAACACATAAGGGCAATACCATTGCGTTCATTCGGGCATTATTCGGAAGAAGTACTCAGAATACCTTCGATATTCGGAAGTTCCGCCGCGAACCGCCTCGAATCAGCTCATGAATCGACAGTCTTAGATTTCGCCCCCCGTCACAATGGCCGGATTCACCTGTCCACAACAGGAGACCCGCGCTGGAAGCAGACCGGGCTTCCGCTACGGTCAAGGCGCCGCCGGGTCGGTGCCGGCGGTGGAGGCCAGCTTCGCCTCGAGCTCCTTCACCCGGGCCTCGAGCCGCTCGTTGTCCTCGCGCGCGGCCAAGACCATCTCGCGCAGGACCTCGACTTCCTCGCGGGTGGCGACGTCCATGTCCTTGATCAGGCGCTCGAACTGGCTGCGGACCACGCTCTCGACCTCCCGGCGGACCCCCTGGGCCGCTCCAGCGGCATCGGTGGCGAAGCGGGCGAGCTCATCGAAGATCCGGTTCGATTGGGTCATTGGGGTCACATCCACAGCGTTCGGCGGGCCCAGCGGCCCTGGAACGCCACACATGGGCGCATTCGCCGCAAACTGCAACAGGGTTGACGATCCATCCCCGAAAGGTCCAATGGCAGCCCGATCATCAAGGCCTCCTCATGCCTCTGTCCTTTCCCCTCATCGATCCGGTTGCCATCTCCATCGGCCCCTTCGCGATCCGCTGGTATGCCCTGGCCTATGTGGCCGGCTTGCTGGGCGGCTGGTTCTACGCCAAGCGCCTAGCCGCGAAGGCCGAACTCTGGGCCGGGCTGAAGCAGCCGAAGGCGACGGATGTGGACGATCTCATCGTCTGGGTCGCGCTCGGCGTGGTGCTCGGCGGGCGGGCGGGCTACGTGCTGTTCTACAACCTGAACGCCTATCTCGCGCATCCGCTGGAGATCTTCGCCGTCTGGCGCGGAGGCATGTCCTTCCATGGCGGCTTCCTGGGAGCGGCGCTCGCCATCGCGTTGTTTTCCCGGTCGCGCGGGCTCAGCGCGCTGGCGATGCTCGACATGGCCTCGGTCGTGGCGCCCATCGGCCTGTTCTTCGGCCGCATCGCGAACTTCATCAACGGCGAGCTCTGGGGCCGTCCGGCCCCCGATTTTCCCTATGCTGTGGTCTTCCCCCATGCGGGCCCCGTGCCGCGCCATCCGAGCCAGCTCTACGAAGCCTTCGGCGAAGGCCTGATCCTGTTCATCGTCATGGCCGTCGCCGCCCGCCGCTTCGGATTCCGCAGGCCCGGCCTTCTCGGCGGCCTTTTCGTGCTGGGCTATGCGGTCGCTCGCATCGTCTGCGAATTCTTCCGTGAGCCGGACGAGCAGCTCGGCTTCCTCTTCGGCGGCTCGGTCCAGGCCCTCGGCGGCGGCATCACCATGGGCATGCTGCTCTCGGTCCCCATGGCGCTGGCGGGCGTGGGCTTCATCGTCCTGGCCGTGCGCGGCTACACGCGCCCGAAACAGGCGGCCGAGGCCGCGTGAAACCGCTGAAGGACAGCCTGCGCGAGATGATCGCCCTGGAGGGGCCGATCACCGTCGAGCGCTATATGAGCCTGTGCCTCGCGCATTACTACGCCACCCGCGACCCGCTCGGCGCGACCGGCGACTTCACCACGTCGCCGGAAATCAGCCAGATGTTCGGCGAGCTGATCGGCCTGTGGATGCTGGAGGTCTGGAACGGCATGGGCCGCCCCGCCCCCTGCCGCCTTGTGGAGCTGGGACCGGGACGCGGCACGCTGATGGCAGACCTGCTGCGGGCGACGCGGCTCCTGCCCGATTTCAGGGCCGCGGCCAGCGTCCATCTCGTCGAGACGAGCCCCGCCCTGAGGCAGCGGCAGAGGGCCGCCCTCGCCTCTGCGGGGGGGCCCGTCGAATGGCACGACCGGATCGAGGACGTGCCGCCGGGGCCGATCCTGCTCGTCGCCAACGAGTTCTTCGATGCCCTGCCCGTGCGCCAGTTCCTGGCCACCGGGCGCGGCTGGTGCGAGCGTCTGGTCGGCCTGGAGGGCGAGCGCCTGATCTTCGGCCTGCGTCCGGAGCCCGAGGCGGCCCTCGGCAATCCCCTGAGGGACGGCGATGTCATGGAATGGCCCGCCGCATCGGTCGATGTCATGAGCGCGCTTGCCGGGCGGATCGCCCGCGACGGCGGAACGGCCCTGATCCTCGATTACGGCTATTGGGGCCCCGCTTTCGGGGACACGCTTCAGGCACTGAAGAGGCACCGGAGCGTCGATCCCCTGGAGGAGCCGGGCGAGGCCGATCTCACCACCCATGTCGATTTCCACCGCCTCGCCCAGGCGGCGCTGGCCTGCAAGGCCCGGGTCCACGGCATCGTCACCCAGGGCGACTTCCTGCAGGCGCTCGGAATCGCGGCAAGGGCCGCCGCCCTGAAGGCCCGCGCCACGCCCGCCCAGGCCGACGACATCGACCGGGCGCTTGCGCGCCTCACCGAGCGTGGCGCGACGGGCATGGGAGAGCTGTTTAAGGTTTTGGCGGTTACACATGAGGGCGTCCAGGCCGTTCCCGGATTGCCCGCCCTGCCCTCCTCCTCGTAAGATCGCGCCATGTTCATCCAAGCTCCCGCCCTCGCCTCCCAGCCGACGATCCGCCACGCCTTCTTCACGCGGCAGGGCGGGGCGTCGGACGGAATCTACGCCTCGCTCAACGGAGGCATCGGCTCCTCCGACGATCCGGCGAACGTGCAGGAGAACCGCCGCCGCATGACCCAGGCGCTCGATGTGGCGCCCCATGCCCTGATCAGCGTGTATCAGGTCCATTCGCCCGACGCGGTGATCGTGGAAGGCCCCTGGACGGGCGAGCGTCCCAAGGCCGATGCGATGGTGACGGCGACGCCCGGCCTCGCGCTCGGCATCACGACGGCGGATTGCGGCCCGGTCCTGTTCGCCGATGCGCAGGCCCGCGTGATCGGCGCAGCCCATGCGGGCTGGCGCGGGGCCGTGACCGGAATCCTGGAATCCACCGTCGCGGCCATGGAGCGGCTCGGCGCCCGGCGCCAGGACATCGTCGCCGTGCTCGGCCCCACGATCAGCCAGAAGGCCTATGAGGTCGGCCCCGACTTCATCGAGCGCTTCGACAGGGAGGCCCCCGGCCACGAGCGTTTCCTCGCGCCGGCCGAGAGGCCGGGCCATGCCATGTTCGACCTGCCGGGCTTCATCGGCGCGCGCCTGGAGACGGCGGGAATCGGCGCGTTCACCGATCTCGGGCTGTGCACCTATTCCGACGAGGAGCGGTTCTTCAGCTACCGCCGCACCACCCACCGCCGCGAGCCGGATTACGGCCGTCTCATCTCGGCGATCGCGCTCACTCCCTGATCCCGGCCACGTCCGGCGTCTCCCATGCCAGGTGCTGGCCGCCGTCGACGGCGATCATCTGGCCCGTGACGCTGCCGGCCTTCGCGAGATAGAGCACCGCATCGGCGATCTCGTCAGGCGTGCCGCCATGGCCGAGGAGCACGGCGCTGCTCTGCTTGGCGAAATCCTCATCCCCCTGGCGGACGTTCGACAGGGTCGGCCCCGGCCCGATGGCGTTGACGCGGATGCGCGGCGCGAGCGCCTGGGCCATGGTCTGCGTCGCGGTGAAGAGCGCGGCCTTCGTGAGGGTGTAGGAGAAGAATTGCGGCGTCAGCTTCCAGACGCGCTGGTCGACGATGTTGACGATGCTCCCCTGGGCCTCGGCGGGCAGCTGGAGCGCGAAGTCGCGGGCGAGAAAAGCGGGTGCGCGCAGGTTGACGGCGAAGTGACGGTCCCAGCGCTCCTGCGTCAGCGTCTCGACCTCGTCGGGCTCGAACTCGGAAGCGTTGTTGACGAGAAGCGAGAGCGGGCCGAGCGCGCGCACGGCCTCGGGCACGAGGCTTGCGACGGCATCGCCGTCCGCCAGATCGGCCCGCACGATGACGGCCCTTCCGCCGGCATGCCGGATGCCCGCAGCCATTCTCTCCGCCTCGTCGGCCGAACGGCGGCAATGGATCGCCACCGCGTAACCATCGCCGGCAAGGCGCTCGACGATTCGCCGCCCGATGCGTTGCGCGCCGCCGGTTACGAGCGCAGCCTTGTCCATCCTCGTCCTCTTTATTGCAAATATGTCACAGCTCTTGGCGTGCGGCCACGAGAATGACATTATTTCAACTATTTGTGTATGGGTCCCAACTTCGTATGTGAGAAACCTCTTGCATAACAAGGGGTTACTTCCCGTATTAATCACATAGTCCCAACTATGCCATGCGACAACGTGTGATTTCCGTTGGGACTTTTTTTGTCCCACATCACATAGTAATTCGTGTATATCCGCCGTCCGTCTGCATTTTTGTGGACCTTAAGGAACGAGCGACAACCCGACAGGAGAGAGACACATGAAGCATTTTGACTCCTTTGAATTGGCTAAAGAGAAACATGAGAAGCATGAGTCTCGTACGGTCCAAGGGTACGGCTATGGTGCCTCCTCTGAGGCCATGGCTCTGATCCAGAAACACTTCAACACAGCATACGACGTGGTTCTTAAGAAGCTCAATGACTCCTCTCGCTCCTCGATGAAAGGGATCGCTGACACCTTCTCCATCCTCTCCCCTGAGAAGATCGCTCTTGTTGCTTTCCAGGGCGGGCTACACTGTATCGCTGATGAGATGGACCTTCAGGACACCAATCGCTATCTCGGGGACCTCATGGCCGATGAGCTTTACGCTGCGGGTCTTGTGGCCTTCGATGAGAAGCTGGCCCTGAACCTCGACAAGAGGGCACGGAAGAACAGCAACGCTCAGGCCCGTAAGACCTCCCTCAAGGTCATGGCCGGGAAGAATGGCTACTACTTCGACGGTTTCGCCTCCAACGAGGAGCGGGATATGGCGGGTGCGTGGCTCACTGAGGTCCTGATGGAGCTTGACGATGTGTTCGTGCTTGTCCGTCCTGAGGAGGGCGAGGACTACGTTCAGCCTCATCTGACGCTCACTGAGGGCGCTCTCGTGTACGCCCAGGAGTTCACCAAGGCTGTGCTTGAGAAGCGCCCTGTGGCCCTCCCGCAGCTTTCTATGCCCCCGGCATGGGAGGGGATGTACCTGACCCTTGAGAGCAATGGTCGCCAGTACAAGGTGCCTCTGATCCGGCGTAGCTCCAAGAGCCTGTCCTATCAGCATCTCAAGGCTGCGATTAAGGCCGGGACCGCCAAGCCTGTGCTTGACGCCCTCACGGCGGCGTCTCAGGTCGCGTGGTCGATCAATGCCCCTGTGCTTGAGATGGTCAAGTGGGCGTACCTGAATAACGTGGCTGTGAAGGGCCTCCCGACCAAGCAGGATGAGAAGCTCCCCGCGAAGCTCGCTGACGACGTTTGGGCGGCAATGAGCGAGGAGGAGCAGAAGGCTGCGAAGAAGGAGCGTTCCGACATTCGTGCGGCTAACCGCGCCCTCATTGGTCTTAGAGAGGTCTACAATACGGACGTGTCCACGGCTGAGATTTTGCTTGAGCGTGGGAACCGCTTCTGGACTCCCATGAACATGGACTATCGCGGTCGTGTGTACGGATGCACCTACTTCCACTTCCAGCGTCAAGACTACGTTAGGGCAATGTTCCTATTCGCTGACGGAGTAAAACTTGGTCACGATGGGCTTCGCTGGCTCATGATCCATCTCGCCAATTGCGGTGACTTCGACAAGGTATCGAAGAAGCCATTCGCGGAGCGTGTGGAGTGGGTCAATGAGAACATCAACCGCATCCTTGAGATGGCGGCAGACCCTACTCAGGACCTCTGGTGGACGGAGGCAGACAAGCCCTTCATGTTCCTCGCGGCGGCTATCGACCTCCGCAACGCTTTGCTTTGCCCTATCCCATGCGAGTACGTATCTCATCTGCCTGTGAGCTTCGATGGTACTTGCTCGGGCCTTCAGCACTTCGCGGCCATGACCCGTTGCGACCAGACGGCTCCTCTCGTGAACCTCACGAACAACGAGCGGCCCTCTGACGTGTATCAGGCTGTGGCGAACGTCGTGAAGGCCAAGGTGGCTCTCATGGCTCAGGACCCCGACCACGAGTTCCATGAGGTCGCCAACCTGATCCTTGGGGACATTGACCGTGGCATGGTGAAGCGAAACGTTATGACTTGGGCTTACTCGGCCAAGCGCCTCGGCATGATGACTCAGGTGATGGAGGACACGATGCAACCCCTCCAACACAAGGTCGTCACGAAGCGCCTGAAACTCCACCCCTATCAGGTGGCAGCCGATACCTTCACGCCCAAGAACGGCAAGACGGAAGTGTGCTGGCCGGGATGGACCGCAGCCAAGATGCTCGGAGGGACCACCTATGACTCTATTGGAGAGGTCGTGAAGCGGCCTCAGGAGGCTATGGAGTTCCTTCAGAAGATCGCTCGCGCTACGGCCCACGAGGGCAAGCCTGTGATCTGGACGACTCCCATGGGGATGCCTGTGGTCCTCCACTATCCCAACCACAAGAGCCAGAAGCTCCGTCTGTGGATGATGGATCGTGGCGTCCGGTTCCAAGTGCAACAGTCGAACCAAGAGCAATCTACAGGGATCGACAAGAACGCGGCGGCTAATGCCGTGGCCCCATCGTTCGTTCACAGCTACGACGCTTGCCATCTCCAGATGGTCGTGTACGTGGCCGCTAAGAAGGGCATCAAGGACGTTGCCCTCGTGCATGACAGCTTCGGTTGTCACGCAGGGAAAGCTGATGCGTTCCGTAAGGTCGTGTCACATACGTTCTGCTATCTCTACCGGAAGTATGACGTTCTGAGCATGGTTCTGGAAGAGAACAAGGCACAACTTCTCAACCACGAGAGGCTCCCGAAGCGTGAAGAGGTTTCGACGGGTTCGTACCAAATCAGGGACGTACTGCGTTCTTTTTACGCTTTCGCATAGCAATCCATATCAGACACGGAGACATATCATGACCTTTGACCGACTTCTGGCTTTCGCAATCTCCCGCATTAAGGCTGGCCTCCCGCTATCTCTGGATATGGAGGTCGAGCTTGTCGAGCGCGGGTACGACATAGAGGCACTCAAGAACGCGCACGAGGACGACTTCAACCTCGGCTTCGCGTTCGCTGATGAGGACGCCTGATGTGGTTCTTTTACCGCTTCACGGACGATGGGGGATGGACGCTCTCGCTCCTGCGAGGGCGCATCCTCCTGAGCCGCTTCAGGGGTGAGAAATACCTGAAGCACACGAAGGGTAAGCCCTACCGGCTACAGGCTTTCGGGAGGTTCTACGACTTCGGGTGACACTTTTGTTGACCTTAAGGAAGGAGGGTTCTCGGCCCTCCTTCTGCACTTTTGTTGACCTTAAGGAAGGACGCAGCGCCTTCCCATTTTCTCTAACATACGAGGTGCTATCAGATGGCAGATAAGAAAGAATACGTTTCCTTCATCACTCCCCTTGGACGCGCTCGCTACCCGAAGCTGGACAAGCAGGACACGTATGAAGGCAAGGAGGTTGGCTACAAATGCGACCTCGTTTTGGACGATGCCGATATGGCGAAGGTCCAGAAGATCATTGACGACGCCGTGAAGCAGTTGGCTCCAGGCGGGAAGCTCAAGAACGGTAAAAAGACTCCGATCCGTGAGGACGAGGAGGGCAACAAGTTCCTGACCTTCAAGAGCTACAACAAGGTCCCTCTCTTCAAGGCGAAGGGTAAGGACAAGTACCCTGAGGACACCATCCTTGGTGGCGGGTCGCTGATCCGCATGAAGGTTTCCCTGACCATCGGCAATGGTCATCTCGTGGGCTACATGAACGCCATTCAGGTTGCTGAACTGAAGCAGGGTTCGGATGGCGGATTCGATGACCTTGAAGGCTTCGATAACGACGACGATGACAGCTTCGGAGATGAGGGAGATGGCGACCTCGACATCTAAGCGAGGGAAGAAATCACCACGTCCGGTACTGTTAAGGGCCGTCTACAAGTCAAAGCTTGAAGATAGCCTCGCAGAGCAGTTGGAGAACGAGGGGGTGGACTTTGAGTACGAGAGTCTCACGGTCCCCTACCAAGTCCCGGCTCGTGACAGTGAGTACCTTCCCGACTTCATCCTCAAAGGATCGAACATCATCATCGAAGGCAAGGGCCGCTTCGGCCATCGGGCTAATCAGAAGACTGCGACACAGGAACGTCAGAAGATGATCCTCGTGAAGCAACAGCATCCTGACCTCGATATTCGGATCGTGTTCGATAACGCATCACTCCCGATCTACAAGGGCAGTAAGACCACCTACGCAAAGTGGGCTGATACGCATGGCTTCCCTTGGGCGGAAAAGACCATTCCCGAAGAATGGATTAAGGAGGCAAAAGAACATGGCAAAAGTAAACGCAACCGACGCTCTCGCTCTCAATCCTCAGACTCGTAAGGTTCTGCGGCATCTGGAGCGCAATGGTTCCCTCTCGCTCTTTGGCGGCTTCAGCCTGGGTGTGACCCGCCTCGCGGCTCGTATTCACGAACTGCGTAAGGCTGGCTTCAACATTCACACGCAGATGGTTCCGTCAGGCGACACCCACTACGCGGTCTATCATCTCGTTCCGCGTGTCTAATCACATACACTCTACTATGGGAGGCTCTTAGGGGCCTCCTCCCTCCCTCGATCCTGAGGACTTTCTCATGAAATGACGAAACGACGACGCAAGAAACTGCCTCCCGGCACATTCCTCTACCACACCAACTGCGAGAAGTGCGGCTCGTCAGACGCTAACGCGGTCTACGACAACGGCACGACCTACTGTTGGTCCTGCAAAGAACCTGGAACTCTGGAAGGAGCAGAAGTGAATGACGTAAACGACGAAACCTCAGAGGGCTTTGAGTCCTCATCGAAGTCGTGGGCCTCAGGCTCCGCACAGGACATTAAGAAGCGCGGTCTGCGCGAAGCTGTATGTCAGAAGTTCGGTTATCTTGTGGGCGAACACAAGGGCAAGCCTTGTCACATTATGAACTACCGGGACCCAAAGACCGGGAAGCTCATCGCTCAGAAGATCAGGTTCTCCAACAAGCCGGATGGTAAGAAGGACATTACCACCCTCGGTAACGGTAAGAACCTCCCGTTCTATGGGCAGCATCTCTACAGCGGCGGCAAGCGCCTTGTAATCACTGAAGGCGAGATTGACGCCCTCTCCGTGGCTCAGGTCATGGGAGACGGTAAGTGGCCTGTGGTGAGCTTGCCCAACGGCGTGTCCTCGGCTGTACCAACGGTCGAAGCCAATCTTGAATGGCTCGACACCTTTGAAGAAATCGTTCTGTGTTTCGATCAGGACGAACAGGGCCGTCAGGCCACAGAGGAAGTTCTCCCGCTCCTCCCTCCCGGTAAAGCGTACCTCATGACGCTCCCCTACAAGGACGCCAATGAGACGCTCTTAGAGGCCGGTCCACAGGCTATCTCTGACGCCTTCTGGAACCGCCAACTGTGGAGGCCGGATGGGATCATTAGCGGCTCGGAGATTTCCCTTGAGGACCTCATGGAAGGGTCCGTTCCGGGGTACTCCACGCCCTATCCCAAGTTCGATGAGTTGTACGGAGGCATCCGTCCTGCGGAACTCCTGCTTCTCACGGCTGGCAGCGGTATTGGTAAGTCCACTCTCGCACGAGAGCTTGGCTACCATCTCCATCAGGCACATGGGCTGACCATCGGCAACGTGTACCTTGAGGAGTCTCATAAGAAAACCGCTCAGGGTTATATCGCCATCGACAACAATGTGCCGCTCGGAAAGCTTCGTGCTGACACGAGCATCCTGTCGATTGAGGCATGGCAAGCGTCCCGTGAAAAGGTCATTGCCGACCGCATGTACTTCTACAACCACTTCGGCTCCCTGGAGTCCGATAGGTTGCTGACTCAACTCAGATACATGGCGGTAGCCCTCAAGTGCGACTTCATCATCCTCGACCATATCTCCATCGTGGTTTCCGGCCAGGAGGGTTCTGGCGAGGGTGAGCGTAGAGACATTGATATGTTGATGACGAAGCTCCGCTCTCTCGTTGAGGAGACGGGTGTAGGCATCATCGCCATCGTTCATCTGAAGCAGCCTGAAGGGAAGGCACACGAGGAAGGTGGGCGGGTATCGCTCAACCAACTGCGTGGCTCTGGCTCTCTCAAGCAGTTGTCAGACGGTGTGGTGGGCCTGGAGCGCAACCAGCAGGACGAGGAGAACGCGCACATTAGCGTCATGCGTATTCTGAAGAACCGTGAACACGGCTCGACGGGCGCGGCTGACGTGCTTGAGTACAACCGCGAAACAGGAAGGCTCCTCCCCGCAGATGGGTATGGGGACTTCGGAGACTTAGACCTATGAGCAAACACATACGACCTACTATGTATGACGACTTCTTCTGGCCCAACATGGGTCCGTTGATGACGGACATAACGGTTTACGACGGAGGCTTACAGCAACCCATCGGCTTCCTTGCTCAACACAGAGAGGAGGCTCCATGCAGCTATTCTTTGATATCGAAGGTAACGACCTCCTCGAAGGGGTCACGAAAATCTGGTGCATCTGCGCGGTCAACATCGAAACGGGGGAAGAACACTCGTGGCGGTACGACCAGATCGAGGAGGCACTTGATTTTCTCGGGGATGCCGAACTCCTCGTTGCCCACAACGGCATCAGATACGATTTCCCCGCGCTCAAGAAGGTCCACGGTTGGGACCCGCAAAAGCCCGTAAGGCACGATAGCCTCGTCCTTGCGCGGCTGGCTTATCCAAACATCAAAAAGACCGATAAGGAACTCGTCAAGGATGGGTTCCCCGGCAAGCTCGTGGGGAAGGACTCCCTAGAGGCTTGGGGTCATCGTGTGGGCATCCACAAGGCTGACTACCAAGGCGGCTTCGATGCGTGGTCACAGGAGATGCAGGACTACTGCCTCCAAGACTGTGTGACGGGTGCCGCGCTCTATCGCTACCTGAAGGTTCACGAGATGGACCAACGGGCTGTGACCTTGGAGCATCGCGCTACTGAGGTCTGCTTCGCTATGGAGATGGCTGGCTGGCCCTTCGATGAGAAGGCGGCTGGCGAACTCTATACGAAGCTGACGGCACGTAAGCAGGAGCTTGAGGAGCATCTTGTCAAGAAGTTCGGCTCTTGGCAGGAGGTTGACCGAATCTTCACACCCAAGCGCCCGAACGCCAAACTTGGCTACACAGGGACTTGGGTTGAAGAGGAGTACGTTGAGTACACCAAAGAGGGTGATCCAATCTGGAAAACCCGCAAGGTGTTCAAGGGTGATCCCGTCACGAAGTACAAGACCGTGACGTTCAACCCCGGCTCACGCAAGCACATCATCAAGAAGCTCTTGGAAGCTGGCTGGAAACCGGATGAGTACACCGACAAGGGCTCTCCCAAGCTGGACGAAGAAGTTCTCGAAAATCTCGACCTTCCTGAAGCGAAGGACCTGATTGAGTTCCTCCTCGTTCAGAAGCGCCTGGGGCAGCTTGGGGACGGTAAACAGGCGTGGTTACAGCACGTCAAGAACGGCAAGATTCATGCGTCCTACAACACCATGGGGACGGTCACTGGACGAGCCGCTCACTACAACCCCAACATCGCTCAGGTGCCGAAGGGTTCAAAGCCCTACGGTAAGGAGTGCCGCGCTCTCTTCACGGTTCCTAAGGGCTGGAAGCTCTTGGGCTGTGACTTTGAGGGCCTGGAGCTACGATGCCTCGCGCATTGGATGGCTGCGTTCGATAAGGGGACCTATGCCGATACCGTGGTGAACGGTGATGTGCATTGGACTCACTCTATCGCTATGGGCCTCATCGAAGGCGAACGTGACAAGGAGAGCCTTCTCCATGACACGGTACGCGATAACTCCAAGACGATCACCTATGCCGATCTCTATGGCTGCGGCCCTGCAAAGGCCGGGAACATCGTTTTCGGTCTGGTGAACAACCTCAAGAACCTCAAGCTGACCACGGCGGCTGATGAGCTTTACCGGAAGTTCTTCGGTAAGGCGACCAGCGTGGGTCCGAAGCAACTTGAGAACGCCGGAAAGAAGCTGAAGCAAAGCCTCCTCAAGTACTTCCCTGCCCGTAAGCGACTGATCGAGGTCGTGGGCAGTAAGGCTGAGAAGGGCTTCCTTAAGAGCCTCGACGGACGCCATGTGCCTGTCCGTGCGAAGCACTCAGCCCTCAACTCCCTCCTGCAATCGACAGGCGCGATCCTGTGCAAGCGGTGGCTCGTGGACACCCACGATAACCTGATTGCGGCTGGCTACCGTTGGGGATGGGACGGAGACTTCGTGATCCTCGGATGGATTCATGACGAGCTTCAGATTGCCGTGCGTGAGGGCCTGGAGGACGTGATCGGCCCCATCGTGGTGCAAAGCGCCAAGGACACAGGGCCTAAGTACGGCTTCAGGTGCCGTCTGGACAGCAAGTACATCGTTGGAAACTCGTGGAAGGAGACACACTAATGACCATCAAAATCGAAAAGGGAATCCCCATTCCCAACGCTCATCGGGAGCGGAGATATCCTTGGGGAGATATGGAAGTCGGAGACTCCATCTTCATTCCAAACACCACTTCAGAGCGTATCGCACCCACCGCCCATGACTACGGAAGGCGTCACAAGCGGAAGTTCAGTGTCCGTAAGGTGGAGGGCGGCGTTCGCGTGTGGAGAGTGGAATGAGCGTTTCCACGACCGACAAAAAGTTAGCCGAAGTCATTCTTGAAGCGTACCGGAGAGGGTTCACGGTCCAAAGTGATTACTCTCGTTCCAACGCTGAATACGTCGCTATGGCAGCGAGTATTGGCCTGATTAGCACGCGCCTTTACGGAAACGTCTACTCTCGTGAGTGGAGGCCGACCGTGAAAGGACTTGTTTGGCTAGAGAACACCTTCGGCGTCGTTATTGAATCTGATGAGGACCTGGATGAAGGGCATGATTAAAGCGACTTATGAGGACCACATGGGGGATGACCTCCGTGTGGTCAATGCGGCTCGTGTGAGCTTCGGGAAGCGTTCGGAGTACCATACCTACATGGACTACTCTGATGGCCGTACGGATGACCTTGGGGAACCTCAAGGTATCTTCCGTAAGGAACTCAAGGACGCTGATAAGCGGCTCATCCAGTTCCTCGCAAGAGGCTGTGAGAGCCGTGAATGGCAGGACAACGTGGACATTCTGTGGAACGGTACGAATGACCATGAAATCGAACGTATTCTCAAGTGGGCCAAGTCAATGCCTACCCATTGGACACCATTCGGTCACACGGCGATCACACTGATCGAGGAAATCCCGATCTTCGTGGCTCGTCAGCGATTCAAGCATACCGTGGGGTTCGTCTATAACGAAATCTCAAGGCGGTACGTGACTGAGGAGCCTACCTTCTACCATCCCGAAGGCTATCGCATGGCTGCGGAGAATAAGAAGCAAGGCAGCACGGACGAAGTGTTCTATGATGAGTCTCATCACAGCGCACGATACTTCCAAATCTCGTCTGAGAATGATGCCGTCGCAGCTTATCGCAGCCTACTCACTATGGGTGTATGCGCTGAACAGGCTCGTATGGTCCTCCCGCAATCCATGATGACTACCTATTGGGTCACAGGAAACCTCTACAGCTTTGCACAGGCGTACAAGGCTCGTAGCCGTCCTGACGCTCAGAAGGAAATCCGCGACCTCGCTGCTGAGTGGGATCGCATCATCCGTCCCTTATTCCCTGTCTCTTGGTCTGCGCTCGTAGACTGACATACGACTTACTATGAAAGGATATGCCCATGCTGACATTCCGTAAATCCTACGCATCCATCACGAAGGGTCTGAAGAAGATGGTCGATGACCTCGACGCCTTCGCGTCTCAGAAGCGAGACGAGGCTTTCGCGGCTGAGGATCAGGCCAAGCGTCTTCGTGACGAGGTTCAGGCGGCTCATGACGAAGCTGACCGCGCTCTCCTCACGGCCCGTAAGGTCGCAACCCTTCTCTCGTAATCACTGACTAAGGAGGCCACACATGGCACCAGAAGATTTCAATGCAAACGGTTGGGTTATCGTTGGTCGCCATGTGCGGCCTTGTCGGTTCTGCGAGATGACGAAGAACCTCTTGGATGCGTGTGGCTTCAACTACACCTTCCTGAGCTACGACAATCACCCGATCTTCAAGAAGTTCCTGAGTGAGCAAGGGCTCACCACCGTTCCTCAGATTTATCATCAGGGGAAGCGTGTAGGTGGCTACGATCAGCTTGGGGCTTACATCGCTTCCTTGGAGGGCGTGGCCTAATGAGCCGCGTTCTCCTCGCCCTTCACCCGCTCATCTGCGTGGTGGCCTTCCTGCTTGGCTGGCACTTTGGTCAGCCTATCAGGGAGTTCTTCTTCCATCCCCCGCCCCCTGCCCCCTGGTCAATGCCGTTCTGCGACATTGGCGGTCCCTATGAATACTTCTTCGTCCCCTGCAATCGAGAGGAGGCTATATGAAGCGACTACTCCTACTCCTTCCCCTACTCCTCATGACCGCGTGTGACAGCGTTGACCATGGGGCCTGTCTCAAGACGGAAGAAACTATCACCCTTATTCCAATCCCGATCATGAATGGCAACACAACGACGTTCATGTGGCTCCCTGCACCAGTGACCACATGCGTTCAATGGGAGTACCCGAATGGAAAACCCCAATCTGAGCATCGTTCCTAAGATCATTCAGACGGTCCCCTATGAGGACCCTATCGAGGCTCGTGAGCGTGATATTGCCATTGCTCATGGCCTAGCCCTCAAACACGGTTTCGTTCTCGTAGAGTATGACCGTTGCAAGGCGCTCCGCGCTAACACACGCACGTCTGGATTCATGCTGGCTCGTATGGATGCCAAGGAGCGTGAGCACTATGAGGAATACCGCAATCGTCAAATCGCTCGGCACTTGGCTGAGGACCTCCTCAATCAAGGCTTCATCGAGTTCACCACTCGTGAGGATCACTCCTCCCCGTACGAGACGGACGAAATCACCACAGGCAAGCTCCTCGTGGTCAAACCAAAGGAAAATCATGACGAAACCAACGCTACTTATTGACGGCGATCAGTTTCTCTATCGAGGCTGTGTCGCTGTAGAACACGAGGTTAAGTGGGACGAAGAGAATTGGGTTCTCTTCTCCAATGAGGAAGAGGCGTACAAGACCGTCACGGCTTCCTTTGAGAACCTCAAGGAGAAGTTCAGCACCGACAAGGTACGCATTGCGTTCTCTGAGGGCGTGAGCTTCCGTAAGAACCTGTACCCTGCCTACAAGACCAATCGGGCAGAGGTCCGTAAGCCTATGTGCTACTTCCAAGTGCGTGATCGGCTGATGGCTGACTTCCCCTCCCTGAAGGTGGACGGCCTGGAGGCTGATGACCTCCTCGGCATTTGGGCCACGCGGGACGATGGTGACTACATCATCGTGTCGCAGGACAAGGACCTTAAGACCATCCCGAACACCCGCGTCTATAGCGGCAGCGGGGATGAGGTTGTCGAGACTACCCAAGAGTCTGCCGACTACTTCTGGCTCTACCAGACCCTCATCGGTGACACGGCTGATGGCTACCCCGGTTGTCCCGGTATCGGTCCTAAGAAGGCTGAGGCGCTCCTTCACATTGATGGGGCTGTTGTACCGCCCTCGGTGGCTTGGGAACGCATCGTACATGCCTATGAGAAGCAAGGGCTATCTGAGGACGATGCACTCGTACAGGCACGTCTCGCTCGCATCCTTCGCTCCTCTGATTGGGACGCAACGAACAAGGAGGTCATCCTATGGACACCTACATCAAACTCGTAATCGGAGAGTACCGCCGCATGGCGTCCTCCGTCACTGACACCAGTAATGGCCGCATCTACTGGATCGGTAATCGTGGCTATCTCATTCCATGGAGCTTCGTGAATGGCTAAATTCAACCAAGGCGACAAGGTTCGCGTTTCCAATGTGACGGACGTTTACGTTCCGGCGAAGTATGAAGGTGCTGTTGGCATCATTGATGAGGTTTTCGAGGAGCAAGGCGCTCCCGCCTATCGCGTGATCTTCGATGAGTACGATCTCTATAAGAGGGCCGTCTATTACTTCAAGGATAGACACCTAAATCCCGTTGAGCCGGCTCCTAGGATGAGCGTGTGGTGCGGCCTGTGTGGCACCTACATCAACGAAGGTGACGTGTTCCCCTGCGTGAAGAATGACGCCATGCCGACGTTCTGTGGAGCCATTGGTGCCCCTGCAACGCCGATCCCTGGTGAAAATGGACACCTTAAGGATGATGAGGCTGTGGCCTCTGACGACGATGAGCCTGATTATGACCGGGATGCTTTGAACGAGTTCATTGCGGTTCAGGAGGCTCAGGCGGCTCATGAGTACGAGCGTGATCGTGCGGTCATCGCAGCGATCCATGAGGAGGCTGCGGCTCGTGGCGCTCCCACGGCTCTCGACACTCAGGTTGGTGGCAACCACTACAGCAAGCTCAAGATTCAACCCTTTGAGTATTCCATGGCTAACGGCCTTGGTCCTGCGGAACACACCGCTATCAAGTACGTGACCCGTTGGAAGGATAAGGGCGGTATCAAGGATATCGACAAGGCTATCCACACCCTCCACATCCTCAAGGATTGGGCGGTCGCCAATGGCTTCGCGTGAGATAGTCCCTGAGCGGGTCATAGAACACGCGGAGCCTGAAGGCTATTGGTGGGAGGTCAATGACCCTCGCAAGCCTTCAGTGGAAGTGTGGGCTGACCGTGCAGGAGTCGTGATCCGCCAAGATACGCCGGGTATGCAACAGGCTGACCTCATCGAACTTTCGTGGGGTCAGGCATACGACTTGCTATCCGTTATCTCAAGAGCTTTAGACAACCCAATGAGGTCCTAATGAGTAAAAGCCGCCGAAAGGCTGAGAAGTTTTCACATGAGAGGAGGCCGGAGCCTATTCGGCCCCTCACTCCCAACCAAGGAGTCTACCTCGATGCACTCAGAGACTCTCAACAAATCATCGTCATGGGACCAGCGGGAACGGGAAAGACGTTTATCGCAGGAACTCATGCGGCTGACCAACTCCGCTTACATCGTGTACGACGGGTCATCATCACTCGACCTAACGTACCAGCAGGACGGAGCCTTGGTTATTTCCCAGGCACCCTCGAAGAGAAGTTCGCTCCTTGGGTGGCTCCTCTCACTGGCGTCATTTCTCAGCGGCTCGGCTCTAACGTATTTGATAATGCGGTAAGGAACGATGATATTATTGTTGTTCCTTTTGAGACGATGCGTGGGTCCTCGTGGGACCACAGCCTCATCATTCTGGATGAAGCTCAGAACACGCTACCCCAAGAGATGAAGCTGTTCCTGACCCGTATCGGGGAAGGTAGCCAAGTCATCATCAACGGCGATGTGAGCCAAACGGACCTGAAGGAAACCTCAGGGCTTCGTAAGGTCATTCACATGGTCAAGAAGTACTCCCTGCCTGTGCCGATTATCGAGTTCACGATGGATGACATTGTGAGGTCGGATATTTGCGCCCAATGGGTCAGGGCTTTCCATGAGGAGGGCATCTAATGGAACTGGAAGCAATTGAAAACGAACTCATCGACCAGATTGTGAAGCTCCGTGCTGATCGCAGACGCCTTGATGCCTCTGTTGGTTACACTGAGTACAACCACATCAAGGAGACGATTGAGTGGCGCAAGGCCCTCATCAGAGAACTCATTCAGAAAGCAGGACTGACACCAGAAAGGATGAACTAATGGCTCAATTCCTATTCAAACTCTCAGGGGTCATCACGGCTGTCATTTTCGTGTCCCCTGTCCTCTTCGTGGTGGCGGCTTCGTGGATCGACATTCTCGCTAGAGGTTTCCAATGATCCATCCTGACTCCTTCAGCATCGCAGGAGAACAGGGGCCTCGTGCGTACTACTCGCCCATGGAAGTCTCCATTGATGACGATGGGGACGTATGGATCGGGAACGAGGATGGCACCCTACTGATCTCCCTCGACCAAGCCTTTCACCTTCACTTCAAGCTCGGCCAGCTCCTCATTGCCAATGCGAGGAACACCTATGGCCGCAACACCTACCAATCCCTTCAATACGCAGCACAGGAGCAGCGCAATCATGACCAACACTGACTTTTTCGTGGACACTCAAAGCAACGTTACAGCGTCTTTCAACCCCGCCGCTTCTGTGGCTGAGTTCATCCAGGCTTTCGAGATGCCACCTTCGGTCGATCTGTGGCTGACGCTCGTGGATGAGGAGCGCCTGGAGCTTCTGGAGGCCATGGCTATCGACCTCACGGATGACACCGTGGAGAGCCTCGCCAACGTCCTGAAGGAAGCCGCAGACCTCCTCTACGTGTCTACGGGCCTGATGATTAACCTTCATCACTTCGGGCTGGCACCGACCGATGCCGCAGCCGATGAAATCCTCATGATGCTGACCCGCGTGGTCGCGGTTGTGGGTGAGGACAACTTCGCAGAGGCGTTCCGTCGTGTTCATGCGTCCAACATGAGCAAGCTCGGAGATGATGGTAAGCCGGTTCGCCGTGAGGATGGCAAGGTTCTCAAGGGACCCAGCTACGCTCCTCCGGTTCTCACGGACCTCGTGGTTGAGGCGTACGGCTCGACCTCTCACGCCCCCGGCTATCTGGTTGGCTGATGTACTACGGCCTCATGTTCGTCCTTGGCCTCATTATTGGGGCCATCTTCCTCGACATTGAAATCAACTTCACCAAAGGAGGCTAATCATGCCTTGGCTTCTTCTCATTCAGGTTGTCCTCGCGGTCCTCTGGTACGCCGTTGATATGTTCAGCGGCCTCCCCGCGTGGCTCGTGTTCCTCCCGACCATCTTCGGCGTAACGGTCTGGTTCGTGGCCTTCATCTTCGTTGGTCTGGCTGCGGCTGTGGCCGCGTTTCTTGACTGATGCTGACGTTCATCCTTGGGGCGTCTCTGACGCTCAACCTTGGCCTCCTCTACTTCGCTTGGGAGCAGGACAAGGCCATCGAGGCAGCACAGGAGGTCATCGTAACTCTCATGGGTTCTGATGATACCCAGGAGGACTCCTCAAATAACGACTAATAACATACGAGGTTGTATCACATATGAATAACGCACCGCTATTCGTCCCCTCCACACGCGCTCAGGTGATTACCCGCCGCACGTACAACAGGCCGTTGGACAGCGCCGGAACGATCTTTGAGACGTGGGAGGAGACTGTTGACCGCGTGATCGGTCATCAGCGGTGGCTTTGGGAACGGGCGCAGGGCAAGGCTCTGCGTCCCGCTCAGGTGTTGGAGCTTGAGTCTCTTCGGAGCCTCATGCTTCAGCGCAAAGTCACCACTTCTGGCCGTACCCTCTGGTTGGGCGGCACCGATGTAGCGAAGCGCCGTGAGGCGTCCATGTTCAACTGTAGCTTCGGGCGCACCGAAACTGTTCACGATACCGTCGATCAGTTCTGGTTGCTCCTGCAAGGCTGCGGCGTGGGCTTTGAGCCTATCGTGGGCGTCCTGAGTGGCTTCAGTAAGCCCGTTGAGCTTCAGGTTGTGCGGTCCACCAAGACGGACCCCAATGCGAAGGGTAACGAACAGAACGTCGAAACTTTCACACAGGAGGGCCACAGACTTGTTTGGAAAATCGTTGTCGGTGATAGCGCAGAAGCTTGGGCAAAGCTCCCCGGTAAGCTTCTTGCGAACAAGAGGCCGTGTGATCGCCTCATCCTTGACTTCAGTGAAATCCGCCCTGCGGGTATTCGTCTTTCTGGCTATGGTTGGATTAGCTCAGGAGATGAGACTATCAGCAAAGCCATGGAGGCAATCGTCACCCTACTCAATCACAGAGCGGGTAGACTTCTTACACGTATCGACATTCTCGACATTCTCAACCATTTGGGAACGACACTTTCTTCCCGAAGGTCGGCTGAGATTGCTCTTGTCCCGTACGGTGATCCTGAGTGGTCGGCATTTGCCACGGCGAAGAAGGACCACTGGATTGATAATCCTCAGCGAGCCCAATCCAATAACAGCCTCCTATTCTACCACAAGCCCACTCGAAACGATCTGACCTCCATCTTCGACATGATCGTGGAGAGCGGAGGCTCGGAGCCAGGGTTCATCAACGCGACTACGGCTCTCACAAGAGCGCCTTGGTTCAAGGGCTGTAACCCTTGCGCGGAGATTCTCCTCGGCAACAAGAGCTTCTGTAATCTGGTTGAGGTCGATCTTGCGAAGTTCAATGGAGATTGGAATGGGCTTATCGAAGCGGTCTATCTGGTTGCTCGTGCAAACTACCGCCAAACGTGTGTGGACCTACGCGATGGGGTGCTTCAGAGCACTTGGCACGAACTCAATGAGTTTCTACGTCTGACTGGCGTGGGCCTTACGGGTATCGTGCGGTGGGAGTACCAGCACAGCGCAGAGCATGTGTCGTGCGTGAAGCGTACGGCTGTGCGTGGCTCGTGGAAGATGGCTGATGAGCTTAACCTCCCCCGGTCACAGGCTGTAACGACCATCAAGCCTTCTGGCACCCTCTCGAAGATCATGGACACCACTGAGGGCATCCATCGTCCTCTCGGTCGCTATATCTTCAACAATGTGAGGTTCAGCAAGCATGACCCCCTTGTGGATATCTGTCGTGAAGCTGGCTATCGCGTATTTGACGATCCTTATGCCTCTGACGCTGTTCTTATCACCTTCCCCGTATCGTGGGAGGATGTTGATTTTGACACTGTTGATGGCAAGCACGTCAATCTTGAGTCTGCTGTTAGTCAGCTTGATCGGTACAAGTTCATGATGGACCACTACGTTCAGCATAACTGTTCGATCACGGTGAGCTATGACCCCTCTGAGGTCCCTGAGATTGTCGATTGGATCGACCGTAATTGGGACACGTACGTTGGTGTGTCGTTCCTGTTCAGGACGGACCCGACCAAGACGGCAGAGGACCTCGGCTACCCGTATCTCCCTCAGGAGGTCGTGGATAAGGACACCTTCTACAACTACGCGAACGAGCTTCGCTCCGTGAACCTGACTAGCTCGGGAACCATGGACGATGCCCTGGACGCCGATTGTGCAACAGGAGCTTGCCCCATCCGATGAGTACGATTGTTGACTACTGGACCCGTTACGTTGACTGGACCTTGGAGACTCCCGCAGCGCGGCATCTCCTCGTGGCCCTGTATAACCTCACGGTCCTTGAGATGATCTTGAAGATCGTCATGTAACGAAAAAAAACCGATAGAGAGCCTTGGGATATCCCTTGGTTCCTCTATCGGTTTTTTTTATCTGTTCGCTACGAAATTATCTAACCTGTCTCCAAGCTTGTCGATTGCGGCCAGGAGCCGCTCCTCAAACTTCTCAAGAGTCGAGTGGGAGACATATTCCTTCGCAACCTCCTCACGGAACAGGGAGTGTTCCTTCCTGATTGCGGTGAACTGTTTCTCTGCCCATCCATAGATGGCGAGGGCTGCGGCCACTGTCGGGCCGATGATGGTCAGTACGTCAGACCACTGGATAGCTCCGTTCATTAGCCTAGCCCCACGATTCCAATGAGAACGCGCCAGAACTCCGCAGGAGCGGGAGGCAGCACAGAAGCACCCTCAAACCAGTTCACCAGAATGAACGTCGTGATCGGGCGCACGAGAAGCTCGTAAGCCAACGAGGCACCAGCGATCCATCCAATGAAGGAGCGCCAGTTCGCTCGGAAGCTGGAGCTAGACTGAAGGTCGAGCTTGGAAAGGTCCATCTGCGAGAGGGCCTGAGCTAGCTTCGCCTCGGCAAGAGCCTTGGCCTCCTCAGGGGTCGCAGGAGGGTTCGCCTCCACAGCCTTCGTAAGCTCAGGAAGGATCAGGTCCTTAACCTCCTTCAGCACGAATTTAACAATGGTTTCTGTAACCATTAGCCTACTCCAAATAACTTGAAGAATAGAGATAAGATGCTGGCCTGTTTAGGCTCAGTATCGGTTTTTTCTTTATTTTGGGCAATTTCCTCAGGTACAATCACCTTCGGGCTTTCTACTTTTGGCGTCTGTGGCGTTTCTACAGGTAAAGGTTTTGATTCCCTTTTCTCCTCAGAGGCCAAAAGAGCCTTTACGAAGGTGTGGTAGTGACCAGCGATCTTCTTCGCCTCGTCCGTGCCGTTCACAATGCGTCTGGCATTGATTGGGTCGGCTTTGTCACCAGCGAAGTAGTCAACCAGCTTCTTCCCCGTAAACCATCCCTCCGTGCATCCTACGTAGAGGATGAGGGCAGCCAGGTATGGGTCACAGGCTTTGGCCGGGGACTTCACGAGGTCCACTTCGATACCGAAGAGTTCCTTGAGACGCTTCTGAGCCTTCTCGTAATTGTAGTCCCACGTTAGCTGGACATAGCCGCGTCCATAGAACGGGTAATAACGGAGATTCCGTTGCCGCCATCCCTCAGACAGCCAGTAAGCCTCAATGACAGGCTGCATGGTCGTGTTCGTCTCGTGGTAGGCGGTAGCAAGGCAGTACGCCAGGAACTTGAGAGAACCATTCGGGTAATGCGTCTCCCAAGCGTCCAAGAGATAGTTAAGACCATCCACTTGGTCCTGCGTGAACTTCCCATAGATGGGTTTAATGGCCGCGAAGAAGCGGTCACGGTTGTATGTGATTTTCATGGGAGTCCTCGAAAAAAAGGAGGCCCCTAAGGACCTCCCATAGTAGTCTGTATGTCACTCCTCAAGCTGAGATGCGTAGAAGAACAACTCGTCTAGGTGTTCGTCTGTCAGCCCAAGTTCCAGGGCAATGCCACGAACGTATGGGTTACTCTTCTTCCAATGGAGAGCCGCCTGATACCACATGCGGATATCGAGCGGGTACTGAGCGATCACAGCCTCCGTGAGTTCAAGGAGGTTTTCTCCTTCAACAGCCGGGTCAGGTGTGATGAACCAGGCCGGAGTGCCATCCTCATGGACAGCCTGAGTCTCCGTCACATAACCATCAATGAGATAGTTAGCCATCACAGGGACGCGCTTGTATCTCGCAAGAGTCACCTTGGCCTGACCAGCGGTTACTTGCGGCTCCTCAGGCTCGATAACGATTGGCTCCACAGGCTCCACTTCATTCGGAGGAGGAGGCGGTGCGCTCTCAAAAGGTTCACCTGAGCGAGCAAGGCGCTCCACCAACGCATCTTCAATCGGAGCGGGTTCGTCTACCGTAGTCGCATGATGGGCGAGTGCGGCCTTGAAAGCCTCCACTCGCGCCTCAAGCGTCCCTTGGTAGCTCTCATAGAGTTCATAGGGAATTACAAGCATTAGACACCTGCATAGATCAGATAGTTGACGACGGCGGCAGGAGGAATGTTGCCAGACGCACCCCCACCGAACGCGCTAGTGGTGAACGAGTAGGAGTGGTAGTGAGCGGCACTCCGACTTCCGGTCCAACCAGCAATCAAGTGTTGGTGGGCACCGTTCGTGCTAGTGGTAGCAGCGCGTTGTAGGGTTGCGGTGTCCTGGTACTGAGAACCACCACCACCGTTGTTCGCATCCGACACATAGTAGGTGTGCGCGTGATCGCCAGCGATACCAGACCAGAACTCCATGTAGTGAGCGTGGTCAGCAGACTCGTTGCCAGTGTTACCCGACCCTGTATGGGTATGGTTGTGCGGTCGCTGATCGCCACCAACGGAACCAACAGCGTCCCCAAGGTAGGAGTTGATTCGGTTTACGCCACGATCCCTACCGAAGAGGGTACGACCACGAAGATCGGGGATAGTGAACGTAGTAGAGCCGTCACCGACACCCCATGTGGTTCCAATGCGCTCAAAGAGCTTTACATAGGTCGTACGGGAAACGTTTCGCCCGTCACACAGGATGAACCTTGGAGGAATCTTCGCGTCATCACCACCAGCAAACGGGAGGATCATTCCAACGAAGTCAATGCTTCCTCGGTGCCATGCCTCGTGAGGACCGAACCAGAACTCACCGTTAGGCACGTCCATCCACAGGATATCCCTACCCCATGAAACATCAGCGGCGTCCACAGAAGCGGCCCAAAAGACACCGCCCTCATAACCGATACGGAGAATCTCATTACCTGAGGGACCGCCTGTCTCATGAAGGGCTAAGTACGGATAGCTGTTTGCGATATACTGTGTCTCAGAGAACACGTTCGGGAGGTTCGTGCGAACATCAGCCGTGGCAGCGTTATAAGCCGCAAGATCGGCACTCGCCGCAGCCGCATCGGCACTATCAGCCGCATTAGCTTCACTCACCGCCGCAGCGTTCTTGGACGCCAAGGCAGAGGCAGCACTTGAGGACGCCTCAGAAGCCTTTGTCGTGGCCGTAGAAGCCGATCCCGCCGCATTGGAGGCAGAGGTAGCCGCAGCGTTCTTATGGCTCTCAGCGGTCGTCGCAGAGGCCGCAGCGGCGTTCTTATGAGCCTCCGCAGTGGACGCAGAAGCAGCCGCAGCGTTCTTGGACGCCAGAGCGTTAGCCTCAGAAGTCGCGGCGTTACCCGCAGAGGTAGCCGCAGCGTTCTTGTGGCTCTCAGCCGTGTTGCGGTAGCTTAGAGCCTGTGAGGCGCTATTCGCAGCCGCAGAAGCGGAGTCTTGGGCAGCATCCTTAGCCGCATTGGCGTCATTGAGAAGATCACCAACTTCCTCGGCGTTCTGAGCCGCCTGATCCGCACTTGCGGCAGCATTGGCTTCACTCAGGGCCGCCGCCGCTTCACTCGCAGCCGCAGCACCAGCCGAAAGAGCCGCATTGGACTCAGAAGCAGCCGCGTTGATCTTGGAGGTATTGGCCGCAGAGGCAGAGTTAGCCGCCGCCGTGGCGCTATTGGCCGCGTTGGTTGCACTCTGCTCCGCAGCGTCAGCAAACTGTTGGGCGGAGTTTCGATCCGCCTCAACCTGATCGGCATACTCCTCAACGGTTTCCACGAGCTTCTCAAGGTCCTCGACCTTAGAAGGCGTGGGGTTGTTCTGATAGAACGAAGAAGAAGCCATTAGAAGCCCTCCTCGCTTGCGTAATCAAGGGAATACCCCGGCTCCACGGAGGCGTTCGTGGTTTCGTCAGCCTGAGCCATCAGGTTCAGGTCAACGATGCCTTGCGTGAACTTCGTCTCGAAGCGGTCGGCGCGGGGATCGTTAAAGTGAGTACAGGCGTCCTCAAGGGCACCGTTGATAATCACGTCTGGCGCAATCTGCGTGAGCCAGTTCTCATCGGTAGCGTCATAGAGGGCGCTGAAATCTGCATGGTAGACAATCGTGATGATGCTACCCGGTAGAGGCCGGGGACCAAGCACGAGCTTGTCACGGTTTCTTGCGAACACACGAGGGGAACCTTGGTTCTTTGAGCGCCTCAGGGCGTTCGTGAGGTTCGTACGGATAATCTCGTGGTCATCATCTGCGATCAGAGCGACAAGCTGGAGGAAGTCACCGGGAATGGCAAAGCCGTTGTACTCGTCAGTGATAGTTACCTCAGTGGCTACCTCGGAGCCTGGAGTGCGGAGGAGCCTCTGTGTCCTCTGGATCGAAGTTTTGATAAAGTCCTGCACCTGAGTAGGTGTTACGTCACGGCGATTAAGCCGCGACCTGAAAAGGGTTTGAAGCTCTCCGTAATTCATTCGTTACAATCTCTTATCTGTGGCAATGAAGTAATCGAGATGCTCGGCGCGGAGCTTTGCGAGGGTCTTGCTGATCGGCTCTTGGGCCACGTCGTACCCCTCGCGGAGCCATTTCTCGTACACAACGGTCGGAATAGAAGCGGCGAGATGGAACTCTCCCGCAGGACCTTGTGTGGACCCATTACGGGCCTCCTTAAGTCGGTCTAAGAAGCTCTGCGTGATTTCCTGCTTGTGTTCGATGAACAGCCCATCGGCGTTCTCACCAAACGCATAATCGGAGTCGATAATCAGTTGTGTCATAGTCACTCGTATGAAAAAGGGACCCCTAGGGGTTTCCTAGGAGTCCCATTGATTGACCTTACGAACTAAGGCGACTGAGGGGATTAGCCCTCAGACGCAGCCTCGCGGATAACCGCAGAAGCCTTGTAGTTCTTGTGCTTCAGCGAGAACTCGCCCACGACCATCATCTTGGTCGAGTCGCCGTCCTTCGCCAGCGTCTCACGGAACCAGTTGCGGAACACAGCCAGCTTCCAATCCGCAGGGTCATACACGAGGGTATCACCCGCCTTCAGGAAGCGGTTAAGCTGGATCGCCACCTTACCGAACGGCGACACGTAGAGGTCGATCGCGTTCACGATCTTCGTCTCAGCATCGACGTTGCGCTGACGGCCCGAAGCCTTGGCGAACTCGGCAACGCGGATAGCGTTGTCACCCGTCACCATGACAGCGTTCGGCTCCGCACCAGCGTTCCAGAGAAGCTGGAGGGTGCTCAGGAGCTTGCCCTCGGTCAGACCGCCGAACGCCTCCTCAACGATGTGCGTGGAGTCAACCTGGGCCTGGAAGCCAGCGAACTTACGGGCGGTGTTAGAGTCACCCTCAACCTTGGTCTGGCCCGTACCGATGGCAGCGTGTTCCAAATCGCGCTTAACCTCGGCCATAGCCTTACCCATCTGGTAGGCAGACTCCTTGGCGCGGCCATAGGTATCGCGCTTGTCAGCCGATCCAGAGACCTTGATGGTCTTTTCGAGGATCTGCGTGACGTTGTTCCGCATACGGGTCGGAGACAGCGTAGCGTCCTGAGCGGTGAAGCCTTCGACCTGAGCGTTCTCCTGCACAGCGCGGAGTTCATCCTCCTGCCACTGGAAGAGGGTGTTGTGGATCGACTCCGTGCCGATACCGGAAGTGAACGGCGTACGGGTCGGGGTCAGGTTGGAGATGATGTTGGACACGTCCTCCTTATCGCCAACCTGATCGTAGGTCTTGAACTGAGCCATAGTAGTTATTATCCTTCTTGTTTTACTATGTTATGGGATGAAAATTTGGGGGTGATTAGTCGTCGTCTGACATCCACCCAGCCAGAAGCGCCTCCGCAGCGTCCTCGACGCTACCCGTCCTACGCAGACGGTTGAGATAGTCGTTCTTCTTCGATTTGCTGAAGGTCTGCTTCGTCACCGAAGGAGCCGTACGAGACTTCACGATCTTCTTGTTCTTCTTGTCGATCTTCTTCGTAACGACCTTCGCCTTCCCCCTATCAAGCAGCATGGCCTTGGCGATGAAACGCAGGGGAGCCTCCTCGACAATCGAGGCGAATTGCTCAGGGGTCATACCGTTCTCGACGGCATACTTCCCCATCTCCTGATACATTTTCTCGTTAAAGCCCTTGATGCCCGACTTGGGATCACGAAGCGCGGCAAGCGTCTTACGAGCGGTGTTCATACGCTCGTTCTCACGCGCCTTCTTCAGTTCGCCAAGGTAGTTATCGACCTCCTGCTCGTAGAACTGCACGTCCTCGTACGCTCTGGTAGCTTCATCACGAAGCGCCTTATACTCTTCCGTGTCCAATTCCTTGACAGCGAGTGCCCAATCAATCTTGGCGTAGGGTTCAAATCGCTTAAGCGCCCTCTGATGGAGAGCTTCTGCGGCAGCAACATGCCGCTCACTGAGGGATTCAAGAGTCTTGCGAGTCTCAGCGACTTCCATAGACTTCTGTGTGAGAGCCTTCTCCTGGCCGTAGAGGCGCTTCAGGTCCTTAACGGGAACATCAATGTCCTCGTCACCAACCTTCACCGAAACGATATCGTCGTCCTTGAGGCGCTTGCCCTTCTTAGGCTCATCGTCGTCCTCATCGGAGTCCTCATCGTCCTCGTCAGCTTCCTCTTCGTCCTCATCCGACTCGTCCTCGTCATCCGATTCATCTAGCTCGTCAGCGGAATCCTCGTCAGACTCGTCCTCATCTTCGATCAGGTCCTCGTCATTGTCCTCATCCTCCGGTTCATCCGATGGCTCATCATGAGCGTCGTCTGGCATCCAGAGTTTCATGAGTTCGTCAGCGGCCCCATCAATATCGAGGCCGGAATCATTAAAAGCGTCGTTTCCGATAGCTTGAGACATTAGTTGTCAGTCCTTATTCATTTTCAAAATCTGGTTCGATGCCGTTCTCCTCATCAATGCGCTGGAGGACAGTTTGCTTGGCTTCGACCATATTCACGAGACGGTTGGCGAAAGCTCTCATCCCGTTGTAGGTTGCGAAAAGATCGTCTCTGTACTCTTTCTCGTGCATGGACGAGGCGAGCATTTCCTTAGCCAAGTCCATCGTGATCCTATCGTACAGTTCGATGTATGCGGGGTTATTGATTAGGGACTCCGCTAGATCACCCCATGTAATCACTTCGGAGTCAGTCATTTGGTCTGTCATTAGACCTCCTGATGGTTGGTCAGGGAGGCTGGATTTGAACCAGCGTTACGTGCGTCCAAGGCACGTAGATGAAACCAGGCTCTCGTACTCCCTGAAAGTAGCTCCTCGGGTGCGCTTCCATGAGAGGCGTGAGGAGCATTGTTGAGAGAGCCTCCCCATGCCGAAGCAGAGGGGGAAGCCATATTCGTTACATTCCAAATGGGTTGATACCGAACAAGCCAGCCAGCTTGCCCATTGGAGACTCTTGGAACTGATGCGCCACAGAGCCTTCCACGACACCCACACGCTTTCCGGTGTTCTCATGAGGCAGCACAGGACCCTGCCAATCAGTGGGGCCAACCTCAGACGCCTTGAACACAGGCATCGCGCCAGAGTTCAGGAACGCCAACAGGCCAGAGCCGGGAGGCGGATTACCGGAGCCACTTGCGTAGCTCGTCTGAACGTTGGGGTTCATCCCTGCGAGGGTCGTGGCCGCACCAGCCTGGAACTGAGGACCAGCCGCACCAGAGGCCGAAGCCTCAAGAAGCGCACGGTTCTGAGCCGCAGCCTGATCGGGCGAAATCCACCCATCGCCTCCATCAAACACAGGGCGTGGAGCCACCTGAGGAGCCGCCTGAGCGGGTCCAGGGGACGCAGGAGCCGTGTGGGCAGGAGGACGCCTGATGGGACCTCTAGGGACCCTAGGAGTGATCCTCTGCGGCCCTGAGCTTGGGTAAGCACCAGGACCCATGGGGTCATCCGATCCTGTGGCGTAATGAGAGCCACCAGCGGTCATGGGGTCCTCGGCCATCGGGTATCGACGTGTGCCGGGGAGGCTACCTCCGCTAGGAGGGGCACCATTCGGCATACCCATCTCCCTGCGGAGGTTTTCCCTAAAAGCCTGTCCGTTCACTGGCGGAAGTCGATCAATAGCTGGCGGCACAGAGTTGGTCGCCATGGCCTGACCGAAGCCGCTAAGAGACGGCAGCGAGTTCCAGAACTCCACAATCGCCTGTCGCGGCGTACGCGAAGTCGTCATAAAAGTTTCTCCTTATTTATTGTTATGAGTTGGGAGACACGATTGCCTTCGCGGGTTCGACCTGAGGGGCCTTCTCGACAATATCAAGCTCACGCTGCGACACGTCGATTTCGTTAGCCACCTGAAGGTCCTTACGATGCGAGTCTGCGATAGCCAGTTCTTGCTCAAGCGGAAGCTTCTGAGCCTCAACCTGTGCCTGAAGAATAGCGATCTGAGCCTTCATCTCGGCCTCACGCACCTTCATCTCGGCAAGCTGCACCTTGACCTCAAGCTCACGGTTCCGAAGCTGCATCTCCTGAAGCTGAAGCTGTAGCTGCGGGTCGGGCTGAGGAGGCGGAAGATCGTCAGGGTTCTCAATGAAGTCCTGATGGTTCTTGTGGCCCTTCAGTCGCAGAATGTGAGTGGCGATGTTGTACTTCTTCTTCGCATGGATCATGCGGGATAGGTCGGGATCGGCGGTCGCCATCGTGAGCAACTGAGCAAGGCTAAGGGCCTCGGCATCAGCCGCACCCTTCCCAAGATGGAAGGTCACGGTAGCGTCTTTGCGCTCAATCCACGTCTTTGGATCAATCTCTACCCAATTCCCCGCGACCTCAAAGACGCTCTCACGAGTGTCGTTCTCGATCACGAGATTGTAGATTTCAAACCAAAGCTCCTGAAGGAAGTCGGCAAGGTTACGTGCGATGACCTTGGCGCGTTGTTTACTCAGGTCCACAAGGTCCTCAACGAGTCCCTGAGAGTTCTGAGTACTGATCGCGTCCTTGTTCAAGCCCTGCGACAGCGAGCTAGTGCCGGTCGTCTCCTCCTTGTTCTGCTTGAGCATCTCAAGGGTCTGGAACACGAACGGGTTAAGCGGGGACTGTTCAAGAGGCTTCACGGCATCGGGCCGGGAGATATTCACCAGACCACCTAAGCGGCCATCGAGCATCTCACGCGGGTTCGTCAAGCCGCCCTGGAGAACCGTGTATCGCGGGTTATTCGTGATGGACGTGTGATCCAAGATACCACGAGTGAGGACCGTACGGGCGTTCTGTGTGGGAATGACCCTCTGAGCGAAGTTCGTTCCCCAAAACGAATGAGCCATACGGAGCGGTACGAACACCTTGAACGGCGTACGATCAACCTCTTCGCAGAGGAGGACCTTACCGCCAGCCATGACTACCTTGTGGAGCCGTGGGCGGTCACCCTTCTTCTTCGTGAACGTGTCGTAGACCTCGTAGACGATGTACTTGGCGTCCTCGTCATCCCTATCATCGTTCTGGTGATAGCCAGAGCCGATGCGGTCAAAGCGGGTCTGTGTCTCGTTATCCTGCTCGGCAATCTCTCCACCGTCAGGGGCCACGCCCTTGAGGGGCTTGGTATCAATGCCCATCCGGCGAAGCTCGTCCTTCGTCAGAAGGGTTCGCTGACCATGGAAGTAGCCCTGGAGGCACTTGGCCTGAGGCTCAACAATGAACTCCTCAGGCGGAACGTTCTCAACCTTGACGCCGGAACGATCAGCCTTCACACGCGACAGCGTACCAGCAAAGGTGCCATCGCCCTGATGCTCGGCCTCAAGCTCCTCAACGTCATCCTGAGCTACGAGAGCCTGGACGGTCTGTTCATCCAGACCCTCAAACTCCTCGTCATCGTATTCCTTATCTTCGTCCCAATACGCCTTCACGACGCCGACACGCGCCTTCAGGCCGTCATCGACAAGATCGTGAAGAACCTTCCAGCCGTTGTTCCTTCTGTAGAAGATATATGAAACGTACTCGGTTGCGATACGGCAAGCCTCAACATCGTCAGGTCCCTGAGCCGTAAACTTCACGTTGTCCTGGGAGCCTCCGAAGGTTTCCAGAAGGTCTGCCTTCATCGCTTCGACGCTATCGTAAACGTCATTGGAAACGTAGGTGGACTGTCCAGCGTGTTGAGGCTTCGGAAGCGCACCATCGTAGTACTTCAGCACCCTCTCGCGTTCTTTGGAGAGGTTGGAAGCGGCGACCCCGATAGCCGAATGAATCTTACGGTCGATCAGGGTCCCGATTTGCTCGTTAGATAGTTCCTTTCGGGCCATTATTGACCTTTCTTATTGATTAAATAGCTTCGATGTAAAAATCATCCGTCACATGGATCGGGGTGAACTTCCCTTCGTGACAATGGTTGGCGATTGCGAGGCTCATCACACAGTCGTCGTGGTTCCCCGGCTCTGCCTCCATCTGTCCTGCTTCGTTCACGATGTACGAAAGCATCTCGCGCAACGTCTCTTTGTCGTTGATTTCGATTTCACACTCGCGGCAAGCGGCACGTAAGCGGTCGATAATCAGCGGCTTGGTTTTGACGTTGGTGCGGAAGCCGATAGCGATGGTGTGCTGATCGTTCAGCTTACCCTCGTTGACCTCAGTGAACACATTTGGGTACGCAAGATCGCGCCCAAGTCGCACAGCGGTTAGGATGCCGTGGTTGTTATTTTCTGGTGCGATCCGTGCGGTATTGTAGTGAATCCCCAAAGCCTGAAGAATGTCTGCGAAATAGTCTGGATGCACCAGACCGCGCCAGACAGCCACTTGCCTCTTACGGGAGTCGAGGATTTGGGCCACACTATAGTCACCATCACGTACGCCCATACCCACGTCAGCGCCGATGGTATAAACCTCAGCGGGGTCGAATGGATGATAGACAAGCAATTCTCCTCTCGGATGCTCACGCAGCACTCCATCCTCAACAGCCATTCTTGCGATAGGCTCGGGAGCGTTGCGGAGTAGCTCTTGGATTTGCTCTGGATTGAACACAGGGCGACCAGACGTGATGAACGCCTCATCAGCGCACGACGGGTACTCCTGCATGAACTGTTCGCGGGAGGTCTGTGCGATCTTGATGCGACGGAACATCAACTGTTCATCGTCAAGACCATACAGTTCTGCGAGTTCTTCCTCCTCATACGTGCGCTCAAATCCCTCAGGGACAGGCTCACGGTACTCATCGGAGTCGAACCAAGGGCTGAAGAACGGAATGAAGCCGTTCTCTCCCCTGACAGCACCCTGCCAGAGTTCATAGAACACGCCAGTCATACCGTTAGCGGTGGACTCGACGTAAACCTCTGTGTCCTTGCGGTTCGGAATTGCCTGGAGGAGAGCGTTAAGGTTGTCTGCGGCGGTAGCCACAGGCCAGAACGCGACCTCGGACAAGTGACAGTGTGTGATCGTCTCGCCACGAGCGATACCGTCACCACCAGCGGTCGCCACGATCAAGCCTGAGTCGAGCTTGTCGAACACGAGTTCCCGCCGGGAGCTATATCGCGTGGACGGCTTAAGAAGCTCAGGCATCTCCGCATGGATGCGTTGGTACATATCGAACAACGCACGAGTGGAGTCAGCCTTGTGAGCGACCACGAGGCCCTTCTTGGCCTTCATTTGTGAGATGCGAGAATAAATCTTCGCGGAGGTATAGGTGGACAAGCCCTGCTGACGAGCCTTCAGGATGATGACGCGCACCTTCCCTGTGGCCTTGTATTGGGCCTCCACAACCTCATCCAACTTTTGCTGAACTTTGTTGAGGACCAGAGGGCGAACGTCGCCGCTCTTAGTGCGAATCTTCACCGCGCTACGAGAGTAGAACGCGAACTCGTCCTTGAGCCTCCTTCTGATTTCAATGAGTTTCTGATCCATAGTAAGTCGTATGTGTTGAACCGTGAGGCGGGGCAAAAGCCTGACTCTTGGCTATCCTGTCTTAGACCTACGGAAGCAGGACCCCACGGTATCTCTTGTTACTCTTTGTCACCCTCAGCTTCAGCCAGAGATGCAAGCCACGCCTCAGCGGCGTTGACAGTGACCTCAGACTTGCTGGCGGGTTTCGCCTTGTAGAAGTCAAGAAGCTGACGCGCAGCCTTGAGCTTCATATCTTGGTTCATAGGCCCCTCAAGGATTTCGAGGGTAGCCTGAGTAGCCTTCTGCACAATTTCATCATCGGGCAGGAGGCCAGCCTTTTTCATGTTTGCCATGTGAATTTCAGCCTTTCTTCGGGCTTCTGCCCATGCCTTCAGGGCCTCGGCCTTCCGCATCCCATCAGGGACACCAAGGCGCGAACGCGACCCAATCATGTATTCTGAATTTTGCTTCTGGCGGAGATTCCACCATTCACGATAGCCGGGAATCAGGGCCATCTTCACGGAGGTTCCAACGTGTCTGCCACGTCCCTTCCCCGGTTGCTTGATGCCCCATTTACTCTGAGACTTCTTTCGCTTTGCCCTCTTCGGTCCCGGCTTCTTTGCGCGGGGCTTGCGAGGCTTGGGAGAGGGCTTTTTGCCCTCCCCTTCTGCCATCTCAATGATACGCCCCTCGCCAATGTTAACGAGGCGCTTTGTCATGCTTATACGTTCCTTTCAATGCAGCCATGTGCTCGTTGAACACGTCCCAAATCTCGTTCGCTAGGCGTTCGTGCTTTGGTTCGTTCACGAAGTCCTCGAAGTAGCTGTAAGCCTCTTCCCAAGACTGAGCTTGGTTGGACATACGAGCCAACAGAGCGTTGACCTCATCCTTGAAGCCGCGTCCACCAAGCTTCCCAACAGCATTTGCGAATTTCTCACGAACCTCGAAATGTTGCTGAACACTTGCCTTCCAGCGTTCTGGAGTGGTTCGAATGGAGTCCTTAGGAATACGGGATTCCTGAACACCCCTACGGGTCACATACTCATCACCTTCGACCTCAACGGCCTGTGAGAGCTTCTCAAGGGCCTTCTCAGCGAGCCCACCCTTGGTCGGTTGGACCTTAGGCATCTCACCCGGCTTCGGATTAGCCGCAGCCTCCTCGGCCTTCTTAGCCAGCTTCTCACGAGCTTCCTTAGCCTTCTTGGACTGAGCCACAAGCTTCTTAGACTCGCTATCGCGCTTCTTGAGTTCAGCCTGGATGGCCTTCTCAGCGTCAGCGTCGTTCCAATCCTCGTCCTGCTCCCGCTCGTACTCAGCCCACGCGGCCTCCTCCTGTTGAGCCTTAATCTCCTCAGGGGACGGTTTGCGCCGTGCGGCTTCTGCCTTCAGGTACTCATTCTCACGAGCCTGGGATGCTTTCGCCTCCTGAGCTTCCTGAGAGGCCACTTGAGCCCTACCCTTATCGAAGTCCTGGGACTTCTGAGCTTGTACCTGAGCCAGACGATTTAGGGCCTTAGCCACTACGTCCAGATGGTCCTGACGGTTCATCGCCTCGACGGCGTTGATCCCGGCCAGCTCCTCAAGCGCACGAGCCTGATCGGCCTCCTGGGAACGCTCATACTCAGCCCACAGGGCATCCTCAGAAGCCTGTTTCGGGAGCGATCCGACTTGCTCATAGGCGCGGTCGATTTCTTCCTGCCTACGGGCATCCTGAGCGTCCTGAGCGGCCTTCTGCTTCTTACCCTTATCCCAACCAGCCTCACGAGCCTGTTGGGCCTCAGCGAGCTTGTTGAGAGCCTGAACCACAAGGTCAGCATCCCGCTTCCGGTTCATACCCGCCGCAGCGGCCATACCGGACTGAAGCTCCGCGACCTGAGACGCACGGGCGTTCTGCATGGCATCATATTCGGCCCACAGAGCCTCCTCAGAGGCGTTCTTAGGCAGCTTGGTATGATCGGCCCACGCAGCTTCCTCATCGGCTCTACGGGCCTCCAGAGCGGATTCCTGGGCCTTCTGAGCCTTCTTGTATTGCTCCCAAGCCTTATCGGTCTGTTTGGCCTTACGTGTGGCGTCAGGCGAGTTCCGACCCGAACCACCGCGTTCGGCATCGCGTAAGATGCGATCCTCTTCAGCCTGGAGCTTCTGGAGAGCCTTCTGAGCCGCCTTGAGTTCCTTCGTACTCGGAAGGTTCGGCGTGGTCGTCTCAGCATGACCAGACCAGCGGTTAGCAAAGCGTTCAAGCGGCTTGGACGTGCCAAGCACGGAGTCGATAGCACGAGCGCCTGTGTACCCCGCAACCTGGGACCCAAGGACCTTCAGGGCCATCGGAGCCACAAGAGCCGCCTGTGAGGCGAATGGGATCGCAAGCTGACTTGCGCCATGCGTTGCACCAGCGGCAGCGCCAAGCACTCGACCAACACCACGAGTCGGGTTAATGAAGCGTCCAAGCTTGCCACCGGACAGGCCACCACCAAAGCGTTGCTCACTATCGGTTACAACGCCTCGATTGGCTAGGCGGTTAACAGTGTCACGGTCCTTGATCGCATTGATGAGGGCCACACCATCGGCGCGGTCGCCAAACATGGCCTCAAGCTCTGCGAAGTCGCCTTTCTTCAGGGTGTACCCATGGTTCAGGCGGTTATCGAGGTCCGTAATGAAATCACCCGCACCTGTCTCCTTGATGAACTCATTAGCCACCTTGGATTTGACGTGCGTGAATTGTCTCTGGAAGTGATCCTTGATGGTGCTGAGAGCCCGATAGGCCCCCTTCTCGCTCCCAAGGTCATCGCCCAAGCTCTGAGCGTAGTCAGCCACGCGGGTAGCAGACTCGGCATCAAAGGAGCTATCCTTGATGGAGTTGAGTACGTCTCCTGGGACCTGGGCGGTCCTAAGGGCTCCACCAGCGGCACCACCTAAGATACCAGCGCCAGCGATCTCCTTGAGGTTCGGGTCATACCCTCTCTCGGTTCCGATCTGCGTAGCCGCCTGATCCACAGCCGTCTGAGCGGCCTCGGTCAAGCCTTCAGCAACGGCACCCTTGGCGATAGCACCGGGGATTTGAGCGATAGCGCCCAAGCCGGCTCCCTTCACAGGAGCGGAGACAGCCGACCCGATACCCACCTTGTTCAGATAGGCGTTCAGGGCCGTACCAGCACCCACAGCGGTGTAATCGACAATCCCGGCATCATCCAGGGTCTTACCATCGTTCTGCATACGAGCTTCAAGGGCAGGACCGAAGTTCCCGGCCACATTGGACCCAACGAAGCCAAAGCCGCCCGTAAGAGCGCCAATACCAAGATCGGCCGCTAGACCTGGCACCTGTTCAAGCAGCGCACGAGGCACGTAGCCCCATCCGTAGCCAAAGAGGCCCCTATCCTTCTCTTGCGGGTCAAAGAAATCTACTGAGGCGGAACGGTAATCCTTTGGCGCAAGCGCCTCACCCATCTCCACCAATGTCTTACCAGCGGTATCGACTCCTATGGCATCCAGAGTCTTGCCGTAGCCGACAGCACGTTGGGCTGCTCCGTACTGGAGAGCCTTGGCGCTCTTCTCCAGAACACCTTGGCCCTCCATCGGATCGTCAGAGTCGAGAACGAAACCTTCGGGCAGCGCAGAAGATTGGGCTTCTGTGTCCTCATCGAGTACAAAGCCCTCAGGTAATTGTTCCATTACTTCCTCTTATTATTGTTTTAGTGGAACCCACCTTCCGTTCTGGAAGATGATCTTTTCGCCATTTGGTCCAGTTGCGGTCTGACCTTCACGATAGCGAGACTGCTGAGTACGCTCAGGACGGCCCGTAACGGTCGGCCTATCACCACCTTGGCTCGTAGGGACGTTGTAGTTCTTGAGCCATTCGTCACGGCGCTTAACGTACTCAGGCTCGAAGTCATCGAGTCTCCGCGTACGCTCGGAGTACTGCTGATTGTAGTACTCACCATCCTCACCGCCGTAGCGGCGAAGCATGTCCTGGCCGTAGCGACTGTTGCGGTCATACAAGCTGCGGAAGCCCTTAGCCGACTGATCGAGAAGCGCAGACACACTCTGGTTACTGAACTTCGTGGTGCCCGGCAGGATCGACTCCATAGCCCTCTGAGCATCACCCTCGGTCTGAACACCATTCGCATCCAGAAGCTTCGCGTCACGAGCTTCGTGGAGCCACTGATAGAACAGAGCCGCGTTGCGGTCCTGAATACCCGTGGCAGGGGTCGTCCCGTCGAGAATGTTGCGCCAAGACGTGCCAACGCGGTTAAGCGCGTCCACGGAGAGTTCACCAGAGACAAGCTGCTTGCGGAACGTATTCAGGCGGTCGAGCGTGTTGTACGCCGTATCGGCCTTGTTGTTCACGTCAATGAACGTCTTCTGAGCGGAATCCGTGAAGGTCTTAGCAGGAGCGTCGATGAGCTTACGGTTCTCGCCCGTGTCCTGATTGTACTCATAGGTAGCGCCATCGGCACCACGAATGATGGTCGTACGCCGCTTATCCTTGGTCTTACCATCCTTCTTGTAGCGAAGGGCGGAAGCCAGAGCCGCAGCACCCTGAGGGTTGTCACGAGCCATAAGAGCCGCACCAGCACCAATGAGGCCATCACTGAAGCTGTAGTCCTCAACGGGAGCGCCAAAGAGCGCACCAGGACCTCCAGAGAGGAACTGATCCCACATGGACTGAGGCTGTGCCTCGGTAGCCAGCGTATCGGTGCCAGCACCACCGGACAGTTGAGAGTCTCCTGAGCCTCCAGTGATCTGCTCCTGGAGAGCAAGCTCCATCGGAGTCGCAGACTGATCGGCAGGAGCGCCCCCACCATAGGCGCCAGCCCATCGCTTGAAGTCACCAGCGGTTCTGATGTTCTTAAAGACGCCTGGGTTGGCCTTAATGGCATCGGCGCTCACAACCTGATTGATCGGTGTGTCGTCGGAGGCCCTGAGAGCCTGAATGGCACCAGCAGGGCCAAGGAAGTGAGCCGCATACACAGAGCCATTACTCAGCGGAATACCCGCTTTACTCAGGCGGTTTGCGTTGTCCTCGGTGAACGCCCTCATGACTTCGTTCTGTGTCGCAACGTCGTTCTTACGCGCCATAAGAGCGCCTTCGGACATTCGCGGGTACAGACGGCGAGCATACGCCATGTACGTGTCATCGAGGAACTGGAAGAGGCCCGATGCGGAAGAACGCGGGTTCTTCGCATTTGGATTCCCACCAGACTCACGGCGGGTCACTACGGGCAAATAAGCGTCATAGCTCCACGCCATAAATTACCTCCAATCGTAAAGGTTCGTGTCGATGTAGAGGACACCATTGACCTCCTGAACGGCCTCAGGCTTGATCTTCTGAACGTCCTGAGCCAACGGAGCGGTGAACTCGCCAAGATGCTTCGCGTCCTTGTAGGTGTAGCGATACAGCGGCAAGCCTTCGGTCGTGTGGCCGACCTTCTCAATGATATCCTTGGTACGAGCGTCAGACTTAAAGAGCGAACCAATCGCTCCAATGATGGAGCCAGCCGTGGACAGAGCCGAAGGCTGCGTCTTGGTCTGCGAGAAGCCCTCGCTACCCCACAACTTGTCGCCAACGACGTTGTAGTACTGCGAGAGAAGGTTGCTCTTGTAGTTGTCGCGGTAATCGAACTTAGCGAACTTGTTATCGAGCTTGGACTGTTCGTTAGCCTTGAGAAGCTCCGCAATGGAGGACTGAAGGCCAAGGACGCCAGCCTCGTTCGACAAGGCATCGTTCATCATCGTATGGCCCTGCGAGGTCATACCGCTTGCGAGTTCGCCACGGCCCATGAGAGCCGCCAGGAGGGACTGTTGATCCCCTTGGCTCATCTGAAGGCCAGCGTTGTAAGCATCGCTGCGGAGCTTCGCAGACGTGTCGCCCACAAGGTCAGCGATACCCCTCTGAGCCACGCCAGCGGCGATACCAGCACGAGTGCTCAGGCCGTTGCCTGTAGCCGCAGCGTTCTGGTTGATCCCTCGGATCGTGTCCTCATTGAAGGTGCGTACCGCATCACGCGTGGTCGCATCAACCATATCGCTGATGTACGGGTTATCCGCGTACCTGTTCGCGTTCGCAATGTGAGTTGAGGTCCAATCGCGGTTCGCAAAGTCCTTGAGGCCGGTATCGACCTCCCCAAGAGCCTGGGAGCCACGAGAGAACAAGTCCTGACCACCAGCGGCCTGTGTGTTCACAAGGTTCTGGCCCGTGGTCATCGACCAATCTCGGATAGATTTCAGACCCGCAACATCGGTCGGGTCATAGGAGGCCACAAAGTCGCCAGTGTAGCCTCTGGAATCCTTCTTACTGTCGTAAATACCCTTGGCTTCCGAAAACGCATCCAGAAGGTACGGCTGCTGCGGAGCCCATGGGTCGGTCTTTTGATATTCTGTGGTTTTTCCGCCGCCACCCATCGTAATTCCTTTTTATTATTCTTGGACCTCCGTTCTGGCGGGGCCATTATTCACAAAAATCGTCCTATCTTTTCCGTCCGTGCAAGGGATCACCTTGATAGGCACGAAGCCAAAATACTTCTCAATGAGACGGCGAGACGCCTTGTTCTCATCGGTCAACATGCAGAACAGCCGAACAGGCACGTCCTCGCGGAACCGCTTCCAGTTCTTGAGCATATCTTGGAGGACGTTGTGGCTCATGTAGAACACGTCCAGATGGAAGAAGATCATCTCTTCCCCGGTCGGGAGATACACCGCATGGCAAGATGCGATGTACTCCGTCCCGTCAAACACTGTCAGGCGTTCTGTTTCCTCAAAAGCCTGATGCTCCATCACGGCACCTTGGCTCTGAGTTCCTCAATAGCCGCAATGATGGCCTGGAGGACGTTTTCCAAGCGCCGAAGCTCGTCTTGGACCCACTGACGCTCGGACTCCTTCATCTGAGGCGGATTTTGCGGCTTATACGGGGATAGTTTCTTGTATGCCATAGTACCTCGTATCAGAATTGACCAAGAATAATCACGTCGAGGTCCAACGCAGACAGGGTGAATGGCAAGAAGTCGGTCTGTTCGATCTTCAGCGCCAAATATCGCCCTGCAAGGTTGTAATCGAGCTTGTATTGCACTCGGTCATAGGTTTGCGCCGTGCCCCATTCAGGGTCCTGGGCCGCGTGATCGGCAATTCCGAACGTGAAAACGAGCGGAGCAGCCTCGTAGTCCAGGCGCCCCTGCGGATAAATCGAGGAAACGCACTTATAACCCCTCAACTCGGAGCCGATTTCGTCCAAGTCGATGCCTGTGCGCTCAAGATACGCAGGAGAGTTCACGACCTCATCCAAGAGATAGCCGGTTTCGACCTCTCTGAACGCCTCAAAGGTCCTCAGAGCGTGTGAAACGTCGCCCTGAGCCTTGCTTCCGAAGGTCAAGTTGGTGCGGATGGTCAACTCAAGCTGGCTGAAGGCACCACCAACGGTCGCAAAGGTGCCTGTGACGTTCTCGAAGGTCAATTGCTGACCAAAAGTGATCGGCAAATGGGCCGCGCACGTCACGTAAGGCAGATCAGCGAAGTACCAGACCTTAGACTCGGTGTTGTAAATGGCCGCTCTGTTGCAACCCTTACCCGACACAGCCGGGAACTTCACATATTGATCGTCGGAGACGTAGCAGAAGATGACCTCGTTGAGCCTCTGATTGTAGGTCACGAAGAAATACTTGGACTCGTCACGCCGAAGGGAGTCGTAGATGAACCTACGGACTCGGCCAGAGGCCAGAGAGTCAGCCGTCGTGCCGTCATGGAACCAAATGTCATTGGAGCCAAAGACGTACTGGAGCCCGGCGACCTCCATCACACAGTTCGTGTTAATCACTCCCCGGTCAAACGCACGGTCGAACCGGAAAATCTCGACGCCTCCCACGGACTCCATGAGCCAAGTTTCCACGTCAGAGAAGATATACATGCGGTTCCTGAGCGGATAGGCGTCAATGATGCCTCCCTTCATCTCTGCCAGTGTGTTCTCACCAGCGGAGGACTCAGGACTCGTGAAATCCCAATTCGGGACCACCGCATATGGGTCAATACCGAAGTCGGACCACTTGACCATGTTCGGGTTCGCATTGGCACCCTTAGTCACATTGAAGGCCACGAGCATCCCGTTCATCGAACGAAGCACCCGCGCCCTCCATTCGGTGCGCCATTGGGTGTAACCAGAGTCGTCCACAGGGATCGGCTGAAGGGACGTACCGGAGGATGCGTTCTTGGACACATACCACGGCACACGGTCGCCCTTGTTGATGTAGAGGACGCCGTTGAGGCTTGCGGAGGTCACAGGAAGGGGCGCGTAGCTCGGCGTGTAGCCAGAGGCCGTACGCTCCTCTTCATCCCCCGCAAAGGTACGCTCATAAATCCGGCCATCCTCGGTCACGTAGTAGACCACAGGAGCCTCAACAGAGTTCGTGTAGCCTACCACATGAATCGGGTCAGCCTCGGTTAGATCACAAATCTTGCGGAACACCGCGCCGCGCTGAATCTTGCCATCCTCAAAGCGGCAGTTATTGGCGAACACGAACGCAGCGGAAGGGAGGTCATAGGGGTCCACATCTGCGATTACCCCATACTTCCCTAGTTCTCGTAGGGGTAACATTGCCATGGGTTAAACTCTCATGATGTACGCAAGTGCATAGAACGGAGGACGACCATCAGGGATGTTGACGTTGTGCCAGTGAGCGCCCTGGTAGTCGGTCGCAAAGGTGTGAGCGTGGTCGCCATCCCACCCAATGCCGTGGCTGTGAGGATCACCACCACCGCGGTTCTCGATGAACGAGGCAGAGGTAGAGCCTGTGGCACTCGCTCTCATGAGCGCAGAACCACCGCCGTTAGCCACTGAGCCGTGGTAGACGGAGTGATCGTGAGACGGCATCTGAGCGATGGTCAGGCGGTGGTCAGCGGTACGACCACCATGGTAGTGACCACCAGCAACACCAGTGGAGCCAGAGTGCGCGTGAGAGCCTTGGGTATCAGTGGTGCCTGTTTGAGCTTGGGAGCCACCTGTCTGTCCCACGGTGTATGAGCCACCAGCACCAACGATGAAGCGGTTGCGGAGGTCAGGGACGTTAATGGTTCCCTCGCCATCGGAGCGAGAGATACCTGTCTGACCAGCACACAGGACCCACCCTGCGGGGATCGCGTTCGTGGCACCGGACCACAGGATGATGCCACCAATCGGAACAGCCCCATTCAAACCATGCTGAGTGAGGGTCACAGGACCAGTGACATTCGGGAAAGTGTTCTTAATGACTTGCTTGATTAGTCGGAGATGGTTGTCCGTATCGGCCAGCAAATCTGGAGCAGCCGGATTAGACGGATCAAGCTGATTGATAAAAGTTGCTACTTCTAAAGGCATTGGGTCCTCTGAAATTATTATTATTGGGTCCCAAAGGACCTTTGAAATCATAAGATATTCATTAGATCAAAGGAGAGCATGATGAGTAATAGATTATGGTTATTATTGTTATTGAACATCTATTGGTTCTTAAGATGGAATCTGGCTCATCAACCTGCGGGGCATCTCGGCCCTCTCTCCTTAAGGTCAACAAAAATGCAATTTTGACACATTCCCCCGGCCAGTCGCCTATCGGCTCCGGGCAGACGTGCCCTGTGACCCCTCCTGGGGGACCCTGTGATGAACCTAGGATGGGACCCTAAGGGGTGGGGTGTTCTGGAGGGCCTGGAGGGTCTGATGGGACCTGATGGGGTTCTGATGGGACCCAATGTGGTTCTTGTGAGCGCGTGACGCTGCACGGCATTACCCCAACAACCGCGTGAGAGCTTTAGCCCTTTTTTGAAACCATATAGCATTTCATGGGATATGCTCACGGGTAGCGAGGGACCCGCAACTCCCAACGTGTCCTCCCAACTCACAGGAAAAACGTGTGGAATATCAAGGCGTCAAGAAAATAGCGTATGTCCTGTCTATGTAATGCTATAGCCTTATGAGTACGGCTGACCGATGCGTGGACATTAGCCGCCTGTGATTTCACATGATGCGCCTGTGTTATCGCAGGTATTCACAGGATTCGTATGTGGTATGCGACACAGGAAGCCATTGATTTCACAGGTGGAATATGTGGATTCTAAGGAGTATTGCGCTGGGTGCATAACATTATAACAAAGCGTCACACCATTGCATAGCTCATTAGTTCCTCATGAGTTCCACATGAGACACCCAAGAACCACGCGACCACGCAGGACACACACACTGTTAGTGTGTTACACACAAGGGTTTTGATGTAGTCACAAGACACTGATGTTTCAATGCGGATAATGTATCATATGATCTCTTATGAGTTCAGATGAGTGTTACAAAGAAACGCGCTTTAATTGGTCAGAAACGGGCCATAGACGGCCATTCTTGTGCGCCGCTATCGTGGTATGGAAAATGAGTTATCCACAGAATTGAAGCAATGTAACGCTCGCCGTAAGTCCTTGTAATTGCTCATTGATTGTTTTCAGTATGTAGGAATTTATGGTATGTGGTTGTGGTTCTGGCTCATGCTTTCGCGTTTAGGTTGTGCTTGAATTGTGCTGCGATCCGGCGAGGCATCGCTCGCTCGCGCAATAAAATAACTTAGACTAAAGACTAATGCGATCAAGTATGAACTCGTATCATTCTCGCTTGTGTATCGGGTCCGGCTTTGCTATACAAATGTTGTGAGCGGTTCACGACCGCTCCACCAGAACCAACCGGAGATAACCCAATGCGTGAAGCTCGCATTATTGTTCCTCTCAAGGATAACGATGGCAACGATCTTACTGCCGTTCATACGTTCGCTAAACATGCGCTCTGCCGCAAGTTCGGCGGATTTACCGCAACTCCCATCTCGGGCGGTTGGATGGATGATGACGGAACTTTCTATGAGGATCACAGTATCGCGTACGACATTGCAATGGTCCCTGATCGCCAGGACGATGTTCTCCGCGATTTGGTCCTAGAGCTTGGTGTGATGGCGCGACAGCTTGCCATGTATTGCCGCTACGCATCCGGCACGGTTGAGATTATCGACACTTCCAAGGCTCTTGCGGCCTAATCACATAGCAGAACGAGACTACTATGAGGGCGTTCTACGTCATTAGTGTGCCCTCTCACATAGCAACACAAGCCTAATAGGGGATCGCATCATGCAAAAGATTTATGCCGTCACTTTCAAGGATGAGAACGGTAAGTTCACCATTCAGGACCAGACTAACTTTTCGTTCTCGTATGACGCGCCTACTCCTCCCGCTATCAATCCTTTCGGCACGTTCGCCCATGATCTTGCATACAAGTATGGTGGAGATGATGCGGTTAAGGCATTGAACGCCTTGTGCGCTGAACTCAAGGAACAAGCGGTTCAGCGTTTAATCACTCGTTGTTATGACCGCGAGGAAGCGGAACGCATCGTCAACCGGGATCACAGCTATATCTCGTGGTATGTGCCTTATCCGACGCTTGACCGCGTGTTGCCTGAAGGCTCTTTCCAGATGCTCCCTTGGAAGGATGCTTACTGGAGGGAAAACGCGGCCTATTATGTGCGGGAGTTCCCTCTCCCTTGGCCTTATGAGGCTATCGCAGACCATTTCGCCCATCTCTATTTTAAGGAGAACAAGGCGACAGGCAAAAAGGAGCCTCTTGTTCGCTACTTCGCATCTCCTGAACATGGGATGATCCGTCGTGCTACGGAGATGAAGCCGGGACGCTACTTGCAAAAGTTCTATCCCTCTCTTGATGGCGATACTGTGCGCCATTGGGCGACTCTCATTGATGCGGCTGATACCGTACGCTTTGCCACTACTCCAGCCGAAATCAAAAAGGTTTACCAGAACGGGCCGCGCTCTTGCATGGCCTATGAGGATGAGCGGTACGAAAGCGACATTCATCCTGTGGAAGTTTATGGCGATAGTGATTTGCAACTTGCCTATCTCTCATATGTAGACCTAGACGCGCCTAATTTCCGCGCATCTGCCCGCGTGTTGGTATGGCCTGAACGCAAGCTCTATTGCCGCATCTATGGCGATGAACAACGCATGGCTAATGCTCTTGAGAAGCTCGGATATACTCCCGGCTCTATGAGAGGCGCAAAAATCCGCAAGGTGACACAAGGCGACTATCTCGTGATGCCCTATATCGACCACGTTTATACTGTGACGGTGAATGATGACCATTGCGTGATTGGCGGGACTACTGCGGCGGATAGCACAAGCGGCCTTATCTGGCTTGAGGATGAGCGCGCATGGTGCAGCGGCTATGAGGACTATGTGGACGATGACCCTGAGGATTTCACCTATGTTAGCGGCATTGGTAACGTGTCGCCTTCCTACCGTGATGAGTATTGCTTCCAGTGTGCTTATGATGAGGAGTGGTATCATAACGACTATGCGATTGTGATGGCCAATGGGGACACATGGGCAGAGCGTAACGTGAACCGCCATGCGTTCTATTGCGAGCGCACCATGGAATACTACCCTGATGATGAGGGAGTGACCCTTGTGGACACTGATGAAACCGTGTCCCGCGATTGGGCAGAGAACAACGCCCATCTCTCGGATGATGGTGAGTGGTATGCGGTAGCTCCGTCTAAGGATGATGAGGCACAGGCCGCATAATGGTTCCTAGGCACGATGGCGCGGGGAGGATTTTGCCTCCTCGCATACAGATAGTAGATACATACAAGGTTAGACATATGACGAAATCACCAGAAACGGGCCATAGAGCGGCATTAGATACAAACGTGACCGCTCTACTACCCAAGGAATATGAAGCGGCTCCAGCGCCTCTAAAACGGCTCCTAGAGATGCTCACTTACAAGCGCCCCCATGGGTCCAAGTCTGAACGCAAGTTTATTAACCGCTTCATCATGCCGCTAGGCGTGGTCAAAGATAACTTTGGCAACCTGTATAAGCGCGTTGGCAAGGATAGCCGGGTTCTGTGGTCCTGCCACACTGACACTGTGCATCGCACTAGCGGGCGTCAAAGGGTTCGCATGGATGATGCCGGATGGGCCTATGCCATTACGGATGAGTGCCTAGGCGCGGATTGTGCGGCGGGCGTGTGGCTCATGACGGAGATGATCCGCAGGGAAGTTCCCGGCCTCTATGTGTTCCATAGGGATGAGGAGTCAGGCGGGCGCGGGTCCACGTTCATTGCGAACCACTATCGGGAGCTTTTGGAGGGTATCGACTATGCTATTGCCTTCGACCGTAAGGGTTTTGGTAGCGTTATCACTCATCAATGGGGTGGCCGTTGCTGTTCTAATGCGTTTGCTGATGCTCTCGCCTCTACCCTAGGCGCGGGATGGCAGAAAGACGATGGCGGCACGTTCACAGATACGGCCATGTATGCCGATTTCGTCCCCGAGTGCTCCAACATTAGCGTTGGTTATGTGGATCAGCACACAAGCCGGGAGTGCCTCTATACGCCCTTCATTGTGGACCTATTGGAGAAGCTCTGCGAGCTTGACGTTGAAGCTCTGCCAGTTGCGCGTGATCCTAAGGCTTACGCCCATATGGATGACGACCGGACCTCCCCCTATGAGAACCGCTATTACAGGGCCGCTTATGGCTACGGGTACGACGATTATAGCGGCTATGGGGCGTATGGGACGTGGGATGACTATGAGCCTAACACTCGCAAGCTCTCTGCCCGCTATAGGCTCCTAGAGGCCATTAACGACCATCCTGATGCCGTTGCTGAGTTGCTTGAGGAGTACGGCATTGGGGCCGATGAAATCCTGATGAAAGTCTATAGCTCACGCTAGGAAAGGAGACGCACATGACACCTAACCCCATTCAAGCTACGGCTGATCGCATTGTAACTCATGACGTTCTTGTGTGCGTATCTCATCTCGTGTTGGCTCTCGCTAATGCTAACTGTAACGTGGTCCCTGTGGGCTCTTATGGGACTAGGACCCATCAAGCGGCCCAACAGATGAGCCGGGAAGCCCTATGGCTGATGGATCAAGCGGCGGCCCTAGCCTCCCCTATTCCTGATCCTGATGACCCTGACAGTATGCTGGAGGTCTATGAGCATTGGGCCGTTACGGATTGGTTAGCGGATAAGCTCATAGGTAAGGGCGAAATTGTTGATAAGGATTTCGGAGGGCTGAACGTATGGGCCAGGACCACAACGGGGCAGATGATTTCGATGGACGCCGTGATACAAAGTATCGCTAAGGACATACATGCGTCCTAAATGTGACAGTCAAGCCACATTTGAGACACAATGGGACTTCTCCCCTAGGGCTAAATGCCTCATCTGAACTATGCAAGTTTGCATTGAACCCGAAATTAGGTGCGCCTATATGCTGAACCACCACCACGAACATAGGGAGAACAACGGAGAAGAAATGCTTAGACAAAATAAGGCGTGTGAGCGCCTGTGGAACTTAGGTAAAGCACTCACAGGGGAAGTTGGGGAGATAACTATATCTCTGTTTATGACATTACTCACGGTTGCTAAGGGCACTTATGGTCTAGGACCTCAAGCAACTTCGAGAACCATACAGGAGGAGACAGGCTATTCACAGAGTACAGTGTCAAGGAACATCGCTCTACTTTCGGACATTGGGACCAAAGATAAACCGGGTTACGGGCTAATAGAGGTTCAGATTGATCCGTCTGATAGGCGCAAGCAACTCCTCACCCTTACTAGGAAAGGCAGGGACCTATGCGACAAGCTTGCCTTAGCCATAGCCTCATAAGCGCCTAGTAGGTCGATCACCCCTCCCGAAACATTAGCCTGAGGTCGGCTTTTTCAGGCTAAGAACAACAATAGGACCCAAAAGAATGAGCCAAAAAATCATCACTCCTCTGGCCGATGTTGTCGTCTACGAAGCTGATGAGGACCAACTATTTGCCCTGCATGGGCTGACTGAGGCGGGTATTGCCGCAATTCAAGCTTTGCCCCATATCATGCGTACGCAAGAGAGTACCCTTGTCGTGATCCATATGGGTAAACTTGACTCCGCTTTTGATATGTTAGATGAACATAACCTAGTGACTCGAACGCTATAGAAGTAACCGTAGGAGTAACATGATGGCTCAAGTACCGCACAGATTTCACCAACTCTCTGACGATGAGCGGAAGGCTCTTAGGAAGGTCGTGAAGCTCATTCAGAGGTTCCGCGACGAGGATGGCCGTATCCCCTCTTCATACATGGAGGCGTTTGCTGCGGTTGCCTTAGAGCCAGGTAAAGGACCTACAGGGTATGCGGAGGATATGAGGACAATTCAACCTATTGCCTCTCGTGTCCTCCTCGAAATCGGCCCTAAGGCGCGGCAACGGCCTAGCGCCCTGGAGCTAGTGGACAGGCAACAGAAGCCGGATAGCTGGAGGGAGACTGAGTACTTCCTGACCCCTAAAGGCCGGAAGCTGATGCGGGACATAATCAAGATAATGGAGGAGTAATGGATGGTAGGGACATTAGGCGTTGCGGCTTTTCTTTTCCTAGCGTGGCTCATTGGTCGGGCTAACTCCCATGGGCCTCAGCATTGGCTAGGGTTCCTGATCTTTGCATCTATGATCGGTGCAATTCTGTATCAAATGTGGTTGAGGGCCTGAGATGAGCATTTATCCTGAGAAACGTGGAGGGAAGCTGACCGGACGCCTAAGGGTGGAGGTACAGCGTAACAAGAAAACACTCGTGAAGTTCGCAACCTCCCAAAAGGAGGCAAGGAAGCTAGAAACAGAAATGAAGGCGGGGTTACATGATAACCCTGACTCTTCTGTTGCCGTGACACAAACGAATAACGGACTGAAGCTACTAGAGGACCAAGTGGAACTCCAATGGAACGGGCTTAGGTCTGAGGTTCAGCGCAAGCAACACGGCAGACGGTTCGTGAAGATGCTCGCTAAGGTGATGAAGGATGAGAAGCTCCCTGATGACCTCAAGGCTCTTAGGTCCATCCACATTCATAAGGCGGTTGACCTGTGTGCCGGGGACAAGTCTGCGGCTTGCTACAACAGCTATATGTCTGCGGCGTCCAAGCTACTCACATGGGCTGAGGAGCAAGAGTATGTCGAAGCTGTGCCCAAGCTCCGCTTCCGTAGCTCGGCCAGGAGGGAGACTTTTTACCTAACGGATGAGGATGAGTCCAAGCTCAGGGACACCGTGAAAGCAATGGGATGGGACAACATCATCACCATCATGGACGTTCAGCTTGCCACAGGTTGCCGCATCTCAGAGGTACTCAAGAGGACTCCTAAGGACCTGAACGATGATGGGGATGGGTTCTATAGCCTGTATCTCGGCGTGACCAAGAACGGACACGAGCGGTACGCGGTCCTCGATACGGAGCTAGGGAAGCGATTTGCTGACCTGTTGGAGAAGGGTCTGCCCTCCTACGATGTTGTCTATAAGAGGCTCAGGAGCGCCCGTAAGACCGCAGGATTGCCTCTGACGCAGCCTACCCATGCTCATAGGCATACGGTAGCCACGAGGCTTGCTAGGGAGAACGTGAACGCGGTCTTGCTGAAGGACTTCATGGGTCACGAGAACCTTCAGACAACCATGCGGTATATCCACAACGATACCGCTCAGAAGAAACAGGTGGCTAAGAACCTCATTCGGAGGCCAACGGCTGCGGCTAACATGGGAGGGCATAGATGATTGTCGATCCAAAGTACCTGAGTGAGCTTGAGCGGGAGAACGCCCTCCTCAGGGCCGCACTAGAGAACATCGCGGCTGGCCTGAACGTGGTTCGGCCTGTCCAGTACGCAAGGGAGAAGTTGGATGCGATTGACTGTGGGCGACAGGGTGCAGGTGGTACGAGATACTATTACACCATCGCATGTGGGGAAGCAGGGATGGGTCCTGACCATCGACAAGAACCGTAGGAGGCCCATTCGAGTCGCGCTGGAGTTTGGCGATATGACGATGGAGCTTGACTATATGCGGCACGAATTAAGGCGTATTCCCCGGTGGCTCAAGCCATACAAGGGCGCATACCATAGCAAGATAAATGTGAGATTTCTGCCCTCTTGGAGAGTCCCAACCGTTGGGAAATGCGTTGGGATTTTACCCCTCCTAGGTGTATGTATGAAACATATATACAAGCTTAACCCATTGATTTTATTGAGAAACCACAAAACCATCCTGGGCCTGTAAAATGATGAGAAAATGACATTTTTTCAGCCCCCCGTCGAACAAATAGCCAAGCTGTACGTTGAGGAGGCGGCAATGACACAAGGGACAATGCACGCACATTGCCGCCACAATCCTGCCACATGGCCCCGGAGCTGCTGTGGTTGTGAGGTCACAGCCCTCACGAGGTTGTCGCTCTATAAACGGGTAGTGCCTGGCTTGATCCGCCGAACGGGGATCGGGCCGGCATGACATCGATTAGGAAAGAGAAACCATGAAGAAGATTCTTCTCGCCAGCGTCGCTCTCTTCGGCCTCGCCGGAGCTGCCTCCGCTGCGGATCTCCCGACCCGCACGGCTCCTCCGGCCCCGGTCATCGCGGCTGCCCCGATCTTCACCTGGACCGGCTTCTACGTCGGTGTGAACGCCGGCTACGGCTGGAACTCCAACGACACCGTCACGACGATCAACGGCTTGACCTTCGATCTCGGTGACGACGGCGGCTTCGTCGGCGGCGGCCAGGTCGGCTACAACTACCAGATCGGCTCGTTCGTCGTCGGTCTCGAAGGCGACATCCAGTACGCCGACTTCGGCGGCAACGATCGCTTCGACTTCAACGGCGACGGCATCCTCGAAGACTTCAACAACAGCGACTGGTTCGGCACCGTCCGCGCCCGCGCCGGTGTGGCCTTCGACCGCGCCCTCATCTACGCCACGGGCGGCTTCGCCTTCGCTGACGGCGCCAACGGCTGGACCGTCGGTGGCGGCCTTGAGTACGCCTTCACCAACAACCTCTCGGCCAAGGTCGAAGGTCTGTATGTCAACCTCGACAACGACAACGACTTCATCGACGACAACGCCGAGTTCGGCGTGGTCCGCGCCGGTCTGAACTACCGCTTCGGCACTTACTAAGACTTGTCTCTTCCGAGACAACGGAAAGGCCCGGGGAAACCCGGGCCTTTTTCATGTCACGCTGAAATCTTCGTCTGGGCGAAGGCGGGAACGCGGGCCTCGAAATCGGCGAGCCAGGCGACGAGCTTCGGATAGCTCTCGCGCCAGCGCCCTCCGAACCGCAGGTCGAGATAGCCCAGCGTGCAGGCCAGCGCGATCCGCCCGACATGCAAGTTCTGTCCGGGCTGCGAGAGATGAGCCTCCGCGTGATCGAGACCGCGGCGCACCTTGTCCGCCTGATGGTCGACCCATTTCGGCTCGTGCCTGTCTTCCGGGCGGAAGCGCCCCTCATAAACCTGCAGGAGCGCCGCATCGGTGATGCCGTCCGCAAGGGCCTGGTCGCGCAGGGCGGAAAACCGCTCCGCGCCGTTCGGGATGATGCGCCCGCCTCCGGCGAGATGGTCGAGATATTCCACGATCACGCGGGAATCGTAGAGGACCTCTCCGTTCTCCAGGATGAGCGCGGGGATCTTGCCGAGCGGATTCTGCCGGCGGATCGAATCCTCGGGGTTCATGGTGTCGGCATCGACGATCTGAATCCGGTCGGACAGGCCGAGGATGGATGCAGAAAGCTTGACCTTTCGGCCGAACGGCGATGCGGGGGAGGAGCGGAGAACGAGCATGAGCAAATCCCTGTCTGCGGCATCCGATCAATCCCGGACGTGCCCTTCACGTCCGGAGCCGATGCGCGCGAGAACGGCAGGAGTCATGAACGCTCGGCACTCCTGCGGCAATGGGCTTTAAGCAGGGGGGCCGAATGCTTCACAGCGATAAGCGCCGTAGCCGCTGCGCGACAGGCGCTCCGCAAGGGCAGGCAGCAGCCGCTCCGCCTCCTCCTTGAGGGACCAGGGCGGATTGAGGACGAAGAGCCCGCTCCCATTGAGCCGGGACGGATCGCGCGGGTCGTCCACGTAGAGCTCGAGACGAAGCCCCGGCCGGGCGCTTTCCGCATCAAGGCGCGCGGCCACCGCATCGACAGGGGCCACGTCCTTGATGGGATACCAGCCCGCATAGACGCCCGTGGGCCATTTCTTCAGGGCGGCGAGGAGTTCCGCGCCGAGCCGTTCGAGTTCGTTCGGCTTCTCGTAGGGAGGATCGATCAGCACGAGGCCGCGCTTCTCCTTCGGCGGGATCAGGGCGTGAAGCGCCGTCCATCCGTCGAGATGCATGACCTTCAGATTCGCGACCGCGTTGAAGGCCTCGCTCAAAAGCGCATGATCGGCCGGGTGAAGCTCCACGAACACCCCGCGATCCTGCCGCCGCAGCAGCTCGCGCACGATGGCGGGGGAGCCGGGATAGATCGTCCCGCCATGCCGCGCGCGCACATCGGCAATCACCTTGCGATATGGCACGAGCAATTCCTCCACCTCGGGGGCGAGAGGCTCGTCGAGGCGTCCGATCCCTTCGATCCATTCTCCCGTGCGCCCGGCCTCGTCTCCGGCGAGATCGTAGAGGCCTATTCCCGCATGGGTGTCGATGACGCGCAGCGGCGTCTCCTTGCGCTGGAGATAGGTGAGGATGCGCACCAGCAGCGCGTGTTTCATGACGTCGGCGAAGTTGCCTGCGTGAAAGGCGTGGCGATAATTCATATCCGTCCTATCGGACCGCGGGAACCGTGATCTCGCCCGCGCGGCAGGTGTCGCGGTCGACCTCGGGGCAAGGGCGGAACCCGCGCAGATCCTTGCTGAGGCAGATGCGCACCTCCTGAAGGATGCGCCGTCCGCAGGAAACCGAAATCATGTCGGCGCGCAAGCCCGGATTGGCCTTCATGAAGGCCTGCTCAATCTCGCTCGGCAGAACCCTGGAGCGGTTGCCCAGGCCCTCGAAGCTGTCCGGCACCCGGACGAGTTCACGCGCGCGGCGCACGGCCTTGAAATAGCCGCTCGGCGCTTCGCCCGTGCAGGTTCCGTGCTTGCGCCACTGGTAGCGGGCGAGATTGTCGTCGGGGAACAGGCCCTTGGCTTCGGCCATGGCCGCCTGCGGCACGAAGCGCCCGCCGGGTTCGCAGAAGGTGGGATAGCCCTGCTCGGATTGCGGCCACAGGCCGTGGGTCACGAAGCCGAGCCCGCTCCCGCCGTCGCATTGCCGGCTGCGGCTGCCGGTATTCTCGCAGAAGCCCGGCGACCAGGAAAGCGCCAGAACATAGAAGTCGAACTGCCCCATCGGGGCGCCTCTCGACTCCCGTGGCCCCTGGGCCGCGGAAGAGGATATCGAGAGCAGGAGGGCGCCCGCGGCGGCAAGGCACCGGCGCAGGATCAAGGGGCGGCCTGCTTGCAATGCGGCGCGTAGGCGTAATGGCGGTCGAAGCCGTCCACGCAGGATTCCGTATCCCAGCCGATGCCGATGAAGCCCAGATCCTCGCGGATCGAGAAGTTGATCCTGTGCCTGTAGCCGTCGGACACGACCACGGTGCCCGTGCAGTAGCGGCGCGGAATGGTGTCGAGGCCCCACGGGCGCCATGCGACTTCCCGCACCTGCTCGAAAGCCAGGATCTGCGCGCTGGAGTTCCAGAACTTGTATTCCGTATTCGCGAAATTCGCGCTGATGTCGTGAAGCACGGACGGATCGGCGCAGGCCGGAAGCGAGGCGTCGTAGGGCTCCTCGCGCCGTTCCGCCGGCGTGATCTCGCGGGCGAGCGCAGGTGCGCTCAGCAGCATGCAGGAGATGAAAGCCGCCAGCCACTTCATTCGGATGCTCCAACAATCTTCAGAGTTGTAACATCGACCATGTGGGCGAAGCCTGAGAAGGTCAAGGCTCCGGTTGCGTTTAATAGAGCGAGTGGCTGTTGAGCACCATCGGCGCGCCGGCCGGGCGCTGTCCCGGCCTCGCCGGGGCATAGGTCTGCTCCAGGGGCCGCCCCGACGGCGGCAGCGGCGGCTGGGGATAGGACGGAACCGGCGCGACCCGGGTCGGCGGTGCATTCGCAGCGGGCAGGTCGGCAGCATAGCCGCCTGCGGACGAATAGCGCTGCACCGGGGCTACGGGCGCGGACAGGGTGGGACCGGGCGGCGGGGGAGCGGGCGGGATATAGGCCTCGCCTTCCGGAACATCCTGCTCGAGGTCGACCGGCGACAGGTCGCCGGAGGACGCCGCAGCCTGCAGAACCTCGCGGCTGCGCTCGGGATCGATGCGGGGGGAGAACTTGATGATCGGCTTGCACACGCGCCTCTCGCCGCGCGGGTCGTGCCGCGCCAGATCGAGGTGCAGGTGATCGTAGTGGAAGGCGTCCGAGCCGGGCCCCAAAACGGTCGTGAAGTAGCGGCAGGCTCCGACGAAGACTTCCCGCAGGAATTCCTGCTCGGCGGGATCCCTGCCCCGCCAGCCCTTTTCCACCAGGACCTCCCGGCCGTCGGCGAGAACGAATCCCATGACGTCGAGCGCATTGCCGAAGGAATGCTCCGAGAGCTTGGCGCCGATCCGGTTGTTGCGGGGGCGGCAGGAATAGGAGCCCGCTTTGATGTCGGCGAGCGGCATGCCGAAATACATTTCGGCGGCGGGCCGCACGATCTCGTCGAGCCAGGTATCGATGCGCGGGATGATCGGACAGGCGAGCGTCACACGGGACTTCAGGCCCACGGCTCCGTTGCTGAAGGCCGAAACCTTGAAGGGATAATCCATGCCGCAGACGCCGGGCCCGTCGATCTTGGAACTGAGGGCCATGTAAGCGGTGGGCTGCACGAGACGCTGCGACAGGCAGGCTTCCTCGGCCTGCGCGCGCCAAGGCTCGCGCTGTTCGAAACGAAACAGACCGCAACCGGTGAGCCCGAGACCGACGAGCGATAGGGCAAAAAACGCAACTAACCCACGACGCATGGGCCACACGCTGGCCCAGGCCCGTAAACATCCCGTCAACGGGCGCCGCCCTTGGGGCTCCGAAGGTGCGACCAAATCGATCAGGCGCGCTTTCGCGCCTCGGAGAAACGAGAATTTAGACTTTGAAATTCAATGCGTTAACCAATTATTAACCATTTCTTCAATCGAAATCGGCTCGATTCTACCTCTTCGGGGATCTTCTCAGGAGAGAATTGCTTTGATAGCCTCCCTATCCATTCAGAGAGGGACCTCAACCCTCGAAGGAGAAAGGGGGGCAGCGATGAACCTGACATCGAAACTCGACTGGACGTCCAAATTCAACATTGCGGCCGTCTGCGTGTCCTCCTCCTTCATTCTCGCCGTCGTGACCGGCCTTCTGTAAGGCCATCCAGCCCCCTCCCCGAGACAGGAGCCGGTCTTCACGGTCTCTCACGCCGCCGCATCTCCGGCGGCGATTTCATGACTCGGGACATGGAACTTCCGTGACGCCCCAGGACATCACGTTGATCTCCATCCGGCACTGGGCCAGCCTCGGCCCTTCGGCGGTCCGCAGGCAGACCTTCTCGCCCGGGGCGAACCTCTTGCCTCCAGCCCGGCAATAGCAATCGAGAGGGTTGTGATCGGGCAGCTGGACCGTTTGAGGCACAGGCCTCTCGTGGGCTCCGGCGGAAAGCGGCACCATCAAGCCGAGAACGACAACGACGCTGCGCATGGGGCACCTCCGCGTCCTGTTGTACGCGGAATGGTCCTCCTGCCCCTGTCCTGCGTCAAGCGGGGGCGTGGCCCCACCGTTCCGTGGCCCGGTCGTCGGCCTCCTTGGCCTCGACCCAGGCCCCGACCGTGCCGTCCTTGAGGTGCTCGCGCTTCCAGAACGGGGCGTGGGTCTTCAGGTAGTCCATCAGGAACGCGGCGGCCTCGAAGGCCGCCTGGCGATGGGCGCTGGCGGCGAGAACCAGCACGATCTCATCACCCGGCAGGATCCTGCCGAACCGGTGGACGATCGTGAGGCCGAGCAGCGGCCAGCGGGTTTCGGCCTGCGCCGCGATGCGGCCGATCTCGGCCTCCGCCATGCCCGGATAATGCTCGAGCTCGAGCGCGGCCAGCCGCCCGCCCTCGTCGCGGCACAGGCCGGTAAAGGCCACGACCGCGCCGATATCCGCCCTTCCCCCGGTCAGGGACGCCGTCTCGGCGGCGGTGTCGAAGGGCTCGGCTTGGATGCGGATGGTGAAGGCCATGGCGTTGCAGCTCCGGGAAAGAGCTAGCCTCCCGTCATCGGGGGGAAGAAGGCGATCTCCCGCGCCCCGGTGATCCGGGCCTCGGGCTTCGCATGGACATGGTCGATGGCGGCGCGGACGATGCCCTCGTTCTCGAAGGCATGTTCGTATTCCTCGCCCCTGCCCTTGAGCCAGCGCACCAGGTCGGCGACGGTGAGGACCCCATCGGGCACCTCCACCTGCTCGTCCGTCTTGCCGACCCGTTCCCGAACCCAGGCGAAATAGACGAGCTTCATGGGATCTAGCCCTCGTCCATGAGATGGTGGATGCCGTTCTTGAAGTAGTCCCAGCCCGTATAGATCGTCAGGATCGCGGCGATCCAGAGCAGGACCGTGCCGATCAGGGTGTTGTTCGGCAGAACCGTCTCGCCGGCGGGCCCAGCGATCAGGAAGCCCAACGCCACGAGCTGGAGCGTGGTCTTCCACTTGGCGACCCGGCTGACCGGCACGCTGACCTTCAGCTCGGCCAGGAATTCCCGCAGTCCCGAGACCAGGATCTCGCGGCACAGGATCACGATGGCGGCCCAGAGCGCCCAGCCATGAATCGTTCCGTCGGCCACCAGCATGAGGAGGGACGCGGCGACCAGAAGCTTGTCCGCGATCGGATCGAGCATGCGGCCCAGGGCCGATTGCTGCGCGAAGGTGCGCGCCACGTAGCCGTCGAGGTAATCGGTGATCGCCGCGAGCGCGAAGACCAGAAGGGCAAACCACCGGGACCAGTGATCCTCGGGCCAGAACAGGAGTCCGACCACGGCTGGAACCGCCACAAGCCGACCGTAGGTCAGCATGTTCGCAAGGTTGAAGGCCTTCGAGCGGCCCAGGGAAGGAGCAGATTTCATATCACCCGCAGGAAGCATGACGACGCACGATCCGTCAATTGCGCAGGGCCGGAATTGCGGCCCGTCACGCCGACGTGATCCCTGCCCTGGCGCAGGGGAACTTACCCCCGCTCGTGGAAAAAGTCATAGACGGCGCGGGCTGTGGCGGCGTTCACGCCCGGAGCTTTCATGAGATCCTCCAGGGCCGCGCGCTGGATCGCCTTGACGGTTCCGAAATGGTGCAGGAGCGCCCGCTTTCGCGTGGGCCCGATGCCCGGAATTTCGTCGAGCGGGTTCTTCACCATCTCGCGCTTGCGCTTGGCCCGGTGCGACCCGATGGCGAAGCGATGGGCCTCGTCGCGCAGGCGCTGCACGAAATAGAGCGCGGGGTCCCGCGGCGGCATCTTGAAGGGCGGCTGGCCAGGCTTGAAGAAGGTCTCGCGCCCGGCGTCGCGGTCCCGCCCCTTGGCGATCCCGATCAGGGTCACGTCGTCCTCGCCAACGCCCACCTCCGCCAGCGCCTGACGCGCGGCTTCGAGCTGCCCCTTGCCGCCGTCGATGAGGACGAGATCTGGCCAGGCCGGGAACGCATCGTCATCGTTCGCCGCGCCGCCTCCGTCCGGTCCTCTGGGCTCCTCCTTGACCAGACGGGCGAAGCGGCGCTGCAGCATCTCGCGCATCATCCCGTAATCGTCGCCCGGCTTCAGATCCTCGGATTTCATGTTGAAGGTGCGGTAGTGCTGCTTCATGAAGCCGCCGGGACCGGCCACCACCATCGCCCCCACCGCATTGGTGCCCATGATGTGCGAGTTGTCGTAGATCTCCACGCGCCGGGGCGTCCTCGGCAACCCGAAGGCCTGGCCGAGGGAGACGAGGAGCTTCTGCTGCGAGGAGGTGTCCGCAAGCCGCCGTCCCAGGGCCTCCCGGGCATTGCGCAGAACGTAGTCGATCAGCTGACGCCGCTCGCCGCGCTGCGCAACATGGATCTCAACCTTGGCCTCGGCCCGCGTCGAAAGCGCCGCCGCCATCAGCTCCGCATCCTCGATCTCGTGGGAGAGCAGGATGAGGCGGGGCGCGGGCTTGTCGTCGTAGAACTGCGCCAGGAAGGAACCCAGCACCTCCTCGCGGCTCATGGATTTGTCGGCCTTCGGGAAATAGGCGCGGTTGCCCCAGTTCTGCCAGTTGCGGAAGAAGAAGACCTCCACGCAGAACTGCCCCGCCTGCTCGTCGAGCGCGAAGACGTCCGCCTCCTCCACCGATTGCGTGTTGATGCCCTGCACGCCCTGGATGGCCGACAGCGCGGCCAGGCGGTCGCGGCAGCGTGCGGCGCGCTCGAATTCGAGTTCTTCCGCGGCGGCCTGCATCTCTTCCGTGATGCGCTGCTTCACCGCCGTGGACTTGCCCGAGAGAAACGCGCGCGCCTCGGACACGAGCTCGGCGTAATCCTCGTGCGAGATCTCGTTTGTGCAGGGGCCGGAGCAGCGCTTGATCTGGAAGAGCAGGCAGGGCCGCGTGCGGTTCTCGAAATAGCTGTCGTTGCAGGAGCGCAGGAGAAACGCGCGCTGAAGCGCATTGATGGTGCGGTTGACGGCCCAGACGCTGGCGAAGGGCCCGTAGTAATCGCCCTTGCGCTTTCTCGCGCCGCGATGCTTCACGAGCTGGGGCGCCTCGTGATCGGCGGTGAGCAGGATATAGGGAAGCGACTTGTCGTCCCGCAGAAGCACGTTGTAGCGGGGCTTGAGCTGCTTGATGAGATTGGCCTCGAGGAGCAGCGCCTCGGTTTCCGTCGCCGTGGTGACGAACTCCATTGACGAGGTTTCGGCGATCATCCGGGCGATGCGGTTGGAATGCGCCTGGCCGCGCGCATAGGAGCCCACGCGGCTCTTCAGGCTCTTCGCCTTGCCGACGTAAAGCACGTCGCCCTTCATATCGAGCATGCGATAGACGCCCGGCGCATTGGGAAGCGTTGCCCAGAAATGCCGGATCACCTCGGTCCCGCGCTGGACCGAACCGGGATGGGCCTCCAGGTCGAACTCGACATCGGAGCCGCTTTCGACGGCTACGGCCTCATCCTCTTCCTCGTTGTCCAGAATGTCCGGCGGGACGTCGTTGGTGGTATTGCGATTCATGAGGGAGATTTAAGGGCTCCGGAGTCGGGAGGAAAGTGCCGCTAAGGAAACTGGCGCATCCCCTCCGTTCGGTCTAAACCGCGAAGCTCAAAGGACAAGGACGGAGGGGATCATGCGCCTGTCGATCGTAACGTCAGCCGTCGTCGCGGCCTTGGTCGGGTTCGGCAGCACGATCGCCCTCATCATCGCCGCGGCCCAGGCCGTGGGTGCCGATGCGGCGCAGACCTCCTCCTGGGTCGCCGCCCTGTGCCTCTCCATGGCTGCGACCAGCGGCTATCTGAGCGTCCGGTGCCGGATGCCGGTGGTCACGGCCTGGTCGACGCCCGGCGCGGCTCTCATTGCGGCCTCGACCGGGATCTCGATCCATGCGGCGGTCGGCTCCTTCCTGCTCGCCGGGGGCCTCATCATGCTGGCGGCCTTCATCAAGCCGTTCGGGCGACTGATCGAGCGCATTCCCACCTCCATCGCCGCCGCCATGCTGGCGGGCGTGCTGCTTCAGTTCGTCGTCGGGGTCTTCCAGAGTGCGCAAGGCGCGCCTGGCCTCGTCCTGCCCCTCGTCGGCATCTTCCTCGTGGTGCGGCTCTTCAACCCGGCCCTCGCCGTGCTGGCCGTGCTGTTCGTCGGGCTCGGGATCGCCTTCGGCGGCGGCCTCGCCCGGCCGCCGGCCTCCGATTTCAGCCTCTCGTCCCTCACCTTCATCCGGCCCGCCTTCGAGCCTGCCGCCCTGATCGGCCTCGGATTGCCGCTCTTTCTCGTGACGATGGCGTCCCAGAACCTGCCGGGCCTCGCCGTGCTCAAGGCGTCCGGCTACCGGCCATCTGCCCGGCCGATCCTGGCCGTGACCGGGCTCGCATCCGTGGCGACCGCGTTCTTCGGCGCCCATACGAGCAATCTGGCGGCCATTTCCGCAGCGATCTGCACCGGGCCCGATACCCATCCCGACCCGGCCAAACGCTGGATGGTCGGGCCGTTCTACGCCCTGACCTACGTGATCTTCGCCGCCTTCAGCGCGACGCTAATCGGCCTGATCGCGGCACTGCCGCCCGAACTGATCAAGACCGTCGCGGGGCTGGCCCTGATGGGCGCCTTCGCGGGCGCCCTGGGCTCCGCTCTGTCCGAAGGCTCCAAGATCTTCCCCGCCATCGTGACCCTCGCGGTCACCGCCTCCGGCCTCACGCTCTTCGGAATCGGCTCGGCCTTCTGGGGGCTCACGGCGGGCCTCGTCTCGCTGGGCCTCGATTTCCTGGCCATCCGGCTGCGCCAGCGCGGCTGATCTGGACGCCGGGCTCCGTTAAGCTTAAAACTTCGTTACGAAGAACAAGAACGGGGCTCTCCAATGACAGGGATGACGCGTGCGGGGCGGCTTGCCGCAATCATGCTGACGGCGGCTCTGGGAGCCTGCCAGAGTTCCTTTAGCGGCTCGCCCGAAGGCATTCCCGTCGCCCTCGAGAGCATCGACGGCGCGCCTGCCCCGATCCGCACCGCGCTGGCCGACGAGCTGGCGAATGCCGCCACCGACCGCAAGGTCGAGCTCGTGGGCGCCACCGCCGAGGCGCGCTACCGGGTTCGCGGCTATCTCTCCACCTCGACGGAGGACGGGGAGACCCGGCTGGCCTATGTCTGGGACGTGTTCGATTCCCAGAAGCGCCGGGCCAAGCGCCTCGAAGGCTCGCGCCCGGTCCCGGCCTCCTCGATCTCGAGCCTCGACAAGGAAGCCCTCGCCAAGCTGGCGCAGGCCAGCATGGACGAGATCGCCCGGTTCCTGAGCGCCTCCAAGTCCGAGCCCGCCGCATCCGATGTCCCGGCCATGGCCGATGCTCCCCTGCAGACGGCGGAGGCTCAGCCGGCCGCGGGCGAGGACGACGAAAACAAAGTTGCAATGCAGTGATTGCATGGCAACAATCCGGCGCGGAAACGATCAAAGTCCGTTCCGCGTATTGTGAGGGTTGCCCATCGCTGCTAAGAGCCTTGCGCCCGGCAGCGCAGGGATCAAGGCGTTGCGCAGCGGGCGCTATCGGTCACACAAAGCCAAAGTTGCTTTCATGAAGCTCGTTGCGGGAAATTCCAATCGTCCGCTGGCGGAGGCCATCTCCGCCTATCTCAATATTCCCCTGGCCAAGGCCCAGGTGAAGCGGTTCGCGGACATGGAGGTGTTCGTCGAGATCCAGGAGAACGTGCGCGGCGAGGACGTGTTCGTGATCCAGTCGACCTCGTTCCCCACGAACGACCATCTCATGGAACTCCTGATCATCACGGATGCGCTGCGACGCTCTTCGGCGAGGCGCATCACGGCGGTGGTGCCCTATTTCGGCTATGCGCGGCAGGACCGGCGCATGTCGGGCCGCACGCCGATCTCGGCCAAGCTCGTGGCCAATCTCATCACCCATGCGGGCGTGGACCGCGTGCTGACGCTGGATCTCCATGCCGGACAGATCCAGGGCTTCTTCGACATCCCCACCGACAACCTGTTCTCCGCCCCCACCCTGGCGCGCGACATCAAGGAACGCCTCGACGGCGGCAACCGCATGGTGGTCTCCCCGGACGTGGGTGGCGTGGTGCGCGCCCGCGCGCTCGCCAAGCGCATCGACGCCCAGCTCGCCATCGTCGACAAGCGCCGTGAGCGTCCCGGTGAGTCGGAAGTCATGAACATCATCGGCGACGTCTCGGGCCGCTCCTGCATCCTCGTGGACGATATCGTCGATTCCGGCGGCACCCTGGTGAACGCCGCCGACGCCCTCCTCGCCAACGGCGCGAAGGAGGTCTATGCCTACATCACCCACGGCGTGCTCTCCGGCGGCGCGGTCGCCCGCATCGCGAGCTCCCGCCTGAAGGAACTCGTGATCACCGATTCCATCCTGCCGACCGAGGCGGTGAAGGCGGCCCACAACATCCGCGTCATCAGCATCGCTTCCCTCATGGGCGAAGCCATCGCCCGCACGGCGACGGAAAGCTCGGTGTCGAGCCTGTTCGACTGATCGCAGCCGCGGCCATCGCTCCAGGCCGGGGGTTGACCGCGTCAGGCGTTGTTGCGTCAGGATGTCTTCCGGCGGTTGGCGAGAATCCCACCGCCCATGATGCAGACGAGCCCCGCGAAGGATGACGCGGTCAGCACGTCCCCGAAAAGAAGGGCGGCGAGCAGCACACCGAAGCCCGTTCCCCAATAGCCGATCTGACTGAACACCACCGGCCCTGCGATCTGCTGCAGACGGAAGTTCATCAGCTGGGACGCGGCGGACATCGCGGCCATGGTCAGGATCCATGACACTGCCGGGGCGTCGAACTGCCAGTTCTGGGGCGCCTCGAAGGCAGGCGCCATCAACGCCACCAGCACAGCCGAGCTGAACGACGCCCCACACGAGAAGGCGAGCGCCGAGGTGCCCTTCGGCCACCAGGCCGAGCGGACGATATTGCCCGAGGCGGCGCAGACCGGGATCACCAGGCCGAGCGCCACCCAAAGGGGCTGATCGACATCGATCTTCAAAATCTGCTGCTGAACGAGCGCGATCATCCCGACAAAGCCGAGCACGATTCCGAGGAAGCGGCGCAGGAACATGCGCTCGAATCCGATCCCGGCCGCGAAGCTCATGGTGAGCAGCGGCGAGAGGCAATAGACGATCGAGGTATAGGCAGGCCCGACCCGGTCGACCACGAAGTAGGACAGCACCGTCGGCACCGCGAAGCTGACGATGCCCAAGATGCCGTAGAGCGCCAGGTGCTCGGGTGCCATCGGGATCCGCTGACGGGTAACAACAAGCCATGGCAGAAGGCACAGCCCTGCGCCCAGATTGGCGAAGGCGCCCAGCTGGAAAGGCTGGATGCCCGCCGACAGAGCCATCTTGGACATCATGATGCGGCTAGCAAAGAGAAGCCCGCATATTCCCAAAAGGGCGATGGCGGATTCCGTGGCGACGGAGAGGCGCGATGCGGTCATGGAACCCCTCCACCTGCCGATGCGACGGAGTTTTTGCGCCGACGCGAACCCCGCGAGGCATCGACTGCGTTGCGACGGACGAAAGGATGATTTATCTTGATGTAAAGATAAACGGGTTTTTATCTCGATGTCAAGACAAAAGACTGCCCGCCAAGCACCTCCTGCCCAGGATGGAACGGATGAACGCCGCGCGCAGTGGCAGGCGGAACTTCCCGATGTCGATACGCGGGGCATGGCCATCCTGGGCCGGGCGCGCTGGATCACGCTGACGGCCCGACCGCCCATCGAGGCGGTCTTCAAGCGCCATGGGCTCGACAGCGGAGAGGCCGATGTCCTCTTCTCCCTCCTCCGCTCCGGGCCGCCCTACCGGCTTCGCCCGACGGAGCTGTTCCGGGCTCTGATGATCTCCTCGGGCGGCCTGACGGACCGGCTGAACCGTCTCGAGAAGGCCGGGCTGATCAGAAGGGTGGCTGCCGAGGGCGATGGCCGCAGCCTCCCGGTGGAACTCACGGAGCAGGGAATCCGCTGCGCAGGCGACGCCTTCCGCGAGGACATGGCCATCGAGGCGGCGATGCTTGCGGGATTGACCGAGGATGAGCAGTCGCAGCTCGCGTCTCTCCTGAGGAAGCTCGCACTGACGATCGGGGCCACACAACCCTTCGCATAAGTCGATCCGCCGCCCCACCGGTTCCGAGTCCGATGCCGAACCGGCCGCCAACTTGTTGCATTCCGGGCTGTTCTTCTCTATAAGCCGCCTCGCGCCCGCTCGACACCCTTGGAGGCACGGGCGCGGACCTCATGGCCGCCTTAAGGCGGCCATCGGTTTTTCAACTCGATTTACAGGACCACGACCATGAGCGAAGTAAAGCAAATCAAGGCCGTGGCGCGCGACCGGAGCGGCAAGGGGGCCGCCCGGGCCGTTCGTCGCCAGGGCCAGGTTCCCGCCGTCATCTACGGAGCCGGTCAGCCGGCCCAGGCGATCGCCCTCGACTTCAACCAGACCAAGCAGCTGATTTTCGCCGGCCACTTCCTGACCACGATCTTCGAGATCGACGTGGACGGCAAGAAGGTCCGCGCCATTCCGCGCGACTACCAGCTCGACCCGGTGCGTGACTTCCCCGTGCACGTCGACTTCCTGCGCCTTGCCGCCGGTCAGGCGATCAAGGTCGTGGTGCCGGTGCACGTGGTCGACCAGGAGAAGTCTGCGGGCCTGAAGCGCGGCGGCGCTCTCCAGATCGTCGAGCACACCGTGGAACTGCTCGTTCCCTCTGATGCAATTCCGGACTTCATCGAAGTTTCGGTTGCCGACCTGAACATCGGCTCCTCCGTCCACCTCGCGGACATCAAGCTGCCGAAGGGCGCCAAGGCGGCCTCCACTGAGAACCTAACCCTCGTCACCGTCGTAGCCCCGACCGGCATGGCCGAGGAAGCTGCTCCGGCTGCTGAAGGCACCGCCGCTTAATCGGGCCTCATCGGGCGTTCAAGCCCATTGACAGGCTTCAACGCTCCGACCGCAAGGCCGGAGCGTTTCATTATGAGAATACCCTGCGATGCGCCTTTTCGTCGGCCTTGGTAATCCCGGCTCCCGCTATGCCAGAAACCGCCACAATATCGGTTTCATGGCCGTGGACGAGATTGCGCGCGTTCATAACGCGGGTCCCTGGCGCAAGCGCTTTCAGGGCGAAGCGGCGGATGCGGTGATCGGCGGCGAGAAGGTGCTGCTGTTGAAGCCGCTGACCTTCATGAACCTATCGGGGCAGTCAGTCGGAGAAGCGCAGAACTTCTTCAAGATCCCGCTTCATGACGTCACGGTCTTCTACGATGAACTTGACCTGCCGCCTGCCAAGATGCGTGTGAAGATCGGCGGCGGCAATGCGGGCCATAACGGCCTGCGCTCGATCTCGGCCCATTGCGGCAACGATTACCGCCGCGTGCGCCTCGGCATCGGCCATCCCGGCCACAAGGCGCTCGTGCAGAACCACGTTCTGGGCGATTTCGGCAAGTCGGAAGAGCCCTGGGTCGAGGATCTGTGCCGCATCGTGGCGGACAACGCCGCTCTCCTCGCCAAGGGTGAGGACGGCAGCTTCCAGAACAAGGTCCACCTCGCCATGGAGGCGAGAGGCTGGACGGACGTGAAACGGCCTGGGGAACAGGCCGCCTCAAAAAAGGAGTGAGGCCATGGGCTTCAAGATGGGCATCGTCGGCCTGCCGAACGTGGGCAAGTCCACCCTCTTCAACGCGCTGACGCAGACCGCAGCGGCGCAGGCTGCGAACTATCCGTTCTGCACCATCGAGCCCAACGTGGGCGACGTGGCGGTGCCGGACGAGCGCCTCGATCAGCTCTCCGCCATCGCCGGCTCGGCGCAGATCATTCCGACCCGCCTCACCTTCGTGGACATCGCAGGCCTCGTGCGCGGCGCGTCGCGCGGCGAAGGGCTCGGCAACCAGTTCCTCGCCAATATCCGCGAAGTGGACGCCATCGCCCATGTGGTGCGCTGCTTCGAGGACACGGACATCACCCATGTCGAGGGCAAGATCGACCCCATCGCCGATATCGAGACCATCGAGACCGAGCTGATGCTGGCTGACCTCGACAGCCTCGAGAAGCGCGTCACCGCGCTCGAGAAGAAGGCCAAGGGCAACGACAAGGAGGCGAAGGAAACCCTCGACCTCGTCAACCGCACCCTGCCGCTGCTGCGCGACGGCAAGCCTGCCCGCATGGTGGAGCGCAAGCCCGAGGAAGAGCGCCTGTTCCAGATGCTGGGCCTGCTCTCCTCCAAGCCCGTCCTCTATGTGTGCAACGTGGAAGAGGCCTCCGCCGACGAGGGCAATGCTTTCTCCGCGAAGGTCTTCGAGCGCGCGAAGGAAGAGGGTGCCAAGGCCGTCGTGGTCTCCGCCAAGATCGAGAGCGAGATCGCCGTTCTGCCTCCCGAGGAGCAGAAGGAATACCTCGAAGCCGTGGGCCTCGCCGAGCCCGGACTCAACCGCGTCATCCGCGCCGGCTACGAGCTGCTCGGCCTCATCACCTACTTCACCGTCGGCCCGAAGGAAGCCCGCGCCTGGACCATCACCAAGGGCACCAAGGCCCCCGGTGCAGCCGGTGTGATCCATACGGATTTCGAGAAGGGCTTCATCCGCGCCGAGACCATCGCCTATGCCGACTACGTCTCCCTGAAGGGCGAGGCCGGCGCGCGCGATGCGGGCAAGCTGAGGCTCGAAGGCAAGGAATACACGGTGCAGGACGGCGACGTCATGCATTTCCGGTTCAATACTTGATCAATCTGTCGGAATCCTGAACGCGGGCTTCTTCGGCCGTTCAGGGCCGTTCAGAGATAAAGCCTGCATGGAGGCTGGTTCCATGCAGGCATTCTTCGACAGTTTCATCTCTCCCGGGCTCGGCAATGCCGAATTCTTCGTGGGCATCCTCGTGGCCTGCGGGTTCCTCATGATCGGCATCTCGTCGCTGCTGCCCAAGCGCGGCGACGACAAGCTCGAATGGTGGGAACGCTGATCGCGGCTTACGGCAGCCGCAGCGCCTTCGGTCCGATCCCGAGGCCGATCTGGAGGCTGTCCGCGATCCGCTGCGCGCGATCCACGAAAAAGGCCGCCGCATCCGGCGGGCAGATCTCCTTCGCCGTTCTCTCGAACAGAAAAAGCCAGCGCGTGAACAGCTCAGGTGTGAGATCCATGCCCATATGGGCCGCCTGGGGCTTGCCCTGGTAGCGGCCGGTCCTCAAGGCGATCGAGGACCAGAAATCGACCATCAGCGCCAGATGCCGGCTCCAGCGGCCGGACAGGGCCTTGTGGAAGATGGGTCCGAGGTCCGGATCGCGGATCACGCGGTCATAGAAGGTTTCCACGAGTTCACGGATCATCGCCTCCGTCACGCCTTCCGCCGGGCTGACGATCGGAATGCTGCGGCCTGCGGCAGAATGCGCCAAAGCGGATCTCCTTCACGACGGGAACAGGGCGCGGCCCCATCGTCTCCCTATCGCCGGAAAGAGGCCGATCCTATGATCCAGGTCAAGAGGGATCGTTCCCGGGCCTTGAACGTTGAGCCTGCATCGGTTTCATGATCTGAGTATGCAGCTCCACCACCGACATCGCTGGGATCTCTCCCCTTCCGAGGCCATCGCCCTTCAACAGCAGTTGAGGACCGAGGTCGTCGCCGACCGCCCCATCGACATCGATGCGGTCAAGCTGGTGGCCGGTGTCGATGTGAGCGTGAAGAACGAGCAGTCGCAGGCCGCCATCGTCGTTCTCACCTATCCGGATTTCCAGCCCGTGGAGACCGTGCTGGCGCAGCGCCCGACACCCTTTCCCTATGTTCCCGGCCTGCTCAGCTTTCGCGAGGGCCCCGTTCTCGAAGAGGCGTTCGAAAAACTGAAAGCGGCGCCCGATGTGTTTCTCTTCGACGGCATGGGCATCGCCCATCCGCGCCGCATCGGCATCGCGAGCCACATGGGCCTGTGGCTGCAGCGCCCCACCATCGGCTGCGGCAAGACGCTGCTTTGTGGACGCTATCGCGATCTCGGGGAGGAAAAGGGCTCATCGGCAGCGCTCATCGACCGGAAGGAGACCATCGGCGTCGCCTTGCGCACCCGCACCGCCAAGAACCCCATGTTCATCTCACCCGGCCACCTCGCGGACATCCCTACGGCGGCCGAACTCGTCCTGCGCTGCTGCCTGAAATATCGCCTGCCGGAACCGATCCGCATGGCTCACAACGCGGCAGGACAGTTCTCTCCGTGAGACCGTCAGCCCCGAAGCGCAGTTGCTTCACGCCATGCTAGAGAACCTCCCCGTTCAGAGAGTTGTCGCAAGGAAGCCCCTCGGCAACAGATAGAATGAAATAACACTTTTCAAAGCGGGGCATTCATCATGGCGATCATCGGCACTCCCGACGCGGACTATATTCCAGGAACGGACGACGCGGACGAGATCTATGGGTACGATCCGGACGTCGGTGAAGGCGGGCTGGGCATTTACGCGTTGCGTCTCAACACCGGACTGGAGCAGCCGACTTATGTAACCTCGGCTCCGAACGATCCCTATCGTCTCTACGTTCTCGAAAAGACCGGCCTCATCAAGATGATGAGTCGCGTGACGGGCGACATCGAGTCGACCCCGGTCCTGGACCTGCGGGGGCAGATCGATACCGAAGGCGAGCAAGGCCTCGTCGGCCTCGCCTTTCACCCCCAGTTCGGCCAGAACGGCAACAACAAGGTCTACGTCACCCTTTCGAATCTGGAAGGCAAGACGGAGTTGCGGGAGTATTCCCTCACCAATGGCATGATCGATCCGGACAGCATGAGGCTCGTGCTGAGGATCAATGAATATACCGAGCAATCCTCCCTTCACCGGGGCGGCTGGATCGGGTTCGGGCCGGACGGCTATCTCTACATGACCACGGGCGAAGGCAATCAGTTCGCCGTCGCGCAGGATCCGAACAGCCTGCTCGGCAAGGTCCTGCGGATCGATGTGGACGGCGCGGACGCCTATCCGGATGACGACGACAAGAACTTCGCGATCCCCGATACGAACCCGACCGCTTTCGACGGCGTGAACGGTACGTTCGCTCAGAGCGCGGTTTACGCCATCGGCTTCCGCAATCCGTGGCGCGCCAGCTTCGACTCGAAGGGCCGCATGTTCATCGGCGACGTGGGCGAGAACGAGTACGAGGAGATCAATCTTCTCAAAGCGGGCGCCAATTACGGCTGGGGCCACCACGACGCCAACGACGATGGCCCGGAGGACCCGGCGGGGCCGTACACGAACCCGATCAATCATTATTATCACGGCCCCGGCCAGAACGACGGCATCGGCGCTTCCGTCACGGGCGGCTATGTCTATGAAGGACCGATCGAGGCGCTGAAAGGGCACTACATCTTCGGCGACTTCATGTCCGGCAAGCTCCTGAGCCTCCACCAGGATGCCAACGGGAACTGGATCCGGACAGACCTGACCGGCCTGCTCACGGGCGGTGCCACCGGAAGCCTGGGAATGATCTCGTCGTTCGGCCAGGATGCGGACGGTAATATCTACGCCATGGACTATGCCACGGGAAGCATCTACCGCCTCATGCCGCAGGTTCTGGATCTCGGCGATACAATCGAAGGCGGAAAAGGCGACGACACGATCCGCGGCGGAGGCGGCGATGACAGCATCGACGGCGGGGACGACAACGATCGCCTCTATGGCGACGCCGGAGCCGACACCCTGATAGGTGGGTCAGGCAACGACCTCTACTATGTGGATGGCCACGATACGATTGTCGAAACCGCCAATAACGGCTTCGACAGGGTCTACACATCAGAGTCCTTCGCGCTTCAAGCCGACCACTCAATCGAGTTCCTGAGCACGGCGGACCAGAACGGCACGACGGCGATCAACCTGACCGGCAACGGGTTTTCGCAGGATCTGATCGGCAATGCCGGCGCGAACCGCCTCGATGGTGGAGGCGGCGAGGATACGCTACGCGGCCTTGGCGGCAATGACACCTATCTGGTGGATGGAAACGACACCATCGTCGAGCAGGAAGACGGGGGCATCGATACGGTCGAAGCCCTGGTCGACAATTACAGCCTCGGGGATCATCTGGAGAATCTGACCTTGCGCGGCAATGCCGTGAAAGGGACCGGCAATGCATTGGCCAACATCCTCACCGGCAACGCATTGGCCAACATCCTGGACGGAGTGGGCGGCGCCGACACGCTTGCAGGCGGCCTCGGAAACGACACCTACATGGCTGATGCGAATGACTCCATCGTCGAGCAGATGATTTTGTTTTGGGGATCATCTGGAGAATCTGACCTTGCGCGGCAATGCCGTGAAAGGGACCGGCAATGCATTGGCCAACATACTCACCGGCAACGCATTGGCCAACATCCTGGACGGAGCGGGCGGCGCCGACACGCTTGCAGGCGGCCTCGGCAACGACACCTATATCGTCGACGACGGCAGCGAAGTCATTGTCGAAACATCGGGTCAGGGCACCGAAACGGTTGTCACGAGCGCATCCTACGCCCTTGGCGACGGGGCAGATGTCGAGATCCTCCAAGCCTCCGGAACGAGCGCCATCGATCTGACCGGCAATGCGCTGTCGAACACCCTTATCGGGAATATCGGCGCGAACCATCTCTTCGGCGGCAACGGCAACGACGCGCTCACCGCCAGCTCCGGCAACGACAGTCTGATCGGCGGCTCGGGAACGGACACGCTGACCGGCGGCTCAGGCAAGGATGTGTTCGCGTTTGACGACAGGGAGACGAGTTCCTCGAAGAGCAAGGCGGATACAATCGCCGACTTCTCCGGACGCGGCGGCGATAAGATCGACCTGCGGGCCATCGACGCGAATACGAAGAAAATCGGCGACCAGAACTTCGCCTTCATCGGCAAGAAGGCCTTCAGCAAGGCCGGCGAGGTGCGCTACGAGAAGACGAAGGGCTACACCTACGTCTATCTCAACACCGACAGCGACAAGGCGGCGGAAGCCGTGATCAAGCTGAAAGGCTCGCTCGACCTCAGCAAGGGCTGGTTCGTCCTCTGATCCTGACAATTCGGCATTGCGGCAAAGGGCCTCCCGGCGGGAGGCCCTTTGTGCTAGGGCAGACCCAGCAAGGAATGCCCATGTATACGTTCGAAGATCTGCCCCCAGGCTTGACCCAGACCTACGGCCCCCTCCACGTGTCGAAGGACGATATCCTGTCCTTCGCGCGGGAATACGACGCCCAGCCCTTCCATGTGGACGAGGTCGCGGCGAAGGACAGCTTCATCGGCACCCTGATCGCCTCCGGCTGGCACAGCTGCAGCCTGAACATGCGCCTGCTCGCCGAAGGCATGATCCTGAACTCAACGTCCATGGGATCGCCGGGCATCGAAGAGGTCAAATGGCTGAAGCCCGTCAGGCCCGGGGATACCCTGCGCTCGCACATGAAGGTTCTGGAAAGCAGGCTCTCCAAGAGCAGGCCCTCGCTCGGCCTCGTGCGGTTCCATTTCGACCTGGCCAACCAGGCGGACGAGACCGTGATGACCCAGACCAACTGGGTGATGTTCGCCACGAAGGACGCCGAGCCGTTTGCGGGCGAGGGCCGCAGCGTGCTTGCGGCCGTGGCCGATTCCCTGCCCGGCGCCCATCCGAAGCGGGAGTTTCCGCCGGTTTCCGCCAATCCCTATTTCGAGGACCTCGTCATCGGCGAGACCGATGAACTCGGTTCATACACCTTCACGGCCGAGGAGATCGTTCGCTTCGCGAAGCAGTTCGATCCGCAACGCTTCCATGTGGATCCGGAGGCCGCCAGGACCAGCCTGTTCGGCGCGCTCTGTGCCTCCGGCTGGCATACGGCGAGCGTTTGGATGAAGCAGATGGTGGCGCATCGCGACCGCATCCGCGCCTATGCCCTTGCCCGCGGCGAGCGGCCGGCGCGGCTGGGCCCCTCCCCCGGCTTCACGAACATGAAATGGCTGAAGCCCGTCTATGCGGGCGACACGATCACCTACCGCACGACCGTGACGTCCAAGCGCCCCTCTGCCTCGCGCCCCGGCTGGGGACTGGTGTTCCACCACAACACCGGCACCAACCAGCACGGCGAGGAGGTTTTCGCCTTCGACGGCATGGTGTTCTGGGAAAGACGGTAAGGATCGAGAGCGGCCCCGCCTCTCCGGTCGCAATCAACCTGTGCGCTGTGAATCGGCGGCGCGGGCGCGGGTTTCCTCGTCGAGGATGTCCCGAACCTGGGCGAGGAAAGCGTGCGCGGAAGTCTGCCTCCGGCCATAGGCCAGGTTGAAGGCATAGTCGAAATCGGCGGGGTTCTTCCCCTGATTGTGCTGGAGGATCGTCTCAAGCTTGTCGAGGCCCTTCGCGAGAACGGCCTCCGGCGAGGACGCCGCCTCGTATTCCTCCCAAAGCCCCAGGATCTCTGCTCGCCTTGCCGGATCCAGGGCCTGTGTCAGGATGATCAGGTCCGCCCGCTCCTGGGCCGTCTTATCCGTCTTGCCGTCCTGCATCACGGCCGGAATGTCGCCGCCGATAGCCTCGCCGAGGTCGTGCACGATGCAGAGCTTCAGGAGCTTGGCCATGTCGATGCCGCCGAGCTCGTCCGCGAAGACGAGGGCCATGAGGCAGAGCCGCCATGTGTGCTCGGCCACGCTCTCGCGCCGCCCGCTGGAGGTATGCCCGCTCCTGAGGACGTCCTTGAGTCTCTCGGCCTCGCGCAGGAAGGCCAGGGCGCCCAGGATCCGATCTTGCTGCATGTCCCTGCCCTTCCCGGCTTGGAGAGTGGCTCTCAATGCCCCTCGAAGCTCACGAGGCTGCGAACCTCGACGCCCAGGTCGCGAAGCTTTTGCGCGCCGCCGAGATCGGGCAGGTCGATGATGAAGCAGGCAGCCACGATCTTCGCGCCCATCTGGCGCAGAAGCTGTGTGGCCGCCACCGCCGTGCCGCCGGTGGCGATGAGGTCGTCCACGAGAACCACGCGCTCATCCTGGCCGATGGCATCCGTATGGATTTCCATCTCGTCGACGCCGTATTCGAGCGAATAGGCGATGCGGACCGTCTCGTGGGGCAGCTTGCCCTTCTTGCGGATCGGCACGAAGCCCGAGGACAGCTGGTGGGCGACGGCGCCGCCGAGAATGAAGCCACGCGCCTCGATGCCGGCCACCTTGTCGACACGCCCGCCCGCGAAGGGGTGAACGAGCTCGTCCACCGCACGCCGGAAGGCCCGCGCATCCCCGAGCAGGGTGGTGATGTCCCGGAAGACGATGCCGGGCTTCGGATAGTCCGGAATCGAACGGATCGCGGCCTTCAGATCGGTGATGAGACGCTGGTCCATGTTTGAGCCTGCCATAGGTAGAAGACGTTGAGCTTATCCGAGGAGTCCTGCCATGGCCGAGCAACCCTCTCGAACCGTTCTGACCGACATCGACATTCCCTTTGGAAGCCTAGTTCTCTTCTTCGTCAAGGCTTCGCTCGCGATCATTCCCGCCGCCATTATCGTGAGCTTCATTCTAGCATTGATCGGCTGGATCTTCCGCGCGATCTTCGGCTTTGGCCACATGGGCTGGATGATGGGCTACTAGACCGCCTCAGGCCATCAAAATCCTGCCAGCCACCGCATCGAGCTTCTTGAGAACGCCAGGGTCACGGGCGGAAGGCGCCGTCATGATGGCGCCGTCGAGCGCCCGGTCCGAGCCTACGGGGCATGGTTCGTGCTCGGCCGGGAAATTTCGGGCCACCCGGGCGATCAGGCGCGAGACCTTCGTCGCATTCTCATGCGCTACGGCGACGACGGAGGCCACGTCCACATCGTCGTGCTCCGGATGCCAGCAATCGTAATCGGTCACCATGGCGATGGTGGCATAGGTGATCTCGGCCTCCCGCGCGAGCTTGGCCTCGGGCATGGCCGTCATGCCGATCACGTCGTAGCCGAGCTGCTTGTAGGTCATGGACTCGGCATAGGTCGAGAATTGCGGCCCTTCGATGCAGACGAGCGTGCCGCCCAGGGTGAAAGCAATGTTCTCGGCCACCGCCGCATCGGCGATGCGCTGCCGCAGCAGGGGCCCGACCGGATGGGCCATGGGAACATGCGCGACGCAGCCCTTGCCGAAGAAGGAGCTTTCGCGCTTGTGCGTGCGGTCCACATACTGATCCACCAGCACGAAGAAGCCGGGATAGTACTCGTCCTTGAACGAGCCGCAGGCGGAGACCGAGATCAGGTCGGTGACGCCGGCCCGCTTCATCACGTCGATATTGGCGCGATAGTTGATGTCGGAGGGCGAAAGCCGGTGCCCCCGCCCGTGGCGGGGCAGGAAGGCGACCGTCGTCTCGCCGATGCGGCCGATGCGCAGAACGTCAGAAGGCTCGCCCCAGGGGGATTCGATGCGCTCCTCGCGCATGTCCACGATCCCCGGAAGATCATAGACCCCCGATCCGCCAATGATGCCTAGAACCGCCTTCGTCATATCGTCCTCATGCCTGCCCGGGCTCGGAGCCGATCGTGGAATCGACTTATTCTTTATTCGCATGCCGCATTTTTTGAACAGTGACCCGGCTTCCTTAAGCCGAAAATGCTTGAGCCGGCTCTCTCATAGACGAGTGCGGGCTCATCCCCAAGCCCGTTCGGAGAGCCCGCGGAACCCCGCCGCCTCAGCCCAGCGGGAAGCCTGCGATGTCATCTGTCATGACGCAAGGGAAAAGCGTTTCCCGGATGAGCCTGATCTTCGCCACAGGAGCCCGGATGTCGACGGGCAAGGCCTCGATGCGCTCGCAAACGGCATCCGGGACCGACGCGGCGGTTCTGTACCGGGCCAGGGTCGTATGGATGAGGTCATAGCGCAGCGGCTTCCGGCCGGGCGGCGGCGGGATATCCTGCGCGATCCGCCGCCGGATGGCCTCGATCAGGCCGGTTTTCTCGGTAGCCGTGGCGATGATGGCGGTATCCGTCACCTTGAGCCGGGAGAACTGGAGCTCCAGGGCCTCATGGCGCGCGCACAGCGTCTCGAGGAGGTCCCGGCAGGGTTCGGCGATGGCCTGCCAGTAGCTCTCCTTGTCGAAGGCCGCCTTGACCGGGACAAGCGCGTAGATGGTCACGTGCAGCCCGTGCAGAGGGCAAAGATGCAGCGGCTCGGGCCATTGTTCGGCGATGATCCGCTGCAGCCTCTCGAAGGCGTCCCGGGTCCCGGCGGTCAGGCTGGGCTGGACGTGATAGGCGAGGCAGGGCAGGCCCCAGATGTCGTCGGCGATCGTCTGCATCATGGATCATCGAGATAAGGCTAAAGCATCGGACGAGAAAAGTGGACTTGCACTTTTGGGATCCATCCGATGCTTCTTTCTTGGAGAAGCGCATCGTTCAAGCGGACCCGAAGGGCCGCGCCAGCGAAAACCGGGTCCACTTTTCCACACGATGCGCTAGCGCCTCGGGACGTCACCCGAAAAGAAAAAGGCCCCGAAGCGGGGCCTTGATCTTACGTCTTAGGGATTGTGGGTCATCGGTGGGGTCGCGTGGCCTTCGACCTCGCCGCCCACCTTGGCCCAGACCTTCTTCTTCGTGAAGTAGAGCAGGCCCGAGAGCACCAGCAGGAACAGCATGACCTGGAAACCGAGGCGCTTGCGGGCTTCGAGGTGAGGCTCGGCCGTCCACATGAGGAATGCCGTCACGTCGCGGGCGTACTGCTCGACGGTCTCCGGAGCCTGAGGCTGACCCGCCTCGTTCTTCGGATACTCGACCTGGCCGTCGCTGAGCGGCTTCGGCATCGCGATCACGTTGCCCGGGAAGTAGTGGTTGTAGTGGCCGCCCTCGGGCACCTGGAACCCGGCCGGAGCCTCCTCGTAGCCGGTGAGCAGGGCGACGAGGTAATCGGCGCCGTTCTCCGAATACTGGCGGAACACGTCGGTGATGAACCAGGGGAAGCCGCGCTCATAGGTGCGGGCCTTGGGCATCAGGGACAGGTCCGGCGGGGCCTTGCCGCCATTGGCCGAGGCCGCCGCGTTCTCGTTCGGGAACGGGGACGGGAAGCGGTCGGCGGGACGGCCGGGACGCTCGAACATGTCGCCGGCATCGTTCGGGCCGTCCTGGATCTTGTACTCGGCCGCCAGAGCCTTGACCTGGGCCTCGGAGAATTCCGGACCGCCGGGCTGCGACAGGTTCCGGAACGTCACATAGCTCAGGCCGTGGCAGGAGGCGCAGACCTCCCGGTAAACCTTGAAGCCGCGCTGGAGCTGAGCCCGGTCGAAGGTGCCGAACGGGCCCTGAAAGCTCCACTTGAGCTGCGGCGGTACGGCGGTGCCGCCGGCAGCGAAGACCGGAGCGGAGAAGCCGAGCACGGCAGCGGCGATGAGAAGGGTACGCTTCATCATGATGATTTCCTCAACGCTCGCGATCAGCCCTTGGTCTGCGGCTCGGAAGCGGCACCGGCCGGAATGCCAGCCCCGCCCTTCTGCACGCCCATGACGGATTCGAGGATCGAATTCGGCAGGGGCAGCGGACGCTCGACGAAGCCGAGCACCGGCAGAACGATCAGGAAGTGGGCGAAATAATAGGCGGTGCAGATCTGGGACGCGATCACGTACCAGCCCTCGGCCGGGCGGGAACCCAGCCAGCCGAGCGTGATGCAGACCGCCACGAAGATCCAGAAGAACTGCTTGTAGAGCGGACGGTAAGCCGTGGAACGGACCTTGGAGGTATCGAGCCAGGGCATGAAGCACCAGATCACGATGGCCGCGCCCATGGCGATGACGCCGCCGAGCTTGTCGGGAATGGCGCGCAGGATCGCGTAGAAGGGCAGGAAGTACCACTCGGGAACGATGTGGGACGGCGTCACGGCCGGGTTCGCCGGGATGTAGTTGTCCGCATGGCCGAGATAGTTCGGCATGTAGAACACCCAGTAGGCGAAGAAGAGCATGAACACGACGACGGCGAAGATGTCCTTGATCGTCGCATAGGGCGTGAACGGAACCGCGTCCTTGCCCGACTTGATCGGAATGCCGGTCGGGTTGTTCTGGCCCGGCACGTGCAGCGCCCAGACATGGAGGGCGACGACGCCCACGATCATGAAGGGCAGCAGGTAGTGCAGGGAGAAGAAGCGGTTCAGGGTCGGGTTGCCCACCGAGTAGCCACCCCAGAGGTAGTGCACGATGGTCTCGCCGACGACCGGGATCGCCGAGAAAAGGTTCGTGATCACGGTGGCGCCCCAGAAGCTCATCTGGCCCCAGGGAAGCACGTAGCCCATGAAGGCGGTAGCCATCATCAGGAGGAAGATGATCACGCCGAGGATGTAGAGAACCTCACGCGGCGCCTTGTAGGAGCCATAGTAGAAGTTCCGGAAGATATGCACGTAGACGGCCACGAAGAACATCGACGCGCCGTTGGCGTGGAGATACCGGATCAGCCAGCCATAGTTCACGTCGCGCATGATGTGCTCGACGGACTGGAACGCGAGGGCGGCATTCGGCGTGTAGTACATGGCCAGGAACACGCCGGTCACGATCTGCGACACGAGCATGAACACGAGGATGGCGCCGAAGGTCCAGAAATAGGTCAGGTTCCGCGGAACGGGGAACGCGATGAAGGACGAGTGAACGAGGCCTGCGATGGGCAAACGGCTCTCGAACCACTTACCGAAGGCGCTCTTGGGAACGTAAGTTGTGGAATGGTCGCTCATGGATATCGCCTGATCGTCGCTGGGTTACGCCGTGGCTTCTTGGCCGATGATGACCTTCGTGTCGGACGCGAAGGAATAGGGCGGGATCGGCAGATTGGTCGGCGCCGGACCGCCGCGGACGCGGCCGGAGGTATCGAACACCGAACCGTGGCAGGGGCAGAACCAGCCATGATACTCACCCTGCTGACCCAGCGGGACGCAACCCAGATGGGTGCAGTTGCCGAAGACGACGAGCCACTGCGGCTTGCCTTCCTTCACACGGGCCGAGTCGGGCTGAGGATCGCGCAGGGAGGCTACGTTCACGTCCTCGGCCGCCTTGATTTCCTCGGGCGTACGGTGCCGGATGAAGATCAGCTTGCCACGCCAGAAAACTTTCACGATCTGCCCTGGCGCGATGGGGGCCAGGTCGACCTCGACAGGCGCGCCGGCAGCCACCGTCGCCGCGTCGGGCGCCAGGGACTGGATGAAGGGCCATACCAGGGTGGCTCCGCCGACAGCGGCAGCTGCGCCCGTGGCGATGTAAAGGAAATCGCGCCGTGTCGGCTCAGCGACATGAGTGGTGGTCTCGGCCACTTGGCTCTCCAGCATTGATCAAAAAACGAGAACCGCGCATCGGCAATGCCTTGGAAACCCAGGCACTTGGCATGCAAGGTCCAAATTGGAACAAGCATGCGCGTCGACGCGCGCGCAATGCGACTGGGAGTCGCCGCGCGGTGGCTGTTTGGCACGGCCAAGCCCGCCTGTCCATAGCCGGATTGGACTTGTTCCAGCCTGCGGTTCAAAATGCCGCCGTTTTCCTGGCGCCGAAAGGCTTCCACCGGCCGGCGGCCGGTCTCACTTGACGGATGCGCCGCTTGCCCCGATGACGGGACCCATGCCCCGTCTCGCCATCTACCAGCCGGACATTCCGCAGAACACAGGCACCATGCTGCGCCTGGCGGCCTGCCTCGGCGTTCCCGTCGAGCTCATCGAGCCCGCCGCCTTCGATGTCTCCGACCGGAACCTGCGCCGTTCCGGCATGGACTATCTTCATCGCGCGGCCATTGCCCGGCACATCTCGTGGCGGGCCTTCGAGGCCTGGCGGCAGGAGGCCGGAGGCCGGCTGGTCCTCGCCACCACCAAGGGAGCGATCCCCTATGCCGACTTCGCATACCGGCCGGACGACATCATCCTGGTCGGCCGCGAATCCGCCGGCGTGCCGGAAGAGGTTCACCAATCGGCCGATGCGCGGGTGATCGTTCCCATGCAGGCGGGGCTGCGTTCCCTCAACGTGGCGGTAACCGCCGCCATGATCCTGGGCGAGGCTCTCCGGCAGACCCAATCGTTTCCTCCTATCGCCCTCCCCAACCCAGAGGCATGACCCCGATGACCGATCAAGCCGCCATTGCCCATCTGCAAGCCGAGGCTCCCGTCTGGTTCGCGCAGCTGCGCGACCGGATCTGCGCGGCCTTCGAGGCGCTGGAGGACGAGGTGACGGCCCCCCTCCCCCCGGAGGCCTCCGAGCCGGGCCGCTTCGAGCGCACGCCCTGGGAGCGCAAGGACCACAGCGGCGCCCCCGGCGGCGGCGGCGTCATGTCCATGATGCGCGGCCGCGTCTTCGAGAAGGTGGGCGTGCATGTCTCGACCGTCCACGGGGAGTTCGCGCCCGAGTTCCGGGGCCAGATCCCCGGCTCGGACCAGGACCCGCGGTTCTGGGCCGGAGGCATCTCGCTCATCGCGCATCCCTGGAACCCGAACGTTCCGACGGTGCACATGAACACCCGCTTCGTGGTGACGACGAAGCCCTGGTTCGGCGGCGGGGCGGATCTCACCCCCGTGCTCGACCGGCGGCGGACCCAGGAGGATGCCGACACGATCCTGTTCCATCGGGCGATGGAGGAGGCCTGCAGGGCCCATGCACCGGCGGGGTCTTACGAAAAGTACAAGAAGTGGTGCGACGAATACTTCTTCCTCAAGCACCGCAACGAGCCGCGCGGCATCGGCGGCATCTTCTACGATTACCATTGGACCGGGAACCCGGACGAGGACTTCGCCTTCACCCGCGAGGTGGGCGAGGCTTTTCTCAAGGCGTATCCCGAGATCGTCCGCCGCAACGCCGCCACCTCCTGGACGGAGGCGGACCGCATGGAGCAGCAGGTGCGGCGCGGGCGCTATGTGGAATTCAACCTGCTCTACGACCGGGGCACGATCTTCGGCCTGAAGACCGGGGGCAACATTGCCTCGATCCTGTCCTCCATGCCGCCCACCGTGAGGTGGCCCTAAGCCCGCTCCAGCACCCGCCCGAGCAGGTCTCGGGCATAGCCTTCGTCGGTCCGGCACCCCTCTTCCAGCCACGCCCGGCGGGCCCGGGCGAGGGCCTCGCCGACCTTCGGCCCCTTCGGGATGCCGCCCTCGATGAGGTCGGCCCCGCGCAGGGGAAAGACCGGCACGGGCTCGGCCCCGCTGCGAAAGCGTTCGAGCGACCGTCGGGCCTCCGCATGAACGCGGGGAGAGGGCTCCCCGGAGGTCGCGGTGAGAACGCGTTCGAGAACCTCCGGCTCATGATCGGCCACAAGGCGGCGGATGGCCGCCGCATCGAGCGGCGGAGCCCAGCCCTTGAGCCGGGTCAGGAGCCGCGCATAGGCCGTGAGCTTCCTGTGCTCGTCGTTGGAGAGCCGGAAATGCTCCCGCAGACGCTCCGCGTCCTCCTCCACCATGACCGCCAGCGCCGCCAGGCGCCAGACCGGGCTGGGATCGCCCCGATCGGCGGAGACGATCCGGCCGAACCGGCCGAACTCGGCGACGCCGCCGAGGAGCCGCGTGAGAAAACCGTGATCGGCGAGGACGCGGATCGTATCCTCCGCCCGCCGGGCCACGAGCAGCTTGAGCAGTTCGTGGCGGATGCGCTCCCTGGACAGGATGTCGAGTCCCTGCCGCTCGGCCCCCGAGGCCTCAAGCCCCTCCGCGTCGGGGTCGCCCTCGGCATATTCCGCATGGAAGCGGAAGAAGCGCATGATCCTCAAGTAATCTTCGCGGATGCGGGTGCGGGCCTCGCCGATGAAGCGGACGCGCCGGGCAGCCAGATCCGCCGCGCCATCCGTGTAATCGTAGAGCTTTCCGTCGAGACCGAGGGAGAGCGCATTGATCGTAAAATCCCGCCGCCGCGCGTCGAGGACGAAATCGCGGCCGAAATGCACGACCGCATAGCGGCCGTCCGTCTCCACATCCTCGCGCAGGGTCGTGACCTCGAAGGGCTCGCCATCGACGATCACCGTGACCGTGCCGTGCTCGATCCCGGTGGGCACCGCCTTGAACCCGGCCTTCCTCGCCCGTTCCACGATGGCCTCGGGCAGCATGGTCGTGGTGCAGTCCACCTCCGTGACGGGCCGCCCCAGGAGAGCGTTGCGCACGGCACCGCCCACGATGCGCGTTTCCTCGGTCGCATCGTTGTAGGCCTCCAGGAGGCGGCGCAGGGGGCCGCGTTCGAGAAGGCCGGCCAGCGCCTGTCGGTCGAGAGTTTCCATCACTCGAAATGTCCTGGGATCAACCGCCCGTTTTCAACACGCGTGGGCACATACGTGCCTGTCTGGCGCTCGTCCAGAAACCCCGTCACGATCAGCGAGACGACGACGAAGCACAAGCCCGCGATGGTGAGCCAGACCGACTGGCTGCTCCAATGGGACCAGAGCAGAGGATTGCGGCGGCGGATGACGAGATAGGAACCGAAGAGGACGAAGGGCAGGAGAAACAGCACCAATCCCTGAACAACCGCCCGCGTCATGAACCGTAGAGCCTCTCGTAAAGGTTGCGGATGATGCCCGCCGTCACGCCCCAGATGTAGCGCCCTTCGTACGGCATTGCATAGTAGCGGCGAAGCCTGCCCTGCCATTCCCGCGCGTGCAGTTCGTGCCGCGCGGGGTCCATGAGGAAGCTGAGCGGCACCTCGAAGGTATCGGCCACCTCATCCCGGTTGAGGTTGAGGATGTAGGAAGGCGAAATCCGCGCCACCACCGGCATGACGAGATAATTCGTGGTGGACAAATAGGCGTCGAGATAGCCGAGCGGACTGATGAACCGGCTGTCGAGGCCGATCTCCTCCATGGCCTCGCGGCAAGCCGCCGCCAGGACGGAAGCATCCTCCGGATCGACCCGTCCGCCCGGAAAGGCGATCTGCCCCGAATGCTGGCGCAGATGGGCGGCGCGCTCGGTGAGCAGCAGCATCGGCGTCTCGCGCATGACCACGGGCACGAGAACCGCAGCCGGCTTCGGGGACAGGGGACGGACCAGGGGCACATCGTCGAGGCTGTGATCGCCTCTGGGATTCGCCAAGGCCTCCTCCGCCCGGGGCGGCTCGGGCCGGAGCCGTCCGGCCGCCAGCGTCAGGAAATCCGGCGCGTCGTGGGGAGCAAGGCGCATCAGGGCACGCCCAGTTCGGAAGCGGGCGCGACGGGAAAGAAGGCCCCGCCGGCCGCGACACCGAAGGTCGCTTCCCCGTTGAGATCCCTCTCCTCGCCCAAGGCGACCAGGTCGAGGGCGAGCGCCCGCGTCACGCGGGCCCAGAGCTCTCCGCGGACCTTCACATAGGGCCTGACGCCGCCCTTCGAATCCTGCTCGAAACGCAGGGGACGATCCGGCCCCACCTGAACGAGATCGTCCACATTGGTGCGGAACGCGATCTGGCGGCCCTCGCCTTCGCCCTCCACGGCCATCTCGACGGCGATGAACGGCACATCCTCGACAATGATGCCGACGCGCTCCACGGGCGTGACGAGCACGTAACGCTCAGGATCCTTGCGCAGAACCGTCGAGAACAGCCTCACGAGGGCGGGCCGGTTGATGGGCGACCCCATGTAATGCCATGTTCCATCGGCGGCGATGCGCATGTCGATCTCGCCGCAATAGACGGGGTTCCAGCGCTCGACGGGCGGCAGCCCTTTTCTGCCGGTATCGGGGCCGAGGGCTTCGGTCAGTCGGGCGAGCGCGCTGCCGGGGGCGAGAGGCGAGGGATCGGTCATGACGCAAGCGTGAACAGGATTTTCCATTTTGAGGATCGACGAACGGCCGCCGATGGTTACTTCCTTAGAGCATAGAGTCCCCGGCTGTCTCGTCCACTCGGACCGGGTCAAGCGCTGCGGCGCATCGACCCTTGCCTATCGACCCGGATCGAAGGCAGATTAACTCCTCGGGGGCAATTGCGAATGAGAGGGAGAACGACCTCATGACGGCCAGCATTGCTCAAGCGCCCACCGCCCTGGACGACGCGATCATCCGCAACGCGGAGGCGACCCTTGAGACTGTCGGCCGCGCCCGCGAGGCCATTCACTCCGTCATCTTCGGCCAGGAAGACGTGGTCGATCTCACCCTCATCACCCTTCTCGCCGGAGGCCATGGCCTTCTGGTCGGCGTGCCGGGCCTTGCCAAGACCAAGCTCGTGGAAACGCTCGGCATCGTGCTCGGTCTCGACGCCCGGCGCATCCAGTTCACGCCCGATCTGATGCCCTCCGACATCCTCGGCTCCGAGATCCTCGACGAGGGCGCGGACCGGCGTCGCTCCTTCCGGTTCGTGAAGGGGCCGGTCTTCGCACAGCTCCTCATGGCCGACGAGATCAACCGCGCGAGCCCGCGCACCCAGTCCGCCCTGCTGCAGGCTATGCAGGAGCATCACGTCTCGGTGGGCGGCGAGCGGCACGACCTGCCCCAGCCCTTCCACGTGCTGGCAACCCAGAACCCCATCGAGCAGGAGGGCACCTATCCCCTCCCCGAGGCCCAGCTCGACCGTTTCCTCCTGGAAATCGACGTCGGTTACCCGAGCCGCGACGCCGAACGGCGCATCCTCATCGAGACCACAGGGGCCGAGGACCGCAAGCCCGCGACCGTGATGAATGCCGAGGCGCTCATGAACGCCCAGCGCCTGGTGCGCCGCCTGCCCGTGGGCGAGAGCGTCATCGAGGCGATCCTCGATCTCGTGCGCTCGGCCCGGCCGGAAAGCGACCGGATCGAGGGCGTGACCGACAGGATCCTGTGGGGCCCCGGCCCCCGCGCCAGCCAGGCGCTCATGCTGGCGGTGCGGGCCCGCGCGCTCATCGAGGGCCGCGTGGCGCCTTCCATTGCCGACGTGGCGGCGCTGGCCGAGCCGGTGCTCAAGCACCGCATGGCGCTCACCTTCGCAGCCCGGGCGGACGGAGACACCATCGGAAGCGTCATCGGCCGGCTCGTTACGCGGCTGGCGGGCTAGGATTCCGCCATGGCCCGTGTCAGGGTCCTTCCCGAAAGCGCCCGCGCGCCGGGCCGCCGCGAAACGGAGAATGCGCTCTCCCTGGCGCATCGCATGCCCCGCCTCGTGCTCGAGGCAAGGCGCGTGGCCGCCAATCTCGCCCATGGCATCCACGGCCGCCGGCGCGCCGGCACCGGCGAGACCTTCTGGCAGTTCCGTCCCTTCGTGGCGGGCGAAGCGGCGCAGCGTATCGACTGGCGCCGCTCAGGCCGCGACGACCGGCTCTATGTGCGCGAGCGCGAATGGGAGACCGCCCAGACCATGTGGTTCTGGATCGACCGCTCGGCCTCCATGGGCTACGTCTCGGACCTGGCGCAGGCCTCCAAGATCGAGCGCGCCATCGTGCTCGGCCTGGCGCTGGCCCATTGCTTCGTCGAATCCGGCGAGCGTGTCGGCATGCTCGGATCGATGCCGCCCCGGGCCACCCGCCAGATTGCGGAATCCATGGCCCAGGCCCTCGTGGCGGACCGGGCTTCGCGGGAGGATGACCTGCCGCCGCAGGCCTCCATCGCGCCTCAGCACGAAGCCGTGCTGATCGGCGATTTCCTCTCCCCCCTCCGCGAGATCGCCGCCATGGTGGAGGGCATTTCCTCCCGCGGCGCGCGCGGCCATCTCGTCATGATCGTCGATCCCGTCGAAGAAACCTTCCCGTTCCAGGGACAGGCGGTTCTGCACGATCTCGAGGACGGCCTGTCCCTGCGCATTGGCGATGCCGCCTCCTGGGGGCAGGCCTATCGGCTTCGCATCCGGCAGCACCGGGAGGAGCTCCAGGATCTAGCCCGCCGCCGCGGCTGGACGCTGACGATCCATCGCACCGACCGCCCGGCGAGCGAAGCGGCGCTGCGCATCATGACGCTCGTGGCGACCTCGCGCGGCGCCGGCATCGGAGGGCGCTGAGCGATGCTGGGCTTTCCTCTCACCTTCGCCGCTCCGCTCGTCCTCACGGCGCTCGCCGCGCTGCCGGCGATCTGGCTCCTCCTGCGCATCACGCCACCGCAGCCGAAGCGCGTGGACTTTCCGCCGCTCAAGATCCTCGCCGATCTTCGACCCGAACAGGAAACGCCCGCCCGCACGCCATGGTGGCTCCTGCTGATGCGGCTGCTGCTCGCAGGCTTTCTCATTCTCGCCGCCGCAGGACCGGTGTGGAACCCGCTGGCGGAGGACAACGACCGCTCGCCGATCCTGCTCGTGCTCGACAACGGTTTCGCCGCCGCTCACGACTGGCGCGAGCGCATGGCCATCGCCGCCGAGCGTATCGAGGCCGCAGGCCGGGACGGGCGCACGGTGGCGCTTCTGGCGACGGCCGAAGCGCCGGCAGCCATCGAGCCTGCAAGTCCCGCCGCCATGCTCGACCGCCTGCGCTCCCTGAAGCCTCAGCCGCATCTGCAGAACCGTCAGGCGCATCTCGACTCCATGAAGCGTTTTCTGGAAGCGACGCCGGACGCCCGTATCGTCTGGATCAGCGATGGGGTTGCAGGCGTTAACGGGCAGGGTTTCATCGACGGTTTGGCGGCAATGGCGGACGGGTCGCGGATCACGGTGCTGAAGGCGGAGCGTACTCCGGCCATCGCCGTCGCAGGCGTGGAGAATGCCAGCGGCCAGCTCAATGTCAGGCTCGTGCGGCCCGAGCCGAACGGGCGCGATTCCGGCACGATCCGCGCTCTCGACCTGAAAAGCCTGCCGCTCGCCGACACGCGCTTCTCCTTCGAGACGGATGCCACCGAAACGAACGTCGCCTTCACTCTGCCGACGGAGATCCGCAACGCCATCGCCCGCATCGAAGTTCTGGGCGAGAACTCCGCCGGCGCCGTTCACCTTCTCGACGAGCGGGGCAAGCGCCGCCGCGTCGGCCTCGTCTTCGGCGGCACGGCGGATCAGGCCCAGCCGCTTCTTTCGCCGCTCTATTACATCGAGCGGGCGCTCTCGCCTTATTCGGAAATCCGCATGGGCCGCGGCGGCGTGGCCGATGCGGTGAACCAGCTTATCGACGAGCAGGTTTCCGTATTGGTGCTCGCCGATGTGGGCGGCCTCGACCGCGAGACCCTGGGCAAGGTCACGGCCTTCGTGGAGCGGGGCGGCATGCTGCTGCGCTTTGCAGGGTCCAGGCTTGCCGCCGGCAACGACGACCTGGTGCCGGTGCGCCTGCGCCGGGGCGGACGCAGCCTCGGCGGCACGCTTTCCTGGGACACGCCGAAGACCTTCGCGCCGTTCACCCGCGAAAGTCCCTTCTTCGGTCTTCAGGTTCCCGAGGAAATCGGCATCCGCCGCCAGATCCTCGCGGAGCCGGACGGCGACCTGCCGGCGAAAACCTGGGCGGCGCTGGCCGACGGCACGCCGATCGTGACCGCTGACAAACGCGGCGACGGGATGGTCGTGCTCTTTCACGTGACCGCCGACACCACCTGGTCGAACCTGCCCCTGTCCGGTCTCTTCGTCGACATGCTGCGCCGGACGACGGCGCTCGCGGGCACGCCCGGCGATACCGGGGCGGAATTGCGCAATGCCGGAACCGAAACCGTGGCTCCGCGCCTGACCCTCGACGGATACGGCATGTACATCTCCCCCCCGGCGACGGCCCGCGCGATCACCCGCAACTTTGCCGAGCGCGCCAACGGCGAGCACCCGCCGGGTTTCTACGGTCCGGTGGATTCGAGCCTGGCCGTCAACGCCCTTTTGCCGACCGATAGGCTGGCTCCGCTCGACATCGCACCGCTCAAGGCCCGGGTCGCGCCGCTCGCGGGAGCGCAGACCATCGACCTGCGCATGCCGCTTTTCATGCTGGCTCTCCTGCTCCTGCTCGCCGATACCCTCGCCTCGCTCTGGCTTGGCGGGCATCTCTCGAACCTGTCCGGACGCCTGCGGAAGGCGGGCGCGGCAGCGGCCATCCTCATCGCCTCGTCGTTCCTCCTCGCTCCCATGCCCGATGCGCAGGCGCAGGAGCGTCGCATGACGATGGAGAGCGCCAACCCCGCACTCGTGACGCGTCTTGCCTATGTCATCACGGGCGACGCACAGGTCGACGAGACCAGCAAGGCGGGACTTTCCGGACTGACCCAGGTGCTGAGCCAGCGAACGGCGCTTTCGCCGGGCGCTCCCATCGGCATAGACCTGTCCCGGGACGAAGTGGCATTCTATCCGCTGATCTACTGGCCGATCGTGGCGAACCGGCCTATGCCGTCGGAGGCCGCGATCCGGCGTCTCGATGCCTTCATGAAGGGCGGCGGCACGGTGATCTTCGATACGCGCGACGCTTTCGGCAGTCGCCCGGACGGAGCCCCCACCGCCGAGGGTCAGTATCTGCGGCGCATGCTGGCGAGCCTCGACCTCCCCGAGCTGGAGCCGGTTCCCGCCGATCACGTGCTCACCAAAACCTTCTACCTCCTCGACAGCTTCCCCGGCCGCTACGCCACGGGGCAGACCTGGGTGGAGGCGCTGCCGCCGCAGGCGGAGGGTGAGGTCAGCCGCCCTGCCCGCTCAGGCGACGGCGTCTCGCCGATCATCATCACCTCCAACGATCTCGCCGCCGCCTGGGCGGTCGGGGCGCGGGGCGAATGGCTCTACCCCGTCGTCGGCACCGACCAGCGCCAGCGGGAATTTTCCTATCGCAGCGGCGTCAACATCGTCATGTATGCGCTCACAGGCAACTACAAGGCCGATCAGGTGCACGTGCCGGCCCTGCTCGAACGCCTCGGGCAATAGGGCGGGAGATCGTCCGTGTTATCCATCCAGTTCTCACCGCTCATCCCCCTCTACGCCCTCTGGGCTCTCGGCGCGGCCACGGCGCTTCTCGCGATCCTGGCGCTCGTCTCCCGCGGCCCCGTCGCGGTCCTGCGCGCCCTTGCTCTCGGCCTCGTGCTGCTGGCGCTCGCCAATCCCGCCCTGGTGCAGGAGGACCGGGAGAAGGTGAAGGACATCGTCGCGGTCATCATCGACCGCTCGACCTCGCAGACCCTCGGCGACCGCGCTTCCATGACGGATCAGGTGCGCGCCGAGCTGGAACGCCGCTTCGGTTCGCTCGCGGATATCGACCCGCGCTTCATCGAAGCGGATGACGGCAACGGCGACGACGGAACACGGCTGTTCGCCGCGCTATCCAACGGACTTGCCGACGTGCCGCCCGATCGGCTGGCGGGCGTCGTCTTCGTCACCGACGGGGTCGTTCACGACATCCCGCCCTCGGTGGAAGGGCTCGGCTTCAAGGCGCCCCTCCACGCTCTCATCACCGGCCGCCCGGACGAGCGCGACCGGCAGATCAAGCTTTTGGAGGCCCCGCGCTTCGGCATCGTCGGCAAGGACCAGACCGTCCGCGCCGAGGTGATGGAGCGCGGCGGCACGGGGTCGGCCCTCGTCACGGTGCGCCGGGACGGGCAGGTCCTCACCCGTCAGCAGGTGCCCGCCGGGACGCCCTTCTCGCTCCAGGTACGCATCGAGCACGGCGGCACCAACGTGGTGGAGCTCGAAGTGGAAGGACTGCCCGGCGAACTGACCCAGGCCAACAACCGGGCCGTGCTTCCCATCGAGGGGATCCGCGAAAAGCTGCGCGTGCTGCTGGTGTCGGGCGAGCCGCATGCGGGCGAGCGGACATGGCGCAATCTCCTCAAGTCCGACGCCAATGTGGACCTCGTCCACTTCACCATCCTGCGTCCGCCGGAGAAGCAGGACGGAACGCCGATCAACGAATTGTCGCTCATCGCCTTCCCGACTCGCGAGCTGTTCCAGCAGAAGATCAAGGATTTCGACCTGATCATCTTCGACCGCTACGCGAACCAGAGCATCCTGCCGTCGAGCTATTTCGAGAACATCGTGCGCTACGTGCGCGAGGGCGGTGCGATCCTCGTGGCGGCGGGACCGGAATTTGCGAGCTACGGCAGCCTCGCGCAGACGAGGCTTTCGCCGATCATCCCGGGCCAGCCCACGGGCAGCATCGTCGAGCAGCCCTACAAGGCGCAGATCACCGGCACCGGCGAACGCCATCCCGTGACCCGCGACCTGCCAGGCTCGGAGACCTCTCCGCCCGCCTGGGGCGAGTGGCTGCGCATCATCGGCTCACAGGTGCAGTCGGGCGCGACGCTCATGTCGGGAGCCAACGACCTGCCGCTTCTCGTGCTGCGCCGGGAGGACAAGGGCCGCGTGGCGCTTCTGCTCTCCGACCATGCCTGGCTCTGGGCGCGCGGCTATCAGGACGGCGGCCCGCATCTCGATCTGCTGCGCCGCCTCGCCCATTGGCTCATGAAGGAGCCGGCGCTGGAGGAGGAAGCCCTGCGCGCGAGCGCGCTGGGGCGCAATATCCGCATCGAGCGCCAGACCATGCAGGATACCGCCGATCCCGTGACCGTCACCGCGCCGAGCGGCGCGGAGAGCAGCGCGCTTCTCACCGAGACGCGCCCTGGCCTGTTCACGGCCGAGGTGGGAAGCCGCGAACTCGGCCTCTATACGATACGGTCGGGAGACCTCATCGCCTTCGTCAGCATCGGCCCGCCCAATCCGCGCGAGCTGACGGACGTGTTCAGCAACACGCAAGCGCTGGCGCCCATCGCGGAGGCGACGGGCGGATCGGTCCGCCGGGTCGCGACGGAAGGCGACCAGACCATCACGGTGCCGCGCATCCTCGCGGTGCATTCCGGCACGCGCTTTTCCGGCAGCGACTGGATCGGGATCAAGCCGAGCGACAGCGCCATCGTCCGTGGCGTCTCGGTGTTTCCCATGGCGCTTGGGTTCGTGGGGCTCGTGCTGCTGATCGGCTCGACCCTGGCCGCTTGGCTGATCGAGGGCCGCCGCCGCGCGTGATCACGCGGAGACGGGAAACTGGCTCACCATTCCCTTGGCGCGGGCGAGCGCCCCTTCCTCGAGTTCAAGCGCCAGGAAGCGGGCAGGGTTCACCGGGCCGGGAAGCTGCAGGTGCTGGGGCGGAATGCGTTTGAAGCCGAAGCGACTGTAATAGGGCTCGTCCCCCACGAGCAGAACCAGGGTGTGCCCCTTCGCCTTGGCGGCCTCGAGCGACCGGCGCATGAGGGCGGCGCCGATGCCGCGGTTCTCGAAAGCGGGCTCGACCGTCAGCGGTCCCAGCATCAGGGCCGCCTCCTCCCCCGCCATGACCGGCGTCAGGCGAACGGACCCGACGAGCAGGGTGCCGACCAGGGCCGTGAAGGACAGGTCGCGAAGATGCGGCACCCCTTCCCGCAAGCGCGAGGCCGTGCGGGCGAAGCGGCCGGGGCCGAAGGCGCGCTCGTGCAGGCGCTCGATGGCCTCGGAATCGATGGGTTGCTCGGTGCGGATAAGGAGGGACAGCTCGGTCATGAACGGACTCGGCGAAAGACGAAAAGACAGAAAGGGCTGGATGCGTGTCAGCCGTGTCGTCGTCGCAGGGTCCGGATGATGCTCATGGGGCTCGGCGTTTCCTCGTCTTGCCTTGGCCATAGCAGTGTCGGGAACGCGGCGCAAACCCTCTCTTACCAGTCCGGCGAAGGAACCCGCCCTTCGAGGATTTCGGCGAGGCGGTTGCGGGTGGCTGCGGTGGTCCCCTCCGGCAGCCGGTCGAGCGGGAAGAACCCTGCTTCGGCAATCTCCCGGTCCGGCTTTTTCACCGCCAGCACCGTGAAGCGCCGGATGAGGTAAACCAGCACGTGATCGCGCCGGGAGGCGCGGCGATTGAAGAAGACCCCGGCCAGAGCGGGCGGCTCGTCCATGGCGATGCAGGCTTCTTCCCGCAATTCGCGCTCGAGGGCTTCCAGGGCCGTCTCGCCGGTCTCGACGCCGCCGCCCGGCAGATGCCAGCCGGAGACATAGGTGTGGCGGATGAGGAAGACACGGTTCTGCCCATCGAGCACGACGGCCCGTACGCCGAGCGTCATGCCCCGGGAGAAGCGCCAGTAGGTGTGCAGCACCCTGGAGAGGAGGCGCGACGCTTTCCGCTGAGGCAGAGAGTCGGACATTGCACGATGAAAGCACAGCAACATTACCGGTTGATGAACGTAGCCATTCATCGGGCGCATGGCAGCCGTCGCAATTTGGCGCGTGACCTGCATTATACGAAGGTCTAAGACACCGGCAACCAAAGGTGCTCCGATGTTTCTTTCTCTGATCCTGTCCCGCCTGAACCGTTCCGCCCGCTTCTCGTGGTCCCCGGCCCTGAACCTGGAAGACCGCACGATCTACTCGACCCTGATCCCGGGCGCGCAGTACTGAGCCGGTTGCCTACTCCGGCAAGGCGGTCCCGCAAAGGTCTGCCGGAACGTCCTGATCCGATTTCCCGAGCGCGATCGCATCGCGCTCGCTTTGTTTTTCCCGACCGGCGAAGCGCCATGATATCCCGCGCCGTCGTCCCGGCTGCCGGTCACTTCACAGGCGGCGCTTGACGGAGCACGCCGCCCGCGCGAACTCTCCTGTCCTTTCGCATCGAGCCGGCCGCCATGTTCCGTATCGCTCACCTGACCGACCCCCATGTGGGTCCCCTGCCCCGGCCGCGCCTGAAGCAGCTTCTGAGCAAGCGCCTGACCGGCTGGTACAACTGGCACCGCAGCCGCCACGACCTGCACGATATGGAACTCCTGGCCGAGCTGGTGGCCGACATCCACGCGCAAAAGCCCGACCACATCGCCTGCACCGGCGACACCTGTAACATCGGCCTGCCCGACGAATGGAAGACCTCGCGGGTCTTTCTCGAAGGCCTGGGGGATCCGTCGCGCGTCACCTTCGTGCCGGGCAATCACGACGCCTATGTCCGCGGCTCGCTCGAAGGCCTGTTGAAGGAGGTCGCTCCCTGGACGCGGGGCGACGACGGCCGCGAAGGCATCTTCCCCTATCTGCGCCGCTACGGGTCCACCGCCATCATCGGCCTTTCCTCGGCGATCCCGACCCTGCCTTTCGTGGCCTCCGGACGGGTGGGGAGCACGCAGATGAAGGCCGCCGAGGAAATCCTCACGCAACTCGGGCGCGACCCTGAATGCTTCCGTGTCGTGCTCATTCATCACCCGCCCCATGTCGGCGGGGCCGAAGCGGGCCGCAATCTCACCGATGCGCACCGGTTCGAGGCCATGCTCGGCCGGGCCGGCGCAGAGCTCGTCCTTCACGGGCACAACCATGTGGGCTCGCTGGCTCACCTGGACGGGCCGCGCGGCCCGATCCCCGTGATCGGCGCGCCCTCCGCCTCCGCCCGGGGCGGAACCCTGACCCACACGGCAGGCTACCACCTCTTCACCATCGACCGGGACGAAACGGGCTTCCTGCTCACGGCCGAGCTGCGCGGCCTGAGGCTCGACGGCAGCGTCGGCGGCATGGGCATGCTCTCCCTCGCCCGCATCCGCCATCCCCGGAAAAGGTTCTTCCCGAAGCGGCGGCGGCATCCCCCACCGAACGACCGCGCATGATCGGCGACGAGTGGGAAAACGGTTTCCCGGCTTGTGATGCGAGCGGCACGGTGTAGGAAGGGGCACTGCACTTCTCACCTCGCGAGTCCCCATGGCCTACGTCATTCCTGCGCCCTCGATTCCTGCTCTTCCCGTCGCCGGAACCGGCGATCTGTTCCCGGTCCGCCGGGTCTATTGCGTCGGCCGCAACTATGCCGCGCACGCCCGCGAAATGGGTGGCGACCCGACCCGCGAGCCGCCCTTCTTCTTCATGAAACCGGCGGACGCCCTGCAACCTGTCGCGGAAGGTACGACGGTCGACCATCCCTACCCGCCCAAGACCGGCAATTATCACTTCGAGATCGAGATGGTCGTGGCCCTCGCCAAGGGCGGGCGCGACATCCCCGTCGAGCAGGCTCTCGAGCACGTCTACGGCTATGCGGTCGGCCTCGACATGACCCGCCGCGACCTGCAGGACGAGGCCAAGCAGCTTCGCCGCCCCTGGGAGCTGGGCAAAGCCGCCGATTTTTCGGGCCCGGTCGGACCCATCCATCCCGCATCCGCGGTCGGCCATCCGGCCAAGGGAGCCATCTCCCTGTCCGTGGATGGCACACTCAGGCAGAAGGCGGATCTGTCGGACATGATCTGGTCGGTCGCCGAGCAGATCGCATACCTGTCCTCGTATTTCGAGCTCGCGCCGGGCGACGTGATCTTCTCCGGAACCCCCGAAGGCGTGGGGGCCGTGACGCAAGGTCAGACCATGGTGGGGGCCATCGAGGGCCTCGGTGAGATCCGATTGCGGGTTGTGTAAGGGGTCCCGACGGCCCCTTGCCTTTTTTCCGAGATTGGCCGTTACTGCATCACGGCGCGGCCCGGAGGGGCTGCGAGCACGTCAGGCTCCGGCTCGATGCCGGAGCCCACAAACAAGGGAACGACTATGAAATTCGTTAAGACCGTGGGCTTGGCTCTTCTCGGTTCCGCTCTCGCCTTCGGCGGGGCGGCCGCTCAGGAAAAGACGATCAAGATCGCGACCGAGGGCGCCTATGCCCCGTGGAACTTCACCGGCGCGGGCGGCAAGCTCGAGGGCTTCGAGATCGACCTCGCCAACGACCTCTGCGCCCGCATGAAGGTGAAGTGCGAGATCGTGGCCCAGGACTGGGACGGCATCATCCCGGCCCTGACCGCCAAGAAGTACGACGCCATCATGGCCGGCATGAGCATCACGGACGAGCGCAAGAAGACCATCGACTTCGCCGGTCCTTATGCGGCCGGCCCGAACGGCTTCCTCGTCCCCAAGAGCTCGCCGCTGGCCAAGATGCCCGGCACGGGCGAGGCCTATAACCTCGGCACGCAGCAGGCAGCCGCAGAGAAGGCGATCGACGCCGTGAAGGCCGTCGTGAAGGGCAAGACCATCGGCGTCCAGGGCTCGACGATCCACGCCAACTTCGCCGACAAGTACCTGAAGGGCACGGCCGAGATCCGCGAGTACAAGACCACCGAGGCCCATGACCTCGACCTCGCCGCCGGCCGCATCGACGCGGTTCTGGCTGATGCCACCAGCATCATCGGCACTCTCGAGAAGCCCGAGTTCAAGGACTACGTGCTCGTCGGCCCGTCCATCACCGGCGGTCTCCTCGGCGCGGGCGTCGGCGTCGGCCTGCGCAAGGAAGACCAGGACCTCAAGAAGGCCTTCAACGAAGCCATCGCGGCCGCCGTCAAGGACGGCACGGTCAGCAAGCTGGCCGTCAAGTGGTTCAAGGTCGACATCAGCCCGAAGAGCTGATCGCCCTTATGTCTTCTCAAGGCGCGGCCAAGGCCGCGCCTTTTTTTGTATCGATTCCGCTCGCCTGCGACCGAAATCACCAGCTTAACCGCTTGATTCGGCACGTTTAGGACTTGCGCCGGCTTGGCTTTTGACTGTTAGCTTCCGAGAATGGAATGAAGGGCCGTTACAGCCCCGTCCGACAAAAAGGTTCAGTCGAAACTGACCGAGGGAACGACGATGAAAGTATTCAAGGCATTGGGTTTGGGCCTGCTCGCCTCCGCTCTCGCCATGGGCGCGGCGACGGCGCAGGAAAAGACCGTCAAGATCGCGACCGAGGGCGCCTATGCCCCGTGGAACTTCACCGGCGCGGGCGGCAAGCTCGAGGGTTTCGAGATCGACCTCGCCAACGACCTCTGCGCCCGCATGAAGGTGAAATGCGAGATCATTTCGCAAGATTGGGACGGCATCATCCCGGCTCTCCAGGCCAAGAAGTACGATGCCATCATGGCGGGCATGAACATCACGGATAAGCGTCTCGAGACGATCAACTTCTCGCGCCCCTATGCCTCCGGCCCGCATGGATGGGGCGTGCTGAAGGGATCTCCCCTCGAGAAGCTTGCCGGCGAAGGCAAGCGGCTTAGCCTCGACAAGGATCCCGCCGCCGCGAAGGCCATGATCGAGGAATGGAAGCCCCTGCTGAAAGGCAAGACCGTCGGCACCCAGGGCTCGACCGTCAATGCGCAGTTCCTTGAAAAGTACCTCAAGGACACGGTGACCATCCGTGAATACAAGACCACGGAGCAACACGACCTGGACCTCGCGGCCGGTCGCCTCGATGCGATCTTTGCGGCGCACTCGTCCCTCAAGGCCTCGACCGAGAAGCCCGAGTTCAAGGATATGGTCATCGCCGGCGGCGCGGTGAGCGGCGATGTGCTCGGCCGCGGCGTGGCTGTTGGCCTGCGTAAGGAGGATACCGAGCTGAAGGCCATGTTCGACAAGGCCATTCAGTCGGCCATCGACGACGGAACCGTTCAGAAGCTCACGCAGAAATGGTTCAAGATCGACATGACGCCGCAAGGCTGAGACGGAACGGCCCCGTCCCGGTCCTGCCTGGGCCGGGCGGGCCGCTCCAGCGGCATCGGATAATGACGGAAGGCGGCTCCACCCTCGGTTTGCAGGGGATGAGCCCATTCAGGAAAGATAAAGCGTGCAACAACTGAGCTATTTCGAGCTCGTCGGGTTCGGGCCCAACGGATGGGGATGGTCTCTTCTCACCGCGGCGGGCATGACCATTGCAGTCGCTCTCTGCGGCTTTCTTGCGGGCTCCATCGTCGGCACCCTGGTCGCCTGGGGCAAGATAGGCGGGAATGCGATCATCCGCGGCCTCGCGGATGGCTACACGACCGTTCTTCGCGGCATCCCCGATCTCCTCGTGATCTACCTGTTCTATTTCGGCGGCAGCGCGGCGCTCGGCGCCATCGGCAGCCTCTTCGGGGCTGACGGCTTCATCGGCGTGCCGGCCTTCGCCACGGGCGCCATGGCCATCGGCATCGTGTCGGGCGCCTATCAGGCCGAGGTCTTCCGCGGCGCCTATCAGGTCGTCAGCCGCGGCGAGATCGAGGCGGCGCGCTCGGTCGGCATGCATCGCTGGCTGATGTTCCGCCGCATCATCGCGCCGCAGGTTCTGCGCTACGCCATCCCGGGCCTCGGCAACACCTGGCAGCTCGTCCTGAAGGAATCCGCGCTGATCTCCGTCACGGGCCTCGTCGAGCTCCTGCGCCAGTCGCATATCGCGGCAGGCTCCACGCGCCGTCCGTTCGACTTCTACATCACGGCGGCGGTGCTTTACCTGCTGATCACCTGGGTCTCGACCTATCTTTTCCAGCGCGCCGAGACGCACTCGATGCGTGGCATGCGGAGGGCTTCCTGATGGACTTCGCCTTCATGCGGGACACCTTCTTCACGCTGATCGGGGGCGTGCCGCTGACCCTGAACCTGGCCTTCACCTCCGTCGCGCTCGGCGCGGTGCTCGCCATGCTTCTCGCGCTCATGCGCATGTCCGGCGTCAGGGCGCTGGACTGGCCCGCGCAGGCCTATGTCTTCGTCTTCCGCGGAACGCCGCTGCTGGTGCAGATCTTCCTGATCTATTACGGCCTCGGACAATTCCGCCCGACATTGCAGGCATGGGGTTTGTGGACCTTCTTCCGCGAGCCCTACTGGTGCGCCGTCTTCGCGCTCACGCTCAATACGGCGGCCTATGCCAGCGAGATCATCCGCGGCGGCCTGCAGGCGGTTCCCTACAATCAGGTCGAAGCGGCGCGCGCCTGCGGCATGTCGGGCTTCCTGCTCTTCCGCCGGATCATCTTTCCCATCGCCGTCCGTCAGGCGCTTCCTGCCTATGGCAGCGAGATCATCCTCATGGTGAAGGCGACCTCTCTCGCCTCCGTCATCACGATGATGGAAGTGACCGGTCTTGCGGCCAAGCTGATCTCGCAGACTTTCCGCGCGGTCGAAGTCTTCGTCGTCGCGGGCCTGATCTATCTCATCCTCAACTTCATCATCACCCGCATCATCATGGCCATCGAATGGTGGCTGTCGCCTCACCTGCGCCGCCCGCCCTCCGTGGAGCCGCGCCTGGAGGCAGCCCATGTCTAACGGAGTTGCATCCTTGTCGTCCCAACCCGCGCTCGCCGAGGGCGTTCCCGCCGTCTCCGTCCAGAATCTCCGCAAGAGCTTCGGCTCCCTCGAGGTGCTCAAAGGCGTCTCGCTGAGCGCGAAGGAAGGCGATGTCATCTCGATCCTCGGAGCCTCCGGCTCCGGCAAATCCACCATGCTCCGCTGCATCAACATGCTGGAAGTGCCTGATTCCGGCGAGATCCGCATCGGCGGGGAAGCCATCGGCCTGAAGAAGGGCCGGAGAGGCATGGAACCGGCGGATCAGCGCCAAGTCGACCGCATCCGTTCGCGGGTCGCCATGGTGTTCCAGAGCTTCAATCTCTGGTCCCACATGACGATCCTGGAGAACGTGATCGAAGCGCCCGTCCATGTGCAGAAGCGTCCGAAGGCGGAGTGCATCGCAGAAGCCGAGGAACTGCTGAAGAAGGTCGGCATCGTCGACAAGCGCAATCAATACCCCTCCCATCTCTCAGGCGGCCAGCAGCAGCGCGCCGCCATCGCGCGCGCGCTCGCCATGCATCCCAAGGTGATGCTCTTCGACGAGCCCACATCGGCGCTCGATCCGGAGCTCGTCGGCGAAGTGCTGCGCGTGATGCGCTCGCTCGCGGAAGAAGGCCGCACCATGCTCGTGGTGACGCACGAGATGGGCTTCGCGCGCGATGTGTCGAACCGCGTCGTGTTCCTGCACAAGGGCGTGGTGGAAGAGGAAGGCGCTCCAGCTGAGGTGTTCGGCGCTCCGAAGTCGGAACGCTTCAAGCAGTTCATCTCGAGCCACCGGTAAGGCTTCAGGACATGTGAAGGGCGAAGCGGCCACCGCTTCGCCCTTTTGCTTCAGCGATCCTCGATCCGCGTAGCGATGCCGTCGATCTGCCGCGGCCCGCGCTTGGGCGTGCCCAGATGCTCGTGAATGATGCGAAGATTCCGCTCGTTTGACTTGAAGAAGACGTCGAACACGTCTCCTGCGAACGGAACGGCCCCGATGACCGTATCGACCGCGACATTGCCGATCATCCGCGCGATCTTCCAGCGCGGCAGGCCGAGCTGTCGCGCCTCCCAGATGATGTAGCCTGCCAGAGCGGCCGAGAGCGCATCGCCGACGCCCGGCATCAGCCCCAGCACGGCATCCAGACCGACACGCCGGTTCAGGCCCGGGATCAGGACGGCGCTGTCCATCAGTTTTGCCAACAGCGTGATGCGCGCGATCGCATCTTCCCGGGACGGCCCGGCGATCTTGATCGCGTCGAAAACAGCGCCACGAGCAGTGTTCATTCCAGTCTCCAGATGGCCGCCCGATGAGCGGCGCGACAGGCTCCGATGTGTGCATGAAGCCGCCCATCTGCAAGAGGCACCGCTATGTTATGATATTCATCATCCGAAATTTCCGCGGCCCATTTTCCTTACAAAGCAAAGCTTCTGGAAGCGCTCGCCTGCGCCCGTGAAATCTTGTCGCTCACGCACCCTTGCTCATGCCCGACGCGACCTTAGGTGGATATGCCTAAACCGCGTTCTTCAACCGTCAGTTTTCCGTTCCATAAGAAAAAGTGCCGCCGAATCCGCAATTTGGACGGCACGGACCCATGGGGGCTCAGGACGGGAGAACCCGATGAGCTTCGATTGCCGAGTTCGACACGCGTTGCGTTTTCCCCTGATGAGTATCGCGCTTCTGTTCTTCGGCCTGTCACCCGCCGCGCTTCAAGCGCGCGACGGCGACGGAGGGCTCGTACCGCCTGCCCAATATGCCAGCCTGCCCATGAGCGATCGTCTCGACGAGCCGGACACGACAGGCAGCCTGCCGAACGCGAGGACGCTCTCCGGCTTTACCTCGCTGGTCTCTCAGGGAACCATTACCCTTCGCGAAACCGCGCCGACCCACTGCATTCCGGATAACCTGCGCGATGTCGTAGCGTCCGTCGCCGCGAAGTTCGGTCCCGTCAGCGTCGAATCCACGCACCGGAGCCGAAGCCGCAACTGGCGCGCGGGCGGCGTCCGCCACTCCCTTCATCTCGCCTGCCGCGCCATCGATTTCAGGGTTCGCGCGCGCGTGCGCGGCGTCATGGCCTATCTGCTCGCGCACCCGCAAGTCGGGGGCCTCAAGATGTACAGGAACGGCATCATCCACATCGATAACGGATCGCGCCGTTCCTGGTAGCGCATCGTGCGGACCCGAAGGGCCGCGTCAGCGAAAAGAGGATCCGGTTTTCCGCTTAAGCGATGCGCTCATCAAGAAAGAAGCATCGGATGGATCCCAAAAGTGCAAGTCCACTTTTGGGTCCGATGCTTGAGCCCTCTCACGCCAGGAAGGCCGCGAAAGGCTTGATGACGACGCCGTTCTCTTCCAGCTTCGCACGGATCGTGCGGGCCATGGCGACCGCGCTCGGCTCATCGCCGTGAACGCAGATCGTGTCGAAGGCAAGAGGAATGCGCTTGCCGGATGTGGACGTCACCGCCTTGTCCTGGACGGCGCGCAGCACACGCTCGGCGGCCTCCTCCGCATCGTGCAGCACGGAGCCGGGCTTCCTGCGGCTGGTCAGCGTTCCGTTGTCCTCATACGTGCGGTCGGCGAAGAACTCGCGCGCCACCCTCACGCCGACCTTCTCGGAGGCTTTCTCCATCAGCAGTCCCGGCATGCAGACATTCACGAGGCTCGCATCGACCCCCTTGACGGCGCGCGCGATGGCGAGCGCCAGATCCTCGTCCTCGTTCGCCATGTTGTTGAGCGCGCCATGCGCCTTCACATAGGTGACCTTGTGACCGGCCAGCGATGCGACGGCCTGCATCGCGCCGATCTGGTAAGCGACCATGCGCTCGATTTCCGCCGGGCTGTCGCCGCGGATCGCGCGGCGTCCGAATCCGTGCAGATCGTTGAAGCCGGGATGCGCACCGATCGCCACGCCCTTGCGCTTGGCGATCTCCGCCGTGCGGAACATGATGGACGGATCGCCGGCATGGAACCCGCAGGCGATGTTGGCGGAAGAAACGATGTCGAGCATCGCCTCGTCGTCCCCCATCGGCCAGGGACCGAAGCCTTCGCCCATGTCGCAGTTGAGGTCGATGATCATGTCCGTCACACCAATACGGGTTTCGCGGTCTGCGCGCCGACGTGGAAGATGCGCTTGTAGCGCTCGATCTCATCCTTCGGCCCCATGGCCTTCGTCGGATTGTCCGAGAGCTTCACGGTCGGGCGGCCATTCGCCGAGATGACCTTGCAGACGATGGAGATCGGATCGAGCGCCTGCTCCGGCGCAAGGCCCCGGAAGTCGTTGGTAAGCAGCGTGCCCCAGCCGTAACCGATGCGCATGCGGCCGCGGAAATGCCTGTGGATGCGTTCGATCACCTCGACGTCGAGGCCATCGGAGAAGATCGCGAGCTTGTCCTTGGGGTTCTGCCCGCGCTGGTTCCACCACGCGATCGCCTCCTCCCCGCCCTCGACGGGATCCTTGGAGTCGATGCGGATGCCGGTCCATGAGGCGACCCAATCGGGTGCGTTCTGAAGGAAGTTCGTGGTGCCATAGGTATCGGGCAGGATGATCCTCAGGTTGCCCTCGTAATCCTGCTGCCAATCGGCCAGCACATGGTATGGCGCTTTGGCCAGCTCCTCGTCGCTATCGGTCAAGGCCGCATAGACCATGGGGAGCTCATGGGCATTCGTGCCGACGGCCTCCACCTCGCGGCGCATGGCGATCAGACAGTTGGAGGTGCCGAGGAACGAGGAGCCCAGGCCCTCGATCATGGCCTGCACGCACCAGTCCTGCCAGAGAAAGCCGTGGCGCCGCCTTGTACCGAAATCGGAGATCGAGAGATCGGGCAATTGCTTGAGCCGCTGGATCTTCTCCCAGACCCGGGTCATGGCGCGGGCATAAAGAACCTGGAGCTCGAATTTGGCCATGCCCTTGAGAACCCCGCGCGAGCGCAGCTCGTTGAGGATCGCCAGCGCAGGGATCTCCCACATGGTGGTTTCGATCCAGGGACCGTGAAAGGTCAGGACATACTGGCCGTCCTCCTTCTCCAGCAGGTATTCCGGAAAGCGGAAGGTCTCGAGCCAGTCCATGAATTCCGGCGAGAACATCTGCCGCTTGCCGTAGAACGTGTTGCCGCGAAGCCAGGTGGACTCCCCCCGGGTCAGGGACAGGCTGCGCACGTGGTCGAGCTGTTCGCGCAGCTCCCCCGCATCGATGATGTCCGCCAGGCGGATGCGCGTCGTGCGGTTGTGGATGCCGAACGTCACCTGAACGTCCCGATGGCGGCGAAAGATCGTCTGCGCCATCAGAAGCTTATAGAAATCCGTATCCAGAACGGACCGGACGATCGGGTCGATCTTCCAGGTATGGTTGTAGACCCGGGTTGCGATGTCCACCATCGCCTACTCCTTGCCACTCACAGGGGGCGAGACAATAGCGAAGGCCCGCCCATGATGAAAGGGTGCCCGGCTCGTCAGGGCGGCAGAACATCGACCTGGATCGCGGCGTAATAGGCCGCCACATCGGCGATATCCGCATCCGACAGGTCCTTCGCCACGATGTTCATCGACTCGTTCTTGCGCTCCCCGCTGCGATAGGCCGTCAGGCTCCTGACCAGATAATCCTCCACCTGGCCCGCCAGATTGGGGGCCTCGGGGTTCTTGGACAGGCCGTCGAGCCCATGGCAGGCCTGACAGGCGGTGATCTTCTGACGGCCGGCCCTGGCATCCCCGGCCTCTACGCCGGCTGGCGCGAAAGCAATAAGCGTTGCAGCCAGGGCAATGGCAAGCTTCATGATCGTCTCTCCGAAAAGAGCAGGCGTGCCTTGGGCACGCCTGTCGGGAACGCCTTCAGCGGGCTTCATAGGAGATGCGGTAGATCGCGCCGGCCGTATCGTCGGAGACGAGGAGGGACCCGTCAGGCAGCATGGCCACATCCACCGGCCGGCCGAGATATTCCCCGTTATCGGTGAGCCAGCCCTCGGCGAAGACCTGAGGCTTGTCGGCCGTGCCGTCGGGCTTGAGCGGCGTGAACATCACCCGCGCGCCGATAGGCTTGGTGCGGTTCCAGGAGCCGTGCTGCGCGGAGAAGATGCCGCCCCGATAGGTCTGCGGGAACATGCGGCCCGTATAGAACATCATGCCGAGGTCGGCGGCGTGAGGATCCATCTCCGCCTGCGGGCCGACGACGCCGGCGGGCACCTGTTCGTCCTTGTACTCGACCGTGCGAACCGTGCCGCCGCCATACCAGGGGAAGCCGAAATTCTGGCCCATATTCGTGATGCGGTTGATCTCTCCGGGCGGACGGTCGTCGCCCATGCCGTCCACCTGATTGTCGGTGAACCAGAGCGTCCTGTCCGCCGGGTTGAAATCCATGCCGACGGAGTTGCGGATGCCGGTCACGTAGACCTCGCGGTTCTTGCCGTCCTGATCCATCCGGATGATGCCGCCGATGCCGGCCCGCTTGTAGAGATCCAACTTGTCCTTCGGCGGCACGTTGAAAGGCTGCCCCAGGGCAATATAGAGCTTGTTGTCGGGACCGATGCGGCAGACACGGGCCGTGTGGTTGAAGCTCTCCTCCGTCGGCGGGATCAGGTCGCCATGCTTGGCGACGATGAAGGCGGCGACATCCGGCCCCTCATAAAAGAACTCCGCAGCGGGAAACTGGAGCACGCGGTTCTGCTCCACCACATAGAGAATGCCATCCCGCGAAAAGCAGACCCCGTTGGGGATCTTGAAGGCAATGGACGGCGCGAACTGCTTGACCTCGTCGGCGACGCGGTCCTTGTCCCGATCCGTCACGACATAGACATTGTTCTTGCGGGTTCCGACGAAGACGACTCCGGCATTGGGGCCGACCGCCATGTGGCGGGCATCGGGCACGATCGCATAGAGATCGATCTTGAAGCCGGCGGGAAGCTGGATCCTCTCGAGATTGCGGCGGATGGCATCCGCGCGGCGTCCCTCCTGAGGAATGGGCTTAGGTTCCTCGGTGCCCGTGCTCTGGAAAGCCTGCAGCTTTTCGAGGTTGCTCGAACTCGGCTGGGCTGCGGGCTGGGCGAGGCTCGAGGATGCAAGCACGACAACGGAAACAGCGGCGAGCAGGATGGATCTCATCGTTTCCTCCCAAAAACTGCCCCCAGCCGGGTCGCTCTCAGTCGTTCTAAAAATAGCTAGCAGAAGGGCTCTGCCTGACGACTCAATGTTCCCATCAATACCCAAGCTGTTGGGTGAAATTAGGATCCGGTGCCACAAAGAAAAGAGGCCGCTCGGCGGCCCCGAAGGTTTCTCATGTCGAGGAAAGGCTCAGGTCAGGTTGACCTTCGCCTGATCGCCCGGCTTCGGCTGCTCGCCGGTGACGACGGCCTTCGCATAGCCGTAGAGATGGACGAGGGTGGAGGACGGGCTGTCCCAATACTCGCCCTTCACGGGATGGACGCGAATGAGCGCGATCTGCGGATCGTCGACGCCCTCGGGAAACCATGCGCGTAGGGGCTCCGACCATTTCTCCTCGATCGTCGCCTTGTCGCGCACGATATCCGCCTTGCCGGAAACCGAGACATAGGTCTGGCTGTCCGGATCGCTGTAGGCAAGGCTCACCTCGCTGTCACGAGAGATTTCTTCCATCTTGGGAGACTGGATCTGCGTGAAGAACCAGAGGTCGCCATGGTCGTCGGCCTCCTGGTTGTACATGGGTCGGCTGTGAAGGGTCCCATCGTCGTCGATGGTGGTCATCATCGCGATCCTCACATCCTTGATCAGCTCATAGAGCTTTCCGGCATTGGGATCCTTGTGGCCGTGCTGGTGCATCGTCGTCTCCTGGAACGTGTCACGAATTCCTCGGGCGAGCGTCCGCCAGCCATCCGTCTTTCGCTCAGGAGGGACGGATGACCGGAGCAGCACGCTCCCTGAAAGATATGGGTGACAACGGACGGAGTATCGTTTGGTTTCCTGGGGCGCCCGGCTGCCCTTCAATCAGCGCAGCGCTTTTCCGATACTCTAGCGCATCGCGCGGACCCAGCGGGCCGCGCTGAACGATGCGCTTATCCAAGAGAGAAGCATCGGATAGATCCCAAAAGTGCAAATCCACTTTTCTCGTCCGATGCTTTAGACGATGGCGAAATCAAGATGGGAGAGCGCAGCCTTGTTGGCGAGCTTTGCAAAGAGAAGCTGCTTGGCGGAGCCCGTTCCATCCGGATCGTAATAGAGCGCACCGGCCTTCTTGTCGTAGATCACCCGGTCCTGGGCATCGGCGGCTTTCTGACCGAGCACGAAGGCGCTCTTTGCCAGAGCGCCGCGCTTGACGCCCTTGAAGACCGCATCGTCGAGCCGGATCGTATCGTCGGTGGCCCGGAAATCGGTGATCGTGTCGACATTGGTGCTCTTGTTGAGACTGGAATTGAACGTGAACGTATCCTTCCCGGCCCCTCCGGACAAAATGTCCTTGCCCGCACCGCCCAGGACCGTATCGTTGCCTGCCAATCCGTTCAGCGTATCGTTGCCGGCCTGCCCCTGAAGCGTGTTCACGCCCGCATTGCCATTGATGACGTTGGCCAGGGCATTGCCGGAAAGTCCGATCGCAGCGGTGGAGGACGCCGATTGAACCGACAGGTTCTCGATCTGCGCAAGAGCCGCGAGCGAGAACGATCCCGCGACAAGAACCGTGTCCAGGCCGCCGCTGTCGAGGATGGCATCGTTGCCGGACACGACAAAGGTATCGTTGCCGAGGCCGCCGTCGAGGATGTCGTCTCCGGCCCCGCCATCGAGCAAGTCGGCGCCGCCTCCCCCATCGAGCATATCCCGGCCGCCGCCGCCAGCAAGCGTATCGCCGAATGCCCCGCCGGCAAGGATGTCCCGCGCAGTACCGCCGGTGAGCTCGAACCGCTCGATGCTTTTGAGCACGGTGCCATCGGACAGAACATGCTCGTCTGTCGCATCGCTGAGGTCGAGAACGACGGAAGATGTCCGGAACGACCTGTCGAGGGACACGGTGTCGAGCCCCTCGCCGCCGAGGACGCTGACCGCAATCTTGGGAGCGATGATCCGGTCGGCACCGGCCGACCCGACGATCTCAAGCTGGCTGCCGGAGACCCAGTTGACCGTCGTCCAACCGCTCGCATCGAGAGGCTGGCCGTTGTCGAGGTGCACACGGATGAGAGTCGCTATGCCATTAACGTCGAACGCGACATCCGACCGGAGGGTATTGCCGAACTGGACCGTGGCCCCAGAAGTGGCTTGCACACGTTCGATGCCCCTAATCGTCACGCCGCGCAGATCGCCTTCAGCCTGTAGAATGTCATTTCCCTCACCGCCGTCGATGATCTCTCCGGCCTCAGCGTCTCCATCGTTCACGACGATCCTGTCATCACCGGCACCTCCATAGACCGTGTCGCGGCCCTGATCCCCCAGCAGAATGTCGTTTCCGGCATATCCATCGATGAGATCGTTACCCCCATGGGCTCTAATGAAGTCCAGGAAAATCGACCCTTTCACCCGGTCATCCAACGGGGAATTTTCAGCCAGGTTATAGGTAAAGACCTGTCGCATCGGTACCTGCTGCGGGTCCCAACCGGTAAAGGCCCAACCGGACAGATCGATGTTCACTGACTCGCCTGGGGTGCGCGCGATGTCGAACTTCGTGAAGGCTTCCCTCGCAGTGTCGATCTGAAGATCGGCCGGCAGCGCAGCGATCTGGGCTGAGGTGAAGCGAACGAGAGTCGATGAGACAATATACTGACCGAACTCTATACGCTCGATCCCGGCGATCGCCGGGGTATTCTCCATCGCTTCAAAGGCGATGGAGCCGCCATAAGCGATGTGCAGGGTATCGAACCCCTCGCCTCCGTCGATAGCAAAGGTATTGGTGAGAAAAGTCTGGGTAGGGGTCGAGAGAAAGAATTTGTCGTTCCCCGTTCCACCGTCGAGGAGGGTTTTATTGTCGTCGGTCACAAGGGTGTCGTCTCCCCCGAAGCCGTACAGCGCATCGCCTTGAGACGACGAAAATGCATCGCCGTAGCTTTCCAGAAAGTCCTTGCCGCTGGAGCCGTTGACCGTATCTCTGGTGAGAAGCTGGTAAAGGCCAGGGCCGGGAATCAGACCGGGCGGGAACTCTGTGGCGACCGCATAGACCACATCCTCGCCGGTCTGGGGATCGAGGACATAGAATGTCAATTTCGTGCAGAGGGAGCGGGGGCCGAACTGCTCCGTGTCGGCCAGATCCAGCTCGATGCGCCGCCCGGTGCTGGAGAGGTAAATTCTCTTCGAGGCCTCCTCAACTATAGTGGTGGAACCGTCTATAAAATCCCTCAGACCGATGCCCTGGAGAGCGGGATTGTCAATTTCGGAAAACTGGAACAAAGCCATGACGTCGCCTCATATATCGTTGCACGACGGTAAGGCCGCGGCGATCCAAGCTCAAGCGTTTCCGGGCGTTTTTAGGCCGAAATTCCCTTCATCGAGAGAATTTGAGGTTATGCCCGGGCATGATGGGCACGGAAAGGCTGATTTTGCCTTCTCGATGCTCCCCTGCCTTTTCCGGAGGTGGCCCTTAACGGGAAACACCCCAACCTATACATGAGGGGCAGGATCACGCCTTGGCGGTTCAGGAGAATGCAAAGTGGCGATTACCCGTGAACATGTGCTGCAGGCCCTCTCGTCCGTGCCGGTCGATGGGGACAGGGTCAATCTCACCGCATCGGGGCGGCTCTCGGACGTCGTGCTGGACGATGCGGACCGGGTCATGTTCGCGATCACCATCGACCCCTCCGAAGCCGCGACCATGGAACGGGTCCGCCAGGCCGCCGTCGCGGCCGTTCAGGCCCTGCCGGGGGTGAAGGGCGTCTTCGCCAGCCTCACCGCCGACCGGCCCGCGGGCTCCTCGCCGCCCTCCTCGGGCACATCCCAGCGCCCGCGCCCGGCGGCCCTGCCCAAGACCCAGCATATCCCGGGCGTGAAGCACGTGATTGCCGTTGCGTCCGGCAAAGGCGGCGTGGGCAAGTCGACCACCGCCTGCAATCTGGCCCTCGGCCTGAAGGCGCTGGGGCTGAAGGTCGGGCTGCTCGACGCGGACATCTACGGCCCCTCGATGCCCAAGCTCCTCGGCATCCACGGCAAGCCGCGCCTGCTCGAGAATCGTATCCTGGAACCCATGGAGGCCTATGGCCTCAAGGTCATGTCCATCGGCTTCCTCGTCGAGGAGGAAGCGGCCATGATCTGGCGCGGGCCCATGGTGATGTCGGCCATCACCCAAATGCTGCGGGAAGTCGCCTGGGGCGATCTGGACGTTCTGGTGGTCGACATGCCGCCCGGCACGGGCGACGCCCAGCTCACCATGGCACAATCCACCCCGCTGGCGGGCGCCGTGATCGTCTCCACCCCGCAGGATCTTGCCCTCATCGACGCCCGGCGCGGCGTCTCGATGTTCAAGCGCGTGGAAATCCCGATCCTCGGCATCGTCGAGAACATGGCCACCTTCGTCTGCCCGCATTGCGGACAGACCTCGCACATCTTCGGCCATGGCGGCGCTCGCGACGAGGCCAAGCGTCTCGGCGTTCCCTTCCTCGGCGAGGTTCCTCTCAACATGCGGATCCGCGAGCTGTCGGATGCGGGCCGTCCGGTCGTCGTCACCGATCCCGATGGGCCGCATGCGCGCATTTACAAGGACATGGCGCATGAGGTGTGGAATGCGCTCTCGGGCGGCGCGGCCGCGCGACCGGCGCCGCGTATCGTCATCGAGTGAGCATCGTGGGCCTCGCACCGCCTCCCCCTACCGTCGGCGTCATTCTGGCGGGCGGCCTTTCACGGCGCATGGGCGGCGGCGACAAGTCCCTTCTGACCATTGGAGAGCGCACGCTCGTGCAATGCGTGGCGGAACGGCTCGCCGTTCAATGCGCGCGGCTGATCCTCAACGTCAACGGCGATCCAGCGCGCTTTGACGACATGAATCTCCCCATCGTGCCGGATACTCTCGCGGATCATCCCGGCCCGCTGGCCGGCATCCTGGCTGCGCTCGAATGGGCGGCCGTTCATGCCCCGTCCGTGGAATGGGTCGTGAGCGTTCCTGGGGATACGCCGTTCATACCGGGCGATCTCGTGGAGCGGCTGCACGAGGACCGGCGCGCGAGCGGGCTCCCGCTCGTCTGCGCCTCGTCCGCCTCCCGACGACATTTCGCCGTCGGTCTCTGGCCCGTGTCCCTGCGCCACGATCTGCGCAGCGCCATGGTCGGAAGGGGCACGCGCAGCATCCGGGAATGGGCGGGCCCGCATGGCTTGGCCGAAGCGTCCTGGCCGGAGGATCCCGTCGATCCGTTCTTCAACGTCAACACGCCCGACGAGCTGGATCGCGCGAGGGCCCTGGCACAACGAAAAGACTTTCCATGAAAGAACTCGATCTTTCCGGGCTGAAATGTCCCTTGCCGGTCCTGCGCACGCGCAAGGCTCTCAAGGAAATGCGATCCGGCGACCGCCTGAAGGTGATCTGCACGGACCCGCTGGCCGGAATCGATGTGCCCAACCTCGTCCGCGAAACCGGCGATGTTCTGGAAGCGCAAGGACAAGACAATCACAGGATCAGCTTCGTGATCCGCAAGATCGAACAACCAGCGTGAGTGGCTTGCTGGGGCATTTTGTCCCGCTTTGCCGCACGAATATGATCGTCCAGCGAAAAGAGCCGATTCCACACGGGTGAAATCGGCTCCGGGACCCGACCGTTCTTACGGCCTGGCGTCGATCAGGGCTCCTTGCGGAGGGTATCCTTGATGCCGCCGATGGTGTTCTGGACCTTGCCCTCGGCCTTGTCCATCTTGCCTTCGGCTTCCATCTTCGAATCGCCGAGAGCCTTGCCAAGACCCTCCTTGATGCGGCCCTTCATGGTCTTCATGCTGCCTTCGGTGCGATCACGATCCATAGTGTTTCTCCAGAATTTCGATGTGCGTTCTGGCAACGCGCGAGAAGACCGGAGGTTTCAAAGAAGTGCAGCCGGTTCACTTCGCCCGGTACGCGGTCCTTCAGTTCAACCGCGAATGAGGATGCAGCGGAAATCGTTGACGTTGGTGAGCGTCGGCCCCGTCATCACGAGCCTGTCGAGCGCAGCGAAGGCCGTGTAGGCATCGTTATGCTCAAGATGAGCGGCAAGATCGATCCCCTTGCTGCGCGCGCTCTCAAACAGGCTTGAGTCGAACCACGCACCCGCATTGTCCTCAGAGCCGTCGATCCCGTCTGTATCGCAGGCAATCGCAGCGATCCCCTCCTCATCCTTCAAGGCGAGCGCCAGGGACAAAAGGAATTCCGCATTACGGCCGCCGCGTCCCCTGCCGCGCACCGTCACCGTCGTCTCACCGCCCGAAAGCAGAACGCACGGTGCCTTCGCAGGCTCTCCGTGCAAGAGAACGGAGCGCGCGATCCCCGCCATCACGCGCCCGGCTTCCCGCGCCTCGCCCTCGATCGCATCCCCGAGAATGAGAGGAACCAACCCGAAATCGCGAGCCTTGGCAGCCGCCGCATCGAGCGCCATCTTGGGCGTTGCCAGCATATGCACGGCACCGCCGGCCGCAGGCTCCCTGACCGCGTTGGAACGGATGGCGCGCAGCACATGCTCCGGCACATCGATGCCGTATTTGCGCAGGATCGAAAGCGTTGCGTCCGGATCGACGCGCTCCGGAATCGTAGGTCCCGAGCCGATGCTGGACGGATCGTCCCCGGGTACGTCCGAGATCAGATACGTGACTAGCTGCGCCCGCCCCGCTGCCGCTGCGAGCCTGCCGCCCTTGATGGCGGAGAGGGACTTGCGGACCAGATTCATCTCGCCGATGGGTGCACCGGATTTCAGCAGCGCCCGGTTCAAGGCCTGCTTGTCGGCAAGCGTCACGCCCCCGGCGGGCAATGACAGGAGAGCAGAGGCCCCGCCTGAGATCAGGCAGACGACGAGATCCTCGGGGCCCGCCTGCTGCGCCAGCGCCAGAATTCTTCCGGCCGCCTGCATCCCCGCATCGTCGGGAACCGGATGGGCGGCCTCGACGACCTCGACGAACCGGGTCGGCACGGCATGGCCGTAACGCGTGACCACCAATCCTTCGCATGTTCTGCCGGCCCGGGTCCATGCCTCCTCGAAGGCTGCCGCCATGCGGGCCGAGGCCTTGCCCGCGCCGAGCACGATCGTCCGGCCTTTGGGCTTGGGCGGCAAGCGCCCGTCGAAATGCCCATCGGGCAAAGCCGCCTTCAGAGCCGCTTCGAACAGAGCCTTGAGGATGTCAGCATCGTTGGACATGGCGTCACTTTACGTCAGAAATCTCCTGCGTGAAGCCCGAGGCCACCAGGTTGCGCACAGGAGCCGGCCCTCCCTCGCCAAAGCTCCTGGAGCCTCTCACAGGATTGTGCTTAAAGATGCGCGCTTAGCCGTCTCAAGATCGTTCCTGTCTTCAACAAGGATGAAATCTGCCGATGAACCCGTCGAACCTGCACCTTCGCTTCTTCCTCCCAGGGTGCATGGCATGAAGCCTCTCTCGGAACTTTCTCTCGACAGCGCACGCGCGCTTCGCGTGGTGCTCACCGATATCGACGACACCGTGACCACGGAGGGCATGCTGACGGCCTCGGCCTATGGCGCGCTCGAGCAACTGCACCGCGCGGGCTTCATCGTGATCCCGGTGACGGGAAGGCCCGCGGGCTGGTGCGACCACATCGCCCGCATGTGGCCGGTGGACGCGGTGGTGGGAGAGAACGGCGCCTTCTTCTTCCGCTACGACCGCGAGCGCAAGAAGATGCAGCAGCGCTTCTGGGCCAGCCCGGAGGAGCTTAAGCGAAACCGCCTGAAGCTCGACGCCATCGAGGCGGAAGTACTCGGGACCGTAGCGGGAACCGCTCTCGCCAGCGATCAGGCCTACCGCATGGCGGATCTCGCCATCGACTTCTGCGAGGACGTTCCGGCCCTGCCCGAAGCGGAGGTGGACAGGATCGTTTCGATCTTCGAGCGCGCAGGCGCGCAGGCCAAGGTCAGCTCGATTCACGTGAACGGCTGGTTCGGCGATTACAACAAGCTGAGCATGGCCAAGACTCTGCTCGCGGATGTTTTCGGCATCGGGTGGGACGAGGCCAGGGCCAGCGTGATCTATGCCGGGGACTCGCCCAACGACGAGCCGATGTTCGCGGCTTTTCCCATGAGCGTCGGCGTCGCCAATATCCGCGCCTTCGCTCATCGGCTGACGCATAAGCCGGCCTATATCACGAACGGACATTCGGGAGACGGGTTTGCGGAACTCGCAGACCTGCTGCTCAGGGCAAGACATCGATAAGCCCATCCCGCGCCGAAAAGAAAGCCCGGCATTGCCGGGCTTTCCTGTCTCAGGCTTACATGCCTGCGAGGCAGATATACTTGATTTCGAGGAAGCCCTCGATGCCGTATTTCGAGCCTTCCCGGCCCAGGCCCGATTGCTTCACGCCGCCGAACGGCGCCATCTCGTTGGCCAAAGCCGGCGTGTTCACGCCCACCATGCCGCTCTCCAGCGCCTCCGCTACACGCCAGACGCGGGCCATGTCCCTGGCGTAGAAATACGACGCCAGGCCGTATTCGGAATCGTTTGCCATGGCGATCACATCGGCCTCGTCCCTGAACGTGATGATCGGCGCCAGCGGCGCGAAGGTCTCTTCCTTCGTCACCTTCATTTCTTGCGTGATGCCCGTCATCACCGTCGGCTCGAAGAAGGTTCCTCCGAGTTCCGAGCGCTTGCCGCCCACGAGCAGCCGACCGCCCTTCGCGAGGGCGTCGGCCACGTGATCCTCCATCTTCGCCACGGCGCGCGCGTCGATCAACGGACCCATGGTCACGCCCGCGTCCGTCCCCCGGCCGAGCTTGAGGTTCCTGGCCTTGGCCGCCAGCTTCTCGGCGAAGGCCGGGGCCACGCTCTCCTGCACATAGATGCGGTTGGCGCAGACACAGGTCTGTCCGGCATTGCGGAACTTGGAGAGCATGGCGCCCTCCACCGCCGCATCGAGATCGGCATCGTCGAAGACGATGAAGGGGGCGTTGCCGCCGAGCTCGAGGGACAGGCGCTTGATGCTGTCGCCCGCCTCCCGCATCAGCCAGCGCCCGACATTGGTCGAGCCGGTGAAGGTGATCTTGGCCACCTTCGGGTTATGGCAGAATTCCTCGCCGATGGGCTTGGCGTCGTCGGTGGTGATCACCGAGAAGGCGCCCTTCGGGATCCCGGCCCGCTCCGCCAGGACGGCCAGGGCAAGAGCCGAGAGCGGCGTCTGGGCGGCAGGCTTGAGCACCATGGTGCAGCCGGCGGCGAGCGCCGGGCCGACCTTGCGGGTGATCATGCCATTGGGAAAGTTCCAGGGCGTGATGGCGGCGCACACGCCCACAGGCTGCTTGAGCACCACGATGCGCTGGGACGGATTGGCGCCGGGAATGACATCGCCGTCGATGCGCTTGGCCTCTTCAGCGAACCATTCGATATAGGCCGCGTTGGAGATCACCTCGGCTTTGGCCTCCGCCAGGGGCTTGCCCTGCTCGGTGGTGAGGATGAGGGCGAGATCGTCGGCATGGGCGACGATCAGGTCGTACCAGCGCCGCAGGATCTGGCTGCGCTCCTTGGCGGTGCGCTTGGCCCATCCCTTCTGCACCTCATGGGCCTTGTCGATGGCCCGGCGGGCGGCATCGGCGCCCAGATCGGGCACATGGGCGATGAGCGCGCCGTCGAAGGGATCGGTGACAGCGATCGTCTTGCCGCCGTCCGCATCCACCCACTCGCCCGCCACATAGGCCTGGCTCACCAGAAGCGACGGATCCTTCAGATCGAGAATGCGGCGATCCGCAGGCTTGGCATGGACATTCATCGGCAGGCTCCAACCTAAGCGTGATGAGGAAGAAAAGCTGAGGCAGATATAAGGGGTGCTCCCAGGCTTGTGAACCGCGCAGATTTCTGAGCCGCGCAGCCGCAGGAGCGGCCTTCCTTTCGAGAAGCAGACGGCCGCTGCCTCATTTTCAGGCAGAAGGTCAAGGATCTCTGCGACTTAAGGATGACCGTTTCTCGCATTGATAAGGCCCGAAGTGTCTGTACCTTTCTCATCATCGCCATGCGTGTTTCCACGCGGCTGATCAAACAAGGGCAGGACCAACCTGCCTCGAAACAATGGGAAGGAAATCCATGCGTATCCTCAGCAAGATCATGTTTGCCCTCAGCTGCACCGTGCTGGCGCATTCGGCCCATGCGCAGCAGGCCTCCGACGGCGTGGTCAAGATCGGCATCCTGAACGATCAATCCGGCGTCTATGCGGATTTCGGCGGCAAGTCCTCGGTCGAGGCCGCTCGCATGGCGGTCCAGGATTTCGGCGGCAAGGTCCTCGGCGTTCCGGTCGAGATCGTGAGCGCCGACCACCAGAACAAGCCCGATGTGGCCTCCAGCATCGCCCGGCAGTGGTACGACACGGAAAAGGTCGATGCCATCATGGAGCTGACCACCTCGTCCGTCGCCCTGGCGGTGCAGGGTCTGTCCAAGGACAAGAAGAAAATCACCATGACGACCGGTGCGGCGACGACGGACCTTACCGGCAAGCAATGCTCTCCTTACGGCTTCCACTGGGCCTACGATACCCACGCCCTGGCCGTCGGCACCGGCGGCGCGCTGGTGGAAAACGGCGGCAACAAGTGGTTCTTCCTCACCGCCGATTACGCCTTCGGCTACTCCCTCGAGGAGCAGACCTCGAAATTCGTGAAGTCGAAGGGCGGTCAGGTGGTCGGCGCCGTCCGCCATCCGCTGGCGGCCACGGATTATTCGTCCTTCCTTCTGCAGGCCCAGAGTTCCGGCGCGAATGTGATCGGTCTCGCCAATGCCGGCCTCGACACCGCCAACGCCATCAAGCAGGCGGCGGAATTCGGCATCACCCAGGGCGGCACGCGTCTGGCGGCGCTTCTCTTCACGCTGGCGGAAGTGAAGGGCCTCGGCCTGAAGGCCGCACAGGGCCTGACCCTGACCGAGGGCTGGTACTGGGATCAGAGCGACGAGAACCGCGCCTTCGCCAAGAAGTTCATGGACAAGACCGGCCGCATGCCGAACATGATCCACATGGGCACCTACTCCGCCGTGCTGCAATACCTGAAGGCCGTCGAGAAGGCGGGCACCGATGCGACGGAGCCCGTTGCCAAGCTTCTGCACGAGATGCCGGTTCAGGATATCTTCGCCAAGAACGGCAAGGTGCTGCCCAACGGCCGCATGGTCTACGACATGTATCTCTTCCAGGTGAAGAAGCCCGAAGAGAGCAAGAGCGATTGGGACATGTACAAGCAGCTCGCCAAGATCCCCGGCGACGATGCCTACCTGAAGGTTGCCGAGAGCGGCTGCCAGCTCACGCAGTAATCCTTGCGCACGAGGCGGACGGCATGAGCCGTCCGCCTCCGCTGTCGTCTCATCGAGAGAGTTTCGGCCTCACCCTATGGTCAGTACCCAACCTATCCTGCAAGCCACCGGACTCACCATGGAGTTTCGTGGCTTCGTCGCCGTCAAGGACGTGACGCTATCCGTCAACGAGGGGTCGATCCACGCCCTCATCGGCCCCAACGGCGCCGGCAAGACCACCGTTTTCAACCTGCTCACGAAGTTCCTCACGCCGACGCGCGGCCAGATCGTCTTCAAAGGCGCCGATATCACGCGCATGAAACCCGCCGAGGTCGCGCGCCTGGGCCTGGTGCGCTCCTTCCAGATATCGGCTGTCTTTCCCCATCTGACCTTGCTCGACAACGTGCGCGTGGCCCTGCAGCGTCCCTCAGGCCTCGCGACCCAGTTCTGGCGCTCGTCGAACACCCTTGCCGCTCTGGACGAGCGGGCGATGGAGTTGATCGACGCGGTCAATCTTTCATCCTATGCGGATCTTCCGGCGACCGAATTGTCCTATGGCCGCAAGCGGGCGCTCGAGATCGCCACGACCCTGGCGCTCGACCCGGCCATGCTGCTCCTCGACGAGCCCATGGCGGGCATGGGCCATGAGGATATCGGCCGAATTTCCGACCTCATCCGGCGCATCGCCCGCAACCGCACGGTGCTGATGGTCGAGCACAACCTGAACGTCGTCGCAGACCTCTGCGACCGCGTGACCGTTCTGGCGCGGGGCGAGATCCTTTCCGACGGGTCCTACGACACCGTCAGCCGGGATCCGCGGGTGCGCGAAGCCTATATGGGAACCGAGCATGAGTAGCGCTCCTCTTCTCGAAGTGCGTGGCCTCAACGCCTGGTACGGCGAGAGCCACGTCCTGCACGGTGTCGATCTCGACATCCGTGAAGGTGAAACCGTTACGCTTCTGGGCCGCAACGGCGCGGGCAAGACCACGACGCTGCGGGCGATCATGGGCATCCTGCGCCGCCGCGAGGGCGTGATCCGCCTGCGCGGCCGTGACCTTCTGGGGCTGCCGCTGCACAAGGTCGCCAAAGCCGGGCTCGGCTATGTCCCGGAGGAGCGCGGCATCTTCGCGAGCCTCAACGTCTCCGAGAATCTCATGCTGCCCCCCACCGTGGCGGAGGGCGGCATGAGCGTGGAGGAAATCTACACGCTCTTTCCCAATCTCCATGAGAGGAGATCGAGCCAGGGCACGAAGCTGTCGGGCGGCGAGCAGCAGATGCTCGCCATCGCCCGCGTGCTGCGCACGGGGGCCAAGATCATTCTTCTCGACGAGCCGACGGAAGGCCTTGCGCCCGTGATCGTCCAGCGCATCGGCGACGTCCTGGTGGAACTCAAGAAGCGCGGCATGACGATCCTTCTCGTCGAGCAGAATTTCCGTTTCGCCCGGAAGGTCGCCGACCGCTTCTACCTCATGGAGGACGGGCGCATGGTGAACGCGTTTCCCGGGCACGAGCTCGATGCGCGCATGGACGAGCTGCACGAAGTTCTTGGGGTGTAGAGCATCATGAGCACGATTTTCGGCGTTCCCGCCCCTGCCCTCTACGGCCAGATCCTCATCGGCCTGATCAACGGTTCGTTCTATGCCATGCTGAGCCTCGGCCTGGCCGTGATCTTCGGCCTGCTGCGGATCATCAATTTCGCCCATGGCGCCCAATACATGCTCGGGGCTTTCGCGGCCTACCTGCTCCTGTCCTACGCAGGCATCGGCTATTGGCTCGCCCTCGTTCTGGCGCCCCTGATCGTCGGCGCAGTCGCGGTCGTGATCGAACGCACCATGCTGAGCCGTCTCTACGGCATCGACCCGCTCTACGGCCTCCTCCTGACCTTCGGCCTCGCCCTCATTCTCGAAGGCGCTTTCCGCTACTGGTTCGGAGCCGCCGGGCAGCCCTATGCCGCGCCTGCGCAGCTGACGGGCGCCCTCAATCTCGGCTTCATGTTCATGCCGATCTACCGTGGCTGGGTGGTCGTCGCATCCCTCGTCATCTGCCTCGGCACATGGCTTCTCATCGAAAAGACGCGGCTCGGGGCCTACCTGCGGGCCGCGACGGAAAACGCCACGCTGGTCCAGGCCTTCGGCGTGAACGTGCCGCTGCTTCTGACCCTCACCTACGGCCTTGGCGCGGCGCTGGCCGCGCTCGCCGGCGTTCTCGCCGCGCCGATCTACCAAGTCAGCCCGCTCATGGGCTCGAACCTCATCATCATCGTCTTCGCGGTGGTCGTCGTCGGCGGCATGGGCTCGATCCTGGGCGCCATCGTGACCGGCTATGTGCTCGGCGTGCTCGAGGGACTGACGAAGGTCTTCTACCCGGAAGCCTCGAGCATCGTTATCTTTGTGATCATGGCTATCGTTCTGCTCGTCAGGCCGGCAGGGCTCTTCGGGCGGGAGGAGTAAAATCATGGCTGTCGGAACCCAATATCTCGCGGAGCAGCCGAAGCTGCGCACCTCCTCCATGGTGATCGGCGCAGTGGTCGTCGCGGCCCTGATGGCAGCGCCGTTCTTCTTCTACCCCGTGCTCCTGATGAGCATTCTCTGCTTCGCTCTCTTCGCCTGCGCGTTCAACCTGCTCATCGGCTATGTTGGGCTGCTCTCCTTCGGCCATGCAGCCTTCTTCGGCGGAGCCGCCTATTTCACGGCCCATGCCGCCAAGGTCTGGGGCTGGGAGCCTTTGACGTCCATCCTGCTCGGCATGGCCGGAGCAGCCGCCATGGGCTTCGTGATCGGATTCCTGGCCATCCGCCGCCAGGGCATCTACTTCGCCATGATCACGCTCGCCCTGTCGCAGATGTTCGCCTTCATCTGCCTGCAGGTCCCTTTCACCCATGGCGAGGACGGCATCCAGGGGGTTCCCCGCGGACATCTGCTCGGCATCATCGACCTGAACCAGCCCCTGGCGATGTACTATGTCACGCTGGCCATCTTCCTGTTCGGCTTCTTCGCCATCTGGCGCATCGTGCACTCGCCCTTCGGCAACATCCTCAAGGCCATCCGCGAGAACGAGCGGCGGGCAATCTCGCTGGGCTACCGGGTGGACCGCTACAAGCTCGGCGCTTTCGTCATGTCGGCCGCCCTGGCGGGGCTGGCGGGCGGCACGAAGGCCATCGTCTTCCAGTTCGCGACCCTCACCGACGTGCAATGGCAGATGTCGGGCGAGGTGATCCTGATGACGCTTCTCGGCGGCATCGGCACGCTGATCGGCCCCATCGTCGGCGCCGGCTTCGTGATCGCGCTCCAGAACTATCTCGCCGCCTCCGACTTCCCCGTGACGGTGCTGATCGGCATCATCTTCGTGGTCTGCGTCCTGCTCTTCCGCCGCGGCATCGTCGGCGAGATCATGGAATTGACGAAGCGCAAGTCAAAGCAATCCGCATAGAGCATGCATGATGAGTTCGGTTGGCGCGACCGTGAGCGCCGCTCTCTTCGATCGAGACACCCATGTCAGACACCACGACATTCGACTATGTCATCATCGGCGCAGGTTCGGCGGGCTGCGTGCTCGCCAACCGCCTGTCCAGGGATCCCCGGAACGCTGTCTGCCTCCTGGAAGCCGGCGGCAAGGACAACTGGATCTGGTTTCACATTCCGGTCGGCTACCTCTTCGCGATCGGCAATCCCCGCGCCGACTGGATGTTCAAGACCGAAGCCGAGGCAGGACTGAACGGCCGTGTCCTGAATTACCCGCGCGGCAAGGTTCTCGGCGGCTGCTCGGCCATCAATGCGATGATCTACATGCGCGGCCAACGGGAGGATTACGACAACTGGCGCCAGATGGGGCTTACAGGCTGGGGCTGGGACGATGTCAGGCCGATCTTCCGCCAGCACCTGGACCATTATCTCGGCGCCGGTGAGCATCACGGCACCGGCGGTGAATGGCGCGTGGAAGCGCCCCGGGTGCGCTGGGAAATCCTCGATTCCTTCATCGAGGCCGCCGCCGAGGCCGGGATTCCCCGTGTGAGCGATTTCAACACGGGCAGCAACGAGGGCATCTCCTATTTTCACGTCAACCAGAAGAACGGGCGGCGCTGGTCCTCCGCGCGCGGCTTCCTCAAGCCGGCCTTGTCGCGCCCGAACCTGAAAGTCGAAACCCACGCCCATGCCACGCGCATCCTGTTCGAAGGGAGGCGCGCCATCGGCGTGGAAATCCTGCAGAACGGCAGCCTGAGGCGCATTCTCGCCCGCAAGGAGGTCGTGCTCTCCGCAGGCGCCATCGCCTCGCCCCAGCTTCTGCAACTGTCAGGCATCGGCAACGGCGCCCTGCTGCAGGAGCACGGCATCGACGTCGTCCATCACCTGCCGGGGGTGGGAGAAAACCTGCAGGACCATCTGCAGCTGCGCCCCATCTACAAGGTCAGCGGCGTGCGGACGCTGAACGAGGAATACCGTTCGCTCGTCAGAAAAGGGCAGATGGCGCTCGAATACGCGCTCTTTCGCCGGGGGCCGCTCACCATGGCGCCTTCGCAGCTTGGGGCCTTCACCCGCTCGTCCCCGGACTACGCCACCCCGAATCTCCAGTTTCACATCCAGCCGCTTTCCCTGGACAAGTTCGGCGAAGACCCGCATCCCTTCCCCGCCTTTACGGCCAGCGTCTGCAACCTGCGCCCCACCAGCCGGGGAAGCGTTCGAATTCGCAGCGGCACGGCGGGCGATCTCCCCTCCATCCGCCCGAATTACCTCTCGACGCAGGAAGACCAGCAGGTCGCCGTCGATGCCCTGCGTCTGGTACGACGCATCGTCGCGATGCCCGCACTCCAAAAGTATCGCCCCGAGGAGTACAAGCCAGGCGCTCAGCTGACGACCGATGCAGAGCTTCTGAATGGAGCACGCGACATCGGAACCACGATATTCCACCCTGTGGGTACGGCCAGGATGGGAATCGACAGCGATCCGATGGCCGTGACGGATGAGCGCCTGCGCGTTCGCGGCATCGAAGGGCTGCGGGTGATCGATGCGTCGATCATGCCGACCATCACGAGCGGCAACACGAATTCGCCAACGCTCATGATCGCCGACAAGGGCGCCGCGATGATCCTGGAGGATCAAGCTCAGGCATCCAGGCCGGCGCTGCGCTCCGCTTAAAGCCGTTCGCATTTTCGTGGCATCGCACGCCGCACCACAAGGCCTTGCCTGCCGCCATTTCAGGAAAACGGTTCCTGCTTTTTCCCGAAATGGCTCTGGATCACTGCGGTAACCAAGATGAATTGCAGCGGGAGCCCACAGACAATGCGCTCAAGTCCGCAAGCCTATAAGGGCAGCGGACCCCGCTGCCTCCCATCAAGGACGCCCCTTCAAGCCCTGCCAGCGCCGTCAGCTGGCGGAAGACTTGGGATTTGCAGACAAGTGGCTTGCGGCCCAGATTGCCGCTTGCGTGCGGTTCTTGGCTTGGATCTTTCGCAGGATCGCCTTGACGTGAACCTTCACGGTCGCTTCCGTGATGTCGAATTTGCGGGCGATGATCTTGTTCGAGTCGCCGTCCATCAGGCACCGCAGGATGACCGTCTCGCGAACGGAAAGGCCTTTCGTGGGCGTGATTCCCTCCTGCACCTCGTCGCCGGACCGATCCTCCTTGGACCGCTCCGTCCGGACTTCCTCTTCCTGCAGGAGACCGAGGATTGCGCCAGGGAAAATCGCCTCCCCAAGCATCACGAGATCGAGAGACTTGACGAGAACTTCGCAGGAAATGGACTTTTTAAGGTAGGCATCAGCACCTGCCCGGAACGCCGACAGAGCTTGGGTCAGGTCGTATTGCTCGACCAGCATCACCACTTTGGCGTTCGCATTCTGCTCCTTCACGAGTTTGGCCTTACGACAGGTTTCCTCATGGTCGCGGCTTGCATCCGTAATCAGCACGACCGCTCCGTTGTCGGGGCCATAGGCTGCACGGACCTCGTCGATGCTCGCCGCCGCGACCGAGGGCGCGTAGAGCGTTTCGGAGAGGATTCGTCTCAAGCCCTCCCTCAGGAGAGCGTTGGGCTCCACGAGAAGCGTTCGGATCGCACGCGCCGCTGCAAATTCGGAGGGTGAGGGCTCAACCGAGCGCGCCAGTTCCATATACCTTGAATAGGCTACGTCTTTAGCCGATGAAGCGCCTGGATGAGGAAGGTTATCAAGATCGTAGGTGTTCCGCATCGCAGATGCCTTTCTGGTCTTGATTCGGTCAGGCAAATAATAAAATTTCTTTCGAGATCTTTAGCTTATAATCTTATTCCCGACAATCATTACCCATTCAAATCGTTTTAATAATCATTAATTAAAAGGTATAGACAAGTTACTTGATATCGTTTCATTTTTACTATCCAGGCATTACTTATTGAAGCGGCGTGAACCGGAATTATGGAGCGCTCTTAGGAAGCTTCAAGAACTCGTTCATCGAAATGCGAGCCCGAATCCATTCTAAGTGCTCTGCAAAGTCTACTCCCGATCCAAAGAACAAAACGGACGTTATCGAGACCTCGAGCGGCGAAGATAGGTCGTTTCCGGGCCGCACCTTTCAAAAACGAGTTCCCTAACGCAGGCCATGCGCCGCCAGTTTCTCTCCCGACGGGATCAATGAGTCATCCGTTCCGCCAGCGGAGAAATGGTTGACCGCCCACATGGCTGCCTGCGTCCGGTTGGCCACGCGGATCTTGCGAAGGATGGCCTTGATATGCACCTTGACCGTAGCCTCGGCGACATCGAGCTTGCGGGCGATCACCTTGTTGGGGGCGCCCTGCATCAGGCATTGCAGGATTTCCGCCTCTCGGCTCGACAGGGTCCGGATGGGCGAGTCGTGAGTTTCCTGTGCCGCGGCAACCGGCGCGGGCGACATCCTGCTGGACGGCATCTCCCTGCGCAGGCTTGTCTCTGAAGCCGGCGACGAGAGCGATGAAAGAAAAGCGGCCGAAGGGAAGACGATCTCTCCCAGCATCACGAGGTCGAGGTACTTGATGAGAGCCTCACATCCGGTCGTGGCCAGGCAATACCCATCAGCTCCGGATTGGAAGGCTTCTTTCATGTCGTCCAAGTCGAACGCGTCGGAAAGGACGACGATACGCGCCTGCGCATGATGCTGTCGCAAGGCCGAAACCGCCCTGGCGATCCCTGACGCGTAAAGATTCCTGTCGAGAATGAAGAGGATCGAGGATCCTCCATGCTCGTCGCCCAGACTGAAATCTCCGCGCGTGAGATTTTCCGGGTGCAGCTTGAACCGCGTGCTCGAGAGAATGTGCCGCAAACCTTCGCGGAGCATGGAATTATTGCAACCGAGAACCGTGGTGACCGACAGAAGGTTTGACATGCGAAGGAGCCTTTACCGCAGAGATTACCCCAAATTGTATGAGTGAACGTTTAGTTAATCATTCCTAAAAAGGAGGTATGGAAGCGTGATTAGGAGGTAGAGAAAAAATCCCTCCGAAGAGAAGCGAAAAGCGCGGAAGAATAGGTATCGGACGGCATGCAATGCGCAGCTCCTGTCCCATCATCTTCTCTACGCGCATCCACTATCCATGCGGCCCTGCTTTCGACAAGGTGCTCACTGCTTTCCGTCAGGATTCAATCTGCCTTCTGCCCTGTCCCGATCGGTCGCTGGAGATTCTGCCGCCGGTTCCATCATGGAGCTTAAGGCTACGGCCGCGAGGGGATATCCGCTCTGCCGGGCGCTGCTCATCAGGGCCATGGCCTTTGCGAGGTTGACAGGAACCCCCAAGCCGGACTTGTACATGAGACCCAACCGATACTGAGCTTCCGGAAGGCCGCTATCGGCCGCCTGCTGCAGCAGGCCTGCGGCCTTCTCCGGAGAGGCATCGACACCGATGCCTTCTGCGTAGGCATGAGCCATACCCAGGATCGCTTCAAGATTCCCGGCTCTTGCTGCGCTCTCCAAAGCGGAGACGAGTTCCGGCACAAGCGCGCCCGCAGGCCGCACGGTCAGAAGGCGCGAGAGGCTTTGCCCGGCAACGGCATTGTCCTTGTCCTGAGCGGCGGCCGCGTACCAGCGGATGGCCAATCGCTGATCCTCCACGCTGGAGCTGCGCGACAGCGATTGGGCCAAGCGGGTGGCCGCGGAGGAATCGCCGCGCTCGGCTGCATAACGGATCAGACGATCCGCCATCTCCCTGTTTTGAACGCCGCGTGTTCCTCGTTCGAGTTCGAGAGAGACCTGATAGGCCGCGCCCGACTGCAGCTCCGCCGCCCTCTCGAAGAACCTGAGAGCGCCAGCTTCATCAGTCACGCCCTCCGTCCCCAGCAACAGCGCCCATCCCATCTCCACCAGAGTACTGCGGCGCCGCCCCTCATTGAGGCCTTCGAGCCATTTCAAGGCATCGGCTTCGTTGCGTTCCAGCCCGCGCCCCACGCCATAGGCATAGGCCACGTGAGCCATCGCCCGTTCATGCCCGAGACGAGCCGCCCACAGGTACCATTCAGCCGCCTTCTTCGTATCGACGGGAACACCTTCGCCCCGGTCATGCATGATCGCAACCGCCAGAACGGAACTCGAGGCGCCGCGCATGGCTTCGAAACGGAGGCGGCGCTCCAGCCTCACACGGTCGATGCCGTCGAGCACGACCTGATGGCGAGCCATGATCTTCGCCATCAGGCGGGTAGCGTCGCGGTCTCCGCGCGACATCGCGACCTTGGCGGCGTTAAGACCGGTGACGAAGTCCTGCGTCTCAACCTCCGCATCCAGCGCCCTCTGGCCCAGCTTGAGAAGCTGCGGGTTGGACATGGCATTCAGCTTTTCCTGCGGCAATGGTGCGGATTGCGCAGTCGGGGCCGGACGGGCGTGCGTTTCCGCGCCGGGCGCGGCCATAGCCACCGGGGTTATGCTGATGCAGAGGCCGCTCAGGAAGAGAATGTGAAGCTTTCCGAACATTCCGTTTCTCCTCATGCACACCTCCGAAGAATCCTTCTTCAGCCGTCAGCGGCGCCCTGCACCTTCGGCGCTCCTGAGCCATTCCTGTGCAACCTTCGCATTCGCGTCCGTGCCGAATCCAAGAGTCATGGCAAGACCGAGATTATGCATGGCTTCCGGATCGCCCGCCTGAGCCGCACGTTGCAGCCATTCCGTGCTGATGCGGGCAGAAAGTTCGACGCCATATCCCGATGCATAGGCCTGCGAGAGTTCCTTCATCGCTGCCGTGTCGCCTGCCTCGGCGGCTTTCCTCAGCCATGCGGCACCGGCTTCCGGCTGCGCATCCTCCCCCAACCCCAGCTGCAGGATACGGCCATATTCCCGCATGGAAGATGCAAAACCGCTCACCGCGCTTTCTTTGAGAAGGGCCAGGGCTTTCTCTCCATCGGCACCGGGGGTAGCGGCGAGCCTTGCAAGATCGGCCGCAACATTCGCATCTCCACCGCGCAGGGCTTCGGCAAACCATGCGATCGCCCGCTGAAGATCGGGATCGCCGAACTGGCCGGAGGCATAGCCGCGCGCAAGATAGCGCATGGCATCAACACGCCCCGCTGCGGCCGCCTGCTTGAGAAGGCGCAATGGCTCATCGGAGCTGCCTGCCTGCGGATCGGCCAGCAGAATCTTTGCCATCTCCGTGAGGGACCCCACATCCCCCAGCACGGCGGCGCGCCGATAGGCCGCCAGCGCCGCGGCGACATCCGGCTTTCCGTCGATGCCCGTTGCATAGAGCCGCGCGAGGCTGGCAAGAACGCTCGCGCTCTGTCCTGGGAGAAGGCTCGCTTTGGTCAAGGCTTCCGCTGCCTTCGAAAGGTTTGGAGCAGCGCCGAATTCTCCCCGATAATGACGCGCAAGAAGCTTGTAGGCCTCCTGATCCGCATTCAGTCCGGCGCGCTCCAGCCACATCACGGCCTTCTTGAAATCCTTTGGGGCACGGTCGCCCACCAGGAGACGTTCGCCCAGCAGGGTCATGGCCCGTGGCTCGCCCGCCTCGGCGGCCTTCTCCAGATGCCGCATGACAGGCTCGGAGGAGGTGGCGCCGCGACCCTGGAGATCGATCTCAGCCAGCGCCAGATCGGCCTTGGCGTCCCCCTGGCGGGACGCAGCCTCGAACCATCTCACGGCCTCCTTAAGACCGCCGGGAACCAGGGTCTCATCGCTGAGAAGCGATGCGATCCGGTAGAGAGCCGAGCACTTGCCCTGTTTCAGCTCGCCATAGAGCATCTGCAGGGCGAGTGCGGCGAGATCGTCCGTTGCACCACGCGGCACAGGACCGATCCGTCCGCTGCGTTGAAGCCGGGCGAGGCCGATCACGCCGTCCACATGCCCGGCCGCGGAGGCCGAGCGGAGGAGACGCTCGGCCTCCGCCACATCGGCGCCCTCGATCCGCCCCTGTTCATGCAGTCGCGCGAGAAGTACTGCGGCATCCATATTCTGCATGGACACGGCCGCCCTCAGATGGGTCGCAGCCCGCTCGGCATCGACGGGCCCGGCGACCGGATCGAGGAAGAGCTTGGCCAGGCGGAAATGAGCCCTGTCCTGTCCCGCCCACACGCGCTCGGCGAGGGCCTCGAGAAGCCGGCGCGCCGTGAGGGGATCCCGGTCGAGCATGCGACTGCCTTCCGCATAGGCGGTCGCCGCCGCATACATCTCCTCAGGATCGCCGACAGGCTGCGCCTTGGTCCATTGGCTCCAATCGCGCGTCAGGTGCGGCTTGGGCGACTTCGCGCAGATCTTGCTGAAATCCGTATCCGGTGTGAAGGACCGAACAGATTGTGCCTGCGCACCGACCGCTGGGCTGAGAGCAAGCGCCAAAGCCCAAGCTGGAAGAGCGGCCTTGCCGAAGAACCGCAACAGGAGGTTCCCCCAACGCGGACTTCCTGAACCCACGGGTGTTATCGCCCTCGCTCCCCGTTCCGTTTTGCCTCGTCCGTCACTCCGCCATGCTGCGCCGATCGTCATGGTCACGCCCTCATTCCGGTTGCGGCGCTGCGCTCGCCTGCCTGGCGAGGGCCTTCACGGCCTGCGCATGGCCTGCTTGGGCAGCCTTTGCGAGCCACTCACGAGCAGCCGCATCGTCCTGCCCGGACGTGCCCTGCCGGTAATGCAGCGACAGACGATACATGGCGGCGGCATGGCCGCTCTGCGCGGCCTGTTTCAGCCAGCGCTCGGCTTCGTGGGCATTCGCGCTTCCTCCGATTTCGTTGAGACGATAAAGCTCGAACATCGCATCCGATGAGCCGAGGGCAGCCGCGCGCTCCAGCCATGTCCTGGCAAGCAACGGATCGGCCTGCGTCCCCAATCCCACTATCAAGGCACGAGCCACCTCGATCATCGCGACAGGAGATCCCGCTTCCGCCGCGCGCAGATGGGAGACGAATGCTCCCTCCGCATCGATAGCCGTTCCGAGTCCCGAAAGCTTGGCGCTCGCAAGTTGTATCTTCGCTGCGACCAGACCGGATTCAGCGGCCCGTGACAGCCATTGCTCGGCCTTTCGCTCATCGCGCGGCATACCGCCCCCATGGAGATAGGCTGTCCCGAGACGGAGCTGTCCTTCGGGATCGCCTTGTTGCGCTGCCCGGGAATAGAATTCCGCGGCCACGCGGCGGTCCTGGGGAACGCCATCGCCACGCGCGTAAGAATCCCCCAGCGCCAGTTGCACACGCGTATCGCCCGGCTCCTCGTTGTAGAGCTCGCGATAGAGAGCAAAGGCCCGCGCCGGATCGCGAGGAAGTCCAACTCCGTCGCGATATGCCTTGGCGAGGACGAAACGGGCTCCATCGTCCCCCAATTGCACGGCACGCCGGAGCAAGGCTTCCGCACGCGCCGGATCCGGCTTCATGCCTGCTCCCTTGAGAAGCGCCGTGGCCAGGAGCGTCATCACCTCGGCATCGTTTTTGCGAACCAGCGCCTCCAGGATCGCGAGCCCATGTCCGATGGAGGCCGCATCGGGCAGCTTCAGGTAAACCAGCGCAAGCCGGCCGAGCCTCCCATCGTCATTCACCGTCGTCCTTTCGGCGAACGCGAGCCAGCGCCGTGCCGCATTCGCCTGCTCCGGCGTCGGCTGGCCGGACGCAAGGAGGTCTGCCAGCTGCAAGGCGGCTTCCGCACTGCCGCCCTCGGCAGATTTCTTCAGCGTGTTCTCGGCCGGCTGACGCTCGCCCCGGACAAGATAAAGCTTAGCCAAGGCAATCGGAGCACGGAGATCGCCGGACCGGCTGGCTTTCTCGAGCGACTCGCGCGCCATATTGACATGATCCGGACCTCCGACGTGCGCGTAGAGTGCGCCGAGCTCCACCATGGCTGCTCCGCTTCCCATCGCCGCCGCGCGGCTGAACCACGCCGCTGCGAGCGCCTGATCCTGCGGAACTCCTCTGCCCTCGCCGAACATCTTGCCGAGGCGAACCATGGCTATCGCGCTTTCGGCATCCGCCGCCTTTCGGTACCATTCCAGCGCGCGCAATGCCTCCGTTGCCGTGGCGCGTCCTGCATAGAAGTCGCCGATACGAATGTAAGCGACGGCCGACCCGTTCTCTGCAGCCTTGCGGTACCACCGCAAGGCTTCCTCATGCGTCTCCGAAAGACTGCGCCCCCGCAGATAAGCATCGCCCATCATGACGGCAGCTTTCGCGTGGCCCCGATCGGCGGCGCTCCGGAGACGTTCGAGCGCCGCCTTGCGCATGTCGTCCGTCACTTCCTCAGGATATATCAGGGCGGTGCGTGCGAATTCGTAGGACGCCGCCACGCTGTCCGCTCCAGCCGCCCTGTCGAACAATTTCAGGGCAAGCGGCACGTCACGCTCCATGAGAACGCCATCGCGGGCATGACGGCCGATGGCGACGAGAGCGGCAACATCGTTGTCGACGCGCCGGATCGCTTCCGCTAACAGCGCTTTCGCGGCCTTCTGCCCCTCTTCGCCGCCCTGACTGCGGATCTCGGCCGCGAGAACGAGCGCATGCGGGCTTCCTGTCGCGATGGCGCGATTGAGCCAGAGTTCGGCTTCACTCCCAGGAACGCCGAGGATCGAGCCCTTGTAAGGATCCTCAGCCAGGATCATCGCAGCATCGATAGAACCGCGCTGCGCGGCCAGCAGGAAGAAATCTCTTGCCTCCTTTGGCCTCTGCATCGCCGATTTGGGGTCGAGATACAGGCGCCCGAGGCGCAAGGCCGCCTCATCATCGCCGAGATCGACGGCGCGCCGATACCATTCGATGGCAATCCTCAGGCGCTCGGGCCCTTCGCCGGTTGACCGGTAATGATCGGCCAAGAGCCTCGCTGCGTCGGCTGAGCCTTGCCTTGCTTCCTCGAAAAGCAGCTTCACGCCCTGCATCGCATAGACATTCGCCTTGGCAGGATCGGTTTCGAGGCGTGCGAGGGCGAGTCCCGCCGGGCCGTGACCGGAGCGGAGGGCGAGCCGATAAAGATTCCTGGCGCCGTCGAGATCCTGACGGCCTCCGGCCCCCTCCTCCATCAGGCCGCCGAGGACGAAGGCCGCTTCACGGTTCTGCAGGGCGGCCGCACGACGCAGGAGCTCAAGGGCTCGCTCGATGGATTCCGGGTCCCGGCGCTGCGCCAGAAGCAGCTTGGCCCGCCGGAGCGCTGCTGACGGCCAATGAGCGCCCTGAACCGCCAAGGCCCGCTCATAAAGGCTCTCCGCCTCCCCGATATGCGGGACCTTGAGCGGGTTCGTCTCGCTGATGGGCAAGCCCCCCTGAAGCATGTCGGCCTGCGCCACGAAAGCGGCGGCATCCTTGTGCTGCTTCAGTTGTTCCATCGCGGTCATGGCAGCGATGAACCGGTCCCTCGGATTTGCATCCATGCCCCCCTGGGCCCGCGCTTGCCCGCATGACGGCACAAGGGCCAGAAGATTCAGGATCAGGACGAGGAGCGCGGATCTCATGCTGGCTCTAGGTCCCCTGTGAGAAATTGCTGAAGGCCTTCTGCTGCACGGAGCCGGTGACATCCGTGCAATCGGAACCGTCCGCTTGATCGAAGATCGGGAGCCCGGCGCTCTCCTGGAGATATCCTTGCTCCCGCAATCGGCAGGCCGGCGCCGGCCTCGCAGGACGGCAGGTGCTTGCGATGAGAACTCCTGATGTGGATGACAGGCGCAGCAACGGCCCTTCCAGTCCGCGATAATCTCCACCGAAGAGGCGGCGGGATTGCTTCACGAAAGCGTTGCCGAACATCGCCAGCCCGGATACGCCCTGTGCGTTGATGCCGACCCCATTGGACGAGATGATGTTCTTCCCGAGAGACAGGGCTGTCACTGGCGTGAACGCCCCCTCCTCCGCCGCACCGCTTTTGCCGTTCGTCCCAACCGCGATATTGGCGATATAGGCGCTCACTCCCGCATTGAGGTTCGATGCGATGCGATTGCCATAGGCGCCCACATCGACGCTGTTACGAACCTTCAGGCCATCCCGCCCATTGCCGGTCAATTGATTATTGCTCAGCACATTGCAGGAGCTTTCGAAAACGCTCACACCGTCCTGTGCATTCCGGAAAGCACTGTTGGCCTGGACGATGTTGTTGGTGCTGTTGCGGTCCAGGACGATTCCCGACCCGGCATTGTCGAAGGAGAGGTTTCCAGAGACCACGCTGTCGCTGACATCGCGCGACAGCGTAATCCCCTGCCGCAGCATCGTTCCATAGACCGTGTTGAGCGCGATCACGCCTCCTGCCGAGCGGTCGTGAAGATCCAGTGCATAAAGAATGCTGTCGCGAAACTCATTTCCGACGACCTGGACATTCTCGGATTCATAGGAGTGGAAGCCGATATAGAAATTGCGGAACAAGCTGTCGACCATAATCCCGGAAGGACGAGCCTGATCCCGCAGCTCCGTCACACGATCCGGACCGGAAGAATAGGACAGGCCGAAGGACAGGGCATTGTCGTAGCCCAGCGCCGCCAGCGTGGAAGCCGCCACATTCATGCGACCGTCGCCCCAGGTCAGCAGGAAGGGACGAAAGCCGCCTTTTCTCTCGCCGTCGAACCAGAGAGGCTGCACGCGTTTCTCATCATAACCGACGACCTCGGCATCAACGATGTCGACGGTCCCCGCATTCGCAATGAAGGTTCCCGCATCGGCGCTCAGGCGGTAAATCGGAACATCGAAGCGCGACAAAATCAGCCTTGCTCCGGGAGCGACGAATACAGGAGCGCGAACGATCAAGGAATCGCCGTCGAAGGCGATCAGGTTGCCCGCGTCCGTGCCCTGCAGCGCGCGGGCGACCATCCCCAGCGTTGCAACGCCGCTCTGAACGACGATCATTTTCGGAGACGGAAGACCCTGGTATTGGATCGCCTGCTCCAGGCGGGTCGATCCGTCCGCTCCGTCTTCGAGAAACTTTGCCATATAGGGATTATGATGGGCAAAGGTGCTTCCGACGACGGCGCCCTCCGGCCATGGTACATCCTGCCGAACATCGGATGCCGTGGGAGAGCTCCGAGGAAAGGCCATGCGTTCCGGGATCACCTGCGGATCGCCTGTTACGATCAGTGTGAGTCCACGACGCGTCTGCAATTCCTGTCGATCTTCCCCGAGCTCTTCCCGTACCGACTCAACAGCATCGGCAGCGGCGCGATCTTCGCCTGAAGATGCCGCGAGCAGATTGGCATGGATCTCCGCCATGCGGCGAAAGGCCTTGGTTCTCAGCCTGTCATCCGAGACCGAACGGATCAAGGCAGCCGCTTCGATGATACCATCCGGAAGAGATGCAACGGCATGCGCTCGCTCGACCTTGGCTTGGTCATCGTTCGTCTTGCCGCCGTCGGTGATCCACGGATCGCCAAGCGCGATCTCCTGCTTCGTCCAATTCGGATCTTTCTTGGTTCCGATGCGGCCGAGCAACTGCTCGGCCATTCTGGAATAGCCCCTGCGGCGCAGGTCATCCGCAAGCGAAAGCCGGATTGAGTCCTTACCGGAACCGTCTGGCCATTGGTTGACGATGTCTGCGGCTTGAAGCGGCAGATGGTGCGCGACATGATCCGCGACAAGCACGGCAAGGTTGTTCAGCTGCCGCTCAGCCTTGAACGATCCCTGCGCCGCCACCAGGGCCGTTTCGCGATCCCGCCGCCGGAGCGCGGATGTCAACAAACCCGCAAGAAGAGCCTCGCGCTCTTCTCCATCGGGAAGAGCCAGCACAAGGGCCAAACTGCCGGAAATATCTCCGCCCTCAAGGCGACGTCTGGCTTCAGCTATCAGCTTGGCGTCGGCTTCCTTCTCGAAAGGGCTGCCCTGGAGTTGCTCCCGCGCCAGCCCGTGACGAGCGAGAGCGCGCGCTCGCGGTTCGGAGATCGAAGACAAGGCCCGGTTTGCGATGAAAGCACCCGATGCTCCCAAGCCGATGGAAAGACGGGCCACGACCTGACAGGCATCGACCCTCGCACCGATCTCCAGTATCGCCTCGGTCGCGTCCAAGGCGAGCGAGGCATAGCGCAAGGCACGGTCCTGTGCACCAATCTTTCGATAGGCATAGCCAATGTCGATCAACGCAGCCGCACGACTGGCCGGATTTCGCTGCTCGCTGGCAAGCTGATACAGAACACCGCCAAGCTCCATGCGGTCGGCACCTGAGGGGGCGGAAATCAGATCCCCCAGGGATGTCTGGAGCAGTTTCGCAGTGAGGGAATCGAAACTCACGCCGAGCCCAGCCAGACGGGCAAGTTCCGAACGTGCGGTGTCGAGCAACTCCCTTGGATACGCGCTGTCCTCAGAAGCAAGTTTTTCCAGTAAGTTCAGTCGGGCTCGAGCGACCTGATAGAAACCGGCCTGCTGCTTCGTTCCGGCACCAGCCTGCTCGGCCGAGAGAACGGCTTGTCGCACTTCGCCCGAAAGGCGGGTGATGTCGTTTCCATCCTGCGCCATGACATTCCATGCCAGCGCCATGGCGGCGAGAAAGGAGGCAATGCGCAGATGAAGACAGCCGTCAGATCGTGACGATGCGGTCATATTTGTCCTCCAGACGCACGATGTCGTCTTCGCCGAGGTATGAACCGCATTGAACCTCGATCAGATGAAGCTCATCGTCACCGATATTCTCCAGTCGATGTACGTCTCCCTTTGGAATATACGCGGATTGATTGGCCGTCATGACGAAGACCTTATCGCCAATCGTCACGCGGGCCGTTCCCGAAACGACCGTCCAATGCTCGGAACGGTGATGGTGGTATTGTAAAGACAGCCTTCCGGCGACATCGACGATGATGTGCTTGACCTGGAAGGTTTCACCCGAACGCAGGGATTCGTAGCAGCCCCATGGGCGGCGCACTTTCTTGTGAAGGCTCGCCTCGGGCCTTTTCGCGGCTGCAAGCTCGGCAGCCAGGCGGCCGATATTCTGCGCCTGATCCAGCGAGCTGACGAGAACGGCATCGGCCGTGTCGATGACCACGAGCTTCTCGACACCCATGACCGCGACAAGCCGGGAATTGCCATAGATATAACTGTTATGGACATCCTGAAGAAGCGTGTCGCCGCGGGCGACATTCCCATTTCCGTCCTTTCCTCCGATATCCCAGAGCGCGGACCATGAGCCAAGATCGCGCCAGTCGGGAGCCACGGGAACACAGACCAGGCGGTCGCTGCGTTCCATCACGGCGTAATCGATGGAGATCACGGGCGCCGTATCGAAATCTGCGGCAAGCCTTATGGTGTCGTTTCCTCTCTGGGCCATGGACAAAGCGCGCCGCGCACAGGCCAGGACATCGGGAGCATAACGTTCGAGCTCCTCGAGGATCGTGCGGGCCGTAAACATGAAGATCCCGCTGTTCCAGAGGTGCCTGCCATTGGCGACCAAGTCCTCGGCCATGGCTCGCTTCGGTTTTTCGACGAAACCGGCGACCATGAAGCTTGAATCGTCAAACGGCTCTCCTGCCTCGATATAGCCAAAGCCGGTTTCGGCATGAGTCGGCTGGATGCCGAAGAGCACGATCCGGCCTTGACGCGCTGCCACCGCTGCATGAGCGACGGCTCGGGAGAAGATATCGACCTGTTCGATCACATGATCGCTCGGGGCGACAAGCATCAACCGGTCCGGATCTTCCTCTGCGACGAGGGCAGCCGCAGCGGCAATGGCAGGCCCCGTGCTTCTCACGCAAGGTTCGACGAGCAGTCGCGCAGTCCGCGTCCCAAGCTCTCCTATCTCCCTCAGGGCGATGTCGCGATGAAGGGAATTCACGACGATGAGCGGCTCCGCATATTGCTCGGAACAGAAACGCTGCATGGTCTGCTGAAACAGGCTCGTGCTACCGGACAGAGCGTGAAACTGCTTCGGCTCGCCGGAACGCGATACCGGCCAAAGACGGGTGCCCGATCCGCCACACATCAGAACCGGAATGATATTGTCCATGTCGATCTCCAAGAGCTTTCGATTAAGGCCGTCCGGATCGGGACCCGGGCAGATCAGTCTTCCGATTTGAGCCCGGCCATTCTCCTCCCGTCATCGGCTTCAGGCTCTCCGGTCTTGTCTGGCGCCGCCGCCATCTTGCTGACTTCTTCGAAGATATCGGCAATAACGTTTCCTGCCCAGCTTGCCGCAGCTTGCAGTTTACCGACCACGGCCCTGATCGTTGATCCCTCAAAGGTGTTGAAGACAACGGAGACGGGCTCACCAATAGAGGTAGGCTCCAAGAGCTGCCCTGGTACGATTTTGATCTGCACATTCTCTGAATTCGCAGAATCTTCGGTGACAATCGGCACGCGTTCGAGCTTAGCTTCCCTTACGCGACTCCCATTGGAATATTCGACGACAGCACTCGCCCCCCGGTAAAGCCGCAACGATTGATCTTGGGAAATGCTCGCCGTGATGTAAGGAGAGCTGTTCTTCTCACGCAATGTAAGAACCGGCTCTCCCTCCCGGACGAAGCTGGCAGCCCGGCTGTAGCGCAGCTGAACCACGCAATCGCAAGGGCTATCGATGACGACGCTGTTGCCATGCGGCTCCTGGATGGTCAGAAGCGGCTCCCCTGCCTTGATCTCATGACCGGCAGCAACGAAGGTCAACTGACCGTTGGACGGTGCGGGAACGGTGATGAGGTCGGCGGTGATCAGAGCCGATTGCGCCGGGATCATGTAAAGCCGCTCGAAAGCACCCATCCCGACAAAGCCAAGAAGAAGAAACGTGACCGCGGCAATCCCGGCATAGCCTGCGGCGCAGCGTCCATAGCGGCTCAGGCGCGTCACGAACCCTTGGGGCTGAGGCCGCGCGGGAACCTCACGGGTTTTCCCGTCATTGCGCCGGGAAACGACCTCCAGGATGTCGCCGGCTTCGACGACGTCGCCGGCGAGATAGGCATCCAGAACGAACCTGATGAGGCTATGCTGGCGCGGCGAGACATCGACAAACCTCAGTCCGATGCGGCTGTGTTCCTCAGCAACATAGCGAACCTCCGCATGAAGGGGCAATGTGAGCTCATAGCCGCTGAAGGGAAAGGCAAGCGTCAGGTCGAGAACGGATCCGGGCTTGATTTCCATCCCGCCGTCCCGCAGGCCGAGCCCTCCCACGGAGATGTCGATGACGGCAATTTGCTTTCCATTGTAAAGGCACTTTACGGGAAACCGATAGCGTGGGTGCTGTCTTTGAACCTCGGCTTCGTGCGTAATCTTGGTCATTCAACACTCCAAATCGGAAACACCGGCATCAAGGAAGGAACAGCGATGGGCTCGGTGTCGGGAGAACATCCATGCCCCAGGCCAGAACCGTCACGAAAGCGGCGAGCGCGAGGCTGTGCATGTAGGCTGACATGAAGCCGCTGGCGATGAGGGGACGCCTCGCTTGCGTTGCCGATGTGGTCTTCTGCCGTGTCCATTTCTGCCGATCCAGGCGGAAGGTGACGTGAACTTTGACCAGAGACCCGAATATCTGGTTGAAGTAGAGAAGAAACGGGTAGAACAACGACACCCTCGGCCGCGAGGCCAGCAGGGAGAGCGTCAGGATGTAGCGCGTCGTGAGGATCCAGAGGACATAGAGAAGGATCGCGTATCCGCTGACGAACAACCCGGCCAAAAGCGCAGCTGCGAACCCCACGAGCGAAGTCCACATAGACATCCGCTGATCGAGAATCGCCCACCAGGTGAAAAGACCGATCCTCGCCGGCCCTAGGGCGAGAGCACGCGCATTGGTCCTCAGCATGTTGCCGAACCACCTGACCATCAGCATCGATGCTGCGGAAACGAACCTGTCGGACGGCGGATCCTCGACGGTCAGAACGACGACGTCCGGCACGTAGAGCATTTTGTAGCCATTCCGAAGGAGCCAGAACCAGCTCGACTTGTCATCGCCTGTGAGAAACTTGAAGCGCCCCAAACGCCAGTGATCGATGTAGTCGATCTCCACCTGGCGGATGAAATCCGGCGTACAGACGATGCTCGCCCGGAACATGGCCATGCGGCCGGTCAGGGTCAGGACGCGCTCGGACAAACCGACGGAGGACATGAGGGTGTGGCGCTGGGCGAAGCGCAGGGAATACCATTCCTGAAAGATGCGCCTGCCTCTCACTTCGCTCAGTTCGTCGGTCGTCAAGGCTCCGACCCGTGGATCGAGACGGAAGAACCCGGCGCATTTCTGAACGAGATCCGGCGGAACGATGCTGTCCCCATCGATGACGGCAACGACATCGTTTTCCGCGGGGGTACGGCGCGCAATCGCCCGGAACCCATAAGCGAGAGCATCCCGTTTGCCTGTGCCTGCGATCCGGACGACGACCAGATCGACCTTTTCCTGATCCCCGCATATCTTTCGAAACAGCGACTTGATCAATCTCTCGTCACCTGCCTCGACGAGAGACGCGACGACTGTCGCCCTTCCCGGAGCAGCCAGGGCGGCTTCGAAAGCCGCCTGATAGACTCGTCTGGTCACTGCGCTGTCGATGCGAAACGAGGTCACAAGGAGGTATGCGCCTGGCGGATCGTCATGAACCGCTGCGTCGGCGTTCTTTCTTTGGCGCGGAAAGACGATCCTGCGAAAGATGAGCGCACGGATGAAGTGGAGGCATCCCCACCCATAACGCCATAGAGCAAGAAGGCCGATCGCACCAACGACACCACGACTTGCCAGGCCGTAAGCCTGAGCTGGCAGCGCAACGGCGAAGGCTGCCAGTGCGATCACGTAGAGGACATGCGCCCCTAGCGTCTCGGAAAACCGGACGCCGCCGCTGCTACCAGCAGATTCCCTGATAGAAGTCACCTGAGCACCTTGTCTGGTCAATGCGGACGAGATCGATGAGCGGCCGTTCGTCGTCGACGATGTCCACGATCCTTCCTGCCTCGTCCCGGTTACCCAGGACGAGCGCCTCCGCATGATCGACGACGTCGTTGATATCGTCCGTCAGGAGGGACGCAAGGTGCGGCAAGTGAGCCCTTACGAACTGCAGGTTTGCGCCAGTGAGCTTTGAGACCTGGATGTTCGGATCGTAGATGCGAATGTCGTATCCACGTCCATAGAGGCGCTCGGCGAGCTCGACCAACGGGCTTTCGCGCAGGTCGTCCGTGCCCGGCTTGAAGCTCAAGCCGACGATTCCGATCCGGCGCTTTCCCGTTGCGGCAACCATCGCATAGGCACGCCGCAATTGCTCTTCGTTCGCCAGCATCGTCGCATCGAGGAGCGGGGTTGGAACATCCAGCTTGCGCGCCGCGAAACGGAGAGCGCGCAGATCCTTCGGCAGGCAGGATCCGCCGAATGCAAACCCGGGCTTGAGATAGGCCTTTGAAATGTTCAGCCGCGTATCGGCACAGAGAACATCCATTACCGCATGACCGTCGATTCCTGCATCCTTGCAGATATTGCCGATCTCGTTGGCAAAACTGATCTTAAGCGCGTGCCAGGCATTGTTCGTGTATTTTACGGCTTCCGCCGTGCGGATCGAAACGATGCGCGGCTCGGCCTTGAAGATCTTGTGAAGGTCGAGCAGGCTATCGATCGTCGCCTGATCGTGACGCCCGAAAATGATCGCACCAGGATCGTAGTAATCGGCGATGGCTGTGCTCTCGCGCAGGAACTCCGGATAATAGGCGACCCCGAACCCGACACCGGCTTGACGCCCTGAAACACGCTCGAGCGCCGGCAGAACGATGCTTTCCATCGTTCCAGGAAGAATGGTCGAGCGCATGACGACGGAATGAAAAGCGTTCTTCTCGCGAATGGCTGCGCCGATCTGCTCGATGGCCGCACTCACATAGGACGTGTCGAGAGATCCGTTGGCGCGGGAGGGGGTTCCGACACAGACGAAGGACAGGTCCGTGCCATGGATCGCCTCACGCACGTCGCTGGTCGCGACAAGTCTCTTATGACGAATGCCGCTCTTGATCAGCTCATCCAAGCCCGGTTCGACGATGGGGCTGATGCCCTCATTGAGAGACCCGACCTTCTGAAGGTTCGTATCGACTGCAATGACGTTATGTCCGTCATTGGCCAGGCACGCTGCCGAAACGGCACCGACATAGCCAATCCCAAAAACACTAATTTGCATTAGGCCGTTCCTGCCGAAGAGCTGAGAAAGCAAGGCGCCAAATTCCTTGGATGCGCCGTTCACAGTCCAATAAATACTACCGCCTCGGTAAAAATCTCTTCACTATTTCGGCTTGAGAGATAATCCAGACGGATTAAACAAGGATTACTCCGCCCAATATAATTTATTAATACACAATATCTGCATGCCATATTCAAGCGAAAGAACAGATATATACATTTAATAATAAAAAATAACACTTAAGTAATAATTTATATTGCAAATATACCTTAAAACAGTCGAGCGCAGAACTGAGACGGAAGAGCATTTTTTTCTTCACCGGAATGATGTCCTGATCGCTGTCTCGACTACGATCTGTGCTTTCGGTGCGATGTCCGCATGCAAGGCAGCAGATCCGAATTCATCTCGGCGCGACGAAACGCGTATGGATGTCCGATTGCAGGCGAATAAGCACCGAGCATAGTGATGCTCAGGGATGGCTCTCATCCGCCAGGAGTGCTGTTGCCCCTTTCGGGCGGAGATGCTCGCTCAACGCAGAAACCAAGCCATTCATGGAATCGGTCGTTGGCCGATTAAGCTCATGCGATGCTCGCAAGAACTCATCGGGACAAGCTATCCACTTGGAACTTGTTGCGAATGAGCGATAAGCTTCTCATAATGACGCCACGTTGACGCACGGATTTTCTCTACCGCCATCGATCCTCAGCGGGAGTAAGCTCTGCGATAATTCACAGGCGATCCGTTGCCTCAGAAGAATTACCACGAACGCATAAGGCGACGATTGTAAAGCCTCAAGAACAACGGAAAGCAGCACGTCTGTGCATTCTATCCCGTATACGGATACAGCCAAGCTGACCTGCTCTCGCCACGATTGCTGATGACTAATCCCCTTCAAACAAGGGGACCTTCATGATTTCTCGTCTTGTCATGGCAAGCATCGCGATGGCTTGCATTTCACCGGCCATGGCCTCCGACAGGGTTGCAATCGACGCGTTGATTGCGCAACACGCCAAGGCCCACGGCATACCTGAAACATTGGTTCATCGCGTCGTGCAGCGGGAGAGCGGCTATAACCCGCGCGCCGTGAACCGAGGCAATTTCGGCTTGATGCAGATCCGCTATGCGACTGCGCGGGGCATGGGGTATCGCGGCCCGGAATCCGGTCTGCTCGACGCCGAGACCAACCTGACCTACGCCGTCGCCTATCTGGCCAATGCCTATAAAGTTGCCGGAGGCAATCAAGACCGCGCCATCCGTCTTTATGCCGGGGGCTACTATTACGAAGCGAAGCGCAAGGGCCTCCTCAGCGCGCTCACAAGAGGCATCGGCGATCCTGCCTCGACCGGATCGATCACGGCCTCAGCCGAACCTATCCCCAGCGTCGCCAGCACGTCGGTCGATATGCGTTAGGATGGCCGGGCGGAACGCCGTCGTTCTCATCGATACGCGGCGCTCGATCTGAAAATCCGAGCGCCGAGCGACTATCGGCCGTCCCGTTAAGGTTCAGGCCGGCTCCGTATCGATGCCGGCTTCGGCCAGATCCTTGAACCCGCCGATATTGAAGACCGCCGTGTATCCCATGTCCTGCAAGGTCTTTGCGGCGAGAGCGGAACGACCGCCGGATGCGCAGTGCAAGAGGATGGTCTTATCTCTTTGAAAAGCCGGGTTGTGATACTGGCTGTCGGGATCGGCCCTGAATTCCAGCATGCCTCGCGGCACGTTGAGCGCTCCCTTGATCCGGCCGGTTTGCTGAACTTCGCCCGGATCGCGCACATCGACGACGAGCACGTCGCCGGATTTCATCTTTTCGGCCGCTTCGTTGGGAGACAGTTTCGGAACCGCGGAATTGGCCTCTGCGAGAAGATCCTTGACGCCCTTCGCCATATTTCCCTCCAAATCCTGAACTGCTTCGTGGTAGCCGACAGAGGCTCCGCCCGAAGAAAACCTCTGTCAAGGAAGAACAAGGCTGACATGACATCTCCGCACCAAGGCCTGTTGAAGACAGACGCAAAGCGACGACATCTGCATAAGGACTCTGGATGCAGACATCCTCCAATCGTTCAGCTTAGAATGGCCCGAGGAGACAGCCTCTCTCAATGGTTCCTCGCAAGCAAACCCATTCACCGATGACAGCGTTGCCGGACATTGCCTTTCTCGATTTCGAGGCGTCTTCCCTTGGCAAATACGGCTATCCCATCGAAGTCGCCTGGGTTCTTGGAGACGGCGAAGAGGAAAGCCATCTCATTCGCCCCGCGCCGGGCTGGGGCGACTGGGACATCGAGGCTGAAGCCGTTCACGGCATCTCCCGGGAGCGGCTCGAGGAAGAGGGAGAGCCGGTGGAAGACGTCGCCCGAAGAATGCTTTCCGTTTTGAGCGGCCGCGCCCTTTATGCCACAGCGCCATCCTGGGACGGCAAATGGCTCAGCAGGCTCCTGCGCGGAGCAGGTCTTCCCCGCCATGCGCTGCGCATCCAGGATACCGAGGCGGCTCACACATTGGCCATGCGCGAGGAACTCCAGGCTGCCGGCATCCCGGAGGATTTCCACGCAGACATCATGCAGGCTATTCTCTCAGCGGCTCAGCGCCGGGATAGCGAGATTGGACCGGCCGTTCACCGGGCCCTGGCCGATGCGCGACGCGAGCAACGCCTGTGGCGCGACATTCGCCGCCTCGCCCGAGAGACCGCAGAAGAACGACGCCAGGTCCTGCCCGATCGTTGAGCAGAACGATCGCCGTTCCTCATGTGTAAGCGGCAATGACATCCGTGACGACGGCCGACGCATTTCAAAGATCGTCAGGTCCGTCAGTATCCGTCAGGAAATTGAGGCGTCGGATCCTGATCGGGGCGCGTGAGGACGGTGATGCGTCTTCCATCCGGGAGCTGGAAGGTTCTCATTCTCATGACCTCGAGGCCGGCATCGAGGCCTTCCTGGATCGATCCATAGCGCACCCCACGGGTCCGACGGTCAAAGGCGTTGCGCGGTTGTGCCTGCGAGATCTGCGATCCTGCTCCGGCCCGGCGAGCCGCCTGATCCTCGCGCCTAGGCGCACGGCTCGATGTGCGAGCTTGTTGCGCTTGGCTTCTTACTTTGCTTCCGGCCGTCGTTTTCGGTCGAGCCTGTTCATCAGCGGCCACGCTTCTTCCGGCTTCGTCCGATGCCGGCTGCGGTTCGCGCCGTTCCTTATCGGTGGCCGCCTGCACATCCGAGGAGGGAATGCGATGCGTCGGCTGCGCGGAAGATGAAGGCTGAGGTGGAGCCGGCGCCGGCGCTCCAAGGGCAGGTCCCGTTGATTCCGGAGGCGGATCGACCCAGGGCCGCCCTGTTTGAGCATAAGCCGCCAGCGGGTTCGCGAGAGCGCCCAGGAGCGTGGCTGTCAGCAGCCGACATCCCGATGATCCTGCCATAACGGAACTCCATATCATTCTTTAAGGAAACGCTTCTCACACCACGCCGGGTTCCACGGCTGAGCCTGACGAGTGACGGAACGATGCCAGCCTGCCTGGGCACGGCGCGAAGTCAGCGGAACACCGTTTCAAAGCCCAGCTTCAAAACCCAGCGCCGTGCATCTGCCAAGGTGAGCAGCGTCCATGATGCGGCGGCCACATTCTGAAAATGGCTCAAGTTCGCCCGCCTTCAAGCTGCTTTCGAGAATTGTGGAGGATTCGCCTTGAAAGAATACCCTTCGGCTCTTGTGCAAGCTCAACAATATCCGAAATAAGGCCTGATAGAACAGGAACAGCTTTATGGATCACATTCTGGCATTGGCAGCGGACCCGGCGGCGTGGGCTGCGCTTGCGACCCTTGTCGTCATGGAGGTCGTTCTCGGGATCGACAATCTGATTTTCATTTCGATCCTCACGAACAAGCTGCCCGCGCACCAGCAGGCGCGAGCCCGCCGCATCGGAATAGGCCTGGCCCTGATCCTGCGCCTGGGCCTTCTCGGAACGATCGCCATCATCGTTCAGCTCACGGAGCCGCTCTTTACCGCCTTCGGCCACGGCTTTTCCTGGCGTGACCTGATCCTGATCGCAGGCGGCCTCTTCCTCGTCTGGAAGGCGACGAAGGAGATCCACCATAACGTCGATCCCAATGCAGGTCCCGATCTCTTCGAGAGCGACCGGGCCCAGATGAGCTTCGCTTCGGCAATCGTTCAGATTCTGCTCCTGGATCTCGTCTTCTCCATCGACAGCATCATCACGGCGGTCGGCATGACCGATCATGTGCCGATCATGGTCGTCGCCGTCGTCACCGCCGTCACGGTGATGCTCCTGGCGGCGGATCCCCTCGCGCGCTTCATCCAGGCCAATCCGACAGTCGTCATGCTGGCCCTCGGCTTCCTGCTCATGATCGGCACGGTCCTGATTGCCGAGGGCTTCGGCGCTCATGTGCCCAAAGGCTACATCTATGCGGCAATGGCCTTCTCGGCCTTGATCGAAGCCCTCAACATGCTCTCGCGTCGGGCCCGGCGATCGCGCTAAAACCACTCATGCTCGGGCGCGGCGACGGTCGATCCGCTGCGCCCGAAATGTAATTCCGTTCCTTGACACAAAGATCAATCGTTCACGTTAACCTTTGCAATAGCGACCCCTTCCAAGTTTCCGCTATCATGGCGTCCGTCAATTCTCGCCGGCTCGCATAACACTATTCGCGCCACAGCCTTGCATGGCCCCATGAAGCGTCTGCTCTCGGTCGTCTACCTGCACCTGATCGCAGGCATCATTGCGGTGGGGATCCTCGGGATATCGGCGCACATCTTATGGATGGATCGCCAACACACGTGGCAGGAGGCGGAAATATCCTCCCGCAACGTTCTGACCACCATTGCGCGCGACCTCGAAGGCAAGCTCGAACTGCTCGACCTTTCCTTGAAAGGCGCGATGGAGGGGTTGCGCCATCTTAGCGTTCACAAGCTTCCTCCCGATCTCCAGTATCGGATGCTTTTCGATCGCGCCTCTTCCGCCTCCTTCATGGGTGTGCTTCTACTCGCCGATCGGGCGGGCAACCTCATTGCCGATGCAGGTCCGATCATCGCCGAGCGCTCTCTGAACGTTTCGGACCGGGAGTATTTCACCGTTCACAAGGAAAAATCCCATGTCGGCCTGTATGTGAGTCGCCCCTTCGCGAGCAGGACGCCACAGCGTGAGTTTGCCATCGCCATCAGCCGGCGAATTCCCGACTCGAACGGCGATTTCGCCGGGGTGGTCATGGGATCGATTGCGCTACGCACGATCAATCAGCTCTTCGACAATCTGAGCCTGGGCCAAAAGGGAGCGATCAATCTGTTCCGCAGCGACGGAATCCTGCTCACGCGCTATCCCTATGACGAGAGCCAGATCGATCAGGATCTCGGCAATTCGCCTCATGTGCAGCGTCTTCTGCAGGCGAAGTCCGGCACCTTCGACTCGATCTCGCCCATCGACGGAGCCTGGCGCGTCATCTCGTTCGAGCGGCTGGACCGGTTTCCGCTGGTTCTCACGGTCGCCTTGTCCGTCGACGAGATTTTCGCCGCCTGGGAGAGAAGAGCCCTGGTCCTGAGCCTTGCGACACTGCTACTGTGCTGCGCCGTCGTCGGCCTGACTTTTCTCTTTCAGCGGGAATTGAAGCGCCGCATGCGCGCGGAAACCAAACTGAGGCGCGTTGCGCGGACCGACGACCTCACCGGCCTGCCGAACCGCCGCGCCTTCCGCGAAACCTTCGAGCGCGAATGGAGGCATGCGGTCCGATCTGCATCCCTCCTGTCCTTGCTTTATGTCGACGTCGATTTCTTCAAAAGCTTCAACGACCGCTATGGCCACGGACGGGGCGATGAAGTTCTGCGCGCCATCGCAGCCGCGCTCGATGCCAATATCCGCCGCCCGAGGGACGTGGCTGCCCGTTACGGCGGCGAGGAATTCGCCGTCATCCTACCGGAGACGGATCTGAAGGGAGCCCTGATCATCGCCGAGAAGATCCGTCTGGCGATCCTGGCCATGGGCATCGCCCACGAGAGCAGCCCGTACCGGAACGTGACGGCCAGCATCGGCGCCGCATCGGCGCAGCCGCTCCGCGGGAGCAGCAGGGAAATCCTGCTGGAAGCCGCGGACCAGGCCCTCTACCGGGCCAAGGCGGCAGGCCGCAACTGCGTCCGCATTCCAGAGAGCGAACCCCATCCACCTTTCAACGACCGACCCAGCGCTGCGGCCTAAAAAGCCCCTGGAGGCCTTCCTGCATAGCCGAGGGTTCACGAAGGAACGCAACCCGATTCGGCTGACGGATCCCGTCGGGGCTTATGCTTGGATTTCAGGATGGGGATGATGGTAGCGGAGGAGGGATTTGAACCCCCGACACAAGGATTATGATTCCTCTGCTCTGACCAACTGAGCTACTCCGCCCCAGGCAGCGGGGCGAACCCCGCGTCAGGCAAGCGCGATATAGGGAAAGTTGCCCCCCAGTGTCAAGGAAGACCCGCACCCTGGATACGGATTTGTGCCGATGCGCCTTCGGGCAAAGATCCATCGGCTCGGAAATCCGTCAGCCCTTGGGTTTCATGCGCCAGAGCTGGAAGCCTTCCGTCGAGATCGCCTGTTCGATGGCCTTGCGCGAGAACTTGTGGGGCGGGGTCTCGCGGGAGCTGAGGGTACCGGTCAGGCCCCAGGGGCCGTACTTGGCCGGAAGCTTGGTGCCCGTCTCATCGCCCGCGAAGGCGTAGAGATCGTCTCTGGCTTGAGAGGTGAACATGAAGAGACGCATGGGAGAAGCCTTCGTGGTGAGCGGATTGCCCTTCCCCTCTAAGATAGGGCATGAGGCCTGAAAGTCACCCGATACCTGGGACGCCTGGGGCAAGGCGGCCGGATCCCCGGTCCGGCCGTTCCAATCCTTCTCAGGCGGTCTTCTTCAGCCGCATCAGCTTGAAGAAGCCCACCGGGAAGAGCGATCTCAGCTCGACGACCTCCACCCTCCCGGTCCGGCGCGCCCAATCCTCGACGCGGGCCGCCTTGAAGGCGGAGCTCCAGCCGATGGCCTTGGCAACCGGCGAGGCCAGCTCCTCCAGGGCTGCGATCGGCCCGGAGGGCTGGCCCCAGTGATTGGCCAGAACGATCTCCCCTCCCGGCTTCAGCACGCGGAGGAACTCGTCCAGCGCCGTTTCGGGCTCGGGAACGAGAGTGATGATGAACTGCGCCGTCACCGCATCGAAGCTCTCATCCGGAAACCCGAGACGGGTCACGTCCATCACCTGAAGGCTCTTCACATGCGCGAGGCCCCGCTTCTCGACCTTTTCCTTGGCCCGGCGCAGCATGTCCTCGGATAGATCGACCCCATAGACCTCGGCATGCTTCGGGTAATAGCCGAGGGACAGCCCCGTGCCGACGCCGGCCTCCAGCACCTTGGGGCCGCAGGCGACCGCGGCGTTGACCGCCGCGCGGGCGGCGGGCTCGGTCAGCTTGTCATAGACGAGGTCGTAGATCGGCGCCCAACGCGCATAAGCCTTGCGCATCAGGACGGTGGTCGCTCCATCCGTCATAAAGGTTCCTTCGGTCGGCGCGTCAGGCCGCGGCGGGCGCGGCTTCGGCAAGAGTGCGAGTGATGGTGCCTCCGCCGAGCACGCGGGCCCGGGGATCATCGCTCTCATAGATGACACAAGCTTGACCGGGAGACACCCCATCTTCCGCCGAGAACAGCTCGACAGAGGTGTCGGTTCCTGTGGATCGCAGGATGGCGGGGCGCGGCTCGCGGGTCGAGCGCACGCGAACGGCTACCTCCATGCCCTTCTCGCCCAGGGCTTCGAGGGGGACGTCGCCGAGCCAGTTCAGATCGGTCACGCGGATGAGCTTCGTGGCCAGGGCCTCCCGGGGACCTACCACCACGCGGGCCTCCTTGGCCTCGAGACGGACCACGTAGAGGGGCTCGCCGATGGAGAGCCCCAGGCCCTTCCGCTGCCCGACGGTGTAATGGATGATCCCCTCGTGGCGGCCGAGCACCCTGCCGTCGATGTGGACGATCTCGCCGCCCTGCACGGCCCCGGGCTTCAAGCGTTCGATGACATCGCTGTAGCGCCCCTGGGTCACGAAGCAGATATCCTGACTGTCCGCCTTCTCCGCCACGGTGAGCCCGAACTCGCGCGCCAGCTCCCGGGTCTTCTCCTTCGGCAGCTCGCCCAGGGGGAAGCGCAGGAGATCGAGCTGCTCCGGCGTCGTCGCATAGAGGAAATAGCTCTGGTCCCGGTCCGGATCGGCGGCCCGGTGCAGGGCGCGGCGTCCGTCCGGCAAGCGGCGGCTCGCCACGTAATGGCCGGTGGCCAGCACGTCGGCCCCGAGCTCCCTGGCCGTTTCCAGAAGGTCCCGGAACTTGATGGAGCGGTTGCACTCCACGCAAGGGATCGGCGTCTCGCCCGCCAGATAGCTCTGGGTGAAGCGGTCGATCACGGCCTCGCGGAAGCGGGCCTCGTAGTCTAGCACGTAATGGGGGATGCCGATGGCCTCCGCCACCCGGCGGGCATCGTAGATGTCCTGGCCGGCGCAGCAGGCGCCCTTACGATGGGCGGCGGCGCCATGGTCGTAGAGCTGGAGCGTGATGCCGATCACGTCATAGCCCTCGCGCTTGAGCAGGGCCGCGACGACGGAGGAATCCACGCCGCCCGACATCGCAACCACGACGCGGGTCTTCGAGGGTTCGGTGGGAAGGTCGAGAGAATTGAGCATCGTTCCATCCAGAGGCGCCGTTCAAGGCGGCGCACAGGAGGGGTCAAGCCCCTTCTATAGCCATTGAAGTCGAATTCTTAAAGGGAAAGTCGACGGCAATAAGCCAGCGTTAACGATTGGGGCCGAACTTAGGCACTGCCGTAACCGCCTGATCGGGCTTAGGAAAACATTAAGCCCCGTCGCGTAGGTTCGAGCCTACCAAAGGTCGTTGAATTTTTGTGTGAGCGTATCATGACCGAACCCCACCGCCCAAGGGTCAAGTATGTCATTGGGCCCGATGGCAGTCCCCTGACGATTGCCGACCTGCCGCCTTCCACCACCCGTCGCTGGGTCATTCGGCGCAAGGCCGAAGTCGTCGCCGCCGTACGCGGCGGTCTGCTCAGCCTCGAGGAAGCCTGTCAGCGCTACACGCTGACCACAGAGGAATTCCTGAGCTGGCAGATGTCCATCGACCAGCATGGCCTGGCGGGACTGCGGACGACGCGTATCCAGCAATACCGGCAATAAGCCCAAGCCGGCTCGAACACGAGGCGCTGCCCCCCGGGTCAGCGCCTTTTTGCTGTGCCGAGGCGGCAAAATTTCACGCCGCAAGCTCGGCCGTTAAGACCTTCCTAACCATAGAATGAGCATAAACTCCTGAATCACTTCCCTTAAGGCAGGCTCGCACCGTGCTCGGCACACCGGATCCGTTGGAACAGCAAGGCTCATCTCAGGTGAATACCGCCCCCTCCCCCTCCGGAGCGGAGCAGACCATCGAGGCCCTGAGGCAAATTCTGGTCGGCCGGACCATCGCCGATGTGGAGCGTCACCTCATTCTCGACACCCTGGCCTTCTGCTTCGGCAACCGTACCCATGCGGCGAAGATCCTCGGCATCTCGATCCGCACCCTGCGCAACAAGCTCAACGAGTACATGGAAGCAGGCATCGCGGTCCCGGAGCCCGGACAGAGGCCGAGCGTCGCGGCCTAAGGCCCGGCTGGAGCCGTTTGAATTTTCGTGAAGCCGAAAGCCGCGGCAACTGTCCTTGCTTGCCGCCATTTCGGTCGGAAAACCAGTTCCCGGTTTTCCTGAAACGGCTCTAGGGTTCCAGTTTCCGAAGCCACAGGCTCGTCTCCTGCGCCCCGGAGACCAGCGGCAGCTCCGACAGGATCCCCCGGGACAGAGCGCTTTGGGGCTTGCGCGCCACGTAGTGGCTGGCGAAGACGAGTTCATAGCCCCCGCCCTGCAGAAGGGTTCCGACCAGCAGCTGCTCGTTATAGCCGCGCCAAGCCCAGGCCTCCGGATAGGCTTCGGGCAGGGTAATATCGTGCACGTGAACCAGGACTCCGCGGGCCAGCCTCGGGAGCACATCCAGGAAAAGCCGGTCCACATCGGTGCCGGGCATGGCGATGTGGCTGGAATCGATGAAAAGGATGTCGCCCGCCTCCAGCTCCTGGAAAACGGCGGGGTCCGTGTCCCGCAGCAGGGCATGCCGATGCTCGACCGAGAGCCTGCTCAAGCTGGCGCGGGGAGCGGGATCGATGCAGGTGATGCGGGTGGGAAGCCCGCCATCCTGCACGGCTTTCGCCATGAACCGGGTCGAATGGCCGGAGCCGATCTCGACGATCCGCCGCGGCTTCTCCCGGCGAACCATGGCATAGGCCGAGGCGGCGTCCAGGCGCGGAAACCAGCTCTGGTCGAAGCGCGCCGGACCGCTGCCCCCGAGAATGGCGCGCAGCTGCTCCCCATGGGCCTCGACGGTCTCCAGCACCTCGGAAAATCTCGGCTCCGCCGCCTCGAAATACCGCCGCAGCGCCGGGTAGCCCGCCGGCTCGACGCTGTCCGCATAGCGATAGGGAATGAAGAAGCCGAGACGCCTGACGCCCAGAAGCGTCGACAGGCCGAAGCCCAGCCTGCGCCAGAAAGCCGTCATTGGTCGGAGGAGGACAGGGGCGGCGGCGGCACGGAGCGGTCGGCGGCCGCCCGGCCGCGCCAGGCCTGGGCCAGCCGCGCGCGCTCGAACATGAGGACGACGACGAGCGAGAGAGCGAAGGGGATCAGGAGATAGAACAGGCGGAAGATGATGAGTGCCGCCAGCACGTCGGCCTTGGGAATGTCGGGCATGGCGGTGAGGAAGACGAGCTCGAACACGCCGAGGCCGCCGGGGGCATGGCTGACCAGGGCCGCCGAGAAGGAGGCCAGGAAGACGGCGAGCACGATGATGAAACTCGGCTCGAGATGGGCCGGAAGCACGAAATAGATGATTCCGGCCGCCCCCAGCAGTTCGAGCGGGGCGGCGATCAGCTGGCGCGCCATGATGGCGGGGCGGGGATATTCCAGCTTCGCCTTGCGGATCACGAGCGGCGGCAGGTGCAGGACGGAGCCGATCACATAGAGCGCCACGAAGCCGAGCAGCAGCAGGCCGAAAATGCGGGCCGTCGCCGGATTGGTGAGCATCGAGGGCAGGAGATCTTCGAGCCGGTGCAGCAGGGTCGGGTCGGCCACGAGGACGACTCCGCCGAGGAGAATGGTGCCGAGGCCGAAGGTGAAGGAGCACAGGGCGACGAGAACGGCGATCTGCGGGGCGCCCAGACCTTTCGACGTGTAGGCCCGGTAGCGGACGACGGCGCCGGAAAAGACCGATGCGCCGATATTATGGGACAGCGCATAGGTGGTGAACGACGTCACGGAGACGAAGAGCCAGGAGATATGGCGGACCCCGAGATGTAGCAGGGCGATCCGGTCATACCAGGCCAGCGCCGCGTAGGCGACCAGGGTCGACAGGGCGGCCAGGGCGTAGCGATGCGGCGGAACGGCCGTCAGGCTGCCCCAGACCTCGTTAAAAGACATCCCATGCAGCCGATCATAAAGTATCCAGCCTGACAGAATGATCGCCAGCAGCCCGATCACGGGCCAAATGAACTCACGCACATTCCTCATCGCGTCGGCTGCACTCCCTCGCTGCTCCTCTGTGCCCATAATCCCCTTGGTCCGCAAGGGAATTATGCTGACCGAAAGACAGGAGATAACGTCCGGCCGGCACGGGCGATCCAAACGGAGGGTGACGGCGGGCGGCAATCCTCTTAAGCAACGGAGATTCTCTCTCCGGCAGCCCACAGAAGGCATCGCATCATGACCGCGGAAACGGCAGTGTCCCTCAACCTCAACGGCTACACGGACCTGCCGCCGGACAAGATCGCAATGGTCGTCACGTATCTCGAAATGCGCGAACCTCCATCCCTTCCCGTCGCCCAGGCGCCGGAAGGCTGGTCTCTCCAGCGCATCGACCGCGACCTCCAGCGCTACCGGACCCTGTTCCGCACGATCGGAGAGCCCTGGCTCTGGTTCAGCCGGGCCGTGATGCCCGACGAGGAACTGAAGGCGATCATCGGCGATCCGAAGGTCGAGGCCTATGCCCTCCATGACGGAACCGCCGATGTGGGCCTCCTCGAGCTGGATTTTCGTCCGGACCAAGAGGTCGAACTGGCCTTTCTCGGGCTCGTTCCCGGTTTCATCGGCCAGGGGGCGGGGCGCTTCCTGATGAGCGAAGGGATCCGCCGTGCCTTCACTAAGCCGATCCAGCGCTTCTTCGTCCATACCTGCACGCTCGATGCCCCTGGTGCTCTCCCCTTCTATATCCGGTCTGGATTCACGCCCTACCGTCGGGCGATCGAGGTGGCGGACGATCCCCGGCTCCTCGGGCTTCTTCCCCGCGAGGCGGCTCCTCAGATGCCCGTGCTGTCGCCGAACGGAACGTCTGCTTAGAATACCTCACGAAATTCCTCGCCTCTTTGCGCAACTCGGAAACACAGGCGCGGCACTGGCCCTCCTCCCCCATGAGACTCGGGCTTATCCAAGATTTGTCTTATGCAGCGCAGACTTTCCTCCCTACAAGGGGGAGGGAAAGTGCCTCCAACGGTTCCATTAGAGGCTCTCAATGCATCGTGCAAAAGGACCCAGCGTCGGGACCGCTTCTCAAGCGCAATACAGCAAACTATTAATCCGTTGGCTCTGGAAATCTGGGGCAGAGCAGCTGACTCTTACTTCAGAGGATCTAAGAGAAAGGGGTTTCATCTCCGCTGCGCTACCGCTGGCTAAAGCTTTAAGGGCCGTTGCGTTCCATAAGGCCCGTTCTACGAATTACGCAGTCTCAAAATGTCCGATAATCGTCGCCAAAATCCATGCGATGGCAATCCAACTAAGACCTCCCAGCACGAACATGGCCCCAACCGAGATGCCTGCGCGGCTGGTCCTCAGCACTGGCAGCCCTCGCCGGTGTAGCTGTCGTTTATCGCGGCAAAAGCCTCTCCCGTGTCAAAACATTCTGAACGGCCTCCCTGTCCTGCATACGCGTGAGATGTGCCCTTAGGTTGGGAAAAGGTGCGAGGGGCACCCCGTCAGGCTCGGCCCACCACGTCATGACGAATAGAAGCGGATCGGCAACACTGTAATGCGGACCAAGGATCCAAGGACCAGCGCCAAGCCTGTCTTCCAGAATTTTTAGGTCGGCGGCTACAACACTGGGAGCCTTGCGGCGCATGTCTGCAATTGCATTCGGATCATCCGCCCAGCGGTATCCTCGGTTCATGTGCGCTGTACTAATGTGGACGGTTGATGCGAGAAAGCTCATGACGGAGAGCATCTGCGCAAAGTCCCAAGGGCTTTCAGGTGCAAGCTGGGCGGCTGGATGAGCTTGCGCGATATAGGTAAGGATAGCCAGGGTTTCGGTGAGGACACCGTGTTCAGTCATGAGCGTGGGAACGCGGCCAAGGGGATTTAGGTCAAGGTACTCGGGCGTCCGCTGCTCCCCGGCCTTGAAGTTGATAGGCACGGTTTCAAAAACGGCTTCGGCTTCCTCCAGTGCAATGTGAGAGGCTAGGGAAACAGCCCCTTGTTTGTAATAAAGTTTCATCACCAAGTTCTCCGGAGTTGAGACAGGACCGAGCACCCAGCCGAGATTTGACAGCAGAAGGAAAATGCCTCCGCTCTATCCGGTTCCATGAACGCGCTGATCGTAAATTACGCATAGCCTTCCGCGCGCACGTGGAAGACACTTAGCCGTTACACGGCGCAACGAAGGAACATCGATGGCCCATGAACTATCGGCTCGCCTGCTTGCTATCGTGAACGCGCTTCCCCTTCGCGACGGCTTACGGGTGCTGGAGATCGGCTGCGGTCCGGGAGCGGCTGCGCGCGAGATCGCTCGGCGCATCGGTGGTGGGTACGTCCTGGCGATCGACCGGTCTGCCAAGGCCATCGCACAAGCGCAGGCTGCGTCGGCCAATGAGGTGGCGTCCGGACGATTGAGCTTCCGCCAGGTTGCGGTGGAAGACTTCGAACTTGCTCCCGGAGAGGCACCCTTCGACCTCGCCTTGGCCGTGCGGGTAGGTGCTCTCGACGGGCGCCATCCGCAGACCGGGATCCGCGCTCGTGCCCGCATCAGAGCTGCGCTGGTCCCAGGTGGACGGCTCTTGATCGACGGGGGAAGTCCCTTGCGGGAGGTCCGACTGATCGAGTGAGGCAAAGGTAGAACCAAAGGGCACAGTGGGCTGGCCTCCTGGCATTTCATAGACGGCCTTACCGGAATCAAACCGCCCTCCGCGTTGCAGCGAACGCGGTTAGACGCAAGGGACTTAAAAAAGGGCGCGACCTGTCCGGCGCGCCCTTCGGGATCTTCGTTTTCTAGGATCGGATCAGGCGGTTGCGGCGCGCACGACGCGGCCGGTCCCGATCTGGCTGATGGCGGCATCCAGGGAACGCTCGCGATCCTCCAGGCTTTCGGCTCTCTTCAGGTCCTCGAAGGCTTCGCCAAGCTCGGCCTTCGCATCGTCGAGCTGGATGTGAAGGTTCTGGGCCGAAAGGCGGAGATTGTCCCGCCGCTGGGCCGCAGCGCGCGCATAGGTTGGATAGGCAAAGTGGTTCGGGTCGGTGATGCCCGCCTTCTGCTCCTCCGCCGCGATCTCCCGGTCCAGGTCAGCCGCCATGCGGTCGAACTCGGCGATCATCATCTCGATTTGCGCCACGCGGCGACGCTTTTCGTCGACCTGAAAGCGCTTGAGGCGGATGAGCGTATCCCGCGACTTCATCTTGATTCAACTCCACACGTCGCTGTTTCACGTGTCTCACGGATCGCTCAGTTATCCGCCAGACATGAGGACACTTTCGCCGACGGAAGTTGACCTTTCCTTACCGTCTGCGACAAAAACTCCCCTGCGCCTCAGGGCTTTGGAGAGCGCCGCCGTCCCCGCCCCCCGCGCCAGGCCCTTCGTCAACCTTTCGTTTACCGGTTTCGTTAAGACTGGTCCGGTCACGGGCGTGGCCGGACCGATCCGCGCCCCGGACAAAGCCGAAACGCTTGAACCGTAAGCTTTTGGGATGTTGTGAGGCGGTTCCCTATGGTTACCCAGAATCCACAGGAAAATTGCCTTTGGCAGACGATCTGCCTGTCAAGTTCGTTAAGCGCTTGCCTCCCAGAATCAGGGTTTGTTAACCATTCCGTACTAGCGTTTCGAATCAGTTCAAAAGAGCATCCGTCGCAGGCCCGGCGGCGGGTGGGCAGCGTTCCGCTGCTCAAGGGCTCAAGGGCAAGGGCTGGGGATTGAACATGCGCGTACTTCTGATCGAAGACGACAGCGCGACTGCGCAAAGCATCGAATTGATGCTGAAGTTCGAGAACTTCAATATCTATACGACGGATCTCGGAGAAGAGGGCATCGACCTCGGCAAACTCTACGATTACGACATCATCCTTCTCGACCTGAACCTTCCCGATATGTCGGGCTACGAGGTCCTGCGCACCCTGCGCGTCGCGAAGGTGAAGACGCCGATCCTGATCCTCTCCGGCATGGCCGGCATCGAGGACAAGGTGAAGGGCCTCGGCTTCGGCGCCGACGATTACCTGACCAAGCCGTTTCACAAGGACGAGATGGTGGCCCGCATCCATGCGATCGTCCGCCGCTCGAAGGGCCATGCCCAGTCAGTGATCACCACCGGCGACCTGATCGTGAACCTCGACACCAAAACGGTCGAGGTCGGCGGGGCCCGCGTCCACCTGACGGGCAAGGAGTACCAGATGCTGGAACTCCTCTCGCTTCGCAAGGGCACGACCCTGACGAAGGAGATGTTCCTCAACCACCTCTACGGCGGCATGGACGAGCCCGAGCTGAAGATCATCGACGTCTTCATCTGCAAGCTCCGCAAGAAGCTCGCCAACGCCTCGCAGGGCCGGAACTACATCGAAACCGTCTGGGGCCGCGGCTATGTGTTGCGCGAGCCCAACGAGGCGGACGAGCGTGTCGCGGTCTGACGCGAACAGGGATAGATTGAAGAGCCCGGCCTCCAGCCGGGCTTTTTTATTGATCGCGGTAGGGAGGCTTTCATGAAATCCGTTCTGCTGTCATGGCCGTTCTGGGCTCTTCTCTCGGCCGCCTTCGCGGCGCTGACGGCGATCTTCGCAAAGGTCGGCGTCGAGCAGATCGACGCGGATTTCGCGACCTTTCTCCGAACCGTCGTGATCCTGCTCGTGCTCGGCGGGATCCTGGTCGCTACCCGGCAATGGCAGCCCCTCGCATCGGTCTCCGGACGAACCTACATCTTCCTGGTTCTCTCGGGCCTCGCCACGGGCGCATCGTGGCTCTGTTACTTCCGGGCGCTGAAGCTCGGAGACGCGGCGCGCGTGGCACCGATCGACAAGCTGAGCGTGGTGCTCGTCGCCGTGTTCGGAGTCATATTTCTCGGAGAAAAGCTGACGATGCCGAACTGGATCGGCATCGCCCTGATCGCATCGGGTGCGGTTCTCGTCGCCTACAAGGCGTGACGGGCAGGAGCCTTCAGGCCGTCGCGGCCCGGATCGTCACTTCATCACCCTCGATGCTGAAGGCGATGCTCATGTTCGAGGCGCGGGCGACCATGCCGGCATAATAGGTCTGGATGCCATGCGCATCGATCGTGCCGGTCTCGGAATTGCCGGCCAGAAGAGCCTCCGCATGCGCGGGAATGCGGGCGTTCAGGCCCTTCGCCTTGATGATGAACTCGCACGTCTCCGCATCGCCCGTGACCGTCACCGCAATCGAGCCGCCGCGCGGGATGGCGGCAGTGGCGGTCATGATGAGATTGAGCAGGAGCTTCACCCGGTTCTTGGGGAACAGGAGACGGGGCGATGTCCAGGAGAAGGTGATCTTGTCGTCGAGGAAGAGCCCCCGCGCCACCTGCTCGGCATCGCCGAGATCGATGGAAGCGCCGGCAGAGCCCGCCGCCCCGAAGGCGAGGCGGGCGAATTGCAGGCGGGCCGACGCCTGTCTGGCGCTCTTCTGGATCAGGTCGAGCGCGAATTCGCGCATGGAGGCATCGCTGTCGTCCTCGAGCACCTCCAGCCCGTTGACGATGGCTCCCACCGGCGAAATCACGTCGTGGCAGACGCGCGAGCAGAGAAGAGCGGCGAGGTCGAGGGAATCGAGGGAGATCGTGGCCATAGGGGCTCCGGAGACACCGTAACGTCGGCTGCCTCTTCATGAATCGAGGTTTCGACCCGCATGAATACAGCCAAACAGGAAAGAGAACGTGAACCCGGATACCCGGCTGCGAGTTCTTTGAAAAGCGGGCAAAAAGGAATCGACAGTTTTCGAGGGAACGGGCACAAAGCCATGATGCGCTTCGATGGTCAAACCCCCGACGAGATCGCCCTGAAGCTCGCCCACATCGCCTGGGAGGCGGGGCGGCTCCTGCGCGGCATGGAGAATGCGCTGATCGACAAGCGCATCAAGGACGACGGAACGCCCACGACGGCCGCCGATCTGGCTGCGGAGGAGCTGATCATCGGACGCCTCGCCGAGGCCTGGAGCGGCGTTCCCGTCATCGCGGAGGAAACCGCCAGCGCGGCCCGGACGGAGGAATATTTCTTCCTGGTCGATCCCCTCGACGGCACGGGCGACTTCATTCACGGGACCGGAGAGTACAGCGTCAACATAGCCCTGATCCGGGGCGACAGGCCCGTCGCGGCCGTCGTGGCGGCTCCGGCTATCGGCGCGATCTGGATCGCCGGCGACTCCGCCCGGACGAGTTCCCTCCCCCAGGAGGCCGGCACAGATTTCGACTGGCGCGCGGCGCGGGTGCGCCCGGCCCCCGAGGACGATCTCGTCGCCCTGGTCAGTCGCCGCCATGGGGATATCGCAACGGAAGCCTGCCTCTCGGTCCTGTCGATCGGCACGAGGCGCATGACCTCCTCGGCCCTGAAGTTCTGCCTCATCGCCTCCGGCGAGGCCGATGTCTATGTGCGCTGCGGCCCGACCATGGAATGGGACACGGCGGCCGGTGATCACATCCTGACCCGCGCGGGCGGAAGCGTGGTGGGACCGGGCGGAGCTCCCCTGACCTACGGGCACGAGCACCGGGGCTACAGGAACGGCCCCTTCGCCGCCATCGGCGACGTGGCCCTGGCATCTCGGCTCGATCTGCCCGTCTCGGCCTCGACAGCCTGAATTTCGTCTCCTTCATCCTCGATCGTCGATCCGAAAGGTGCGGCCCGCCGGCCCGCCTCTCCAAAAGGCAATCCGTACAGAGATTGTTAGGGTTGAAGACTTTAAGGTTCGACCCTCGATAGCAGCCTTCCGGCCTTCAAGGGGCTGGATTGTCCCCTGTCTCATGCGAGGAGATAGCCCATGCGCTCCCGGTCCACATGTCTTGCGGCAGCAGCACTGGCCGCCCTCATCGGCGTCCTGGCTCCGCAGGCCTCCGCGCAAACCGCCCAGCGCACCTACGCCAACAATCCCGGCAATCCGAATTCCTTCAATTCCAATGAATTGCTCGAATCCGGCCACCAGTTCTTCGGCTCGGCCTCCCGCGGCCTCGCCCTCGCGCTCCAGGAGGCGGTGCGGCGCTGGGGCGAACCCAACGGCTACATTCTCGGCCAGGAAGCCTCCGGCGCGTTCTTCGGCGGATTGCGCTACGGCGAGGGCAAGCTCTTCACCCGCAACGCCGGGGAACGCCGAGTCTTCTGGCAGGGGCCCTCCCTCGGATTCGATGTCGGCGGCGACGGCGCCCGCACCATGATGCTGGTCTACAACATGCCCTTCACGGACGCGCTCTATAAGCGCTTCGTGGGCGTGGACGGCTCGGCCTATTTCATCGGCGGTTTCGGCGTGACGGCCGTGGCGGCGGACGAGATGATCGTCGTTCCGATCCGCGCCGGCGTGGGAGCCCGCCTCGGGGTCAATATCGGCTACCTGAAATTCACCCCCGAGCCGACCTGGAATCCTTTCTAGCACCCCACCGCGATGCGAAGGGCCGCCCATCGCGATGGAAACGGCCTCCGAATGCGCTACCTTTGAAAAAAGAGCTTAGGCCCCGAAAGTGGACGTCACTTTCGGGGCCTAAGCTCTGGAAAGCTGCGCAGGCACAAGGCAAGGTGCTTGAGCGTTACCGGTCAAGCATCCTGGAGTTGGCGTCCGCGTGATCGAAAGCATCATGATCTTTGCGCTGGGATTCGTCGCCGCATCCCTCATCGCGCTTCTCATCGTTCCCGCCATCAATACCCGCGCGGAGCGCCTGGCGCGCCGCAGGGCCGAGGCGCTCTTTCCCATGTCGGTCTCGGAGCTGACGGCTGAAAAGGATCATCTGCGGGCGGAATTCGCGGTTCTCCAGCGGCGGATCGAGCGCAAGGCCGAGGAGGCCCTGAACCAGAAGCGGGAAAGCATGGAGGAGCTGGGGCGGCGGGCGATCCGCATCGAGGCCCTGGAGAGCACCCTCGCCGAACGTGACCGGACCGTCTCGGAACTCGAGATGTCCCTGGCGGCGACGCAGACCCGGCTGGCCGCGGCCGAAGAGGATCTTTCGGAAACGAAAACCTATCTTGCGAGCACGCGCGAAACCCTGACCGCCCTCGAAAGCGCCCATCGGGCAACCTTGGACGAGCTGTCCAACACCCGCATGGAGCTGGAACTCGCGCAACAGGAACGCTCCAGGACCAAAGCCGAACTCGTTCACGCCGAGGAGAAGCTTTCGCGGTTCGAGGCGGATCTGGCCGATGCCGAGCGCCGCCTGACTGCGGCCTTGAGCGAGGTCGACACCAAGCGTATTACGATCTCGGACTTGGAAACCCGGCTCATGACCCAGACTTCACGCGGAAACGACTTCGAACGGGCCCTGGGCGAGCACCGGAGCGAACTCTCCGACGAGCGCCTGCGCCTGGCAGAACTGGCGAAAAGCCTGGCCGCCGAGCAGGAGCGTGGACTCATCCTGGAACAGCGCATCCGCGAGACCCAGGCCGAGCGCGACGAGATTCAGAGCAGGCTCGAAGCCCTGGAAGGCACCGGCAGCCGCAACGAGGAGCTGCGGCAGAAGATTTCCGAAGTGGCCGCTCAGATCATGAAAAGCGGCGAGGGCCGCTCCGCCGGCGACAAACCCCGCGAGAGCGCGAAGTCCCGCGAGGGCAAGCGCCGCCGTTCGGCGGGGAAGTAACCTCCCGCCACGGCCTATTTCGGATCGAGCTGCGGATTGCCGCCCGGGCTGCCCGGTGGGGGAATGACCGGAGTCGTACCGGGATTCGGCACTGGCGCCGGAACGGTGATGTCGGGCGTCGCCGTCTCCGGCGGACGGATCACGCCGTCCGACCGCTCCAGCCTGTCGCTCAGGGTGTTGGTCGAGCCGGTCTCGGACGGATCCCTGGCTCCCGAGAGATCGCCGTCGGGCGCCACCTTCTCGGCCGGCACCTGATGCGGCTGCGGCATGTTCGGAGCCTGCTGCTGCAGAACTTTCGGATCCTGCGCCAGGGCGGCCGTGGAGAGGCCGCCCGCCAGCGCCATGGATAGGACCAGCACACGCTTCATGGGTCGCGCTCCTTTGGAAAGGCAACGGGCGACCCGGAAGCGGGTTCCGGCAAGGCTACTCGGCGGCGATGGCCGGCAAGCGGGCCATGTCCAGATAAAGCTCGCGCAGCCGCTTGGTGATGGGCCCCGGCTTTCCATCGCCGACCGGACGCCCGTCGATGGACACCACGGGCAGGACGAAATTCGATGCGCTGGTCAGGAACGCCTCTGCGGCGTCATAGGCCTCTTCCACCGTGAACCGACGCTCTTCGAGGGCGATCCCGGCCTCCTGCGACAGCCGCAGGAGGGACTTGCGCGTGATGCCCGGCAGGATGGCGTTTGAGAGCGGGCGCACGACGATGCTGCCCTTCTTCGTTACGATGAAGGCGCTCGACGAGCCGCCCTCGGTCACATAGCCGTCCTGCACCATCCAGGCTTCCTGCGCGCCGGCCTCCTTGGCGGCCTGCTTGGCCAGCACCTGGGCGAGCAGGTTGATGGACTTGATGTCCCGCCGCTCCCAGCGCATGTCCGGCACCGTGACGACGGCAATTCCCGTCTCGGCGGCGGGGGCCGAGGCGATGGACTTGGCCTGGGTGAACATCGCAACCGTCGGCTTGGCATTGTCGGGGAAGAAGAAGTCACGCTCCGCCACGCCACGGGTGACCTGGAAATAGACGAAGCCTTCGGCCATGCCATTGCGGCGCACGAGCTCCTCCTCGAGGGAGGTCCATTCGGCCCGCGTATAGGGATTGGGGATGCGCACTTCGGCAAGCGAACGTTCGAGACGCTCGAGATGCGCCTCATTGTCGATCAGGCGCCCATTGAGCACCCCGATGCCTTCATAGACTCCGTCTCCGAACATGAAGCCTCGATCCATGAAAGGCACCTTGGCCTCTTCGATCGGCAGGAAGGAACCATTCAGGAAGACGATGCGGGACATGAAAACTCCAAGGTCGTAACCCGACTCAACTAAGCTTAACCCATGGGCAGAAAGATCGCCCGTTCTATATGCCCCGGGGAACCTGCAGCCTTGAGAGCGATAGGTATCCCCATCATGAGATCGACGCCACTTCTCATTTTGACAGCCCTGCCATGCCTGCTCATGGGAGGGTTCCCGGAAAGCCCGGCCCTCGCCGGACCTCAGGCCCCCCAGAACTGGTTCGGCGAGCGGGGCTATGTCGGGCCCTCCGGCAACCGCATCATCGCCTGTCACGGTTATGGATGCGCGCGTCGGCTCGAGCTTTCCGTCGAGGGTGCATGGTTGAGCCGGGCGCGGGCAGCGTTGAGGGCCGCCCAGGGCTCACCGGATGCGGAGCGGCAGGCCCTGGCCGATGTCATCCGGTCCTATACCGCCTATCTGGCGGCATCCTTGGGTGGAAAGCCCGATGTGCCGGGGTCGCCGCCCCAGTTGTCGGGCGTGTACGGGCAGATGGATTGTCTGGACGAAACCGCGAACACGACGAGCTTGCTTCTGGTTCTCCAGGATCAGGGTCTTCTTTCCCATCATGTGGTGGAGCACCCGGAATCGCGCGGATTCTTCCTCGACGGACGCTATCCGCATTTCACGGCGGTCATCGCGGAGAAACGGACGGGCGCGGAATGGGCCGTGGACCCATGGAAGAAAGCGCCGGGTCAACGGCCGGAGATCCTGCCGCTCGATCGGTGGCGGCAGGATTCCTGAGCGGGCGAAGCGTCGCCAGGCTTTCGTGAAGCGGCTTACTTCAGGTGCTGGGCGAGGTGCTTGTTCATCTCGAACATCGTCACCTTCGGCTTGCCGAAGATCGGCTTCAGCTTGTCGTCGGCGATGATCTCGCGCTTGTTCTCGGGGTTCTGCAGGTTGTTCTTCTTGATGTAGTCCCACATCTTGCTCACCACCTCACCGCGGGGCAGCGGGTTGGAACCGACAATCGCCGCCAGTTCCTTGGACGGTTGCAACGGCTGTTGAAGGGCATTGGGCTTCGAACCGGCAGCCTTCTTAGCGGCGGGCTTGTCTGCAGCCTTCTTCGCACTGGCTTTAGGGTCTGTGGTCTTGGTCGGCATGTATTCCTCCGGGAATGGGGTGGGAAAGCTATCGACGGCCCTGAACCAGGCCCGAAAAGCTGATTGACCAATCTTCGGCCGGACCTTCCGGGGGAAGTCACTCACCCCCGGCCCATTGGTGAAGATCAATTCCGGCAGAGCTTATGTCCGCTCACCGCCGGCAGCAAGGTCGAGTTCAGGAATTTAGGCTGTTTTCGAAAATGGCAGTATCTTTGCCGCTTCATCGAGGGAAGACCGTTGACTTTTGGCAACATGGCTGGAGAGCTTCGTGCGCTCGGCCGCGGAAATGACGTGAGACACGATGGCCTCGTTGGGGCAGGGCTTGGCCAGGAATGCCGCCCCTGGAGGCAGATCCCCCTGCGAGGGCCATTGCCGGCCCGACATGATCAGGATCTCGGTTTCCGGCCGCGATTGATGCACCCGGCGCGCCAGTTCGAACCCGTCGCAGCCCACCGGCATATCCACATCGGTCAAAAGAACATCGATGGAGAGCCCCGCCTCGAGGAGGACGAGCGCCTCGATGCCATTGGCCGCCTCGACGACCCTGAAGCCGACGTCCTCCAGAAGCTCGGAAAGAAAGAGACGGATGAGCGGCTCGTCTTCGACTAACAGAACTGTGGTTGGATCGGCGGGCATCGAAACCTGACTCACTGCACAATGCTCGACAACTCGCGCAAACCGGTTTGGTTCCGCGAAACGGGAAAATTTTTGGTACGTTATTGTGTAAGAAGAACGCCCTGCCGTTTTTCAACGTGGCGAGCCAGCCCCTCGGTGGCGAGGTTCTTCAGCTTGGCCTCGATCTCGAAATCCGACCAGGCGAGGTGACGCATCACCAGATCGTTGACCGCCTCGTTCCACATGAGATCGGAATGGGCGCGCAGGTCCTTCGGCTTGAGGCCTGCTTCGACGAGGGTCTTGAAGCTCGGAAGCGTCCGGACGTCATGCCCGGACAGCAGGTCCTCCCGGGAGACGCTCACATGGCTCACCGGCCTCACTCCGCGCCAGGATGCGACGATGAGCCGGATTCTGGGGTCTTCCGGCTCGATATACTCGCCCTGGCTCATGATCCAATGATGATGGAGGTCGAGCACGATGGGCACGTGGTCCACGAGAGGCAGGAGGTCGTCGAGCCCGAAGCTGACCTCGTCATTCTCCATCGTGATCAGGTTCCGCGCCGTTTCCGACAAAGCATCGAGCCCGCGCCGGATTCCCTCGGCGCCCATGGCTTTCGCGCCGCCATGGATGTTGATGTGGGCGCCGTGGGGATGCCAGCCCTCCCCATAGCCCATGAGCGCCATGACCTGCGCATGATACTCGAATTCCGCGATGCCGTTGGCTGCGGCGGATGGATTGGCGGATGCGATCACGCAGAACTGGCCGGGATGCATGCTGAGCCGCACATCCTTGTCGCGCGCGAGCTGTCCTGCTTCCGCCAGCTTCGTTTCGATCAGGCGGCGCAGGTCCGGATCGCGATAGTAATCCTGGCTGCCGGGATGCGTATAGCCGGGCAGAAGATCGCTTGAGAGACGATGCAGGCGCTCGAGCCTCGGCCGCCCGGCCACATGCGCGATCTGGAGCCGAAAGGCATCCAGGTTGTGCGCCACGACGGAGGCGAGCTTGTCATACGCGGCCTTCGGCGTCAGACGGCCCAAGTGAGCCATCGTCACCGTGGTCGTATTCATTGCCCGGGCGGCCTCCACCGAGCCGTCCTCAGGAATGTACTTGCAGCAGAAGCCGAACCGGACGTCTTGCATGATGAAGGATTAAGCCCCGCAGAATGACGGGCCTCCCGGCCCTCGGATGGTCCGCACATCGGAACGGTTCCTTGTGCAGACCCATCTTTGGGATCGAGGCTCTAGCAAGGGAACTGATGGGGCGCAATGTCCATGACGGCCCGGAGAAGCGCCCTTTCCTCGAAAGGCTTTGCAACGAAAGCCGCCTCCTGGAGATTGCAGGGCAGATCGGATGGATTGGATGCCGACACGAAGGCGAAAGGAATATGGCGCTCCATAAGCATCTCGGCCACGCCGAAACTTTTCCCGCCGACCACGTCGATGTCGAGCAAGGCGCAATCGAGGTCGTCGTCGATATGCTCGTAAACTTCTGCCAGTGAACTGACTGAATCGACGATTTCATGCCCCTCCCCTTCGAGAATGGCTTGAAGGTCGAAAGCAATCGCCGGATCGTCTTCCAAGATCAGGATACGCATTACAACTCCTCCGACCGGTCCTTGAGCAGGACCCTCGCTCAAACCTCTCGTTTGCAGGAATAGGAAAGTTCGTCCCTGCACAGGGCCAACAAACTCGCATCCACGTCGTTCCTGGTCTTCACTGTGCGCACAGAAGTTTTGCGGGTTTAGCGTTAAGAAATTCCTTCACCTCTTGCAAAGGCACCGATGCACCCCCATCTCAGGCTCAGTCTGGCGTCACTGTTTCGCCAGAAGCGGTCACGATGCCGAAATGGTGATGCCGGATGTACGCACATCATTTCGCCGTGGCCGTTGCTTTTTCTGGCGAGACACTCGGCGGGATGGCCTTATAAAGAAAGCGCCGGTGAGAACCGGCGCTTTCTTTCGATGTGAAGTCTTCTGCTTTACAGCATCGCTGACCCGGACAGATGAGGCTCAGCGCCGGAAAGCCGGGTCCGCGAAAGCGGACTAATGCCTGCCGGCGCCGCGCTGACCGCCGAGCTCGCTCTCGTGGCGACTGAATTGCGCCTCGTCTCCGCTGAACGTTTCCTCGACGTATTCCCGGCCGCGACTGGCCGCGTCGCGTGCGTAACGAAGCCCTTGGTTGCGCACTTCGTCCGCCCATTCGCCGAACATCTCGTTCTCCCGGCGGGTGCGCGGCAGCAGCGCTCCGAGGACGAGCCCTGCGGCCAATCCGACCAGCCCGACCACCATCGGGTTCTCGGCTACATATTCCTGCAGGGTATGGCGTGCCTGCCCGTAAGCCCGTGCGGAACGGCCGCGCATATGGCCCATCCGGCGGCGCTGTTGATCGTAGGTCTCGGACGCCCAGTCGGAGGCCCGCTCATATGTATCCCGCGCCCATTCGGAAGCGCCTTCATAGGCATCCTCGGCGCGATGGCGCAGTTCCTCGGTGGCCTGCTGAGCTTTATCGCTCACCGAACCCGCCTGCCCCTGAGCGCTCTGCTGCGTCGACTGACCGGACGGCGAGCCCCTGGACTGACCGCTGCCTGCGGACGCACCGGCTGCCTGTGCGTGTTTCTGGTTCTGCGCGTGAGGCATCGGAGCCTCGCCGATATTGCCGACAGAGGTGCCCGCGGAAACCTTGCCGGCCGTGCCGGTCTCGGTACCGCCCTGCTTGCCGGGCTCGTTCTTGGTGTTGGCCATATATCTCTCCTGTTCAATCCATCAATAGCGGGAGTTCATGCGGGGACGATCGACCATGGTCTCGGGCGTATGCCGGGAGTTCGCTTCCGTCCCGTAGAGGCGCGGATCCTCCTCTTCCATCAGAAGATGTTCTTCCGTGATGAGGTCCTCATCCGCGGCGATCAGTCTTTCCGGGCGCGCGGCACGATGCGGCCGGCCCAGGCGATAGGCGAGAAGCCCGATGCCCATGGCGATCAGCATGACCGGAACCGGGTTGCGTCTGACGGTTTCCAGGACCGTGTCGTAAAGCGGTCCATACTGGCTGCTGCGCGCCGTCCCGAGCATGTCGTCGACGACGCCGGAGACCGTCATCTTGTCCTGGAGGCGATCGATGGTCCGGTCGAGTTGTGCGCGGCTGCGCTCGATATCCTGCTCCAGGTCCTGAAGGCTTTGCGACGTCATCATGCACCTCTCTCCGACAGGACTTCCGCATCGCGCTTCAGCGAACGCATGGTCCTCTGCGGCGCGAGCGAAGATGCCGTCACGGCGCTGCGACCCCAAAGCCCGAGGCCGATGGCGATCACTGCGAGGGACCCACCGACGATGAGCGCCGCGAGCGCTTCGGAATCGACGATCGTCGCCAGCCACTTCACCAGGGACTCGGTCAGCAGCATGACGGCTGCGATCGCGAAGATTGCTGCGACGACCACCATCGCGAGCCCTATGAAAAGGGTGCGCATGTTCTGGGAGATTTCGGTCTTGAAGAGCGTGAATTCCTTCTGCGCGAGATCGGTGGATTCCCGCAGCGCCTCACCCACAAGACCCTGTATGGTCTGGTTGTTGCCTTGCATGAAAACCTCCGTCAGGCGCTGCCGCGCGCGCCTTGGCCCTGGCGCGTCCGCGGCCGGCCGGTTTGCGCCCTGTCGGCGTGGCGAAGATCCTCGGCCGTGCTCTTGATGAAGCGCGCGGCGAGAAAACCCACGGCGACCGACACGGCGGCCACGGTTGCCGGACGGCGGCGCACCACATCCTCGAAGTCGTTGAAGAAATCGGCGAAGGTCCGCTCGCGGATCGAATCCGCCAGATGGTCCAATCCCTCGGCGGCGCTGTCGACGACGGCGCGGATGTTGGGCCGCTCATCGAAGGAATGCGTGGATTCGCGTAAGGAGGTGGCGAAATCGGCGACCGACTGCGCAATATCGTCCTTGCGGCGATCGACGTAGTCTGTCGCCTGCTCGCGCGCGGAATCGATGAAGTAACGGCTGCGCTCCACGGCCGCGCTGGCGATCTCGCCGACATCGCCCTTCAGCGCATCCCAATCCTCGCTGCCGTCGTCATGCTGCCTGCTGGTGTCTTGCTGTCCCACGCCCATGGTCAACCTCTCTCAATCGTGAGGGGGTAACCATCTGAAGCGCGGGGGGTTCCGAAGGGGCCTGGAAGCCCGGAACGTCAGGAATTCAGGGATGCTGGTTTGAGGCGAGCCAGTCCACGAGGTCGGCCACCTTCCGGCGAATGTCGTCATCCTTGAGGCGCAGGAAGCCCCGGACCAGCCGGTCGCTTTCAGGCTTCATCAGGAAATCGGCCATGACGCCGCTATCCGGGAAGCCTTTCTCGCGCAGTCCCGGAAGCCCTTCGAAGAAGAACTCGATGCTCACGTCCAGAATTCCCGACATCTGGAGCAGGCGGCTCGCGCCGATACGGTTCACGCCCTTTTCGTATTTCTGGATCTGCTGAAAGGTGAGACCCAAGGCATCCGCGAGCTTTTCCTGGCTCATCCCGAGCATGATCCGCCGGGCGCGAACCCGGCTGCCGATATGCTTGTCAGTCTCGTTGGGGGACTTCTTCTGCAAAAGCCGCTCCTGCCTCTTAGGATCAAAAACAGTCTCTATGCGGTTGTAAAAACTTTTAGTAGCATGCTTATATCATTAAGCCAAAGGTTGAAAGTCAGGGAGATGCTTGTGAGCGGACGCCGCCTTGACCATACGGCAGAAGCCTTTGAATTCATTGAAGACCTTGACCGCCTGACCACGCCTCAGGACATCATCGATGCCATGGAGCGGTCCTTTGCCCGGTTCGGGTTCGAGAACTTCATCATGACCGGGCTGCCGCACCCGGACCAGCGGATCGAAAGCCTCGTCCTGCTCAAGAAATGGCCTATCGACTGGTACCGTCGCTACACGCACAACGGCTACGACCGCCACGATCCGATCATTCGCCTGTGCCGCCAGACCGTTCAGCCCTTCGAATGGAGCGAGGCCCGCTACGACCCGGAAACGAATCCGAAAGGCGCCGAAATCATGCGGGAAGCCGAGGAATTCGGCATGCGGCAGGGCTACTGTCTCCCCATTCATGGGCTGAATGGCTTCGAGGCCTGCCTGTCCATGAGCGGCTCCGCCCTGGAGCTGACGCCCCAGACAAAGCCCGCGCTTCACCTCATGACCATGTATGCCTTCGAGCGCGCCCGGCTCATCCTGGCCCCCTCCCCGCGCCCCAACCCCCTCACCGCCCGCGAGCAGGAGTCGCTGCGTTGGGCGGCCCTCGGCAAATCGGCGGCAGATACGGGGGAAATCCTGGGCGTGACGGAGAGAACCATCACGGCTCATATCAGCAGCGCCTGCATCAAGCTCAACGCCGCCAACAAGACCCATGCCGTGGCCCGCGCACTCCACCATCGCCTGATCGAGATGTGACGCTTCGACACCTGTAATTTTCTACAATACTCAAACACGCCCCCGCGTGGAGACTGCTCTCCGGCAAAACGGAGGGCATGAGGGATGACCTCGATTCACGTCATCACCAAACACAACAAGGCGAATTATGAGGAGGTTCTCGAAGAATACTTTCGCCTGAGGCACGACGTTTTCGTTGGGGAACGAGGATGGCGTGACATCGAGCGTCCCGACGGACGCGACGTGGACGCCTATGACAACGATCACGCAACCTATCTGATCGCTCTCGACAACGAACGCGTCATCGGCGGATTGCGGCTTTATCCGACGCTTCTGCCCCATATGATCAGCGAGTCCTTCGCTTCCCTCATCAGGGACAAAGCCATTCTTGCCGGTCCGACCATCTTCGAATGCACGCGGTATTTCATCGTCAAGGAGCGCCGCACGGGACGCACGGATTGCCGCCTGCTGGCGGCCTTCCAGGAATTCTGCCTCGAGGAAGGCATCACCGAGGTCACTGCCGTGGTCGAAATGTGGTGGCTGCCCCGCTGGCACCAGGCGGGCTTCAAGGTTCGTCCTCTTGGGCTACCCACGACGATCGAAGGCCAGCCCTGCCTTGCAGCCGCCATCCAGATCTCGACAGAAAGCCTCCAGCACGTCCGCCGATTGGCCGGCTTGCGCGGCCCCTGCCTCTTTCACGGAACCAGCCCGCATGTGCAGAAAAAGGTGCCGCATGTCGCAGCCTGACGAGAACGCGCCTCTCTCCTCCTTCGTGCAGGAAGAAATGATCAACGGAGTTTCGGAAACCCTCTCGCAATGCCTGGAGAAACTGCCCCGGATCGTGCGGCTGAGGCTCCTGGCCTTCATGCATCTGGTCGAAAATCCGGACACGATGAAGGCGTCGCTGGAGATTACGCCCTCGGGCGCCATGCGCCTCGTCCTGGAAACGGAGGTTCTCCCTTGCAGCAAAAACCGGCATTGATTTCGCCAGCCGCCGGGAGCTGAGACGAAGCCCCGCGCTTGTGAGCGCGCGGGGCTCTTCGTGCGTAAGCTTATGTCATGCGGCCTTGATGTTGACGCGCGCTTCAGCGAGCTTGGTCAGGAGCTGATCGGTCTTCTTCTCTTCCTGAAGGGTTTCGTCGAGAAGCTTCGCGACATCGTGCATTCCGAGTTCCTCGGCCCAGGTCTTGAGCGTGCCGTAACGCGTGATCTCGTAATGCTCCACAGCCTGCGCGGCTGCGAGAATGCCCGCATCGAGAGCCACGCTCTCGGCGAAATCCTCCATGACTTCCTTGCCCTCTTCGATGATGCCGTTGATGGCCTCGCACTGCACGCCGCGAGCGGGCTTGTCCAGCATCGCAAAGACCTTCTCCAGCCGCTCGATCTGCCCTTCCGTTTCTTCGCGGTGGGTCTCAAAGGCCTGCTTCAGCTCCTGCGATTCCGCAGCCTTGGCCATCTTCGGCAGCGATTTCAAGATCTGCTTTTCGGCATAGAGAACATCCTTCAGCGTATGAAGGAACAAGTCGTTCAAGGTCTTCTCTTTGGCTGGCATCGTCACGTCTCCTTTGTTGAAGCGTGGACTCAACGATGGCCAAGGTTACAGGTTCCTCGCGCCGATGCGCTTGCCGGCGGATGCGGAACAACACTGCTTGGCATCGCGTTCGGCCAAGGTGATCGCGCAAAGACAATCAGGAGAACCGATGTGTCGAACATGATGTCCGCAAAGGCCGGATCTTTGATGAACGGAAAAGCCAACCTCACCACGGCCGAACGCACCCTCTACATGCTGGCCGGACTCGGCCTTGCCGCGGCTGCCGCCAAGCCGCGGCCCAATCCATTCTTGAACGTCCTGGCCCTGGCAGGCGGATCGTTCCTTGCCTGGCGCGGCTATGTGGGTCAGTGCCCCGTCAAGGCGGCCCTGATGGGCTCGCACGAGCAGGGCCGTGTCGGCTACGACGGCTAAAAAGAAAGAAGGGCCACCGACGAAGTCGTGGCCCCTTCATCACGCTCGCAGGCGTGACATACTTAGTAGGTGGTGCTCGAACGGCGTCCGACGATCAGACCGTAGATGAAAAGCACGACGATCGCTCCGACGATGGCACCAATGAAACCGGCTCCCTCATCGGCCCGGTACCAGCCCAGAGCCTGCCCGAGATAGGTTGCGACGACGGCTCCTACGATACCCAGGATCGTCGTCATGATGAAGCCCGACGGCTCGTTCGGGCCTGGCATGATCCATTTGGCGATCAAGCCAGCAACGAAGCCGATGATGATGGTCCAGAGAATGCTCATGATGTGGTCCCTGTCTGTGTTGCCTCCACAGGGAACGCACATCCTCGGCTAAGGTTGCGCTGGAGATTTTCCCAAGCCGATTTTTCCAGGTCGATTTTTCATGATCTCGCCTCACTTGAAGGCGACGCTTGCCTTTTTGGGAAGGGAGGCACCGACCATGAATGCCGACGGAAGCTTCTGGACCTACGAGACCGTTCAAGCCCTCCTGGCCCTCGCAAGGGAGGGAATACCGGTTTCCGTAATCAGTCTGAAGCTCAAACGGCCCGTTTCGGAGGTCCGCGCCAAGCTCAGCGATCTCGGCGTCACTCCGGCCGCAGAAGTATGATCCGGTAGAATTCTTCGAATTGCATTGCCAGAAGGCTTCGGAGCGCAGGAACGCGTCTTCGAACCTTCATTCGCTTGTCGATGTCATGTGAAGAAATGGCGCGCCCGAAAGGATTCGAACCTCTGACCCCCAGATTCGTAGTCTGGTGCTCTATCCAGCTGAGCTACGGGCGCCTGCCGGCCGTTGCGGGAAGCAACGTCTGCCGAGGCCGGTGACATAAAGGGATCCGACGCGGTTGGCAAGCCTCTTGTGCGGAAGTTTTGCGGAAAGCCTCAGTTTGCATCTGCAGGGGACATCCGGTCCGGGATCGCGATCCTGAAGCAGGTCCGCCCCTGGCGCTCGTCGAGGGTGATGGTTCCTCCGTGGAGCTGGACGAGCTCCGCCGCGATCGGCAGGCCGAGGCCCGTGCCGCCTTTCTGGGCCGAGCCCTGGAAAGGCGTGAAGAGGTTCGCCTTGGCCCGCTCCGGGATGCCAGGGCCGTTGTCCTTGATGAGGATAATAACCGTGCCGCCCTCCCGATGGGCGGAGATGTCGATGCGGGGCTTGCCTTCCGGGGAGCCTGTCTGGCTCAGGGCCTGGACCGCATTGCGGACCACGTTGACGAGCACCCGGGAGAGCTGGTCCGGATCGGCATCGATCGTCAGGTCCGGGGCCACCTCGGCCTCGAAGGCGATGCCGACCTCGGGCGCGAGGTCGGTCAGGTTCGACAGCTCGCCGATCAGGGGAGCCAGGGGGATGAGCCGCCTCTGCGGCAGGGGCTCGGTCGCCCGGCCATAGGCCAGGGTCGTCTCGCAGAAGGCGATGGCCCGGTCGAGGGTGTTGACCAGCCTCGGCGCGATGCGCTGCACGGATTCGTCGCTGACATTGTCCAGGCGGTCCGTCAGCAGCTGGGCGGTGGTGAGCATGTTGCGGAGCTCGTGGTTGATCTTGCTGACCGCGAGCCCGAGCTGGGCGAGACGCCGCTTCTGGCGCAGCTCGTCGGCCAGGGTCATTTCCATGCGGGCTAGGGCCTGCTCGGCCAGACCGATCTCGTCGCCCCTGTCCGTCGGCTGGATGACCCGCGAGGCATCCTCCGGATGGCTGGAAAACTCCGCGATGTTGCCGGTGAGGCGGCGCACGGGGCGCACGATCACCCATTGCAGGGTCAGATAGACGAACCCGGCCGTGATGATGGAGATGAAGAGCGACAGGAACAGGATGTTGCGGGAGAACTCGATCATGGCATGGCGCAGGGGGCGCTGGTCGAGGATCATCTCGACGAACTCCACCCCCATGCCCGAGCCGATCACCCGGATCGGCTTGTCGGCCGGATTGAACAGCACATCGAAGGCGTCCTTGACCAGAACCATCCTCTGGGCATCCCGCAGATCGACGGTCTTGCTCACCTCGGGGGGCATGTCGCCCGCCGCCAGGAGGCTTCGGCGCCCCCCGCCCCGGAGCGCGATGGCCCGGGCCCCGACCCCCTGGAGAAGCCGCATTTCCAGCTCTTCCGACAGGCTCTCCTCGGGTGCGGCATCCAGAACCATGGCCGCGATCTGCGCTGCGGCCAGACGGTCGTTCAGCCATGTGAGCCGGAAATTGGCGATGGAAGGAACGTAGATGAGCACTTCCGCGATCATCACGAAGAGCGCCGTGAGCAGCAGCAGGCGCGCGGAGAGCCCGAACCGGCTCAGGATACGCCCTGCAAAGGTGGTTGGCTCACGACTCATTCGGCCTCATTCCAAACGGCATACCGGGAAAACGGGCGCCGCGCCCAGGATCCTGGGCCGGCGGCTTCGGGAACGCCACCGCCGTGCCCTTCGTCCCCTCGGAGATAGCGGGGTAGGGATAGACCAACCCTGCGCAATCGGAAACCATTACTCTGCGGCTCCCCGTCCGCCGACAGGATCGGCCGATCCATGGCCCGGTACCGGCCCTGGCGATTCGCCTGCTGGAGCATTTTCCGCGAAGCGGACCGGTTCGCCGTGAGAAATGCGGCCTGCTAAAGAAAAGGGGCGATTCCACGCCAGTGGAAACGGCTCTATCCTCCGGCACATGCCCTTCGGGCACCGCATGCGGCTTGACGGGCCTGCGGCAGCCCACCCGGCCGGTCCGTCACGGCTTGGTAAGGAGAGGCCCGATTGCCGCATCGGAGGCAGAGCGGCGTTGACTTTGCCCCTCCATTCCTTCATAAGCCCGCAAGCTGACAGCGCTCTTCTCGGGGCGCTGATCGTTTTTTCGAGACAGTTTCGGGGGAAACCCCATCCTAAACCAGACGGGCGCGAGCCTTCGAGCACCGCTGCCCCATTCGACCGGAGATGTGCCGTGAAGAGGACGTATCAACCGAGCAAGCTGGTTCGCAAGCGCCGCCACGGCTTCCGTGCGCGCATGGCGACCAAGGGTGGCCGCAAGGTCATTGCCGCTCGCCGCGCCCATGGCCGCAAGCGCCTCTCGGCGTAAGCAGCCCTTAAGGACAGCCCGATGCGCGAACATCGCGCAGCGTCGAGCCTCGGGCGTCTGACGAAAAGACCTGACTTCGTCGCGGCGGCCTCCGGCCGCCGCTTTCATACCGAGCGGATGACGGTTCAGGCTCGATTGCGCGAAGGCTCAGGCCTCGGCCTGCGCTTCGGGCTCACGGTCACGAAGCGGGTTGGCCACGCCACGGAGCGCAACCGGATCAAGCGCCGGCTGCGGGCCGCCATTGCCCAGGCAGGCCAGGATTTCGCCCCAATCGAAGCGGATGTGGTCGTCATCGGACGGCGCGATATTCTCTCCGCCGATTTCGGTGTGCTCATCGACGATCTCCGGCGCGCGCTGCGAGCTGTCACCAAGCCCAAAAGCGCGCCCCCCGCAGAACGTCACCTCCCCTCCTCACCTCTCAACGGCGAGCGTCGCGGACATTCCCATGCGTGAAGATAACAAAAATCTCATCGTCGCCATCGCGCTGTCGCTGGCGGTCTTGCTAGGCTGGCAATATTTCTTTGCGGCTCCCCAGGCCGAAAAGCAGCGGCAGGCCGCCCAGCAGCAGCAATCCACGCAGGCCAACCCGACGGCGCCGAACCCGCCTGCGAGCCCGAGCCAAGCAGGCGGCGCGGCCCCGACCGTACCGGGAACCGTTCCGAGCACGCCGGCGGCACCCGCCGTCGAGACCCGCGAGGCGGCTCTTGCACGCTCGCCGCGCGTCGCCATCGACACCCCCGCGATTTCGGGCTCGATCAACCTGCGCGGCGGCCGCATCGACGACGTGGCGCTGAAGAACTACCGCGAGACCGTCGATCCCAAGAGCGCGAACATCGTGCTTCTGTCGCCGGCCGGGACGCAGAATCCCTATTATGCGGAGTTCGGCTGGGTCGGCGCTCAGGCCGGGAGCCTGCCCGGCCCCAATACGGTGTGGACCGCCGACAAGACGTCCCTGACGCCCGGCAGCCCGGTCACCCTGACCTGGCAGAACGACCAGGGACTGGTCTTCCAGCGCACCGTTTCGGTCGACGAGAAATTCATGTTCACGGTCAAGGACACGGTCGAGAACCGCGGCTCCGCGCCCGTGTCCCTGCAGGCCTACGGCCTCGTTTCGCGCCATGGCAAGCCGGTGACGCTCGGCTACTACGTGCTTCACGAGGGCATGATCGGCGTCGTCGGCGAGAACGGTCTCCAGGAGATCAAGTACGACGCTCTGGACAAAGAAACTCCGGTTGCAGGTTCCAATGTCTCACAAAAGACGTGGGACGGTGTGAAGGGCGGTTTCCTCGGTATTACCGACAAGTACTGGGCGGCTGCGATCATCCCCGATCAGGCGACGCCCTATCAGGGCACCTTCGCCTCGCAGCAGAGCCAGGCGGGCCGCACGTACAATGCAGTGACCCAGGTCGCGGCGCAGACGGTCCAGCCGGGCGGCTCATTCAATGTCACACAGCATCTCTTCGCCGGCGCGAAAGAGGTGGCGACGATTGATGCCTATCAGAGCTCGCTGAACATCGACCGCTTCGACCGCCTCATCGATTGGGGCTGGTTCTACTTCATCACCAAACATCTCTTCATGGTGCTGGACTTCTTCTACAAGCTGTTCGGCAATTTCGGCATCGCGATCCTGCTGGTGACCGTGATCCTGAAGATCCTGTTCTTCCCGCTCGCCAACAAGTCCTACGCCTCCATGGCGAAGATGAAGGCGGTGCAGCCGGAGATGACCTCGATCCGCGAGCGCTATGCCGACGACAAGATGAAGCAGCAGCAGGCGCTGATGGAGCTTTATCGCAAGGAGAAGATCAACCCGGTCGCCGGCTGCTGGCCGGTGCTGATCCAGATCCCGGTGTTCTTCGCGCTCTACAAGGTACTTTTCGTCACCATCGAAATGCGCCATGCGCCGTTCTTCGGCTGGATCCGCGACCTCGCCGCGCCCGATCCGACCTCGATCTTCAACCTGTTCGGCCTTCTGCCCTACAACCCGGGCGCCGTGCCGGTGATCGGCCACTTCCTCATGCTCGGCGTGTGGCCGATCCTCATGGGAATCACCATGTGGCTCCAGATGAAGATGAATCCGGAGCCGCCGGACCCGGTCCAGAAGCAGGTCTTCTCCTGGATGCCGGTGATCTTCACCTTCATGCTGGGCTCGTTCCCCGCCGGTCTCGTGATCTACTGGGCCTGGAACAATCTGCTCTCCGTGACGCAGCAGGCCTTCATCATGCGGCGCAACGGCGTGAAGATCGAGCTCTGGGACAACCTGCGCAAGACCTTCAGCCGCAAGGCAAGCCCCGCCAAGGGCTGAAGCCGAGCAACAGCAGCCATGATCATCCCCGGGCTTCGCCCCGGGGATTTTCTTTTGGGAAAGCCCCGGCTCGAGCGAGGGCATTTCCTCCCATCCCTGCGCATCTATATGATCATCGGCGAGGCGAGCCGGTGACAGGTCATGCGTGCCTACGGAAAACAGTCGAAGCGGAATTCCGCATCGAAAACCCAGCCCCGCGAGGTCGAGCTGAAGATGGAACTCGCGTCGGGCACGGCCGACGCTCTTCTCGCGCATCCCCTTCTCGCCAAGGCGCGGCCCTTGCCCGAGCAGGGAGGGCAGTTCCACGCGACCTATTTCGACACCGGCGACCGGGCCCTGAAGCGGAAAGGCATCAGCCTGCGCATTCGCCGAAGGAAAGACGGCGCGATCCAGACGATCAAGGCCGAGGGCCGCCACCGGGGCCTCGCCCTGGAGCGCGGCGAGTGGGAAACTCCCGTCGATGGCGCGCTCGACCTGACAGCCGCAGCCGGCACCCCTCTCGAAAAGCTTTTGTCGGACGAAGCTTTGCGCGCGGACATCAAGCCTGCCTTCACCGTCGAAACGGACCGGAGGGCTTTTGAGATGGAGTTCGACGGCGCCCTGATCGAGGTGGCGCTCGACAACGCTCGGGCCATCGGGGGCGACAAGACAGCGGCCTTCTCGGAAGTCGAGCTGGAACTGCGGCAGGGCGATGCCGCCGCTCTCTTCGGCCTCGCCCGCTGCTTAAGCGAGAGCGCCCCCTTGCGCCTGTCGACCATGGCGAAATCGGAACGCGGCTACCGCCTCCTTGAGACTCAGCCTGCATCTCCCGTTCGGGCGGAGCCGGTCGCATTGGCGAAGGACGCGACCTGCGCCGAGGCGTTCAAGGCCATCGCCCGGTCCTGCCTGTCCCAGGCGGTTCGCAACGAAGTGCTCGTGCGTCAGACCCAGGACCCCGCGGCCCTGCACCAGATGCGCGTGGGCCTGCGGCGCTTAAGGGCTGCTGTCTCCCTGTTCGGGAAACACCTGCTGTCCGACCCGGAAAGCGATGCGGTCAGGAGCGATCTCCGCTGGGCCGGCCAGACGCTGGGAGCCGCCCGCGATCTCGATGTTCTCCTCGCCCGGATCCGCTCCACGGAGGCGTCGGGGGACGGTCCCTCTCAGGCCGGGGCTGTGGAGCGACAGCGGGCCCGGGCCTATGAGGAACTCCTGGAAACCCTCCATTCCCGCCGGTTCATGGACGTCATTCTGCAGACCGCCGCCTGGATCGAGGCCGGAGCCTGGACGGTCTCGGACCGGAAGGCGATGCGGAAAGCCCGCAAGCACCCGGTCCGGGATTTCGCGTCGGACGAGCTGTCCCGCCGGTTCAAGCGCATCCGCAAGCTGGGCGAGCATCTGCGGGCGCTCAGCGACGCGGAACGCCACGGATTGCGCATCCGGATCAAGAAGCTGCGCTACGGAACCGAATTTTTCGCTCCGCTCTTCTCCTCGACGAAGGCCCGGAAGCGCAGCAAGGAGATGGCCGGGATCCTGGAGGATCTGCAGGAGACGCTGGGCGAGCTGAACGATCTCACGGTCGGCGGTTCCCTCACCCGGTTTCTCCCGGAGACCTCGCCGGAACGCATGGAGCGGCAGCGGCGGAAGCTGCTCGATGCCAGCGAGGCTGCCGCGATCGCGCTGGCCAAGGCCGATCCCTTCTGGCGGTGAGCCCTTTTACGCCCGCAGGAACGGTCTAGCCGCCGGCCCTTGAAGAAAGTGTCCCGAGCGCCGATAAGAGCCCCATGACCGAGACAACCCCTCCCCATCAGGATACCGATCCGCTCCTCGAAACCGGCCGCAAGCTCTTTGCGGGCCATGCCGACTTCATCTGGGCCGCCAATTCCCTGAAGAACCTGCCGCCCATGAGCAAGGTGGAGATCGCCTTTGCCGGGCGCTCCAATGTCGGCAAGTCGAGCCTCGTGAACGCCCTGACCGGCCGCAACACGCTCGCCCGCACCTCGCACACGCCGGGCCGGACCCAGCAGCTCAACTTCTTCAACGTCAACGACCGCTTCCACCTCGTCGACATGCCCGGCTACGGCTATGCCGCCGTCGACAAGCAGAAGGTCGCGGCCTGGACGCAGCTGATCCACGATTACCTGCGGGGCCGGGCGAGCCTCGCCCGCGTCTATGTGCTGATCGACGCCCGCCATGGCATCAAGCCCGTGGACGAGGCCGTGCTGGAGACTCTCGGCACGGCCGCCGTCTCCTATCAGATCGTCCTCACCAAGGCGGATGAGCTGAAGAAGGGCGAGCTGGAGAAGTGCATGGCCGATACCCTGCACAAGATCGAAAAGCGCGCCGCCGCCTTCCCGGAGATCCTGCCTACGTCGAGCCGCACGGGCTTCGGGATTCCCGAATTGCGGGCGGGAATCGCCCGGCTCCTGAACGAAAGGGGCGCCGGATGACGCTCGCCGCCCGGATCCTGATCGTTCTCGCCTCCCTGTCGGGCCTCCTCGGCGTCGGCCTCTCCGCCGCCGCGGCCCATGTCACGGGCGGCAGCCTCACAACGGCGGCGCAGTTCCTGCTCTTCCATGCTCCCGCGCTTCTCGCCCTCGCGGCCCTGATCGCTGCCGGCGCGGTCCATCCGCTGCTGGCGCAGATCGCCGGCTACGTCATCGTCCTTGGGCTCGCGCTGTTCTGCGGCGACCTCTCCCGTCGGGCCTTTTCGGGCATGGCCCTATTCCCCAGGGCTGCGCCCACGGGGGGCATTCTGCTGATGATCGGCTGGGTGATGATCGGCGTGTCAAGTTTGCTAAACCGCTGAACACTTGAACGCCCCAAGATTTCGCCTGCAGCACTCAAGCCTCTTGGTTTGCAAAGGAATATGCGCCTGCTCATCCTCAAAGCAATGAGGAATTGACAATTATTGAAACGTTATATAGTAGGAGAAAAATCCATAAGGGGCTTCCGATGCTAAACTACTACTTCACTTACTATACTCTTCAGCAAGCAGAAGTTAAATATACCGTATCTGAATACAATAATATGGTCGGATACGATACGTTAAATCAGCTCTTGGATGCGATTTACAAAGGTATTGCTCCTTTTTATAGTGTACACGTTAATGGCAATGACCTCGACAATTATATTACCGGCAGCACTTTAAACAACGATTTGAATGGAGGCGCCGGTCAGGACACCCTCGATGGAGGGGCAGGCGACGACTTTCTTTGGGGCGGGACCGGAGCGGACCGACTAATCGGTGGCGCCGGGGACGATTCCTATAATATCGACGATGCTGGGGACGTCGTCGTCGAGACAGCAAACGGCGGCACGGATTTTATCCTGTCGCGTGTCAGCTACGTGCTACCGGAGAACGTGGAAAAGCTAGGCCTCGGGGGTTCAGGACGCACTGTTTTTGAAAGCTATGAGAGCATCAATGGAACAGGCAATGCCTTAGACAATGAATTGTCGGGCAATGCAGGCGACAATCACTTGATGGGCCTCGGCGGCGATGACACGCTTCATGATCTCGCCGGCAGCGACACCCTCGAAGGCGGCACAGGCGACGACAAGTACTATGTTGAGAGCATCAACAGCACCGTTATTGAAGCTATAAATGGCGGCCGCGACACTGCTTTTGTCATGTACAATGTGGCTGATCTTGCCAGCTTCGACTTCGGCAAGTTCAAGAACGTCGAAGTCATCCACTTCGCCAATTTTTCCTCCTCCGGCCAATACGGCATTCTGGAAGATGGCGAGTTTTACCTTGTCGATGACAAGCTGAACCCCAAGAAGGCCGTCAACCTCGACGACTTCGAAACGAAGAGCGACACGATTGGCCTGTCCAAAGCGATCTTTTCGAAGATCGGCAAAAAGGGCGGGCTCAAGAAGGATGCCTTCTGGACCGGCTCGAAAGCGCACGACAAGAACGACCGGATCATCTACGACAAGAAGGCTGGCGATCTCTATTACGATGCGGACGGCTCCGGCTCCCGCAAGGCAGTCAAATTCGCCGATCTCGACAAGAATTTGAAGATAACTGCGAAAGACTTCTTCATCATCTGACCCGGAAGGGCCGCCTTCGGCGGCCCTTTTCGCTTTTGCCCGGCAGCGTCGCTTTCGAGGCGAACCGGCATGGCGGATATTCCAGGTGCCATCATACCGGTTTCCATCGCGCCGGACCTAGGCTAGAACGCAGGCCGTTCGATCCCGATGACCGCGCCGGAGCCGTCCATGTCCGATCCGTCCACTCCCCTCCCCGACGTCCATGTGCAGGCCGAAGTGCTCGTGCAGGCCCTGCCGCACATGCAGCGCTACGACCAGCAGGTCGTGGTGATCAAGTATGGCGGGCATGCCATGGGCGACCGCGCGGCCGCCGAGGATTTCGCGGAGGATGTGGTCCTGCTCGAGCAGGCCGGAATCAAGCCCATCGTCGTCCATGGCGGCGGTCCCCAGATCGGCAGGATGCTGGACAAGCTCGGCATCAAGTCCGAGTTCAGGGGCGGCCTGCGCGTCACGGATTCGGCGACGGTCGAGATCGTCGAGATGGTGCTCGCGGGCTCCATCAACAAGCAGATCGTCGGTTGGATCGGCGCCGAAGGCGGCAAGGCGGTGGGCCTGTCCGGCAAGGACGGCAACATGGTCACGGCCCGTAAGATCACCCGCACGGCGGTCGACCCGGATTCCAACATCGAGAAGGTGGTGGATCTCGGCTTCGTCGGGGAGCCCGAGCACGTGAACCGGGAGGTTCTGGACCAGGTGCTCAAGGCCGAACTGATCCCGGTTCTCGCGCCCGTGGCCACAGGCCATGACGGCCAGACCTACAACGTCAATGCGGATACTTTTGCCGGCGCCATCGCCGGCGCGATGACGGCCAAGCGGCTTCTGCTCCTGACCGACGTTCCGGGCGTTCTCGACAAGAACAAGAACCTCATCCCCGACATGACCATCGAGGATTGCCGCCGCCTGATCGCCGACGGCACCATCACCGACGGCATGATCCCCAAGATCGAGACCTGCATCTATGCCCTGGAGCGGGGCGTGGAGGCGGTGGTGATCCTGGACGGCAAGGTGCCGCACGCGGTGCTGCTCGAGCTGTTCACCGATCACGGCGCGGGCACGATGATCCGGAGGGGTTAAATCCCTTCCCGAACGGGGCCGGAGCACTTATATATTTGTCGGTGGGGCCGCACGGCCCCATTGTCGTCTTTGAGATCATGAACGCAAAACCTGCCCTCGAGAGCCACCTGTCCGCCACCGATTCCCGCTCCTTCTCGCATGTGGAGACGTGGATCTTCGACCTGGACAATACGCTCTATCCGCACACCTCGCGGATCTGGCCGCAGATCGACGAGCGGATCACGTTGTACATCGCGGAGCTTTTCGGCCTCGACGGCCTCTCCGCGCGGGCGCTGCAGAAATTCTTCTATCACAAATACGGCACGACCCTGCGGGCGCTGATCGAAGAGCACAATATCGACCCGCACGATTTCCTCGATTTCGCGCATGACATCGACCACACGGATATCGAGCTGAACCATAACCTGGGCGATGCGATCGAGCGGCTGCCGGGACGCAAGCTCATCCTCACCAACGGCTCCCGCAAGCATGCGGAAAACGTGGCGAGAAAGATCGGTATCCTTGACCATTTCGAGGACGTGTTCGACATCGCCGCTTCCAACTTCGTACCCAAGCCCGACCGTCGCGCCTACGAGGTCTTTCTCGACAAGCACGGCGTGGAGCCGTCACGCGCGGCCATGTTCGAGGATATCGCCAAGAATCTTACAGTTCCGCACGAGCTCGGCATGACCACGACCCTGATCGTTCCGAAAACCTTGGACCCCTTCCGCGAGGATTTCGAGCAGGAAGCGGTGAAGACGCCGGACATCGACTACATCACCAACGATCTGGCGGATTTTTTGAAGGCTTACGCGCTGCCTGCGAAATAGCGCGGCACTACGCAAAGAAATGGCCTCCCTTCGGAGGCCATTCCCGTTTCAGACATGCGAAGGCCTTACGCGGCCTTCGTGTTGATCTTGCTCTCGGCGATCCTGTTGAGCTTCTGGTCGGTCGCCTTTTCCTGATCCAGGATCTGGTGCAGGACTCCGGCGCAATCCTCGCGGCCGAGCTGCTTCGCCCAGGCGACGAGCGTGCCGTAGCGGGTGATCTCGTAGTGCTCAACGGCCTGAGCCGCGGCGAGCAGGGCAGCATCGAGAACCTGCGGATCGTCGATGTCGCCGGCAATGTCCTGTGCCTCGTCGATGATGCCGTCGATCGCCGGACAGGTCACGCCCTTCGGATCGTGACCGTGCATGCGAAACACCTGCTCGACCATCTGGATCTGCTGCTTGGTCTCGCCGAGGTGGGTCTGGAACGCCTGCTTCAGCTGCGGATCGCTCACCTGTTCGATCATCTCGGGCAGCGCCTTCGTGATCTGCTGCTCGGCGTAATAGATGTCCTGCAGGGTGTGAATGAAGAGGTCGTCCAACGACTTGATGTCCTTCGACAAAAGGCCCATAGCGCAATCCTTCCCGTGTTTTGAGATATGCCGGAATGCGAACGCCATTGTTGGGAGGCGCGTCGCCCGGCCTGGGGGAGAACGTCGCTGGCGGAAGGCGGTTCCTAATCCACGGCGCGGAGATTGCGCCCCTGAAGGCGCAGCAGTTCGGCCTGGGCCTGCGCATCGCCCTCGTCGAACTCGAGGGTTTCGATCTTCTGGCCGCGCTTCACGATCTTGTCCGTGGACACTCTGATCTGGGACACGTCTTCCTGCGCCTGCCGGAAATGCGCATCGAGCTTCGCGACCCGGGTATCCAGCCGCTCCACGTCCTCCAGAAGCTTCTGCACCTCGACCTGGATCACGCGCGCCTCCTCCCGGATGCGCGCATCGCGCACGAGCGCCTGCATGACCTGGATCGCGAGGGTGAGAAGCGAAGGCGAGACGATGACGACGCGGGCACGATGGGCCTTCTGCACCACATCGTCGAAATGCTCGGCGAGGTCCGCATAGATCGACTCCGCCGGGACGAACAGCATCGCGATGTCCTGCGTCTCACCGGGGATCAGGTATTTCTCCGCCACGTCCTTCACATGGAGGAGCATGTCGTTGCGCACGCGCGCCGCCGCACGGCTCCGGGCTTCCTCTCCCTTGGCCTCGCGGAACTGGGTGAACCCCTCCAGCGGAAACTTGGCGTCGATCACGAGGCCGCGCTCGTCCCCCGGCAGGCGCACGAGGCAATCGGGCCGCGTGCGGTTGGACAGGGTGGCCTGGAACGCGAAGGCGCTGGGCGGCAGCCCGTCGCGGATGATCGCCTCCATCCGCCCCTGCCCGTAGGCGCCGCGGCTCTGCTTGTTGGCGAGAATGTCCTTCAGCCCGACGATCTCGCCCGTGAGGTTCGTCAGGTTCTGCTGGGCCGCATCGATGACGGCGAGCCGCTCGTTCAGCTTGGAGAGGTTCTCGGTCTGGTGGCGGGTGGAGGCCTCGAGCCCCTGGCCGACGCGATGCTGGAGCCCGTCGATCCGCTCCGAGATCATCCGCGCGAAATCGCTCTGGCGGGAGCCGAACACCTCCGCCATGGTCCGCATCCGGCCCGTCATCTCGGCTTGAATCCGGGTGAGTTCGGCCACCTTGTCGTCCATTTCCCGCGCCCGCTCGTCCGCGATGGCGGCTTCCATCGCCCGCTCCCGGCGGGTGCGCAGGAGCAGCAGGGTCACGAGGAGAAGCAGGAACAGGCTCACCCCGGCCGTCCCCATGACGGCCTGCCCCAGGGTGATGGAGAGCTGGCCGAGGACGAGGACGACTTCATTCATGGAGCATAAGTTCCGGTTGACGGACGCATCCGAACATAAGACGAACGATTTGACCATCCTCCCGCAAGTGCTTATCTCCCGCGATCATGAGCATCAGACCCCTCGTCATCATTCCCGATTCCAAGCTCCGCCTGATTTCCGAGCCCGTTAAGGAAATCACGAGCGAGATCCGCCAGCTGGCGGAGGACATGCTGGAAACCATGTACGACGCCCCGGGCGTGGGCCTCGCAGCCATCCAGATCGGCGTTCCGGTCCGGATGGTGACCATGGACGTGTCGAAATCCGAGGAGGAGCGCCAGCCGATGGTGCTCATCAACCCCGAGATCGTCTGGGCCTCGGAGGAGAGGCGCGTCTACGAGGAGGGCTGCCTGTCGATCCCCGAATATTACGAGGAGGTCGAGCGGCCGGACCGTGTACGCTTCCGCTACATGACCCTGCAGGGCGAGACAGTCGAGCAGGAGGCGGACGGTCTGCTGGCCACCTGCGTGCAGCACGAGATCGACCATCTGAACGGGGTTCTCTTCATCGACTACCTGTCGAAGCTCAAGCGCGACCGGGTCCTGACCAAGTTCAGGAAGGCCGCCCGCCGCGAGGCAGGCGCATGAGCCTGCGCGTCGTCTTCATGGGCACGCCGGATTTCGCCGTGCCCACCCTCGCCGAGATCGTCGGCCAGGGCCATGAGGTCGTGGCCGTCTATACCCGCCCGCCCGCCGCCGCCGGGCGCGGCATGGAGCTCAAGCCCTCCCCAGTGCACGCGATGGCGGAGCGGTTCGGCCTGCCCGTGCTGACGCCCAAGACCCTGCGCACCGAAGAGGCCGTCGAAACCTTCCGCAGCCATCGGGCGGACGCGGCCGTGGTGGTCGCCTATGGAATGCTTCTGCCGAAGGCGATTCTCGAGGCGCCGGAACTCGGCTGCCTCAACCTGCACGCCTCCCTGCTGCCCCGCTGGCGCGGCGCGGCCCCGATCCAGCGCGCCATCATGGCCGGCGACAGGGAGACCGGCGTCGCCGTGATGAAGATGGAAGAGGGCCTGGATACGGGCCCCGTCGCCATGGTCGAGCGGGTAGCGATCGCGCCCGACATGAATGCGGGTGAGCTGCACGACAGGCTGATGGTGCTCGGCGCCGACCTGATGGTGCGGGCGCTGGCCGCCCTTTCCCGTGGCGGGCTGAACTTCACGCCCCAGCCCGAAGAGGGCGTGACCTATGCCCACAAGCTCAAGAACGAGGATGCCCTGATCGACTGGTCGAAGCCCGCGCAGGCGGTGCACGACCATATCCGCGGGCTCTCCCCCTTCCCCGGCGCCTACTTCACCGCCGATTTCGGCAAGGGACAGGAGCGCGTGAAGGTGCTGCGGTCAGCCCTGGGGACTGGCTCCGGTTCCGCAGGGACATTGCTCGACGCCAATGGTACGATATCCTGTGGCGATGGAGCCGTCCGCCTGATTCAGGTTCAGCGCGCCGGCAAGGGCCTCGTGGCTTCCGAGGAATTCCTGCGCGGCGTGAGGCTTGTACCGGGCGCCCGATTCGGGTGAGGGCCGCCATGACGATCCGCCTTGAGGAAACCACCGACTGGCCGGCGATTTATGCGATCTACGCCGCCGCCTTCGGGCAGTCGGCCGAGGCGGACCTCGTGCGAAACATGGAGAGCGACCGGGAATTGATCCTCTCCCTTGTCGCCTATGCCGAGGAGCCGGCCGGTCATATCGCCTATTCGCATCTTGTCCTGCACGAAACGCCCCCCATCAAGGCCTGCGTGCTCGCGCCGCTGGCGGTCGCGCACCCTTTCCAGAACAAGGGCATCGGCACGACGCTCGTGCAGCACAGCCTCGATCGGCTGCGCGCCGACGGGTACGATCTGGTCACCGTTCTCGGCGATCCGCGCTATTACGGCCGCTTCGGATTCGACCCGAAACTGGCGGAAAAGCTGGAAACCCCTTATGACGGGCCCTACCTCCAGGCCCTTGCTCTTTCCGACAAAGGGAACGATGCCCGCGGTCCGGTCTCCTATGCCCGAGCCTTTGCAGAGCTGAATTAGACATGCCTCGCTACAAGCTTGTCGTCGAGTATGACGGCACGCCTTTCACCGGCTGGCAGCACCAGACGAACGGCCTCTCGGTGCAGCAGGCGGTCGAGGATGCCATCGCGCGCTTTACCGGCTCGCCCGTGCGCATCCATTGTGCGGGCCGCACGGATTCCGGCGTCCATGCCACCCATCAGGTGGTGCATGTGGACCTGGAGAAGGAGTGGCGGCCGGACACGGTTCGCGACGCGACGAATTCCCATTTGAGGCCCGCGCCCGTCGCGATCCTCTCGGCGGAGATCGTGCCCGAGGCGTTCAATGCCCGTCTCTCGGCCATCAAGCGCCATTACGTCTACCGCATCCTCAACCGCCGCGCGCCGGCGGCGCTCGATGTGAACCGTGTCTGGCACGTGGCCTGGAAGCTCGATGCGGACATCATGCACGAGGCCGCCCAGCTCCTCGTCGGCCGGCACGACTTCACCACGTTCCGGGCGGCGGAATGCCAGGCGAACAGCCCGATCCGCACCCTCGACCGGCTCGACGTGGAGCGGATCGGCGACGAGATCCGCATCTATGCCTCCGCCCGTTCGTTCCTGCATCATCAGGTACGCTCGATGACGGGAACGCTGGAACGGGCCGGAGCCGGGCGGTGGTCGGTGGAGGAGGTGCGAGCGGCGCTCGAGGCGCGCGACCGCAGGCGCTGCGGCCCCATGGCCCCGCCGACGGGCCTCTACCTCATCGGCGTGGACTACCCGGAGCTAGCCTAGCAGCCCCCGCATCGCCGTCTCGACGAAGGCATCGAGCCCGAAGCCGAGCATGGCGATGCCCAAGGAAGGCAGGGTTGCAAGGCCCATCGTCGACTTTGTCGCGAACCATTGCAGCCGGATGACGATGACCGCGAAGGCGAGGCTGAAGAGACTGGCAAGGCCCGGAGACGCCCAGCCCAGGAGCATGAGCAGCGCAGGCACCGAGAGCACCAGCATGCCGATGACGGAGATCCAGTTCGTCACGATGACGAAGGGCACATAGGCCCCCTCGCGCCGAAGCCACCTGGCGATCCAGATCATCGCCACAGGCAGGGCAAGGAAAGCAGCCACGTGGCCCAGGGCCACGACGAGGTCGATCCAGAGATTGCCGAGAAGGGAACGATCCGGCTGCAGGAGGCCGAGGCGGAGACGCTCGACGGCCAGGGACACGATATAGGCCGGCAGAGTGAGCCAGAGAGCCGTGAAGGAGCGCCAGAAGCCCCGCTCGCTCATGTCGAAGGACTTCAGCCCCTCCACCCTGCTGTTGAGGAGATCGACAGCACCCCGAAACGAGCGATTGACCTCATCAGCCGTGACGATCATGGGCAGCCTCTCTCAGCTTGAAGATGCCCACACAAACAGGCGTGGGCCGCAAACGTTCCGGCGCAGCCTATACTTTAGTCCATATCGCTGCGCTCAAGCTGATGAAAGTTCCTTGGAGTCGCACCTGGGAATCCAGACCCGCAGGGGATCAGAAAAGGCTGCGCGCCGGCGCCACCGCCCCTCTGCTCAGCACGAATTCTGCATTATTAAATGAATACTAAATACTATTTCGTTTCATTTTTATTCTTGTGAAAAATCAAAACACTTTGAGAGAAAAACATTCGATAAACTCTATAGAATGTGATGCAAAATTCCGGGAGAGTGTTTAAGAACGGATGCCTAATCTTTAGAGTTCCCGAATGCGCCTTTACTCTACCCTGGCCCTCTTCCTCGCCCTTGCTCCGGCCGCCGCGCAGGCTCAGTCCATGCAGGGACAAGGCATCTGCCCGCCCAATCTGCGACCCAACGGCGCCTTCTGCGTGGTCAGCATTGCCGCCTCCATCCGCAATCCCGGCATCTGCCCGCCGGAATACGTCAGCACGGCCGACGGCATGTACTGCGTTCTCGCCCCGCGAAACCAATGGGTCCTGGCGAAGCCGGACTGCCCCGGCGGGACGAAGGCCAGCCTGGGCGGGGAACATTGCGCCGGGCAGCAGGCGGCCGACGCGACCTCAGTTCGCTGACGAGGGAATGACGGCGCCGGGCCGGGGAACCGGGTGGCAATCGAGCTCGAATCTCTCGCTCGGCACATTCGTCTGAGCGGCCCGGAACCGAATGGCCTCGATGCGCTGCCGGCACTGCTCCTGGCTGCCGAAACGCTCCTGAACGCTGACAGCCGCGACGCGGCCCCACGCATCCGTACGCGGCAGGACATTCGCCGTCGGGTTCGCTGCGGTCACCGGGACGGCGGCAGAGGTCAGCATGTAGTAGACGAGAAGATAATCGTACATAGTCCGCAGGGTCTCTCTACGGAAAGGCCTGCCTGAGGACTAGAGCAAGGGCAATTCTGACGGAATCGTTTGGACTATACGATGTGACGGCTTCGTGATTCACTCATCTTGGCCCTCTTTGGAGGAGATGAGCGATGACCAAGTCCTACTCGTTGGACCTTCGCCGCCGCGTGGCGCGCTTTGTCGAGGCGGGGCACTCCTGTCATGCCGCTGCCCGGCACTTTGACGTGTCGGTCGCCTTCGTGGTCCGGCTGATGGCTGCCTATCGGGACACCGGCAGCCTAGCGCCCAAGCCGGAGGGCGGCTGGCGCTATTCCAAGCTCGACCCGCACCGCGAGTTCCTCATCCGCCGTGTGACCGAGACGACCGA
>NZ_JAEA01000001.1 GCF_000518665.1 Microvirga flocculans ATCC BAA-817 | reverse complement strand
TATCCGGTATTAGCCCAAGTTTCCCTGGGTTATCCCGAACTGAAGGGCACGTTCCCACGCGTTACTCACCCGTCTGCCACTCACCCCGAAGGATGCGTTCGACTTGCATGTGTTAAGCCTGCCGCCAGCGTTCGTTCTGAGCCAGGATCAAACTCTCAAGTTGAAAGAATGATCAAGACTTCACTACGCAAATTGACAGAGCCACTCTCACTCCAGCCAAAGCCGAAGCGGTGTACTCACCAAAGCATAGATCCGGTCAATGTCGTTCCCCAGACCCCAAAGGGCCCGGCGCAAGGACACCGCCGCCTACGCTTCTCTTCCCCTCTCAACAATGTCAAAGAGCAAATGCCTCGTTCCAGAGACACAAGAGGGCTTCCACAGAACAGATTTTGTTCCCGACCGAAGTCGGGCTCAACAACCCGGTTTCTGAGGAAGTTCTTGGCGCCGTTCGCGTCAGCGGCGGCGTCGATGGGCGGTATATAGGCCGAACCCTTTCGGCCTGTCAACGCCCTTGTGAAAGTTTTTTGACGCGCCCCGGAAACCTCAAGCGGAGCATAGCCTCTCACAGCTTTTTCGCCCCCTGCCTCACTGCGGACACAGTGCGGACCGAAGCAGGGCCGCGAGAGACGGCTCCGCTACCGGAAGCAGGCATCCTGTCCAAGCCTGTCTATTGGCCTGTGCGATTGCCGCCTCTTATGCTAGATCGCCTCTGGCATCTTATACGGCATCCCATCCGCACCGGCACGAACAATACAGACATCATGAGCCACCTTCCTCCCGATGACACGCATGCCAGAGGCTCCCGCCGGGACGCCGCGCATCTGTCGTCCGGGATCGACCTCGGCCAGGAACCGCCGCTGAGCACGAGCGGTCATGCGGCCCCCGAGGTGGACAAATGGGAGGTGAACCTGCGCTGGCTCGGCGCCAGCGTGCTGACGGGCGTGACCGGCGCCGTCCTGATCGGAGCCTCCATCTATATCGCGCTCGAAGGCGCAGCGACGTCGGCCCTGCCCCCCGAGCGCGCCACCATCGGCGGCCGGTCTCCGTCGGAGACGGACGAGGAACGCTCCACCAACGTGGCCCGGAAAGCCGACAGGCTCAACATGGGCGAGCAGACGGCCTCCGCACGGCAAAGCTTCAAGGCTCCGATGACGATCCGCAACGGCGAGCGCGAAGCCATCAAGGTCCGCCATTTCGTGCGCGTGGCCACGAATCTCTCCCTGACCGCCGGCACCTATGCCTCCGACATACCGCCCTTCAATCCCCTGCGCCTGTTCGCGGAAGGAACGGAGGACCGGGTCGAGCCGACCCCCGAGGTGGCCGACGCCGATGTCTCGCTCCTGCGGCGGGACCTCGCCCCGGTGGCCATCGAGGCGAGCGCCCCCTCCCTGACCGACGGCGACGTGCTGGCGATCCTCGAAGAGGAGCGCCGGGTCTTCAACGAGGCCGGGCGGCGGACCGCCGTGCCCATTCCTGCCCAGCAGATGCTCTCGCGCACCCTGCGGCAGCCGGAAGCGCTCGGCGAGGCCCTGGGCTATGCCCGCGTGGTCGACGCCCCCTTCAGCACGATCGAGGTGCGGGTCGTGCCGGAGAACGTGACCGATCTCCCGAAGATCGAGAAAGCCGTCATCCCGGTCATCGAGGAGCGCGACGTCGTTCTCCGGAAAGGCGAAACGCTCGAGACGGCCCTGCGCAGCTATGGCGCGACGCCGGAGCAGATCGCCGCGATCACTTCGGCCCTGGCGGCGCGAATGAAGGTCGAGAGCATGGGCGAGGGGCAGCGCCTGCGCATCCTCATCGCGCCGGGGCCCCGGCTCGGCGATCCCCGCCAGATCACGCGCGTAATCTGCTTCGGGGAGCGGGGCATCGAAGGGATCGCGGCCACAAACGACCGGGGCGTCTTCGTGTCCGTGACCCCTCCCAGCGACGAGACCAACCGGCAGGTGGCCGAAACCTCCGGCGACGAGGAGGGCGAGGACGATTCCCGCGGCGGCGTGCGCCTTTACGAGAGCCTTTACGAGACGGCGCTCAAGAACGACCTGCCGCGCCAGACCGTGGACGAACTGGTGCGCATCTTCGGCTACGACGTCGATTTCCAGCGCCGGGTCTCTCAGGGCGATTCCTTCGAGGTCTTCTTCGGCGCCGACGACGAGGACGATGCTCCTGAAATTCTCTTCGCGTCCCTGACCGTGGGAGGCGAACAGCGCCGGGTCTACCGCTACCAGGGCGAGGACGGCACCATCGACTTCTTCGATGAATCGGGCCGCTCCCTCAAGAAGTTCCTGATCCGCAAGCCGATCGCCGATGGCATCCTGCGCTCAGGCTTCGGCTCGCGCTTCCACCCGATCCTGGGCTATTCGCGCCCCCATACGGGCGTCGACTGGGCCAACCGGATCGGCACCCCCATCCTGGCCGCCGGCAACGGAACGGTGATCAAGGCCGAATGGGATTCCGGCTATGGGCGCAGGGTCGAGGTGCAGCACACCAACGGCTACGTCACGGCCTATTCGCACATGTCGGGCTTCGCCAAGAACATTGCCCCGGGCAAGCGGGTCCAGCAGGGTCAGGTCATCGGCTATCTCGGCAATTCCGGCCTCTCCACGGGCCCGCATCTCCACTACGAAGTGATCATCAACGGCAGCTTCGTCGACCCGCTGAAGATCCGCCTGCCGCGCGGGCGCGAGCTCGAGGGCCGCAGTCTGGCGGAGTTCAAGCGCCAACGCGAACAGGTCGATGAACTGATGGGTCAAAGCATGGCCTCGGCCAACCTCTCGCAGCGGGCGGAGTTGCGATAGGCCAGATGGTCGAGCTGTTCGCGATCGTCCTGCCGGTCTTCGGCCTGATCGGCATCGGCTACGTCGCGCGCCAGACCGGCTACGTTTCCGAACGGGTCGGCGAAGGGCTCTCCGAATTCGTCTTCACCCTCTCCCTCCCCTGCCTGATCTTCCGCACGCTCGTCCGGGCCGAGATCCCGAACGTCCAGCCCTGGGGCTACTGGATCTCGTATTTCGCGGGCGTCGCCGCGGTCTGGTTCCTGGCGACCGCGATCGGCCGGCAGTTCTTCGGGATCAAGGGCGTGTCCGGCGTGGTCGCCGGGTTCTCGGCCGGCCAAGCGAACACCGTGTTCGTCGGCATTCCGATGATCCTCAAGGCCTATGGCGACGAAGGCGCCGTGCCGCTCTTCCTGCTGATCGCGGTGCATCTGCCCGTCACCATGACCCTCGCGACGATCCTGGCCGAGGGCCGCCAGGCCTCGCTTCGGACCATCCTGCGCCGCCTCTTCACCCATCCCATCGTCGTCGGGATCCTGGCGGGGTCCGCCTGCCGCCCCATCGCCGCTCATGTGCCCGGTCCGGCCTGGCAGATCATGGACCTGCTTGCGAGCGCGGCAGTGCCCTGCGCCCTGATCTCCATGGGAATCGCCCTGCGCCGCTACGGGCTCCAGACGGGCTGGAAGCTGCCGACCGCGATCTCGCTCCTCAAGCTGGTAATACACCCCCTCATCGTGCTTCTGCTGGCGACGAGGGTTTTCCAGATGCCGCCGGTCTGGGCCGGTGTCGCCGTGCTCTTCGCCTCCTGCCCTTCCGGCATCAACGCCTATCTCTTCGCGGAGCGCTATGGGGAAGGCGTGGCCCTGGCTTCGAGCGCGGTCACCCTCTCGACCGTCCTGGCCCTGGGCACCACCCTGGTCTGGCTTTACGTGCTGGGCGTGGGCTGACCCGCGAAGCCGAGGCGCTGGCGGATGGCCTGCGGCGTCAGCCCCTCGGCCCGCAGCTCGGCGAGGGATTGCGAGCGGCGGCTTTTCGCCAGCTTGTCTCCCTCCGGATCGCGCAAGAGACCATGGTGATGATAGAGGGGCGTCGGCAGCCCGAGAATGGCCTGCAGCAGGACGTGAAGGTCCGTGGCCGCTTCCAGGTCCTGGCCCCGGACCACATGGGTGACGCCCTGGAGCGCATCGTCCACCACGACCGAGAGATGATAGCTGGTCGGCACATCCTTGCGCACGACCACCGCATCGCCCCAGCGCCAGGGATCGGCGGCCACCGCCTCCTCGCGGCCCTCGCGGTCGAACCGGCGGTAGCCGTAGGGGCCCGGCAGGAGCGCCCGAAGGGCGCCCATGTCGAGTCGCCAGGAATGGGGCTCGCCAGCGGCGATCCGCCGTTCGATCTCACCTGAGGGAAGATCCCGGCAGGTGCCGGGATAGAGGGGGGCTCCGTCCGGATCGCGCGGCCAGGGCCGGCCGGGTTTGACCTCCCTGCAGGCGACGGCGGAAGCGACCTCCTTGCGGGAGCAGAAGCAGGGATAGACCGCTCCCCTTCGCCGCAGGGTGAGGAATGCGGCGCGGTAATCCTCGAAATGCTCCGACTGGCGACGGACCGGCTCTTCCCAGCGCAGGCCGAGCCAGGCAAGGTCCTCATAGATCGCCGTCTCGAATTCGGGACGGCAGCGTGCGATATCGATATCCTCGATGCGCAGGAGCAGCCGGCCGCCGAAGCGCCGGGCGAGCTCGTCATTGAGCAGCGCCGAATAGGCGTGCCCCAGATGCAGCCGCCCGTTCGGGCTTGGAGCGAATCGGAAGACTGGCTTCGTCACGGGAGCCTGCGGATCGGAAGGAACGTGAAGGGATGGCCACCCTCCTCGAAACGGACGCGGTTCTCAAGAGGGGGCTCGCTTATCTCGTGAAGGCCGACCCGGTCATGGCGCGGCTCGCCCGCGAAGGGATCGTGCCGCAGCTGCGCAAGCGCCCTCCCGGGTTCGAAGGCCTGGCCTGGATCGTCATCGGCCAGCAGGTTTCCACAGCCAGCGCGGCGGCGATCTGGGGCCGTCTGCGAACCATCCTCGAACCGCCGACGCCGCAGATGTTTCTTCGGCTCTCCGACGAGAGCCTCAGGGCCGCCGGTCTCTCCGCCGGCAAGGTCAGGACCCTGCGGGCAGCCGCCGCCGAGATCGCCGAGGGCCGCCTGCAGCTCGACGCCTTTCCCGGCCTCCCCGCCGACGAGGCCCACGCCCTCCTGACCCGGGTGAAGGGGATCGGCCCCTGGACCGCCGACATCTACCTGCTGTTCTGCTTAGGTCATCCGGATGCCTTCCCGAGCGGGGATCTGGCCGTGCAGGAGGCTGCCCGCCTCGCCTACGGCCTGGAGCAGCGGCCCGACGCCAAGGCGCTCACGGCCCTGGCCGAACGCTGGCGGCCCTGGCGGGGCGTGGCCGCGAAGGTGCTCTGGGCCTATTACCGGACGGTCAAGGCGCGGGAAGGCGCTCCGGGCTGACAGGCAGGCCGACCTGCGCTTCAGGCCCGCGCCGCCGCTAGCGCCGCATGGGCTCCCGCGCGCAACATGGAAATGTCGCTGCCGATGGAGACCATGTGGAAGCCCTTGGCCGCCAGCTCCGCCGCCCGCGCCCCCGAGGCGGCAAAGATCGCGGCGACCTTGCCCGCCGCCTTCACCCGGGCGAGGGCATGGTCCAGAGCCTTGTCGACCTCCGCGCTGGCCGGATCGAGGCTCCTGCCTCCCGAGAGAGCGATGGACAGGTCCGAGGGGCCGATGAACACCCCGTCGATGCCGGGCACCGCCAGGATATCGTCGATGATGGCGAGCGCCTCCCGGGTTTCCACCATGGCGAAGGAGACGGTGAGGCCGTTGGCGACGCGGAGATACTCGCCTGCCTCCAGCCCCGAGAGAGCCAGCGCCCCATAGGCGCCCCAGCTGCGCTCGCCTACGGGGGGAAACTTCGTGAAGGCGGCGAGGCGGCGGGCATCCTCGACGGTGTTGATCATGGGCGCGATGATGCCCGAGGCGCCCGCATCCAGATAGCGCGACGCCGAGGCGAAATCCCCGACCGGGACGCGAACCAGAGCGGGCTTGCCCGCCGCCGCGATCAGCGGGATCGCCTGAAGCGAGGCGGCGAGGTCGATGGAGCCGTGCTGCGTGTCCAGCACCACGGCGTCGAAATCCTCGCGGGCCAGGATTGCGGCGGCCGAGGGGTCCGGCAAGCCGCACCAGGCCGTCATGACGGGCTTGCCGCCTTTCAGGCGCTCGGGAAAGGATGAGGTCTTGGGCATGGCGTCCCCCGCAAGGTTTTTAGGTTCTGGAAAGCCCGGATGTGAGGCAACGAAAGAAAAAGGGCCGTTACCGGCCCTCCTTGATCTCCGTGATGGCGCGCTCGGTAAGCTCCAGGAGCCTGGTGCGGAGTTCGGCTTCGTCCGCGGGCTTGCCGGCCCCTTCGAGATCCTGGCGCACCTTGCGCAGGACGTCGGCGTCGCCCGCCTCCTCGAAATCCGCGAGAACGACGCTCTTGGCGTAGGCCTCGGCGTCCGCGCCCGTCTTGCCGAGACGGTCGGCCACCCAGAGCCCGAACAGCTTGTTGCGGCGCGCCGTCGCCTTGAAGCGCAGTTCCTCGTCATGGGCGAACTGCTTCTCGAAGGCGTCCCGGCGGTCGTCGAAGGCGGTCATATCGTTGTTCTCCATAAGCTTGGCCTTCCTGCGATATAAGGGCGCACTCGCGCGGATGCCAGACGCTTCCCATCTCAGAGATGGTGTTTTAAGGGCTGCGGCCTCGTAGTCCCCTCCCCGCGTTGTGCTTGCCCAAGGGATCGGATAGGTTGCCCCTCAAGCGGAGCGCCGGCGATAAGCCGCGCTTGACGCCAGCCGCGGATCTAAAAAATGTCCATCCCCAGGAGCCACGGCAAATGGATTTTCTCAAACCACGGTACACGCCTATGAATCGTCGCCGTCGCATCTATGAGGGCAAGGCGAAGGTCCTTTACGAGGGCCCGGAACCCGGCACGCTCATCCAGCACTTCAAGGACGACGCGACCGCCTTCAATGCCAAGAAGCATGAGGTGATCGACGGCAAGGGCGTGCTCAACAACCGGATCTCGGAATACCTCTTCCAGCATTTGAACGAGATCGGCATCCCGACCCACTTCATCCGCCGCCTCAACATGCGCGAGCAACTGATTCGCGAGGTGGAGATCATTCCGCTCGAGGTCGTCGTGCGGAACGTGGCGGCGGGCTCGCTGGCCACCCGCCTCGGCATCGAGGAGGGCACCCAGCTGCCCCGCTCGATCATCGAATTCTATTACAAGAACGACGCCCTGAACGATCCGATGGTCTCGGAGGAGCACATCACCGCCTTCGGCTGGGCCTCGCCTCAGGAGATCGACGACATCATGGCGCTGGCCATCCGGGTCAACGACTTCCTGTCCGGCCTGTTCCTCGGCGTCGGCATCCGCCTCGTCGACTTCAAGCTGGAGACTGGCCGCCTCTGGGAGGGCGACCTGATGCGCATCGTCGTCGCCGACGAGATCTCCCCGGATTCCTGCCGCCTCTGGGACATCAAGTCCAAGGACAAGCTCGACAAGGACCGGTTCCGCCGGGACATGGGCGGGCTGGTCGAGGCCTATTCGGAAGTGGCCCGCCGCCTTGGGATCCTGGCGGAGAACGAAAACCCGGTCACGGGCGGCCCGCGCCTCGTGCAGTGAGCCGCCTCGCCTTTGAAGATTCGAAAGCCCGGCCTTGCGTGCCGGGCTTTTCTTTGGATCGGGCGTATTCACCCATGAGGCCATTCCCCTTCCCGTCCGTTTGGCGCATAGAGAGGCCCATGCCCTTTAGCCTGTTGCGTCCCTGCCTTCTCCTTCCGGTTCTGGCCCTGACCCTAGCCAGCTGTGCCTACATTCCCCGGCCCGTGGCCGGCGTGCCGCCGGGGGCGCCCTGGGAGGCCATGCCCCTGCGCAAATGGCTCGCCGAGGACCGGGCCGAGCCCATCGCGCTCTCCTTCTGCGCCCCGCCCGAATGCAGCCCCGGCCTCGCGGTGAGCGTCATCCGGGTCACGGGCAAGGATGCGGATGTCACGGAGAGACTGCTCAAGGACCCCGAGCGCCTGGCCCGGGGCCTTCTCTCGCAGGCCGGGCGCACGAAGCCGGTCAAGACCCGCATCGCGGTCGAGCGCCTGCCGGGCAGCCCGTTCCCCGGCTTCGCCATCACCCTCGTCCCGGCCGACGGCGGCAAGCGCCCGGCCTACGGGGCGGCCTTCGGAAGGCGCGAGGGCGAGGCCCTGTCGGTCGTCCTGGCCATCGGGGAAGACCCGGATGCGGTCCGGAAGACGGCCCGGGAGGTCTCGGAACGCGAATGGGGCTCGTAAGCCCCTCCCCTCCCGCAGACCCTGCGGCGAACCGGGCATCCCTGACCGGATCCTGCGCCGAGGCCGTTGTCTCCAGGGCGTAATGGCTTTATGGCGTTGGGCCAATCTCAACAGCCGAGGCCTCCCATGAAAGCGCGTGTCACCGTCACCCTCAAGAACGGCGTTCTCGACCCCCAGGGCAAGGCCATCGAAGGGGCCCTGAAATCCCTCGGCGTGGAGGGCATCTCCGGCGTGCGCCAGGGCAAGGTCTTCGATATCGAACTGGAAACCTCCGACAAGGCCAAGGCCGAGGCGGCCCTCAAGGCGGCCTGCGAGAAGCTGCTGGCGAATACGGTGATCGAAAATTACCGCGTCGAGATTGCGTGAGGCTCACCATGAAATCCGCAGTCATCGTTTTCCCCGGCTCCAATCGCGAAGGCGATGTGCTGCGGGCGCTCAAACAGGCCGGCTCGCAGGTCGAGAAGGTCTGGCACGCTGAAACCGAGCTGCCCAAGGGGACGGACCTCGTGGTCCTGCCGGGCGGCTTTTCTTATGGCGACTACCTGCGCTGCGGCGCCATCGCGGGCCGCGCGACGGTCATGGATGCGGTGCGCGCGCATGCGGCGCGCGGCGGTTTGGTGCTCGGCATCTGCAACGGCTTCCAGATCCTCTGCGAGTCGGGGCTTCTGCCCGGCATCCTGATGCGCAACGCGAACCTGAAGTTCATCTGCCATCGCCAGTTCCTGCGGGTCGAGCGCAACGACACCGCCTTCACGAGAGCCTATGCGAAGGGCCAGGCCATCGACGTCTGCGTGGCGCACGGCGAGGGCAACTACACGGCGGATGAAGACACGTTGAAGCGCCTCGAAGGTGAAGGCCGCGTCGCTTTCCGCTATTGCGACGCGCAGGGCCACGTGACGCCCGACGCCAACCGCAACGGTTCCATGAACTCGATTGCGGGCATCTATTCCGAGAAGCTCAACGTGCTCGGCATGATGCCGCATCCGGAAAACCTCATCGAAGACCTCGTGGGCGGCACCGACGGGCGCGGCCTGTTCGAGAGCCTCGTGTCGTCTTTTCCCCGCGCCGCCTGATTTGAGAACTGCGAGACCCCGATGATCCGCAACGACGTCGCCATCACCCCGGAGCTGGTCAAGGAGCACGGACTCAAGCCCGACGAATACGAGCGCTTCGTGAACCTGATCGGCCGCGAGCCTACCCTCACCGAGCTCGGCATCGTCTCGGCCATGTGGAACGAGCACTGCTCCTACAAATCCTCGCGCATCCATCTGCGCGGCCTGCCGACGAAAGCGCCGTGGGTGATCCAGGGCCCCGGCGAGAACGCGGGCGTGATCGATATCGGCGACGGACTCGCCTGCATCTTCAAGATGGAGAGCCACAACCACCCCTCCTTCATCGAGCCCTATCAGGGCGCGGCGACGGGCGTGGGCGGAATCCTGCGCGACGTGTTCACCATGGGCGCGCGCCCGATCGCCTCGCTGAACTTCCTGCGCTTCGGCGAGCCCAATCATCCGAAGACCCCACACCTCCTCTCAGGCGTGGTCGCGGGCATCGGCGGCTACGGCAATTCCTTCGGCGTGCCGACCGTCGGCGGCAGCGTGGGCTTCGACAAGCGCTATAACGGCAACATCCTCGTCAACGCCATGGCGGTGGGCCTCGCGCGCACGGACGAGATCTTCTACGCGAAGGCCACGGGCGTCGGGAACCCGATCGTCTATCTCGGTTCCAAGACCGGCCGCGACGGCATTCACGGCGCGACCATGGCCTCTGCCGAGTTCGACGATGCGTCGGAGGAGAAGCGGCCCACCGTGCAGGTGGGCGACCCCTTCGCCGAGAAGCTGCTGCTGGAAGCCTGCCTCGAACTCATGAAGTCCGGCGCGGTGATCGCGATCCAGGACATGGGCGCGGCGGGCCTGACCAGCTCCGCGGTGGAGATGGGCGCGAAAGGCAATCTCGGCATCGAGCTCGATCTCGACAAGGTGCCCTGCCGCGAGGAGGGCATGACCGCCTACGAGATGATGCTCTCCGAGAGCCAGGAGCGCATGCTCATGGTGCTCAAGCCCGGCATGGAGAAGGAGGCGCAGGCCATCTTCCACAAATGGGGGCTCGACTTCGCCGTCATCGGCAAGACCACCGACACGCTCCGCTTCGTGATCAAGCACCAGGGCGAAGTGAAGGCGGACCTGCCGATCAAGGAACTCGGCGACGAGGCTCCCCTCTATGACCGTCACTGGGTAGAAAGCCCCAAGCAGCCCGTGATCACGCTCGACAGCGTGACGCCTCCGATGTCGGAAGCCGAGGCGCTGCTGAAGCTCGTGGGCTCGCCGGACCAGTGCTCGAAGCGCTGGGTGTGGGAGCAATACGACCATCTCATCCTCGGCAACACGGTGCAGACGCCCGGCGGGGATGCTGCCATCGTGCGCGTGGAGGATGGGCCGAAGGGCCTCGCGCTCACCACCGACGTCACGCCGCGCTATTGCGAGGCCGACCCCTTCGAGGGCGGCAAGCAGGCGGTGGCGGAAGCCTGGCGCAACATCACCGCCGTCGGCGGCCTGCCGCTGGCGATTACCGACAACCTCAACTTCGCAAGCCCCGAGCGGCCTGAATCCATGGGCCAGTTCGTCGGCTGCCTGAAAGGCATCGGCGAGGCCTGCCGCGCGCTCGACTTCCCCGTCGTGTCGGGCAACGTCTCGCTCTACAACGAGACCAACGGCCAGGGCATCCTGCCCACCCCCGCCATCGGCGGCGTCGGCCTTCTCGACGACGTGACGGTGAACGCCTCCATCGCTTTCAAGGCCGAGGGCGAGGCGGTCATCCTGATCGGCGCGACGGCGGGCTGGCTCGGCCAGTCGATCTACCTGCGCGACGTCTGCGGCCGCGAGGAAGGCGCGCCGCCACCGGTCGATCTTCTGGCCGAGAAGCGCAACGGCGATTTCGTGCGCCAGCTCATCCGCTCTGGCCAGGTGAAGACCGTGCACGACTGCTCCGACGGCGGCGTCGCGCTCAGCCTGGCCGAGATGGCGATGGCGGGCGGCATCGGCGCAAAGATCACCGCCGTGCCGGAGGGCCTCGCCCTCCACGCCTTCCTCTTCGGCGAGGACCAGGGACGCTACATCATCGCCGTCGCGGAGGATCTGGCCGCCGACATCCTCTACGAGGCGGGCGCTCTCGGCATTCCCGCGGTGACGCTCGGCGTCACGGGCGGCGATTCGTTGATTCTGCCGGGCAAGCAGGCCATATCCGTGAAGCAGTTGAAGGCGGCTCACGAATCCTGGCTGCCCGATTACATGGCCGGGAAGGCCTGAGGAGTTTTCAATCCATGCCCATGGATGCACGCGAGATCGAGAGCATGATCAAGGCCGCCCTGCCGGACGCGGTGGTGGAGATCAAGGACCTGGCGGGGGACGGCGACCACTACGCCGCCACCGTCACCTCCTCCGCCTTCAAGGGGAAATCCCGGGTCCAGCAGCACCAGATGGTCTATGCGGCGCTGCAGGGCCGCATGGGCGGCGTGCTCCACGCCCTTGCATTGACGACGCTGGCACCCGACAATTGAGTGACGAACCAGCGCCTTGACCGCTGGGACACAAGGAGAATTCCATGACCGACGCCCGTCAGGTGATCGACAACGAAGTGAAGTCCAACGACGTCGTGCTCTTCATGAAGGGCACGCCGCAATTCCCCATGTGCGGGTTCTCGGGCCAAGTGGTCCAGATCCTCAACTACCTCGGCGTGCCCTACAAGGGCATCAACGTGCTCGAGGACGAGGGCATCCGCCAGGGCATCAAGGATTATTCCAACTGGCCGACCATTCCCCAGCTTTACGTGAAGGGCGAGTTCATCGGCGGCTGCGACATCACCCGCGAGATGTTCCAGGCGGGCGAGCTGCAGCAGCTCTTCGCCGACAAGGGCATTCCGGTTCAGCAGAGCGCCTGAAGGCGGGCACTCCGACGCATTCGAGGCGGGGCCAAGCCCCGCCTTTTTCGTTTGCGCCGTGTGTTAAGCCCTGCCTGCAAGGGAGAGATAACAGCATTGGCTTGGTCGAAGCGGCCCTATGTGTCGCATTCCGCAGGGCCGCCCCGCTGCCTACATTGGGGCGAGACGCCGCTCGGAAAAAATCAGAACAGAGCGGCCTGAACGGGGGCCGTTTTCATGATCGAGACGCATGCGACGAACGTCGTCGCCTTCAAGCCACGCCAATCCGTGACGCATCATCCCAAGAGCCTCCTGGAGCGGATCTACGCCGCCGGGTCCCTGTCCGTGCGCGCGGACGACCGGGCGACCAAGATGGCCGCCGTGACGCTGCAGGCGCTCGGGTTCCTGGTGATCGAGGAGATCCTCGCCGACGGCACGCCCCGCCCGCTCCGGCGCGGCGAAGCGCGGCAGGCCATGGACCGTCCCTGGCGGCTCTCGAAACCGGCCTTCTCCGGCGAGATCGGCGTTCCGGACGGCGGCGGAGCCTTTCCGGTCTGAGATTCCGGCCTCTCCGGCTGGCAGCTTTCGTCCGGAATGGTCCGGCGTGCGGCGAAGACCGGGCCGAAGAGAGTCAGGGACGGTTCAGGACGGCCTTCATGAAGGCGAGCGCATCGGGCGAGGCCCATTCGGCAGGCCCTTTCAGGAGCGCGACCTCGCATCCCGCCGCATCGACGACGAAGGTGGTCGGCAGGCCGACCACATGGCCCGATTTCTGCAGGACCTGCAGCAGCTTGCCCTCCGGATCGGCGTAATAGGTGAGATTCGCGATGCCGTTCTCCTGCAGCCAGGCCCTCGGCTTGTCCCGATTGCGGGTGTCCACGTTGATCGCGACCACCTGGAAATCCGAACCGCCCAGCTCCGCCTGGAGCTTGGCGAGGGCCGGCATTTCCTCGCGGCAGGGGACGCACCACGTCGCCCACAGATTGACCAGGATCGTCTTACCCTTGAAGTCGGACAGGCTCATCGGCTGCCCCTCGGGACCTGCGAAGGCAATCGCCGGAGGCGGCTTGGGGGACTGGTTCACCCCGACGGCGGCCACCTCGCCCTTGGCGAAGGGCTTCATGCGCCCGGCCGTCTCCTGCGAGGCACGGCACTCGGCTGCGCCGGCCGTCTCGGGGTTGCGGGCCGTCAGGCCGTACCAGGCCGCGCCGGCCCCGATGACCGCGAGGGCGGCGAGCCCCAGGAGCCAAGTTCTACGGGATGAGCTTGCGTTCGACATGGCCGGTGATGTGGCGCTTTTCGGCGCGAGGCTCAAGCCCCGAATGGCGGGAGCGCCGCCGACCGCCCATCACGAATGCGTTGAGAGCATCCCCGCCGTCGTCCACACCTTCCCTCTCGCTTCCATCGCCGCTTCCCGTTATGGTGCCGCCACGTTTCGGAGCTTCTGATGTCGTCCAGCCTGTCTTTCCCCCGCGTGATCCTGGTGGCGGGCCTTCTTGCCTTAAGTCTCACGGCCTGCGGCCGCCGCGGCGCGCTCGAGCCGCCGCCCAATGCCTCGGCGCAAGGTGCCCAGGGCGGGCAGGAGGAAACCCTCAACGACGCGACCCTACCCTCCCCCGTCGGGACGCCCCGCTCGAAACCGAGCCAGGGCTACACGATTCCGAACAAGCCCTTCATTCTCGATCCGTTGCTTTAGGCTTTTCGATGCATCATTTCGCCTATCGTCAGGGCGTTCTCCACGCGGAGGGCGTCGATCTGCACCGTCTCGCGGACGAGGTCGGAACGCCCTTCTACTGCTATTCCACCGCGACCCTGGAGCGGCACTACAAGGTGTTCGCCGAGGCCTTCGCCGACACGGACACCCTCGTCTGCTACGCCATGAAGGCGAATTCCAACCAGGCGGTGCTCAAGACCCTGGGCCGCCTGGGCGCAGGCATGGATATCGTCTCCGAGGGCGAGCTGCGCCGCGCGCTGGCGGCGGGCGTTCCCGGCGAGCGGATCGTGTTCTCCGGCGTCGGCAAGACGAAGGCCGAGATGGCCTTCGCGCTCGACAGCGGCATTCTCTGCTTCAACGTGGAATCGGAGCCGGAGCTGGAGGCCCTGTCCGAGGTCGCGATCTCCAAGGGCGTGAAAGCGCCGGTCTCGATCCGCATCAACCCGGATGTGGACGCCAAGACCCACAGGAAGATTTCCACGGGCAAGTCCGAGAACAAGTTCGGCATTCCGATCTCCCGCGCTCGCGAGGTCTATGCGCGCGCAGCCGCCCTCAAGGGCATCGCCGTCACCGGCGCCGACATGCATATCGGCAGCCAGATCACGGATCTCGAGCCCTTCGACAACGCCACCGCGCTGCTGGCGGAACTCGCCCGCGATCTGATGGCCGACGGCCACAAGCTGCATCACCTCGATCTCGGCGGCGGCCTCGGCGTGCCCTACCGCGAGGACAACGAGCCCCCGCCGGACCCACAGGCCTATGCCGCGCTCATCAAGCGCCACACGAAGGATCTCGGCCTCAAGCTCGTCTTCGAGATGGGCCGGATGATCGCCGGCAACGCGGGCGTGCTGATCGCCCGTGTGATCTATGTGAAGAAAGGGGCCGACAAGCCCTTCGTGATCGTGGATGCGGCGATGAACGACCTCATCCGTCCGACGCTCTACGATGCCTATCACGAGATCAGGCCGGTCGTGGAAGCCTCGGCCGACGCGCCGCGCTTCGTGGCCGATGTGGTCGGCCCCGTCTGCGAGACGGGCGATTACCTCGCGCTCTCCCGCGACATGCCCGCCGTCAAGGCCGGCGACCTGATCGCCGTCATGACGGCAGGCGCCTATGGCGCGGTTCAGGCCAATACCTACAACACCCGCAGGCTCGTTCCCGAGGTGCTCGTGCGCGGAGACGACCACGCCGTGGTGCGCCCCCGCCCGACCTACGAGGAGCTGATCGGCCTCGACCGGATGCCCGACTGGCTGCGCTGACGTTCCGCTTGTCGCTGCTTCCTGGCAACCCATGAAAAAACCCCGGCTCAATGCCGGGGTTCTTCGTTTGGTGCGATATGCCATTCAGATGACGAAGAAGTCCTTGTAGGTCAGGGCAAGGCCCTTCTTCAGCATGGCGATCTCGACCTGCTTGTATTTCGAGCCGGAGCCGTCGGCGTCGTAATAAAGCGTGCCCTTCTTGCTGTCGTAGATGACGTAGTCGTTCTTGTCCTTGGCCTTGGTGCCCTTGACGAAGTAGCTCTTGTTCAGCTGTGCAGGGCTCGTCTCCGAGCCTGCCTTGCCGAGCTTGGTGAAGACCTTGTTCTCTAGCCAGATCGCATCGTCCTTCACATTGAAATCCCAGACGATGTCGAGGTTGGTCTTCTTGCTCGGCTTCGTATCGAACACGAACACGTCCTTGCCCGACCCACCGGTCAGCACGTCCTTGCCGGAGCCGCCATGGAGCCGGTCGTCCCCCTCGTTGCCCTGGAGCCTGTCGTCACCCGCAAGACCCTTGAGGATATCGCGGCCGGATGTCCCCTTGAGACTGTCCTTCCGGCTGCTGCCCGTCTGGTAATCGACCTGGTCGATCAGGTTGAGAGTATAGGTCCTGGAAACCTCGTTCTCGCCATCGCTCACGATCACGCTGAAGCTGCGATGCGCGGCGTTTTCATAATCCAGCGTGACACCATCCTGAACGGCGATATCGTACCCGCCATTCCCGTTCTCCGTCAGCGTGAAATATTTCTCGCTGGCTGCGGACAGGGTGTAGGTGAGTTCCTGCTTTTCGGGGTCGGCCGCGTTCAACAGGCCGACAACCGCACCGCCCTTGGCACCTTCATTCACCCGGCTCGCGGAGAAGGTGACGGTGGGAGCCTCGTCCACATCGACGAGATCGATTGCGAGAGTCTCGGTGACGGTGTTGGAGCCATCGGAAACCTCCACTTCCACCGTGAGGCCGCGATGAGCCGCGTTCTCGTAATCGAGCACGACGTTGGGACGAAGCACGATGTCCCAGCCGTCATCGGTTTTCACAAGCGAGAACAGGGCGGCGTTGTCGCCGAGGAGCCTCGGCGTCAAGGTGTCATTTTCAAGATCATCGGCGGTGAGCCGTCCCACGACGCGGTTGACGGGATTGCCTTCCATCACCGGCTCGGACGTCACGCTCACGGTCGGCGCATCGTTTTCGAAATAGAAGCTGAAAGTCTCCGTGTAACGGTTGACGCCGTCGAAGTACTCGACCGTGAAGCTGCGATGGGCTGGATTGTCGTAGCTGAGCTGGGCATTGTCGCGCACATAGACATTGCCGTTCTCATCGATGCGGATCAGGTTCTCGCTGCCGTTCACGAGGGCGTAGGTGACCTCGTCGCCCTCCGGGTCGTCCGCCATGAGCGAGCCCAGAAGCGTGCCGCCTGCAACCGTCTTGGGCAGTCCGGACTCGCCGGCGAACGTCACCGACGGCTCCTGGTTCTCGCCCAGGAAGACGTCGTAGGTTTCGTAGATCGTGTTGGTCCCGTCGGAGACCTTCACGGTGAAGCTCGGATAGGCTCCGTCCTGCGACAGAAGCTTCACACCCTCACGCACCACGACATTGCCGTTGGCATCGATCATGAAGAGGGAGCTGGGCTGCTCGACCCCGCCTTCCCCGATCTCGACCAGGCTGTAGGTGAGAACATCGGCCGTATCGGGATCGCTGAAGGTGAGCGTGCCGACGACCGTGCCGCCACCCGCGCCTTCGGCCACATCCGCCGGGTCGAAGAGCACTTCGGGAGGATCGTTGCCATCGACCACCGTCAGCGTGATCTGCTTCACGTAGGACAGGGCCGGGTTGCCCGAATCCGTGACCTTGACCCACAGATTGTGGGCCCCGGCGTTGAGCTCGCCCTTCACGAGGATCTCGCCGCCGACGATCTCGAAGGCATCGTGCGTGAGCTCGGTCGCGCCCGTCGCATCGGTGACGAAGGCATAGGTGAGTTCGTCGCTCTCGTCCGGGTCAACGCCCTCCAGCGTAGCGACCACGGTGCCGAGGTCGGCATTGTCCGGAATGGGATCGCCGATCACGTCGAGGCCCGTGGGCGCCTCGTTCACGTCGGCGACATCGACGACGACGGGGTCCGCATCGACCGGGTTTCCATCGCCGTCGGCGACCGCGATCATAAGTTCGAAGTGCCGCTCCGCGCTCTCGAAGTCGAACGAGACGCCCGCCTTCACCCAAAGCTCGTACGTGGCGATTCCGTCCACGACGGTCTCGACGACCTCGAAGAAGGAATCGTCCTCGAGCGTGAAGGTGAAGGTTTGGCCGGGGCTGTCCTGAATGCTGAGGGCGCCGACGCGAACGGGCCCCTGGATGTTTTCGGCAATAGTTTGGGAAGTGAGAAGAATGGTCGCCATGGATCTGCCCCAACGGATCGGGTGTTATGAAAATGGAAGATAGGGCTCATGTATCGATATACTGTTCGTAACGTCAAGACAAAGAGAGGCCTTTGCGGCTCAGGGATTTTCCGGATGCGGGATCCCCATGACGGCCGCGCGGCCATCACCTCTTCTTGAAGCGGCGCGCCGATTTGGCGGCTGGCCATCGGGAGCGTCCATGCTAGCTTCCTTGCGGGGGCATCCGCACATGGGGTGCGGCGGGAGACCTTTGGCATGAGCGACGGCCCGAACCCGGCACCTGGGCGCGGCAACCTGAACCGGCGGTTCGCGCGCCTTGTCGCCCATGCGCGCTGGACCCTGTGGTGGGAGGAAGCCTGGCCCCGCCTCTGGCTGCCGCTCGCCATCGTGCTCCTGTTCCTCACCCTGTCCTGGCTCGGCCTCTGGCTCGACGCCACGCCGCTGGCACGAACCGTCGGCCTGGGGCTGTTCGCCGCGGCCCTCATCCTTTCGCTCTGGCCCCTCCTGCGACTGAGGATGCCGGGCCGGACGAAAGCCCTCGACCACCTGGACCGGGAGACGGGCATGGGCATCGGCCCGGCCCGCGCGCTCGACGACAATCTGGCGCTCGGCGCGAACGATCCCGGCACGCGGGCCCTCTGGGCCCTGCACCGCAAGCGGGCAGAGGAAGCCGTCGCCCGGATGCGCGTGGGCCTGCCGCGCCCGGACATGCCGAAGCACGACCGCTATGCCCTGCGGGCGGCGGGCCTTCTCGCCCTCGTGACGAGCGCCTTCGTCGCCGGCCCCGAGATCGGCTTGCGCCTCGCCGCGGCCTTCGACTGGCGCAGCGTCGAGACGGCTTCCCCCTCCTTCCGTGTCGACGGCTGGATCGACCCGCCGCTCTACACGCGCACGCCGCCCCTCATGATCGACCTCGCCCGGGGGCAGAGCCTGCGCGCGCCGATCCATTCGACGGTGGTGATCCGCATCGCGGGCGAAGGCCGGGCCGAAGTGAAGCCCGGCAAGGGGCTTACCGCCCTCCCCGCGAAGGCCGGCCAGCGCGCCGACATGCGGGAGGAGCGCTACAGGCTCGACGGCAGCAGCGAGCTCACGGTCGGCACGGGCTTCGCCCGCAGCGTGACGCTCACGATCGAAGCCGTTCCCGACCGGATGCCCGAAATCGCCTTCACCCAGCCGCCGGAGGTCAACGCGCGGGGCACCTTCACGCTGACCTACAAGGGCCGGGACGATTACGGCATCGTCTCCCTCGAAGGCATCGTGGAGAAGGCCGGCAACGGCAAGGGCCGTTCCCTGGTGCCGGCTCCGCAGCTCCCCCTGGCGCTGCCGGGCTACGAGGAGAACGCGCCCGATACCCGCTCGCCGGTCGACCTCACGAACCATGCCTGGGCCGGCGCGCCGGTCACGATCCGGCTCAAGGCCAGGGACGAGGCCGGCCAGGAGGCCGTGAGCGAGGCGCTCGCCTTCACCCTGCCCCAGCGGCCCTTCACCAACCCGCTCGCCAAGGCCCTGGTGGAGCAGCGACGCAATCTCGTGCTCGCGCCCGATGACCGCAAGCGCGTGCAGACGGCCCTCGACGCGCTGCTGATCGCGCCGGATGAGTTCACGCCGCAATGGGGCGTGTTCATGGGCCTGCGCCTCGCGGCCGAGCGGCTGCGCGCCGCCCGGTCCGACCAGCAGCTCCTCGACGTGGCCGACTGGCTCTGGGCCATGGCACTCCAGATCGAGGATGGCGGGCTTTCCGATGCGGAACGGGAGCTGCGCGCTGCCCAGGACCGCCTGAAGGAGGCCGTGGACCGGGGGGCCGAGGACGAGGAGATCCGGCGTCTTACGGACGAGCTGCGGCAGGCCATGGACAGGTTCCTGCGCGAGTTCGCCCAGCGCATGCAGCAGAACCAGCAGTCGCAGGACCAGAGCCGACGCATCCCTCCGGACCGGATGATCTCGCAGGACGACCTCAACCGCATGCTGCGCCAGATGGAGGAAGCCATGCGGCGCGGCGACGTGGCCGAGGCGCAGCGCCTGCTCGAGCAGCTGCGCAACATCCTGGAGAACCTCCAGACCGCCCGGCCCGACGGCCGCATGACCGATCCTCTCGGACGCGAGATGAACCAGGCCATGCAGGATCTGGAGGGAATGGCCCGGGAACAGCAGAACCTGCGCGACGAGACGTTTCGCGACGGCCAGAACCGGCGCATGCGGCAGGCCGACCGCCCCCGCCAGGGACAGGGACCGAGGCAGCAGGGCCAGCGTCAGCCGGGTGAGCAGGGCGACGGTCAGGAGCAGGCCGAGAACGGCCAGGCCGGACCGGACCAGGACCCGCTCGGCCTGCGTCAGCGGCAGCAGGCTCTCCGGGAGAAACTGGAGGAGCTGCAGCGGCGCATGCAGGGCATGGGGATGCAGGGCGAGCAGGGCTTGAGCGAGGCCGAACAGGCCATGCGCGAGGCCGAGGGCGCCCTCGGACAGGGCCAGGACGGCCCGGCGGTCGATGCCCAGGGCCGGGCGCTGGAGAACCTCCGGCGCGGCATGCAGGGCATGGCCCAGCAGATGGAACAGATGCAGCAGGGCGAGGGCCAGGGCAACGAGCAGGCCGGCAGCGGACAGGACGATCCGCTCGGGCAGCCGCGGCAACAGGGAGCTACGGGCAACGACCCCTTGGGACGGCCGATGCGCGGGAAGGAGAATCCGGACAATTCCCGCCTCGGGGACCTCGGAGGGGGAGGCGCAGGACGGGCCAAGCAAATCCTGGAGGAATTGCGGCGCAAACTCGGCGATCCCGCCCGTCCACAGGAGGAGCTCGACTATTTCGAGCGGCTGCTGCGCCGGAACTGATTTTAAGGTAAACGCACCGAGGCCCCGCGCCTCCTACCCCGCCTGCGGGTTCGGGCCACGGTCGCGCGCATCTCTTAATGGACCCACGATGACCAATTTTTCCGACCTGTTCGTCACGATTGCCGTTGTTGCCGTTGCCGTTGTGCTGCTTCTGGGACTTATCAACATGCTGCGCGGGGGCAACGCCAATCGGTCGCAGCACCTCATGCGGCTGCGCGTTCTGCTCCAGTTCGTCGCCATCGTCATCATCATGGGCGTGATCTGGTGGAGAGCGGCCTAGCTTCCTCGTATTGACACTTTTTCGCCACGATTTGTATTAAGAGATCGTTAGCCATAACGGCTTAGCCTGTTTGGCATTGTTTTATTGGGTTACGGATCTCTTAATGCGCAACAGTCCAGCCATAGGCTTGAGCCTTCTGGTCCTTTTGATGGGATCGTCAGGCGTCCTGGGCTCCGACTTTAAGCGGCCAGCGAACGCCTCCCCGCTCCCCTCTCAATCAGGCTTCCTATCGGAATTCCGTTTTGGTCTGTCCGCTCAGGATCCCTGGGGGGTGGAAGGGCGTGACGGCTCCGCCAATCTCACCGGCGAAATCCTGTTTGCAAAACCGTTTACTGCTTCGGACCTTTTCACGAGCTATTTCATTCCCCGGCCGCATATCGGCGGCAGCCTCAACTTCGACGACAGGACGAGCTTCGCCTATGCGGGCCTGTCCTGGACCGTCGACGTCACGCCCAACATCTTCGTCGAAGGCAGCTTCGGCGGCGCTATCCACAACGGCAAGGATTCCTCGCATCCGTTCTCGGACCGCCAGGCGGTGGGGTGTTCGCCCCTGTTCCGCGAATCCGGATCGGTGGGCGTGCGGCTCTCCGCCAACTGGAGCCTGATGGCGACCATCGAGCATCTGTCCGACGGCGGCACCTGCTCGGACGAGAACAGGGGCCTGACGAATATCGGCGCGCGGGTCGGCTATACGTTCTAGCCCGTCGCTCACGCGAAAAGGCGGGTCCGCTTTTCTCGCGATGCGCTAATATGGCGTCTTAACCCGCAGGGATTCCATGGTCGTTCTCAACCGCATCTATACCCGCACCGGCGATACGGGCACGACGGCTCTCGCCGCCGGAGGCCGCCGTCCGAAATACGATCTGCGCATCGAGGCCTATGGCACGGTGGACGAGACCAATGCCTGCATCGGCCTCGTGCGCCTTCATACCGCGGGCCACGAGATCGACGCGATGCTCGGCCGCATCCAGAACGACCTCTTCGATCTCGGGGCCGATCTGGCTACCGTCGAGACGGGCAAGCCCCTGCCCTACGAGCCCCTGCGCATCACCCAGGGACAGGTGGATCGGCTGGAACAGGAAATCGACCGCCTCAACGGCGAGTTGACGGTGCTCCGCTCCTTCGTGCTCCCGGGCGGCACGCCCGCGGCGGCGGCGCTTCACCTCGCCCGCACGGTCTGCCGGCGCGCGGAGCGCCTCGTGGTCGCGCTCATGGAAAAGCCGGAGGAGAAGGTTTCTCCCGAGGCCGTGAAATATCTGAACCGCCTTTCCGATTTCCTGTTCGTTGCATCTCGCTACGTCAACGACAAAGGCGCGCTCGACGTTCTGTGGGTGCCGGGGCAGAACCGGTAGCGCCTTCTGCGGAACCGACAACCCGCCCCGCACGATGCGCTTGAGTCGGGAAAGGGCATCGGCTAATCCCGGAAGCGGCATCCACTACCGGGCCCATGCGCGAGGAGCGGTCTCATGTTTCTGCCGCTTCACGACGGCGTCCCGCTCAAGAACATGAAGACGCCGCTTGCAACGCGGCTCCTCATCGGGATCTGCACCCTCGCCTATCTCCTCACCTTCCTCAGCCCCATCGGACCGGATGCGATGGTGGGCGGCCTCGGGTTCATCCCCTCGGTCCTGTTCGGCACCGAGATCCTGCCCGAAGGTTATCCGTTCGTGCCGCCGGCGCTGACCCTCGTCACCAACATCTTCCTGCACGGCTCCCTGTTCCACCTGATCGGCAACATGCTCTTCCTATGGGTCTTCGGAGACAACGTGGAGGACGCCATGGGGCATCTCCGCTTCGTCCTGTTCTTCGTGCTGTGCGGCACGGCGGCGAGCCTCGCCCACGCCTACATCACCACGGAACCGCACCGCCCCCTGATCGGGGCCTCCGGCGGGGTTTCGGGCGTGGTGGCGGCCTATCTCATCCTCTATCCGCGGGTGAAGATCTGGGGTCTCTTCCTGAAGGGGATTCCGCTGCATCTTCCGGCCTACTGGGCCATCGGATTCTGGTTCGCGCTTCAATTCGCCTCGGCCTTCCTCGGAGGGGACGAGGGGGTGGGCTGGTTCGCCCATCTGGGCGGCTTCCTGGTGGGCGCCGCCCTCACACCTCTGATGCGCCGCCGCTTCGACCCCGTTCTCGCCCGCGCCCAGGCGCAGGACCAGGCGCAGGAGCGGCAGGCGCCGCGCTGACCCGCCGGGTTGGGAGCGCCGCCTCATCGCGCGGAATGGCACGCCCGTGAGAAATCGGCTCATATCTCGGTCCATGCCTATTTTATGGCGGCAAGCTGGATCCCCTTCGCCGAAAAATCCTCTAGGGTCCCTCCACCTTTTTCCTATATGTGCGGGGAGCCGGTTTTCGGCCATATCCCGAGCTGACCTTTGGTGAGGACAGACGAATGAAGCTTCTTGTGTGTGTGAAGCGGGTTGTGGACTACAACGTGAAGATCCGCGTGAAGGCGGACGGGTCTGGCGTTGAGCTTTCGAACGTGAAGATGTCCATGAACCCGTTCGACGAGATTGCGGTGGAGGAGGCGGTGCGGCTGAAGGAGGCCGGCACGGCCACCGAGATCGTCGCGGTGTCGATCGGCCCAGCCCAGGCGGGGGAGACGATCCGCACCGCGCTGGCCATGGGCGCCGACCGCGGCATTCTGGTCAAGACCGACGCCGTCGTCGAGCCGCTCGCCGTGGCCAAGCTCCTGGCCAAGGTGGTCGAACAGGAAAAGCCCGACCTGGTCATCCTGGGCAAGCAGGCCATCGACGACGACGCCAACCAGACCGGCCAGATGCTCGCCGCCCTCCTCGGCTGGCCGCAGGGCACCTTCGCCTTCAAGGTCGCGGTCGGCGCGGGCACGGTCGACGTCACCCGCGAGGTCGACGGCGGGTTGCAGACGGTGGGGCTGAAGCTGCCGGCCATCGTCACCACGGACCTGCGCCTCAACGAGCCGCGCTATGCGTCCTTGCCCAACATCATGAAGGCCAAGAAGAAGCCCCTCGACGAAACCACCCCGGAGGCACTCGGCGTCGACGTGAGCCCGCGCCTGAAGGTGCTCAAGACCGCCGAGCCCGGCGGGCGCAAGGCGGGGGTGAAGGTCGGCTCCGTGGCCGAACTCGTCCAGAAGCTGAAGACCGAAGCCGGCGTGCTCTAAGGGAGAGACAGACCGATGACCACCTTGCTGATTGCCGAGCACGACAACGCTCAGCTCAAGGACGCCACCCACAAGGCGCTCTCCGCCGCGCAAGCCCTCGGCGCGCCGGTGCACGTGCTGGTGGCGGGCGCGAACGCGCGCCCGGCCGCCGAAGCCGCCGCGAAGCTCGCCGGCGTGGAGAAGGTGCTGCTGGCCGATAGCCCCGCCTATGCGCACCAGCTCGCCGAGCCCACCGCTGCGCTCATCGTCTCGCTCGCCGGCTCCTATGACGCCCTGGTGGCGCCGGCCACGAGCAAGGGCAAGAACACCCTGCCGCGGGTGGCGGCGCTGCTCGACGTGATGCAGGTCTCCGACATCACCAAGGTGGTGGCGCCCGACACCTTCGAGCGGCCGATCTATGCCGGCAACGCGATCCAGACGGTGCAGGCGACCGACGCCAAGAAGGTGATCACGGTGCGCACCGCCGCCTTCCCGGCGGCTGCTGAAGGCGGCTCCGCCCCGATCGAGGCTCTCGGCCCGGCCGAGGATCCGGGGCTGTCGACGTTCAAGGGCGAGGAGATCGCGCAGACCGATCGGCCCGAGCTGACCTCGGCGAAGATCATCATCTCGGGCGGGCGCTCATTGGGCTCGGCGGAGAACTTCAAGACCTATATCGAGCCGATCGCCGACCGGCTCGGGGCGGCGATGGGCGCCTCGCGCGCGGCGGTGGATGCGGGCTATGCCCCGAACGACTGGCAGGTGGGCCAGACCGGCAAGGTGGTGGCGCCCGACCTCTACATCGCGGTGGGCATCTCCGGGGCGATCCAGCACCTGGCGGGCATGAAGGACTCCAAGGTCATCGTGGCGATCAACAAGGACGAGGAGGCCCCCATCTTCCAGGTCGCCGATTACGGCCTCGTCGGTGACCTCTTCCAGATCCTCCCCCAACTCAAGGACGAGTTGACCAAAGCCGGGTAATAGGGTCAGGAATAATCACGGACCGGGCGGAACCGCCGCCCGGCCGCTTTTGACGACGGATGCAGGCGGCAGATCGATGGGCATAGAGATCAAGACGGTTGGCGTGATCGGCGCGGGACAGATGGGCAGCGGAATCGCTCATGTCTGCTCGCTGGCGGGATTCAGCGTCCGGCTCCACGATCTCTCGGAGGACCGGATCAATACCGGCCTCGCCACCATCAACGGCAACATGGCGCGCCAGGTCGCCAAGGGGGCCATCGCCGAGGCCGACCGGCAGGCCGCGCTCGAGCGCATCAAGCCCGCCCGGACGAGTGACGACCTCTCTCCCTGCGACATCGTCATCGAGGCCGCGACCGAGAACGAGGAGGTGAAGCGCAAGATCTTCACCAATCTCTGCCCCTCCCTGCGCCCCGATGCGATGATCGCCACCAACACCTCGTCGATCTCCATCACGAGGCTCGCGGCATCCACCGACCGGCCGGAAAAGTTCATCGGCATCCACTTCATGAACCCGGTCCCGGTGATGCAGCTGGTCGAGCTGATCCGCGGCATCGCGACCGACGATGCGACTTATGAATCCGCCAAGGAGTTCATCGCCAAGCTCGGGAAAACATCCACCGTCTCCGAGGACTTCCCGGCCTTCATCGTCAACCGCATCCTGCTGCCGATGATCAACGAGGCGATCTACACCCTCTACGAGGGCGTGGGCTCGGTCGAGGCCATCGACACGGCCATGCGGCTCGGCGCCAACCATCCCATGGGCCCGCTCCAGCTCGCGGATTTCATCGGCCTGGATACCTGCCTCTCAATCATGCAGGTGCTCCATGAGGGCCTGGCCGATTCCAAGTACCGCCCCTGCCCGCTTCTCGTGAAATACGTGGAAGCCGGCTGGCTCGGCCGCAAGACCAAGCGCGGCTTCTACGATTATCGCGGCGAGAAGCCGGTTCCGACCCGCTGACCCAGGGTGAAAATCCGGCGCGGCCCTACAGGAACTGCCGGAACGCATCCGTGAAGAAATAGGGGCCGAAGCTCCACAGGCCCGCCCAGAGCGCGGCCCCCAGGACATTGGCCACCACGAACCGAGGCCAGGGCATTCCGACGGACCCGGCGATGAGGCCGTTGAGCTGACGCAGCACGACCACGAAGCGTGCCGTGAGAACCATGAAGAACCCCTTGCTCTGCGCCAAGGCCTCGAGACGGTCGAGCCGTTCCGGCGTCAGCCTCACCGATGGGCCGAAGCGCCTCAGCAGAGGTCGGCCGCCGAACAGGCCGATCAGATAGCCTGTGCTGTCGCCGAGCACGGCCCCGAGCCATGCCGCCAGGAAGACATGCCCCACGGCGAGGTCCCCGCGGGCGGCCAGGAGCGAGGCTGCGATTAGGGCGCTCTCCCCCGGAAGAGGAGCCCCGAAGGATTCGAAATAGAGGATAATCGCGAGAACCGGGACGCCATAGGCGGCAATGGCGGGCTCGATCCAGTCCAGACCGTGCTGCAGGAGGCTCGTCACGGGACAGCCTGCCGAAAGGGCCCGATAGCCGCGCTCCCGAGCCGCCGGCTCCGCCCCGAGGCCGGGCTCAGGGCCGTCCGCGCCTCCTGTGGGTGCGTCACAAACGTCATGCGTTTCATCTTCACAACACCGTCACACTGACTGTAGTCTACTCCTACGGGATACGACTCTTCTCTTGTCTTGCGTGTCGTCCGAAACGACGGCCCCGGTTTTCCGAGGCAGGCGGCGCGCCGGGCAAGACGAAGAGCATCGACTGCATCCCAACGGCGGCGTTCGCCTTTGGGTCCGATGCTCTGAGGAGGTAAGGTGACGATACACGTCCAGCCTGTTGTGAGGCCGGAAGCCTGCCCGGCCCTTGTTCTCAATGCCGATTACCGGCCCTTGAGCTACTACCCCTTGTCCATCTGGTGCTGGCAGGATGCGATCAAGGCGGTCTTCCTGGACCGGGTCAATATCGTCTCAGAATACGACAAGGTCGTCCGAAGTCCGACCTTCGAAATCCGCCTCCCCTCGGTCATATCCCTCAAGACCTACGTCAAGCCGACCCGGCACCCGGCTTTCACCCGCTTCAACGTCTTCCTCCGCGACCGTTTCAGCTGCCAGTATTGCGGCACCCGCGAGGACCTCACCTTCGATCACGTCATTCCCCGCTCCAAGGGCGGGCAGACCACCTGGGAAAACGTCGTCGCCGCCTGCGCGCCCTGCAACCTCAGGAAGGGGGACAAGCTGCCCCGCGAGGTGGAAATGTGGCCCCGGCAAAGCCCCTTCGCCCCTACTGTCCACGACCTCCATTCCAACGGCCGTCTCTTCCCGCCGAACTATCTCCACGACAGCTGGCTCGATTATCTCTACTGGGACAGCGAACTCGAACCCTAGCCTTTCAGACAGGAACCTATGCTGGGCCATCTCTCCTTCGGCGTGCGAGACCTTGCCCGCTCAATCGCATTCTACGATGCCGCGCTGGAAGCGCTCGGCCTGGAGCGCGTCTGGCATAGCGAACGCGCGGCCGGATACGGCCCTCCAGGAGGGAACGACGTTCTCGCTCTCTTCCAGCATCCGGATGCCGCACCGCCGGGGCCTGGCTTCCACCTCGCCTTCGCGGCCCCCAACCCAAGCGCCGTGGATGCCTTTTACGCAGCAGCTCTAGCGTTTGGAGGCTCGGATGAAGGGCGTCCGGGCCTGCGCCCGCAATACCACGCCAATTACTATGCAGCCTTCGTGAAAGATCCGGACGGACACAAGCTCGAAGCCGTCCATCAATGATGCTTCACACTCTTGCTATGGGGCAGCGGGCTTACCGGCCGACGTAAAGCCCCTTGCGCGCCGCGGCCATGGCCGCGAAAGCCGCGAGCCCCAGCGAGATCAGCACGTTCCAGCCGGCGAGCGACAGGCCCAGGAAGCGCCAGGCGGCTTCCGAGCAGTTCACCACCCGGGTGCTCTGCAGCTGGTTCAGGAAATCGCCGACATTCCCCGCTGCCGCGCCCGCCCCGCCGCCGCAATCGCTGGGTCCGGCGAAGAAGCCCCACTCGACTCCGGAATGATAGGCGCCCAGCCCCGCGCTCACGATGAAGATCAGGGCCAGGAGCCACAGCCCCGCCCTCGTCCAGCGCGACGGCAGGAACGCCGCCACGAGGCCGAGCGGCATGGCGATATAGTAGGGATTGCGCTGGATCAGGCAGAGCTTGCAGGGAACGTAGCCGAGGACATGCTCGAAGACGAGCGCGCCGCCGATAGTGGCGGCGGCCCCCAGGGCGACGGCCAGAGCGGCCTGGCGCATGGTCAGGGCGAGACGCATGGCCCCCTCCTCAGAACAGATAGCGGAAGGCCACGAAGCCGCCGACGAAGGCCGCGATGGCAAGAGCCGCCACGAGGTTGAAGTTGTTGTCGATGATCGCCTTGATGCGTGGGCCGAACTTGCTCATCAGCAGCGCGACGATGAAGAACCTTGCGCCGCGGGTCAGAATCGAGAGCAGGATGAACCAGCCCAAGGAATAGCCTGCGAAGCCCGAGGTGATGGTTACGAGCTTGTAAGGGATCGGAGTCAGGCCCTTCAGCAGGATGACCCAATGGCCGTATTCCGCATAAGCCTGCCGGAATGTCTGTGCGCCCTCGGTCAGGCCATAAAGCTGGAAGAGCCAGGCGCCGATGGAGTCGTAGAGCCCGAGGCCGATGAAATAGCCCAGGATGCCGCCCAGGACGGAGGCGATGGTGCAGATCAGCGCATAGGACCAGGCCTTGTCGGGCCGCGCCAGCATCATCGGTACGAGCATCACGTCCGGCGGAACCGGGAAGAAGGAACTTTCCGAGAAGGAGACCAGGGCCAGCGCATAAGGCGCCGAGGGCCGCGCCGCGAGGGAAAGGGTCCAGTCGTAGAGGCGTCTGAGCATGGGATTCCGCGGGGTCACAATCCGGAAAGGGCGCGCCGCCCTGCGCCCCTTTGAGCACACGGCGACCGGAAAGGCGAGAGGCCCGCCATGCGGCTTGCCTTCACATCTCCCGCATTGACCAGCCTTCGCGCCTCATGGTACGTCGCAGCTCCTTGCCCCTGTGGCGGAATTGGTAGACGCGCTCGACTCAAAATCGAGTTCCGCAAGGAGTGCTGGTTCGATCCCGGCCAGGGGCACCACATTAATTTTATTAATCCTTTTGGACATGTCGGCTTGATGAGCCAGTTCTTGTGTGCTTCGTGTAATCACCCGACAAGCACTTTTGAGAAACGCTAAGCTTGATTCGTACGTAGGCATAGACTGTTTTCTACGCTGACCTGCAGCTTACTCTTGTTTCATTTTCTTGCACCAAGCATTAGATCAGTGCACGACGCAGATATGCTTTGTCGACAGAGTTCTAATCTCTGATAGGATATTGTAACCCGCGGTATCAGTAGCCCTGGTATAGGGCAAAAGTTTAGTGAATAGAGATTAGAGTTACCGGAGACTGTACCGAGCTGAGTACATAGACAATGCCGGGAATCCCCGCTATTTTCCAAAGATAAGCTTTAGATGCACGCTTCTCATACTGGTCATCTCAGGTATCCCAAAATAAGTCCTGCAAGCAGGTTTCCGGCAGTCTCTGCAATCGTTATATTATTTAATTGATGAGCTTGAATGGAATGCTTTAGACTCGATACCGTGAGGAGGAAACAGAATAAGAATTCATCTAACGCTGTGTCCCGCAATCGGTGTTGATGACTGAGATATCTGCAGCAAGGCGCATCCTGCTAACACATCCAAGATACCCCTAGAGCTGAAGTGCTACCGCAATGCTTTATGACGCGATTACTATCGACACTAATATCTTCGACCGAAACCGCCTCCATCTTGAGGGTGGTATGCTCGGCCAGCTCACACAGTTCAAAGACGGTACAGCGCAATTTGTCTTGTCCGAGATCGTCGTTCGGGAGGTCGCAAGTCATTTAGACAAGGAAGCGAAAGACGCCGCAGATGCCCTGGAAAAAGCAATCAAGAAGCTCAAGGACAATAGACTTCTTAATATAGAAGACTTAGAGCGGCTGACCAACGTGCAGAAATCTGCATTGTCTCCGAAGGATGCTGCCGACATAAGACTTAAATCTTTTCTTGAGAAAACAGGATCATACATTGTTCCAGCCGATAAAACTGATATCAAAGCACTGATCAACCGGTATTTTACTACAGCTGCGCCATTTGAAAGCTCTGGCAAGAAAAAAAGTGAATTTCCAGATGCCATTGCTCTCCTTTCACTTGAGAATTGGGCCATTAGTGAAGGTAAGAAGGTTCTCGCTATATCGGATGATGTGGGTTGGGCGGATTTTGCTAAGAGCTCTGAAGTTATCGACGTCGAGTCTGACTTAGCAACTGCTCTGCAAAAGCTGCAGGAACACGTGGAGCAGGCAGAGACTTATGTCAGAACGCTTCTTACTGACTTGGAAAGTGGAAAGGCGCCCAACCTCCTCCAGCTAATTGAGCAGGGTATCGCTGATGCGGTTTCAGAGTTGGAGCCGTTCGTCGAAGCAAGTGCGCCTTACGATTTTGAGGTTGAGCAGATCAGTATGAGCTATCGGAGCTTTGCGTTCCTGCACGACAGAGGCGAGCATGAATTGGCTGTCGTACAGATAGGAAGAGATAAGATTGTAGCCAGAATTGGTATCTCTGTGACTGCCCAAGCTGAGGCTGAGTTCTCATTCGCCATCTGGGACTCGATCGACAAAGAATACGTACCGATGGGGAGCAACTCTGCGGAACGTGAGATAGAGTTTGATGCCGCAGTCCTTGTGACAATCGAGGGAGATCTAATAGATCCCTCACGTGGAAAAGTTCATATTTCAGAAGTTGAATTAGTGGACGCTATTACCGATGTGGATTTCGATGAAGTCCAGATCGATTGGGGTACAGATGATTGAACATGCAATACTGCTTCTAGTCTAATAGACAGGTTGCTCTCGCCGCCAAAGTATGATGTAATTTAATTTACTTTTTTCTCTGAGATAGAATAAGCCTGCCTGCTGGCATAGGCGTGCAGGCACAAGACTGCCCTCCATTTGAAGCACGATCTCCCTGCACCTTTGAGTTACCCCCTCTTTGACCTTGATGGCTGCCCTTTGTTTGGAACAAATGACGGGAACCGAAAACGACAGATGCGGCGACGGTTCGGGCAGCGCATGGGGGCGTTTCCGACATTTTCGGCAAAGACCAACCATAACGTGACGCCACGAGGAGGGGCTTGTCATGGATTCCGAGATCGAATTTGTCGCGCGTGCCCTGCACGCGGCGGAGAACGAGGATTTTGCCTGGGAGCGCGAGCACGACCTCATCAAGGACGAGTTCCGTGCCTATGCCTGCGCCGCCCTCAAGATGCTGGCTCAGCACCGCGCCGGCGAGCTGCCGCCGGCGGAGAGGACTGCCTTTCCCTACGCAGCTTAAGGTCTGCGCATCCGATCGCCTGCTGACCAAGGCTTTTCCGGACACGAAAACGCCCGCGGCTCAGGAGCCGCGGGCTTCTTAAGAAGGTGCATCCGAAGAATGCGTGCCGATCAGCCACGGCGCTCGATCACGGTCACGATGCGGCGGGAGCTGGGCTCCACGATCACGACCTGATCGCGCACCACGATGTACTTACACGCGGGCAGCCCGGTCAGGATGCGTTCCACATTATCCGGGCAGTCGTAGAGCGTCGTCACCGAGGCCGGCACGGTCGAGCCGACGCTGATGCTGAAATTCACGCTGTTGAGGGGCTGCACGTTCACGCTCCGGAACGACTGGCTGAGCTGGGTCCGCTGCTCCGACGTGACATTGATGGAGCCGCCGGAGGTCGTGCTGCCCGTGGTTTCGGCGGTGCCCGCCTTGCCCGGAGCCTTGCCGGTCGTGCTCATCGTGCCGCTGCCGGAAGCGGTGCCCTTGGCCGTACCGGGCTGGGCGTTCTGCGCCGCACTGCCAGCCTTACCGGGGCTCGTGGACGTGCTGCCGGAAGCGGAGCCCTGCGTCGTTCCGCTCGCAGCCCCCGACGCGTTCCCCGAACCGCTCATGGACGAACCGGAACCGGAAGCGCCGGGCGTCGTCATGATCGTCGAGCTGCCCGAGGAGCCGCCGGCCGCGCCGCCGGAGGTGCTCCCGCTGCCGCTTGTCTGCGCCATGGCCGCCACATTCAACGAAAGAGCCGCGGCCGCGACCGTCGCCATCAAGGTCGTACGCATTGAAGATCTCCCATGAATAACATGCCCGCACGGGCATTCTGCCATGCGTGACAACGAGATCTTCTCAAGAGGGTTCCGCTCTTATTTCGCTGCCTCAAATACAGTCATCGTCCATTCATGAACATGAATGGAAACAACGTATTCATGACTGCACCGCAACACCCCGGATGGATGTCGATGCCAAGCTTCACCTTTGCGGTAATGCGGAAAGCTCGGGATCTTCGAGATCTATACTGAGCCGTTCGAGATATCCGGCGCCCATGAGGAGAAGGCGGCGACGACCTTCTCGTAGACCGGGCGCTTGAACGGGATGATCAGCTCCGGCAGGCGGTGCATGCGCTCCCAGCGCCATTCGTCGAATTCAGGCCTGTGACCGCCGCCGCCCGGCTGGAGGATGTTGATTTCGCTCTCGTCGCCTTCGAAGCGGAAGGCGAACCATTTCTGGTTCTGCCCGCGATAGCGCCCGCGCCAGGCCCGCCCGGCGACCATGGAGGGAAGATCGTAGGCATACCATTCGGGCGCTTCGGCGAGCAGGCTCACGGAGCGCACGCTCGTTTCCTCATAGAGTTCGCGCAGGGCCGCCTGATAGGGATCCTCGCCGGGATCGATGCCGCCCTGCGGCATCTGCCAGGCATAGCCGTCGGCCACCGCATCGGATTCGGAACGGCGTCGCCCGATGAAGACCAGGCCTTCCTTGTTGAGCAACATCACGCCGACACAGGAGCGATAGGGCAGATCCTTTCTGGCCTGTGATCCTCTTGCGCTCCTCATCCGACACGTACTCCCTCAAAGGCGGAACCCGGCACAGCCGGTTCCCTGAAGAGGGGACCGGCGCGACGCGATGGTTCCGAAGCAGGCGAAGAGAGTGCCGTTTCGTCGCCCCTTGCACAAGCCTTTCTGCGGGGCTGTGGAAGCCTGAGTGAGAATAGGCCCGGCGGGATTTCTCGCGCCGGGCCCATTTGCATCATTGTTTCTCGAACGAAAGGACGAGACGCCTCAGTTCGGCGTCATGGTCGTGTTGGCCGCGCCCTTGCGCACGCCGTGCAGCAGGTCGTAGGCCGCGAGGAGCTGCTTGTCCTTGGCCGGATCCGGCGGAATGTAGGCGGAGGAACCGCCGCGCTCTTCCTTATCGCCGCCATTCTGGAGATGGCCGCGCAGACCGGCCTCGCCCTTGGTCTCGTCCTTGCCCTTCAGCTCGTCGGGAATGTCCTGCAGCACCTCGATATCCGGATCGATGCCCTTGGCCTGGATCGAGCGGCCGGACGGGGTGTAGTAGCGCGCCGTGGTCAGGCGCACGGCCCCGTTGCCGCCGAGCGGGATGATGGTCTGCACGGAGCCCTTGCCGAAGGAGCGGGTTCCGAGAATCGTCGCGCGCTTGTGGTCCTGCAGGGCGCCGGCCACGATCTCCGAGGCCGAGGCCGAACCGCCATTGACGAGCACCACCAGGGGCTTGCCCTTGGTCAGGTCGCCCGACTTGGCGCTGAAGCGCTGGGTATCCTCGGCGTTCCGGCTGCGGGTCGAAACGATCTCGCCCCGCTCGAGGAACGCATCGGAGACCATGATCGCCTGATCGAGGAGGCCGCCCGGGTTGTTGCGCAGGTCGATGACGAAGCCCGCCACCTTGTCGGCGCCGATCTCGCTGGTGAGCTTCTCGATGCCGGTGCGCAGGCCGTCATAGGTCTGCTCGTTGAACTGGGTCACGCGCAGCACGCCGATGTCGCCCTCGGCGCGGGCCCGGACCGGACGCACCTTGATGGTCTCGCGGGTGAGCTTCACCACCACCGGATCCTTGGCTTCCTTGCGCTGGATCTTGAGGGTGACGGAGGAGTTCACGGGACCGCGCATCTTGTCGACGGCCTGGTTCAGGTTGAGGCCCTGAACGGGCTCGTCGTTGATGGAGGTGATGATGTCGTTGGCGAGAATCCCGGCGCGGGAGGCTGGCGTGTCGTCGATGGGCGTCACGACCTTGACGAGACCGTCCTCCATGGTGACCTCGATGCCGAGGCCGCCGAACTCTCCGCGCGTCTGCACCTGCATGTCGCGGAAGCTCTTGGCGTCCATGTAGCTCGAATGCGGATCGAGCGAGGTCAGCATGCCGTTAATGGCGGACTCGACCAGCTTCGACTCGTCGGGCTTCTCGACGTAATCCGTGCGGACCTTCTCGAAGACGTCTCCGAAAAGGCTCAGCTGCCGGTAGGTGTCAGCCGAGGCGGCAATGGCGCTCATGCCCGACAGGAGGCTGGTCTGCGACACCATGGTCGCGCCGCCCGCGCCGATCGCCGCACCGAGAATCAAGAGGGATAGTTTGCGCATTATCCGCGAACCTTTTCGCTTTGCGATTTTGCCCACCAGGGACCTGGGTCAATAGAACCGCCGTCTTTCCTGAACTCAACATAGAGGACGGGATTGTCCTTTTCTATGGCGGCGCCGATCAAACTCATGAGAGGGGCCTCTCCCATGGTCGCAACGGGTTCGCCCGCGAGCACGAACTGCCCGACATCGACGTTGATTTGGTCCATACCGGCCAGGAGGATATAGTATCCCCCACCGGCATTGATGATCAAGAGTCGACCATAGGATCGGAACGGCCCGGCAAAGGCCACCCACCCGTCCGCCGGTGATACCACGGATGCCTTCGGACGCGTCATGATCGAAATGCCACGCGACGTTCCGCCATAGCCGTCAGGCGCGCCGAAATCCAGAGTCGTCTCGCCGCTCACCGGGCGCGGCAGCAGGCCGCGGGCCTCGGCGAACGGGATTTTCGGCGCGAGCCGCGCCGGATCCCGGAAGGCGAGCTGGGCGAATTTCTCCCGGGTCTGGCGCTCCTGCGCCTCGGCGGCCTTGCGGGCCTCCTCGGCCGCCCGCTGCGCGCCGGCGATCTCGGCCTCCATGCGGTCGATCAGCTCCTTGAGGGTCCCGGCCTGACGCGCCAGCTCCTCGGCCTTCTTCCGCTCCGCGCCGGCATCCCGCTCGACCTCGGCGATGCGGCTCTGGCGGGCCGCCATGAGAGCCGAGAGACGCTCCTGCTCCCGGGTCAGCGCCGTCAATTCTCCATTGAGGGTGGTCCGGTCGGTGGTGATCGCCTCCTTCAGGCGCACCAGTTCGGCCAGGTCCGTGGCGAGGATCTCGGCCTCGACGCGCAGCTCGGGCAGCACGGCGCCCAGCATGATCGAGGCGCGGACCGCCTCCAGCATGTCCTCGGGCCGCACCAGCACCGCGGGCGGCGGGCGGCGGCCCATGCGCTGCAGGGCAGCGAAGACCTCGATGATGACGCCGCGCCGGCTCTGGAGGGAGCGTCGAATCGCCGCCTCGCTGGCGCCAAGGGTCTGGAGCCTCTGTTCCAGCCCCCGGATCCGGTCCTCGGTGCCGCGCACCCGCTCGGCGGTCTCGATCAGGGCCGCATTGAGCTTGGCCCGGTCCGCCCTGATGGATTCGATTTCGGTCTCCAGGCGGCGGCGCGCCTCCGCATTGGCTGTGATGGCCTCTTCGAGAACCTTGAGATCCTGCTCGCGCCGCGCCTTCTCCTCCACCGTCTCGGCCGGAGCGGACGGGGCCGCGGGCGCAGGCGCGAGCTGCTGGGCTCCGGCGGGACCCAGGCTGGCGGCGATCATCCATGTGGCAAGGGCAAAAGCTCTGCCGGAAAAGAGGTTGAGGCGGTTCATCCGTCAGGAATCATCATGTCCGGCGCGATGATAAGGGTGTCCGGCCATGATTGTCAGGGCTCTGTAGAGCTGCTCGGCCACGAGCGCCCGCACGATCTGATGCGGCATCGTGAGGGCCCCGAAGGACACCACGAGGTCGGCGCGCTGGCGGATCCTGGGGTCGAGGCCGTCCGGCCCGCCAATCACGCAGGCCAATCCGGGGCGGCCCTCGTCGCGCCATTGCCTGACCCTTTCGGCGAAGGCCTCGCTGGAAGGGCTCTTGCCGCGCTCGTCGAAGACGATCAGCACGGAGGGGCCGGCTTTCTCCAGAAGGGCCGCAGCCTCCTCGGCCCGCCTGTCGTCCTCCCGGCGCGCCCGGCTTTCGGGCAGTTCCACGATGTCGAAGCCGGCGAGCCCCAGGGCCCGGCCCATGCCCTCGATCCTCAGCCTGTATCGCTCGACCAGCTCCCGCTCGGGGCCGCTCTTGAGACGGCCCACGGCCAGCAAGCTCAGTCGCACGATCTCGGCCTTCTCATGTCAGCCCGCGAGGTCCTGGCCGGGCAGCGCTTTACTGTCACGCGCCCGGGCCATGCCTCAGCTGGCGCGATCCTGCGGGCGGTCGGCGCCCCACATCTTCTCGAGGTTGTAGAAGCCACGAACCTCGGGACGGAAAACGTGAACCAGCACGTCGCCGGCATCGATCAGCACCCAGTCGCAGGCGGGAAGGCCCTCGACGCGGGCATTGCCGAATCCCTTATCCTTGAGGTCCTTGATCACGCGATCGGCGATCGCGCCGACATGGCGGTCGGAGCGGCCCGATGTGACGATCATGGTATCGGCGAGCGAGGTTTTGCCGGCCAGGTCGATTTCGACCGTGTTCTCGGCCTTCATGTCCTCGAGGGAGGCCAAGACGGCGGTCCGGAGGTCCTCAACGGCCGGAGCATCCGCTCCGGAGAGAGGAGGAAGCGGGTTTGCGTCCGCTTCGACGGAAGATAGTCGGTTCAGGTTCAGACCCTTTCTCAACGGCGCTCCTGGGCGCCTGCCTTTAAGATAATGCGGGAAGGCCCCGTTTTTCAACGTCCTCGGGTGGAGGAAGTTCGCCGCAAGAGGCGCAGCTGGGTGGACGAGAGGTGGGATCGCGGTCCGTGCAGGAAGACCCAGGCGGGCGGCCTGAGCCCCGGCAGGGCCGGGGCATCGGCCTCCGCGATCCGGTTAGGGGCGAGGGCCGTGGCGCTGCGGGAGCGCAGGGCCGTCAAGGTCCAGCCGGGCCTGTCGATGACGGCCATGGGCATGATCCGGGCGATGCGCCGCCAACCCCGCCAGCGGTGGAAGCTCGCCAGGTTGTCCGCCCCCATGATCCAGACGAAGCGCACGCCCGGATAGCGCCGCTTGAGAAAGGACAGGGTATCCACCGTGTAGCGGGCCCCGATCTCCTCCTCGAAGGCGGTCACGTCGATGCGGGGATCGTCCGCGATCTGCCGGGCCTCGGCCACCCGCATCGCGGTCGTGGCGAGCTCGCCCGTGTCCTTGAGAGGATTGCCCGGGGTGACGATCCACCAGACCCGGTCGAGGCCGAGCCGCTTCAGGGCCATGAGGCTCACATGGCGATGCCCGGCATGGGCCGGATTGAAGGAGCCGCCATAGAGCCCGATCCGCATGCCGCGGGCGGCCCGCGGCAGACGGGTCAGGCCCGAGGGCCCGATTCGGAAGGGGGATGCAGAAGGCGTCACGGGCGCGTCTGGCCCGCGCCGCGGATGCGGTACTTGAAGGAGGTCAGCTGCTCCACGCCTACTGGGCCGCGGGCATGCATGCGGCCCGTGGCGATGCCAATCTCGGCCCCGAAGCCGAACTCGCCGCCGTCGGCGAACTGGGTCGATGCGTTGTGGAGCACGATGGCCGAATCCACCTCCATCAGGAAGCGCTCGGCGGCGGCTTCATCCTCCGTCACGATGGAATCCGTGTGATGGGAGCCATAGGATTCGATATGTCCGATGGCCTCGTCGAGCCCGTCGACCACCCGCACCGCGATGATGGCGTCGAGATATTCGGTGCGCCAGTCTTCTTCGGTCGCAGCGGTCACGCGCGGGTCGGCCGCCTGCGCGGCCTCGTCCCCGCGCACGGCGCAGCCGGCCTCGAGCAGCATGGTCACCAGGGGCTTCAGGTGGGTGGCGGCGCAGGCGCGGTCGACGAGCAGCGTCTCGGCCGAGCCGCACACGCCTGTGCGGCGCATCTTGGCATTGAGCACGATCCGCTTCGCCATCTCCAGATCGGCCGCCCCGTGCACGAAGACATGGCAGAGGCCTTCCAGATGCGCGAAGACGGGCACCCGGGCCTCCTCCTGCACCCGCGCGACGAGGCTCTTGCCGCCGCGCGGCACGATCACGTCGATATTGCCGTCAAGCCCCGTGAGCATGGCCCCCACGGCCGCCCGGTCGCGGGTCGGCACGAGGCGGATGGCATCGGCGGGCAGGCCCGCCCGTTCGAGCCCCTCCCCCATCGCCTCGGCGATGGCCCGGGCCGAGCGGAAGCTCTCGGAACCCGTGCGCAGGATCGCAGCGTTGCCCGCCTTGAGGCAGAGCGCGCCCGCATCCGCCGTCACGTTCGGGCGGCTCTCGAAAATCACGCCGACGACGCCGAGCGGCGTCGCAACGCGCTCGATCAGAAGGCCGTTCGGACGCTCGAAGCGGGCGAGCACGCGCCCGACCGGGTCGGGCAGCGCGGCGATGCTTTCCACGGCGGCAGCGATGGCTTCCAGCCGCCCGGAATCGAGCATGAGCCTGTCGATGAAGGCCGCAGGCTGCCCCTTGGCCCGCGCCTCGGCCAGATCCTCGGCATTGGCGGCCAGGATCGCGCCTGCCCGCGCCCGGATGCTGGCGGCCATGGAGCGCAGGGCAGCGTTCTTCTCTTCGGCGCCAGCCAGGGCCACCCGGCGGGCGGCGGCGCGGGCGCGGCGGCCGAGATCGGCCATGAGAGCCGGGACGTCGGGATGGTCAACCGACGCCGCGCCTGACGCGTTGAGATGTTCAGCGAGCGCCGCCGCGCTCAAGGCCCGAGTGTCGTCCATGTCAAAGTCCCAGCCCCCGGCAATGCGGGGGAAAGTATCCCGATCGGAACCCATAGCACGGCAGGCCGTTCCGGAGCCAAGCGGCTCGGTCGATCCTGCCCTGTGCGAGCCGGAGATCCGCATCGGAACCTCGGGCTGGCACTACCGGTCCTGGCACGGACCTTTCTACCCGGCGCGCTTAAAGATCAAGGACTTCCTGTCCTATTACGGCCAGCGCTTCGACACGGTGGAGATCAACAACTCCTTCTACAGGCTGCCGAGCGAGCGGGCGGTGCGCTCCTGGCGCGATTCCGCGCCGAAACGCTTTGTCTTCGCCTGGAAAGCCTCGCGCTTCATCACCCATATGAAGCGCCTGAAGGATATCGAGGAGAGTCTCGCTCTCGTCTTCAGGCGCATGGACGGCTTGGGCGACAAGTTCGGCCCTGCGCTGTTCCAGCTGCCGCCCACCTTTCGGGCCGATGCCGAAACCCGGGAGCGGGTGGCGCGCTGCCTGTCGCTCATCCCGCGCGGACGGCGCTGCGCCTTCGAGTTCCGCCATCCGGGCTGGTACGAGGAGGCCACGTTCCGGATCCTGCGCGACCACAACGCGGCTTTGTGCATCTCAGATCACGCGGATGCGCCCGCGTCCTGGGAGATTACGGCGGATTTCGCCTATGTGCAGGGCCACGGCACGGGCGGGCGCTACGAAGGACGCTACGGCGCCGCCGCACTGCGCGGCTGGGCCCGCCGGATCGGCGCATGGCGGCGGGGCGGCCGCAGCGTCTACGTCTATTTCGACAACGACGTCAAAAGCGCCGCGTCCGGCGACGCGCAGGATCTTCTGCAGCTTCTGGGCGATCAGTCGCTCAGCGCCATGTCGTCCCGGTGAATCATCTCCGCGCGGCCGGGATAACCGAGAATGCCTTCGATCTCGCGGCTCGGACGGCCGATGATACGGACGGCCTCCTCCGCATCGTAGGCCACGAGGCCCCGGCCGAGCACGCGGGATTCACTGCGGATCGTTACCGCATCGCCGCGATGGAAGGCTCCCTCGATCCGGCGCACGCCCACCGGCAACAGGCTCGCCCCGCCCTCGAGTGCACGGGCCGCGCCCTCGTCGACGAAGAGCGTGCCGCGCGGCTCAAGCGCGCCTGCGATCCAGGTCTTGCGCGCGGTGACGGGATTGGACGGCGTGAGAAACCACGTGCAGCGTCCGCCTTCCGCGACGCGCTTCAAGGGATTCTTCGCGCGCCCGTCGGCGATGATCATATGCGTGCCGCCGGAGGTGGCGATCTTGCCGGCCTCGACCTTCGTGCGCATGCCGCCGCGCGAAAGCTCGGATGCCGCGCCGCCGGCCATGGCCTCGATGGCGGGCGTAATGCGCTCGACCACCGGAATGTGCTGCGCGCTCGGGTCGGAAGCCGGGGGCGCGGTATAGAGGCCGTCGATGTCCGAGAACAGCACCAGGAGATCGGCGCCGATCATGGTGGCGACGCGGGCCGCCAAGCGGTCGTTGTCGCCGTAGCGGATCTCGGAGGTCGCGACCGTGTCGTTCTCGTTGATGACGGGAACCGCCCGCATCTCGAGCAGCTTCAGGGTGGTGGCGCGGGCGTTGAGATAGCGCCGCCGCTCCTCCGTGTCGGACAGCGTCACCAGGATCTGCCCCGCCGTGATGCCGTGATGGGCCAGCACCTCGGACCAGGTGCGGGCGAGCGCGATCTGTCCGACGGCGGCGGCCGCCTGGCTCTCCTCGAGCCGCAACGGGCCGGAGGGAAGCCCCAGCACCGTGCGCCCCATGGCGATGGCGCCGGAGGAGACCACGAGCACATCGGCGCCTTTCGCATGGAGGTCCGCGATATCCTCGGCGAGCGCCGCGAGCCAGGCATGGTTCAGCCTGCCGCGCACCCGGTCGACGAGAAGCGCGGAGCCGACCTTGAGGACGACGCGGCGGAACTGACTGATCTGCAGTGTCACGGATGCCACTCTTCCTGGGGCCGAACAGGTTCGTCCTCGGCCTTCGCCTGATCGATCACGGACAGCAGCGCCTGCAGCACCTCCTGCACGCCCTGGCCCGACGCGGAGGAGACCACGAGCGGCGTCCGCTTGCAGGCCTTCTTCAGCTTCTTGAGCTGCTCCTTCAGCGTCTCCTCGTCGAGGGCATCCGCCTTCGAGAGCGCGACGATCTCCGGCTTCTCGGCGAGGCCATGGCCATAGGCCTCGATCTCGTGGCGGACGGTCTTGTAGGCCTCGCCCGCATCCTCGCTCGTGCCCTCCACCAGATGCAGCAGCACCCGGCAGCGCTCCACGTGGCTCAAAAACCGGTCGCCGAGACCGATCCCCTCGGAAGCGCCCTCGATCAGGCCGGGAATGTCGGCCAGCACGAATTCGCGCCCGTGGATGCGCACGACGCCGAGCCCGGGATGGAGCGTGGTGAAGGGATAATCGGCGATCTTCGGCTTCGCCGCGGTCACGGTCGCCAGGAAGGTGGACTTGCCCGCATTGGGCAGGCCCACGAGGCCCGCATCGGCGATCAGCTTGAGGCGCAGGATGAGGGTGCGCTCCACGCCCTCCTGGCCGGGGTTGGCCCGGCGCGGGGCGCGGTTGGTGGAGGTGGTGAAATAGGCATTGCCGAAGCCGCCGTTGCCGCCCTTGGCCAGAAGCACCTTCTGGCCCACATGGGTCATGTCGGCGATGACGGTTTCGCCGTCCTCCTCCAGGATCTCGGTGCCCGCGGGCACCTTCAGCACCGCGTCGGCGCCCTTGGCGCCGGCCCGGTTCTTGCCCATGCCGTGGCCGCCGGTCTTGGCCTTGAAATGCTGCTGGTAGCGGTAGTCGATGAGGGTATTGAGCCCCTCCACGCATTCCGCCCACACGTCGCCGCCGCGGCCGCCGTCGCCGCCGTCCGGCCCGCCGAACTCGATGAACTTTTCACGGCGGAACGAGACGGCGCCTGCGCCGCCATTGCCGGAGCGGATGTAGATCTTGGCTTGGTCGAGAAATTTCATAACCCGCATCCTTTACGGGACTGGAGCATTTTTCGCAAAAGCGGATGCAGCTTTGCCGTTAAAAAAGTGCTCCCGCCCGGATCATCGGGCGGGAGCGACGGAATCATGAGGATCGTCCCCGAAAAGCCTTCCGGGAGCGCCTGTCCGGCTGTCAGCTGGCGAGCGACATCTCCCGCTCCACCTCGACCTCGACGGAGTGGGGCTCGCGCACCAGGCCGGTGTGGCTCCAGGTCTTCAGGCTTTCCCAGGCCCGCCGGTCGAGGCGGAAATGGTCGGCCGGATAGAGCCCGCCGCGGGCCGGCAGCTCGACGAGGCCGGCGCCCTGATAGGCGAAGCCGCACTTCTCCAGCACCCGCCGGGACGCCGGATTGATGACCCGGGCGCTCGCGGTGAGCTCGTCCCCTTCGCCATAGGCGAAGAAGGCGTCGATCACGGCGCGGGCCGCCTCGGTGGCATAGCCCTTGCCCCAATAGGGGGTGCCGAGCCAGTAGCCGAGATGGGGCTTGCCGGTGTCCGGATCCGGGCCGATGCCCACCATGCCGATGAGGCTGTTGGGCTTGCCCTTGGGCGTGATGGCGAGCTGCAGGCCGCTGCCGTCCGCGTTGGACCGCCGGGACTGGAAGATGAACCGCTCGGCATCGTCCGGGTGATACGGATGCGGAATGCGCGCCGTCATGTCCGCGACCGCTTTTTCACCGGCGAGGCGTACGATGGCTTGGGCATCCGCGAGTCGGGCCCAGCGCAGCCACAGGCGGCGGGTCTCGAGGCGGAAAACATCGTCACGGGTGAGGTCGGGAAACATCGTCTTGCTCCGATCCGTGGGCCCTCCCTGGGCCCGAAAAAGACGAAGGGGAGGCGGACATCCCACCTCCCCTGTCAGTTTCGGATCTGAGCTTGGCCTTTAGGGGGCCTGTCTGGAGCTTTGGATCCGCCGGGTCGGTGTGATGCCGGCGGGAGCTCCTTCGTATCGCTCTCGCCGTTTACTCTGCAGCCTCTTGGGCCGGTACGACCGAGACAAAGGCTCGGCCTTGACGCGTAAGGAATCGGACTCGGCCATTGGCCGTGGCAAAGAGGGTATGGTCTTTGCCCATGCCGACATTGGCGCCGGCATGCCATTTCGTGCCGCGCTGACGAATAATGATGTTGCCGGCGACGACCTGCTGATCGCCGAACTTCTTGACGCCCAGACGACGGCCTTCGGAGTCGCGACCGTTGCGAGACGAACCGCCTGCTTTTTTGTGAGCCATGGGTTACTCCCGTGTTCTATGTCAGTTGTCGACGCTTATTCAGCGGTCGCCGGCGCAGCCTCGTCAGCCGCAGCCTTGGTGGTCTTCTTGGCCGCAGCCTTCTTGGGCTTCGCGCCACCGGCGAGGATCTCGGTGATCCGCACCACGGTGTAGTCCTGGCGATGCCCGCGCTTGCGGCGCGAATTCTGGCGGCGGCGCTTCTTGAAGGAGATGACCTTCTCGCCGCGGGTGTGCTCCACCACCTCGCCCGCCACGGTCACGCCCTCGACGAGGGGGGCGCCCACCTGGGTCGTTCCGTCGTTCGTGACCATCAGAACCTGGTCGAACGTGACGGCGGTGCCCGGCTCGCCTGCGAGCGTGGCGACGGTGATGACGTCGTTGGCGGCAACGCGATACTGCTTGCCGCCGGTCTTGATCACTGCGAACATCTTGATCCTCGTGTTCAAACCCAATTCTCAGCGGGGAAAGCCCCCACCGGATTGGCTTTTTGGCAGTTTCCGGCTTCGGTTCACGGCAGGACAAAGCTGCCGCACGGACATGCGCGGGCACTCGTACCCGCTCATAGAGGACGGTTATCTACGGACACCCCCCACCTTTGTCAATCAAAAACCTGACTTTTGGCGCTTGAAGACCCGCCAAGCCCGTGATATCCACCCGGCCTCAACCAGCGGGGCTTAAACGCCTCCGCCCTCCGGAGAGGTGGCAGAGTGGTTGAATGCACCGCACTCGAAATGCGGCATACGGGCAACCGTATCGGGAGTTCGAATCTCCCCCTCTCCGCCAGCTTTCTTCTAATACACTGAAATTTAAGAATCCTTTGGGATTAAGGACTCTGCAGCCGCCGCGCTGGTACACAAAGGCGGTACACATGGTCCTGCGTATGACTCGTCCCTGGAACACCCTGACTCTGGAATTTTCTGGTACCGGAAGCATGTACCAGAGGATTTGGTCTCGGTTATCGGCAAAAAGGGACTTCGTCGTAGTCTGAACACCCGAGACCCAGCGGTTGCGAAGGTTGAGCACGCACACATATCGGCCGAGGTGGAGTCACAATGGCGCAACCTGCGGCAAGGAGTTCGTTCGATTTCTCAGAAGCAAGCTTTTACTATTGCTGGCGAAATCTATCGGGAGATCGTTTCTCAAAATGAAGATAATCCTGGCAACCTGAACACTTGGGGCGCCATGTTACTCAGCGATTGGGCCGTCCTGAAACCTGAAAAGGTGAAGGTTTCCAAACTTACCACGCCCGCGCAGAAGGCTGTGTGCGAAAATGCGCGGCTGAACCGGCATGCCCGGATCGTAAGGGATTACCTTTCGCGAAAGGGACTTTTGGTCGACGCCGAGAGCTTGGACAGAAGCAAGATCGCCGTAAATGAGGCAGTATGCCAAGCCCGGGAGCATATCCTCAGGAATGCCAAGGGCGACTATCGTCCTGATCCCGATGCAGGTCGGTTCCCACAGTTGGAGCTTGATGCCAAACCACTCCTTGAGACCGCGACTGACGCGTCTATGCTACCTACGACAATTTTCGATTCCTATGCCAAGGAAGCGGAACTCTCTTATGCCACCATCAAGAGTTGGCGGCCGATGATAGCCAAAGTCGAAGAGTAAATTGCCGACCTACGTGAACTGACGCCGGAATGGTGTGTTGGCTGGAAGGATCGACTACTTGCTGCTGGATTGGCAAATCGCACTGTGAAGTTCGGCTATCTCTCAGCTTTAAGATCAACATGCCAATGGGCTGTCGATAACAAGAAAATACCCCTTAATCCTGTCAATGGCATCAAGCTGAGGATCCCCAAAAGCTCGAAGACGAGGAGCAAGGGATACACAGACACGGAGGCGCGAACTGTACTTTCAGTAACGCTCCTTACACCGACTGAGAGGATTTCTCCGGAGCATGCTTCTGGGCGTCGCTGGATTCCTTGGTTATGCGCATATTCCGGAGCCCGCGTTGGCGAGATTGACCAGCTTCGGGCAGAGGACGTGAAGCAGGTTGATGGTGTGTGGGTGATGTGGGTTACGCCTGAGGCAGGATCGACCAAAGACAAAAAACTCGGTATGTCGCGATCCACCCACACCTGATCGAGCAAGGTTTTCTGGACTTTGCTCGCAGCAAGGGAGGGGGGCCTCTTTTCTACGACAAAGCGCGCAGCCGCGGCGGCTCCATGGGGAATCCTCAGTACAAGAAGGTAGGTGAGAGGATCGCTAAGTGGGTACGTGGCTTAGGCATCGATGACCCTATCTTGGCTCCGAACCATGCATGGCGGCACCGCTTCAAGACGATCGCCCGAAAGGTAAAAATGGACCCGGGAGCGCGTGACTACATGCAGGGACACGTCCCTGCAACGGAAGGGGAAGCGTACGGGGACTTTGAAATGAACATGCTTCTCCATGAAATTTCGAAGTTACCACGCTACACAACGTCCTGATGCCTTAACGTGGGGATGCAATCCACTACACAAGTTCCCTACTCGGAGGTGCATTCTGTAGTGAAGTCATGCGTTTGATGTAGGAGATAAGACGTCGAACCGATAGAACGTCGGCTGATATTGCTTTCCCTACCGAATAGGGCTTGTCCTTCGCTTCGCCGACAGTTCTCATCAATAGGAAAGCGCCGGATCACTGGGCTGTGGCGGCCCTCCCCGGCGCTTCCTGGAGTGTGATTAAAATGCTTGTCGGCATCGTCCTCGTCAATTTGATGCGAGGGTCCCTGCGGTGACTCGGAGGCCGGGACATACCCTCGGCCAGTCGACGCCCTCCTCTGCCCCTGAAGCCAAAAATGTTGACGCACCAAGCCATGGAGCCACCCTTCGCGCTCGCGATACAGTCCCTGAATGCGTTCGCGTGTTCGAGACACGCTGGACCGAAGCTCAGTGGCTGCGCGAGGTCATGTCCGGGATTAAGGAAGGGCGCCAACCCACTGCACCGAGGATGATGATACCTTCTTCGCCGAGCGAGTGCTGTCGCGCCGCGATCTGGTCCATCGGCGCCTGACCGACGGCTTCCAATGCTTCGGCGAGAAGATCGGCGGACGGTACCGGACGCCGTTCACCGAGATCGGACTGCGCTCCGACAAGAGCCATGTCCTGCGTCGCATCGTCCAGCTTACGCCACGGACCTCGCGTCTCATGAGTGGCCGCACCAAGGACATCATGACCAAAGGCGACTCGAAGCTGCTCAGCCTCGATAATCCTTGGATCGTGCTGAACTCGGAAGTTCGCGGCGTCTTCCGGATCGACCTTGATATCACGTTCCCGTCCTGGGACGCGCTCCGGTACGAGATCGAACAGCTCAAGCTGCCATGCCTGCCCCACATCGTCGTGGGTTTCGAGCTGCCGGACGGCTGCATTGAGCGCCCCCATGTCATTTATCTGCTGCCTTACCAGTCCAGCGTATGGTTCGGCCCCAACGACCCGCGCTGCCGCCGGGACATCATGAGCCTCTGGCGGGGCGTCCATGCGGGCATCACAAAGGAGTTCCTGCCCCTCGGCGCCGATCCCGGCGCCATGTCGAATGCGATGCGGATCAAGAATCCCCTTTCGCCTTTCTGGTCCTACCGCACCTGGAATGAATTGATCTTCCCGGACCTGTCGGAATGGGCGGGCTGGGTCGACACGACAACGAGCCGGACCACTATGATCTGCGAGAGCGCCGCCGCTATGTCCGGGATGGAGAGGAAGGCCTCGAACATCCTGTTCACCACGCTCCAGGACTCGAAATGCCAGGGACCGGACCGATCGGCTGACCGACCGACACGATCAGATCAGTCGGGAGCACGATGGAATCGGCTTCCTTGGTCAGACAGGCGCCCGTTTCAACCTGATAGGAGGAGATTACCAGCGAGGCGCCCGGCTCCGCAACCGAGTCGTCGGGTTCTCCGTTGAGCCCCCCTGCCGTGACCTCGGTGGTCCCGATGCCCAACCGATCCATCTCACGCACGAACTCGGGCGGGAGTGCTTGCCCGTCCTCAGACAGAACCGGATCACGTCCCAAAGCCCATCCCAGTGCGGGAAGGATTTCGGAGCGAAGGGCGCTCACGAGGTCATCGACCTTGATAGTTTCGCTCCGTTCGAGCGTGGTCAAGGCATCGTTGACGTCCTTCCACTGCCCCTCCGGTCACTGGAGGCGATCCTTCCAGGTTTTGCCAATGTACTCGCCTGCCTTGTTCCAGAAGCAGCAGCCGGACATGCGCTGCAGCTCGATTCGAAGCCACGTCGCCTCCCAGGCAACAGCTTTCACGAACTTCCCCTTGTGGAAGCGCTTCTTGGCTTTCTCGCCAGGCATCGCCGCCTCGACCTTGGCATGAAGCGCTGTCAAGTGTTCCATCCACTCGTTGACGCTCGTCCGCACACACCCGTTCAGGAAAGCTAGCAGTCCCTTCCGCCCAGGTGCGTGGGCATCCTCCGCCCGTTGGCTCCGTGCTGCCTTGGAAGTACGAGCGGCACGGAGGATCTACTCGACATCACGGCCGATTAGAGGCTCCCCGGCCTCCATCCGGCTGAACACCTCATCAACGATTTCATCCGGCGCGGTCGCCAGCTTGACCAGCGTGGTGGGCTTAATGCCCAGATCCGCGATGCTGTCGCGCCGGCTGCCGAAGCGCTGGTGAATCCTGAGGTAGTTTCCCGCCGTTTTGGGCGACATCTGACACTCCCGGGACACCCACTTCTCGAATCCACGAGGCACCAATGCCTTGGCTCGCTCGAGGATCTGGAGGTTGGTCTTCCTGGCAATCACAGCGATGGCGGAGGCGCAGCCGCGCAGAGCCTCCTTGTCTGCGATCGAAATGTGCCCGTAGTCGAAGGGCTTAGGATGCTGGCGTCGTGAGGTCAAAGAGCACTCCTGTTGGTCTTGCCCCCCACATGAGGTCGAGGATTTGAGAAAAGTTCCCGGACAGGAGAAAAAATTTTGACGAGGCCTTCAGACACCTCTCAAAAGATGAGTTCTTACACCCGTAGCCCCTCTAAGGGAGACCTAACGGTCTGGGCCGGAGGGTCCGGAAAATCTGTGGGAGCCGACCTCTGCAAAGAACCTCCGAAATTCTCGGTGTGTGAAGGGTTTCGGACGGGGGATGAACGTCCGCTTTGGACCGGAACATCGGATGCCCCTGTCAGTGAATGAATTTCACTACCTGACCCCGGGCAGACCTCCCGAATGTTCGCTTTGACACCGATGGGCGATCTCTGGATCGGACCGCGATGGATGCTGTTCTCGTGTCGGTCTAAAGCGGCTTTTATGCCGTCTTTATGTTCTGGGCCACATTTCCCGATCGAGATTTGATGGCCTCCGGAGGTAGCGTTCAGCACTCACTTGAGGGTGCTGTCATGTACGACCTTGTCTATCTCCTCCTCGGCCTCGGGTTCTTTGCGCTCATGGCGCTCTATGCCCGCGCGGCCGAGCGGCTTTGAGGGAGGCTCATCCATGTCCCTCGATCTTCTCCTCGGCGGCCTCGTTGCGCTTGGTCTTGCCGGTTATCTCGTCCTGGCGCTGCTCAGGCCGGAACGGTTCTAGGAGGCCCGACCGATGACCCTCAACGGCTGGCTTCAGATTGCCATCATTCTCGCGACCGTCCTGCTGGCGGCCATGCCGCTCGGTGCCTTCATGGCCAAAGTCTACGCCGGCAAGCGCACCTTTCTCTCGCCTGTGCTCGGGCCTGTCGAGCGTAGCTTCTATGCGTTGGCGGGCGTCGATCCCGCCCGCGAGCAGGGTTGGCGCGCCTATGCGCTGGCGATGCTCCTGTTCAATGCGGCGGGCTTCGTCCTGCTTTACGCACTCCTGAGGCTGCAAGGCTTCCTGCCCTTCAACCCGCAAGGCTTCGGCGCTCTCTCCCCCGACCTCGCCTTCAACACCGCTGTCTCGTTCGTGACCAACACGAACTGGCAGTCTTACGGCGGTGAGACGACCATGAGCCATTTCTCGCAAATGGCAGGGCTGACGGTTCAGAACTTTCTCTCCGCCGCGACGGGGCTTGCCCTGGCGGTGGCGCTGGTGCGAGGCTTTGCACGCTCCAAGATGAATACGGTCGGCAATTTCTGGGTCGATATGACCCGCTCGACCCTCTACGTCCTTCTCCCGCTGGCCCTGTTCACCGCCATTCTGCTGGTGGCGCTCGGGATGCCGCAGACCATGCTTTCCTCAGTGGACGCAACAACGCTCGAAGGTGCGAAGCAGACAATCGCCCTCGGACCCGTCGCCAGCCAGGTCGCTATTAAACAGCTCGGCACCAATGGCGGCGGCTTCTTCAACGTGAATGCCGCTCACCCCTTTGAGAACGCGACGGCACTCACGAATTTCGTCCAGGTCTGGCAGATGCTGGTGATCTCGGTCGCTATCGTCTTCGCCTTCGGCCGCCTCGTCGGGGACAACCGGCAGGCCCGCGCCCTGGTCTGGGTCATGGGTGTCCTGCTCGTCGCAGGCATCGCGATCACTTATGCAGCGGAAGCAGCCGGAACGCCTATGCTGCATCAGGCTGGGATCAACCCTGCGGACGGCAATATGGAGGGCAAGGAGGTCCGCTTCGGACTGGCGCTATCGGCTCTCTGGGCCGCCGTGACCACAGGTCTGTCGTGCGGGGCGGTGAACGCCATGCACGCGAGCTTCACGCCCATCGGTGGACTCATTCCGATGTTCCTGATGCAGCTCGGCGAGATCCTGCCTGGCGGCGTCGGGTCCGGACTCTACGGAATCCTCGTGATGGCGATCATCGCCGTATTTGTCGCCGGCCTCATGGTAGGACGCACGCCGGAATATCTCGGCAAGAAAATCGAGGCGAAAGAGGTCAAGATGGCCATGCTGGCCGTCCTGATCCTTCCGACCGCGATCCTGGGCTTCTCGGCAGTGGCCGCCGTGATCCCGCAGGGCCTGGCCGGGCTGCTCAATGCAGGCCCTCATGGCCTTTCAGAGATCCTGTATGCCTACTCGTCGGCGGCGGGCAACAACGGCTCCGCCTTTGCCGGGCTCACCGCCAACTCGCCCTGGTACAATACGACGCTCGGGCTTGCGATGCTGCTCGGCCGCTTCGCCTACATCGTGCCGATGCTGGCCATCGCGGGATCTCTGGCTGCCAAGACTAAGCTTGAATCGTCGACAGGCACATTCCCGACCCACGGACCGCTGTTCATCGGCCTGTTGATCGGTGTGATCCTGATCCTCGGCGGCCTCCAGTTTTTCCCGGCCCTCGCCCTCGGCCCCATTGCCGAGCAGGTGATGATGCTCACCGGCAAAACATTCTGACAGGTGCTCCATGAGCAAACATAGTCAACCAACCATCTCGATGTTCGATGGAGCGATCCTGCGCCAAGCGGTTCTCGACTCCGTCAAGAAGCTCAATCCCGGCGACCTTATCCGCAATCCGGTCATCTTTGTGACGGAAGTGGTGGCCTTGCTGGTGACGGTTCTGTTCGTCCGCGATCTCGTGACAGACGCATCCGCGTTTTTCACCGGGCAGATCGCGGCCTGGCTCTGGTTCACAGTGATTTTCGCCAATTTCGCGGAGGCCGTGGCCGAAGGGCGAGGGCGGGCGCAGGCCGACACCTTGCGTCAGGCGCGCACGCAGACCATCGCCAAGCGGCTTTACGACCCCGAACGCAAGGAACTGCATGCAAACGTCCCGGCCCTTGACCTGGAGGTCGGAGACTACGTCCTGGTCGAGGCCGGGGACCTGATCCCCGGAGATGGCGAGGTGGTGGAAGGCATCGCCTCAGTCAACGAAGCCGCCATTACAGGCGAGTCCGCGCCTGTCATTCGGGAATCTGGCGGCGACCGCTCCGCCGTCACGGGCGGCACGACGGTGATTTCCGATTGGCTCGTCATCCGCATCACGGCGGCATCCGGTTCCTCGTTCCTGGACCGAATGATCGCTCTCGTGGAGGGAGCCGAGCGGCAGAAAACGCCGAACGAAATCGCCCTCAACGTTCTCCTGGCAGGCATGACGATCATCTTTCTGATCGCCGTCGTAACGCTTGCGGGCTTGGGGCGCTATTCAGGCGCCGATGTTCCGGTCCCGGTGTTGGTGGCGCTTCTCGTGACGCTGATCCCGACGACCATCGGAGGCCTTCTCTCGGCCATCGGCATCGCGGGCATGGACCGTCTTATCCGTTTCAATGTGCTGGCCATGTCGGGCCGGGCCGTGGAGGCCGCGGGCGACGTGGACACGCTGCTCCTCGACAAGACGGGCACCATCACTTTTGGCAACCGCATGGCCTCCGAGATCATTCCGGTATCCGGCGTCAGCGAGCGGGAGGCGGCAGAGGCAGCCCTTCTGGCAAGCCTCGCGGACGAGACGGCGGAGGGCCGCTCTATCGTGGCGCTGGCTCAGGAGAAGTATGGCGTGAAAGCCCCGGAACAGTCTCCGGAGAATGCACGATTCATCGAGTTCTCTGCGACAACCCGGCTTTCCGGCGTCGATTTCGGCACACGCACTTTGCGAAAGGGAGCCGTCGATGCCGTGCTCCGTTTCGTGCGCGATGCCAGCGGCCGGAATGTCTCCGATGCAGGTTTCGCCGCTGCCGTGGATCGCATTGCCCGCTCGGGCGGAACCCCGCTTGGATTGACCGACGGAAGCAGGCTGCTCGGCGTCATTCACCTGAAGGACGTGGTCAAGCCCGACATCAAGGAGCGTTTTGCGGAGTTGCGCCGCATGGGCATCCGTACCGTCATGGTGACCGGCGATAACCCGGTGACGGCGGCGGCCATCGCCTCGGAGGCCGGCGTCGACGACTTCATCGCCGAGGCGACCCCGCAGGACAAGCTCGACTACATTCGCCGTGCGCAAACGGAAGGCCGCCTCGTGGCCATGTGCGGCGACGGCACGAACGATGCCCCGGCTCTGGCGCAGGCCGATGTCGGCGTTGCCATGCAGTCCGGCACGCAGGCCGCCCGCGAGGCCGGAAACATGGTGGATCTCGACTCCAATCCGACCAAGCTCATCGAGATCGTCGGCATCGGCAAGCAGCTCCTGATGACGCGCGGGTCGCTGACCACGTTCTCCATCGCGAACGACGTGGCGAAGTACTTCGCGATCATTCCGGCCCTGTTCGTGGCCGCCATTCCCGAACTCGGCACGCTGAACGTCATGGAGCTGTCGACGCCGCAGAGCGCCATCCTGTCGGCGGTGATCTTCAACGCGCTCGTCATCATCGCGCTGATCCCGCTGGCGCTGCGTGGCATTTCCTATCGGCCGCTCGGCGCAGCGACCCTGCTCCGCCGCAATCTCCTGGTCTATGGTCTTGGCGGGCTCGTCGTACCCTTCATCGGCATCAAGATCATCGATCTTGCCGTCACTGCAATTGGCTGGGCTTAAAAGGAGGCCGATATGTCTTACCTTCGACCCGCACTTGTCCTGCTCCTGCTGTTCACAGCCCTGACGGGACTTGCCTATCCCTTCGCCGTTACGGGCATCGGACAGGCTTTCTTTTCCGCACAGGCCAATGGAAGCCTTGTCGAAAGAGATGGCCGCATCATTGGATCCGATCTGATCGGGCAGGCCTTTACGTCCGACCGTTATTTCTGGCCCCGGCCCTCCGCCACGAGCGCCGCCGATCCGACAGATCCAACGAAGACCGTGGATGCGCCCTACAACGCGGCGGCCTCGACCGGCTCCAACCTGGGGCCGACCTCCTCGAAACTGGCGGATCGTCTGACAGCGTCCTCGGAGGCCTGGCGCAAGGCGGGCTTGTCGCAACAGATACCGGGCGATGCCGTCACCACGTCCGGCAGCGGCCTCGATCCGCATATCTCTCCTGCCTTCGCGAAGGCTCAAGTCGCTCGAATTGCCTCAGCCAGAAACATGTCCGAGGCTCAGGTGCGACAGGTCATCGAAACTGCAACGGAGGGGAGAACCTTCGGCCTCCTTGGAGAACCACGGGTCAATGTTCTGCGGGTCAACCGCGCGCTCGACAAACTGGGTTCTTGAGGGGGGCCGCAATGGCTGATCGTAAAATAGCGGAGGCTCCGTCCTGATGGCTCTGACCGAGACGCCCCGTGCGTCCCCGGACGCGCTTCTCACCCTCGCCAACCGCGAAGGTCGCGGCCGCCTCAAGATTTTTCTGGGGGCGGCCCCCGGCGTTGGAAAGACCTATGCCATGCTCCAGGCCGCCCGGACGGCAAGAGAGGGCGGGACGGATGTGGTGATCGGCCTCGTCGAGACCCATGGGCGTCAGGAAACAGAGGACCTTCTCCAGGGCTTCGAGATCTTGCCCCGCCTATCCGTTCCATACCGCGGCCGGATGGTGCAGGAATTCGATCTTGATGTCGCGCTTCAGCGCCACCCTCGGCTCATTCTCGTCGACGAATATGCTCACACCAATGCCCCTGGCAGCCGTCATCCGAAGCGGTGGCAGGACATCGAGGAGCTGCTGGCGGCAGGGATCGATGTCTGGACGACGCTTAACATCCAGCATCTCGAAAGCCTCAACGACGTCGTCCAGCGCATCACGCGGGTTCGCGTGCGCGAGACCGTGCCCGATACGGTGTTCGACGAGGCGAATGAGCTGGTTCTCGTCGACCTCCCGCCGGACGAGCTCCTCAAGCGGCTGGCCGAGGGTAAGGTCTATGTTCAGGACACGGCGGCTCGCGCCGTCGACAATTTCTTCCGTCCCAACAACCTCGTTGCCCTGCGCGAGCTGGCCCTTCGCCGGGCCGCTGAGCGCATCGACAGCGACCTGCTCGAACGGATGCAGAGCAGCGGACTTGAAGGACCCTGGGCGGCCGGAGAGCGCATCCTGGTCTGTGTCGGCACCGACGAGAGCTCGCCGGCGGTGGTGCGTCATGCCAAAAGGTTGGCCGAAGCGATCGGTGCGCCCTGGCTTGCCGTGACCGTGGAGAGGCCGGGCGTGTTGCTCGGGAGCGAGGAGCGGCGGCGCATCGATGAAACGCTCCAGCTAGCCGAGCGCCTGGGTGCCGAAGAGGCCAAGACCCTCGTCGCAGGCGACATGGTTCAGGAACTGCTGCGGTTCGCCCGGTTTGAGAACGTCACCCAGATCGTGGTAGGACGATCCCGTGGCGGCTTGTGGTCCGAACTTGTCGGGCATTCCTTGCCCCACCAACTGGTCCATCATGCCGAGGATATCGCCATTCACGTCGTGACCGCCAAGGACGCGCAGGCCCGAAAGGTGCGATGGTGGAACCGTCTCCCACGGATGGAGGTCAGCCAGTCGTGGGCTCCTTTCCTGTGGTCGGCCCTTGCCGTTGCTGCGGCTATCGTCGTCGGGCTGGCGATGACCTCCGTAGTCTCGCTGCCGAATGTCTCTATGATCTTCCTGGTCGCCGTGCTGTTTGCCGCCGTCCGGTTCGGCATCTGGCCTGCCGTCTTCAGCTCGATCCTGTCGTTCCTCGGCTACAATTTCTTCTTCATCGATCCGGTCTACACCTTCACGGTCGCCCGTCCGCACGAGCTGCTTGCGCTCTTCATCTTCCTGGGCGCTGCCGTTTTGACCTCGGCCATTGCCGGACGGGCGCGGGAGCAGGCTGCGGCTGCGGTCAGCCGGGCGCGGGCGACGCGGCGGCTCTACGAGTTCACCCGCAGGCTGTCCAGCTTCCCCGATGCCAATGCGGTCGCCGAGGGAGCCGTCGTCGAATTGAACGGCTATCTCCATCGGCCGGCAGCTATCCTCCTGCCGCAGGGCGATAAACTCGAGCTTGCAGCCTCCTGGCCACCGGAAGATGAACTGGATACCGCTTCGGCCTCGGCAGCGCGCTGGGCTTACGAGAAGGACGAGGCGGCGGGTGCCGGGACGGGAACGCTGCCGTCAGCCCGCTGGCTCTTTCTGCCCCTGCGCTCCCCCCATGGCTGTGTCGGAGTCATGGGCCTCGCGCTCGATGGAAACATGCTCGACTCGGAAGCCCGGACCCTCGCCGAAACCGTGGCAGAGCTGACGGCTGCAGCCATGGAGCGGGCACGGCTGGCACGGGAGATCACGGCGGCTCATACCGCGACCGAGACGGAACGAGTCCGCAATACACTGCTGACCTCGATCAGCCATGACTTCCGCACGCCTCTCGCGTCGATCCTCGGAGCGGCGACCAGCCTCATCGACTACGGGCCGAGAATGCCGGAACGGGCGCGGCAGGATCTGCTCGATCAGGTGAAGGACGAGGCGGAGCATCTCGACCGGATGGTCCGCAACCTGCTCTCGATGACCCGCGTCGAGGCAGGAGCCCTTGAGCTTCGCCGCGATTGGGTCGATGTCCGGGAGGCATTCGACAGAGTCGTGGCTCTCGCGAAACGACGGGGGGCGACGCAAGGCTTCCGGGTTGTCGTCGAGCCGGACATTCCCTTCGTCCTGGCCGATCCTTCTCTGCTCGACCAGGCCCTTGCCAACATCGTCGGCAATGCCATCCGCTATGCGGGACCGGAGGCGCGAGTCGAACTTGCGGCCCATCAGGAGGGGGGTGAGATCGTGCTCTCCGTGACGGACAATGGACCGGGCATCTCCTCAACGCTGCTCCCTAAGGTTTTTGAGAAGTTTGTCCGTGGCCGCGAACAGGATGGCGACGGGGGCGAAGGCACAGGACTGGGACTTGCCATCGCGAAAGGGATCGTCGGTGCCCATAATGGATCGATTGCTGCCGAAAGCCCGGTCGCGAACGGTCACGGTACACGCATCTCGGTCCGGCTGCCACTGAAGGAGACAAAGCCATGACCAGCCCGACGCGGGTGCTCGTCATCGATGACGAACCGGCGATCTTCCGTTTCCTCAAGCCGGCTCTAGAAGCGAACGATTATGAAGCGGTCGGCGCGGGAACGGCGGCCGAAGGCCTGAGGCGCATCGCAGGGGATGCTCCCGATGTGGTCGTGCTCGATCTCGGTCTTCCCGACATGGACGGCAAGGAGGTGATCGCCCGTGTGCGCGAATGGTCCGATGTGCCGATCATCGTGCTATCTGCCCGTGACCGCGAGGCCGAGAAGATCGCCGCCCTCGACCTCGGCGCGGACGACTTCGTCAACAAGCCGTTCGGCATGGGCGAATTCATGGCTCGCCTGCGCACGGCTCTGCGCCACCGCATGCAGCGCAAGGGCGAGACCCCGGTTTTGAGCGTGGGAGGATTGGAGATCGATATTCCCCGGCGTCGCGTGACGTTACAGGGAGCAGATGTGAGCGCCACTCCCAAGGAATTCGATCTCCTCGCCTTTCTGGCGAGCCACGCGGGTAAGGTGGTGACGCACAAGCAGATCCTAACAGCCGTCTGGGGTGCGGCCCACGAGAACGACACGCAATATCTACGGGTCTATGTCGGCCAGCTCCGGCAGAAGATCGAGCCCAACCCCTCCGATCCGCGCTTTCTTCTAACGGAGCCTGGAATCGGCTACCGCCTGATCGATACGGTCTAGGTCCCTTCGAAGCAGGATCTTTATACGGCCTTTATAACGAGCTCTCGACTTCCCAATCGAATATTTATCCCAATCTGACCATGTGTGACCCAAAGGGTCAGGACGCATTGTTCGGTTGGGTTAAGATGCCAATCGCGTTCCTGTCTGTTGGGATCGCCAAGATGTGGCCGAAACAAAATCTCGCGAGGCAAAACCTGGAACGTGAGCGCCGTACTCTCCTGTCACGGATCGAGGCGGCCTCTCAGCCGACGGCTGACCTTGTGGCAGAGCTGCTGCAACATGCCTGTCCCCGCCTTCAGTCGGCGATCGGACCCAACGATGCCGTGAAGCGGTTGATCGAAGCGCAAGCCTGGCTTGACCTCGGATTCTGGCTGATCGGATGGGAACTGCCCGATTGGTCGATCCACCGCCTGTCCTGCGACGACCAGCGATGGAACTGCGCGATTTGCGTGCGCGGCCTGGCGATCAATTGGATCGAGGATGTGGCCGAGTTCCAGCACGATCATCCGGCCCTCGCGACCATGGGCGCTCTCGTTCAGGCCCAAATTCTCAAGATGCAAGGGCGAGCCCCAAGCAATGTCACCCCGTTCAGACGGATGGAGAATGTCGGAGCGGGTCCAATCACGCATCAGGCGGATCGATAAATGAGTGTTCCGGCCCCGACCCAATCCCGTTCAGCGGAGGCGGAAGCTCCTTCGACCCATCAAGGCTCCAGCTTCTGGCTGCTGACGCTGGGCACGCTCGGGGTCGTCTATGGCGACATTGGCACGAGCCCTCTTTATGCCCTAAAGGAATCCCTCTCCGCCGCCGCTGCGGGCGGTGTCGTGACGCGTGAGATGGTCTTCGGCATCGTCTCGCTCATCCTGTGGGCGCTGATCTTCATCGTCACAGTCAAATACGTGATTTTCATTCTGCGTGCGGACAACAACGGCGAGGGCGGCACGCTGACGCTCATGGCGCTGGCCCAAAAAGCCATGGGTCACAACATCCTCGTCATCACTTTGCTGGGTATGATCGGCGCTGCTCTGTTCTATGGCGATGCCATCATCACCCCCGCCATCTCGGTGCTATCGGCCATCGAAGGCCTGACCCTCGTCAACCCTACCTTCGAGCATTATGTCCTGCCGCTCAGCGGCGTCATCATGATCGGTCTCTTCGCGGTGCAGAGCCATGGCACCGCGCGCGTCGCGGCCTTCTTCGGCCCGATCATGGCGCTGTGGTTCGCGCTCATGGCTTTGGGCGGGCTGCTCCACATCGCGGACGAGCCCCGCATCCTGGCCGCGATCAGCCCGACCTATGGCATCGTCTTCCTCGCCACGCATGGCACGGCGGGCCTGTTCGCCCTCGGGGCGGTGTTCCTCGCCGTCACCGGCGCGGAGGCGCTCTATGCCGATATGGGCCATTTCGGGCGGCGGCCGATTCAGCTCGCTTGGCTCGGTTTCGTCCTGCCGTGCCTTGCCTTGAACTATTTCGGACAGGGCGCGCTGCTGCTCGCCGATCCGGCCAAGATCGAGAATCCGTTCTTCCTGCTCTACCCGGAATGGGCGCTGCTGCCGATGGTCGTCATGGCGACCATCGCCACCATCATCGCGAGCCAGGCGGTGATCACGGGCGCCTTCTCCCTGACCCAGCAGGCGATCCAGCTCGGGCTTTTGCCACGCATGGAGATCCGCTGGACGTCAGAGACCGAGAAAGGCCAGATCTACGTCCCCAAGGTGAACTACATGCTGCTGCTCGCTGTTCTCTTACTGGTGATCACCTTCAAGAGTTCGAGCGCTCTGGCTCACGCTTATGGCATTGCCGTCACGGGCACGATGGTGGTGACCGCCATCATGGCCTTCTTCGTCGTCTGGCGGTTCTGGAAGTGGCCGGCGTGGCTTGCTGCCTGTGTCATCGCGCCGTTCCTGATCATCGACACGATCTTCCTGGCGGCCAATGCCCTGAAGATCCCGCAGGGCGGCTGGATGCCTCTGCTCGTCGGTGCGCTGTTGGTTACGCTCATGTTGACGTGGCGACGCGGCACGCGCATCCTGTTCGAGAAAACCCGCAAAGCGGATGTTCCCCTTAACGAACTCATCGGCATGCTGCATAAGAGCCAGCCCTACCGGGTCAAGGGCACCGCCGTCTTCATGACGAGCGATCCCGAGACCGCCCCCTCCGCTCTCATGCACAACCTCAAGCACAACAAGATCCTGCACGAGCAGAACGTGATCCTGACCGTAAGAACCGAGGACACGCCCCGCGTCACTGACGAGGAGCGCGTTCATATCGAGCCTCTCGGCGATTCGTTCTGGCGCGCGACCATGAGCTTCGGCTACATGGAGACGCCCAATATCCCGCGTGGTTTGGCGCTTCTGCGCAAGCAGGGCTTCAAGTTCGACATCATGACGACCTCATTCTTTGTCTCGCGCCGCTCGATCCGGCCGTCCGCTCATGGCGGCATGCCGTTCTGGCAGGACAAGCTGTTCATCAGCCTCTCCAAGTCGGCCAGTGACGCCACGGATTTCTTTCAGATCCCCACTGGACGCGTGGTCGAGGTCGGCACCCAGGTCACGGTCTGAACTAGCTCTTGGCTCATGATCGCGAAGAGCCCAAGAAGGTCTCGAAATGGCACTTTCCTGACCTCAAGCGGATGTCCGCTTTTCCTCCCACTGCGGACATTCATGTGAACCACCCTACGAGACTTTGGAGCCCGGCGCAGTAAGGTGCTCTTGATCCTCAGGCAGATCCAGAACCAGTTTCGGAGAGCCTGAATCTTTCTCCATCGTCTCCAACTCGGCGAGCAGATTCCGGCCTCGATCAACCCAGGCATCGGCCAGTGTCGCTACCTTCACCACATACTCTCGATTGAGGTCTCTCTCGGATAGATCAGGGACACGCACACACAATACCTGTATGCGCCGGATCTCATTGCGAAGGTCACCCCAGCGGGAGCGATCATCAATATCCCGGAGGTAGACTGCAAGAGGAAGAGAAACGCGTTCAAAGACTTGCCATTGTCGGTCCGCCACGGGCCCTTGGCTGCCTCCATTCCGGATCAGGAAGTCGAGTGCCCGGGCAAGCTCCAAGTCACGGGTAGATAGCGGAGGAAGGTAGTTCCGCGGAGCTTGCCCATGAATAATTCTTGCGATCTCATCCACTCCGGAAGAGTCGCTGGAGGCCACAGATTGGGGTGACTGCTCACTGCCTTTCGGACACAGTTCGAGTGGGCGATGGCCGCCTGTTCAGGGTAGAAATCGCAAGAATAGCTGCCTTGGCAAGCAAGCCAGCAAGGACAGCAAGGAAAACGACCTCTGGCACGCACGGGAGCCGTGGCGCTCTCTCTTTCGCCTTACGAGCACGACGCATGATCAATGGAACACACACCAATCTGTCGTCTAGGAGACCGTAATCCAAGACGGTTCTTTTGGCCCATTGTCCCTTTTACAAGAGTAGTTACTTGATATGCAGTATCTGCATAAATGGGAGGATATACTCATTGGAGCTTAATAAGCCCTATTTTCACGACGATCAGGAAGCTCGAAAGTTTCTTGAGTCGAAACTGTGGCCGGAAGGGCCGGTTTGCCCGCATTGCGAAGCGGAAGAACGCATCTACGCATTCCAAGGCAAAGGGGTTCGTGAAGGCGTCTACCGTTGCAACAATTGCGATAGGGATTTTACCGTTACAGTAGGCACGGTGATGGAGGGCACTCACCTTCCGTTTCGGAAATGGCTTACGGCAATTTATCTCTTTACGGTGGCCAAGAAGGGCATTTCCGCCAAGAAATTGCAGCGCATCTTGGGCGTGACCTACAAGACTGCATGGTATTTGAGCCATCGCATTCGAGAGGCCATCAAAGAAAATTTTCAGTCCGCCTTGGTGGTGATAGGCGCATTGTTGAGGCGGATGAGACCTTTTGGGGCAACGCCTATGAGAAGCCCCAAGGTGCGCGTGGTTATGCCCACAAGATGAAGGTTGTGACGCTTGTTGAGCGTGACGGACCCGCACGTAGCTTTGTCGTCGGCAATGTGGACGCCGAAACGGTTTCATCGATCCTAGAAGAGCAGGTACATCAAGAGACCGTTCTGAACACCGATGAAGCCGCCTATTACAAGAAGGTCGGCAAGAAGTTTGCTGCTCATGAATCCGTCAATCACGCGGCTAGCGAATATGCCCGTGGCACTATGTCAACTAACAGGGTTGAAGGCTTTATCAGCCTCCTCAAGCGCGGCTTGATCGGCATGTATCACAAGGTCGGCACACAACACCTATCGCTGTATTGCGCGGAGTTTGACTTCCGCTGGAATACCCGCACCTTTAAGGACACGGAGAGGATGGCCGCAATCATCACGCGCTTCGCTGGTGTCAGGGTCAAGTACGGTGGTCAGAGGCAACGGGCTATCGCGATGAACTATAACTATGCGCTTTAGCTTCTCATAATAACTCGCCTTGTCGAAAGGCGTGTCGAAAAGCAGCGTGTATTCCTCATCGCTAAAGAGCACGTAAACGGGATGCTATTGTGCATTATCAGGGATGCTTTGATCGGAAATAAGAGAAAGATCATCCGTCAGACGCTTTGATTTGTACATCGGCCTTCACGCGAACCATTGCTAGGCCAGATTTGTAATTGAGTTGCGTTCAGATGCAGCAAATCTACACGTGTATACTGATATAAATATAATTACTTACTTTCAAACTATCAGCAGCACAGTTGCATAACGGGCCAAAATTTGGAGATAAGCGTATTATTGATGGAAAAGAGGCGACTATTCTTTGGGTCGGAGAGCCTGGACAGGGCTTCCCTCTTAAGAAAAGGATTTTCTATGGCGCTATTTTTACTGTCATGGGCTTCTTGAGGTTTTTCGGTTTAACGAGAGTTTAGTAATCTTTCGAGCCCTTATTAAAGTCGTAAGAGTTTATCTCTTTATAGGCAAAGCCATTTTCTACAATATCACTGATAACGGCTTCGAATTCAGCTTGATTATATGAGTCGATATACGCTTTTTGTATTCTTTAAAAAGAGTATATAAATTAATAGCTACTTCTGCATTCTATTGTGGATAGCCAATAATGATCTTAGTTGTATCAATAAGCCTCCAAATATTATTGGATAGGAGCTCTTTTGCTGACGAGTTGATTTTAGTCATTTGCCATATCTTCTCACAACAGAAAGAAAGCATGGCAATACTACCAGGAAATTGCAAAAGGCTTGGCTATACCAGATTTAGGAGCTACTCTTGCGAAAGGGATAATAGGCCAAAGTTTTGCCTGACAGCAATCGCCACCCTCTATCGCAATCGTTATATCCCACATGTCATGCGACACTGCTACAGCCTCCCTTTCTAGCGGATTGCAGAGCAAGATTTTAGTCGTCTCCTATTCGGGACCGCGTAAATCCAACAGGATCTATAACAAGTACCTGCGCCGATGATTCTCGGCAAAGACCTCGCAACTACAAGACGTGTCACTTCCTAAACGGCGGGAGGAATTGATAAGTGCAACTTGGCCTCAAATCGTTACTCCCGAGCCTCTTATCTGAACAGTAGAATTTGGCGTTTGAACGACTGAGATAGTCCCTTCTAGAGTTCAGGCTCGAAACCGGTTTCTCAACAATGATAGGCGCCGATGAACTGGAGAACTGCCGTTGGCTTCGCCTCTGATGCCGCATCATCCGGTGTGCTTGCTACGTCGATATGGCGCTTCCTCTATTATTTCATCGTTCTTTCCGTTTTTTTGTTCATGTTCACCCCAGTTATTTTTGTATTCTGGGTCAGTGTCTTCGAAAATGCGGTCATCACATTCCCTCCGAGGGGATATAGCCTTAAATGGTTCTCGAATGCATGGGCGGCCGGGGCTTTCCTGGATGGGTTCCTGACCTCGGTCAAAATCGGCCTGTTCGCCATGATTGCTGGCCTAGCACTCGGCATTCCCGCCAGTTTTGCGCTCGTGCGCGGTCGGTTTCCCGGCCGTGAGGTGTTGAACACCTTTCTTCTCTCGCCCCTGATCGTACCCGGCATCGTCGCGGGAACAGCCATCTACATCTACTTCATTCAATTGGAATTATGGACGGGCGTCAGGATGATCTCGACCCTGCCCGGATTTGTTATGGCTCATGTAGCACTGACGATCCCGTGGACGGTTCGCCTCGTATCGTCAACGCTGGTCGGCATGAACAAGTCGCTCGAAGAGGCGGCCATGAGCCTGGGCGCCCGTCCTCTCACAACGTTCACGCGGGTCACTTTACCGACGATACGCCCCGGCGTTTTCGCAGCCGCCATTTTCAGCTTCATCGTTTCCTTTACCGATCTGGAAATGTCTCTTTTCTTGGCAGGGCCAGGACGAACCACGCTGCAAATCGCAATGCTGCAGTACCTGGAATGGAAGTTCGACCCGACGATTGCAGCCGTTTCCGTTGTGCAGATCCTGCTCATCGGAGCCTGTCTCCTGATCACTGATCGTTTCGTCAAGCTGTCGAGGATCGTTTAAATGAAGCAGGTTACCCTCTCTCACGTAGGCAAGACTTATGGCGGAGTGGATGCCGTTCATGACTTCTCGCTTACGGTCAAACAGGGAGAGCTCGTTGCTCTCCTTGGCCCATCAGGCTGCGGAAAGACAACGACACTGCGCATGATCGCGGGTTTCGTTCTGCCGACGGCTGGTGAGATCCGGATCGGTCAGCACAATGTCACCGAGATGCCTCCTTACCGCCGCTCAACCGGAATGGTATTCCAGAACTATGCCCTGTTTCCTCATATGACGGTTTCGCAGAATGTCGGTTTCGGCCTCGAAATGCGCAATGTCGCTCGTGCCGACATTAAGGCACGCGTTCTCGAAATGCTGCGCCTCGTCCACCTGGATCATCTGCTCGACCGTTATCCGCGTCAGCTGTCGGGTGGACAACAGCAGCGCGTCGCGCTGGCTCGAGCGTTGGCGATCACGCCCGATGTTCTTCTTCTCGATGAGCCGCTTTCCAACCTTGATGCAAAACTGAGGCACGCCGTACGTATTGAAATCCGGCAATTACAGCGAAAGCTCGGCTTGACGACGATTTTCGTCACCCATGACCAAGAGGAGGCCCTTGCGGTTGCGGACCGGCTCGTCGTGATGAACAAAGGCAGGATCGAGCAGGTCGGAACGCCACGTGAGCTCTACGATACTCCTCGCACGGCCTTCATTGCCGACTTCATGGGCCGAGCGAATTTTCTGCGGGGATATGTCTCCGCTCCCGGCACTTTTCTGACGCAGTCGGGCCAAAGGTTCTACTTTAGCGGATCCGCCCCTTCGTCGACGTCCATTCTGTCCGTCCGCCCCGATTGCATCGACCTGGTACCGGGAGATGCGGCACCCAAGCATCCGAACGTCCTGTCCGGCATCGTCCGCGCAATCACGTTCCTCGGCCCGGTGAACGAGGTCATGATCGGATCAGATACAGGGCAAACAATCTCTGTCCATAGCCGAACGGCATCGCACGATATCGCCTCGCTCAAAGAAGGCGAACCGGTCCGAATTTCATGGCCGGTGAAAGCCAGTCAGATACTCGATGCATCAGACTGGCCTGACAATGAGGGAAGATACAAGAACCGAACGGAGGACTAACGATGACATCAGCAAGCTTTACACTCTCCAGACGAACTTTTCTCTTGGGTGCCGGAACCGCCATCGGTGCATCAGCCCTTGGCACTCCTGCCCTCGCGCAGGAAAAATCCTGCGTTGTCGGAACATGGGGCGGCGATTATCTCAACCTGCTCGAGGCAAATATCGTCAAGCCGTTGCTGGCACCTCAGGGCATCTCCGTTCAATGGGATGTCGCAGGACAGGGACCTCGCAAGAACAAACTCATTGCAGAGCGGCGCCTACCGAAGGGCACGATCGATGTGGCCTGCCTGCCGGATTCCGATGTCTACGACGTCTCCCTGTCGGGAGCCCTTGAACCGTTGACCGAAGAGAACGTCCCGAATATCAAGAACGTGATCCCGGCTTTGCGCCGCACGCATTCGGTGTCGCAGCTCTTCAGCGGCATGGTGTTGATCTATAACCCGAATCATGCGCAACCCAAGTCCTATGCCGACCTCTGGGATGAGAAGTATCGCGGCAAGGTCGGCATCGTCGATCTGAGTTTCAACTGGATGTATGCCATCGCCGCTCTGGCGGGAGGCGACAGTCTCTCCAATTTCGAGCCCGCGAAAAAGCGGTTGCTCGAATGGAAGAAGCTCGGGGTACGGGTTTACCCATCCAACGAGGCTGTCGGCCAGGCCTTGCAGTCAGGCGAGATCTGGATCACGGCCCTTTGGCGAGGGCGTGCTGTGCAATGGGAAAAAGCCGGCATTCCCGTCACCAATGTGGTTCCGACAGAAGGTCTGATTCCGGTCACCTATGAAGCCTGTATCGCGAAAAACGCACCCAACAAGGAATTCGGCCTCGCCTTCCTGAACGCCATGCTCGATCCTCAGGGTCAGATCGCATTCGCGCAAACCATGGGTTATTCCCCAACAGTTACGAATGCCCAGATTCCGCCCGAACTTGCAAAGAAAGTCAGCTTCTCCGCAGAAGAGACAGCGAAGCTGAGAAACCCGGACTTCGCCTACCTAGCCAAGGAATACCAGAATCTCAGGCAATGGTGGGACAGGGAGTTTCTCGCTTGAGAGACGCCCCGACACTATCTGCGGCTGTTGAGGCGGCCGCCTTGGGCAAGGGCGGGAAGTCAAGGCACAACGTTGCCTCTCTCGCCGTTCCGGCAACATTGACTGTTGCCGGAATCCTCTTTCTGCCCCTGCTCATGCTCTTCAGGATCAGTTTCAATCAATATGATCGCTACGATCTCATGATCGAGACGTTTACGCTCAGCAACTACACCGAAATCCTGACGGATTCCTTCTACCGAAGCGTTCTGCTGCGGACTTTCGAAGTAGCAGTCCTTTCAACGGCGGTCACACTCGCTTTGGCTTTTCCGGTCGCCTATTTCGTTGCGCGTGCTCCTGCTCGATGGAAGAGTCTCTTGATCATACTGACCATCTTCCCGCTCTTCGTCGGCAACATGGTTCGCGCAGCGGGCTGGATGGCCATTATGGGAAATCAAGGATTCTTGAACCAAATTCTCCTGAAAATGGGTCTTATCGGAACTCCAATCGAAATTCTCTACACGCCAAGTGCGGTCTTCGTAGGAATAGTCGCCGTCGTTCTCCCGTTCATGATCTTGTCCTTGCAGAGCGTCATCGAGGGCATAGACCCGAACCTCGAACTTGCGGCTTCCAATCTCGGTGCAGGACCGCTGATGACCTTCAGACACGTCATCCTTCCGCTGGCTCTGCCGGGCGTCTTGGCCGGGACTGTTCTTGTCTTCATTCTTTGCATGAATGCCTACGCGATGCCTGTCCTTCTCGGAGGTCCGCGCTTTCACGTCATGGCACCTCAGGTCTACCAGCAGATTACAGGTCAGTCGAATTGGCCATTCGGCGGGGCCCTGGCTTTCATCCTGATGATGACGACACTCATACTGACGTTCGTGTCGACATCCGTCATCCAGCGACAATATAGACCGTAAACTCGATTCAGGAGCGTTCGATGGCCTCGACTTCCAATCTCGCCCGGTTGCAGGTGCATCTTCGCGATCAGAAAATTGCTGCCCTGGCTCTCGGACCTGGTCCGCACATGCAATATGTAGCTGGCCTTCGTCCTCATTCCGATGAAAGGCCCAATCTTCTTGTCGTTACTCCGCGTGCAGCCGCATTCCTGGTTCCGACTCTCGAAGCGGCAGACATGCGAAAGTCGACCGATCTTCCCTTCTTTACATACGAAGACGGCCAGGATCCGCATGCTCCCCTCATCGCCCTGTTGAACGATCTCGACATCAAAGCGCCTGCGCGTGTTCAAGTCGACGAGAGCATGCGTGCCGACTTCGCCTTGCTGTTCATGCGTGCACTGCAGGTTTCGGACGTCGGACTTGCATCTGAAAGCGTCGGCCGCCTCCGCCAGTGCAAGACATCGGAGGAAATTGCTGCGATAGAAGCGAATGCCCTGATCGCCGATGAGGCAATGCGTAAGGCCTTCGAGGCCATAAGACCTGGAGTAACGGAGCGGCATGTGGCCGCTGCCATAGCCAGTTCGTTCGAGGCACAAGGGGCTAAGCCGCTCTTCGGGATCGTCGGAGGTGGGGAGAACGGTGCATTTCCCCATCATTTCACCAGCGATCGCGTTCTGAAGACCGGTGACGCTGTCGTCATCGATCTGGCAGGCAGGTTCGGCGCATTCTCCAGCGACATCACGCGCATGGCTCATGTGGGCCCTCCAAGCACCGAATACCTGCAGGTCCACGGGATCGTAGAGCGGGCCGTCCAGGCCGCCCTGAAAGCGGCTGTTCCTGGCGCCATCGCAAAGACTGTGGATGCTGCCGCCCGCAATGTCATCCGCGATGCAGGCTACGGTGAGTACTTCACCCACCGCACTGGCCATGGCCTTGGATTGGAGGGGCACGAGCCCCCTTATATCACCGCTATGAGTGAAACCGTTCTCGAAGAGGGGATGGTTTTTTCCATTGAACCTGGAATCTATCTGCCCGGCCGTTTTGGCCTTCGGCTGGAGGAAATCGTGGTCCTCGAAAAAAATGGTCCACGCATTTTGAGTCGGCTGAGCCGGGATAGCGTCATCTGCTGATGCCCGATTGGGCAGCGCACGGATCTTTCCGATCCGTGCTTCACCTCATGCTTGTCAGCGCGAGGCTAGCCCGTTCAAGGCGAGCACTTTATTTGTTGGCAAGGAGTTCTGCGTCAAGAAGACTTACTCCGCCGCAAACACAGGGGCGAGTATGGAGCCGGACCGGCGCAAGGGCCCAACTTCTCTCTCCACCAACGGCAAAACCTCTGCCCCGAATCTTTCGAGCGATCGCCGCGCCCGGGCGATTGGCATTCCGCCGAACTGGAAGAAGCAGTTATAATGCACCGGCCTCAGCTTCCGGAACTCCGCTACGATCCGCTCGGCGACGTGCTGTACGTCGCCAATGATGAGATTGCCGACGAATGTCTCGACCGGCGGCTCGTCGGGCAAGGGAGGCGCGTCGATCAGCGAGCCGCTCAGATCGATGCTCGATTCGCGCAATGCCAGCACGAGCCGTGCCACATAACGAGCGCGCTCGCCGGCCTCCCGGGCCTCTTCGCGGCTGTCGGTGACATGGATATATTGCTGAATGGCGAGGGGCATTCTTTCCGGGTCGAGTCCACCAGCCACCCAGCTTTTCCTCACCTGTTCGGCAACACCCGGCAACGCAGGAGATCCACGCCACCCAGCGGTGATGAACGGAACCCCTCCCCATTTTGCCAGACGGGACAGAATTTGCGGATGAGGCGACGTAACGAAGACAGGAGGGAGAGGCTTCTGGACGGGGCGAAGGGTGAAAACCGTGTCGGGCACCTGGATGTAACGCCCGGCAAATTCAACCCTTCCCTCCACGAGGGCCTGCTCTACGACCGACCAGTACTCAAGGAACACATCGGTCTTCGCATCGACATCGGCCCCGAAGCGCTCGAATTCGTATTTCTGATAGCCGGTTCCGACGCCAAGCACGGCACGGCCGTCGGTCTGCTGATCGAGCAGAGCGATTTCCTGCGCTACGCGCAGGGGATGATAAAGCGGGAGCACGACAACGCCGGCCCCAAGCTTGATCCGCTTCGTATATCCCGCCATATGGGCCGCCATCATCAGCGGCGAGACACTCACGGAATAATTCGTGAAATGATGTTCCGCAAACCAGGCGGTTTCGAATCCGATCTCCTCGGCCAACGAAACCATCTCGCGAGTATCGGCGATGACGCCGGCGACCCCATCCGGGTGATCGCGAAGGGTCATTAGGTTGAAGATTCCGAGGCTCATGATGCACCCTGCATTATGGAATGAAATATCCGCCACTGATCACGACGACCTCGCCGACCATGTAACGATTGCTCTTGGAAAGCAGGAACTGAACCAGCTCGGCCACATCCTCAGGATCCGCCGCGCGCCCGATCGGCGTCGTTGCTGCAATTTCCGGCAAGAACCCGGAGGCCTTTGCCTTCTCGGTCGCGATGGCTGCTGGGGCTACGCCATTGATCAGCACGCCATCCGAAGCAAAGGCCTCTCCCAGACTCTTCGTGAGGCTGACCACGGCCGCTTTCATGGAAGCATAATGAATGTTCTTCGGATGAGCCTTGAAGGCATCGATCGAAGCCACGTTCACGATGCGGCCACTGCGTCGCAGGCGCATGTGCTCGATCGCGGCAACGCTCATGTGATACAGCCCACGAACATTGACGGCGAAGCTGAAATCCCAGTCTTCGTCCGACACTTCCAGAATCGGGCGACGCGGATAAACGCCCGCGCAATTCACCAGTCCCTGAATCGGTCCCAGCGCATTGACCGCCTGTTCGAATAAGGCATGGGCCGATGCCTTGCGGGTGATGTCGCCGCAAATTGCCGCTACCCGCCCGCCCGCCGTTTCTAGTTCTGCCGCGAGAGCTTCAGCCGCCTGCCGATCAATATCGATGATGGCAATCCGTGCGCCGGCTGCGGCGAGCGTACAACAGACCGAGCGACCAAGCCCGCTGGCTCCGCCGGTGACGACGATGGATTGATCTTTTACGTCCATGGACGGCTCCTTCGGAAGGGGCTCCCTCATACGGGGTAAAAGGCAGCGCCACTCATTTCAAACGGCAAATTCTACTGAGCAAATAAGTGCCGTACCACACACATTAATGACCAAGCTGCTCTAATATCGGCCCAACTTATCCTGATTTGCGGGCCTTCAGCTTCAGCAGTAGCCTGAGAACGATTGAGAGGTTCTATGGCTACTACCCTTGGTCTCTTCAACTTGATGGGCCTTTACGATCGGAATACATCGCCCGACTCGGTCCTGAGAACCACGGTCGATGCTGTCTGCATGGCCGAGGATCTGGGCTTCGACATCGCCTGGTTCGCCGAGCATCACTTCACCAATCACTCGATCTGTCCCTCTCCGCTCCTGATGGTGGCGCATTGCGCCACCCAGACGAAGCGCATTCGTCTGGGGCCTGCCGTCTTGGCGCTGCCGTTTCACAATCCGCTGCGGGTCGTCCAGGAGATCGCATTCTCCGAATTGCTCACGCGCGGGCGCTTCGCGCTTGGGCTCGGAAGCGGGTACCAACCCTACGAGTTCAACCGCTTCCGCATCATCCCTGAGAACAAGCACAGGATGATGCTCGAAGCCTGGGACATCATCGAGCAGGGGCTCAAGATAGGTTCCATCAATTATTCGGGTGAATTCTATGAAATCGCTCGAACCGATCTTCCCATGCGGCCCTTCGGTCTCGCTATGCCCGAGATCTTCGTTGCGACGAGCCATCCGGACGCCGTTGCCCGCGCAGCCAGGGGGAACCACACAGTGTTCATGAGTTTCGGCCACCGCGGGTTGGCGGCCGCAGCGGCCTTTCGGAAGAGCATTGCCGAGCGCTGGCAAGCCGCCGGGGGCGACCCCGACACGATGCCGCTCGGCGTTCAACGCTATGTTTACGTTACGGACGACGCGGACGATGCACGACACGCGGCACGCTGCGTCCGCGATCTCGCGCGCGCGGCTGTCACGCTCAACACCCCTTCCCCCTCCAAGGACGGCCCCTTTTTGAGGCTGATGCCCCTCAACGACGAACCCCCTTTGGATGATTTCCTGGACAATGCGATCATCGGCCCGGCCAATTACTGCGCCGATCTGCTTCATCAGGAGCTGGAGACCCTCAAGCCCACCCATTTATCCTGCTTCATGGGATTTGCCGGGATAGGGCGCCATGAGACCCTGGCTTCGATCGAACGTTTCGGTTGTGATGTTGTACCGCAGCTCGGTACTATGATCGAATTGCGATCGGACCCTCTCCTGGGTGCCGCATGAGAGGCGACGCTGTCGGTCACGATACGGGGGTGGACATGAGCGGGGGGAATAGGGCGTCACCAGATCTTCAGCCCAACCAGACGCCCGATGCCGGCCCGGCCAGGGGCGATCAGGACATACGTGTCGGTCGGCGGCTGTCCCGCCTCCCGCCGTTGAACCTCTTCCGGGCCTTCGATGCTGCAGCGCGGCATGGCAGCTTCACTCTCGCGGCGGATGAGCTTTGCGTCACCCAATCCGCCGTCAGTCAGCAGATCCGCCAGCTTGAGGATTTTCTTGAGGTCCGTCTGTTTCGGCGGCTGCCACGCAGGATCGAGTTGACCCGCGAGGGTCGTTCGCTGGCGGGCTCAATCCAGGAAGCTCTCGCTATGATCGGACGGGCCTGCGACAGGCTCGTCGATCCGTCCCTTCCGACCGTCATCTGCGTCAACGCTGCCCCATCGATTGCGAGCCGATGGCTCCTGCCACGGCTCAAGCGCTTCATGGAGCTGCACCCTCAGATCAAGGTGACACTGCTTGCGTCGAACGATACCGTGGATTTCGAGCGACAGGATATCGACGTCGCGATCCGCTGGGGCAACGGACGCTGGCCGGGCATGCGCGCCGAGCTGCTGGCACAGGAGCCGGTTTTTCCCGTCTGCAGCCCCTCGCTTCTTTCAGGCAGCGGGCCGGTCAAGCGCCCTGAAGATTTGACCCAGCAAACTCTGCTTCAGGTCGTCAATGGCAGTCCGTGGACTTCATGGTTCGAGGCGGCCGGATGCTCCGGAATGAGCTTTGGCGATATTCTCTATTTCAGCGACAGCGTCCTTATGCTCGAAGCCGCTGCACAGGGGCAAGGCATCTGTCTGACCAGTTACTTTCTGGCAGAGCAGGATCTCAGAAGCGGCCGCCTCGTCCATGCTTACGACGTCGAGATCCAGGCGGAAGAGGGATTCTATGTCCTTTCCAGCACGGAGTACGGCGACAAGCCTGCCATAGCCAGCTTTCGGCGCTGGATTCGCCTGGAAGCGGAACGTGCCATCACGCAACGCTACACCACGGATTCGTAATCTTCTGCCGATGAAGGAGTCGCATTCGCGGCGTTGCAGCAGTCACGCCAGCCCATCGCACGGTATCGAACGATGGACTAAACGGATAGGCCGGTATCAGGCCTCAGCTTTGTGGGCCCCGGCAATCGCATAGGTTTCGATCTCAATTCTCTGCCATGGACGCAGGAAGGATGTCACCTGCACCGTCGTACTGGCCGGCCTGATATCCTTGAAGACCTCGCCGTGCGCGCGGGCAATCTCTTCGAAATCTGCTATATCGGTAACGTAAACGACAGTCCGCACGACATCCTCAAAGGAAGAGCCTGCCTCCCGAAGGGCGCGGCCGATGATGTCGAAAGCCGCCATCATCTGCGTATAGCTGTCACTGTTTTCGTGGCCTTTGGGAGCGCAGGTTCCTGATACGTGAATCTGGTCGCCATAGCGAACGGCGCGCGAGTAGCCATAGATGGGCTCGTAGGGAGCACCTGATGAAATGTTCAAGCGTCGAGAGGTCATGTCTAAAGGTTTCTTCGATTAGCGTTTCACGATAGTCGCGGTCTTTTGTGCGACCGCAGGCTCGTTAAGGAAGTCGATGAGGTGTCTGGTCACTTCCTCGGGGGCATCCTCCATGAGGAAATGCCCGCCTCCCTCGATCAAACTCAAAGTCGGGCCACCCAGGATGCGCTGCAACCGCACGGCCTGATCGACAGGGATCCATGTATCGTCCGTGCCCCATATGATCCGGACCGGAACGTCCAATGGACCGAGCTGGCGCTCGAGCCTGTCCGTGTGTCGTGGATCGATTTGAGCAACCCGATTATACCAGACTGCCTGGCCGAGATCTCCCTGGAACGGCTTCATATAAGCCAGGCGCGCCACATTCTGGATCGGCTTGAAGGTCGTCGACCGGATTCTGGCTTCCAGGATCTGTTCGTAGATCCAGTTCGGCATCGTACGATAGGCTTCGATGTATTTCTGGGCATGCAGTGTTGCCGCCGTGACGCAGGGATTGAGCATCGCTGCGCTGACGAAGGCGATGCGCTCGTAGCGGCATCCTTCGTCATAATAGGCGATCATGCCGTAGCTGTTTCCGATATCGTGGAGAACGATGGCTGGCCGATCGAGCTTCCAATAATCCAGAAGCTTCTTGAGAACCCGAGCCTGACGCGGATCGCTCACATCCATCCCGTCGCGCCTCTCGGACAAACCTTGTCCAGGAAGATCATAGAGATAGACACTATGAGTTTCCGCCAATCTCGGAGCAACATGGCGCCAGATGAACGAATGGCTTGGAAAACCATGAACAAGAACGACCGGAGGGCCAGATCCCATGATGTCGTATGCGACTTCGACACCGTCAACGACGGTTCGGCGAGACAATGTCCAGGTCGTCATCTGCGTTCCTTGCTGGAAGATACCGGTGATTGCATCTGGATCGTCGAAGCACCTTTCTCTCTCTCCCGGCAGAAGAGCTGAAAGATATTGCCTTCAGGATCGATGACTGAAAGAAGACAGCCATGATCGCCCATGTCGCGGCGCTCGATCACTGTGCCGCCAGCCGCCGTGATCCGGTCGTCATCGAAATCATCCACTTCGAAAACCGGGATCGCTCCGGCAGCAGCCGGAGGCGCCTCGCTTAACGATCCAATGGCAAAGCTTGCGCCACCGGCCTCATACTGAACCCACTTTTCCCCATCGGCGAATTTGAGCGGCAGTACAAGAACTTGCTCGTAGAAGGCCCTTGCCGCAGGCACGTTCTTGCAGGGAAAATATATAGACTGCAAATGCTTCACACGCATGGAACGACTCACCGGTTTCTGCTTGGTTTCATGCGAACTCCGGCAATGAAGGCTTGTCGTGAACGACCTGGTACTGCCCGGCGCGGTAGACGAGAGCAGGTCGGTTAGGTTCGCATTGTACCGCTCGCACGCCACCGATGAAGATCGTGTGCGTCCCTCGATCTAAGGCATCGATAACATCGCAATCAAGAACGGCGATCGCGTCTGCCATGACTGGAGCCCCCGTCGCGAGGGTTGTCCAATGCTCGGCGGCAAAACGATCCTCGCCGCGAAGGCCCGTGCGCCCTGCGAAACGATCGGCACGTTCACCATGATCGCCTGCCACCACGTTTACGCAGAAGCTGCCATAGCGCTGTATCATCTTATGTCCTTCGGACGACTTGTTGACGCAAACGATCAGACTGGGAGGATCGGTCGACAGGGAACAGAGTGCGGTGACGGTCAGGCCGCGTCGATCCTCCCCTTTTCCTGCCGTGACGATGGTGACGGCACCGGCCACCTCGCGCATGGCAAGACGAAAATCAGATACTTCTGCGAAAGACGGCGCGGGCTTCCATTCAACCCGGGAAGATCCTGTCATGTAAGCATCCCGTTGGTATCCGGTTTTGCCGGCGAAAGACTCGAAGATGCCGGTTTGAGACCATGTATTTGTTTCATGAGAAACAGGTATTCCGACCAGGATGGCTTTTCAAACGGTCGTTTCTTAGAGATTCATAAGATGTTGTTCGGATGAGAAATTGGCCAAGCTCCGCTTATTCCTCATACGCCGAACGAAAATGCGTGTTGCCGATCTCGGCCGAGAATTTCGGGAGATCTCGTTTACGTGGCCCGTTAGCCTGCAGTCCACCCGCCATCCACCATGAGCGCAGAACCCGTGACCAGGGCCGAAGCATCGCCAGCGAGATAGAGCACGGCTCCCATGAGATCCTCGACACGCCCGACCCGTCCGATCCTGATCTTCGACAGAACCGTCTCCCGGACACCTGGCGTTTTGAGCGTATCCTCCGTCATGGAGGTTTCGATGAAGGTCGGACAGATCGTATTCACGCGAATGCCATGCGGCCCGAGCTCGATCGCCATGACCTTCGTCAGGCCCTCAATCGCAAACTTGCTGGCGCAGTAAACGGAGCGACCGGCCGCACCGACATGTCCCATCTGGGACGACATGTTAATGATCGAACCGGCTTGTCCCGCATCGATCAGGCGGCGAGCCACTGCCTGAGACAAGAAAAAAGTTGCGCGAACATTGAGGCCTACGATCGTGTCGAAATCATCTTCGGAAACGGCCAGCATCGGCTTGGGGCGGTTCATTCCCGCATTGTTGACAAGAATGTTGTAAGGATCCCGTGAGGCGATCAGCGAAGCAACACTCTCCGTGCAGGTAATATCCAAGGCGACATGATCGGCCGAGCAGCCCTTGCCCCTGAGCGCTGCGGCAGCCTCGGCGATTTCGTCTCGCGAGCGGGCTACCAAGGTCACATGAGCTCCGGCTTCAGCCAGCGCCACTGTCGCCCCCAGACCTATTCCCCGCCCAGCGCCCGTGACGAGGGCCCGCTTTCCCTGAAGCGAAAGAGAAGGCATTCTTGGCAGGTCCATTGCATGTCCACCTTACTGGCAAGCCGCCTTCTTTGCGCTGAAGACCTGCTACGGGTTGCAGCCCCTCGCGGAATGACTACCCCGGTGCCGCACTCGCCCTCAACATAGTTTTCCTTTTGCAGGGATTAGCCCTGCTTTTGAGGTTCGACCGTCTGCGTGACCAGCGGTTGCGCGCTTGGAGGCCCGTATCCTTCATAGGCTCCGGCCTCGGCATGACGGGCGCACGCTCTCATCAGAACCGCGATGCTGCGGCATGAGCGATCTGGGCGCCGATCTCGTAATAGGCTTCTCTCACGGCCCGGTACCGCACCGGCTCAGGTTCGGTCAGCGGAAGAGGCAGGTCGGCCTCGGAAATTTCACCGAGGATGAGCCGTGCCAGCGTGCGGCCGAAGGTAGTTCCCGGCGCGATGCCCCGGCCGTTATAGCCGCTGAAGGAAACCACGTTCCGGCCGAGCCTGCGGAACTTCGGCAGGCTGTTGCCTGTCATGCCGATGCTGCCGTACCATTCGAACTCGAATTCGACGTCCCCAAGCTGCGGAAACAGGCGTTTCAAGGCGCGCCGCCCCCAGTTGGGATGAATGGACCGGCCCGGCCCGCGCAAAGCCCCGACGCTCCCGAAGACCAGGCGGCCCTGACGGTCGAACCGAAAGGAGCTGAGGATCTCCTTCGTATCCCAAACACCCTGCCTCTCGGGCAGAATCGTTTTCTGGAGATGATCGCTCAGGGGTTTGGTGGCGAGATTGAAATAGGGAAGGTGCACGAGCTCGGCCCGGATCTGCGGCCAGACCTGAAGCGTATAGGCATTCGTCGCCACGACCACCCATTTGGCCCGGACCGAGCCTGCGCCTGTGCGGACCCGCCAGCCGCTGCCGTCTTCCTGCGCGTCCATCACGGGGCTTGAGGTGAAGATCCTGGCTCCGGCCCTGATCGCAGCGGCCGCAAGCCCGCGCGCATAGGCGAGCGGCTGGATCGTTCCGGCACGCAGATCGAGGAGTGAACCGGCATAGGCGTCGGTTCCGACCTTGCGGGCGGTTTCCTCCGCACCGAGCAGGAGGACCGGCGCGCCACGGGCCTGCCATTGCCGCGCCCGTTCCTGAAGCTCGCTCCATCCCTTCGCGCCGACGGCGCAGTGAAGCGTGCCGCTGCGCTCGATCTCGCAGGGAATGCCGTGTTTCTCGACAAGCTCGAAGACCACGCTCGGCGCTTCGCCGAGCAGATGCAGGAGGCGCGAGCCGTAGACCTCGCCGAGCTCCCCCGGGAGATCATCGGGCATCACCCACATGCCGGCATTGACGAGACCGACATTGCGGCCGGACCCGCCGAAGCCGATCTCGACGCCTTCCAGCACCACCACGGAGGCTCCGGCCTCCGCCAGGTGAAGGGCCGCCGACAAGCCGGTAAACCCTGCTCCGATCACCACCGCATCGGCCACGATATCGCCCGTCAGGCCGGTCGTGGGGGGCGCGGGAGGAGCCGAGCGCTCCCAGAGGCCATGGCTTCGCGGATCGTTTCTCATTCCGGGCATCCCTGAAACGAGCGATTGGGAATCGCTCTATCCGAACTTCATTCCTTCCTGTAATCGGATTTCAAGAAAGCGCCCCGCAGGCAAACCAGTTTTCTTTATAAGATCATCACCAAAGGTAATGAAATGGGCACAGCGCGCCGCTTCCTGCCTTCCATGTCGTTGCTTCGGGCCTTCGAGGCGGCGGCACGCCTCCAAAGCTTCACCGCCGCCGCCGCGGAGCTGAACCTGACTCAAGGGGCCATCAGCCGGCAGATTCGTGTCCTCGAGGAGCTGCTCGGATCAAACCTTTTCCTCAGAGAGCGCCAAACCGTCCGCCTCACATCGGCCGGCGAGACTTATGCCCGCGAGATCAGGGAAGCGCTCAAGCGCATTTCGAGCGCCACGCTGAGCTTTCGCGCCAATCCGAAAGGCGGAACGCTCAATCTCGCCATCCTGCCGACCTTTGGGACCCGATGGCTGACGCCACGCCTGCCGCGTTTCCTCAGCGCTAATCCCGGCATCACGGTCAACCTGGCCACCCGTCTGGCGCCGTTCGATTTCAATCTCGAACAGGCCGATGCCGCCATTCATTTCGGCGCGCCGGACTGGCCCGGCGCCGAGCTCGAGCTTCTCATGAGCGAGACGGTGGTACCCGTCTGCAGCCCATCGCTCCTCGACGCTTACAAGTTCGAGCGGCCAGGAGATCTGCTGAAGGCCCCTCTCCTGCATCTCGTCTCCCGCCCGGATGCATGGGAGCATTGGTTCGAAGCGCAGGATGCCCTCACGGAGCCCCTTCACGGCATGCTTTTCGATCAGCTCGCGACCGCAGCCCAAGCCGCCATCTCGGGCCTTGGCATTGCCCTCCTGCCGGCATTCCTCATCGAGGATGAACTGAAACGAAGGGATCTCGTCCCGGCCATCGACCTGCCGATGCGAAGCGCCGGGCAATATTATCTCGCATGGCCGTCGAGCCGTTCGTCGTACTGGCCCCTGGTGGAGTTCCGGCAATGGATCGTCCGCGAAACTCAGGAATTCGCGAGTACCGGAGACGATCCGCTGTCGAGGTAGGCTTTTGGCATCGCATCGATCCGGTATTTTTGGACCTGAAGATGACGCTGGTGCGTAATCGGCCGAGAATCGGAGCCGCCTTGGAACGCTCGCGCGAAGACGCGACGAGCGAATTCGGCGAAGGGGACGGACAATCGCGTCTCGCCGTCACGACCGCGAAGAGGAGGCTCATCCTGCGCAGGAAGAAACAAAGAGAAAATATGTTTCCAAGCCAACCGATAAAAGCAAGAATATGCCCCGCTCTTTCGTTGACAGGCGCGAAAGCGGAAGAATATTTTTCTACCTTCGAACCAATAAATGCGTACCGACAACGATAATCATCGGAGATGAACATGGCGGAGTTAGGTTCTGTCGCGGGGCTCGCACGAAAGGCAGGCATCGCATTGTGCGTTTCAACGGCCTTGAGCGCCATGCCCAGCGCAGGATTTGCGCAGGACAAGCCGCAATCGGGCGGAACCCTGCGCGTCGTGACCTACGAACCGCTCTGCCTGGACCAGATCGAAGGCACGTCGCGCAACACGCAGACCGCCCTGCAGAGCATCTACGACCGCCTCGTGTCCGAGAGCCTCGATGGCCGGTTTCATCCCTGGATCGCCAGCCAGTGGACGATTTCCGACGACCAGCTGACCTATGCCTTCACCATTCGCGACGGCGTGAAGTTCCATGACGGGACACCGCTGGATGCGGAGGCCGTGCGCTTCAACCTGCAGCGGTGGCTCGACGTGAAGAAGGCGGGCGGTGCGCCGATCGAGTCGATCTCCGCCAGCGGCAACATTGTCACCGTCAAGCTGCGCAAGGCCTACAGCCCTCTCCTTCACGACCTGAGCGAGCCGGCTGTCGGCTTAATCTCGCCCGCCTCCATCCAGAAGTACAGCAAGGAGGAGCGTTGCGCCGGCGGCCCCGGCATCACCGCCGGCTCCGGACCGTTCAAGGTTCTGTCGCGCACGCCGGGCCGCGACCTCGTCTTCGAGCGGAACGACGACTACAACTGGGGCCCGAAGGACGCGGCGCACGAGGGCAAGGCCTATCTCGACAAGGTCGAACTGCGCTTCCTGAAAGAGGATTCGGTTCGCGTCGGCGCCGTTGAATCGAACCAGGCCGACATTGCGACGGGTGTACCCGCCATCTCCGTGGAGGACATCAAGGCGAAGCCGCATCTGAAGCTTCTGCAGGCACAGCAGCCGGGCATTCCATGGTCGTTCTGGCTCAACCAGTCCAAGGCGCCCCTCGACGACGTCAAGGTGCGTGAGGCCCTGCGCCTCGGCGCGGATTATGCCGGCCTCGTCGAGGCCGTGTTCCTGGGCACGGCGACCCCGGCCTATGCGGCCCTCACGCCCGCCGTCGCCACCGGATACGACGCATCGCTTGAGAAGTCATGGAAGTTCGACGCCAAGAAGGCGCAGGCCCTGCTCGACGAAGCAGGATGGAAAGTCGGCAGCGACGGCATCCGCGTGAAGGACGGCAAGCGCCTCACCCTGCGCGGCATTTCCGCCGCGCCATGGACCAACCAGCAGCGCGATCTTTATGCGCAGGGCCTGAAGGCGGCCTTTGCCGCCATCGGCGTGGATTACGTGCGCGACGTGGTCGATTTCGGCACGGCGGACGCACGCTTCAAGGCCAATGACTACGACATCGTCGACACGTCGCAGGCCGCGAGCGAGCCCAACCTCCTCTACGGAGCATTCTACTCCACCGAGACCTGGGACAAGGGCAACACCAACTGGGGCTTCGTGAAGGACAAGGACCTGGACAGCGCCCTGGCCGCCGGACTTGCGACGACGGACCGCGAGAAACGCATCGCCGCCTACAAGGCCGCGCAGAAGATCATCGCGGAGAAGGTCTACCTGATCCCGATCGCGAACCCCACCGTTCTTCTCGCCGCGAACAAGAAGGTCCAGGGCGTGACGTTCGGAACCTCCGGCCAGATCGGCTCCTACTACGACGTCTGGCTCGCGAAGTAAGAGGCTCGTCTTGCACATCGCAAGAGAACTATTCATCCGCATCCTTGCGGGAGCAGCGGTCCTCTGGGCCGCTGCTTCTTTGGCTTTTGCCATCCTCCAGCTCTTCCCGAGCGATCCGGTTCAGGTGATCTACGGCGCGGATTCCTCGGTCACGCCGGAGCTGCGCGACGCTATCCGCGCGGATTTCGGCCTCGACCAGCCGGTGCTCGTGCAGTACCAGCGCTTCGTCACGCGGATTGCGCAGGGCGATCTCGGCATTTCGTATCAGCAGCGCCGCACGGTGACGTCGATCATCGGAAGCGAAATCGGCTCCACGCTCACGCTCGCGTCCCTGGCCGTCCTCGCTGCCGTCGTCATGGCCTTCCTCGCCTCCCTCCTCACGGCAGGCCGCAAGTCCTGGCTGCGCCGCGTGTTGTCCTCGTTCGAGCTCTTGAGCGTTTCGACGCCGGTTCTCTGGGTCGGCATTCTGCTTTTGACCTTCTTCTCCTTCCAATGGCAGCTCTTTCCAGTGGTCGCGGATGGCGGCTGGCGTTCCCTCGTCCTGCCCGTCGCCACCCTGGCCGTCGCCGTGTTCGGCAGCCTGAGCCAGGTGATGCGGGAAGAGATGGATCGCGCGCTCGAACAGCCCTTCATTCTGACGGCGCGCACCCGGGGCCTGTCGGAATGGGCGATTCGCTGGAGGCATGCCCTCGGACACGCGCTCATCCCGGCCATCACGATCAGCACGGAAACGTTCGGCGGACTTCTCGCCGGGTCCATCGTCACGGAGCAGGTCTTCGGACGCCCGGGGCTGGGCCGCATCACCCTGGAGGCGATCACGAACCATGACATTCCCGTCGTGATGGGAATCGTCCTTTTCGTGGCCTTCGTCTTCGTCGTCCTCAACATTCTCGCCGACCTGCTCTATCGTCTGGTCGACCCACGGCTACGCGTCTCCACCCGATGACCGATCTTGCTCCCGAAGTTACCGATTCCGCGCCACGGCGATGGGGGCCGCGGGCCTTTTCAGGCCTGCGCCGCGTTCCCTTCGGCGTCGCGCTGGCGACGCTCGTGGTGATCTTCCTCGTGCTCTGCGCGCTCTTTCCGGAGCTCATCGCGCCCAAGGATCCCTATCAGCTCAGCCTTCTCCATTCGCTGCGGGCGCCTTCCCTCGCGTTTCCCTTCGGGACCGACCAGCTCGGGCGCGACATCTTCTCCCGCGTCGTGCACGGCGCGAGCTACTCTCTGTCCATCGGCCTAGGCGCAACCCTGATCGCCGTGACGGTGGGTCTCCTCGTCGGGCTCATCGCCGGCAGCGCGGGTGGAGCCGTCGATCTGGCCTTCATGCGGATCATCGACGTTCTGCTCGCCTTCCCGGCCCTCTTCATGTCCATGGCCGTGGTCGCCCTCATCGGCAAGGGCAGCCTCAACGTGCTCCTGGCCATCGCCATCGCGGAGATTCCGCGCTACGCGCGCATCGTGCGATCCCAGGTTCTGGTGGTGCGCCAGTCGGGCTATGTGGAGGCCGCCCTCATCCTCGGCCAACGCCGCTGGGTCACGCTGCTGAGGCATGTGCTGCCCAACACCATCGGTCCCCTCATCGTCCTGTCGACGCTCGGCATCGGCAGCGCCATTCTGTCCTCCGCCGCGCTCAGCTATCTCGGCCTGGGCCCCAAGCCGCCGACACCGGAATGGGGCCTGATGCTGGCGGAGGGCCAGGGCTATCTGCGCAAGGCCTGGTGGATCGGCGTCTTTCCGGGAATCTTCGCAACGCTCACCGTCGTTTCGACCACCGTTCTCGGCCGCTATCTCAAGGCGCTTTCGGATGGCAGGGCCTGAACCATGCATCTTCTGACCGTCGAAGACCTCAGCGTCTCATTCCCCGGTTCGGTTGCGGTTCGCGGCTTGAGCTTTTCCGTCGATGCCGGCCAGTGCGTCGCCATCGTCGGAGAATCCGGCTCGGGCAAGTCGGTGACCGCCCGCACCCTCGTGGGACTTGCAGGCGACAACGCCACCGTCACCGCGAGGAACCTGCGCCTTGGCGACAAGGATCTTCGGCAGCTTTCGCCCTCGCAATGGCGGAGCGTGCGAGGACGCCATATCGGTTTCGTCCTCCAGGACGCCCTGGTGTCGCTCGATCCGCTCAAGACCATCGGATCGGAAATCGCGGAGGCTCTGACGCAGCACGTCGATCTCTCCCGAAAGGAGGCGCGGCAGAAGGTTCTCGATCTTCTCGCCTCCGTCGGCATTCCCGACCCGCAGGAGCGCGTCGGCCAATACGCCCATCAATTGTCGGGCGGCCTGCGCCAGCGCGCCCTGATCGCATCCGCCATCGCGGCCGATCCCGCGCTTCTCATCGCCGACGAGCCGACGACGGCGCTGGACGTGATCGTGCAGGCCCAGGTTCTGAGCCTGCTTCGCGACATGAAGGCCAAGGGGACAGGCCTTATCCTCATTTCGCACGATCTGGCCGTGGTGGCCTCGCTCGCCGACCATATCATCGTTCTCAAGGACGGCGCGGTCGTGGAAGCGGGGAGCCCCGACCGCATCTTCTCAGACCCGCAGGCGCCCTATACGCGCGCCCTGCTGGCTGCGATTCCCTCGGCGACGACCAAGGGCCGGAAGCTGACGGCCGATACGCCGCCCTCCACGTCCTCGGACGCGCCCGGGAGACGGGAGGACGGGATCGCGCTCGAAGCCAGAGCCCTGATCAAGAGGCTCGGCAGCCGGCTTGCGGTCGATCACGTCACCCTCACGCTCCGTACCGGCGAGACGCTGGGCCTTGTCGGGGCTTCCGGCAGCGGGAAAACGACCCTCGCGCGCCTGCTCCTGGGCCTGCAGCAGCCAGACCGGGGCGAGGTGACTCTCAGGGGCCAGTCCTGGTCCGGGCTGAGCGAGCGGCAGAGACGGCCCTTGCGACCACGCATCCAGCTTGTCTCGCAGGACCCGCTCGGATCGTTCGATCCACGCTACAGGGTCATGGACATCATCGCCGAGGCGCTGGAGATCGCAGGCGCTCCGAAGAGCGACTGGAGAGCGCGGGCCGCCGAGCTCATCCTCTCCGTCGGGTTGAGCGAAGCCCATCTCTACCGCCGCCCGCGCCAGCTCTCAGGCGGGCAACGGCAGCGCGTCGCCATTGCCCGCGCCCTGGCCATGGAACCCGAGATCCTCATCTGCGACGAGCCTGTTTCCGCCCTCGATGTTTCGACACAGGCCCAGGTTCTCGACCTTCTGGACGATCTGAAGAAGCAGTTCGGCCTCACGGTGCTGTTCATCTCCCACGATCTCGGCGTCGTTCATCATGTGAGCGACCGGGTGATGGTGATGCATGCCGGAAAGATCGTCGAGGAGGGGCCCGTGGACGAGATTTTCCTGAACCCGCGCGCCGCCTATACGCGGGAGCTGCTCGCGGCTCTGCCGCGCCTCCCCACGCACAGGCCTTTCGCAACCCATGAGTCCAGAAATGACCGCACCGGACGAGACACATTATCTGTCAGCGCTTGAGACCTGGCATTCGCAGCGGCTCGCCGCCCTGACGAAGGACGACGGCTGGTTGAGCGTCGCAGGGCTGGAATGGCTGGACCCGGGAGTCTGGCGCTTCGGCTCGGCTCCGGACAACGACATCGTCATCGCCGGCATTCCGGCGCGGGCAGGAACGATCGCCCAGGACGCGCAAGGCACCGTGACCGTAAGCCTCGACCCTTCCGCAGGCGGCGCCATCGACGGGCAGGCTCTCCAGGAAGCGCAGCTCTCCGCAGGTCCCGAAGCGCCGACGCGCGTGACATTCGGAAGCATGTCCTTCTATCTCATCGAGCGCAACGGGCGAAAGGCCTTGCGCATCCTCGATGGCAACAGCCGCAACAGGCGAACGTTTTCCGCGATTCCCCGCTTCCCGGTCGATCCCTCCTGGCGGATCGTCGCCGACTGGGTTGTTCTCGAAACCCCGAGACCCTTCGAGGTGGACAGCGTCATCGGAATCCCGAGCACGATCATGGTGAGCCATAAGGCGGTCTTCAGCCGCGATGGCCGCTCATACGAGCTGTGGCCGACGCACGGCACGGAGAACGCCCCCATGTTCGTGCTGCGCGACGGGACGTCCGGCCGCGAAACCTACGGCGCAAGCCGCTTCCTGGTGGGCGAGATCCAGAAAGACCGCATCGTTCTGGACTTCAACAAGGCCATCAACCCGCCCTGCGCCTTCACCGATTTCGCCACATGCCCCCTGCCGCCTTCGGAGAACAGGCTCCCGCTGCACATCGCGGCAGGGGAAATGCTTCCTCTCTTTCAGGCCGAGGCCTGATGCAGGAGCAATGTCCGGCGTCGGGACGGCGCCGTGGTCGATTCTGGCTCCGAAGACGGGCAGGAATGACCCTTGGAGCGCCCCGGCGGGAACCTTGAAAAGGCAATTGGGACGTTCGTTTTTAAGAACATCCGGACCGGCAAGCGCTTCTCGAAGTGACTTCAGGAAGAGTGAGCCTTCCCGAATTCTTGCTTCTCATGCTTCACCGGCCGCTTCAGATCCGATCCGCTTGGACTTGATTCAGGAAAAATGTTCTTTATAAAGAACATTCCGAGAGGATGCTCGGTTCGAAAGCCATGCCCTTTCGAGATTTTTCTTTGCCGAACCAGGGTCGAGCATGGATGCGACGGATACGAAAATCCTGACGCTCTTGCAGGAGAATGCCAACATCTCGATTGCAGAGCTCGCCCAGAGGGTGAACCTGTCTCAAACGCCCTGCTGGAAGCGCATCCAGCGGCTGGAAGCGACGGGCGTCATCCAGAAGCGGGTTGCCATCCTGGACCCGGAGAAGATCGGCCTCGGCTTGACGGTCTTCGTCTCCATCGAGATCTCCGATCATTCGGGACAATGGCTGGAACGCTTCGCGGATTTCGTTTCCTCCTTGCCGGAAGTCATGGAAATCTACCGCATGGCCGGCGATGTCGACTACATGCTGCGCGTGGTGGTACCGGACATGGCGGCCTATGACAGTTTCTACAAGCGCCTGATCGATGAGATCCCGCTCAAGAACGTGACCTCGCGCTTTGCCATGCAGCGCGTGAAATCCACCACCGCCTACGCTCTGACGCCCGGCGACAAACGCTAAAGCATCGGACCCAAAAGTGGACCTGCACTTTTGGGATCCATCCGATGCTTTCTTCTTGAGTGAGAGCATCGTTGAGAGCGGACCCGAAGGGCCGCGTCAGCGAAAACCGGGTCCACTTTTCCGCACGATGCTCTAGAATCATTTCTGGCGAAGTGAATCCAGCTTTCTTCAGGCTGACTTAGGCGATGTCGCTCTGCGCCGCGCCTCGTAAGCGGTGATGAAGGCGGCATAGCTCCAGGCGAGGTTTTTGGCCGATGTCTGCCGCCCGGTGGTCCGGTCGAACTGCTCCGACAGCTCACCCGAGTCGGGAGTGTAGTCACGCACCGTCGTCATGAAGGCATCGCCCCGGCCAAGAAGAGCGTCCGTGAGCGCCGCCCGGTCGATCTCCTCAGAAGGCAGCCGCGAACCTGTCGGGCGGCTTTTGAGAACGCGCACCAGAAAGGATGCATTGTCGGCGCTGCATTCGAGCGAGCAGCCCTGCGCCACACGGCCCGCGAGCCGGTAGAAGAATTCCGCGGCGGCCAGGGTCGTCATGTACCACGCACCTCCGCTCACGTAGCGATCGCCCGCATAACGTCCCATGGCCGGACCGCGTCCGGCTGGAAGCGCGGCATTGATGCGGTACTCCGCGGTGAAAAGTTCCTCGAGTTTGTCGAACGTCGCATGCACCTTGGGATCCAGCACGCTGTGCGCTCCCTCGCCTCGGTTCGCGTGCAGGACGGCCAGCACGACAGAGGTGTCGAGCGCCCTGTCGCCGGCGCCGCGCGGCGCGTCGGACCGGCTGCGGTAACAGCCTTCTTCCGCCGACCAGTGGCGGTCGAGTTCCTCCCGGAGAGCATGCGCGGCCGAATGCAGGCGTTGCGCCTGCTGCGACTTTCCGGTTTCGGCCATCCACGCTGCGCCATCCTCGAGAGCCGCCATCTGGACGAGGCGCGTGTAGTCATGATGGCCGAGCTTTTCCTCCCAGAGGTCGTAGCAGGGCTCGGCCCAGTGCCGCTCGACGAATGCAAGATCCTGCGCCAGAAGCTGCGCGGCAACCTCGCCGAACAGGCCCGACTCGCGCCAGCGCAAAAGGCTGAGCGCGCGCAGAGCGGGGCCGTCGTTCTGCGGCCGGTTCCACCGGACGATGTCGAGCGTACCGTCAGGATTGAAGCGCACCTCGCCTGGAAGGGCTTCTCCGGCCGCATGCATGAGATCGTCGTCGGAACGCAGATAGGCCAGGTGATCCTGTCTGACCGTTTCCCGTATCCTGGCATGACGGAGGAAAGAAACTCCGTCGAGACGGTTCAGGGCGAGGCTGAAGGCGACGAAATCGTCGAAGATCGTAGCGGCATCGGGCAAACGCCCGCCGCGGTAGAGAAGGCGCAAGGCATCCATAACGAGGGCGGAATCCCTGAGCCAGTGAAAGAAATAGTCCGGGTCGCCTCCGGAGAGGTCGGTCTCTGGCGCAGCCACGATCGATCCGGCCTTCGGCACGATCCTCTGTCCGAAGGCTTCCCGCCGCATCACGCGATCCGTGGCGGAGACGCTGCGAAGAATGGCGACGGAGGAACAGGTCATCTGCCTTTCCATCCAGGAAAGGAGATCCTCATCATCTCGTCCTTCATCGCGCGCCGGCATGGTCGTTCACGTGAGATGCGGGCTCTCGAAGCCGAGCTTCACGAGCCCGGAGCGGATCTCAGGGCAGCTCATGAAAAGCTTCCAGAACAGGCCCGAGCGATAATTCTCGATCATCGCCACGGTCGCCCCCTGATCGAGGCCGACATAGTCGCGCGAATACCACCCCTTGCTCTCGCTGAAGGACGAGACGAACCCGCACTCGCCCCAGATATGCTCGCGCAGAGGTCCGAAATAATGACGCAGGGCCTGCAGGGAGGCCTCGGGACAATAGGGTATGCTCGCAAGCGCGGCGTGCGGCGCGATGAAGCCGAGATCCAGCATGGGATGAAGATTCCGGTATCCCTCATCCGTATCGTCGCTCGTCAGCCCCCAGCAATACGGGCCGTATCCCTTGAAGCCGTGGGGATTGCGGATGCAGTGCTCGCGGTTGATCAGGACATGATGGACATTCTGCAGCCAGTAATCGGCATAGCGGTCTTTGAGCCCATGCGGGTCGAGGCCGAGAAAGGAGTAGTAGCTGAAGAAGAGCGGACCGCCGCAATCGGGACCGAGAGGCAGTTCGATCCCGTGATAGGTCCGTCCGTTCAGGAAGTCCCGCCCTTGCGCCCAACCGCCATGATAGACGCCCTCATGGATTCCGTAGCGCGGCGCGGCGGCGGCGAGGACGTAGGCGACGAGACACTCGTTCCAGCCCCTGATCTCGTAATCCATGCTCCAGCCGTGATTGGGGCTCCAATGCCAATAGAGCATCTTCAGCCCTCCGCGGGTGTGCCAGTCCCATTCCGTCTCGGTCCAGAGCCGGTCGATCAGGCGCCGCAATTCGCTCTCGTGCGGATCGTACCGCTGAAAATACTGGCGGGCGCAGAGAAAAGCCTGCAGCAGAAGAGCCGTTTCGACGAGGTCGCCACCGTCGTCTTTGCGGGAGAAGGGAATGGTCGCGCCGGTCCGGCCGTTCATCCAGTGCGGGAAGACGCCATGGTAGGACGGCGCGCTTTCGAGAAAGCGGGCCATCGTGAGAAGCCGTTCGACGGCCTCCTCCCGCCGAAGCCATCCTCTTTCGACACCGGTGACGATTGCCATGACGCCCATGCCCGACGCTCCGATGGCGACACGGTCATCGGGAGCTTGGCCGATGGTGATCCTCTCCCGCGCGAGGCCGCTCACCGGATGGCCGTAATCCCAGAAGTAGCGCAATGTCTCCCGCTGAACCGCATCGAGCATGCGGGACGTGTCCTGATCGGGCCGTGAGCTGTCGAGACGGGCGGAGGAGATCATGCAGCCTCGCATTCATGAGATGCACCGCCAGGTGACAATACCAGTCATGCGCGGCCACCGTCGAGTCTCGGCGCTCTCCGGCTTGGACGCGGACCTTAAGTTCCGCTTTGCACCGGACTTCCCGACGGCAGCGACCATGCCTCGGGCGAACGGGAACTGCCGCGGCGTGTCAGCGTGCCTTCCCGATCCCGGACGAGGTGCAGGACGCGGTCATAGAACATGTCGCCGGACGGGCGGCGGCTTGTGCTGATCACGGTGGCGCCCGCGAGTTCGTTCTCGAAGATCGACAGGATCAGGCGGCGGCTGTCCTCGTCGAGGGCGCTGATCGCCTCGTCGAAGATGATCCAACGTGGGCGGTGCAGCATCAGGCGTGCGAAGGCGAGCCTCTGCTGCTCCTCGAGCGGCAGCATGCGGTCCCACCGGTCCTCCCTGTCGAGATCAGGCTTGAGGTGCCCCAGCCCTACGCGGTCGAGCGCCGCGAGGAAGGCGTCGCCCGCGAAACCGTCCGGAGAGGCGGGATAAGCCAGGATGGCCCGCAGCGAGCCTGGCGGGAGATAGGGGCGGCGCGGCATGAACATGATGGCCTGCCCGGGCGGCCAGAGCACGGAGCCGGTTCCCCAGGGCCACAGGCCCGCGAGCGCCTTGAACAGGGCGCTCTTGCCCGCGCCGGGATCCCCGGTAATGACCACGTGTTCGCCCGGTCCGATCTCGACATGCGGCTCGGTCAGCATCGCCTTCCCCCGGAACAGCACGACGCCGAGCTTGTCGAAGACGAGCTTCGCCTCCTCGCCTTCGCGGAAAGCGATCCGCTCCGCGTCCTCGACGAGCGTATCGAGTCCGGTCAGGGTCTCGCGGAGCAGCATGACGCGCAGCAACGCCGCCCGCCAATCCGCCAGGCGCGAGAAATTGTCCACGAACCACCGCAGGGATTGATGGACCTGCATGAAGGCCGCCACCGTCATCATCAACCCGCCGAAGCTGAGGCTGCCGGTGAAATAGCCGGGAGCCGCGACGATGAACGGAGCCACGATGGCGAGCCATCCCGACCCCGCGGTGATCCAGGTCAGGCGCGCCAGCCCGTTCGCGAGACGCCGTGCGACGCCGATCACCCGGCCCACCTCGCTCTCCAGACGCCGGCGCTCATCGGCCTCGCCCTGGAACAACGTGATCGCCTCGGCGGATTCGCTGACGCGGACGAGCGCGAAGCGCAGGCCTGCCTCCTGGGAGGAGCGTTCCACATTGAGGTCGATCAGCGGACGGCCCACACGCCAGCTCATCCACGAACTGACGGCCGCGTAGGCCAGCGCGCACCACACCATGTATCCCGGCACGGCGGTGACGATGCTCGTGCTCGTTTGCGCCATCTCACGGGAAAGACCCCACAGAACGCCGACGAAGGTGATGAGAAGCAGCGATGATTGCAGCAGGCCGACACCGAGATCGGCGCAAAGCTCCGTCAAGTGCCGGATATCCTCGTGAATACGCTGGTCGGCATTGACGCCGATCTCGCCCGCCAGGGACAGGCGATAGACCCGCTTCGGCTCCAGCCATTCCCGGATCAGATCGTAGGTCAGGGCTTCGCGGAGCACCACTTTCAGGGTTTCGTGAAGCCAGGTCTGCGTGACGCCGAGCACGAGCAGGCTCGAGGCGATGAGGCCAAAGACCTGAAGCTGCCAGAGAAATGCGGCGACCTGCTTCTGCGCGACCGCGTCGTAAAATCCCTGGTTCCAGGCGTTCAGCCGGATCTGCCCGAACGTGTTGGCAGCGATCACAACCACGAGCCCGACGCAAAGCAGCAGCAGCCTCCCGCGCTGGTTTGAGCGTGCGAGTGCGTATATCATCGCCAGCACTTGGCCCCATACGAGGGCATAAGAGGACTTGGGTCGATCCGGCATTCGGGAGCTCCCGATCAAGGTTCTCTTATCCGTCAGTATCGCGCCAACCGCGTCTCCCGGCGAGAGGGGGCATGATGGAGGAAAGGGCAAGGATCGACGCGCTGATCCGGGCGATGACCCTGGAGGAGAAGCTCGGCCAGTTGACGATGCTGGATGCCGGACGCGTGATCACCGGCTCAGGCCAGCCCGTCGACATGATGACCGCCGTCAGGACAGGGCTCGCAGGCTCCCTCCTGAACCTGGTCGACCCCACGGAAATCCGCATGGTGCAGCGCATCGCCGTGGAGGAAAGCCGCCTGAAAATTCCTCTTCTCTTCGGTCTCGACGTGCTTCACGGCCATCGCACGCTCTTTCCGATCCCGCTCGCGGAAGCGGCCGCCTTCGATCCAGACCTCTGGCGGCGGACGGCGCAAGCGGCAGCAGCCGAGGCCGCCGCGGACGGGATCAACCTGACCTTCGCGCCCATGCTCGACATTGCCCGCGATCCCCGCTGGGGCCGCATCGCAGAAAGTCCGGGTGAAGACGTTCTGGTGGCCCGGCGTTTCGCTGCGGCCAAGGTGCAGGGCTTCCAGGGCGACGACCTCCGAGCGCCCGGCACCCTCGCCGCAACGGCCAAGCATCTGGCGGGATACGGAGCCGTGGCGGCCGGGCGCGACTACGCACCGGTGGACATGTCGGAACGCCTGCTGCACGAGGTCTATCTTCCTCCGTTCCAGGCCGCAATCGAGGCCGGCGTGGCGGCCATCATGACGGCCTTTACCGATCTCGCCGGCGTTCCGATGACGGCGAACAGGGCGGTGCTGCACGATTGCGTCCGCCGGGACTGGGGATTCGACGGGATCGCCGTCAGCGATTACGGGGCGATCGCGGAACTGATCAGGCATGGCGTCGCCGAAGACCGGACGGCTGCGGCAGGTCTGGCCCTGCGCGCAGGCGTCGACATCGACATGGCGAGCGGCGTCTATGCGCAATCCCTGCCGGATGCGCTGCAGCGCGGCACGGCAAGCATGGAGGATGTCGACGCCGCCGTAAGGCGCGTCCTGACCCTCAAGGCGAAGCTTGGTCTTTTCCGCGATCCCTATCGCGAAAAGCGCACGGGCACCTCCGGCTCCTCCGGACGCGGATCGCTCCGGTCCCTGGCGCGGGAGGCCGCGCGGCGCTCGATCGTGCTCCTGAAAAACGAGCACGCAATTCTTCCGCTCGCCGCATCCGTGAAACGCATCGCGCTCATCGGCCCGCTGATCGACGCCCGCACCGACATGCTGGGGCCCTGGTCTGCGCTCGCCAAGCCTGAGGATGCGGCGACCCTCCTCGACGGCCTCAAGCGCGCGCTTCCACACGTGGAACTTCTCCCGGTCGAAGCGCTCGATCCGGGCGGCGGGGAGCGGGAGGGAATTCCCGCCGCCGTGGCGGCTGCCGCTCAGGCCGACGTGACGGTTCTCTGCCTCGGCGAGGCACGGTTCATGAGCGGCGAGGCGGCCTCCCGCGCGAGCCTCGATCTTCCGGGGCGCCAGCGCGAACTCGCCGAGGCGGTCCTGGCGCTCGGCAAGCCCGTCGTGGCCGTGCTCATGAGCGGACGCCCCCTCACGGTCGGCTGGCTGACGGAGCGCGCCGACGCCGTTCTCGCCGCCGGGTTCCTCGGCCACGAAGCCGGGCATGCCCTGGCCGACGTGATGACGGGGCGCTTCAACCCGAGCGGCAAGCTGCCGGTCTCCTGGCCGCGCGCCGTCGGCCAGGTTCCGGTCTATTATGCGCAGCGGCCGACCGGGCGGCCGCTCAATCCCGACGATCCTTTCACGAGCCGCTATCTCGACCTGCCGAACGATCCCCTGTTCCGCTTCGGAGACGGATTGTCCTACACCCGGTTCACGCTGACGGACATGCGCGTGGAGGCAACGTCGCTCGGGCCGTCCGACCATCTCGTCGTGACGGTGGAGGTGTGCAATGAAGGGACGCGGGAGGGCGAGGAGACGATCTTCCTGTTCACCCACGATCCGGTGGCGTCGGTCTCGCGCCCGGTTCTGGAGCTGAAGGACTTCGCCAAGATCGCGCTTCCCGCAGGCCGTCGCGGGACGCTGAGCCTCGGCGTTGCGGTCGCCGACCTTCGCTATCGCGATGCCGCTCTCCAGCCCGTTCTCGACGCGGGCACCATCGAAGTGTTCGTCGGCGCCAACGCCGACCGGGCAAAGCTCCATCGGCTCACCGTCGAGATCCGCTCGACGCCTTCACCGGTTTAAGAAGCGCCCGCGGCGCTCCATCCATAGGTTTGAAAGACGAACCTGTCCGGCGCGCCGGCGATCAGCGCCAGGCCAGCCATGGCGGGCTCCGGCTGGGTGACGACGAAGGTGGGAATGCGCGCCATGGCGGATTCGAACGGATCTTTCCGCTCGAAGGCTTGCCTGAACCGGCTTTTGTCGAGAAGCCCGACGATGCGGGGAAGGATGCCGCTTGCGAGATAAACGCCGCCGCTGGCGTTGAAGGCGAGCGCCATGTCGCCGGCAAAACGCCCGAGGAGCGAGAAGAACAGGCCAAGAGCTTCGGAAGCGATTTCGTCCCTCTCGGACGAAGCGGCGGCGATGACCTCGGCAGGCGTGAGAAGATGCAGCGGCTCGCGGCCCTCGCGCCGTGCGACGGCGCGATAGAGGCGCACCAGACCGGGTCCCGACAGAACGGTTTCGACAGCGATGCGGGCGCCCGCCCGCTCGATCCGCGGCCAGGTTGCAAGCTCCTCGGAATCGCACGCGCCGAAGGCCATGTGTCCTGCCTCCGTCGGCTGAAGCCAGAAGCGTTCCTGCACGGGAATGCAGGCAGCCGCCCCGAGGCCGGTCCCCGGCCCCAGGGCGATGCGATTGCCCTGCACGAGCCGGAGCGCCGGACCGACATGGACGAGCGCGCCGGTGCTTTCCCTATCGAGCGACGGCAAAAGGGCCGCGACCGGCACGTAATCGTTGACGAGGGAAACGGCCGAGAGCCCGAGATCCATGCCGATCTGCGCCGCGTTGACAACCCACGGTGCATTGGTCAGGCGGACGACAGGCCCGTCAACGCGCCCCGCGACGCCGAGAAAGGCGGCACGTGGCGCTTCGCCGCGCAGTGCGGCAAGAGCGGCGCGGATCGCATCGCTCGGCGTTGCATGACGGGCCGTCGCCATGACGCTGAGGCGCGACGGCGGGGCGCCCTGCCCCGAAAGTAGCGCAAACCGCGAAGTCGTTCCGCCGATATCGCCGATGAGAAGCGGAAACGTGAGCATGGTGTTTCCCTCATCCCCTGCTGGCATGTCCCCGGCATCTTCGCACATGAGCGCGTCCAGGCGAACCCGCCGGAGCTGAAGCGGAGCCATGTCAAGAGCGACCGTCCTTGTTGGAGACCGGCGTCGCCCCGGCGATCATCGCTCCCGTTCGTCGGCCGCTTCTTCGGCAAGAAGGATATCGTAGACGGCGACCGCCGGTCCTGAGAGCGGCCGTCCCATCTTGCCCATGACATCGTCCGCGCTGGCGATCCGTTGCAGCGCCGCTTCGATATCCTCGACGCTCGCGCCGGTCTCAAGGATGGAGACGAGAACCTCATCGGGCATGTCGCCGACCAGTCGCACGAGGTCGCTCTTGGAAAGGGTCGCGTCCGGCATCGGTTTTCCTCACGTTTCCCACGGAAGAACGCCTCGGGCGAAGGCGAGTTTCCCGCTCGCATCCCATCGGCTTTCCCGACGGGATCGCCACTGAACAAGGATCATTTGTCCTGGCGCGCTGCGCCGGGCAGGTTGCGGACGATCTCCTTGAAGCGTTGCCATTCCGTCGCCGCCCAGACCTCCGTCTGCGCGTGCCCGAAGGTTCGGATCAGCGCCGAGACCTTCGTTGCCGTCTCGATGTCTGCGGCCTTGAACAGATCGACATAATCGCAGGGCCCCAGCACGGCATAGCTGCCGATCCATTCCACGCCCGGGCATTCCTGGCGAATGCGGTCCATGGCCTGCTTTTCCAGATCCTCCAGAGCCTTTGGGGAGCGAACCGCCTCGGGGCTGATCCGCGTGAGCATGATGAAGACAGCCATGGGAACATCCTCTCGCCTCGATGTTCCCAGGCTCGCAGATTCTCGAGCTTCAAGATTGACCGACATCAATCTTCAAAGCGGAAAACCGGAATTACACTTTCACGGCCCGGCCCGCCTCAGACCTTCAGGCAGGAATCCATCGTCCGCTGGAGAAAGCCGACCAGGAGGCCTGCCCCGATGTCCGGCGCCCTGTCGTTCACGATCGTGACGTCGGCAGAGAGAAGCGGAGTGTCCTTCGAGCGCTCGAGCCTTGCGCCGAGATCCGCATCGTCGCTTCTGGCACGGCCCGCGAGCCTGGCCGCCAATATGTCCCGCGGCGCCGTTATCTCCACGACCGATACGTTCGGCAGATGCTGCCTGGCAGTCTCGACGATCATCCGCGAGACATTGCAGACGACGATGCGACCCACGGCGGCCTCATCGAGGCAATGGCCCGGTATGGCATAGCCGTGGCCATGGGCGCGCCAGGCGAGCGCGAACCTGCCCACGGCAACGCCGCGCTCGAACGCCGCGTCGGAGATCGTGTCGTGCTCCTCCCAGACGGACGAGGCGCGCGTCACGAGGCGGCGCGGAAACACGATCTGCGGACAGGCCGCCAGTTCCTTGCGCGCCTGCGCGAGAAGCGTATCCTTGCCAGCCCCGCTAGGACCGACCACGAGAACGAAGCCGCCCGTCATGCTCAGGCGATCCGCTGGCCGCCGCGCCAGACCTGACGGACGACAGGGGTCTCGCCTTTCATGTGCACCCGCACCAGATCGGCCCGCTTGCCGGGCGCAATCTCGCCCCTGTCGGACAGGCCCGTCGCCGAAGCGGGGTTCCCGGTCACCGTGCGGATGGCTTCGGGCAGCGTCATCGCCGGAGCGCGGCGCGGCAGGTCGAAGGCTGCCATCAGCAGGCTCGCCGGCACATAGTCGGAGGACAGGATGTCGAGCACGCCTTCGCGCGCCAGGGTTTCCGCCGCCACATTGCCCGAGTGCGAACCGCCCCTGATGAGGTTGGGCGCGCCCATCATCACGGTGATGCCCTGCGCATGGCTCGCCTTGGCCGCCTCCAGGGTCGTGGGGAACTCGGCAAGGGCGACACCCTCGCGGATCGACTGCTCCACTTCATCGAGGGTCGTATCGTCGTGGCTGGCCAGGGGAATGCTCCGGCTTCGAGCGAGAGCGACGAGAGCGGGCCTGTTGACGGCCGAGCGGTCGCCGTTGACGCGCTGCTTCTCGGCCACGATCCGGTCGATCTCCTCAGGAGACTTGCCCATCTTTCCGCTGTAATAGATGTGGTACTTCGTCAGATCCCGGAACTGGCGCTGGCCGGGCGTGTGATCCATCAGTGAGATCAGCCCGACCGGATACCGCGCGACGAAATCCTCGACCATCTCGACCACGCCGGGAGACGGAATCTCGCAGCGCAGATGCGTGAGATGCTCGCAGCGGAGAAGGTTGTGACGCCGCCCCTCCTCGATGGCATTGGCCAGATCGATCAGCTCCGCGCCAAGACCCCCGCCATCTACATCGACGCCGGCCCGCAGGCTGTCGAACACCGTCGTGATGCCGGAGGATGCGATCTGCGCATCGTAGGCAAGCACGGCTCCGAGAGGATGCCAGCGGACCTTGGGGCGCGGCACGTAATGGCTTTCCAGGTGATCCGTGTGAAGCTCGATGAGTCCGGGGATGAGGTAATCTCCACTCAGATCGAGGCCACGCTCGGGCGGCCGCCCTTCGCCCAACTCGACGATGCGCCCGTCCTCGATGGCGGCCCAGCCGTGCAGGATGTCGTCGGAGAGGATGATCTTCCCGTTCTGGATGATAGTGATGTGGTCTGTCATCGATTCGGTCCCTTGTCAGGCCGCTTTAGCTGCAAAGTGCGTCACATCGACGACATGCGTGGCGACCCTGTCGCGGACATCTTCGTCGTGGAAGATTCCGACGATGGCGACGCCGGCCTTCTTCTTGCGCTCGATCAGTTCCACGACAACGGCCCTATTGCGCGCATCCAGCGAAGCCGTCGGCTCGTCGAGCAGAAGCACCGGCCTGTCGGCGATGAGGCCGCGCGCGATGTTCACGCGCTGCTGCTCGCCGCCGGAGAAGGTCGCCGGAGGAAGCGCCCAGAGCCGCTCGGGGACGTTCAGCAGGGACAGGTACTCCTGCGCCCGTTCCTGCGCGGATTGCGGATCGAGCCCACCCTCGCGGCCAGCGGCGGCCACGATCTCGAGCGCGCCGACGCGCGGGATCACCCGAAGGAACTGACTCACATAGCCCATGACATGGCGGCGCAGGTCCAGGATCCGTCGCGGCTCCGCATTCGCTACATCGATCCTCTCCTCGCCGTCGCGGATCCAGATGCGGCCTGAATCGCAGCTGTAATTGCCGTAGACGATCTTGAGGAGCGAGGACTTGCCGGCACCCGAAGGGCCGCCGAGCACGACGCATTCGCCCGGAGCAACCGCGAAGGTCACGCCGGAGACGACATCCAGGCGCACGCCCTCGTGCAGGTGCAGGATGAAGGCCTTGGAGACGCCGTCGAGCTGAACGAGAGGTTGCATGATCAGGCTGCCAGGACAGAGGAGACGAGGAGTTGGGTATAGGGCGCGTGCGGATCGTCGAGCACGCGGTCGGTCAGGCCCGCTTCGATCACGCGCCCGCCTTTCATGACCATGATCCGGTGCGAGAGCAGCCGGGCGACGGCGAGATCGTGCGTGACGATGATGACGGCAAGCCCGAGTTCGCTCACCAGGCTGCGGATCAGGTCGAGCAGGCGCGCCTGGACCGAGACGTCGAGCCCCGAGGTCGGCTCGTCCATGAAGACGAGACGCGGATGGGTCACGAGGTTGCGCGCGATCTGAAGGCGCTGCCGCATGCCGCCGGAAAACGCCTTCGGGATATCGTCGATCCGGCCCCGGTCGATTTCGACGCGCTCGAGCCAGTCCAGGGCCTGTCCGCGGATCTTGCCGTAATGACGCGCGCCGACCGCCATCAGACGCTCGCCGATATTGCCGCCGGCCGAAACGCTCATGCGCAGGCCTTGCGTGGAATCCTGGCGCACGAAACCCCAGTCGGTCCGCAGCAGAAGGCGTCGCTCGGCCTCCGTCAGCGAAGCCATGTCGCGCGTGACGCCATCGCGCATCCGGTAGCGGACCGAACCGGCGCTCGCTTCCAACTCCGTCGCGAGGAGGCCGAGCAGGGTCGATTTGCCTGAGCCCGACTCGCCGACGACGGCGAGCACCTCGCCTTCGTAAATGTCGAAGGACACGTCGGCGCAACCGAGGCGCTCGCCGTAATGCTTGGTCAGGTTGCGAACGGACAGAAGCGGCGCTTGCGAAAGATCGTTAAGCATGGGTGTTGCCTCCGGTCAGGGCTGCTGGAGCCTCGGCCAGCATGGAGCCGCGATGGCCACAGGCCCGGCGTTCTTCGCAAAAATCGCTGTCGGAGCAGACGAACATGCGCCCTCCGCGATCGTCCATGATGACCTCGTCGAGATAGACGCCCGTGGCCGCGCAGATAGCGCAAGGGTCCTTGAAGGTCTGAATGTGGAAGGGGTGATCCTCGAAGTCGAGGCTTCTCACCTCCGTATAGGGCGGGACGGCATAGATACGCTTCTCGCGGCCTGCCCCGAAGAGCTGCAGGGCTGCCATCCGGTGCATCTTGGGATTGTCGAATTTCGGCGTCGGAGACGGATCCATGATGTAGCGCCCTGCGACCTCGACCGGATAGGCATAGGTCGTGGCGATGTGACCGTGCCGGGCGATGTCCTCGTAGAGCTTCACATGCATGAGTCCGTATTCGGCCAGCGCGTGCAGCTTGCGCGTCTCGGTCTCGCGCGGTTCCAGGAACCGCAAGGGCTCCGGAATTGGAACCTGATAGACGATCACTTGCCCTTCCTGCAGCGTCTCTTCCGGAATCCTGTGCCGGGTCTGGATAACCGTCGCTTCGCGCGTATGGGTCGTTGTGCGGATTCCGGCCGTGCGCTCGAAGAACTTGCGGATCGAGACGGCATTCGTGGTATCGTCCGAGCCCTGGTCGATGACCTTCAAGATGTCATCGCCGCCGAGGATCGACGCCGTCACCTGCACGCCGCCCGTGCCCCAGCCGTACGGCATCGGCATTTCGCGCGAGGCGAAGGGCACCTGGTAGCCGGGGATGGCGATGGCCTTCAGGATCGCCCGGCGGATCATCCGCTTCGTCTGCTCGTCGAGATAGGCGAAATTGTAGCCGGCCTCCGGCGCGGCATCGGTCGATGCGCGGGTCATCATTCTGCAGCCTCCGAGAGAGGAATGGCTTGGCCCCGCTCGTGCTCGGCGCGCATGCGGCGCACGAGATCGAGCTCGGCCTGGAAATCGACATAATGCGGTAGCTTCAGGTGCTCGACGAACCCCGTGGCCTGCAGGTTGTCCGCATGGGAGAGGACGAATTCCTCGTCCTGCGCGGGGGCTACCACATCCTCTCCGAGTTCGCGGGCCCGCAGGCTCCTGTCGACGAGGGACATGGCCATGGCCTTTCGCTCGCTCTGCCCGAAGACGAGGCCGTAGCCCCGCGTGAACTGAGGCGGCACCGCGGCAGATCCCTTGAACTGGCTGACCATCTGGCACTCCGTCACGGTGATTCGTCCGAGCGGCACGGCAAAGCCGAGCTCCTCGGGCGTGAACTCCACCTCGACCTCGCCCACGCGGACCTCACCGACGAAGGGATGCGTGCGGCCATAGCCGCGCTGGGTGGAGTATCCGAGCGCCAGAACGAAGCCTTCGTCGCCCCGCGCCAGGGCCTGCAGGCGCAGATCGCGCTCGGCGGGAAAGCTCAGGGGCTCGCGGGTGATGTCGCCGACGGGCGATCCGTCAAGGGCCGCGCTCGATGCCTCGATCAGCCCTTCCGCATCGAGGAGATCCGTCACGCGCGGCGTGCCGCCCTCGTCCTGCGGCACATCGGCCTCGGCGGGCGGTACAGGTTCTTCGCCATTGGCGGCGAGCACGAAATCGAGCAGACGATGCGTGTAGTCGAAGGTCGGCCCGAGAACCTGCCCGCCGGGCAGATCCTTGTAGGTCGCAGAAATCCTGCGCCTGATTTCCATGCGGGCCGTGCCGACCGGCTCGGAATAGCCGAAGCGCGGCAGGGTCGTGCGGAAGGCGCGCACCAGGAACACGGCTTCTATCAGATCCCCGCGCGCCTGCTTGAGGGCCAGGGCTGCAAGCTGGCGGTCGTAGAGCGATCCTTCCGTCATCACGCGGTCGACGAGCAGGGCGAGCTGCTCGGCGATCTGTGCAATGGACAGTTCCGGCACCGAAGGATCGCCACGCCGCGCATGCGCGAGAAGGCGATGGGCGTTGTCAATGGCTGCTTCGCCGCCCTTCACGGCCACGTACATAGCTCAAACCTCCTCGACGAAACGCGTGGTGCGAGGCAGCCCGGCAACCCTGCCGGGCGCGGCAAGCAGGACATCCAGGCCGCGCGGGAAGAGCGAACGGTTCGCATGAACGATCTCCGCCAGATCGTGCGGCCATGGCGAAGCCATGAGATTGCGGCGCGCGGGAATCCCAGGTCCCGCCAGCGTCCACCCTCCTGCCTCGGAAAGATCGGACACGGCGAAGACGAGCGTCGTGGAACGATCCGGATATTCCGCATTGCCGAGAGCGAAACGATCCAGGGGAAGAGGCTCTTCGAGGTCGGTGATCAGCGCGAAGGCGGCTTCCTCCGGGCGGGCCACGATGGCGGCTCCCGTGTGGAAGCGGAGGAATTCCGCGACGGCCTGTTCAGCGGCAAGCCGCGCATCGATCCAGATCGGCGCTTCATGATCGGCGAGCGCCAGGGCGACGGCGGCGAGCTCGGGCGTCAACGGCCGGGGTGGCGCAATATCGATGCGCAGGGTCTGAAGGCGGCCCGGATGCGCAAGCGCGTTCATGACGGCGCCGAAGACCTGCTGCGCCTGGGTGACCTGATCGGCAAAGCCGAGAGCAAGAGCGGTCATCAATCTTCTCCCCGCACCATGGTGTAGAAATTCACGCGCGTCGCCGCCGTGCGGCGTTCGCGCAGTGCGCGCTCGGCGGAAAGCCGCTGCTCGAGCGGCGAGAGCGCCATGTCCGTTTCCAGGCTGCGAAGAGGATTCTGCAGAAGCGCGTCGATGATGGCGGCCATGCGAGCCTTCGGCGCATCGCGTCCGAGCTGGTAGGCGAAACCGACTTCACCGCTGGCGAGCCTCACGACGGCACGGGTGACGGTCGCCTCGCCGAAATTGAACGGAGCGCCGTCGCCGCCCATGCGGCCGCGCACCATCACGAGGCCGGTCTCGGGCCGGCGCAGGTCCTCCACGCCGTCCTCGCAGCGAAGGGCGGCGAGGATCGCTTCGAGATCCGAGCGCTCGGCATCGGCGCACAGAGCCATGGCCCTCCGCCGGCGGGCGATCGTGCCGTCGTCCGGGAGAGCGCCTGGAGAGGCGGATTGGGAGGCAAAGGCCATGGGCATACCCTTGTTGGCAATCGACTTGTCGTGTTGTATAGATAAATAGACAACATATTCAGATGAAGCTTTGATGACGGAACGCTCACATTTCGACCCGACGGCTTCCGATCCCCTCGACCGGGGCGCCGGATTGACGGCCTGGCGCCAGATTGCCGACCGCATCGAAGCGGACATTGCGGGCGGGCTCTTCAAGCCCGGCGAGAAGCTTCCCGGCGAAATGCAGTTCGCCCAACGTTTCGGCGTCAACCGGCACACGGTGCGCAGGGCCCTGGCCGCTCTGGCCGCCCGGGGCCTCGTGCGCGCCACGCAGGGCGGAGGCACCTTCGTGGAAGCCAAGCCCCTGCCCTACGCCATCGGCCGCAAGACGCGCTTTTCGGAACTCATGGCCAAGGCGGGCCGCGAGGCGCGGGGCGAGCTGATCCGCTCGACCGAGACGATTGCGACCGCGGAAATCGCCGAGGCCCTCGGACTCAAGCCAGACGCAGCGGTTCTCGAAATGGTCACGCTCAACCGGGCGGACGAGGTTCCGATCTCGATGGCCTGGACCTGGCTGCCTCTGCCGCGCTTTTCCGGCATCGATGCCACCTACCGCAAAACCGGCTCCCTCACCCGCGCTTTTGCGCGACATGAGGTCTCCGATTATTCGCGGCTGTCGACGCGCATTTCGGCGAGGATCGCGACCGTGGAGGAGGCCGCCTGCCTCGAACTTTCGCCAGGGCGCGTGCTGCTCGTGATCGACAGCATCAATGTCAACCAATATGGGCATCGGATCCAGGCCACGCGTTCTTTCTTCAGCGCCGATCGCGTCGATCTCGTGATCGAGCAGTGAGAGCCGTCACATCGGCGGTTGCTGCGAACGGCCGATGATGGCCCTGCGCAGCCGCGCCGAGAGCGCATCGATCACGGCCACCATGACCAGGATCAGCAGCACTAGGAAGGAGACGGCCTGCCATTCGAGCGTGCGGATCTGCTCGGCCAGGTGCAGCCCGATTCCTCCGGCTCCGACGATGCCGATGATCGTGCCCGAGCGGGTGTTCGACTCGAAGAAATAGAGCACCTGCCCCGCGATCACTGGAAAGACCTGGGGCAGGATTCCGAAGCGGATCTGGTGCAGGCGCGTCCCGCCGGTCGAGATGATGCCCTCGACAGGCTTCCTGTCGGCGGCTTCGATGGCTTCAGAAAAGAGCTTCCCGAACGTGCCGATATCGCTCGTCATGATGGCGAGCACGCCGGCGAAGGGGCCGAGGCCGACCACGTTGATCCACAGGAGCGCCCAGATCAGGGTATCGATGCCGCGGATACCGTCGAGCAGCCGGCGGGATGCGAACTGGACGAGGCGGTTGACGGTGGTGTTGCGTGCCGCCACGAGACCGATGGGGAACGCCACGAGCGCGGCGAGAAGGGTTCCGAGAAAAGCGATGGCCACCGTCTCGGCAAGCGCATGAATGAAGGTGAAGAACTTTGCCCAGCTTCCCGGATTGGGGGGCAGCATGAGCAGGACGAGCGTTCCAAGCTTCCCGATGCCGGACAGGATCCTGTCCAGGGAGAAGTCCAGACGCCAGAAACCGAAGAGGAAAAGACCGGACAGAACCGTCACGACCCCGACGACCGCCGCGCGCTTCGTCCAAGAGGCGGCGAAGTGCTCGGGATAGCGCGCCTTCAACGCGGGCAGATCGGAACCGATCCCTTGGGAGGAAGCCTTCATGGTCGCTCCTCGCGGCTGATGAGGGCATGGCGCAGACGCTCGGTGCCCAGGTCGATGACCGTGACGGTGAGAATGATCAGGAGAAGAAGGGCGGAGACATCGGCATAGTAGAACTTGCGGATCGCCTCGATCAGGTCTTGCCCGATTCCGCCCGCGCCCACGAAGCCCATGACGGACGCGCCACGCACGTTGATTTCGAAGCGCAGCAGCGTGTAGCTCGCAAAATTCGACAGAACCTGCGGCAAGACCGCGAAACGGACCGTTTGGCTGAAGCTCGCGCCCGTCGAAACGGAGCCCTCCACGGATTTCATGTCGATGTTCTCGACCACTTCCGCAAAAAGTTTTCCGAGAGCGCCCATGGTATGAAGGGCGATGGCGAGGACCCCGGGAATCGGGCCGAGACCGAAGGCGATGATGAAGATCAGCGCGAAGACGATCTCAGGAACGGTGCGGCAGAACTCGAAGAGACGTTTCACGCCGCTGCGAAGCCATGGGTTCGGCATCAGGTTGGCAGCGGCGGAAAAGCAGAGCAGGAACGCGCCGATGGCGCCCAGAGCCGTTCCCAGATAGCCGATCAGGATGGTGTCGGCGAGGAGGATCAGCCACTTCCTCAGCCCCCAGAACCACTCGGCCGGATCGGTCCAGACGCGCTGCCCCGCCACGGGCCCGCTGTCGAAGGTCATGATCCGGTCGAAATAGCTGAAGAAATTTCCGAAATTCGCTACCAGCTTGAACAGATCGACTTGAGCTACCCAGCCGGACAGAAACATCAGCCCGATCACGATACAAACGAACGCCATAGAGCGGAGACGCTTCGCCCGGACGGCATCGTGATAGGCCTGCATCAGCGCGGCAAGCCGGTCGTCGGTCAGGCGGGGGAGTGACGTGGCCATGGGAACCAGAACGAAGGGACAGTCCGCTCCGTCGGGAGCGGACTGCCGTCATGTGGATCGGTATCAGGACTTTTTGCGCAGGGAATCAACGAAGGCGTTGAGCTCGATGATCGGCTCGTAGGCCTTGTGATCGACCGCCTGCCACGGCCCCTGCTTGCCGTCGAACATTTTCTGGAAAATCTCAGGATTCTTCTTGGGCAGATCGAGAACGGACTGCTTGATCTTCGCCTTCAGATCCGAAGGGAGATCGGAGAGATACGCCATCGGCGAATTCACGATCTGCTCCGACTTGAAGATGATCCGGAAATCCTCGGCCTTGACCATGCTCTTGCGGGCCATGCGCAGAAGATTGGACTCGTTCTCGTCGTTCCACCAGTTGAAAGCGGCGTCGCAGGTTCCCTGCTGCACGCCGAGCACGGCGTTCTCATGGCTGCCCGCATAAACCACCTTGCCGAAGAACTGCTCGGGAACGATGCTCATCTTGCTCATGGCGAAGCGCGGAACGTTGTTGCCCGAGGTCGAGTTCGGATCCACGAGGCACAGGTTCTTGCCCTTGAGATCCTCGATGGCCTTGTAGGGCGAATCCGCCTTTACCCACAGCACCGAGTGATAACCCTTGGTGCCGTCCAGGTTCGTCTCGATGGCGAAGGGCTCGATCTTCGCGCCGGTCGTAAAGGCGCGGGCATAGGACGAAGGACCGTACGAGGCGATGTGGATGTTGCCGGAGCGCTGGCCCTCGATCACGGCGGCGTAGTCGTTGGCGATGCGCAGGGTGACTTTCGTACCGAGTTCCTTCGACAGGTACTCGACGAACGGCGCATAGCGATCGGTCACACCGGAGGCATTCTCGGACGGAATGATGGCGAAGACGATCTCGGGATACTTCGATTTCCAATCCTGAGCTAGGGCCGCTCCCGCCAGTGCAAGCGAAGCGACCGCGCCGAGAACGAGGCGACGGGTGATCATAGGGAAAATCTCCATGGTTTCAGATAGGAAAAGCCAAAAGCCGCTTGCACGGCACCATCCTCAAGCCGCGAAGGCGGCCGGAAGGCTGGATCTGCTGTTCTCGATATGATCGATCTCGAGGACGTCACCGGCTTCGAGACCATACAGGCGGCGGCTGACATCCTCGGTGAGATCGAGGGGACCGCCATCGAACACGACCTGCCCGGAAGACATGCCGACGAGGCGGTCGCAATAGGCGCGCGCGAGATCGAGAGAGTGAAGATTGCACAAGACCGTGATGCCGTAGTCACGGTTGATCTTCGCCAGGGCATCCATGACGAGGCGCGTGTTGCGCGGATCGAGCGAGGCGATCGGCTCGTCGGCCAGTATAATGTCGGGCTGCTGTACCAGGGCCCGGGCGATGGCGACGCGCTGCTGCTGTCCGCCGGAGAGCTGCTCGGTGCGCTGGGCGGCGAAACCCGCCATGTCGAACTGTTCGAGGGCGGAGAGGGCCATCGCCTTGTCCTGCGCGCTCCAGAGCTTCAGTAGTGAGCGCTGGCCGGAGGTCTCGCTGAGGCGCCCCATGAGCACGTTCGTCATGACGTCGAGGCGGCCCACCAGATTGAACTGCTGGAAGATCATGGCGCACCGGGCGCGCCAGTCCCGCAGGGACTTGCCGCGCAGGTGCGTCACGTCGACGCCATCGTAGACAATTCGGCCGGCGGAGGGATCGACGAGTCGGTTGACAAGACGCAGGAGCGTCGATTTTCCGGCACCGGAGCGGCCGATCACGCCGACGAAAGATCCGCGCTCAATGGTCAGGGAAACGCGATCGACTGCGGTCTTCTGGCCAAATCGTCGCGACAGGTCCTCAATGACAAGCATGGCATCACCTCGCGTTCTGGCGCTTGATTAGCCGTGCCCGATGAAACCGAAATGACCTTTGCAAGACGCTTGGATGACAATCGTTAGACAGTATCACGCAAAAATCGTGGTGCGGCGAAATCGGCACCACGAGACTGGCGCGACACAGAAGTTCTAGGCCGCTTCGTAGCGTTTCAGGAACTCTTCGACGGACAGGTTGCGAAAGTCGGGAAGAGCCCGCCGGAGCCGCTCGTGATCCCAGTCCCACCATGCCAGGACCTGAAGCCTCTCCGCCGTCTTCTCGTCGAAACGACGCCTGATGACGCGGGCAGGATTGCCGGCAACGATGGTATAGGGCTCGACGTCGCGCGTTACGATGGAGCCTGCGCCAATCACGGCACCGGTGCCGATAGTCCGGCTCGGCAGGATGACGACGCCATGCCCGATCCACACGTCATGCCCGATGACGACCGGGTGCGACCGCCGCCAGGCGAAGAAGGCTTCGTCGTCCTCTTCCTCCGGCCAGTACTGGCGCGCGCGATAGGTGAAATGCGCCTGACTGGCCCGGTGCATCGGATGATTGCCGGGATTGATGCGCACATGGGAGGCAATGGAACAGAACTTCCCGATGGTCGTATCCATGACCTCGCCGTCGTGCACGATGTAGGAATAATCGTCCAAAACGGTTTCGGTCAGGGAGGTCCTCGCGCCGACCTCGGTATAGCGTCCGAGCCGGCAATCGCGGATCGTCGCCGAGGGCGCGACGACGGGTGTTTCGCCGAGCTGCTTGGTGCTCATGGTTGTCCTCCCAGATCATATCGTGCAACGACCCGAAATCTGGCATCGGGGCTCGGCTGCGCGAGAAGCGTCAACGCATCGATGACGAGCGGCTGTGTACCGGCAAAGCGCGCGAGGCCATCGCGCCATGCATCGAGGCGCTCCTCCGGCAGGGCTCCGCTCAAGGTCATATGGAAGCGGAACTGATCGAAAACATAGGGATAGCCCCAGCGTTCCAGCAGAGCCTTCTGGCGCGGCGACAGGCCTTGCGGCGCGCGGCGCTGCCGGTCCGCGTCGGAGAGCGGAGCCCGGAACCGGTCGAAAGCCGCAACGCATTCCGCAGCCAAGATCTGCAGGTTTGCCGATGGTGCATCCGGCGTGAACGCGATGAACCGGCCGAGCCGGCGCGGCGATACGGTTCCCGCATCGAATGCGGGCCATTCGGCTGCAAAGGCGCGCAGGGCGTTCTTGAGCGCATCGAGGGTGCAGCCCTCGGCCAGCGTGAACGGGGCCTTGAGCGTGCCATGGAAACCGTAGCGGCGCGGATCGGCGGTGCAGGAGTGGAGCTCGTCGGGAGCAATTTCCGGAAGCATGGGCTGCTCGACCGCGGCACCCGTATGGCAGTCGTATCCAAGCACGGCCGCGCCGAGGCGAGCCAGCTCCGAGCCGGGCCGGGGCGTGAAGTAAAGCGCATAACGAGGAAGGGGCATGGGGAAGGACGGACGGACCAAAGGAGAAATGAGAGCGCGCCGCGGCAGGGAGGCCGCGGCGCCAGCGATCTTAGAGCTTATGGCCGAAAGAGTCAGGCTGCTGCGGCCAGAGCCGTGCGGGCCTTGGCGGCCAGGGCTTTCGTCGCATCGACGCAATCCTGGCCTACATGCCAGTAGCGGTCCTGCAGCTCGATGTTGAACACCACGCCCTGGGGGAAGATGCAGGATGCCATCAGGGCATCCCACGGGATGTCGCCCCAGCCGACCGGCAGATGGAGGTCGCCATGGCCATAGGCCAAACGCTCGCCCTGCGTGAACATCCAGATATCGTCCTGACGCCCGAAGGAATCGTGCACATGCAGGTGCTTGGCGAAGGGCGCGAGCGCCGCGCATTCCGACACCAGGTCCCCGCCCGTAAAGGAGAGATTCAGATAGGCGTGGCTGAAATCCAGCGTCGCCATGACATGGCTGTGATCGACGGCGGCGAGCTCGCGGGCGAGCCGCGAGGGGCTGGCCGCATGGACCTTGCCCTCGTAGCCGCCGAACAGGTTCTCGACGCAGAGGATCACGCTGTGCTGGCGGGCAACGTCTCCGGCTCGGACGAGCCATTCCCGCTGGCGGGCGTAGGCTTCCTCGAGGCCGTCATGCTGCATCACGCCGATCAGGCCGGAATGCATGACGTAATGAACCGCGCCGAGTTCCCCCGCGATCTCCAGCGAGGCCTGGAGCACGTCGAAGTGACGCCGGTTGCGGAACGGCGCATCGAAGAAGTTGATGGCGAGCGGCCCGTGGACCGTATAGATCACATCACGGCCCGCGCAGATCGCCTTGAGCGCGGCGAGCTGATCCCTGCGGATCCGGCCGCCGACGACCAAATCCAGGTCGAAGGTCGGGAGCTCAATCGTTTCCACGCCGAAGGCCTGGCATTGATCGAGATTGCGCGCGAATTCGCTGAGATCGGGCTTGCCGGGCTTCGCGGAGATGCCGGTGCCGAGAACGTTTCGAGACATTGAGAAAGCTCCTCTTCAAAGACAATCTGTCAGGCGGCGGCCCGGATGCCGCCAGCCACGGGATCGATGCGCATTCCGGTTTCGGCATCGAAGAGATGGACGGCCCGCGCGGGCACCTCGAACGAAAAATGGCCGACCTTCGGCCCAGCGGTCGTCGCCGGAACCTGGATCACGAAATCGGCTCCCGCGACCTGCCCGTGCAGCAGGCGCACGGAGCCGAGCTCTTCGCGGAAATCCACATCGATGGATGCCGTATTCGATCCCGCAGCGCCGAGCAGAACCTCCTCCGGGCGAATGCCGACGGTGACAGCCTGGCCCCGGGCGAGCCCCGCATGCGGAACGGAGAGCACAATGCCCTGCGCCTCCACCTCGCCCGGTCCCGTAACTCGGCCTTCGAACAGGTTCATGGGCGGAGAGCCGATGAAGCCTGCGACGAAGCGGCTCGCCGGATTACGGTAGATCTCCTCCGGCGTCCCGACCTGCTCGATATGCCCGCCGTTCATGACCACGACGCGATCCGCCAGCGTCATCGCCTCGACCTGATCGTGCGTGACGAAAACGGATGTGGTGCCAAGGCGGTTGTGGAGCTTGCGGATCTCGATGCGCATCTGCACGCGCAGCTTGGCGTCGAGGTTGGAGAGCGGCTCGTCGAACAGGAAGACCTTCGGCTCGCGGATCATGGCGCGGCCCATGGCCACGCGCTGGCGCTGGCCGCCGGAAAGCTGACCTGGCTTGCGGTCGAGATAATCCGACAATCCGAGGGACTTCGCGACGGTTTCGACCCGCGCCCTGCGCTCGGGCTTGGAGAGGCCCGCAACCTTCAGGCCGTAGCCGATATTGTCGGCCACCGTCATATGCGGATAGAGCGCATAGTTCTGGAACACCATGGCGCAGCCGCGCTCGCGCGGCTCCATGGCATTGACCACATCGCCCGCGATGGCGATCTCGCCCTCCGTAATGGCTTCGAGCCCTGCGATCATGCGCAGAAGCGTCGATTTTCCGCATCCCGAGGGGCCCAGAATAACAACGAACTCGCCGGAGCGGATCGAGAGATCCACGCCATGGACGACCTGGTTCTTGCCATAAGCCTTGCGGACGCTGCGAATGTCGATATCGGCCATGTGAAAGCCTCCGTTCGATGAAAGGTTATTTGTCGCTGGCAATGAGGCCGCGCACGAAGAAGCGCTGCATCAGGGCCACCACGAGGAGCGCCGGCGCTACCACGATCAGGCAGCCTGCCATGGCGACGTTCCAATCGGGAACGCCGCCGCCGGTTGAATCGCCGCTCATCGGAATGAGCTGACGAAGGGCCATCACGGCCGTGCCGCGGTGGGTGCGGTCCGTGGTGATGAGAAGCGGCCAGAGATACTGGTTCCAGGCATAGATGAACATGATGGTGAAGAGCGCCGCCATGTTCGTGATCGAGAGCGGCATCAGGATCTCACGGAAGAACCGCAAGGGACCCGCGCCGTCCATCTTGGCCGCTTCCATGAGTTCCTCCGGCACGGTCAGGAAGAACTGCCGGTAGAGGAAGGTGCCCGTGGCCGTCGCGACGAGCGGCAGAATGAGGCCGGTATAGGAGTTGAGCAGGTTCCACTCGAGGGCGAGCTCCGTGCCGGTCAGCTGCTGCCAGAGCCAGGAGAAACCCGTCACGTCGAGGATCGTCTGGTAGGGAGAGAACACATTGGCCGCCACCGCATAGGTGGGGACGATGCGCACCTCGAGAGGCAGCATCAGGGTGATGAAGATCAGCCAGAATGCGGCCATGCGTCCCGGGAAGCGGAAGAAGACGAGGGCGAATGCCGTGATCGAGGCGAGCGCGATCTTTCCAGCCGCCACGGCGACGGACATGATGAGGCTGTTGGTGAGCTTGACGCCGAGATCGGCGCGCGCCCAGGCCTCGGCGAGGTTCTCCCAGAGATGGCTGCCGGGCAGCAGGCTGATCGGCGGCGTGTTGATCTCCTGCAGGGAGAGCGTGGCCGCCACGAAAACGAGCCACATGGGCACGAAGGCAATGGCGAGCCCGACGAGCAGCACGGCATGGGTCACGAAGTTGAGGACAGGGGTCCGCTCGATCATCGCTGATCTCCTTACCGGTAGTGCACGCGCCGCTCGATGAAGCGGAACTGGACGAAGGTGAGCGCCATGACGAGGAGCATCAGGACGATGGACTGCGCAGCCGCGCCGGAATAATCGAGCCCTTTGAAGCCGTCGAAATAGATCTTGTAGACCATAAGCGTCGTCGCCTTGGACGGTCCGCCATGCGTCGTCAGATCGATGATGCCGAAGGAATCGACGAAGCTGTCCGTGATGTTGATGACGAGCAGGAAGAACATCGTCGGGGCCAGGAGCGGCAGCTGGATGTCCCACATGCGCCGCAACGGACCCGATCCGTCCATCGCCGACGCCTCGATGAGCGCGCGCGGGATCGATTGCAGGGCAGCCAGGAAGAAGATGAAGTTATAGGCGAGGTACTTCCATGAATAGGCGACGACGATGAGGATCATCGCATGGAAACCGTTGACCGACGGGTTCCAGAAATCGGGATGAATCTTGTTCAAGGCTGCGAAGACACCGGCCTCCGGCGCGAACAGGAAGCGGAACGCGACGCCCGCGGCCGGAGCAGCCACCGCGTAGGGCCAGATCAGCATGGTCTGGTAGGCCTTGTAGCCCCGCAGCTGGCGGTCGCAGAAGAGCGCGAAGAGCAACGCGAGACCCATGGCGAGAGCCGTGCTGCCGAGCGCGAAGACCATGCTGCGCCACACGGCGCCCCAATACGCCGTATCGGAGAACACCATGCGGAAATTGTCGAGGCCCGCAAACTCGTTTCCGCCGCCCCAGGGCCGCTCCAGAGTGAAAGCCCAGAACAGGGCCGCGCCTGTCGGCCAGTAGAAGAACGTGAACACCAGCAGAAGCTGCGGAGCCAGAAGAAGGCCGCCGATCCAGGCTGTCTTGTAGACTGCACGCCGATCCATGAAAGAACATTCCCCGAGCCGGAGCGACGATCCGGCCGAACCAGTGGTGAACCGGCGCGCCTGGAAGCGCGCCGGCAGGAGCCTCAGCGGCTTTGTTGCGATCAGAGAAGCTGCTTGCCCGCGTAGGTCTTCTCGAAGCGGCGCAGGACCGCGTTGGAGCGCTCGACGGCGGCGTTGATGCCGTCCTCGACCGAAACCTTGCCCGCGAAGATATCGGACAGAGCGTCGCGCATTTCCTTGCGGATCTGGATGAATCCGCCGAGGCGGATGCCGCGGCTTACGGGCGTGACCTCGCTGGCCGTCAGGGACTCGAGGGCGATCTCACGGCCCTTGTATTGCGGCTTGTCGTAGAAGCCCTGTTCCTTCAGGTGCTGGAAGCCCGTCTTCGTGACCGGAATATAGCCGGTGCGGGTCGACCAGAAGAGCTCGGATTCGGGCTTGGCGATGAAGTTCAGGAATGCGGCCGCAGCGCGGTACTCGTCCTTCGACTTGCCGTTGAGCACCCACAGAGAAGCGCCGCCCACCAGGGAGTTGAGACGCTTGGTGCCTTCCATGACCGGGAGCATGGCCACCGACCACTTCATCTCGGGCTTGGCGGTCTTGCCGACGGTGCCGTGATCGGCGACGGAGGTCATCGTCATCTGGCACTCGCCCGAGGCGAAGGCCTGCACGATGTTGGCGCCCGTCTCCGGCAGCTTGATCTTGAACAGGCCCTCGTCCAGGCCCTTCTTCATGAACTTGATGTAGTCGACGAACTTGGTCTTGTTGATCACCAGCTCGGCATCGAGGCCGCCATAGCCGTTGTCCTTAGTGGCGATCGGCTCGCCATGGATGGCGGAGAACTGCTCCAGCAGCGTCCACGTATCGTAGTTGATCGCCATCGGGCATTCATAGCCAGCGGATTTCAGCGCACGGGCGAACGCTTCCACTTCCTGCCAGGTCTTCGGCGCTTCCGTCTTGCCGATTTTCGCGAAGGCGTCCTTGTTCCAGTAGAACAGGGCGCTCGAGGAGTTGAAGGGGAAAGAGTAAAGCTCGCCCTTCGAATTGGCGTAGTAGTTGGCGATGCCGGGGAAGTAGTTCGTCCAGTCGATCTTGTAGCCGTTCTCTTCCATCAGCTTGCGCGCGGGAACGAAGGCTTCGGAGAGCATCAGATCGAGCGTTCCGGCGTCGAACACCTGCACGATGGTGGGCTGCTTCTTGGCGCGGAACGCGGCGATGGCGTTCTGAACGGCCGAGTCGTAGGAGCCCTGCGTCGGGCAGGAAATCTCGAATTCCTTCTGCGAGTCGTTGAAGCGCTGGCAGACCTCCTCGACGGCGCTGCCGAGATCGCCTGTCAGGCCCTGCCAAAGCTCGATCTTGATGCGCTGCTGCGCCTGTGCGGCACCGGAGCAGAGAAGCGCGAGCGCTGTCGCGCCCGTGAGAAGAAAGCGGTTCATGTGATATCTCTCAATCATGCCATGAGGCTGGCGTTGACCGAGCCTCGATAGAACCGCTTGGTGACAGCGCATCAAAGTTTGCGTGACGCAAACATGACAGCGGCAGAAATTCAGCATGCCTGAACGATGAAATGTCATCATGCCGTCACGGGAAGCATGTCTGCAACCCGCCGGCGATTGTCGCCCCCGTTCACGATTTCCATCAGAGCCATGCGAGACATCATTCTGCAAACCTGCCCCGCCTTTCCGCCCACTCCCCTCCCCGAGCTCGCCGCAGCACGACAGGCTCCCGCGACCCGGCAAGCGCACGATGCGATTGCGGGACACATTCCCGCCCTTCATGCGATCGAGCTCGTTCCGCCGCCCTCTCCCGTGCCGTTCGGATCCACGATCCGCATCGCGGCCTGGAACGCGGAGCGCTGCAAGTACGACCGCCCCTCGCGCCGCCTTCTCGAAACCGTTGCCGCGGACGTCACGCTTCTGTCGGAGATGGATGTCGGCATGGCGCGCTCGGGAAACCGCCATACGGTGCAGGATCTCGCAGGACCCTTGCAGCAGGGCTTCGCCTTCGCCGTCGAGTTCGTGGAACTGGGCCTCGGCGACAGCCGGGAAATGCGCTGGCATGCGGGCCAGAGCAACACCCTCAGCCTGCACGGCAACGCGATCATGAGCCGAAGCCGCCTTGCGGATGCCTTCGTCGTTCCTCTCGATCACGGCGCCACGTGGTTCAGCAACAGCGACGCGGACCAGCGCCGCCTGGGAGGACGGATGGCGATCGCCGCGCGACTTGCGGCGGCCCCGTCTCCACTCTGGGTCGTCTCGGTTCACCTGGAGAGTCGCAGCACGCCGGCGAGCCGCGCGCTCCAGACGCGGCAGCTCCTGGATGCGCTGCGGACGCGGATCGGCGATGCGCCGGCCGTGATCGGCGGCGACTTCAACACCGATGCGCTGCCCTCAGAACCGGCCGCCCTGCGCGCGGCCTGCCAGGATCCCCAATCCGTCGAGCCGCTGTTTTCAGAAATGGCGGAGGCCGGGTTCACGTGGAGCACCTGCAACGACGGACAGGCGACGCAGCGCATGCGCCCGGACGGAACGCCGAGCGCGCCCTTCACGCGGCTCGACTGGCTATTCGCTCGCGGTGTCGCCGTCAGCGGGTGCCGGACCTGGAGCGCCGTCGATGCGGACGGCGCGGCGATCTCGGATCACGAGCTGGTCAGCATCGACCTGCAACTGGCCTGACCGCACGCCCTGCGACACCGGGCCCAGGCGGGCAGGCGGCGCCTTGCGGAACGAAGCGGGGTGCGACCTGTTAACTCTTGTTTAACTTCTGGCTTGAGCCTTCCCCTGCCGTTGTGTCAGTTTTGATGAACAAAACCTTAACGACACAGCGGCGGGGGCTATGCGGCAACCTCTCTTCGGGCTTCTGAACATTCGTCCTTCTTTCGGGACCGTGCTCCGTCTCGCCGGCTTTGTCGCCATGCTCGCCGCGATCCCCGGCGGCTCCCAGGCGCAGCCCACCGGCTCCTTGCCGACGACCGCCCACCCCGTGGCCCAGGTCGGTCCCGCCAAGCCGATCCTCGGCTGGGTCCGTTTCTGCGAGCAGAACCCTGCGGAGTGCGCCGTCGACGCCTCCGAGCCCGCAACCATCGCCCTGAACGCACGCAACTGGCAGACGCTGCTGCGCATCAACCGCCAGGTGAATGCGCAGATCAAGCCGAAGACCGACATGGATCATTGGGGCGTCGAGGACATCTGGGACCTCGCCGAGGACGGCTATGGCGATTGCGAGGATTACCAGCTCCTCAAGCGCAAGCACCTCGTCGAGGCCGGTTTCCCACGCCGGGCGCTGCGCATGACCGTCGTCATCGACGAGGAAGGCGCGGGCCATGCGGTGATGATGGTGCGCACCAACCGGGGCGACTTCATCCTGGACAACAAGCGCAACGCCATCCTGCCGTGGCACCAGACGGGCTACACCTACATCAAGCGCGAAAGCGACAAGGGCGTGGAATGGGCCTCTCTCGGCGGTGCGTTCGCGTCGCCGACCGTCACTGCAGGACGTTGAATCTCGCAGAGCTCAAAAGGGCATTGCCCTTTGTGCGCGATGCTCTAGCCGCCGAACAGACCTTTGATGCGGTCGAGCACCGAACGCTCATCGCCGCCGGCCTGCTGCGCCGTCCGCGCTGCGGAAGGGGCCTGAGGTTGCACAACGGCCGCCGGCTTCTGCGAGGTATAGGCCACTGCCGGACGGGACGTCTGCTTCGGCCTGCCATTCGCGTCGAGCAGGATCTCCTGCGGCCCCGCGGCAATAGCCTCGGGCCTGCTCACGTCGCCGAGGCGATTGCCGGATCCGGGTTCCCCTGAGAGCGCCTCGCGGAAGCTCTGATGCTGCCCGCCATCGCTGTAGACGAGCCTGACCGGCTGCATCCCTCCGGTCACGAGCGTCGCGATCTCCCGCTCATCCCGCTGCCGTTTTTCGGCGACCGCCGTCATCACGGAGGCATCGCCGCCGAAGGCATATCGTCCGCCGGACACGCCGACCTGCGGCTCCTGCTTCGCCACCTCGAAATAATCCGACCCCTCCTTGAGGTTCTGCCAGAAGGCGATGTTCGGATCGTAGCGATGCTTGGCGAGGTTCTCGGGCGTCATCCGGAACGGATAGGACTGGAACTGGAAGCTGCGCTGGCCTCCTGCGAAGGCCTCGCGGGCCACCGCGTAGACCTCGGCGATGGCCTCGTCCGTCATGGCGAAGCAGCCGCTCGACGAGCACGAGCCGTGCACCATCAGGTGCGCGCCCGTGCGGCCATGGGCGCGGTCGTAGGCATTCGGGAAGCCCGTATCGAACGACAGATAATAGGCGGAGTTCGGATTCATCTGCGCCGGGGTGATCGCATAGAACCCCTCCGGCGCCTGGCGGTCCCCTTCGCGGATCTTCGGGCCGAGCTGGCCCGACCAGCGGCACATCGGATAGGTCTTGAGCAGTGCGTATTTGCCGTCACGGCCACGCTTCCAGACCTCGATCTCCGATTCCTTCTTGTAGGCCCGCATGAGGATCGGATCGCCCGGCGACATCCCCTTGGCGGACATGAGCGCCATGGTGGAGGGCGGGATCGGCGCCAGATGGCGCGTGGAGCGATTCTCGCCCTGGCAGGCGGCGAGCGCGAGCACGAGGCCCGCAGTCAATGCGATGCGCTTCATCATGGGGATCCCCGCATTCCGATCCGCCCGGACGTACAGCGCCGGACGGGTCCCCGATTTCCCTTGCCGCCGGTTCAGGGTCCGCTTTGCCGCGAACCTCTCCGGCAGCGAATACGTTGCGCGCAAGTCCGGCAGGATTGAGGCGTCAGGTTCGCCCTCCGGCTGCGAGCAGGCGCATGGCGTTGGCGGTCACCAGCACCGTCGCGCCCGTATCGGCCAGGATCGCGGGCCACAGGCCGGTGATGCCGAGGATCGTGGTGACCAGGAACACAGCCTTCAGCCCGAGCGCAATGGCGATGTTCTGCCGGATATTGGCCATGGTATCCCGCGACAGGCGCACCATGCGGGCAATGTCGAGCACGCGCCCGTGCAGGACGGCCGCGTCGGCGGTTTCCAGCGCCACGTCCGTGCCGCCGCCCATGGCGATGCCGATATCGGCGGCGGCAAGCGCCGGAGCGTCGTTGATGCCATCACCGATCTTGGCCACCACGTGGCCGTTGGCCTGCAGCTCGCGCACGATGGCCTGCTTGTCCTGCGGCAGCAGATCGGCCCGGGGCTCGATGCCGAGCCCCGCCGCGATCGCCGTCGCGGTGCGTCGGTTGTCGCCGGTCACCATGAGCGTGTCGACGCCGGCCCGTTTCAGGGCCTCGAGCCCCTCCCTGGCATCTGCACGCGGCTCGTCTCGCATGGCGATCACCCCGGCGACCCTGTCGCCCGCCAGCAGCACCGAGACGGACTTGCCCTCGTCGTTCAACCCTGTGATCAGCGCCGTCTGCTCCGACGTGAGCGTCACCTGCTCGCCGGCGGCCTTGGGCGAGCCGAGAAAGAGCGGCACCCCGCCCACGCTGCCGGTGACGCCCTTGCCGCCGACGGCGCCCGCATTCGCCGCAGGCGGCACCGGGACGCCGGCCTCCGCCGCCTTCGCCAGGATCGCCGTGGCGAGCGGGTGGCTCGACCCCGTCTCCAGGGCGGCGGCGAGGGAAAGAACCTCACGCTCCGGGCGGGCGACCGGGATCACGTCCGTGACCCGAGGCCTGCCCTCGGTCAGAGTGCCCGTCTTGTCGAGGGCCGCCATGGTGATGGTGCCCAGGGTCTCCAGCACGGCGCCGCCCTTCATGAGCAGGCCGCGGCGGGCACCCGCAGCAAGCCCTGCGGCGATGGCGGCCGGGGTCGAGATGACGAGCGCGCAGGGGCATCCGATCAGCAGGATCGCCAGCCCCTTGTAGACCCACTCACCCCATGCTTCGCCGAAAAGCAGCGGCGGCAGGACGGCGACGAGCGCGCCGACGACGAGAACGGCGGGCGTGTAATAGCGCGAGAAGCGGTCGATGAAGCGCTCGGTCGGGGCCTTGCTCTCCTGCGCTTCCTCCACGAGACGCACGATGCGCGCGATGGTGTTGTCCTGCGCGGCGGCGGTGACGCGCACGCGCAGCAGCCCCTCGCCGTTGATGGTGCCGGCAAAGACGGCATCCTCGGCCTCCTTGCGCTTGGGCGTGCTCTCTCCGGTGACAGGCGCTTCATCGACGGCACTCTCGCCCGAGACGATGACTCCATCGGCGGGGACGCGGTCGCCGGGCCGCACGAGGATGACGGAACCGACCGCTAGGCTCTCGGCCTGGACCTCTGCGGTCCCGCCGTCACGCTCGATCAGCGCGGTCTTGGGCACGAGCCTGGTCAGCCCTTGAATGCTCGCGCGCGCCCGCCCGGCCGCGACACCTTCCAGAAGTTCGCCGACGAGGAAGAGGAACACCACCATGGCGGCCTCTTCGGTCGCGCCGATGATCACCGCACCGAGTGCGGCGATGGTCATGAGCGTCTCGATGGAGAACGGCGTGCCGAAATGCGCCGCCACGAAGGCGCGGCGCGCGATGGGAAAGAGCCCGACGGCCATGGCGACGAGGAACGCCCAATGCCCGATCTCGGGCATGAGCCGGCCGATCCCGTAGGCGGCCACGAGCGCCATGCCGCAGGCGATGGTCAGAAGACCGCGCCGGCTCCTCCACCACGGCCCTTCGCTCGGCCCGTGTTCGTGCAGGTGACCGTGCAGTCCCGCGAGAGCCTCTCCGTCGTGCCTGTTATCATGATCATGGTCGTGGTCGCAGCCGGGGCCGTGCTCGTGATCCCGCTTCGCCTCTCCTGGTCGGGCCGCCTTGGCATCCACAGGCCCCTGCCCGGTGACCGTGTAGCCGAGCGTTCCGATCGTCCTTGCGAGGGCGTCCGTGGCGACTGTGCCGTCATGCGCCACCGTCACGGTTCCGGCCGGAACCGAAACATTCACCTGGGTCACCCCCGGCACGCGCCGCAAGGCCGTGTCGATCTTGGCCGCGCAGGACGCGCAATCCATGCCGGAGACCCTGTAGCGGGTGCGCAGCCCCCCGGCGGGTTCGGCTTCAGATTGATCGCCGTGGTGATCGGGCAGATCGTATGCCTCGCTCATCGGAAAAACCTCTTCACATCGATTCGAGGAGACCCTACATGCTCTAGCGACTAGAGGTTCAAGAGGGTTCTTTAAGATGGAGCTGGCGATTGGAGAACTGTCCCGGCGGACGGGCGTGAAGGTGCCGACGATCCGCTACTACGAGCAGATCGGCCTCTTGCCCGAACCCACCCGCACCGAGGGCCAGCAGCGGCGCTATGGCGCCCCCGAGGTGCGGCGTCTCAACTTCATCCGCCACGCCCGCGAGCTGGGATTCGATGTCGAGGCGATCCGGCAGCTTCTCGATCTGACGAGCGACCCCAACCGCTCCTGCGGCGAGGTCCATGCCATCACGCGGACGCATCTCGACGAGGTCAACGACAAGATCGCCCGCCTCACGGCCCTGCGCGACGAGCTCGAAGCCATGGTCGCCTGCGACAACCGCCGGGTCTCGGATTGCCGGATTATCGAAGTGCTGGCCGATCATGGGCAATGCCAGCATCGGCATCACTGACGATTGTGCAGGCGTCGGACAGGGAGATTCGCACGCTCACGCTGCGAGCTACTTGATTTGCGTCAATGCAGGCGAGGCGCAAAGCGTCCCATGATGATTTCATAGTCGCTCCATGGGCGTCGACAGCACCGCCAAGCTGCCCCGCATTGACCAAAATGCCCGCTCACTTTTCGGGTTCGATTCGCGGCGGAGGTCAGGCCGTTCGGGAGCCCGAGGGAAACAGCGGAGGCCTCCATGATCGCCCATGCCGAATGTTTGCAGATGCGGGACATGCCAGGAGAAAGCCGCTTCTATTCCCCCGACATTCTTCCGCGGCTCCAGTCCGTGCTGGCGGCGCTCGCGGATATCGACGTCGCTCACGAGAAGAATGTCACGCGCGTCGCAAGCAGCGCGATGGACGATGACCGCAAGAGAGACATGATCGGCAAGCTCCAGCACGATCATCGCGAACGGCGAATCCCCTATGTCGCGGAACTGATGGCCCTGCGGGAACGGATGGACGCGACCTTCGGCTGAACGGCGGAAACGGGAGACATCCGCCGTGAAAGCCATGGTCCTTCGCCGGCTCCGTACGCCTCTCGTGCTCGAGGAGCGGCCCTTGCCGTCTCCATCCGCTGGCGAGATCCGCGTCGCCGTGGAAGCCTGCGCCGTGTGCCGCACCGATCTCCACGTGGTCGACGGCGACCTGCCCCACCCCAAGCTGCCCCTCGTTCCCGGTCATGAAATCGTGGGCCGCGTGGATGGGCTCGGCGCAGGTGTCGGCGGCCTCAAGCTGGGACAGCGCGTCGGCATTCCCTGGCTTGGCCATACCTGTGGGCATTGTCCCTATTGCGCCTCGGGCCGCGAGAATCTCTGCGACGATCCGCTGTTCACCGGCTATACCCGCGACGGCGGTTTCGCCTCTCACGCCATCGCCGACGCGGCCTATGCCTTCAGGCTGCCGGAGAACGGCGATCCCGTTTCTCTCGCTCCCCTGCTCTGCGCCGGCCTGATCGGCTGGCGCTCCCTGGTCGCGGCGGGACCGGCCGAAACGGTCGGCATTTACGGATTCGGCGCCGCCGCCCACATCATCACCCAGGTCTGCCTCTGGCAGGGACGGCGCATTTTCGCCTTCACGCGCCCGGGCGATAGCGCGGCCCAGGATTTTGCGCGCTCGCTCGGCGCCGTCTGGGCCGGAGATTCGGACCGGGAGCCGCCCGAACGCCTGGACGCCGCGATCATCTTCGCGCCCGTCGGCGATCTCGTGCCGACGGCTCTCTCCGCCATCAGGAAAGGCGGGCGTGTCGTCTGCGGCGGCATCCACATGAGCGACATCCCGCGGTTTCCATACAGGCTCCTGTGGGGGGAGAGGCAGATCGTGTCGGTGGCCAATCTGACCCGTCGGGACGCCCTGGACTTTCTCGCCGTCGCCCCCAAGGCGCGCATCAGGACGCAAACAATGCCCTACCCCCTGGAAGCCGCCAACGATGCCCTGGAGGACCTCCGCTCCGGCCGACTCCAGGGCGCAGCCGTGCTGATACCCCGATGAATGCGAAACCGCCCACACCGCCAAGCCTAAGCTTCACCTCGACCGAAGAAGGGATATGCCCATGCTCCAGAACATCCGCAGCATTCTGATCGGAGTGACCGAGGAAGGGGATGCTCAGGAGCGATCCTCCGCTCTCGCCTACGGGCTCTCCCTGGCCCGCGAAGCCGGCGCCCATGTGACCGTCCAGGCCGCGTCGCTGAAACTGACCCTGACGCATGCCTTCGTCAGCAGCTTTGCCGAACAGCTCGTGAATGCCGAGAACCGCAGGCTGGACGCCCTCGCCCGCGGGGTCGCGGACTTCTCCGAGCGCGCCGCAGCCGCCTCGGGGCTCGCCTGCACGACCCAGGCGCCGCAGCTCGCCTATCCGGACCTGATCAAGAGCTTCACCGCCCTGGCGCGGACGCACGACCTGACGGTGCTCGATTCCGAGCCGATCTCCCTCGCTGTGGACCGGGGGTTGATCGAAGCGGTGCTCATGGACAGCGGGCGCCCGCTCATCACCGTGCCCGATGGCTGCGAGGCCTTTTCCGGCAAAAGGATCATCGTGGCCTGGGATGGCAGCGCCAAGGCCGCCCGCGCTCTCAACGACGCCCTGCCGATCCTGCGGGCCGCCTCACAGGTCGAGCTGATCGGCGTCACGGGCGAGAAGGACCTGACGCGGACCGTGCCCGGAGTCGAAATCGCGCCGCATCTCGCACGGCACGGCATCAACGTGAATGTGCTGACCCTGCCGGCCCAGAACGGCGATGTCGCCGAGACCCTGCGCAATCACGCGCACCTGACGCGCGCCGACATGATCGTGATGGGCGCCTATGTGCATTCGCGCTTCCGCCAGCTGATGCTCGGCGGCACGACGCAGTCGCTGCTCAAGAATTGCCCGGTGCCCCTGTTCCTCTCCTACTAAGAATGGGCACGGCTATTGGGGGCTTTTTCCTCACGTGAGGGAGGCCAGAATGTACAAGACTATCCTGATCGCCACCGACGGCTCGTCCCTGTCCGCACGAGCCGTCGAGCACGGAACCAACCTGGCAAAGGCCCTGGGCGCGGCGGTGCTGCTGCTGACCGTCACCGAGCGCTTCCATGTCTTTGCGGTCGAAGCCGATCAGCTGGAGGAGACGCCGTCCACCTTCAAGGAGCACATGCAGAAGCAGGCCGAGCGGACCCTGGCGGAGGCGTCGGAGATCGCCCGCGGCCTCGGCATCGACGCCAGGACCCTCCATCTGGAAGACGACGCGCCCTATCAGGCGATCATCCGGACTGCGGAAAGCCAGCGGTGCGATCTCATCGTCATGGCCTCCCATGGACGCGGCGGCGTCTCGGCGCTGCTTCTGGGCAGCGAGACCATGAAGGTGCTCACCCACTCGAAGATCCCGGTCCTCGTCGTGCGCTGATGGACCGGGGCCTAATCCTGGATGGAGTTCAGATAGGCGAGAAGATCGTTGATCTGGGCCGGATCGAGCTGGAACTGGGGCATGGAAGGATGCCCCGTGGTGATGCCCTCGGCCAGGGATTCCGCCAAATCCTCGATGGGATAGCGGGTGTGCAGGGTCCGGAAGGGCGGCGCCTCGGGGATGGGACTCTCGCCGACGCGACCGATGGCGTGACACTGGGCGCAGTTCGTCTGCGCGAAGGTGAAGCCGCGCTGCACGCGCCCGGATTGGGCGACGGCCGGCGCAGCCGTCAGCGCGAGGACGAGACAAAGGAGCGGAACGCGTCTCATCATCGATGCTCCTCCGCTTTGGCAGGCTCGGCCCTGTTCACGGAAACGACCTGGAAGGTGTGAGGCTTTTCGTCATCGTCCTGAATGGTGACGTATTCGCCCACCGCGAAGCGATGCTGGTGCAGGTGATAGCCCGCCTCTTCGTCGCCGGCCCGGTCCTGGTTGTAGTCGATCACCCATGTCGCGCCGCCGGCTCCGCCCGGTCGGCGCACCAGGACGCCATTCCGCTCGCCCTCGTCGCCCCAGAAGCGGCGGACCCGGCAATAGGCCCTCTTTCCGGCCCATTCCTCCTGGTCGAGATGGCCTTCGGCATCGAGGGGCGCGGTGATCTCGTAGCCGTATCGCGGGCTTCCTTCCGGGAACTGCTTGCTGCGGGCCAGATGGAGCGTGATGTGATAGAGCAATGGTCCCTCCAGGATGAAGCGGGCCTCGGACGGGCCCGCAGTTTCAGCAAAGCTTAGAGGCGCGCTGCGTCTCCACCTTGATCCCGGTCAATCTGGAGACGCGCTGCGAGGGGACGAATCTACCTGAGATTACCCGTGGGCTCCATCCTTGAGGGCCTCCCGGATCCGCCGGATGACGACGGCCTTGGCCTTCCTGTCCGCCGCCGCGTCGATGGCCTCGTTGATCTCGAGCATCAGCTCCGCGTAGTCGTTGTGCCAGTCGCGATGCCCGGCGCTCGAAGCCGGCAGGCGCGGCTCGCGCCGCTCGACGCGAACCGCCGTCTCGCCGCTCAGGTCGTAAATGTCGTCGATCTCCGGAATGACCGGATGGGGAACGTGCTGGATGTCGGCCAAAGACGTCTGCAACGCCTTCAGCGCCGGATCCTCTCCGTGCACCAGGAAGACCCCGCGGCGGACCGGCAGGCGGTCGACGAGCCAGGCCTTCAGCTCGGGTCCGTCGGCGTGACCGGAATAGAGATCCAGCGTCCGCAGGCGGGCCCGGACATTCACCTCCTCGCCATGAATCCTAACCTTCGACGCGCCGTCCTGAAGGATGCGCCCGAGGGTGCCTTGCGCCTGGAAGCCGACGAAGAGAACGGTGGCCTCGTCACGCCAGAGCCAGGCCTTCAGGTGGTGACGGATGCGGCCCGCCTCGCACATGCCGCTCGCCGCGATGATGATGTGGAAGCTGTGGATCCTGTCGATGGCCTTGCTCTGCTCGACCGTCTCGGTGAAGCGGACAAAGCGCGACTCGAGGGCCTGAACGAGGTCGGAACCGTTTCTGAGTTCCTTGGCGTGCCGCTTGAAGATGGCGCTCGCCTTCGAGGCGAGGGGAGAATCGATGAAGATCGGAATCTCCGGCAATTCGCCGGCTTCCATCAGCTCCATGAGATCGACGAGAAGCTCCTGGGTCCGCTCCACCGCGAAAGAGGGAATGAGCAGGGCGCCGCTCGGCTTCATTGCCGCGCGCACCTCGTCCCGCAGCATCCGCCGCCGGCGCTCGATAGTGGTGCCGTCGCGATCCGTGTCGCCGTAGGTCGATTCGAGGATGACGTAATCGAGATTGCTCGGCCCGTCGGGATCGGGCTGCAGAAGCTTGTGATCGGGGCCGACATCGCCGGAGAACAGGAAGCGGATCGGCTCCTTGGCGCCGTTGGGAGCCACTTCCATCTCGATGGATGCGGAGCCCAGAAGGTGGCCCGCATTCCAGTAGCGGGCCCGGAACCCGGGAGCCACATTCTGCCATTGGCCGTAGGCCACGGACCGGAACTGCCGCAAGGAAGCGATCGCGTCCTCCTCCGTGTAGATGGGCGTGACCGTCTCCCGGCCGCGGCGGCTGTTGCGGCGGTTGAGCTGGTTGACCTCGACCTCCTGGATATAGCCGGAATCCGGAAGCATGATGGACGCGAGGTCCGTGGTGCCGGACGTGGCATAGATCGGCCCGTCGAACCCGGCTTTCACCAGTTTCGGAACCAGGCCGCTATGGTCGATATGCGCATGGGTCAGGCACAGGGCGCTGATGCCCGCCGCGCGGAAGGGGAAGTGCTGGTAATTGAGCTCCCTCTCCTCCTTCGACCCCTGGAACATGCCGCAATCGACCAGGACGCGGGCCGCCTCCGTCTCGAGCAGGAAACAGGAACCCGTGACGGTGCGGGCGGCGCCGTAGAAGTGAAGGCGAAGCGACAAGGAGATCTCCTGGATAGGAATTGAGCCGTGTGGGAAGATGGCATCTTGGGCCATCACCGTCGAGCCGTTGCGTTCATTTCACCCCAAGTGCCTGTTGCGTCGCTCGCCGACCGGAGCAGACTGGAAGAGGACCTTCAGGCCGTTTCGGGTCCCCAGAGGGCCCGCAGGGCGTTGAGGATCACGGCGACGTCGATGGCTTCCTGGATCAGCGCCCCCTGAACGGGGGTGAGATAACCGAAGGCCGCGGCGATCATCCCGAGCACGGAGAGGCCGATCCCCGCATAGACGCTCTGCAACGCGATGCGCCGCGACCAGCGCGCCGCCTGGATGGCGACCGGGATCTTGTCGAGCCGGTCGACGAGGAGAACGACATCGGCGGCCTCGGCGGAGGCCGCGGCCCCCTTCGCGCCCATGGCCACCCCGAGATCGGCGGCGGCAAGGGCCGGGGCATCGTTGACCCCATCGCCGATCATCATCACGAAGCCATGCCTCTTCTCGTCCTGGACGATGCCGATCTTTCTATCCGGCGTCAGGTCGGCATGAACGCCGTCGAGGCTCAGACCGGCCGTGACGGTTTCGGCGACGTCGCTGCGGTCGCCCGTGGCCAGCACGATCCGGTTCACGCCGAGACGGCGCAGCCCGTCGATGACATGCGCGGCTTCCGAACGCAGCCGGTCGGCCAGCACGAGAAGTCCCGCAAGCCGCCCATCGATCGCCACCGCCACCACGACCGATCCTACCGGGTACCGGCTGCCGTCCAGCCCGGTGCCGAGGCCCGGAATCTGCCTGCGAACGTAACGAACGCCCCCGACGACAACATCGTGCCCGTCGACGATGCCACGCAATCCCTCGCCGGGAATCTCCGCCACATCGGACGGCAGCAGCAGGGCCAATCCTCTCGCCTGCGCCTCCTGCACGAGGGCCCGCGCCATCACGTGCTTCGAGGCCTGCTCGAGCGATGCCGCGAGCTGGAGAAAACGTTCGGCCGGGACATCGTCGAGAGGCTTGAGCTCCGACAGGCTCGCCTCGCCGTGGGTGAGGGTGCCGGTCTTGTCGATCACCAGAACCTGCACTCGCGAGAGCATCTCCAGCGCCCGGCCGCCCTTCACGAGCACGCCGGCCTTGGCGGCCCGCGACACGCCGGACACGATGGCGACCGGAACGGCCAGGATCAACGGACAGGGCGTCGCCACCACGAGCACGGCAAGGGCCCTGATCGGATCGCCGGTCCAGAGCCAGGCGCCACCGGCGAGAACGACGGTGAGCGCCAGGAAGGCCATGGCGAACCGGTCCGCGAGCCGGGTCATGGGAGCCTTGGACGCCTGCGCCGCCTCGATGAGGCGAATGATGCCCGCATAGGTGCTTTCGGCGGCCCGGTGGGTCACACGCAGATCGAAGGCGGCTCCCGCATTGGTGACGCCGCTCATGACCGCATCGTCCGCGCCCTTCTGGACGGGCAGGGATTCGCCCGTCAGAGCCGATTGATCGAGCACCGCCACGCCCTTGTCGACGATGCCGTCGACAGGCACCACATCTCCCTGGCGGATGAGCAGGCGGTCCTGCGGGGCGATCACATCGAGGCCGACCTCCTCAAGCTGCCCGTCGCGATACCGGAGCGCCGTGCGGGGAACGCGCTCCAGCAGCGCGGTCATCTCGCGCTTGGCGCGGCGCTCGGCAAAGCTCTCGAGATACTGCCCGCCCGCATACATCAGCGCCACCACCACGGCGGCGAGAGGCTCCTCGAACACGAGCGCCGCGGTCATGGACAGGGCCGCGACGATGTCGAGTCCCACATCCCCGCGCCGCAGGCTTGCGACGATCTCGACAAGCAGGGCGCTCAGGACCGGCACGGTCGAACCGGCCCAGATCAGTCCCGCCCATTGGCCATATCCGGCCAGGCGCGCGCCGAACCCCAGGAGCAACCCGAGCAGAGGGATGACGACAAGAATCGGACGGATGAAGCAGTGAAGCTTCCAAACCCCTTCCGCGCTCGGCATGGAAGGCAGGTTCGGCCAGGAGGAGGCTTGAGCCTTGGTTTTGTTCATGCCGGACATTGCAGCTTACCGGGCCCTCGTTCCGAGCCTGCGGAGCTTTTCGAGCCACGCTTCGCGCCTGGCATCGCTCATGCTTTCGATCATGCCGATCAGCGTATGCCTGTTCGGGCCGATCCCGACAAGGGCGAGAATGCTGCGCTTGAGGCTCCTGAGGCTGTGCGCCCCGAAATACCAGCGATAGACGAAGCCCGGCATGCCCATGGTGACGACGATGCGCGACGAGCGGCCCTTGAGAGCTGTTTTCCAGCTCGCTCCGGGCCCGGCCCCGCCCATCATGAAGGCTGGACGGAAGACCTGCTCCATGAATCCCTTGAGGAGGGCCGGCATTCCCCCGAGCCAGAGAGGATAGATGATGACGACATGCTCGGCCCAGGCGAGCGCCTGCTGCGCTTCGACAAGACCGGGAGGCGGCGAAGCGCCTTCCCAGTCGCTCTTGGATCGCAGCAGGGGAAAATCGAGCTCCGCCACCGGGACGACGCGGACCTCGTGTCCGCCCTCGGCCGCGCCTCGGGCATAGGCATCGGCCAGGGCATGGCAGAAATGCCGGGTGTCGGGCGTCGGATGGCCTTGGATGATGGTGACGCGCGCCATGCCGGCAATCCCCTGAGGCAGGAGCTGGTGTAGCCTCAATGCGCCAGAAGGATAGGGCGATCCGAGACGGTCAGCATATCCAGTGTCGCACCGCCGAAGACCTGCTCGCGGAAACGGGTGTGACCGTATCCACCCATGACGAGGAGATCGGCCGAGACGCGGTTCGCCTCGTCCAGAACCACGTCGGCAACCTCGCGCCCGTTGCTCTGAACGGTGACGACTTCCGGCACCGCTCCGTGACGGAGAAGATGCGCTTTGATATCCGTTTCCATTGTGGTGTCGGGCTTCGGATCGATCATGACGACGACGACGCGGGTCGCCTTCTCGATGAAGCTCAAGCCCTCGCTGAGCGCCCGGGCGGACTCGCGGGTGCCGTTCCAGGCGACGAGGACGGTCTGAACCGCGCCTTGCCGGCGATAGCCGGGCGGGACGATCAGGAGCGCGCGTCCGCCGCCGAAGAGAACGGACTCGACGAGATCGAGCCAGACAGGCGTATCGCCTGCCCCATAGGGACGCGTGGCGACGAAGAGATCAGCGTAGCGGGACAGCTCGGCCACCCTGATCGACATAGTGCCCATGGTCTCGTCGAAGCGGCGCAGCTCAGCCGGCGCCGGCAGGCCGGCGAGCTTCTCCGTCAGGCGCTTCACCGTGACGTCGCCATCCTTGCGGGCCTGATCCTCCAGTTCGGAAACGACCTGCACGACGGCAGCGGCGCCACCGTCGAAGGGCATGGCGATCGAGAGGTCCGGCAGCAGGTTGGTGAAGACGCCGACCAGGTGCGCCTTCTCGCCGGAGGCGAGGGACCGGGCGTATTCGAGCCGGATTTCGTCCTCGGGGCTGCCGTCCAGATGCACCATGACGTCCTTGATCATCGCCTTCTCCTTTGCATGCCCGGACGCGAAGGAGGGGCCGCCGCGCCGTCAACGGCATCATCATCTAGACGAAATCGCGCAGGATGCTTTGATCCATCGCAACGCTCCGCATGACCTTGCCTGTCATGCTGCCATCATTCCCCACCCTCGCGCGAGGGTGCAAGCCCGGAGGCCGTGATGCCAGCTCGCCCGTCCCCGACAGTCAAGAGCAGCCGCGCATCGCGCAGCAAGGCTCGGGCTTTTGCACCTGCCGCGCAGCCCGGCCTGCCCGTGCGCCCCGAAGTCCCGCCATCGGCGACGAACCGCCCTCTGGATACCTGGGAGGACCCCGAGCTCCATCGGCTTCGCGATTCCCTCGACCATGTCGCCCATGCGAGCCTGGCGCGCCTCACGGGCGGCCTGTCGCCTGCGGCTGTCGTCGGCGCCTTCATGGATTGGGGGGTCCACCTCGCCATATCTCCCGGCAAGCAGGTCGAGCTGATCACGAAAGGCGCCCGCAAATGGGCGCGGCTCGCGCAATTCGCTTCCTGCTGCGCTACGAGCGGGGGCTCGTCGGAGCCCTGCATCGAACCGCTGCCCCAGGACCACCGCTTCGCCGAGACCGAATGGTGGCAATGGCCTTACAATCTCGTTCAGCAGAGCTTCCTGCTGCAGCAGCAATGGTGGGACAACGCCACGACCGATGTCGACGGCGTCACGAAGCAGCACGAGGCGGTGGTGGAATTCGCCATGCGCCAGATCCTCGACATGGCCTCGCCCTCGAATTTCATCGCGACGAACCCGGTCGTCCAGCGCCGGATCGCCGAGACGGGAGGGCAGAACATCGTGCAGGGGCTTCGCAACTTCATCGACGATTGGGAGCGGATCGTGCACGGGAAGCCCGCTGCCGGCACGGAGGCCTTCAAGGTCGGCCGCAATGTGGCCGTGACGCCGGGCAAGGTGATCTACCGCAACCGGCTCATCGAGCTGATCCAGTACAAGCCAAGCACCGACAAGGTGCGGCCGGAGCCGATCCTGATCGTGCCCGCCTGGATCATGAAATATTACATCCTGGATCTCTCGCCGGAGAATTCCCTCGTCCGCTACCTCACCGATCAGGGCTTCACGGTCTTCATCATTTCCTGGAAGAACCCGACCGCCGAGGACCGGGATCTGGGCATGGACGATTACCGGAAGCTCGGCGTAATGGCGGCGCTCGATGCGGTGAATGCGGTCGTGCCCGACCGCAAGGTTCACGCGGTGGGCTATTGCCTGGGCGGGACGCTCCTCTCCATCGCCGCCGCTGCCATGGCCCGCGAAGGCGACAAGCGCCTTGCGACCATGTCCCTCCTGGCGGCGCAGGCCGATTTCCGGGAGGCGGGAGAGCTGACCCTCTTTATCAACGAGAGCCAGCTCCACTTCCTCGAAGACCTGATGCGCAGCCAGGGTTATCTCGACACCCGCCAGATGGCGGGAGCCTTTCAGCTCCTGCGCTCCAACGACCTGATCTGGTCGCGGCTCGTCAGGCATTACCTCTTGGGCGAGCGCACGCCCATGAACGACCTGATGGCCTGGAATGCAGACGCGACGCGCATGCCCTATCGCATGCACACGGAGTATCTGCGGCAGCTCTTCCTCGACAACGATCTGGCGGAGGGGCGCTTCCATGTGGACGGGCGCCCCATCGCCATGCGCGACATCCGCGCGCCGATCTTCGCTGTCGGCACCGAGCGCGACCACGTGGCCCCCTGGCGCTCGGCCTTCAAGATCCATCTTCTCTCCGACACGGAGGTAACCTTTCTCCTCACATCGGGAGGCCACAATGCCGGTATTGTGACCGGTCCCGACAACGACAAGGCGCATTTCCAGATTCTGACGCGATCGGCCTCGGGCCATTATCTGGACCCGGACACCTGGACCAAGATCGCGCCACGCTTCGATGGCTCCTGGTGGCCCGAATGGGCGCGCTGGCTGACCTCCCATTCCGGCGAGCCAACCGCCCCGCCGCGCATGGGAGCCCCCGCCGAGGGCTATGCGCCTTTGTGCAATGCACCGGGAACTTACGTGCTTCAGGCCTGAGCGGCTGCCCGCATGGCCTCGCACGGCATTCATTGCCCATGAATTCAGCGGCGCCCGGCAGGCTTTTCCCCATGGCCGTGCGGCGAAGCGGGAACGACCCGGACGATAAAGGTTGATCTGGCACGGTCCCGCATCTTACCTGTACGTCTCTGCCAACGCTGGGGATTTCGATTGGACTGGGACAAGATCAGACTGTTCTACGAGGTGGTGAATGCCGGTAACTTCACCCGCGCCGGCGAGAAGCTGGGGGTCAACCAGTCCTCGGTGAGCCGGCAGATCAGCACCCTGGAACACGAGCTGAAGGTCCCGCTCTTTCACCGGCATCCCCGCGGGCTCGTCCTCACGGAACATGGGGAACTGCTCTTCCGGGCCGCTCAGGACATGCGCTTGCGCCTGGACGAAACCCGCCAGCGCCTCACCGACACCAGCGAGCGGCCCGCCGGCGAGCTGAAGGTCACGGCGACCGTGGGGATCGGCGGGATCTGGCTGGCCCGGCGCATCACGGAATTCCTCGACCGCTATCCGGACGTGCAGATTCAACTGATCCTGACGAACGACGAGCTGGATCTCGCGATGCGGGAGGCCGATATCGCCATCCGGCTCCGGCGCCCGGCGCAGCCCGACCTGATCCAGCGCCGGCTCTTCACGATCCAGTATCATGCCTACGCGGCGCATACCTATATCGAACGGTTCGGCGAGCCCGAGCGTATCGAGGATCTCGACAAGCACGCCCTTCTCTGCCTGGGCGGGGATCAGCCGTCCTTCATTCTGGATCTGCACAGGCTGACGCATCTGGGACGCGATCCGAAGGATCCCCGCCCCGCCAGGCTGGTCGTCAACGACAGCCTGGCTCTCCGGCAGGCCATCGAGAACGGAGCCGGCATCGGCATGGCGCCGGATTACGCCATGAGCACCAATCCGAAAGTGAAGCAGGTCTTGCGGGACGTGGAGATGCCGAGCCTCGAAAGCTATCTCGTCTATCCGGAAGAAATGCGTTCCGTCGCGCGGGTCCAGGCGTTCCGGGACTTTCTCGTGGCCAAGGCGCAGCGTTGGGACTTCTGAGAAGCGGGCTCGCATCCGACGCGCGGCGGTGGAGAGACGCGGAAGCCACAACCTCATTTTCTCCACGATTGGAAGGCTACCTGAAGAACTTCCGCCAATCTCAGGGAACCGGCCATGCCACGGTCTTTTCTTGCCGTCTTCGCGATCGCTCTCGGACTGCCCTTCCTGATCCTGCTGGCCCTCGTCTCTTCGGCGTCGGGAGTCAGCGCGAGCGTGCTCACGAATGCCCTCGGCCTTGTCGTGATGTCTGTCGTGTTGGTGTTGGTCGTTTATGAGATCAAGCGGATCGCCGATCTGCCGCCGGATACGCATTGATGCCCGGCACATGCTCGAGAGGAAAAACCATCTCGAATTTTGCTTGAGGATCGTGCAATTCATGGGCGATCCTCAAGCCTCGTCTGTCAAAAGCTCGCACGCTTAAGCTGCGGCTCTTTCCCTTTCCGGATTCTCTTCTGCGGCGGCGCGCTCCAGAGCCAGGAGAAGAACGCCGATATCGTCATGAAGGAGCGCGATGGCGTTTCGGGCATAGCCGCGAAACTCTTGCCTGGTGCTCTCCGCTTCGCCGTCCCACGAGCCGTCTTCATTCTCGGCATCATAGAATGCGCGAGCCACCAGTTCGACTTGATAATCCATATTCGCCCCACTGCACCGAAGGGTGCTTTGTTATCGATCTGAGCCTGAAGGCGTTCAGTACGCTCTTACGGATTATCGGCTACGCCATCAGGATGGAAACAGGCTTACAGCCCTGCTCGACTGATCCGCAACTCACCACACGGACTACCCCCATGGAGGTAGATGGACAGAAGTCTTCATCGTCGGAATGCTTGCCTAGAACAAGGAATCAGGAACGGGTTCTTGCATCCATGATCCATACGGCTCTTCCCTTCATGACGAGCGGATTTTCCTGCGTGAAAACGGGCTCGGAGCGATCCGCCAGGATGATGACGACAGCACCGTTCCGCGCGGATCATCGTCTGATCGTGGGATTGATACAGGTTCTCTCCTGGAGAGAGTCGAAATGATCGACAGCCCACATGGCGGCCTGGGTGCGGTTGCACGCCTTGACCTTCCGCAGGATGGCCTTGATATGCACCTTGACGGTTGCCTCCGCAACGCCGAGTTCACGAGCAATCAGCTTGTTTGACGCCCCCCGCGTGAGACAGTTCAGGATTTGCGCCTCGCGCTCCGACAGCTTGTCCAGAAGCGCTGCAGAATTCTCTGCCGCCATGAGCGCAACCGAGGACCCGAACCTCATGGAGGGACCCTTCAGCGACTGCTCAATCAAGGCAAGCCCCGCGCAGGCGGGAACGAATGTCTCGCCGTGCATCACGAGCTCGAGCACCTTGATCAAGGCTTGATGGCTCATGCTTCTCGGACAAAATCCATCCAGGCCAGCCTGCAGGAGCTGCATGATCTTGCGCGGCTCCGGTTCTTCTCCAAGCAAGACAACACGGGCGGCAGGGAAGCGTGTTTTCAGATCCGTGACGATATCCCCACAATCCTCGCGGAAGTGGCTCTCGCAGATAAGGAAGAGACCCTGCTCCCAATCGCTGAGACACGACAACGTGTCCGCATCTTCGCCGGCTTCCTCCGCCAGCACGAAGCGCGTGCCCGAGAGAATATGGCCGACGCCGGTTCGCAAAAGCATGTTCTGGCAAATCAGCCTGGTCGGCACTGTAGGGAACGAAACCTGAGCGATTGGGAGAATCTGCTCTTCATGGACAATATCGTGTCCCATGTCTCCTTACCCCCTGATGCCGTCGATGCTCAAGCTGAGGATGATGACGCCGGTCATGGGATTCTGCGAAGCTCGGGCATCGGACCGGAAAGCAGGTTTTCCGGTTTGAAGCCGATGCGGCGAATCCTTGACGAGTCGGAGCCATATCCAGATCCCGATCCGCGGCCGGATCGAGCGTGGCATCAACCATCGGGAGAAGGCTTGGTTCCTGAGCCTGTAAAGCCCGCAAGAGGTAACCCGGAGTGCCTCCTACCCTTCCGGATCATCGTGCGCCGTTCATTCCGGCTGGGCGTATTGTTCCAGCGCCTGAATCAGCTCCAGGCATTTCTCGGCCACGATGGCAGGCACATTCGGATCGCCATGATGGTGGCGCATCGCCACCGCATTCGCCTGCTCGAAGAGATCCGTCAGGTTGCCGGAGATGAAGGGACGGCAACTCGGGAAATCGAAGGCCTTGGGTTCGGAACGGGATTTCGACTGCGAAGGGCGCTTTCGTTCGAACAGCGTCAACACCTCGCAGCGGTCGGCGATTTTCTTGAGATCCTTGAAGGCAATGATCTCAGCCATGGATACTCCTGACGCAACGCATGCCCCCGCCATCGTCCCCTTGCGGCGCGAAGGGCCTCTAGCCTCTAGAAGAATCTGGCGCTGAATGGCAACCGTGCCACGCGACATTTTCAGACAGCGGCCTCATCACCCCAAACTCTTTCGAGGTAGAGACCGTTCCAGCACTCTCAGTGGTTGCACCCGGGGGACTTCCTCGCGCTTACCGCTCCCATGAATGACGCCGCTCCGTCCGCCGTTCCTCGCGATCGAGGCTCCAGGCGCCGGGCCCGGTGAAGACGAGGAGCAGGAACACGAAGCAGAACAGGACCGCCGCATCGCCACCATTCAGGGCCGGGTAAGGGCTCTGCGGAGCGTGAAACATCCAATAGGCCACCGCCATCTCACCGGCCAGAACGAAGGCCACAGGCCGGGTGAACAATCCCAGGAGGACCAGTAAGCCGCCGGCCAGTTCGAGGACGGCGCCGATTCCGAACAGGGAGAAAAGCGGCGGCGTTCCACCCTGCGGCGGAGCCGGAAAGCCGAAAAGCTTCTGCGTTCCGTGCTCCATGAAGAGCAAGGCCGTGACGATTCTCAAGATAGCCAGTGCATAAGGGGCCCAACGGTCGAGAGCGGTCGACATGAATGCAAGATCCTCCGGCTGAACTCTGCCGCACTGACAGCGCAAGGCCATTCTGCCATCCGGTTGCGGTCGGGAAAATGAGGAATTCCCATCAGCACATTTTCCTTGCGGCGGGGCCGCCGGTCGCATTCACGCTAATGTGAGGCCTGTCCCTTAGCGCTTGAGCGGGTCGAGCCTTGCCGGATCGGCGTTTCCTGTCAGCTTAACGCTTTCGCTGTGGGGTATCTTTTGACGCAAAACCGGTGCCGACTTTTGCGTTCGTTGCTCTAACCTCAGCAGGATGGAGGCAGGGATGAGGAAAGGGGTTTTCAGCGCGGTCATGGCTCTCCTGGCGATGGGTTTCTGGCTTTCGGCCGCTCGCGCCCAGGCAGAGACCGAAGTCGATGTCGCGCTGGTTCTGGCCGTGGATGTCTCACGCTCCATGGATCCCGATGAGCAGGAGCTCCAGCGCCAGGGCTTCATGGAGGCCTTTCGCTCTCCTCTTGTCCACGACGCGATCCGAAAGGGCATCGTGGGGCGGATCATCGTGACCTATGTCGAATGGTCGGGGGTGGATTATCAGACGGTCATCGTTCCCTGGACCATCATTGACGGTCCTGAGAGCGCCATGAAGTTCGCCGATGGCCTCGACAACGCTCCCATCGGCCGCACGCGGCGGACCTCGATCTCCGGTGCCATCGACTTTAGCGCCAAACTCCTCGACCGGACAGGCGTCGAGCCATTGCGCCGGGTCATCGATATTTCCGGAGACGGGCCCAACAGCAGCGGGCGGGGCGTCATGGCGGCGCGCGACGAGGCGGTTGCCAAGGGCATCACCATCAACGGGCTTCCCATCATGCTCAAGCGGCCCAGCGGCTTCGGCGACATGGAGAATCTCGATCTCTATTACAAGGACTGCGTCATCGGAGGCGAAGGCGCATTCCTGATTCCCGTCCGCGAGCGTCAGCACTTCGCGGAGGCCATCCGCACGAAGATCATCCGTGAAATCGCGGCCCTTCCAGCCCCCTCCCCGCTGATCCAGACGGTGCAGACACAATCGCCCTCCGCCTGCCCGGAAGGGGATCGCGGGATGTATCGCTGGGACCGCAACTGAAAAGGTCCGGAAGGGGAGGCCGCCGTCAACCATAAGCTTTCATCCTGCCTTCATCTTCGGCATGGCATCTGCCTTGAGCGAGCCTAGAATCCTACCGGTCCCGCCCGGGACCCCGTTCAAGGCCCGAAAGCCGGCCTAACGAGCGCCAAGCAAGGAAGTGATCAGAGCCAATGGTGACCACCCGCATTCCGACGACACCGTTTTCCGATCAGCGCCCCGGCACGTCCGGCCTGCGCAAGAAGGTCACCGTTTTCCGGCAGCCGCGCTATGTGGAAAACTTCATTCAGTCGATCTTCGACACCGTCGAGGGGGCTGCGGGCGCGACCCTGGTGATCGGCGGAGACGGGCGCTTCTTCAACGATTCGGTCATTCAAACGGCGATCAAGATGGCGGCCGCCAACGGCTTCGGCCGCGTCCTCGTCGGGCAGAAGGGACTCCTGTCCACGCCTGCCGCCTCCTGTGTGATCCGCAAGCACAAGGCCATCGGCGGGCTCGTCCTTTCCGCCAGCCACAATCCCGGCGGCCCGGACGGCGATTTCGGCATCAAGTTCAACATGTCCCATGGCGGACCGGCGCCGGAATCCTTCACGGAGGCGGTGTTCAAGCGGGCGAGCGCCATTACCGAATACAGGATCGCCGATGAGCCGGACATCGACCTGAGCCGCATCGGGCAGGTCAAGGTCGGCGACATGACGGTCGAAGTCATCGACCCGGTCGCCGATTACGCGGAGCTGATGGAGCGGCTGATCGACTTCGACAAGATCGCCGCGCTGTTCCGCTCCGGCTTCCGCATGCGCTTCGACGCGCTCAATGCTATCACCGGGCCCTATGCGAAGGCGATTCTCGAAGGCCGCCTCGGCGCGCCCGCGGGCACCGTCGTCAACGGCGAGCCCAAGCCCGATTTCGGCGGCCACCATCCCGATCCGAACCCGGTCCATGCCCACGATCTCATGGAGCTGATGCACGGCCCGGACGCCCCCGATTTCGGCGCAGCCTCCGACGGCGACGGCGACCGCAACATGATCGTCGCGCCGGGCCTTTTCGTGACGCCGAGCGACAGCCTGGCGATCCTCACGAGCTATGCGCATCTCGCCCCCGGCTATGCCAAGGGCCTGGCGGGCGTGGCGCGCTCCATGCCGACGAGCCGCGCAGCCGACCGGGTGGCGGCCAAGCTCGGCATCAGCTGCTTCGAGACGCCCACAGGCTGGAAGTTCTTCGCCAACCTTCTCGATGCCGGCCTCATCACCCTCTGCGGCGAGGAGAGCGCAGGAACGGGCTCGAACCATATCCGCGAGAAGGACGGGCTCTGGGCCGTGCTGCTCTGGCTCAACATCCTGGCGGTTCTCGAGAAACCCGCGGATCGGATCGTGCGCGAGCACTGGGCCGCGTTCGGTCGCGATTACTACACGCGCCACGATTACGAGGAACTCGAAACGGCGCCCGCCAATGCACTGATGGATACCCTGCGGGCGAAGCTCCCGACTCTTCCCGGCCAGCGTTTCGCCGGCCTGACGGTCCAGGCTTGCGACGACTTCGCCTATACGGACCCTGTCGATGGATCGGTAACGCCGAAGCAGGGCATCCGCATCCTCTTCAAGGAAGATGCCCGCGCCGTGTTCCGCCTGTCGGGCACCGGCACTTCGGGTGCGACGCTGCGGGTCTATCTGGAGCGCTTCGAGCCGAGTGCCAGCCGGCACGATCTGCCGACCGCCGAGGTCCTAGCGCCTGTCGTGCAGGCCGCCAATGAGATTGCCGACATCGCGGGCCGCACCGGCCGCGACAAGCCGAGCGTCGTCACCTGAGGAGGATGGAGGCTTATCCCGGGCGGCCTAATACGTCGCCCAGAGACCCGGCGTGACCAGTTCCAGCACATGCCCGTCCGGGTCCCGGAAGTAGAGGCTCGTTCCGCCCCGCGACCAGGTGACCCGGCTCTCGACCGGGATGGCGCATTCCTTGAGCCGCCGCTCCCAGGCCTCCAGCTCCTCGGCGGAAATCGCGAAGCCAATGTGCAGCGGCCCCTGCCCGTCATGGGGCGGGATCGTTCCGCCGGGGGTCGTGATCGGCTCGGTCGATCCCCCACGCACGAACAGGAGCAACACGCTCCTGCCTCCGACATCGAAAGCGCACATGCGCTGGTTGTGCAGGAGAAGCGTCAGGCCGAGGCTGTCTTCGTAGAACGACCGGGCGCGGTCGAGGTCGTCCACATAGAGCGCGGTTTCGAGTACGGCATTCAGCTTCGGCATTCCAGGTCTCCCAGGGGAACGATGTGCCTCCGTTTTGTCCTTCGGCATCGCCGACATGTCCAGTTACCTTTGCATTTCCGGCATATCAGGGCGGCGAAAAATTGGGCAACGATGCTGACCTTTTCATCTTGAACAGCATCGGTGCACCCCTTATCTATCGCAGTGCAACACGGCGATTGGCGTCGCAGCGTTGCTGCCCTTCTTGGGCGTTTCCTCCCTAAACTTCGGGCCGTTGGCAACAACGGCCTTTTTTCTTGTCCGGATGGGGTTTTTGCCCTGCGCCCCGGCAGGAACCCCGCATGCGCCCGATGGTTTTCCCAATCATGGATCCCGGGAGAGTTCGCATGTCCACCCGTCCAGACAACCCTGACCGTGCCGACATTCCTCCGGCGCGCACCATCGAGCCGATGGAGGCTTCGCCCCTGGCTCAAGGCTCGACCTCGGCGCAGCTCAAGGACGACATCGACAGCGGCCGCACGGGCGACAAGAACGAGGTGTTCGATCCGGCCCTCTCTCCGCTGGGCACCGATGACGAAGCGGGCGGCTACTCTCCCAAGCCGGAACAGGTCGATCAGGCGCGGCACCAGGAAACATCCGTCCGATGGCAGGACAGCGCCGAAAAGGACAGCTATGCCCATGGACACTCCCGCAAGGCCCTTTACGGCTATATCGGTTTTATCGGTCTCGTCCTGGTGCTGCTCGTAGGCGCATTTTCGATGGTCTAGGACATTGGACAAAGCGCTGCGACGCTGTCGCGAATCACGAGTTCCGTATCCAGCCGGATCCGCTTCGGGGTCGGGCGGCCCTGCAGGAGGGCGACGAGAGCCGTCGCCGCGGCCTGTCCGAGTTCTCTCCGGGGCTGATGAATCGTGGTCAGCGCCGGTTCGGCGACGGCAGCGAACTCGATATCGTCGAAGCCTGCGACGGAGATATCGTCAGGCACCTTCAGTCCGGCCGAGAAGAGCGTGCGCATCAGGCCGATGGCCATTTCGTCGCTGGTGCAGAACACCGCCGTCGGCCGGCTTGCGCGCGCGACGAGGTTCTGCCCGGCAGCCACGCCGGATTCGATCGTGTAGTCCCCGGGAATCACCAGAGCCGGATCGAAGGACAGGCCGGCGGCCTCAAGCCCGTCCCTGTAGCCCAGGAAGCGCTCGAGCTCGAGAATGTTACCGGCAGGCCCGCTTACATAAGCGATGCTGCGGTGCCCGAGGGAAGCGAGATGCCGTGTCATGCGGGAAGCCGCCGCGCGGTTGTCGATCTCGATCTGCGGGATGTCCGCTCCCGGGATCGCCTCGCAGAGCGCCACGAGCGGAATGCCTATCCGGTCAGGTGCGCCCTCCCCGCCCCGGCTCTGCCCAAAGAGATGGCCATGAAGCAGGATTGCGCCGTCCACGCGGCCCGCTGCCGTGTAGGCCGCAAAGTGCGCCTCCTTCTCGGGCGAACCGTCGAGATCGCCGATGATCATGCCGTAACCGGCCTCGAACAGCGTTTCCTCAATGCCGCGCAGGATCTTCGAGAAGAATGTGTTCGCCAGATCGGGCAGGACGACCAGCACCATGTATGTCTTCTGGGACCTCAAGGTGCGCGCGGCGGGATTCGGCACGTATCCAGTCTTGGCAATGGCCTCCATGACGCGGGCGCGGGCTTCGGCGGACACGCGCTCGGGTGTCGCGAGCGCACGGCTGACCGTGGCGGTCGAGACCTCGGCGAGCTTCGCGACATCCTGTATCCGCGCGGCCCGCACGGATGCTCTCCCCCGCCTGCCCGACTGCGCCGCCTCGTCCATGCTCGTCCCCTTTCAGGCCGTGTTTGACAGAAGCCGCGGTTTGGGTAAAGTTGCATGTAATCGATTACATAAAGCTTAGTCGAACCTTTCGACGGCTTGTTCGAAAAACGTCCCGGAAGAGGACGACATCGCCAGGAGGAACCGGATGCCTGCTCACGCCCCGTCCCGCTGATCTCTGCTCCCGCTCTCCACGGCCGCATCCGCCCGCTCGGATGCTCCAGACCGCTCACCCGGAGCAGTTCATGGCTTCCGTTCTTCGCGCAGAGAACATCTCGAAATCCTTCGGGCCCATCGAGGTCCTGACCGGCATTTCGCTCGATCTGAAGCCCGGCGAGGTTCACGCCGTCATCGGCGAGAACGGCGCGGGAAAATCGACCCTGATGCGCATCCTGTCGGGTCATCTCGCACCGACGAAAGGCAGCCTGTCTCTCGACGATCGTCCGGTGACATTTTCGGGTCCCGTCGATGCCGAGGCGCATGGAATCGTTCTCGTCCACCAGGAGATCCTGCTCGCGCCCGACCTGACGGTGGCGCAGAACCTATTTCTCGGCCGGGAGATCAAGCGCTTCGGATTCGTCGACGACAAGGCAATGCGCGAGCGCACGCGCGCGATCCTGCGCGAACTCGGGACCGAGATCGACCCCGACCGGCAGGTCGGCCGCCTTTCCATCGCCAACCGGCAGCTCGTGCAGATCGCCCGCGCCCTGCTCGTTCCCCACAAGGTCGTGGCTTTCGACGAACCCACGGCGGTTCTCACCCCCATCGAGGCCGAAAGCCTCTTCGGCATCATCCGCAAGCTGCGGGACCAGGGCGTTGCAGTTCTCTACATTTCTCACCGCCTCAACGAGGTGAAGGCGATTGCGGATCGCGTCACCGTGCTGCGGGACGGGCGTCACGTCGCGACCCGCGACATCGATGAGCTGAGCTCCCTCGAAATGGCCCGCCTCATGGTGGGCCGCGACATGTCCAAGCTTTATCCCGAAAAACCGGAAACCGCCTCCGATCAGGTTCTTCTGGCGGTTCGCGACATGGCCGTCCCCGGCTATGTGGAGAAGGCCTCCTTCACCCTTCATCGCGGGGAGATCCTCGGCTTCGGCGGCCTGATCGGCGCGGGACGCACGGAACTCTTCGAGGGGCTGGTGGGCCTTCGCCCGAGCCACGGCGCGATCACCCTCGACGGCAGGAACGTTGATTTCCGCGACGCGCGCGAGGCCATGGCGGCAGGCATCGTCTATCTCTCCGAGGACCGGAAGGGCAAAGGCCTGCTGCTGCAGCAGAACCTTCGGGTCAATCTCTCCCTCGCGGCCCTCGACACGTTCAGCCACGGCCCGTTCATCGACGGCGCAGCGGAGGAGAAGGCGCTCGATCGGGCCATCAGGGATTTCGACATCCGCGCCCGGCGCCGGGATCTCCTGGCCGGGCAGCTTTCCGGCGGCAACCAGCAGAAGCTGCTCCTGGCCAAGATGATGCTGCTCGAACCGCGCATCGTCATTATCGACGAGCCGACGCGCGGCGTCGACATCGGCACCAAGGAGCAGATCTACCGCTTCATCGCATCCCTCGCGGCGGAGGGAAAAGCCGTCGTCGTCATCTCGTCCGAGATGCAGGAGCTGATCGGCCTGTGCCACCGGGTGATCGTCATGCGCAACGGGCGCATTGCCGGCGAGGTCGCGCAAGCCGGGTTGACGGAAGATTCCATCGTCTATCTCGCCACAGGCGTTCACGAAGAAAGGGCGGCGGAAATCGCCGCGGGCCATGCATGACCGAAACCGTGCTTCGCACAGGCGCCGAGAAGCGCCGCTTCACCCTCGACATGCGGGCGCTCTCGCCCTTCATCGCGCTGATCGTACTCATGATCGCAGGCGCGCTGGTCAATCCGGATTTTCTCACCGCCTCGAACCTGCTCAACGTGGTGACGCGCTCGGCCTTCATCGCCATCATCGCGGTGGGAGCGACCTTCGTCATCGCGAGCGGCGGCCTCGATCTCTCCGTCGGCTCCATGGCGGCGCTCACCGCCGGAATCATGATCCTGACGCTCAATCATCTCGGCGGCAGCGATATGGGCACCCTGGCCCTCGGCATGCTGGCGGCCATCGGCTTGAGCGCAGCCTGCGGGCTGGCCAACGGCCTCATCGTCACCTTCGGCCGCATCGAGCCCTTCATCGTGACGCTCGGCACCATGGGCATCTACCGCTCCCTGGTCATCTGGCTCGCGGCCGGCGGCACGATCACGATGCGCAATTTCGAACTGCGCGAACTCTACCGCCCGGTCTATTTCGGCAGCATTCTCGGCGTGCCGGTTCCGATCATCGCCTTTCTCCTGGTTGCGGCCATCGGCGCGCTGATCCTCTACCGCACCGCCTTCGGGCGGCACGTGATCGCGCTCGGCTCGAACGAGGACGTCGCCCGCTATTCGGGCGTTCCGATCTGGCGCGTGCGCACGCTCACCTACATCATCCAGGGCATCTGCGTCGGCATCGCGGTTCTGGTCTATGTGCCGCGCCTCGGATCCGCCACGCCGACCACGGGCCTCTTGTGGGAATTGCAGGCCATCACCGCCGTCGTCATCGGCGGCACGGCGCTCAAGGGCGGCGTAGGCCGCGTCTGGGGAACCGTCGTCGGCGCTGTCATCCTCGAAATCGTCGCGAATATCATGGTGCTGTCGAACTTCGTCTCCGAGTTCCTCGTGGGAGCGGTTCAGGGCGCCATCATCATTGTCGCCATGCTCGTGCAGCGGTCTGTCCACCGCGGGCGATGAAACCGGGCCTGAGCCCCCGGACTAGGGAGAAAGGGCTCAGAAGCAACCTTCCAGGGAGGAATGAGATGAAAGCAACGGCATGGAAGATCGCCATCGCGGCGGGACTTATGGCCGGCGTCGCCACCGGCGCGATAGCCCAGCAGAAGAACGTGACCATTGGCGTGTCGATTCCGGCAGCCACCCATGGCTGGACGGGCGGCGCGGTGTATCACGCGCAGGAGACCGCGAAGGAGCTCGAGAAGGCCCATCCCGGCCTCAAGGTCATCGTGAAGACTTCGCCTGACGGCGCATCGCAGGCGAACGCGCTCGACGACCTCACCGCCCAGAAGATCGACGCCCTCGTGGTGCTGCCCTTCAATTCGGACGAGCTGACGAACCCCGTCCGCGAGGTGAAGAAGAAGGGCGTCCTCATCACGGTCATCGACCGCGGCCTGAAGGACCCCACGATCCAGGATATCTACGTGGCAGGCGACAATCCGGGCTTCGGGCGCATCGCGGGCAAGTACTTCGCGGATACCCTCAAGCAGGGCAACATCGTGGTCCTGCGCGGCATTCCGACCGTTCTCGACGACGAGCGCGTGACGAATTTCGAGAAGGCCATCGAGGGATCCGGCGTCAAGATCATCGACAAGCAATATGCCAACTGGAACCGCGACGACGCCTTCAAGGTGATGCAGGACTTCCTGTCCAAGCATCCGAAGATCGACGCCGTGTGGGCCGCGGACGACGACATGGCCCTCGGCGTCCTGGAGGCGATCCGCCAGGCCAAGCGCGAGGACATCAAGTTCGTGGTCGGCGGCGCGGGCATGAAGGAGATGGTCAAGCGCGTCATGGACGGCGACAAGATGATCCCCGTCAACGTAACCTATCCGCCGGCGCTGGTCGCTACCGCGATGCATGTGACGGCTGCGAGCTTCTACACGAACGCGCCCATGCGTGGCACCTTCGTGCTGAACGCGCAGCTCATCACCAAGGACAACGCGAAGGATCACTACTTCCCGAACTCCCCGTTCTGATCGGAGCCGCCCTCGCCCCTTCCCCACAGGAGGGGCGAGGCAACGGAAAGCCGCTCGCACACGGACGGCTTGCCCTTGCCTTACCCTTGTCTCCGATACGATTCCTGGGAGCTCATCCATGAAGACCATGAAAGGTCCCGGCCTTTTCCTTGCGCAGTTCGCAGGCGACGAAGCCCCGTTCAACTCGCTCGACGCGATCTGCCGCTGGGCGGCCTCCCTCGGCTACAAGGGCGTGCAGATTCCAACCTGGGATGCCCGTCTCTTCGACTTGAGGAAAGCGGCGGAGTCCGAAACCTATTGCGACGAGATCAAGGGAATCGTCCGCTCCCACGGCCTGGAGATCACGGAACTCTCGACCCATCTTCAGGGCCAGCTCGTCGCGGTGCATCCGGCCTATGACGAAGCATTCGACGGTTTCGCGACGCCCGAGGTGCGCGGCAACCCGAAGGCCCGCCAGCAATGGGCGGTCGAGCAGATGATGATGGCCGCCCGCGCCTCCAGGCGCCTCGGCCTGAGAGCGAGCGTCACCTTCTCCGGCGCGCTCGCCTGGCCGTTTCTCTATCCCTGGCCGCAACGCCCCGCCGGTCTCGTCGAGACCGCCTTCGAGGAGCTGGGCCGGCGCTGGCGTCCGGTTCTCGATGCCTATGACGAGGCGGGCTGCGACGTGGCCTATGAGATCCATCCCGGCGAGGACATCCACGATGGCGCGACCTTCGAGCGCTTCGTCGATGCGGTCGGGGGTCATGCCCGCGCCTGCATCAATTACGACCCGAGCCACTTCCTGCTGCAGCAGCTCGATTATCTCGCTTTCATCGATCTCTATCACGAGCGCATCAAGGCCTTCCACGCCAAGGATGCCGAGTTCAATCCGTCCGGTCGCGTCGGCGTCTATGGCGGTTACGAGAGCTGGACCGACCGCGCCGGGCGCTTCCGTTCGCTGGGCGACGGGCAGGTCGATTTCAACGCCATCTTCTCGAAGCTCACGCAGTACGATTACGATTCCTGGGCCGTGCTGGAATGGGAATGCGCCCTCAAGCACTCCGAGGACGGCGCGCGGGAAGGTGCCGCATTCATCGCAGCGCACATCATCCGCGTGACGGAGAAGGCCTTCGACGACTTCGCCGCGGGCGGAACGGACGAGGCGGCCAACCGCCGGATGCTCGGCATCGACGCCGCATGAGCGAAAGGGACGAGGCATGACGATTGCAGGTTCTCCAGAGCAGAGACTGAACCGCCGCCTGCGTCTCGGCATGGTCGGCGGCGGACGCGGCGCCTTCATCGGCGCGGTGCATCGCATCGCCGCGCGCCTCGACGACCGCTGGGAGCTCGTGGCGGGAGCTCTCTCCTCCGATCCGGAACGGGCGCGCGCCTCGGGCGAGGACCTTCTCCTGAAGCCTGACCGCATCTATGGCGACTTTAACGAGATGGCCCGGCGGGAGCGGCGGCTGAAGGACGGAATCGACGCGGTCGCCATCGTCACACCCAACCACGCTCATGCGGCTGCCGCCCGCGCCTTCCTGAAAGCGGGCATCCATGTGATCTGCGACAAGCCGCTGACCACCACACGCCGCGAAGCCGAACAGCTCGCGAGGCTCGCGTACGAGACAGGGCTGATCTTCGCGGTGACGCACAATTACACCGGCTATCCTCTCGTGCGGCAGGCCCGCGCCATGGTCCAGGCCGGAGAGCTCGGGGCGATTCGCGTCGTTCAGGTGGAGTATGCGCAGGACTGGCTCGCGACCCGCATGGAAGCGACGGGCAGCAAGCAGGCGGAATGGCGCACGGACCCCGCGCGCTCGGGGCCCGCGGGCGCGGTCGGCGACATCGGCACCCATGCCTTCAACCTCGCCGAGTTCATCCTGGGCGACGAGGTCGCTTCCCTCTCGGCGGAGCTGCACACCTTCGTGGAAGGGCGGAGGCTCGACGACAACGCGCATATGATGCTGCGCTTCGCATCGGGCGCGAAAGGCATGCTCTGGTGCAGCCAGGTGGCCGCAGGCCTCGAGAACGGGCTGCGCATCCGCATCTATGGCGAGAAGGCCGGGCTCGAATGGCATCAGGAGAATCCCAACGGGCTCCTGTTCTCGCCCCTGGGCGAGCCGCCGCGCCTCATCCGGCGCAACGGCTCCGGCGCCGACGACGTCTCCCGCGCGGCCTCGCGCATCCCGGGCGGACACCCCGAAGGCTATCTCGAAGGCTTTGCCCAGCTCTACACGGATGTGGCCGAGCAGATCGCGGCGCGGCTGGAAAAGCGCGAGCCCCATCCCTATGCGCTTCAGGTTCCGACCGTCGATCACGGCGTGCGGGGCGTGCGGTTCATCGAGGCCGCCTTGCGCTCCTCACAGCGCAAGGCGGCCTGGGTCGACCTTTAAAGTCCTGCGCTGGGAAAGGTCTGACCGGCCCTTCCCACGAATGTCTTGAAATCGCTTCCGCAATCATGACGTATAGGGCGACCACCCTGAGAAGCGGAACCGACGATTTCAGAATGGCGCATACGCATCACCACCACGGCCTCGAAGCGCTGAACGAAACCCAGAAGCGGGTTCACCGGATTCTCTGCGCGGCCCAGAATCCGCTCTCGGCCTATGAGGTCCTCGACAAGATGCGGGCCAAGGGGGCTGTGACGCCCCCCACCGTCTACCGCTCCCTGGACAAGCTCATCGAGAAGGGCCTCGCCCATCGGCTCGAGAGCCTCAACGCCTATGTGGCCTGCAAGCACCCCCACCACGAGCACGACATGGCGGCCTTCGCCATCTGCGAGCGGTGCGGCCTGGTGAAGGAATTCACCGATACGCATATCAGCGAGCGCCTGTCCCATTGGAGCGAGGATCACGCCTTTTCGGCCAAGAAAGTCACGGTCGAGATTCGCGGCCTCTGCGAAACCTGCGGTCAGACAAGCGAAGCCGAGTAACTTCGTTTCACTATAAATGAAATATTGTTTATTTATGCAACTCTAGGCTCAAGCTATGCGCGATTGCCATTTTACTTAGAGGAATATGCACAGCTGCAAACGCATTCCGCAATGATAGCACGTTGTCACGGATCTATTTTACCTATATGAATATGTAGATTCCGTAATAACAGGAGTGCGGTCATGAGCACCAAGGCCCTTAGAAAAGAAGAAGAAGAAAGCCTTCTTCGTCGTGCTGACGATCTGTGCCGGCAGAACAACCTCCGGCTGACGCCGATTCGCGAGCGCGTTTATCGCGAGCTCGTGCAGAGCGGCGGCCCGGTTGGCGCCTACGATCTGGTCGATCGTCTGAGCAGCGAGAAGAAGCGCCTGGCTCCGGTCACGATTTATCGCGCCCTGGACTTCCTGCGCGATGCAGGTCTCGTTCATCGCCTTGCCACCCAGAATTCCTATGTCATCTCCCACGGCCAGCCGGACGTGAACGCGATGAAGATCATGTTCGTCGATTCGAAGACCGGGGAGACCATCGAGGTTCACTCGACCGAGGTCGCGGCGGCCGTCCGCAAGGCTGCCGAGCAGGCCGGCTTCAAGTCCGTCTCTCCGTTCATGGAAGTCGAAGGCGAGATCGCCCGCTGAAACGAAAAAGGCAGGGGCGCGCCCCTGCCTTCGCTCAAGAGAATCGAAAGGCCGGGCGATGCCCGGCCTTTTATTTATTCCGCCGCCAGCGCCTGACGGTGGGGATGATGCTCCTCCACCTTGCCCGCCCGCACGGTTTCCTTCGAGATGAAGGTATAGAACATCGGCACCACGAAGAGGGTGAAGACCGTTCCGATGGACATGCCGGAGGCGATGACGAGGCCCATGGAAAAACGGGCCGCTGCACCTGCACCGCTGGCATAGAGCAGGGGCGCGACGCCGAGCACCATGGCGGCGGTGGTCATGAGGATCGGGCGCAGGCGAACCCGAGCCGCTTCCTCGATGGCCGCGCGCTTGCTGACGCCGTGCTTTTCCTTCTGCTCGTTGGCGAACTCCACCATCAGAATGCCGTGCTTCGTGATCAGGCCCACGAGGGTAATCAGACCCACCTGCGTGTAGATGTTGAGCGTCGCAAGCCCCAGGTTCAGGAAGATCATGGCGCCAAACATGGAGAGCGGCACCGACATCATGATGATGAACGGATCGCGGAAGCTCTCGAACTGCGCCGCCAGCACCAGATAGATCACGATGACGGCAAGGCCGAAGGCGAGGAAGATCGAGCTGCCCTCCTGGATCTCCAGGCGGGACTGGCCTGCGTAATCCTCGTAGAAGCCCTGCGGCAGGACTTCCTGAGCGATGGAGCGAAGGGTGGCGAGGCCATCCGACGTCGTCACGCCCGGCAGGGGCAGCGCCGACAGGGTTGCCGAATTGAGCTGGTTGAACTGCTCGATGGCGGCAGGCGCCGCATCCGTCTTGATGCTCACGAGAGCCGATAGCGGAACCATGGAACCATCGGACGCGCGGACGTAGTACTCGGCCAGGCGCTCAGGATTGAAGCGATCCGCCTGACGGACCTGGCTGACGACATCGTAGCTCCGGCTGTCGCGGTCGAACTTCGAGATCGGCGCGCCGCCCACGAGAGCGCCGAGCGTGTTGCCGACCTCCGAGACAGGCACTCCCAGCGCAGCCGCCCGGTCGCGGTCGACCGTGATGCGGGCACGCGGCGTTTGGTAGGAGATGGAGTTCTGGACAATGATGAACTTGCCCGACTTCATCGCCCGCTTGCGGATCTCCTCCGCGACCTCGTATGCCTGCGAGGAATCGTTGATCGTGCGCAGCACATACTGGATCGGCAGACCGTCGCCGCCGCCGGGCAGAGAGGGCGGCGCGAAGACGAAGGCCTGCACGCCCGCGTTCTCGTTGAGGAGGTTCTGAATCTCCTGCTTGGTCTGCACACCCTTCTTTTGGCGCTCGCTCCACTCTTTCAGCTTGAAGCCGACGAAGCCGCCGCCGCCGCCATCGATGCCGACGATCAGGAAGCTGTCGTCGATCTCGGGAATCTTCTCGGCAGCTCCGGTGAACTGCTTGGAGAAAGCCTGGGTGTAGTCGGCGGTTGCATATTTCGGCGCATTCACGAGGCCGAGATACGCGCCCTGATCCTCTTCCGGCGCAAGCTCCGAGGAGGTCTTGGTGAAAAGGAAGACCGTAGTGCCGAGCAGGACCGCGACAATGACGAGCGTCACGCCGCGATAATCCAGCGAGCCCTTCAGGCGACGGGCATACCAGTTCTCGAGCCGCGTGAAGGTCCGGTCGACGAAGGCGGCGAAGCGCCCCTGGCCGCCGTGAGCCTTCAACAGCTTCGACGACATCATAGGCGAGAGCGTCACCGCGATGATGCCCGAGATGATCACCGATCCCGCGAGGGTGAAGGCGAACTCGCGGAAGAGCGAACCCGTCAGGCCCTGCGTGAATCCGATCGGAGCATACACGGCCGCCAGCGTGATCGTCATGGAGACGATGGGAAGGAAGATTTCCTTCATGCCCACGATGGCGGCGTCGATGGGCTTCAGACCCTCCTCGATATGACGGTGGATGTTCTCCAGCACCACGATGGCGTCGTCGACCACGAGGCCGATGGCGAGAACCATGGCGAGCAGGGTCAGAAGATTGATCGAGTACCCCAGCGCATAGAGGAAGAAGCACACGCCGATGAGCGAGAGCGGGATCGTCACGATGGGAATCAGGACCGAGCGGAAGGATCCCAGGAAGAGCAGGATCACGACCACGACGATCAGCGCCGCCTCACCGATGGTCTTGAACACTTCCTCGATCGAGGCCGAGATGAAGTTCGACGCATCGTAGACGATCTGGACCGTCATGCCCTTGGGCAGGGTGGGACGGATCGCGTCGATCGCCTTCGTCACCTCGTCGGCGACGGTCAGCGGGTTGGCGGAAGGCGTCGGCACGATGCCGATGAAGGTGCCCTCGCTGCCGTTGAAGCTGACCTTCACATCCGTGCTCTTGGGGCCGAGTTCCACATCGGCCACGTCGCGCAGGCGCACGACCTGATCGCCGTTGGAACGGATCGGCATCATGCCGAAGGTTTCGGGCGTCTGGAGCGTGGTCTGCATGTCGAGCAGATAGGCCACGTACTCGCTCTGCGTCTTGCCCGGAGCGGCGAGGAAGTTGTTCGCGCGGATCGCCGCCACCACGTCGCCGGCGGTTACGCCGCGCGCCGCCAGGCGCACGGGATCGATCCAGACGCGCATGGCGAAATCGCGCCCGCCGAGGATCTCGGCATTACCCACGCCTTCAAGCGTGGCGAAACGCGGCTGCACCACGCGGGTGAGGAATTCGGAGACCTGCTCCGGATTCATCTCCGTGCTGCCGAAGGTGATGTACATGAGAGCGAAGCTCTGGCCCGTGCCCTTCATGATGACCGGGTCCTCGGCTTCGGAGGGAAGCTGCGCGCGCACCTGCTGCACCTTGGCGGTGACCTCGGTAAGCGCGGCATTCGGATCCGTGTTCAGGCGCATGCGCACGGAAACTGTGCTGATGCCGAGGCGGCTCTGCGTCGTCACGTAATCGACGCCTTCCGCGCTGGAGACCGACTTGGCGATGGGCGTGCTGATGAAGCCCTGGATCAGGTCGGCGCTGGCGCCCGTATAGGTCGTCGTGATCGTGATGGTGGTTTCCTCGACCTCGGGGTACTGGCGCACCTGAAGGTTCATCAGACCCTGCGCACCCAGCAGCAGGATCAGGAGGCTCACCACCATCGACAGGACAGGGCGGCGGATGAAGAGTTCTGTAAAGCTCATAGCTTATGCCTATTGCCCGCTCGCGAGCTTCGTCGTGTCGAGCTTCGTCACATCGATGGTATTGTCGATCTTGACGACGGAACCGGCCTGCAGCTTGTTCTGCCCGGAGGCGACAACCTGCTGGCCGGGCTGGACGCCCGAGATGACCTCGAGAGCGCCGCCGCGCCGGCGACCCGTCTTCACGAAGACCTGCCGGACGACCTGGACCTGCTGACCGGCCCGCTCCTCCTGCTCGATCGTGTAGACATAATCGCCGTAGAGGCTCGTGATGACCGCCGTCTGCGGCAGAGTGATGACATTCGGCTGTTCGGGAAGAATCACTTCCACGTGCAGGAACTGGCCCGGAAGAATGGCCCCGCTCTTGTTGTCCTCCACGAGAGCCTGGACGGATACGAGACGGGTCTTCGGATCGACGCGCGGGTCCTTGCCGGTGACGCGGGCCTTGAAAGGCAGATCCGTTTCCGTCAAGCCGACACGCACTTCCTGTCCGAGCGAAATCTCGCCGGCCCGCTGCTCCGGAACCGTGAAGTCGACCTTCATCGAGGATAGATCCTGGAAGCTCGCGATGACGGTGCCCGGCTGGAGATATTGCCCCACATCGATCCGCGGAATGCCGATCACGCCGGAGAAGGGGGCCTTCAGGGCCTTCTGCTCGAGCGTGGCCTGCAGGCGCGCCAGGCGGGAGCGCGCAGCGGCGAGCAATGCGCTGGCCTGATCCAGGTTGGCCTCCGTGCCGAAGCCGCGAGCCGACAGGGTCTTGGCGCGCTCGAAGCTGCTCTCGGCGGTCTTCACGGCCGCCTGGACATCCTGGATGTCGGCGCGCTCCACCGTATCGTCGAGTTGGACGAGCACCTCGCCCTCGCGGACGTTCTGGTTCGCCTTGAACTTGATTTCCTTGACGATGCCGGGCGTCTCGAACGCCAGCTCGACGCCGTTGGCGGCCTTGGCCGTGCCGATGGCGCTGATGCTCGGCGTCCAGGCCTTCGCCTCGACCTTGGCGGCCGAAACCGTCTGCGGCGGCGGCTGCATGTTGGCGAAGAACTGCGAGATCATCTTGTCGCGGAAAAAGTTGAACCAGACCAGGCCGCCGCACAGTCCGACCGCGAGAATGAACACAAGAGCAACTACGAGGCGCCGTTTCATAGGCCTTTTTCCGAGTTTCAAAACCCTTTAACGGGCTCATCTAAGACTAAGGAGGTGCGGCATTAGCGCAGCTATCCCTTGACGCCAAGGCCGTAGGGGAATTTATATACCGTCTGGACGGTTTAGTTGCAAGATAGGTCAATGTTGTTTCCCTGTACCCGAGGCCGCAAAAGTTCGAGAGAAAAAATTCTCGATGCGGCCGCAGAGCTTGTGGGCACGATCGGAGCGGGCCGCCTGACGCTGGAGGCCGTTGCGGAGAAGGCAGGGCTCAGCAAAGGCGGGCTACTTTATAACTTTCCCACCAAGGACGCGCTGCTGCAGGGCATGATCCAGCGCATGATCGACCAAGTCTCCTCCGAAAAGGAGGCGTTGCGGGCAAAGGCTCCTCCCGGGCCCAATCTCGAAGCCCGCGTGGTGACGAAAACCCTGCTCAACATATGCTGCGGCGGCAAGATGCAGGACATGGCCACCGGCATGCTGGCGGCTACGGCGGAGAATCCCCGCCTCCTCGACCCCGTCCGTCAGGTGATCGCAGCCACGCTGGAGAAGCTGAAGGCCAATTCCGACGATCTCGACGCCGCCCTGCTGGCGTGGCTCGCCACCGAGGGCCTGAGCAATCTCGAAATGCACGGCCTCAGCCCGTTCTCGGAAGAAGACAGGGACCGGATCGTGAAAGCGATCGAGCGCCTCGTCACCAAGGGCATCGCCGGATAGGCGTCAAGCCCGTCTCAGGCCATCCAGGACGGATCGCTCAGCACCTCGTCCGTGTGCTCTCCGAGGCGCGGCGAAGGACGATGCGCCGCCATCGGCTCTCCATTCATGACGATGGGCGAGCGGACGGACGGAATCGCGCCTCCCTTTGCAGCCGGAGACGGCAGGTCGATCCTCATGCCGCGCGCGACGACGTGAGGATCCGCGAAAACGTCGGCGACCGTATTGATGGGTCCCGCCGGAACGCCCTGCTTTTCCAGAGCCGACAGCAAGGCATCGCGCGTTGTCTTAATTGTCAGACCCGTCAGGATCGGCACGAGCTCGGCGCGGTGACGCACGCGGCCCGCATTGGTCGCGAAGCGCTCGTCCTGCGCGAGTTCCGGTTGCCCCAGCACGGCGACGAAGCGCGAGAACTGGCCATCGTTGCCCACCGCCACGATCACATGGCCGTCGGCCACCGGGAAGACCTGGTAGGGCACGATGTTGGGATGCGCGTTGCCCATGCGGCGGGGCGCCTTTCCCGAAGCCAGATAGTTCATGGCCTGGTTGGCGAGCACGCTCGTCTGCACGTCGAGAAGCGCCATGTCGAGATGCGCGCCCTCTCCCGTCCGGTCCCGGCGGCGAAGCGCCGCGAGAATGCCGACCACCGAATAGACGCCGGTGAAGATGTCGACATAGGCGACGCCGATCTTCTGCGGCTCGCCGTCCGGATCGCCCGTCAGATCCATGATCCCGCCCATGCCCTGGATCATGAAATCGTAGCCCGCGCGGGATGCGTAAGGCCCGTTCTGCCCGAAACCCGTGATGGAGCAATAGACGAGGCGCGGATTGACGGCCCTGAGGCTCTCGTAGTCGAGCCCGTATTTCTTCAGGCCGCCGACCTTGAAGTTCTCGATCACCACATCCGCATGGGCCGCGAGCTTGCGCACAAGCGCCTGGCCTTCGGGGGTCTCGAAATCGGCCTCGATGGAACGTTTGCCGCGGTTGCAGGCATGAAAATAGGCCGCCGAGAGATCGCCGCCATCGGCCGCGTCGACGAAGGGAGGCCCCCATCCGCGCGTGTCGTCGCCCGCCCCGGAACGTTCCACCTTCACCACGTCGGCGCCGAGATCCGCGAGCAGCTGGCCCACCCAGGGGCCGGCGAGGATGCGCGCGAGTTCGAGAACTTTCAGGCCTTCGAGCGGTTTCATGAGCATCAATCCATCACGGCATCGAGGCCGCGCTTCAATCCGATGAAGGAGGAGACGCGGCGGGCAGCAAGCAACGTGCCGGCAACGTAAGGGGCAGCCGACGACCCCGCATCGTGACGGATGACGAGACGTTCGTTATCCGCGCCAAACACGGCTTCGCACGAGAGCACGAAAGACGGCATGCGCAGGGAATGAACCTGCACCGGCTCCTTAGCACCGAGAGCACCGCCGCGCGTTTCGCGAATTCCGGTCAGCTCGTTCACCGGCTTCGAGGTGGCCGGCTGGCGGACCTCGCTCAGGAGCTCCGCCAGTTCGCGTGCCGTGCCGGAGGGCGTGTCGGGTTTCGTCGCGGAGGCATAATCGACGACTTCCACGTCGGGCACGTAGCGCGCGGCCTCCAGCGCGAAACGGCGCAGCAGCGTCGCCGTGATCGAGAAATTCCCGGCGGCCAGCACGCCGCGCTCCGCTTTCAGGGCAACGCGATCGATCTCCGCATATTCTTCCGCGGAGAGGCCCGATGTGCCGACGACCACATGGCGGCCATGCGCCAACGCCGTCAGCGCATGAGCCTTGACCGCATGGGGCTTGGTGTAGTCGATCACCACGTCGGACGGCGCTTTCAAAGCCTCTTCGAGCGTGGCGCTGATCGCGACGCCCAGGCGGGGAAGACCGGTGGCCTCGCCCGCATCCCGGCCCGCAGCACTGCGGCTTACGGCGCCCGTGAGTTCGAGATCGTCGGCGGCTGCAATCGCAGCCACCAGCGCCTTGCCGACCCAGCCCGTCGCTCCTGCGAGCGTGATGCGAAGAGGCATTGCCTGCTCCTCTTTTAGAAGAACGCCTGCAGCCCCGTCTGCGCGCGGCCGAGGATGAGAGCGTGCACGTCGTGCGTGCCCTCGTAGGTATTCACCGTCTCCAGGTTCTGCGCATGGCGCATCACGTGGTACTCTTCCTGGATGCCGTTGCCGCCGTGCATGTCGCGGGCCTGGCGCGCGATGTCGAGCGCCTTGCCGCAATTGTTGCGCTTCACGAGCGAGATCATCTCGGGCGCCATGCGGCCCTCGTCGAAGAGACGGCCGACGCGCAGCGATGCGTGAAGGCCGAGGGTGATCTCGGTCATCATGTCCGCGAGCTTCTTCTGCACGAGCTGGGTCGCGGCGAGCGGCTTGTTGAACTGCTTGCGGTCGAGAGTGTACTGGCGCGCCCGGTGCCAGCAATCCTCCGCCGCGCCCATGGCGCCCCAGGAGATGCCGTAGCGCGCGCGGTTCAGGCAGCCGAAGGGTCCCTTGAGTCCCGACACGTTCGGCAGCAGCGCGTCCTCGCCCACCTCGACACCATCCATGACGATCTCGCCGGTGATGGAGGCGCGCAAGCTGAGCTTGCCGCCGATCTTCGGCGCGGAGAGGCCCTTCATGCCCTTCTCCAGCACGAAGCCGCGGATCTCGTTGTCATGCGCCTCGGACTTCGCCCAGACCACGAACACATCCGCGATGGGGGAGTTGGAGATCCACATCTTGGAGCCGGTGAGACGATAGCCGCCGTCGATCTTCACGGCGCGGGTCTTCATGCCGGCGGGGTCGGAGCCCGCATCCGGCTCGGTGAGGCCGAAGCAGCCCACGAACTCGCCCGAGGCGAGCTTGGGCAGGTATTTCCGGCGCTGCTCCTCGGAGCCATAGGCATAGATCGGGTACATGACGAGGGAGGACTGCACGCTCATCATGGAGCGGTAGCCGGAATCGACCCGCTCCACCTCGCGGGCCACGAGGCCGTAGGCCACGTAGGACGCGCCCGCGCAGCCGTATTCCTCGGGGATCGTCACGCCGAGAAGGCCCAGCTCGCCCATCTCGTTGAAGATGGCGCGGTCGGTCTTCTCCTCGCGATAGGCCTCGATCACGCGGGGGAGGAGCTTCTCCTGGGCGTAGGACCGGGCCGTGTCGCGGATCATGCGCTCATCGTCGGTGAGGAGGTCGTCGAGGAGGAGGGGATCCTCCCACTTGAGCTTCGCGAGTTCATGCTGCGGACCGGCCATGACATTCATCCTTCTCATGCAAGGCTTGGGAAGCACCGGCGCGAGGCCAGCCAACCCCATTGAATTTGACCGGCAAAATCGCGCTGGACAGGCCAAAAGTAAATCGACATCTTCGCAGCAGGTTATTCTCAATCGGAATGAACTTGTGTTTCGTCGCGGTTTCCTGCCCAATATGGGCAATCTCCTGGCCTTCGAGGCCACGGCCCGCCATGGCAGCGTCTCTCGGGCGGCCGAAGAACTGAACCTGACCCAGAGCGCCGTCTCGCGGCAGATCCAGCAGCTGGAGGAATCCCTCGGCGTCTCCCTGTTCAGCCGCAGCCGCCAGCGGGTGGTGCTCACCGATGTGGGGCGCATGTATGCCTCCCAGGTGCGCAATACCCTGTCAGAACTCTCCGACGCCACCCATCAGGCCATCGCGCTCTCGGGCACCACAGGGGTGCTCAACCTCGCCACCCTGCCGACCTTCGGCACGCGCTGGCTCATTCCGCGCATTCCGGATTTCTTCGCCCGGCATCCGGGCGCGACCGTGAATTTCGGGGTCCGCCTCGTGCCCTTCGACTTCGCCGCCGAGCCTTTCGACGCCGCCATCCATTTCGGCGAGCCGCATTGGCCGGGCGCGATGTGCGAATTGCTGCGCACGGAGGAGGTCGTACCCGTCTGCAGCCCCGGCTACCGGGCACGGGAGAACCTGCACTCCCCGAAGGACCTGGCCCGCGCCACCCTGCTTCAGCAGAGCACCCGCCCGACGGCCTGGGCGGAGTGGTTCTCCAGCGTCGGCGTGGAGGTAAGCAACCCCCTGCGTGGCCCGCGCTTCGAACAATTCGCCATGGTGGCCCAGGCCGCCGCCGCAGGGCTCGGCGCCGCCCTCATTCCGAATTTCCTGATCGCGGACGAGCTGGCCTCGGGACGCCTGGAGCTTCTCTTCCCGAAGAGCCTCGCCAGCGGCGGGGCCTATTATCTCGTCTATCCGGAGTACAAGGCCGAGACGCCGCTGCTGCGCTCCTTCCGCGACTGGATCCTGGACCGGATCCGTCAGGGATAAGCCCGCTTCGCCTTCATCGTCCGGATGCTCAAGGCTAGGGCCATCAGCCCGCAGATCACGATGGCGCTCACCATCGACAGGGGCGTGCCGTCATAGAAGGCGCTGACCAGCACGATCATCACGGCACCCGTGCTGAGCTGAAGCGTGCCCATCAGGGCCGAGGCCGTGCCGGCCACGGGGCCATGCTCTTCAAGGGCGAGAACCGCCGTTGACGGAATTACGAGACCGAGACAGCCGAAGGACACGAAAAGAAGCCCCCACAGGACATAGGCCCTGTCGATCCCGATCACCGTCAGCAGGAAAAGAGACGTCACCAATGCCGCGAAGACGGAGATTGCGACACGCACGACCCTTTCGGCGCCGAACCGGCGCATGAGAGTGCTGTTGAACTGGGCGCTGCCGATGAAGGCGATCGCATTCGAGGCGAAGACCATGCTGTATTGCGACGGCGTCAGCCCGAAATGCTCGATGAAGATGACGGAGGACCCGGCCAGATAGGCGAAGAAGCTCGCCTGGCTGAACCCGCCGATGAAGGCGAGGCTCAGGAAGCGACGGTCCCTGAGAAGGGCCCTGTAGGTCGCGAAAGCCTGCGCGATGCCCTTGCGGTCCGAAGCGGGCCTGTGCGTCTCGGGCAGGAGGAAGAGCACGACCGCCAGACCGGCGAGCCCGATCGCCGCGACGGCCCAGAAGATCACCCGCCACCCAAAGAACGCCGTCAGGGCGCTGCCGGCGAGCGGGGCGAGGATCGGGGAGACGCTGAAGACCAGCATGGTCGTCGCCATCAACCGGGCCGCCTCATGCCCGGTATGCAGATCGCGAATGACGGCGCGGGGAATGACCATCGCCGCACAGGAACCGACGCCCTGCAGGAACCGGAAGGCGATGAGGGTTTCCACATTCGGCGCGAAGCTGCAGCCGATCCCCGCCAGCACGAACAGCCCCAGGCCGAAATAGAGCGGCGGCTTGCGCCCGAACCGGTCCGAAAGCGGCCCATAGGCGAGCTGGCAGAGGGCGACCGCCACGAAGAAGCTCATCAGGCTCATCTGCACGGCGCTGACATCGACCTGCAGCTCGCGGGCGATCGCCGGAAAGGCGGGCAGATACGTGTCGATGGCGAAGGGCCCGACAGCGGAGAGCATGCCGAGGACGAGCGCGTTGCGCAGAAAGGCGGACTTCATCGAGAAAGGCTTTCTTGGAACCCGGGCGATGGAACCGGATCGAAAAAAGGCCGGATCGCCTAAAGGATCAGGCCAGACGATTCTGAAATGGGTTGAGCTTGCGGAATCATCCCGGCGCATAAGCCTGGGAGCACGGCATCATTTGTAGGCCTTGCGGCGGACCCGTCAAGACAAACCGCTTGATGGGGCGGATTATAGTCCGATACGGGGGGCAATGCTTACCTTTCGTTAACCATGAATGGTCATAGGTGGTTAAGCATCCAGCTGAAGGGGCGCATCGCAGAAGGAGTTTCCCTCTCCTCGAAGCGGCCCGCATTGGCTGGCCGACTGGCCACCAGGATTTTCAAGTTCCCCATGTCCGCTTCGACGTCCTCGCATCAGATGAGTTTCGGCCCCACCCTTCCCGGAGCGCCCGAGAGCCCGACCCATCACCGGCCGAAGCGTCTGTGGATGGCCCTGCGGCTCCTGGCGGCGGCGAGCGTCACCATGGCCGTTTCCGCCTGCGCGGGACGCTCCGATCTCGGCTTTGCAACCCTCATGTCCGAAGTGCCCGTCACGCGGGCCGTCATCGTGCCTCCGCCGGGCGGGCCTTTCGTCGTCGCGGTCCTGCAGCGCGATTACCAGGACGGCCTCTCGCAGGAAATCGCTCTCTCGACCGCCTCCCTGACGACCGGGCAGAACGCTTTCTATGTAACCCTGTACAACAACACGGCGAATAACCCGGAAATTCCCTCGAGCCTGTCCTATCCGGCCCTTGTCCCGGACAAGATCCAGCAGGAAATGGAAGAGCGCCTGCCGGGCGTCGACATGAGAACCTCCCTCGTCTACGTGCAGAACAAGTTCGGCCCCTTCGGCTTTGCCACGGGGCGCTCCGCGACAGGCGATACGTGCCTCTATGCCTGGCAGCAGATCGAGCCCAGCGCCCCGGCCATTCTGGTTCCGGGCGGCGTCATCTCGGTGCGGCTGCGCCTGTGCGACGCCGATGCCAGCGTGGACCAGCTCCTGCGCGTCTTCTACGGCTATACGATCTCGGCCTATTACCGGCAGGAATCGTGGAACCCCTACGGGGAGCCCGCATCCCCGCCCCCGGGCTTCGGGCAGATCGATACACCGATGTATCCGCTCAATCTCGGCGGTCCGAATGCGGCGGAGGTTCGTCGGCGGACCCTGTATCGGGAACCGCGCCGCAGCCTTCCTGCCCCGGAGGTCCAGAGACGCGTGATCGACAAGGATACGGTCATGCCGACAACGGCGCCGAGCCCCTCCGCTCCGTCGGCGGCAGGTTCGACCGGTTACCCAATTGTCCCCCCGCCGCCACGGGAGTGACGCCAAGATCAGCAATGAAATGATATTACATTATACATCACTTCATTCACTAATGCGATACAAAACCTAAGCAACGTGGTCCACATAGACATGGACCTGGGTTAAGACATGAACTAAGCGAGTTATTGCACCCCGAATATCAGAGCCGAGAACCCAGACACATGCGAGCAGGTCTTATCGTAGCCTTATGGGCTGTGGCGGCGATACTGATCGTCTCGCTGATTGTTCTTCCCATCAGCCTCCAAGCCCATCTCATCGCAGGTCTGACCGTCGTGGCCTGCATGATCATTCTCAAGTTCTTTCGCGCTCAAGGCGTCTGGAGGCTGATCGCTCTGGCTCTCGGGACCGCCATCGTCCTGCGTTACGTCTTCTGGCGAACCACCAGCACGATCCCGCCGATCACCGACGTGGCGAGCTTCATTCCCGGCATCCTGCTGTACTTCGCGGAGATGTACAGCGTGCTGATGCTGTTCCTCAGCCTCTTCGTGGTGTCGAGTCCCCTGAGTTCCCGCAAGGCGCCCCAGATCGATACCCAGAACCTGCCGACCGTCGACGTCTTCGTCCCGAGCTACAATGAAGGCTCGGACCTTCTAGCCACGACGCTTGCCGCGGCGAAGGCCATGGACTACCCGGGGGACAAGTTGACCGTCTGGCTGCTTGACGATGGCGGCACGGATGAAAAGTGCAACTCGCCCAACACCATCGTCGCCCAGGAGGCCCGCGCCCGGCGGGCCGAGCTCCAGGCGCTCTGCGAGGCGCTGGAGGTGCGCTACCTGACCCGCGCCCGCAACGTGCACGCTAAGGCCGGCAATCTCAACAACGGCCTCGAGCACTCGACCGGCGACCTGATCGCCGTGTTCGACGCGGACCATGCTCCGGCCCGGAGCTTCCTGACGGAGACCGTCGGGCACTTCACCGCGGACAAGAACCTCTTCCTGGTTCAGACACCGCACTTCTTCATCAACCCCGATCCACTCGAGCGCAATCTCGGCACCTTCCAGACGATGCCGTCGGAGAACGAGATGTTCTACGGCGTCATCCAGCGCGGCCTCGACAAGTGGAACGCGGCCTTCTTCTGCGGATCGGCAGCGGTTCTGCGGCGTGAAGCCCTGCAGGAGACCAACGGCTTCAGCGGCCTGAGCATCACGGAAGACTGCGAAACGGCGCTCGAACTGCATTCGCGCGGCTGGACCAGCGTGTACGTGGACAAGCCGCTCATTGCCGGCCTGCAGCCCGACACCTTCGCGAGTTTCATCGGGCAGCGCTCGCGCTGGGCGCAGGGCATGATGCAGATCATGCACTACAAGTTCCCGGCGTTCAAACGCGGCCTGAAGCTGTCTCAGCGCCTCTGCTACATGTCGAGCAGCATGTTCTGGCTGTTTCCGTTCTCACGGTTCTGCTTCCTCGTGTCGCCGCTCTGCTACCTCTTCTTCTCCCTCGAGATCTTCACTGCATCGGGCGGCGAGTTCTTCGCCTACACCTTCACCTACATGATGGTGAACTTCATGATGCAGAACTATCTCTATGGCCGCTACCGCTGGCCGTGGATTTCGGATCTGTACGAATACATCCAGACGATCTACCTGCTGCCGGCCGTGCTATCGGTCGTCGCCAATCCGAGCAAGCCAACCTTCAAGGTCACGGCCAAGAACGAGACCATGGATCAGAGCCGGATCTCGGAATTGGGAATGCCCTATTTCATCATCTTCGGCATCCTCGTCCTCGGCGTCATCGCCACGGGCGTGCGGGTTTGGATGGAGCCCTACAAGGCCGACCTCACCCTCGTGACCGGTGCCTGGAATATCCTCAATCTCATCGTCGCAGGCTGCGCGCTCGGCGTGGTGTCGGAACGCGCCACGCGGCGCCAGAGCCACCGGGTGCGGGTCGAACGTCCGTGCCGCTTCATCATGGGCGACGAGGCGGTCGATGCGGTGCTGGTGGACGTATCGGTCGGAGGCGGGAGACTTCATGTGCCTCCGTCCGCCGAGCCGAACCTGAAGAAGGGAACGTCGGGCATTCTCGAGTTCCAGCCCTTCTCCAATCTCCCCGTCCAGCAGCTGCCTTTGGAAATCCGCAAGGTCAACATGGACGACAAGGGCCTGCTGCTCGGGTGCCGCTTCGTGATCGAAAAGCACGAGCATCGGAGAATGATCGCCGATCTCGTCTTCGCCAATGCGGATCAATGGAGCGAATTCCAGAAGAACCGCCATCACGACATCGGCGTTCTGCGCGGAACACTATGGTTCTTCATGGTTGCGTTCTACCAGACCGGACGGGGCCTTTCCTACTTCTTCGGCCTGCAGCGGATCGGCAGCTCCAGCCCTCAGGCCTCCACCGCCGCTACGGCCGTCAAGTAGAGGTACATCGTGCGTCGGGTCTCGATCCTATATCTGCTGGCCGCCGGAGCCTTCGGGGCTCAGTCAGCCCTCGCCCAGGTCACTCCTTTCAGCATGTCCCCCGGCGGGACGGGTGCGCGTCAATCCACGCCAAGCCCGTCACAGCCGGAACCGGCAGGGCAACCGCTCGCCACGGGGGCCCCGTTCGAGATGCGTCCCGGCGCTTCGCCGGGAACGGCCCGTCCTGCTGCGCCCGCGGGTTCGTCCACCCCCTTCAGCATGGGCGGCCAGCCTCAGGCTCCGGCAGCCCCCTCCCCTCTTCCGAAAACCACGGAGCCGGCCAGAGCCCCTTCCGCAGCCACCCCTGCAGCATCCGCGCGCGGCGTCGTGCGCATCGAGCGGCCTGTCCTTCCCTTCGAGTCGATCCGGTTCGAGGGTGAGACGGATGCGCGATCCTGGACGTTCCATCTCACCCAGGACGAAGCCGCGAGCGGGGCCACCTTTACAATCGGCTACAAGAATGCCGTCGTGGTCATGCCCGAGGGCTCGCGCCTCAGGATCGCGATCAACGGCGAATCCGTGGTCGATGCGCCCATTGCCTCGCCGGACGACATCAAGCGCATCACGGCGACGGTCCGCCCCGGCCTCCTGCGCGCCGGGCAGAACATCATCCGAATGGAAGCGCTCCAGCGTCATCGGACGGACTGCTCCATCGACGCAACCTACGAACTCTGGACCGATGTCGATGCGGCCGCGACGAGGCTCACTTTCGCCGAAGGCGCGACCAAGACGCTGCGCGGGCTTGACGACCTGCCCGCCGTCGGCATCGACAATGCGGGCATCACTACGATCCGGGTGGTCGCCCCCAAGATCTATCGTCCCGAGATCCGCGACCGCCTGCTGCGTCTCGTGCAGATGGTCGCCCTGCGCGGACGCTATGCCCACCCCGTGATCGAGGTCATGGAATCCGATCCAGGCCCGTCTCCCGTCGGCACGATCAAGGTCGTCATGGGCCTGGCCGGCGAGCTGCGCGGCCTGATCGCGGGCGTGTCCGATGCCGCAACGATCCAGCCTCTGACCATGATGATGCAGGAGCCGGGTTCCATGGGCTCGACGCTGGTCGTCTCGGGGCCGACCTGGCAGGACCTCGACACCGCGATCGGAATCGTCGGCGGACAAGCAGCGAATGCGAAGAGCGCCGAGCGCGGCATCGTCGACACCGCCTCCTGGCACTGGCCGGAAGTGCCCACCGCTTTCGGCGGCCAGTCCTTCCGCTTCGGCGATCTCGGCGTTCCGACCCAGGAGTTCTCGGGACGCCGCCTCAAAACCAGTTTCGCCATCAACCTTCCTCCGGATTTCTACGCCACCGAATACGGCGAGGCGATCCTGCATCTGGATGCAGCCTACACGTCGGCGGTCCGTCCCGGCAGTCATGTCAACGTGTTCGTGAACGGCATGATCAGCACGCGGATGACGATTACGTCCCAGGGCGACATCGTCCGACGGCATACCGTGAGAGTGCCCCTCAAGAACTTCAAGTCGGGCCTCAACATGATCAATGTCGAGGCCGCGCTCCTGACGGATGCGGACGAGCGCTGCACGCCGGGGGAAACGCTTTCCGAGACGAACCGCTTCGTGCTGTTCGACACGACCACGCTCTCATTCCCGAATTACGGGCGGATCGGACGTCTTCCCGATCTCGCCGTTCTGAGCGCGGGCCGTTTCCCGGCGGGCGACCTTCCGACGACCGTCGTCCTGGCCCGGCTCGATTCTCCCAACTACTCCGCCGCGGGGACCCTGCTCGCCCGCATGGCGCGCTCCGCCGGCGCACCGGTTCAGGCGCAATTCGCCAATGCCGCCTCCGCCGATGACGAATCCGTGCTGTTCATAGGCGCGGTCGACCAGATTCCTCCGGGCCTGCTCAACCGCGTGAAGGTCTCGGAGCACCTGCGCATGATCTGGCCCTCGACTCCCGCCCCCGGCGACAAAGGCGGCCAACCGTTGGCGAGCGCCGAGTTCAGCCTGCCCGTCAGCCAGCTCTCCGCGGACCGCATGACCACATCGTCGACGGACGAGGTCCGCAGGCGCTGGTCGGACACGTTCCAGCGGCGCGGCATTCTTCAGCAGACGCTCGGCACGGTCCAGGACTGGATCGAGAAGACATTCGGCATCTCCCTGTCGTCCCTGTCGCTCGAAGAGCGTTCCGATGCCCCCTATGAGCCGCCGCAGCGGGCCTCCCTGCTGATCGCGCAGAACCGCACCGACCAGTCCGGCATCTGGACCCTCGTGACGGCCCGCACGGATCGCGCGCTGGCGCAGGAATCGGCGCGTCTCACGGATCCGCTGCTGTGGTCCCAGGTTGCAGGACGGGCCGTCGCGCTGGAACCCAGGGAAATGAAGCTGCAGATCGAGCCGATCAACGATTACCGGTTCGTGCAGACGCAGCCTCTGTCTCTGACGAACCTGCGTCTCGTCGCGGCGAACTGGATGTCGGCCAACATCCTGCAATATGCCCTGATCCTGCTGGCATGCTGCGTGTTCCTCGGCATTGCGACCTCCCTGCTCCTGAGCCGGCTGGGACGGCGGTCATGACGATCAGGACGGCGCGGTGCCTGCAGGCACTCCCCCGGCTCTTCTTTGCGCTCTCGCTGCTCATGGGATCGGCTGTCTCCGCTCAGACCCTCGCCGTGCAGCCCTTGAAAGTGGTGGGCACGCTCTCCTCCGCCGATTGGGAGGCCTATCGCTCCCGCTTCGTCGACAGCAGCGGGCGAGTGATCGACAACGCCAACGGAGACATCAGCCACAGCGAAGGGCAGGGATATGGATTGCTGCTGGCTCTGGCCGCCGGCGACCGGCGCAGCTTCGAGCAGATCTGGAGCTTCACCTTCACCGAACTGCTCATCCGGGACGACGGCCTGGCGGTCTGGAAATGGGATCCGGACGGAAAGCCCCACGTCACCGACCGCAACAACGCGACCGACGGAGACCTTCTGATCGCCTATGCGCTCGCGAAAGCCGGAACGGCGTGGCAGGAGCCGCGTTATACGGCGGCCGCCCAGCAAATCGCGAAGGCCATCGGTAAGAATACCTTCAGCCGCAGCGGGCGTTCCATGTTTCTTCTGCCGGGCGCTCAGGGTTTCGGCCCGGACGACCGCACGGACGGCCCGGTCGTCAATCTCTCCTACTGGGTGTTCGAGGCCTTTCCGGTGCTTGCGGCTCTTGCGCCGGAATATGAATGGACGCGTGTCTGGCGCGACGGCGTGATGCTGCTGCAGCAGGCAACATCGGGCCGGATCAGGCTGCCTGCCGATTGGCTTTCCATCAGAAACGGGCTGCAGCCCAGGCCTGCGGACGGTTTTCCTCCGGAGTTTGGTTACAACTCCTTAAGGATACCTCTTTACCTAATGAGAGCAGGGATGACTGATTTGGAGTGGCTGAGGGCTCTCAAGCTGCGCTGGTCTGCGGAAAGTGAGGGGATCGCCGTGGTCAATGTGGTCACCGGACATGTTCGGGAACGACTGACCGACGAAGGCTATGCCATCCTGCCTGCCGCTCTGGCCTGCGTGCTCGACGGAACACCCGTTCCGGAATCGATGAAGACCTTCGAGCCGAAGCTTTATTATCCGTCGACTCTGTATCTTCTGGCGAAATCCTTGCTCGGTGAAAAATATCCGCGATGCGTCTAGTCGGCAGTGCGATAACGATTGCGGTTGCGATCCTGGCCTTCGCAGCGCTTGCGCAGCAGACAGGCCCTGACGGCAACCAGCCACAGGCCGGCGCACCGCCCGCGCCTACTCCGCCGGCAAGCGGATCCCAGCCGCAGGTGGACGAATCCGCTCTGCGCTATTTCGCATCGCAGGGTGACACGCGCCGCGTGAATGCTGAAATTGCGCGCCTGCGCGCGCTCTATCCCAACTGGACTCCGCCCAGCGATCTGTCGCAGCTGTCGGCCGGTGCGGCCGCTGCCCCCGATCCGATCATCGAACGGCTGTGGAACCTCTACCGCGAGGACCGGATCGCCGAAGTGCGCGCCGCCATTGCGGAGCGTCAATCGTCGGACCCCAATTGGCAGCCGCCGGAGGAGCTGGTCACGGCCCTGCAGACCGTAGAAGCGCGCCGTCGCCTGATCAATGCATCCGATACAGGGCAGTGGCGAACCGTGCTCTCCGTGGCGACGGAATCGCCCGGTCTCCTGACCTGCCTGAACGTGGACGTGCTCTGGCGCGTGGCCGAAGCCTTCGCCCGCACGGATCAGCCCGACCGGACACGGGACGTATACACCTATCTGCTGACGAATTGCGCCGATCCGGGCGAGCGTCTGGCGACCCTGCAGAAGGCTCTTTCGCTTCTGACGGATCAGCAGGTGACCGACCTCCTGCAGTTCGAGCGCAAAACCGGTGAGACGCCGGACGATTTCAGCTCGATCCGCGACGAGCTCGCCCGGCGCCGGGTCGAACGCGCCTCGCTGGACAGCAAGACGATCGCCGCGCCCGAGGATCTCGCCGTGGTCGAACGGCTGATCCAGAAATCGGACGAGGCCGGCCCCGTCCTGATTCTCGGCTGGTACAATTTCCATCACGGCAATCCCTCGCGCGCTCTCGAGCTGTTCAAGACGGCTCTTGACCGGAACGGCGGCACGAAGGCGGCCGAAGGCTATGCCATGTCTCTTCGCGCCCTGAACCGACTCGTGGAGGCGGAGGCCTTCGCCCATGAGTGGCGCGACCGGGCCCCCGAGAACATGAAGATCTATCTGGACGTGGCGACCGCCCTGCTGAGCCAGGATCCGCCGCCGCGCCTCGATGCGCAGGTGGTCGCGCGGATCGTGCCCGTCGTGATGGTGCAGCGGTTTACCGATGGCGCCCAGGCGCTCGGCTGGTACTCCTACAACACGCAGCAGTTCCGCACGGCGCGGGACTGGTTCCGCACGGCCCTGAACTGGAAGCCGGACGACGAACCCTCCGCCTACGGCCTCGCCCTCTCGACGCAGAGATTGAACGAGCGCGCGACCTTCAACGAAGTGGTCGCGCAATGGCGCAGCCGCTCGCAGCGCATCGCCGACCTCGCGGATGGCGTCACCCGCCCCTACGACTCGCGGATTGTTCCCGCTCAGCCTCCCATCGCCGCGGTCGAACCCGCACCGGTTCCGGCTCAGCAGCGTTACGTTCCCCAGCAGGTCGCCGTCGAGCGCACGGATGGAGAGCGCATCCTTCTCCGTACCGTGGAAGGCGTGCGGCGCCGCCAGTCCGAAGCCCGGTCCGCCCTCGGACGCCAATGCGCCATGACGAGCCCGGCAACCAGGCTCTCCGGCGACGCGGCCCTGACCCGTGGCTGGTGCCTCATGGAGGTCAACCGTCCTCTGGAAGCCGTTGCCGCCTTCGATCAGGCCATGGCGACGGGCGGCTCCCGCACCCGTGAGGAAGCGGCCTACGGCAAGTCCCTGGCTTATCTGCGCAAGAACCTGACCTCGGAGGCCGCCATCGCCGCGGCCCAGGCGCCGCAGACCCGCGAGCGCCGCGTCGAACTCGGTGCCGCGATCCTGTCGCAGAGGGCCCTGGCGGCCTATCGGGACGGGCGCTACAGCGAGACCCTCCTCGCCCTGAGCGAACGGTCGCGGATCGTGCCCGAACAGAACGATCTGCTGCTGATCCGTGGATGGTCCTATTACAAGCTCGGACGCTACAGGGATGCGGAGCGGATTTTCCGGGCCGTGCAGCAGACGGGATATTCCGACGACGCCAGCGCCGGGCTGAACGCCATCCGGGAAGCAACCACTCACGCCCGCTAAGGCCTCGGAGTCTCAAGCCCCCTTGAGCTCCGTTGCATCAACGCCTCCGGCAGACGCCGCATGTGCGAAGGTGCCCGATATCCTGGGCCAGAGGCGCTCCTGAGGCAGCCGATCCCCAGCCTGTTGTCTTGGAAGAAGTTACGCCTAATTATGTTTCGATGGGCATTTGGGCCCCTTGTGTTCCGCGCGCGTATCAAGCCATGGCAAACCTGCAGATCATAGTGTTCGATGTATGCGGTACGGCCTGCGCGCTGCACAGAAGCGCCGTGCGCGAGCTTCTGCCCCTGCCCCGCCTGTGGCGCCCCCCGGTCCTGCCGAGGTCGGTTGCCGGCTTCTTCAACCTGAGCGGCCAGGCGGTTCCGGTTCTGCGTCTCGATGTGCTGTTCGGGCTTGAACAGGCCGATCAGGATCCCGAAGACGCCCTCTACCGGCATCTCATCCTGTTCGAAGGAAAGGGCGCGTCGGGCGTACAGGCGCTTCTTGCGGATCGCGTGCTGGATGTCGTGCGCTTGGGCATGTCCGACGTCTTCCCCGTGCGCGAGGCCGAAACCCTGAACGGCTGCGTCGAGGCGGAAGTGAGCTGGAACGGCCAGCTCGTTCATCTGCTGTCCGTGGAGCGCCTTCTGCTGGCCGAGGAGCGACAGGCCCTGGCAGAGCTTTCACGCCAGGCGCAGAACCGTCTCGGCGAATGGGCGGCCCCCGCCTGATGGCTGTACGTCTCAGGGCCGCCCGGCCCCTCCCCCTTCCGCTGCTCGATGCGGGCTTCGTCCAGCTCAAGGACCGCATCATCGCGCGCACCGGCCATTTCTATTACCAGGACAAGGACGACCTGCTGTGGGAACGTGTGCGCAAGCGCCTGCGCGCCACCGGCCTCTCCGATTCCTCTGAATACCTGAACCTTCTCGACGATTCGATTTCTGGCCCCCTGGAATGGGGAAGGCTGGAAGCCGAGATCACCATCGGCGAAACGTTCTTCTTCCGCTATGCCGAGCAGTTCGCGGCCCTGCGCGAGACGATCCTGCCCGAGATCCTCGCGCGCAAGAACGATACGCGGCGGCTTCGCATCTGGAGCGCCGGGTGCTCCACGGGAGCGGAGCCCTATTCACTCGCCATCCTGGTGAAGGAGATCCTTGGCGAGGAGATCGGGACATGGCGCATCAGCATCGTCGGAACGGACATCAACGACAGCTTCCTTCACGCAGCGCGGGAAGCCCGCTTCGGCAAATGGGCGCTCAGGTCCATGCCGGAAGCCGAGAGGAACCGTTATTTTGCAGAAGCCGGGAAGGAACAGTGGCAGGTTCGGCCGGAGTTTCGCGCGCTTGTTCGCTTCGAGCGGCACAACCTGCTCAGTCTGCTCGACGGCTCCTCCCCTCTCGAGCTCACCGATTTCGACCTGATTCTCTGCCGGAACGTTCTGATCTATTTCCATCCCGAAACCGTGACCCGGATCGTCGCGGCTCTGCACGATCGCCTCGCAGAAGATGGCTGGATGCTCCTGGGCCATGCGGAGCCCAACCCATCCTTCTCCGCCATGATGCGGACCCTGAACCTGCCGGGAACGGTGGCTTACCGGCAAGGCTCGAAGCAAGGCTCGGAGACCGTGCGGGTCCCAGCTCCATACCCTGCCAGCCCGGCTCTGCCGGATTGGCAGCCGATCCTTCCCGAGCCGAAGCGACGGGAGCCGGACAGGAAGCTGGCGAAACCCCGCATCGCGGCGCGTTCCCTGGAGCCCTTGCCCTCGGAGGCTCCGGAAGAGCCGAGGACAGTCCTGGATGAAATCAGAACCCGAGCCGATGCGGGAGATTTCGCAGCAGCGGACGCCCTTTGCCGGGGCGCGCTCGCGCACCTGTCCCTGAACGCCCCTCTTCATTTCTATCACGGCCTCGTCCTGCAGGGTCTTGGACGCCCCGGCGAAGCTGAGAAAAGCTTCCTCAAAAGCATTTATCTCGATAAGAATTTCGCCATGGCCCATTACCATCTCGGACTCCTGCTGCTCTCGGAAGGACGATCCGGCCCTGGAATACGCTGCCTGACCAACGCGGCCCGGGTTGCAGCCGCCTTTTCCGACGAGCGGATTCTCGACGAGTCGGATGGGCTGATCGCGAAGGACCTTCGCCATCTGGTGCGCCTCCATCTCGACGCGGTGGCGAAGCCCAAGAGAACGAAGCCCGGGAGCACGTCATGACGATGGCACCATCCGTGCGCCGAAAGCTCAGGCAGATGGCAAGGACGAGAGTGCGTTCCAAAGAGGAACGCATTCGAAACATCCTCGACGAAAGAACCGAACGCCTCGCAAACCGCAGAGGCATCGCGGCCGAACCTGCAGAAGCGCTGCCGCGCGTTCTGGTCTGCAGCGCGGGCCGGGAACGGTTTGGGATTCCCATCGGGTCGGTTGCGGAGGTGCTGCCGCCGCAGGAATGCGCGGCCGTTCCGGCAGGGCCATCGGCCCTGGTCGGCCTGTTCGGCCGCAGCGGACGGCTGGTGAGCGTGATCGATCTCGCCCTCGCCCTTGGGCTCAAGCCCGATTCCCGCGATCACGACGGCCAGCACTTCGTTCTGCTCCGGTATGTCCAGCTGCCCGTGGCGTTGCGGGTCGACCGGGCCTACGCGGTTGCTGATGTCACGCCCCTGGGGGATACCGAAACCATAGGGCTTTCCAGCGATGCCGTGACCGGCCATGGCAAAGTGCAAACCGGCACCGCCGCACCCGATCGCGACGAAACCGTGTCCCTTCTCGACATCGAACGCCTGCTGCGTTCCTTCCTGCCCTCTTCCTCTGTTTCCGGAGTCTGACGTGACGATCTCGATCGCCAACCGCATCCTTCTCGGCTTCGCCGTCATTGTCGCCCTGATCGTGGGCTTGGGACTCTATGCCATCAACCAGATCGACGACGTGCGACAATCCACCGAGGCAATCGTCACGCGCGATCTGACGGTGATGCGACAGATCGAAAGCCTCGGCGACCAACAGAACATGATGCGCGGCGTGCGGGAGGAAATTCTTTCCCGCTATCTCCTGCGCGCGCTCGGCCAGCAGCAATCGAACCCGGACGACCTGATCCGCGTCTGGGAGCAGCAGGCGAATGCGACCGAGGCCTCCATGGCGCAGGCTCTTTCCACGGCGAACGATTATGCATCGCGGTCCCTGACGCAACAGCGCGCGGATGCCTGGAAGCGGATTTCCGACCTTCTCAACCGCGCCAATGGCGACCTGCGCCAGCTCCGCAGCACGACGGAACGGCAGTTCTCAGCTCTGCAGAGCAATGATCTCGCCGCCGTTCTATCGACTCAGAGCTCCCTCAACGCGAGCCGGGACAGCTGGCGGAAGAACCTGGAACAGGCCCGTTCCATCCTCAGCGAAGCCATCATTCTCGGACAGCAGCGGGTCGGCGAAGTCTACGAGCAGAGCCGTCTCTCCATCATCCTGGCCATGGTGGGAGCCGCCGTCCTGAGCATCCTGATCACCTATGCCCTGCGTTCCTCCATCACGGGTCCGTTGAGCGCCTTTATGAGCTTCGTCGAGCGGGTCGGGCGCGGCGAGCTCGGCGGCCAGATGGCCATCACCGGCAAGGATGAGATCGGACATCTCGGAGCAACGCTCAACGCCATGGTGGAAGGCTTGCGCCAGCTCGCGAGTCAAAGCCGAGAGGCGACCGAGAACCTGAACGCCGCAGCCGCGGAAATCCGCGCCTCGACCCAGGAGCAGGCCGCCTCCGTCGAGGAGCAGCTCGCCGCCGTGCAGGAGACCGCAGCCACCGTCGACGAGATCACCCATTCGGGCACCCAGATCGGCAAGCGCGCGCAGGAGGTCATCGCGTCCGCTCAGGCGGCGGCGCAGACCAGCATGGCCGGACTGCAGGCCGTCGAAGACACCGCCCGCGCCATGGACGCTATCCGCGAGCAGGCCGAGGCCGTGGCGGAGAACATCGTGGCGCTGAGCGAGAAGACGCAGGCCGTGGGCGAGATCGTCGCATCGGTCAACGACATTTCCGAACGCACCCATCTTCTCGCCCTCAACGCGGCCATCGAAGCCGCGGCCGCCGGCGAGAACGGCCGCAGCTTCGCGGTGGTCGCCTCGGAGATGAAGACGCTCGCCGATCAGGCGAAGGATGCGACGACGCAGGTACGCTCGATCCTGGGCGACATTCAGCGCGGCATCAATTCGTCCGTGATGCTCACCGAGGAAGCCGTCAAGCGCGTCAGCGCCGGCAAGGAACGCACGGACATCACCCAGCAGACCATCACCGGCATCTCGAGCCAGATCCAGGAGAGCGTGCAGACCTTCCAGCAGATCGTGGCCTCCACCAACCAGCAGCAGCTCGGAATCGAGCAGGTGATGGGCGCGCTCCAGAACATCCGGCAGGCGAGCCAGCAGACGGCGGCCGGCACCCGCCAGCTCGAAACGGCGGCAGGCAATCTCTCGACGCTGGCGCAACAGCTTCTCGGCCTCGTCGAGCGCTACCGTCTTTGAGTCCGCGATGACGGAGGCGCATCCATCGTGACGGATATCCGCAAACAGCTGCTGGCGGCCTTCGACGCGGAGCATCGCGAGCATCTGCACGCGATCCGGTCCGCGCTCGACAATGCCGGCGCGGGTCCGATCGACCTGACGGATGTCTTTCGTCGCGCCCACAGCCTTAAGGGCGCCGCCCGCGCGGTCGATCTGCCTGCGGTCGAGGAGGTCGCGCACCAGCTTGAGGCGCTCTTCTCGAAAGTGCTCGAAGGCCAGCAATCCCTCGACCGGCCGACGGCTGCCAAAGTGCGGCAGGATCTCGACCTGATCGAGGATCTCGTGGCCGAGGTGCTCAGTCCGTCCGAGCCCGCGCCGCAGCCTCCCTCGCCCCCTGCGCCGGAGACCGTGCCGCTCGATCAGGATATACCGGCATCGAAAACCGATACGGCTGCTTCCGCCGAAACCGTTACGGGCTCCTACCTGCGCGTGGCCACCGAGCAGATGGAGGAGCTCTCCCATTCCATGCACCAGCTGCTTGCCGAGTTGCAGGCCGACGAAGGCTTCGATCATGCCCTGCGGCAGATCGAGCTGGAAATCCGCGGCCTGCGCAGGAGCTGGGATCAGCTTCACGCGCAGGTGAACGCGCTGAACGCCGCACAAGCGGACGCTGCCGGCCGCGACGCGCGCGGGCCATCCCCGATCCCGCGCCTGCGCGATTTCGACCAGAACTTGAAGGCCCTGTTCCGCAGGCTGTCCGCCCTGTCGCGCGACCGGCGGCAATCCACATGGTCGATCGAGCAGGCCGCGCGCCAGGTCCGCGACAACATCGACCGGGTCTCGCTCGTCTCGGCGGAAACGGTTTTCGGCGGCTTCGGGCACATGGTGAGGGAACTCGCCCGCAAGATGGGCCAGGACGTGCAGGTGCGCAGCATCGGCCTCGATCTCCAGGTCGACCGGCAGGTGCTCCAGGCGCTGAAGGACCCCATCATGCACCTCCTGCGCAATGCGATGAGCCACGGGGTGGAGCCGCCCGAGGAGCGCAGGGCCAAGGGGAAATCGGAGCGGGCCGAGGTGATTATCGAGCTGGCTCCGCGCGGCGGGCGTCTCGTCATCAGCATCCGCGACGACGGGCGCGGGCCGGATCTCGACCGGATCGAGCAGGTCGCCATCGAGCGCGGGCTGCTCCAGCCTCGCGCTCCCGGCCATCCCCCGCCGCCGATGGACCAGCTGCTCTCTTTGGTCTTCACGCCCGGTTTCTCGACGGCGGGCGAGGTCGACCGGCTGTCGGGCCGGGGCATGGGCCTGTCGGTGGTGGCCGAGGCCGCCCGCAAGCTCCAGGGGTCGGTGCTGCTCAGGCCGCGCTATCCACAGGGGACGGAAGTCCTGCTGAACGTCCCCTTCACGGCCGCGCGCCAGCCGCTTCTGCTGCTGGAGGCAGAAGGCCGGATGTTCGGCCTGCCCTCCCATGCGGTGGATCGTCTCCTGCGGTTGCGCGCCGATGCCTTGGAAAGTGTGGAAGGCCGGCCGACGGCCCGGATCGAGATCGGGGGGCAGGACGTTATCGTCCCGATCGTTGCCCTTGCAGCCCTGACAGGATCCTCCAATGCACCCCTTCCCACCGAGGCCGGACACGTGAAGGCCGCTCTCGTCCGCCATGGCTCCCGTACCTGCGCGCTCGCCGTCAACGCGTTTCACGATGTCCGCACCATGCTGGTCAGCGATGTCCAGGCGATCGGGCTGAGCGAACTCGTCTCCGGAACCGTCCTCCTGGAAAGCGAGATGCCGGCTCTCGTGCTGAGCCCCGACAAGCTGATCGAGCATTGGGTCAGGAACGAAGGCAGGCTGGCGGCCAGCGGCCTGGGCCTGTCCCAATGGGCCCCGGAGGCGGAGCGCCGGGCCAGGACCATCCTCGTCGTCGACGATTCGATCACGACCCGCACCCTCGAGAAAAGCATCCTGGAGGCGCAGGGCTACGAGGTCGTTCTCAGCGTCGACGGTATCGATGCCCTGCACATCCTGCGTTCGGGCGAGGCCATGATCGACCTCGTGATCGCCGACGTGGAAATGCCGCGCATGGACGGTTTCGGCCTCCTGCAGGCGATCAAGAACGATCCTCGGCTTTCTCCGGTCCCCGTGATCCTGATGACCTCCCGCGCCGATCCGGAAGACGTGCGCAAGGGTCTCGATCTGGGCGCGAGCGCTTATATTACAAAGCAGAAGTTCGATCAGCGCGAACTGCTGGCGACGATCGGGCAGGTGTTATGAGTCTCGTGTGATGGGTATGGCGTCTCAATCGCGGGTCCGGGTCATGGTCGTCGAGGATTCCCTCGTCGTCCGGCAGCTGCTCGTCCATATCATCGCCAGCGACCCCCGCCTCGTGGTGGCCGCTGCCGTCAGCTCGGCGGAAGAGGCGCTCCGGGAGATCGGACGCGTTCAACCGGATGTCGTCTCCATGGACATCCGGCTCCCCGGCATGGACGGCCTGGAGGCGACGCGCCGGATCATGTCGGAACATCCGACTCCCATCGTCGTCATCGCCGACAGCATCGAGGATTCCTCTCTCAAGATCTCCATGAACGCCCTCAAGGCCGGCGCGCTCACCGTCGTGGAGAAACCCGTCGGCCTCTCCAGCGCGGGTTATGCCGCGATCGCCAATACCATCTGCACGCAGCTCTACATCATGAGCCAGGTGCCCGTGGTCCGGCAGCGCTCCTTCGCTCCCTGGCGCGAGACCGGCGTTCCGCCTGCTCCGAAACGCGAGCAGGAATGGAGCTTGACGCGCCCGGGCATCATGGGCATCGCCGCCTCCACGGGCGGGCCGCCCGCCCTCGCGAAGGTTCTCGGGGCGCTGCCGGAGGACTTTCCTCTGCCGATCCTTCTCGTCCAGCACATGGGCGCCCCTTTCATGGAAGGCTTCGCCTCCTGGCTGAACGGGCTGATCCCGCTCGACGTACGTCTCGCCCAGGATCAGGAAATCCCGGTTCCAGGCCGCGTTTACGTCGCTCCCGGCGACCGGCATCTGCTCCTGTCCGCTGCGGGGACGCTGAAGGTGAGCGCCGAGCCGCCCCTCAACAATCAGCGCCCTTCTGCCACTCTTCTGTTCAAATCGATGGCGCAGTCGGTGGGCCGGAGAGGGCTCGGCGTCATTCTCACGGGCATGGGCGAGGATGGGGCGCAGGGCCTCGTCGAGATGCGTCAAGCCGGAGGATATATTGTTGCGGAAGATGAGAGCACCGCCGTCGTCTATGGCATGCCCGCGGCGGCAGCGAGGATCGGCGGCGTCAATGTCAGCCTGCCTCTCGACCTCATCGCGCCCCGCCTCGTGAGGCTGGCGCGGGGAGGAGGCGAATGAGCACGGGAGCGATCATACCGGCCGCCGAGATTCTCCTGGTCGAGGATTCCGAGACCCAGGCGCTGCAGCTGCGCCACATGCTGGAGACAAACGGTTTTCACGTGACCTGGCGCTCGACGGCGGAGGCGGCCCTCGACGGCCTGAACGAGAAGCTGCCAGATCTGGTCATCGCCGATTACCACCTGCCCGGCATGAATGGCGACGAGCTGACACGGCAGCTGCGCCTGAACGTGCGCACCCGCGCCATCCCCGTCATCATGCTGACGGAGGCGCGGGAACGCGCCGTCGAGCGCCAGGGCCTGGAAAGCGGGGCGGACGCCTATATCTCCAAATCTGCCGAGCAGGAACTGATCATCCTCAGGATCAAGGCGCTGCTGCGCCGACCCTCCTCTCCCATCGGCGATTCCCGTGAAGAGCGGCAATCTCCCAGCTTCGGCACCTTCCGCCGGGCCCGCATTCTCATCGCCGACGATTGCCCGGCGCGCAGAACCGAGCTCCAGGGTATGCTCGCCCATGAGGGCTATGCGGTATCCCTGGCTGCCGACCCGGCGCAGACTCTCCGACAGGTTCGCTCGCCGGAAGCCACGTGGGACTGCATTCTCGTCAACCTGCTCAGCCCGAATTTCGACGGCATCGGGCTTTGCCGCCAGTTGAACCTTTACCGCGGGCTGGCCCCTCTCCCAGGGACGGATGCGCCGAGCTTCGCCATCGTCGGTCTCGGCAACGAGGAGGGCGGAGACCTTTTGGCCCGCGCCTTTGCCGCCGGAGTCGACGACATCGTTCCCTCGACGCTCGAGGCAGACGGAATGCGGGTGCGCATTCGGGCGCTCGTCCGGCGCAAGCTGATGCAGGACGAGAACTGGCGCATCGAGACGGAGTTGCGGGAACGGGAGCTCGCGCTCGCCAGAGCACGGGCGGAGGCAGCCTTGGCGGAGGCCCTCGCCAAGGCGAACCGTGAACTGGAAGAGGCCAACGCTCTCCTGAAGGGAACACAGGCCCAGCTCGTCCAGGCGGCCAAGATGGCATCCCTCGGCGAGCTGGTGGCCGGCATCGCCCACGAGATCAACAATCCCCTCGCCTTCATCCAGGCGCACCAGGGAACGGTGGAACGATTGCTCACCGAGATCGCCACCAAGATGCCGCCGGAGGCCGGACTCGAACGGCAGATTCAAAAGTCGCGCGACCGCGTCGCGGCGATGAAGCTGGGATTGGCCCGGATCCAGGAGCTGGGCCTCAATCTGCGGCGCTTCTCGCGCCTGGACGAAGGCGATTTCCAGACCGTCAACGTGCCGGAATCCATCGAAACCGTGCTGGCCCTGCTCGGCCACAAGCTCGGCAGCCGCATCGACGTCCGCCGCCGCTACAACGCGGTTCCGGACCTCTACTGTTCCCCCGCCCTGCTGAACCAGGTCGTCATGAACATCGTCGGCAACGCCGCGGATGCCATCAAGGGCACGGGCGGCATCGACATTGAAACCGAGAGCGACGCGACAACCTATACGATCAGGATCAGCGATACGGGTCCAGGCATTCCATCGGAATTTCGGGAGCGCATTTTCGAGCCGTTCTTCACGACCAAACCCGTCGGGTCCGGAACTGGACTTGGCTTGGCGATCGCCTATAGCATCGTTCAGGCCCACAAAGGATCGATCTCGGTGGAGCCAGGCCCCACGGGGGGCGCGAGTTTCACCATCACGATCCCGAGGCGGATTGTTTCATGACCTTGCCGAGTGAGATACATTCAACCCAAGGCACGATCCTGGTCGTCGACGACGAACCGGACATCCTGATCGCCATCGAAGATCTGCTCGAGGACGACTATCGTGTCCTGACCGCCTCGACCCCGATCAAGGCGCTCGACATCCTCCGCCGGGAGCCGGACATCGCCGTCATCATCTCCGACCAGCGCATGCCAGAGATGCAAGGAGACGAGTTTCTCGCCAAGGCACGCGAGCTTTCGGATGCGGAAGCCATTCTTCTCACGGGCTACGCGGATCTGAAGGCCGTCATCGGCGCGGTCAACAAAGGCCGGATCATGGCCTACGCGCCCAAGCCCTGGGATCCGGCCGCGCTCTCCAACATGGTCGCGAATGCTTATCAGCGGCGCATGCTGGCCAAGGAACTCGACACCGAACGCGCACTCCTGCACGGGCTTATGGAGAGCACGGAGGACCTGATCTCGTTCAAGGACCTGGAAGGCCGCTTCGTCCGCCTGAACGCCAGCAAGGCGCAGAGTCTCGGCTGTTCCGCAGGCGAATGCCTGGGCCGCCGGGAGCGGGATTACATCTCACCGGAACGGGCGACGATGATCGAGGAAGCGGAGCGCCGGGCCATCGCGGCCGGAAAGCCCGATGAAGTGATCGAAGAGCGGTCTTCGCCCGACGGCGCGTCTCAGTGGTTCCTCATCAACCGCATCCCGATCCTGGGCGAATCCGGGGCTGTGACGAATCTGGCTACCATCGAGCGCAACATCACCGAACGCAAGCTGATGGAGATGCGCCTGCGGCAAGCGGACAAGATGCAGGCGCTGGGAACCCTCGCGGGCGGCGTGGCGCATGACTTCAACAACCTGCTCATGGCCGTTCTCGGAAGCCTCGACCTTGCCTCGCGCCGGGCGCCGGACGACCCCCGGCTGACGCGCCTGCTGCAGAACGCCACCTATGCTGCGGAGCGCGGCGCTTCCCTGACCCAGCGCCTGCTGAGCTTCAGCCGCCAGCGGGATCTGCGGCTGCAGGCGGTGAACGTCAATGAAACCATCGCCGGCATGAACGACCTGCTGACACGCACGCTCGGCGGCGTGATCCGCATCGAGCGGCGCCTCGCGGACGGTCTCTGGCCCGCCCTGGTCGATCCCGACCAGCTGGAACTCGCGGTTCTCAATCTCTGCATCAACGCCCGTGACGCCATGCCTGAGAACGGCGTCCTAACCCTCTCCACCCGCAACGAGATGGTCGAGGAGGGACAGATCACGGATCTGAGCGGCGGCGACTACGTGGTCATCTCCGTCGCCGATACGGGCAGCGGCATCCCGCAGGAAATCCTGACCCGCGTCCTGGAGCCCTTCTTCACCACGAAGGAAGTCGGTAAGGGCACCGGGCTCGGTCTGCCCATGGTCTATGGGCTCGCCCAGCAATCGGGCGGCACAGTGACCATCCAGAGCGCCGTCGGCGCGGGCACCACGGTGGAACTCTATCTGTCGCGCGCCGCAGAGGAAAAGGAAACCGGCCCGCGGAAGGAACAGGTCGTCGCGCCCGATGCGCCCAAGGTGCGCATCATCCTCGTCGATGACGATGCCGAAGTGAGAACGGTGACGGCCGCCTATCTGACCGAGATGGGGCACAGGGTCGTAGAAGCGGCGGATGGATCCTCAGCGCTCGAGATCGTGAAATCCGACAGCGACATCGATCTTCTGATCGCCGACTTCGCCATGCCGGGCATGACCGGAACCGATTTGGCCGACAAGGCGCGAGAGGTCCGGCCAGACATCGGCATCCTGCTCGTGACCGGATATGCCGATCCGAAACGGGTTTCGGACGACTATCTCATGCTCCACAAGCCGTTCACGCGGGAGGACCTGGCCGCCAAGGTCACCGAAGCCGCCCATCGCCGGGAACGCAAGTAGTCGATTCCCTAAGGGAATATTCTTCGCCCCATTTCAGCGTTTGTGGATAAGGTTTCGCAACTGCGAACGCGAACCGTTACGGAATCGCGAAAAATCGACCCTTTGCCGCGACACTTTACGTTAGGGCAGATGCATAAAATGGTAAATTTCTTCCAAAAATTATCCATTGTTGCGTGGACAGATTGACAATAATGGGGCTTCGCACCTTAACTTCGTCACAGAACGGCCACGAGTAGAGCCGTCTCAGAGGACTTAGGTATGAAAAAGTCAGCCCTTTTCGCCGCGATCTGCGTCCCGGCCTTCCTGGCCGCCGCTCCGCTGGCCGCCAAAACCCTGGTTTACTGCTCCGAAGGCAGCCCGGAGAATTTCTATCCGGGCGTCAACACCACGGGTACCTCGTTCGATGCGACCGAGCAGATCTACGACAACCTCGTGGATTTCGAGCGCGGCGGCACGACGGTCGTCCCCGGTCTCGCCGAGAAGTGGGACATCTCTGCTGACGGCACGGTCTATACCTTCCATCTGCGCAAGAACGCCAAGTGGCACTCCAACAAGAACTTCAAGCCGACCCGTAATCTGAATGCCGACGACGTCGTGTTCATGTTCGAGCGTCAGTGGAAGGAATCGAACCCCTACTTCAAGGTCACGAGCCCGAACCACTCCTATTTCGACGACATGGGCATGCCCAAGCTGCTCAAGTCGGTCGAGAAGGTCGACGACTACACCGTCAAGGTCACGCTGAACCAGCCTGAAGCTCCGTTCCTGGCCAACCTCGCCATGCAGTGGGCCGGCGTGCAGTCCAAGGAATACGCCGATGCGATGCTGAAGGCCGGAACGCCCGAGAAGATCGACCAAGAGCCGATCGGCACGGGTCCGTTCTACCTCGTTCAGTACCAGAAGGACGCGATCATCCGCTACAAGGCCTTCCCGGAATACTGGGGCGGCAAGGCCAAGCTCGACGACCTCGTCTTCTCGATCACGCCCGACGCCTCCGTCCGCTGGGCCAAGCTCCAGAAGGGCGAGTGCCATGTGATGCCCTATCCGAACCCGGCCGATCTGGCTGCGATGAAGAAGGATCCGAACGTCACGATCCTCGAGCAGCCTGGCCTCAACATCGGCTACCTGGCCTACAACACCACCAAGAAGCCCTTCGACGACGTGCGCGTCCGCAAGGCGCTGAACATGGCCATCAACAAGAAGGCCCTCGTCGAGGCGATCTATCTCGACACGGGCATTCCGGCCACCAACCCGATCCCGCCGACCATATGGTCGTTCAACAAGTCCATCAAGGACGACGCGTACAACGTGGAAGCCGCCAAGAAGCTCCTGGCTGAAGCCGGCTACCCGAACGGGTTCGAGACCGACCTGTGGGCCATGCCCGTCCAGCGCCCGTACAACCCGAACGGCAAGCGCATGGCCGAGCTGATGCAGGCCGACCTCGCCAAGGTCGGCGTGAAGGCCGAGATCAAGACCTATGAGTGGGGCGAGTATCGCAAGCGCGCCCAGGCCGGCGAGCACCAGATGGTGCAGCTCGGCTGGACCGGCGACAACGGCGATCCGGACAACTTCCTGCACACCCTGCTCGGCTGCGCCTCGGCTCAGACCAACGGCTCGAACGTGGCCAAGTTCTGCTACAAGCCGTTCGACGAGCTCGTCACCAAGGCGAAGGTCACGACGAACGTCGCAGAGCGCACGAAGCTCTACGAGCAGGCTCAGGTGATCTTCAAGGAGCAGGCTCCCTGGTTCACCGTCGCCCATGCCGTGCAGCTGAAGCCCGTCCGCAAGGAAGTGGTCGACTTCAAGCTCTCGCCCTTCGGTCGCCATACCTTCTACGGTGTGGACATCAAGGGTAAGTAAGGCTTTTCCAGTGGCCTCCGGCGGAGCAGCTTCATAGCTGCTCCGCCTTTTTCCGTTTTTAAGACATGATCCGCTTCATTTTGACCCGCCTGAGCCTCCTCATTCCGACCTTCATCGGAATCACCCTGGTGGCATTTTTCCTGATCCGGCTCGTTCCGGGCGATCCGATCGAGACCATGGCCGGAGAGCGCGGCATCGATGCTGCGCGCCATGAACAGCTCAAGAAGGAGTTCGGCCTGGATCAACCGCTTCTTGTGCAGTACGGCATCTATATCGGCCGCGTCCTGCAGGGCGATCTGGGCAAGTCCATCGTCACGCGGGAATCCGTGCTGACCGAATTCCAAAATCTGTTCCCGGCAACGGTCGAACTGGGGGTCTGCGCCATTCTGTTCGCCCTGGTGTTGGGAATTCCCGCAGGCATCCTGGCGGCTGTCCGACGAAATTCGATCTTCGATCACGGTGTCATGGGCCTGTCCCTGACCGGCTATTCCATGCCGATCTTCTGGTGGGGCCTGATCCTCATCCTGCTGTTCTCCGTGCAGCTCGGATGGACGCCCGTCTCGGGCCGCATCGACGTTCTCTATTACATCGAGCCGGTCACCGGCTTCCTCCTGATCGACTCGCTCATGTCGGAGGAAGAGGGAGCTTTCCTTTCGGCTCTCGAGCACCTGATCCTGCCGACCATCGTGCTCGGAACGGTGCCCCTCGCCGTCATCGCCCGCATGACCCGCTCGGCCATGCTGGAGGTTCTGGGTGAGGACTACATCCGCACCGCGAAGGCCAAGGGCCTCTCACGGTTCCGGGTGATCGCGCTGCACGCCCTACGCAACGCCATGATCCCGGTCGTGACCGTGATCGGCCTGCAGGTGGGGGTGCTCTTCACCGGCGCCATTCTGACCGAGACGATCTTTTCCTGGCCGGGCATCGGCAAGTGGCTGATCGAGGCGATCTTCCGCCGCGATTATCCCGTCCTCCAAGGCGGCCTTCTCCTCGTCGGCGCCATCGTCATGAGCGTGAATCTGCTCGTCGATCTGACCTACGGCCTCATCAATCCGCGCATCAGGCATACGCGATGACCACTGAAACCATGGAAGCTCCGGCCGTCACCGCACCGACGGCCACACCTCCTCATCCGCTTCGCGAATTCTGGGGCTATTTCAGCGCCAATCGCGGCGCGGTCGCAGGCCTCGCCGTGATCGTGGCCGTGGTGCTGCTCGCCGTCTTCGCGGATGTGCTGGCGCCTCATTCGCCTTACATCACGGACACCACGATCGCCCTGAAGCCGCCGTTCTGGCAGGAGGGTGGTTCGATCGCCTATCCGCTCGGCACGGATCCGATCGGTCGCGATATCCTGTCGCGCCTCATCTACGGCGCGCGCCTGTCGCTGCTGATCGGCATCATCGTGGTGACGGTCTCGATCGTCTTCGGCACCATTCTCGGCCTCATCGCCGGCTATGTCCGCGGCATGACCGAGATCGCGATCATGCGCCTGATGGACATCGTCCTCACCTTGCCGAGCCTTCTGCTCGCCATCGTGATCGTGGCGATCCTGGGTCCCGGCCTCATCAACTCGATGATGGCGGTGGCCCTGGTGATCCTGCCGCATTACGTGCGCCTTGCGCGCGCCGCAGTCATCACCGAAACCTCCAAGGACTACGTTATGGCCGCCCGCGTGAGCGGCGCCGGAGCGTTGCGGCTGATGTTCAAGGAGGTGCTGCCGAACTGCACCGCGCCTCTCATCGTCCAGGCCTCGCTCGGCATTTCGACCGCGATCCTCGACGCGGCGGCTCTCGGCTTCCTCGGCCTCGGCGCGCAGCCGCCGTCTCCGGAATGGGGAACCATGCTGGCCGATGCCCGCGAGTTCGTGCTCCGTGCATGGTGGGTCGTGACCTTCCCCGGTCTTGCGATCCTCATCACGGTGCTTGCCTTCAATCTTCTGGGCGACGGTCTTCGCGACGCCCTCGATCCCAAACTGAAGCGCTGACCATGGCACTTGTCGAAATTGAAAATCTCTCGGTCGAATTTCCGACCCAAGGCGGCATCATGCGTGCCGTGGACGGCGTGAGCCTGAAGCTCGAAGAGGGCGAAGTTCTCGGCGTCGTCGGCGAGTCGGGCTCCGGCAAAAGCGTGACGATGCTGGCCCTCATGGGCCTCATCCCCTTCCCCGGCCGCGTGAAGGCGGACAAGCTCGCCTTCAACGGACGCAATCTCCTGACGATCTCCGACAGGGAGCGGCGCAAGCTCACGGGCAAGGACGTCGCGATGATCTTCCAGGAACCGACGACCAGCCTGAACCCGTCCTTCACCATCGGCTTCCAGCTTACGGAAACCCTGCGCCTGCACGAAGGCATGGACCGCAAGGCGGCGCGCCGCCGGGCGATCGAGCTTCTCGAGCAGGTCGGCATTCCGTCTCCCGAGAGCCGCCTGTCCGCCTATCCGCACCAGCTTTCGGGCGGCATGAACCAGCGCGTGATGATCGCCATGGCGATCGCCTGCAATCCCAAGCTGCTCATCGCGGACGAGCCGACGACCGCTCTCGACGTGACGATCCAGGCGCAGATCCTCGATCTGCTCATGACGTTGCAGAAGGAGCGCAACATGGCGCTCGTCATGATCACCCACAACATGGGCGTGGTGGCCGACACCGCCCAGCGCGTGATGGTGATGTATGCGGGGCAGATCATGGAGGAGCGCTCCGCCGCCGACCTGTTTGCCTCGCCCCAGCATCCCTACACGGCGGCGCTTCTCGCCGCTCTGCCTGAGCGGAGCGAAGGCGGACGCCTGGCAACGATTCCCGGCGTCGTGCCGGGCCTCTACGACCGGCCGAAGGGCTGCCTGTTCAGCCCGCGCTGCGCCTATGCGACCGAGCATTCGCGCAACGTGCGCCCCGCGCTGCGCCCCTGGGCCGGCGGACAGATCCGCTGCCATTATCCCCTCGGCGATCCGGAACGGGACGCGCACATCAAAAAAGATCATCTTGTTGGGACGGAGGCTGCGTCGTGAAGGCTCCCGTTGTCGAAGCCAAGGGCCTCAAGCAGGTCTATAAGATCAAGCGCGGCCTGTTCAAGGAGCCGGCCAATCTGCAAGCCGTCGGCGGCATCTCGTTCGCCATCGAGCCCGGCAAGACCCTTGCCGTCGTGGGCGAATCCGGTTGCGGAAAGTCCACGCTCGCCCGCATGGTGACGCTCATCGAAAAGCCGACCGAAGGGTCCCTCACCCTCGACGGCATCGATGCGGTCAATCCGCCGTCGAACTATGCCAAGGAGCTGCGCCGCATGGTGCAGCTGGTGTTCCAGAATCCTTACGGCTCCCTCAACCCGCGCAAGAAGGTCGGGACGATCCTGGAGGAGCCTCTCGTCATCAATACCAACCTGTCCTCCGCGGAGCGGAAGGAGCGGGTCCGCGCGATGATGGCCAAGGTGGGCCTGAGGCCCGAGCACTATAACCGCTATCCGCACATGTTCTCCGGCGGCCAGCGCCAGCGCATCGCCATTGCACGTGCGCTGATGCTCTCTCCGAAGCTCGTGGTCGCGGACGAGCCGGTTTCGGCCCTCGACGTCTCGATCCAGGCGCAGGTGCTCAACCTCCTCGCCGATCTTCAGGAAGAGATGGGCCTTGCCTATCTCTTCATCTCGCACGACCTCGGCGTCGTCAGGCACATCGCGCACGACGTGCTCGTGATGTATCTCGGCAATGCCGTCGAACACGGTCCGAAGGACAGGATCTACGCCCGTCCGCTGCATCCCTACACGCAGGCGCTGCTTTCCTCGACGCCCGGGATCACCGGCGTGAAGCGCAAGCGCATCGTGCTCAAAGGCGAACTCCCCTCCCCGCTCAACCCGCCGAAGGGCTGCGTGTTCTCGACCCGCTGCCCCTATGTGACCGAGCGTTGCAAGGTGGAGCGCCCGGCTCTGCGGGAGCTCGACGGACGGCAGGTCGCCTGCCACTACGCCGAGGATTTCCTGAAGGAAGAGGCGGCCTGATCCGACTTTACGCGGGCAACGGCAGGCGCTTGGCTGCCGTTGCCTGTCCCGGGGCCGGATTGACCTCGGCTTGCGAAAGCTTCTCTTCGCCCGTGGCGACCCTCAGGCATTGCACGACAGCCTCGCGCAGCGACGAGACGTGGTAGGTCGCGCCAAGAGTCGCGCGCATGGCCTCGCTCTTCAGCACCGGATCATCGACGGGCCAGAGACCCACAAGGGTCGGGGCGTCGGGCACGCGCTGCTTCAGACGGCGCAACAAATAGCGCAGATGCGCAGGAGTCCCGCTGATCTCCAGATAACTGATGCAGATCATCTGCACGCCCGTCATGTCCAGGCCGAAGATCTCCCGCCGCGACACGGCCTCATGAGAAACCACGCGCGTGCCGAGTCCGTGCTTGCCCAGCAATTGCGCCAGCATCTCGGCGGCCGCCTCGTCCAGGGGACCGCGGCCTGCGACGCACATGATGGCTCCCTCGGCACGCCAGGTTTCGGGGATCCCGCTTTCCTCAGGCATAGGAGCTTCGGCTGCGGGCTGCTTGTTGTCGGGCTGCTCGCTGACCCGTGCCGCCACCGGCTCGTCCTTCGTTTCGTGAGGCTTGGGCTCCACATCGTCATGACCGCTCAGGTCCTGCACGAGGGATGTGACCACATCCTTGACCTGCTCAAGCTGGCGCTGGGTCATGACGCCGCGCGTCGCATCGTTCGCCGCCAGCTGGAGTCCTTTCAGGGCGACCTCGTCGTAATAGGAGGTGAGCGAGCGTTCCTTGAGCAGGAGTTCGGCGGATTCCAGCGCTTCATCCGGATCGCCTGCCAGCATCCGCTGATAGAGATTCTCGGCTGGGGTCAGGGCCGGTCTATCGCCGAGGAGGACATCCAGGAATTCCAGCCGCTCCACATGCCGGCCAAGCACCACGAGGCAGAGCGTGAGCGGGGTGGCGATGACCAGGCCCACCGGCCCCCATAGCCATGTCCAGAAGATCGCTGAGAGAACGACGGAGAAGGGCGAAAGACCCGTGCTCTGCCCGTAGACGACCGGTTCGACCACGTGTCCCATCAGGGGCTCCCCGATGACGAAGAGCGCCAGGGCCATGAGCGCCATCGACCAGCCGGGATCGACGGCGGCGGCCAGAAGAATCGGCGGCACGGCGGCGAGGAAGGAGCCGATATAGGGCACGAACCGCATGAGCGCGGCGAAGACGCCCCACAGGGCGGGGCTTGGCACGCCGATGAGCCACAGGCCGATTCCGGCCACCAGGCCGAAGCAGGCATTGAGGGCGAGCTGGGTCAGGAAGTAGCGGCTGAGACGGCGCGCGGCATCGTCCATGGCCGCCGTGGTGCGGTGCAGGTCGCTCGATCCGAAAAGGCGAATCATGCGGTCGCGCAGATCCTCCCGCTGCATGAGAATGAAGATCAGCACCACGAAGACGATGCCCATGGTCGCCAGGGGTCCGACGATGGGCAACAGCACGTTTCTGGCCACCTGCGCCGGTGTCGGGTCCGGCTCGTGCACCTCGACGGGGAGCGGCTTCGGCTCTTCAGGGGGCGGCGTCGAGGTGGCGGGCGCAGGAGAGGTCTTTTCCGGCGGCTCCGCGACGGCCTGATCGATGTGGCGGCCGAAATCCTTGAGAAGGCCGGGTAACCTGCCCATCGCCCCTTCGCGGAGGGATCCGACCTTCTCGCGAATGGTGCTCTGGTAGCGTGGCAGGTCGGTCGCGAGGCCCGCCAGCTGGAAGCCGATCACCCCGCCGATAGACAGGATGATGCCCAAGGCGACAAGCACGGCGATGATGACGGAGGGTCCCCGGCCCAGATGCCAGCGGCGCAGCAGCTCGACGAACGGGGCGAGCACGAAGGCCAGGAGGATGGCGAGGAACACAGGGAGGAAAACCTCCCGCCCGACATAAAGGGCTGCCAGCACGACCACGCCGACGGCAAGGGTCATCAGCCCCGAGAGTCCTGGAACGCCGGGGGGGTCAATCTCCGTCTCGGGAGGGGGCACGGGAGCGGATGCAGGGCGCATGCGGTCGATCTCTTCCAGGCGCGAGACGATCGCGCCGTCCTGCAACAACGTGCTCAAGCCTGAAACGATCCTTGAACGTGGCCATTCTGAGCATCCGCCTCAGCCGAGGACGAGAACGAGGCCCGCCGCCGGCGAAAAACCGGGTCCACTTTTCCGCACGATGCGCTAAGACTTGCAGCCCAACGGCATCAGGCAGGAGCGATCATGACGGCTTCAGACGCGACTCTCGCGGGCAACCCCCTTCTTCAGCCATGGACCACGCCTTTCGGTCTTCCGCCCTTCGAGAGCATCGCACCGGAGCATTACAGACCCGCTTTCGACACGGCCCTCGCCGAGCAGCAGGCCCAGATCGCAGCGATCGCCGACAGCCCCGAACCGCCTACCTTCGCCAACACCATCGAAGCGCTGGAGCGCAGCGGCCAGACTCTGAAAAAGGTCGGCGGCGTGTTCTTCAATCTCGCCGGTTCGCACACCAGCGATGCGATTCAGGCGGTGGAGCGCGAGATGGCGCCGATCCTCGCCAAGCACCGCAACAGCATCTTCATGAACGAGGCGCTCTACAAGCGCGTGGCGGCGCTCTACGAGAAGCGCGAGAGCCTGGGCCTCACCCCGGAGCAGGCCCGCGTTCTCGACCGCTACCACACCATTTTCGTCCGGGCGGGCGCGAAGCTCGGGCCCGAAGAGAAGAAGCGCCTGGCCGCCATCACCGAGAGGCTGGCGAGCCTCGGCACGCAATTCTCGCAGAACGTGCTGGCGGATGAAAAATCCTACCAGCTCGTTCTCGACGGAGAAGCCGATCTCGAAGGCCTGCCCTCCTTCCTGCGGGAAGCGGCGGCTCAGGCCGCGGAGGAGCGCGGACTGAAGGGCAAGTACGTCATCACCCTTTCCCGCTCCAGCATCGAGCCCTTCCTGCAATTCTCCAAGCGGCGCGATCTGCGCGAGCAGGCGTTCAACGCCTGGGCCGCGCGCGGCGACAACGGCGGCGCCACCGACAACAAGGCCATCATCGCCGAGACGACGGCCCTGCGCGCCGAGCGGGCGAAGCTCCTGGGCTATGAGACCTTTGCGGATTTCAAGCTCGCCGACACCATGGCGAAGACGCCCGACAACGTGCTCAAGCTCCTGAACGACGTCTGGGCCCCCGCCCGCGCCCGCGCCGAGGAGGAGCGCAACGACCTTCAGGCCCAGGCGCAGTCCATCGGCGACAACATCGTCATCGAGCCCTGGGACTGGCGCTATTATGCCGATCAGGTCCGCATGGCGCGCCACAACCTCGATGAGGCGACCATCAAGCCTTACTTCCAGCTCGACCGCATCATCGAAGCGGCCTTCGAGACGGCGAACCGTCTCTTCGGCCTGAGCTTTCAGGAGCTGAAGGACTTTCCGCGCTATCATCCCGACATCCGCGCCTGGCAGGTTCTGGACGCTGGCGGAGGGCACGCCGGTACCTTCATCGGCGATTACTTCGCTCGTCCTTCCAAGCGCAGCGGCGCCTGGATGAGCGCCTTCCGCTCACAGGAAAAGCTCACCGGCGATGTCCGCCCCATCATCGTCAACGTGATGAACTTCGCCAAGGGCGGCGCGGGCGAGCCCTCGCTCCTGAGCTTCGACGATGCACGCACGCTCTTCCACGAATTCGGTCACGGTCTGCACGGGCTTCTCTCGAACGTGACCTATCCGCTGCTCGCGGGCACGGCCGTTTCGACGGATTTCGTGGAGCTTCCCTCGCAGCTCTACGAACACTGGCTCTCGCAGCCGGATATTCTGCGCCGCTACGCCACCCACTACCTCACGGGAGAGCCGATTCCGGAGGAACTGCTCACCCGCCTGATGGCCGCGCGCAATTTCAACCAGGGCTTTGCGACGGTCGAGTATCTCGCTTCGGCGTTCGTCGATCTCGAGCTTCACCGCCGCAGGGAGCTGGACGATCTCGACGTCTCGGGTTTCGAAGCGGAGACGTTGCGCAAGATCGGCATGCCGCGCGAGATCATCATGCGCCACCGCACGCCGCATTTCACGCATGTTTTCTCCGGCGACGGCTACTCGTCGGGCTACTACAGCTATCTCTGGTCGGAAGTGCTCGACGCGGATGCCTTCACCGCGTTCGAGGAAACGGGCAATGCCTTCGATCCGGACATGGCCGGCAAGCTGAAGCGCTTCATCTATTCCGCCGGAAACCTGCGCGATCCGGCGGAGGCCTATACGGCCTTCCGGGGGCGTCTGCCTACGGCTGATGCGCTCCTGGCCAAGCGCGGATTGATGGCAGCGGTCGAGGATGCTTGAGAAGGGTCAGGCCGTTCCGGCGATGAGCGTTCTCATCCGCTTCGCCATGTGAAAGCGGATCCTGAAGATCCGGGGCGCCTCCTTCGAAGGCGTCTCGGTCGGGATATCCGGATGCAGCACGCTCTTCAGGAAAGCCATTCCCTTCGGATCGGTCTCCAGGGCTTTCGCATCGAGCACGGGCATGAGCGCCTTTCCCTCTTGATTCGTGTTTATCCGGAAACGCTACGCTACAGAAAAGAAACGGCTACGCTCGTGCAAAGTTCCTGACGTCACTGCGAGAATCGCAGCTCGGTGATCTGCCGGGAAACCTGGCCCGGCGGCAGGATAGACGATGGAAAGTGGGCATTATTGGGGCTGTCGGGGAAACGCTGCGGCTCCAGGCAGAGTCCGGCATGGCGGCCATACCTGACTCCTCCCAGCCCCGGCACCGGCATGTTGATCAGATGACCGTCATAGAATTGGAGGCCGGGTTCCGTCGTCCAGAGCTCCATGGACACGCCGCTTCCGAGCGAGGACAGCGTCGCCGCATGACGGAGTTCTTCATAAGGCCCCCGCAGGACATAGTTGATGTCGTAGTGGATACGCTCATGCATGAGCTCGGCCGCGCCGATCGGCCTGAGGGACGTGAAATCGTATCCGGTATTCGCCACGCGCTTGATCTCTCCGGTCGGGATGAGATCGGAGCGGGTCGGCGTGATGTAATCGGCCGCGATCATCAGGTGGTGAGCCAGGATGTCCGCGCTGCCATCCAGGTTGAAATAGCCGTGGGTGGTCAGGTTGACCGGCGTCATCCGGTCGCAGGTCGCCTCGAGCGCGATGCGCAACCGGCATCCTGGCAGAAGCGTATAGGTGCAGGTGGCGGCGAGCCGGCCCGGATATCCCATGTCGCCATCCTCCGACACGAGGCTCAAGGTTACGCTGGACGTCGTGTGATCGACGAGGCTCCAGAGACGGGTGCCGAAGCCCATGGGGCCGCCATGAAGCTGGTTCCGGCCCTCATTGGGATGCAGATGAAACGTCTCGCCGCCGAGAATGAACCGCGCCCCTCCGATGCGGTTGGCATAGCGCCCGACCACAGCACCGAAGTACGGGGAATGGGCCATATAATCCTCGATGGAATTGAGACCCAGCACGACCCGCTGAGGCCCGGCCGCGGCGGGAACGACGAGATCGCGCATCGCCGCGCCCCAGGTCAGGACCTGCATTGCCATGCCGTCCGGCCCGTTCAGGGAAACCTGGAGGACGTCCTGTCCGTTGAGGGAGCCGAAGCGCGCGACGGTCATGATGTTTATCCCTCGAAGATGTTGGTCTTCAGCCCGCGGATGCCGCCGGTCTCGACCTCGAAGAGATGCCCCGCCATCACGTCGACATGCGGATCGCGGCCGATGGCGGCCGTGGTGATGTAGAGCGTCGTGAGGTCCGGCCCTCCGAAGGCGCATTTCGTCACCTGCGCCGTCGGAACGGGCACGATGCGCTCGACCGACCCGTCGGGGGCAAAGCGCGTGATGCGCGAGGCGCCCCAGTGACAGACCCAGACATGCCCCTGCGCATCGACCGCCATGCCGTCCGGGTGCCCCCACCCCTCCTCGAAGCGCGCGAAGGGACGCGGCTCGCCAATCAGGCCGCCGGCGACATCGAGCGCATAGACCGTCCGCCGAATCGTATCGGTGGCATAGAGCACCCGGCCGTCGGGGCTGAAGGCCGGTCCGTTGGTGACGACGATTCCGGAATGGAACCGGGTCAGCTCCTTGCCGTCCCAGCGCCAGAAGGCCCCCGATTCGGTTGCCTCCTCATCGTCCATGGTGCCGAAATAAACCGCCCCGTCCGGTCCCACATGACCGTCGTTGATCCGGTTGTTCGGCTTGTCCTCGTCGGGCGAGACGAGAGGCTGCACGGCGCCCGTCTCGAGGTTGAAACGGGCAAGCCCCGACTTGAAGCCCGCAAGGACGACATCCCGATCGGCGGTCAGCGCGACGAAGCCGATCCGCTCGGGCGCATCGATGCGCACATGCTCCTTCGCCTCGGGGTGATAGCGCCAGATGCCCGGGTTCTTGATGTCGACCCAGAACAAGGTGTTCGAGCGGTGATCCCACACAGGACCCTCGCCGAGCATGCAGGCGCTGGCCACCGCCACGTGGGGCGTCTTCGGGTGCACGGCTGGATGGGTCATGATCGTCCTTCCCGGGTTGAGGCCCTCGGCCGCTGCTTCACTCTGGCGGTAACTCCGTCCGCGCGGGATGGGTCCGTCAGGAGGCTCCGGTCTCTGCGATGCAGCGGGCCAGCTCCACGAGGCTCAGATCCGAGCCCGCAGGCCCCATGATCGACAATCCCAACGGAGCGCCGAGGCGGGAGGCGAGCGGGATCGAGACCTGCGGCAGGCCCGAGAGCACCGACAGGCAGAGCAGGTTCAGGGCGTTGTTGCGGTAGTCGTTCAGGGCCTCGTCGCTCTCGGAGAGAAGCGGCGCGACATCGGGCATGGTCGGCAGGACCAGCACCGCATCGCCGCCGAGCAGGGCCTCGAAACGCTTCCGGAACGCCGCGCGAATCACCTGGGCCTCGGCCACCTGGGCATCGCTCACCCCCTTGGAGAAGGCGAACCGGTCGGCCACGCCGGGGCCGAGGGGCGGGTGGAAGCGCTCGATCATCGGCCCGTCGACCGCCCAGGCCTCGCGGCTCTGGATATAGCGCATGGCCCAGTAGAGGACGCTGAAGCCTTCCGTCGCCGCATCGGCCTCCTGCGGCTCGCCCAGCACGCTCCCGACCCGGCGCAACGCCGGGGCAAGGGCCTCACGCACCTGTCCCTGGAGCAGCGCGAACGCGTCCCGCGCCAGCAGCACCCGGGGCTTTGGCGGCAGAGGCGCCGGATCCTCTCCCAGCACGACCTTCCCGACCCGCACGAAGGTGGCCGCGTCGCGGGTGAAATACCCGCAGGTATCGAAGGAGGGAGCGAGATCGTGGCAGAGTTCGAGGCTGACGCGGCCATGGGTCGGACGGATGCCGAAGAGGCCGCAATGGCTCGCCGGAGCCCGGACGGACCCGCCCGTGTCGGTGCCGAGCGCGACATCGCACAGCCCGTTCGAGACGGCCGCCGCCGAGCCCGAGGACGAGCCGCCCGGGATCCGGTCCGGCGCACCGCCGTTCACGGGCGTGCCGAAATGGGCGTTCTTGCCGCTCATGGAAAAGGCCAGTTCGTCCGTGATCGTCTTGCCGACGAACCGCGCCCCTGAATCCAGCAGCGTCTGGACGATGGGGGCCGTGCGGGACTTGATGCCGGACATGGCGAGCATGTGGGGCGAGCCCGCGCTCGTCGGATAGCCCTCCACGTCGAAGAGGTCCTTGGCGGCGAAGGTCAGGCCGGAGAGCGGCCCCCTTGCGGCATGGGGGACCGAGACGGCCGGATAAGGCATGAAGGCGCGGGCGGGATCGCGGTCGAGGAGCATGGATCTGTCACACATGGAACTGCAAGGACGGCAAATCTGTCACTCTCATCGGCCCCACGGCAAGGAAGGAATTGATGAAGCTCGGCAGTTTGCATCTTTCTTCTCGGCCCGATTGGCTCTACATGCTCGCAGGTTCTCGACGGAAGGGACGCGCTATGGCGAAGGCATCGACGATCCGCTGGCTGGCTCTTGGAGCGGCATTTGCATTCGCATCACCCACGGTTCAGGCGCAGCAGCCTCCGATCAAGCTCGGCGAGCTGAACTCCTACGCTCAGTGGGCGGCCTTCACCGTACCCTACCGTAATGGTTGGCAGATGGCCCTCGACGAGATCAACGCCAAGGGCGGCGTGCTGGGCCGCAAGCTGGAGATCGTGTCCCGGGACGACGGCGCGACCACGGGCAGCGCCACCCGCGTGGCGGACGAACTCGTGAACCGCGAGGGCGTCTCCCTGCTCTTCGGCTCTTTCCTGTCGAATGTCGGCGTCGCGATGGCGGATTTCGCGAACCAGAAGAAGGTCGTCTACGTCGCCGCAGAGCCGCTCACCGACGCCATCACCATGGCGCAGGGCAACCGCTATACCTTCCGCATCCGGCCGAACAACTTCATGCAGGTCGGCATGCTGGTAGACCAGGCGAAGGCCTCCGGCGCCAAGCGCTGGGCCATCGTCGCGCCGAACTACGAATACGGTCAGTCCGCGGCAGGCGTGTTCAAGCGCCTGATCCAGGAACGCGTGCCCGGAGCGCAGATCGTCGCGGAGCAGTATCCGGCTCTCGGCAAGATCGAGGCGGGGGCCACCGTCTCGGCCCTCGAACAGGCCAAGCCCGACGGCATCTTCAACGTGCTCTTCGGCCCCGACCTGACCCAGTTCGTCCGCGAGGGCAACACGCGCGGCCTCTTCGAAGGCGCAACGGTTCTCTCCCTGCTGACCGGCGAGCCCGAATGGCTCCTGCCCCTCAAGGACGAAGTGCCCACGGGCTGGACCGTCACCGGCTATCCGTGGGACGAGATCAAGGAGCCCAAGCACAAGGCCTTCGTGGACGCCTACCGCGCGAAGTACAACGAGACGCCCCGCCTCGGCTCGCTGCTCGGCTACATGGTCGTCAACATGATCCGCGACAGCATCGAACGCGCGGGCTCCACCGATACGGAGGCGCTCATCAAGGCGCTCGAGGATGCGAAGTTCGACACGGTCGTCGGTCCCGTCACCATGCGGGGCATCGACAATCAATCCAGCATGGGCGCCTGGGTCGGCAAGCTCGTGCTCAAGGGCGCAACCGGCGGCATGACGGACTGGACCTACAAGGACGGCGCTTCGTTCATGCCGTCCGAGGCCGAGGTGAAGGCGGTGCGGAAGGACTAGCGGATTGATCGCGCTGGATCCCTCCTTCCTCGCCGTTCAGGCCCTGAGCGGGCTGTCCAGCGCCTCCTCGCTCTTCATCACCGCCTGCGGCCTGACCATCGTCTTCGGCGTCACGCGGATCGTGAATTTCGCTCACGGCTCGCTCTACATGATCGGCGCCTACACGGCCGCGACCCTGATCCCGCGCCTGCTCGAATTCTCTTTCGGGCCCACTGCCTTCTGGGCGGGCATCCTTGCCTCGGCCCTCATCGTCGGCGTGATCGGCGTCATCATCGAGGTCGTGCTCCTGCGGCGCATCTACGGCGCACCGGAGCTTTTCCAACTTCTCGCCACTTTCGGCGTGGTGCTGGTGGTGCAGGACCTCGTCGTGCAGGTCTTCGGCCCCGAAGACATTCTCGGGCCGCGCGCGCCGGGACTTCGCGCGCCCGTCGACATCCTCGGGCGGCGCTTCCCATCCTATGAACTCGCTCTGATCGCGGCCGGTCCCATCGTACTGGGACTCGTCTGGCTCCTGCTGCGCAGGACGCGCTTCGGCGTGCTGGTGCGCGCGGCGACGCAGGACCGCGACATGGTGGCCTCGCTCGGCGTCAACCAGGCGCTGCTGTTCACCGGCACGCTGTTTCTCGGCGCATTCCTCGCGGGCCTGGGCGGTGCGCTCCAGATCCCGCGCGTCTCCGCCAATACGGGAATGGATCTGGCGATCATCGCGGAGGCCTTCGTCGTCACGGTGGTCGGCGGCATGGGCAGCGTGCCGGGCGCGTTTCTCGCAGCGCTCATCATCGGACAATTGCAGGCCTTCGGCATCCTGATCTTTCCCAAGAGCACCCTTGTCGTGGTGTTCCTGCTCATGGCCGTGGTGCTGGCGATCCGGCCCTACGGGCTCTTCGGGCGCGCCGAGGTCATCGGCGGAACCCATGCAGTGGGCATCGCCAGCCGCAAGCCTCAGCCTGGCCGTCCGTTCATTCTGCTCTTCACGGTCGCGGCTCTCGCCGGCTTCCCGCTGATCGCGGATGCATATCTTCTGAAGGTCGCGACGGAGATCCTGATCTTCGCGCTCTTCGCCTTCAGCCTGCAGCTTCTCATCGGCGTCGGCGGGCTCGTGAGCTTCGGCCATGCGGCCTTCTTCGGCCTCGGCGCTTATGGGGCGGCGCTTGCTGTCAAATGGTTCGGCACGTCGATGGAGACGGCGCTGCCGCTCGGGCTTGCCCTCGCTGCCCTCGGCGCAGGCCTGATCGGCGCTTTCGTGGTGCGCCTGTCCGGCATCTATCTCGCCATGATGACGCTTGCAGCCGCGCAGATTCTCTATGCGGTCGCCTTTCAATGGGTCGATGTGACCGGCGGCGACAACGGAATCGTCGGCGTGTGGCCCTCGCGCTGGGCGAGCGGACCGGTTCCCTATTACCTGCTGACGGCCGCTTTGACTCTGGTGGCGGTGCTGCTTCTGAAGCGCATCATCGACGCGCCGTTCGGCTATGCCTTGCGCGCGGCCCGCGACTCGGAAGCCCGTGCGGAGGCCATCGGCCTCGCGATCCGTCGGCACCGCTGGCTCGCCTTCATCGCCGCGGGCGCGGCGGCGGGCCTCGCAGGCGGTCTCTATGCCTTTTCCCGCGGATCGGTGGATCCGAGCCTGCTCGGCATCTCGACCTCGGTGGATGCGCTCACCATGCTGCTCCTGGGCGGCATTCAGACCGTGATCGGACCTCTCGTGGGTGCCGGCGCCCTGCACGCCCTGCGCGACTGGATCATGCCGCTCACGCCCCTGTGGCGCCTGTTCCTGGGCCTGAGCATCATCGCGATGGTGCTCCTCTTCCCGCGCGGCCTCGTCGGCACCGTCCGGGACCGGTGGGAGGCGCGGGCATGACGCTTTTGACCGTGACGGGCCTGCACAAATCCTTCGGCGGCGTGGTGGCGGCGCGCGACGTATCCTTTACCGTCGCGCGCGGCGAGATGCTGGCCATCATTGGACCCAACGGCGCGGGGAAGTCGACCGTGTTCAACATGGTCGGCGGCCAGCTCGGGCCCGATCGCGGACAGGTGCTGATCGACGGGCAGGACATCACCCATGCCTCACCGCAGGCGCGCTTCCGCGGCGGCGTGGGGCGCACCTTCCAGGTGGCGCAGACATTCCTTTCCATGAGCGCGGCCGAGAATGTACAGATGGCGCTGATCAGCCGTTTTCGGCAGAGCCGGGGACTCTGGACGCCGGCGCGGGAGCGCCATCGCGCGGGAGCGGTCGACCTGCTCGCCCAGGTCGGCATGGCGGAGGCGGCGGACATGCCCTGCTCGGCGCTGGCCTATGGCGACGTGAAGCGTGTGGAACTCGCCATTGCGCTTGCAGGCCAGCCGAAGCTGCTCCTCATGGACGAGCCCACCGCCGGCATGGCGCCGCAGGAGCGGGCCGCGCTCATGGACCTCACCGCCTCCATCGCCGCCTCCCAGGGCATCGGCGTTCTCTTCACCGAGCATGACATGGACGTCGTCTTCGGCCACGCGGCCCGGGTGATCGTGCTTCTGCGCGGCCAGATCATCGCGGCCGGAACTCCGGACGAGATCCGCCAGGACCCCCAGGTCAGGCGCGCCTATCTGGGCGACAGCCATGCCCTCGAGCCATCCCAAGGAACGGGCCCCGCATGAGAGGAGACGTGCTGCTCGACATCAGGAACCTGCGCGCCTTCTACGGCCGGGCGCAGGTGCTGTTCGGCCTGTCGCTCCATCTCTATCCGGGCGAGGTGGTGGCGCTCGTCGGCCGCAACGGGGCTGGCAAGACCACGACCCTGAAGGCGATCATGGGGCTTGTTTCGGCCACCGCCACCCATGCGACCTTCAAGGGACATTCCTTGAGCAAGCTCCCGACCTACAGGATCGCACGCCTCGGCTTAGGCTACGTGCCCGAGGACCGGCGCATCTTCACCGATCTCACCGTCGAGGAGAACCTGGAGACGGGCCGCCGGACGGCGGAAGCCGGACGCTCGCCTTGGACTCCCGAGCGGCTGTTCCGGCTCTTTCCCAACCTCGGCGAGATGCGTGGCCGCCGGGGCAACCAGATGTCCGGCGGTGAGCAGCAGATGCTCTCCATCGCGCGCACCCTCATGGGCAATCCGGATGCGATCCTGCTCGACGAGCCGTCCGAGGGCATCGCCCCGGTCATCGTGCAGATGATGGCCGAGGCGATCCGGGCCATGAAGGCGGAAGGCGTCGCAGTGCTTCTCTCGGAGCAGAACTGGGCCTTTGCCGCCGGGATCAGCGACCGCGCCTGCGTCATCGAGCGCGGCGAGATGCGGTTCCAGGGCTCCATGGCCGAGCTGATGGCCGACAAGGCTCTGCGCGAAGGAACCCTGGGCGGCTAACACCGATCCCATTCAGGCGGCCCTACGGGTCCGCCCGAACGATGCTCTCGCTCAAGAAGGAAGCATCGGATTCAATCCCAAAAGTGCAGGTCCACTTTTGGGTCCGATGCTTTAGGAGTGTCACCTGCCTGAGTGGCGATCCGATCACGAGATACGCCACGCGACTCCATCCTCCTGTTGCGACCTATCCCGAATTGCCCGGCCGCTGTCCTGTTCGGTCAAGCAAAGGCCCGTGATCCGACATACTGAAACCCCATGGCGTGCGTCGGCGGGCTGAAGGAACCGCTGGTGTACCGTTTTGCCCCACGCCGTGCCCTGGATCGGAAATGCGATCCAGGACGCTGCATGAGGCCTTGTGGGTTTCAGTAAGGTGAGGGCTGCGCCATGGCGCTGATCGATACCGGATCCTCTCCGGCCAAGCTGCAGAGCAAGGCTCCGCATCCGGGCATGGTCTGGATTGCGGGCGGCACGTTCAGGATGGGATCGGACAGGCATTATCCGGAGGAGGCGCCGGTCCACCGCGTCACGGTCGACGGGTTCTGGATGGATGCGACGCCGGTCACTAACCGCGCGTTCCGCCGCTTCGTGGAAGCGACGGGCCATGTCACGGTCGCGGAGAGAACGCCGGATCCGAAGGATTATCCCGGCGCGCTGCCGCACATGCTCAAGGCAGGATCGCTCGTCTTCAGCCCGCCGGATTACCCGGTCAACCTGAGCGACTGGAGCCAGTGGTGGGCCTTCGTCTTCGGTGCCAACTGGCGCCGCCCCTATGGGCCCGGCTCCTCGATCAAGGGTCTCGACGATCACCCGGTGGTGCATGTCGCCTATCCGGACGCCGAGGCCTATGCGGCCTGGGCCGGCAAGGAGCTGCCGGCGGAGGCCGAATGGGAGTTCGCCGCGCGTGGCGGGCTCGACGGCGCCGAGTTCGCCTGGGGCGACGAGCTGACGCCCGGCGGCCGGCATATGGCCAATACATGGCAGGGCGCATTCCCCTTCCAGAACACAAAGCTGGACGGCTACGAGCGCACCTCGCCGGTGAGGGCCTATCCGCCCAACGGCTACGGGCTCTACGATATGATCGGCAACGTCTGGGAATGGACGTCGGACTGGTACGCGCCCAAGCACCCGTCTGACGCGCCGAAGGCCTGCTGCATCCCCGAGAACCCGCGCGGCGGGCGCGAGGCCGACAGCTACGACCCCTGCCAGCCGCAGATCCGCATCCCGCGCAAGGTGCTCAAGGGCGGCTCGCATCTATGCGCGCCGAGCTACTGTCGCCGCTACCGCCCGGCCGCCCGGCATCCGGAGCCGGTCGACACCTCCACCAGCCATGTCGGCTTCCGCTGCGTGGTGCGCGAGGTCCGGGGGACATGATGGCCGACACCGTGACAGCCAACCAGTTGCTGCTGGCTCGCTTCGTGGTCATCGTGGCCGGGGTCCTCGTCGGTCTCGGCCTGTTCTGGTACGGATTCTCGACCGAAGTGCTGAGCCGGATCGGGCGCAACATCTTGGAGCGGCCCGGGGGTCCGATGACCTTCCGCTTCATCCTCCAGCCGACCATGGCGGCCATCGCGGCCTTCTACGATGGGATGAAGGACGCACGCCTCAACCGCTCGCCTTACCTGTGGGCCCTGCTCACGGACCGGAACGGGAGCACGGGGCGCTTGCGCGAAGGCGTGATCGCGACGGCGCGGATCATCCTGCTGGGCCTCGTCATGGACGGAATCTATCAGGCGGTCGTTCTAGACGCCTTCTTCCCGGCCGAGACTGTGCTTGTTTCGATCCTGCTCGCGTTCCTCCCCTACGTTCTGTTGCGCGGGCCGTTCTGCCGCCTTGCCCGGTGGTGGGCAAGGCGCAGGTCTACCGGTCCGGTATCGTGAGGAGCAGATCATGTCGGCTGCCCGGCCTCCCCGCTCGTCCATCATCGCATGGGATACCGCAGAGAGCCGCAGCATTGCAGGGACGTGTGAGAGACACCGACATGATGCGCGACAGGCGGCCCATGCGCTTGTGCGTTTCGTCCAGCCATCTTGACGCAGAGGAGGCGTGCCATGGCGAAGAAACCGAACTCCCTGATCCTGTGGGGTGACGATATCGGCCAATCGAACCTGAGCATCTTTACGAGAGGGATGATGGGCTATCGGACGCCCAACATCGACCGCATCGGCGAAGAGGGCATGCTCTTCACGGATTACTACGGCGAGCAGAGCTGCACGGCAGGCCGCGCGTCCTTCATCACCGGGCAATGCGGACTGCGCACCGGCCTGACCAAGGTCGGCCTGCCTGGCGCCGAACTCGGCATGCGCGCCGAAGACCCGAACATTCCTGAGCTGTTGAAGCCGTTGGGATACGCGACCGGCCAATTCGGCAAAAACCATTTCGGCGACCGTGACGAGCACCTGCCGACGATGCACGGCTTCGATGAGTTCTTCGGCAATCTCTATCATCTCAACGCAGAGGAGGAACCGGAGCTTCCCGACTACCCGAGCGAAAAGGATTTTCCAAACTTCAGGAAGAACTTTGGCCCGCGCGGTGTGCTCCACTGCTGGTCGGATGGCAAGGGCGGACAGAAGATCGAAAATACGGGCCCACTGACCAAGAAACGGATGGAGACCGTCGACACCGAGTTCCTCAAGGCCGCGCAGGACTTCATCAGGAAGGCAGCCAAGGACGACAAGCCGTTCTTCGTCTGGTTCAACACGACGCACATGCACTTCCGAACGCATATCGAGGACCGCATTCGTGGCCAAGCTGGACGTTGGCAGTCCGAATACCACGACTGCATGATTGAGCACGATAAGCACATCGGCAAGATGCTTGACCTGCTCGATGAACTCGGTATCGCCGACAACACGATGGTCATGTACTCGACCGACAACGGTCCGCACATCAACTCGTGGCCGGATGCGGCCATGACGCCGTTCCGCAACGAGAAGAATTCGATGTGGGAAGGTGCATATCGCGTACCATGCCTGGTGCGCTGGCCAGGGGTGATAAAGCCCAGGACAGTCTGCAACGAGATCGTCAGTCATCTCGACTGGTTGCCGACCATCGTCGAAGCGGCTGGCGATCCGGACGTTAAGGAGAAGCTTAAGAAGGGCGGCTACGAGGCGAACGGCAAGACGTTCAAGGTTCACATCGATGGCTTCAGCCTTATGCCTTACCTCACCGGAAAGGCCAAACAACACGAGCGGAAGGGATTCTTCTACTTCACGGATGATGGTGATCTCGCCTGCCTTCGCTTCGATAACTGGAAATTCGCCTTCATGGAGCAGCGGGCTCGCGGCACGCTCCAAGTCTGGGCCGAGCCGATGATAACGCTGCGCGTTCCCAAAATATTCAATTTGCGCACCGACCCCTATGAACGCGCGGACATCACCTCCAATACTTATTATGACTGGCTCCTGGACCACGCCTTCATGCTCGTCCCCGCACAGGCAGGCGTCGCGGAGTTTCTCGCAACGTTCAGAGAATTCCCACCACGGCAGAAAGCAGCGAGCTTCGGCATCGATCAGGTGATGGAAAAGATTATGGAGACTGCAGGAGGCGGGCACCACTGAGCTTTCCAAGTCCTGCTGGAGCAGTTTGCAAGAGAGGCTGACCGGAAAGGGCAGCAGACAAAGACGGCGACAGCGCGGCGGATGGACCTCCGTCCGCCGCCCCGAGCTGAGGCAGGTTCCATGCCGTCCCGTGTTGGGCATGGTCCCGATGCAGCCATCCTGCCGAACGAGGATGATTCTGACGATGGCCGATTCCAACCCGAAACGTCCTATCAGCGATGACATGTCCGTCGAGTTGTCCGCGCGCCGGACCGGCATGTCGTTCCAGCGCACCCGCATGAGCGCCGACCGAACTCTGATGGCGGTGATCCGTACGTCGCTGTCTCTCATCGGCTTCGGTTTCTCGATCTTTCAGTTCTTCCAGAAGCTGCGCGAGGCCGGCACGATGACTCACGTCGGCTCCGCACGGAACTTCGGCATGACGCTGGTGATGCTCGGCATCGTGATGCTGATCGGCGGCATCGTCTTTCACAGCCAGTTCATGCTTGGCCTGCGCGCGCAGCGCAAGGAGATGAGGGCCGCTCGACTGATCTACGGCGAAAGCCGATTCCCCCCTTCGTTCACGCTCATCACCGCCGTGATCCTGCTTCTCATCGGGATCGGCGCCATCGTGAGCATGACCTTCCAGATCGGGCCGTTCGGTTGAGGTCGGCATGTCGGACAAGATCGTCACCATCGCCGCACTTCTCAAGAACCAGGGATATGCGACGGGGCAATTCGGCAAAAACCATCTCGGCGACCTCAACAGCCATCTGCCGACGATGCATGGTTTCGACGAGTTCTTCGGGAACCTCTACCACCTCAATGCCAAAGAGGAGCCGGAGAGGTCGGACTAAACCTCCGATAAGGACTTCCCCACCTTCCGCAAGATGACGGGTCCAAGGGGCGTGATCCATTCCTGGGCGCAGGATGAGGACGATCCAGCGGAAGAACCGCGATGGGGCCAGGTCGGCAGACAGAAGATCGAGGATACCGGCCCGCTCACGAGGATATTCATTCAGCCGAAGGCAGGCCCTACATTTACGCGACAGACTTTGCCGTTTCCAGATCGGCGATATGCCGCATCCTTGCAAGTTTAGTCATAAGATACGGGCCTATCTTCCATAATCACGACCAAATATTCTTGAATGAAATAGAAACATATGAAATTGTCCTATTGAAATTTAACATATGATGACCTGCACAGGTTGGATAATTTTGTTTTCCTCGGTCAAAGATAGATCTTCTTGAAAAACGATAAACCAAACCGAACACCTTCCTGACTTGCTCGTTAACTCGCCGTCTAGGCCAGCAAAAAGGAGATTGATGATGGCTCAGAATAAATCTGGCGGCTCCAACCGCGGCTTTTCTTCCATGGACGAGAGCAAGCAGCGCGAAATCGCGAAGAAGGGCGGCGAGGCCGGCGGCGGCAGCTTAAAGAACACCCCTGAGAAGGCGTCCGAGGCCGGGCGCAAGGGTGGCGAACACTCCCACGGCGGTGGCCGCGGCCGCTAGCACGGAGCACTCTCATTCCCTAAGGAGGACCGCCGAAAGGCGGTCCTTTTTTATGCCGGGATGCCCCTAAACGGAGCGCCGGAACGGCCGGCTACGATTGACGGGGCGGCTCCAGGCCCGATATGCAGTCGGGGCTCGCGGCCCCACCCGCTTCTCATCCCGACCTTGAGGAAACCCTTATCCATGGGCGTGATCCATGTGACCGACCGTAACGGCCAGCGCCACACTCTCGAAGCCCTCGAGGGCTGGCGGGTCATGGAGATCATCCGGGACTGGGGGCTGCCCATCGAGGGCCTGTGCGGCGGCGCCTGCGAATGCGCTACCTGTCATGTCTTCGTGGACGACAAATGGCTGGACAAGCTCCATCCTCCGACCGAGGAGGAGGAGAACCAGCTGGACACGGTGGTCAGCTGGCCCAATTCCCGCCTGTCCTGCCAGATCATCTGGACCCCCGAACTCGACGGCCTGGAGGTCACCCTCGCCCCCACCGGGAACTGACACCGTCGAGCCTGCCGCATTGCCAAGACCAGGAGACCGTGCTTTTCGGATGCGGTCTCTCCAAGGAGCCTGTTCATGACCGACCATATCGAAACGGACGTCGTCATCATCGGTGCCGGGCCTGTGGGCCTGTTCGCCGTGTTCGAACTCGGGCTCCTCGACATCAAATGCCATCTGATCGACATCCTGCCGAAGGCAGGCGGGCAATGCGCGGAGCTCTACCCGGAGAAGCCGATCTACGACATTCCCGGCTTCCCGATGGTGACCGGCCAGGGGCTCGTGGACAACTTGATGGCGCAGATCGAGCCCTTCCACCCGACCTTCCATTTCAACGAGATGGTGGAAAGCATCGAGACCCTCGGCACGCCCGAGGCGCCGCTGTTCAGGGTCAGGACCGCCGAGAACGGAACCACCTTCACCTGCAAGTCCGTGATCATCGCGGCGGGCGGCGGCTCGTTCCAGCCCAAGAAGCCCCCGATCGACAACATCGAGGCCTATGAGGGCACGGGCGTGTTCTACGCCGTACGGAAGATGGAGATGTTCCGGGACAAGAAGGTGCTCATCGTCGGCGGCGGCGATTCCGCCCTCGACTGGACGGTGAACCTGCAGCCCATCGCCCGGCGCCTGACCCTGCTCCACCGCCGCGACGCCTTCCGGGCCGCGCCCCACACCGTCGAGAAGATGCGCGCCCTCGTCGCCGCCGGCGAGATGGACCTGCATCTCGGCCAGGTGAGCGCTCTCAAGGGCGAGCCGCCCGTGCTGGAGGGCGCCGTCATCCGCAAGGACGACGGTTCGGAGTTCACGGTGGATTGCGATGTGATGCTGCCCTTCTTCGGGCTCACCATGAAGCTCGGCCCGATCGCCGAATGGGGCCTGAACCTCCATGAGAACCTGATCCCGGTCGATACGGAAAAGTTCGAGACCAACGTTCCGGGCATCTTCGCCATCGGCGACATCAATACCTATCCGGGCAAGCTCAAGCTGATCCTCTCCGGCTTCCACGAAGGCGCGCTGGCGGCCCAGAAGGTGCACCGCTACGTTTACCCCGAGAAGAAGCTCCTCTTCCAATACACGACCTCGTCCACGAGCCTGCAGAAGAAGCTCGGCGTGGCCGCCTGACGAGGCTCGGGTTTACCTCGTTTCGGGCCTCGGGCGTGCTTCCCCTTGCGAAGCCGCCCGGTTCCTGAAACTCTCGCATCATGACGAACCTTTCCGACCTCACCCTCGGCCATCGCGTTATGGCGATGATCGAGGCTCTCGCCGCGCACAGCGATGAATTCGGGCGCATCACGCGCCTGTATCTCTCTCCCGCGCACAGGGCCGCTGCGGATACGACCCTGGGCTTCATGCGGGATGCCGGTCTTGCCGCTCACATCGACGCTCTCGGCTCCGTCGTCGGGCGCATCGAAGGCAGGAATCCCGAGGCTCCTGCCCTTCTCATCGGCTCCCACATCGATTCGGTGGTCGATGCGGGCCGGTACGATGGCAATCTCGGGGTCGTGCTCGGCATCGTCGCCGCCGAGGCGCTCAAGGAGCAGGGCATCGTGCCCGCCTGTCCCATCGAGATCGTGGCTTTCGGAGACGAGGAGAACGTCCGCTTCCCGACCAATCTGTCCACGTCCTACGCCCTTGCCGGCCGCTACGACCCGGCCTGGCTCGATGGCCGCGATCAGGACGGGATCGCACTGCGCGATGCCCTGATCGGCTTCGGTGGCGATCCGAACGGCATTGCGGCGCTTGCCCGCGACCCGGGCCGCTATCGGGGTTATCTCGAAGTCCATATCGAGCAGGGCCCCCTGCTCGAGGCCAGGGAACTGCCGGTGGGAATCGTCTCGGCCATCAACGGCATTACCCGTGCCCGTGCCCATGTGGTCGGCGAGGCAGGCCATGCCGGCACGGTGCCGATGACCATGCGCCGCGATGCGCTCGCAGCGGTGGCGGAGATGATCGGCATCGTGGAGCGCGCAGGCTCCCTCCGCGCAGACACGGTAGCGACCGTGGGCGTGGCGCAGGTGCAGCCGGGAGCGATCAACGTGATCCCCGCACGGGTCGATTTCACCCTCGACGCCCGCTCGCCGGACGATGCGGTGCGGCAGGCCATGGTGCACGACATCGTGACGGAGTGCCGGGCTGCGGCCCAGAGGCGCGGTGTCGCTTTCACCATCGAACCCTTCATGGACTCGCCCGCAACCCCCATGGACAAGGGGCTGATCGGGCATCTGGAGAACGCTGTGAAAGGCCTCGGGATCGAGCCGCTTCACCTGCCCTCCGGCGCCGGTCACGATGCGGTCGCCATGGCGACCCTCTGTCCCTCGGCCATGCTCTTCGTGCGCTGCAAGGGCGGCATCAGCCACAACCCGGCAGAGTCGATCACGGTCGAGGATGCGGACGTGGCGGCCCGCGTGCTGATCGAGACCGTCAAGCGGGTTGCAGGGTAGAATTTCTGCCGCGTCAGCCTTGCCATTCGTCCGCGAGCATGGCCCAGCGCTCGTGATCGCGCCATTGGCCGTTGATCTTCAGGTAGCGGGGTGAATAGCCCTCTAAGCGAAAGCCGAGCCGCTGGGCGAGTTTGCGGGAAGGCTCGTTGCCGGGCTGGATATTTGCTTCCACGCGATGCAGGCCGAGATCGCCGAAGGCCTGCGCGAGTACGAGGCTCACCGCCTCTCGCATGAGGCCGCGCCCGCTCATGCCTGCCATGCCGTAATAACCCATATAGGCACTCTGGAAGCCCCCGCGCACGATCTCGCTCAGGTTGACGACGCCGGCGATCCGTCCACTCTCCCGCTCCCGGACAATGAAGCCCACGGCGCGCTCGCCGTCGCAGCGCGTGAGATAGCCGAGAAAGCTCGCATGATCCCGGCACGGGGAAACCCATGGCTCATGGAGCGCGATGCTTGCGAGGTTCGCCGCCACCAGTTCTGCGGCATCCGAGGCATGAACGGGACGAATGAGAATGCGTGACATGGCTTTTATTCCAGTTTCAGGAACCATGACATAGACCTGCCGTTATCGTCAGCCTCTTCAATCATAAGGAATGGACGATGCGAGCCATCATTCTCCCCGCTTTCGCCCTTGCTCTCGGCACAGGATTCCTCGCAGTTCCGCAAGCAGAAGCCCGTTTCAGCCCCGAACGTATTCAAGGCCCCTCGCTCGTGGACAGCGTCGCCTGCGTGACGCGGCGCGTGCGCACCGTACGCGCGGACGGCCGTGTCGTCTATCGCACCGTGCGCCGTTGCGGCGTTCCCGCATGGCAGCGCTACGAGAATCGCTGCCGCTGGGTCCGGGAGCGCGTCTACCGTCCGAACGGCAGTTTCGTCGTGCGCGACGTACGCCGCTGCCGCTGACCGGCTCAGCGCGTCGATCCAAGGGCCGGGCAAAGCCGGCCCTTTCGCTTACTCGAGTTCGCCGACCGCGCTCTCGACCGCGGCGATCACGGCGCCGGAACGCACCAGATCGAGCGCCTGGCGCATCTCGGTGGCATACCAGCGATCGCCGTCGAGCGCCGGCGGTATGACCGCGCGGATCGCTTCCATCGCCGCACGCGAGCCCTTGCCCAGCGGCGCATCCTTGGCAAGCGGCTCCACGAGCGTGAGCGCCTGCGCCGCCATGAGCAGCTCTCCGGCCACGATCTGCTCCACGTTCTCCACGATGACGCGTGCCTTGCGCCCGCACCAGGTGGAGTTGGAGACATGATCTTCCGCGTTCGACTTGCTCGGAATGGAATCGACGGAGCCCGGCGTCGCGAGACCGCGATTTTCCATGACCAGCGCGGACATGGAGCATTGCACCGTGGCATAGCCCGTGTTGAGGCCGCGCTTGCCTGCGAGCAGGTTGCGCGGCAGGCCGTAGGACATGGTGGGGTCGATGAGGCGCGCGAGGCGGCGCTCGGAGATCGCGCCGAGATCGGCCATGGCGATGCCCAGGACGTCCATTGCCTGCGCCAGGTACTGGCCGTGGAAATGGCCGCCTGAGATCGACACGTAGCCGCCCTGGCCATCGTCGAAGATCAGCGGGTTGTCGGTGGCGGAATTCATCTCCGTGCCGACGATGCGCTCCACATACTCGATCGCCTCGGCGGCAGGCCCATGAACCTGCGGCGTGCAGCGCAGGGAATACACGTCCTGCACGCGCGGGGATGCAGGCGTGCCCGGTTGGCGCCGTTCGTCGGGAAAGGCGATTTCGCGGGCTTCTTGCGAGCAGCGCTTCGATCCGTCGAGAATGCGAAGCAGATTGCGCGCCACGCGGGCCTGGCCCGGATGCGGGCGGGCCCGGTGTACACGCGGATCGAAAGCCGCAAGCTCGCCGCGCATGGCCTCCAGCGACAGGCACATGGCGATGTCGGCCTGCTTGAGCAGACGGCGCGCATCGTGGGTCGCGAGAGCCGCCAGTGCGAGCGATGTGGTGGAGCCGTTGATGAGGGCGGAGGCATCCTTCGCACCGAGCTCGAAATCGGGCTCGAAGCCTGCTGCCGCAATCGCCTCGCGGGCAGGCATGAGGCGGCCTCGATAGACCATCAGCGCTTCCTCGAAGCCGCAGACGGCGCCCGCCATGTGCGCCAGGGGCGCAAGGTCGCCGGAGGCGCCCACGGAGCCTTTCTGCGGGATGACCGGATGCAGGCCCGCATTGAGGAAGGCGAGCAGGCGCTCGACCAGCTCCACGCGCGGCCCGGAATAATTCGATGCGAAGGCGTTGGCGCGCAGAAGCATCATGGCGCGCGTCACATCCTCCGCGAAAGGCTCGCCGACGCCTGTGGCATGCGCGTAGACAGTGTTTCGCTGATAGTCCGCCATGTCGGCGATCAGCACGCGCTGATCCTTGAACAGCCCGACGCCCGTGTTGAAGGCATACATGAGCGGCGCATCGTCATGCATCCAGGTGCGGTCGATGTAATCCCGTGTCGCCGCGATCCGCTCGCGGGCCTCCGGAGCCAGAACCGCTTCTGCGAAACGTCCCGTCGCATCCGGGCGCGCCACGCGCACCACATCCTCAATCCTGAGCGTTGCTCCGTCGAGCTTGACCGTCATCATTCTTCCTCATGTTCGGACAACCGATACCGAGGCTTCGGGATGGGTGCAACCGCTGCCTGGAGAAAGCCCGCCGGAACGGCGGAGCTTTCCCTTCACGAAACGGAAAGGCCCCGGGCAAGCCCGGGGCCCGAATGCCACGATATAGAATCCGGCTGCAGACAATCAGACCCGGCCGAGGCGCTTCGTGGTCTGCGGGTCGAAGAGATGGACGTTGGCCGGGTCGACGGAGAGGGTCAGCTTGCGGATATCCGCCGCGATCTGGCCGGTGGAGGCCTGCACGACGAAATCGGCGCCGGCAACCTTGCCGTGGAAGAGCTGCGTCGCGCCGAGCTCCTCGACGAAATCCACATCCATGGCGAGCGAGCTGGCGCCTGCGGCGCCCGCCTGCACGTCCTCGGGGCGCAGGCCCACCTCGACGGCGGTGCCGGGAGTAAGCCCCTCACGTATGTCGGTGACGGCGATGGACTGGCCGCCCACCGAGACGCGACCGGGACCTTCCACCGTACCCGGCAGGATGTTCATGGGTGGGGAGCCGATGAAGGTGGCGACGAAGCGGGTTTCGGGGCGGCGATAAACCTCGGCCGGGCTGCCCACCTGCTCGATCTGGCCGCCGGACATCACAACGAGCTTGTCGGAGAGCGTCATCGCCTCGACCTGATCGTGGGTCACGTAGATCGAGGTCACGCCGAGGGCCTTCTGGAGGCGCTTGATCTCGACGCGCATCTGCACGCGCAGCTTGGCGTCCAGGTTGGAGAGCGGCTCGTCGAAGAGGAAGACCTGAGGCTTGCGCACGATGGCGCGGCCCATGGCCACGCGCTGGCGCTGGCCGCCGGAGAGCTGTCGCGGCTTGCGGGCGAGGAAGGGCTCGATGGCGAGGATGCGGGCGGCTTCCTTCACGCGCTTCTCGATCTCGTCCTTGGGCGTGCCGCGGTTGCGCAGGCCATAGGCCATGTTGTCGTAGACGGTCATGTGCGGATAGAGCGCATAGTTTTGGAACACCATGGCGATATCGCGGTCGGCGGGCTCGATCTGGTTCACGACGCGATCGCCGATCTTCACGCTGCCGTCGGAAATCGTCTCGAGCCCGGCGATCATGCGCAGAAGCGTCGACTTTCCACAGCCCGAAGGCCCGACCAGCACGCAGAACGAACCGTCATCGATGGCGAGCGATACGCCCTTCACCGCTTCCACGTTTCCCGCATAGATCTTCCTGACGGTATCGAGCGTTACCCCTGCCATCGTTTCATTCCTTTTAGCATCGGCCCGCACCGCTTGAGGGCTCCGGGCGAGAATATTTCAAGTTTCCTGAGAAGGGTCCCTCGGCGCTTGCACCGGAGGGACCTGCGCGGCTTCGAGCGTCACTTCTCCGTTTCGACGAGGCCTTTCACGAACAGCCTCTGCATGAAGATCACCACCAGGACCGGCGGAACCATCGCGAGCACGGCCGTCGTCATGGCAATCTGCCATTCAGTCAGCGCGTCGGTCGTCGTGATCATCTTCTTGATGCCGATGACGATGGTCTGCATCGAGCTCTTGGTCGTGATCAGCAGTGGCCAGAGATACTGGTTCCAGCCATAGATGAACTGGATCACGAACAGCGCCGCGATCGTCGTCATGGAGAGCGGAAGCAGCGTATCCTTGAAGAAGCGGAACGCGCCCGCGCCGTCGATCTTGGAGGCTTCCAGAAGCTCGTCCGGAACCGTCATGAAGAACTGGCGGAAGAGCAGCGTTCCGGTGGCCGATGCGATCAGCGGCATGATGAGGCCCGTATAGGTATCGAGCAGACCGAGATCGGCGACGATCTTGTAGGTCGGGTAGATACGCACTTCGACTGGAAGCATCAGCGTGATGAAGATGACCCAGAAGGCCGTCTTGCGGAACGGGAACTTGAAATAGACCACCGCATAAGCCGAGATGATCGAGATCAGGATCTTACCGAACGCGATGCCGAGCGCCATGATCATGGAATTGACCATCATCATGCTGACAGGCTCGCGGGCCAGCTTGCCACCGTAGAACAGGGCGCGCGTGTAGTTCTCGGCGGCCTGATTGCCCGGGGTAAGCGGCATGTTGCCGTTGATGATGGTCGCAGTGTCGAAGGTCGACGCCATGATGGCCAGGTAGACCGGGAAGGCCACCACGACGACGCCGATCGCGAGCGTCAGATAGGCCATGAATTGTGCGAAGGGACGATTCTCGACCATCAGTACTGCACCTTGCGTTCGACGTAGCGGAACTGGATGGCGGTGAGCGCGATCACGATGACCATGAGGATCACCGATTGCGCGGCCGAGAGGCCGAGATCGCCGCCGGAGCGGCCGTCCGCGTAAACCTTGTAGACGAGAGTGGTCGTCTGGCCGGCAGGGCCGCCCCCCGTCACGGCGTCGATGATGCCGAACGTCTCGAAGAACACGTAAACGATGGTCACGACGAGAAGGAAGAAAGTGGTCGGCGACAGGAGCGGGAAGACGATCGTCCAGAAGCGGCGAACGGGTCCCGCGCCGTCGATGGCGCCGGCTTCGATCACGCTCTTCGGGATCGCCTGAAGGCCGGCGAGGAAGAAGAGGAAGTTGTAGCTGACATGCTTCCAGGTCGCGGAAAGCACGAGCAGGATCATGGCGTCCGTGCCGTCAAGCATGGGATTCCAGTTGAATCCCATGACATTGAGCGGGCGTCCGAGCGTGCCGAGCGTCGGATGGAACATGAACATCCACAATACGCCTGCAATGGCGGGGGCGACCGCATAGGGCCAGATCAGCAGGGTTTTGAAGGCGTGTCCCCCGCGAATGTTCTTGTCAGCCTGGGTGGCGAGAAGAAGGGCGACGGCGAGCGAGAAGAAGGCCACCAGCGTCGAGAAGATCACGGTCGTGATCATCGCCCGGTAATATTCGGGCTGCTCGAACAATGCGGCATAGTTTTCGAGACCGACGAATTCGGAGGCGAGGCCGAAGGCGTCTTCACGCAGGAAGGACTGCCAGATCGCCTGAGAGGCCGGCAGGTAGAAGAAAATGACGGTGATAGCCATCTGCGGCAGGATCAGCAGCAGGGGCAGCGTCCACCCTGAAAAATGAGCTCGTTTTTCCATCGCGCTTACGGTTGTCCGGTGATGGTGCAGAGGACGGCATCAACCGGTCTGCGAGGTTGCCTTATAAGATCATCCCGGACAGCTTTTCGGCTGCCCGGGATGAAAAGTCCTTATTCAGTCAGGCTCAGCGAATGGTACGCTCGAACTGACGCAGAATCTGGTTGCTGCGGTTGACCGCGGCGTCGAGCGCGTCCTTCGCGGACTTCTGGCCGGCGAGAGCCGCCTCGATCTCCTCGGAGATCACGTCGCGGATCTGAACCATGTTGCCGAAACGAAGGCCGCGGGAGTTCTCGGTCGGCTCCTTGTTGGTCAGCTCGATCAGCGCCGTCTGGAGAGCGGGGTTCTTTTCATAGAAGCCCGACGCCTTGGTCTTCTCGTAAGCAGCCTTCGTGATCGGAAGGTAGCCCGATTCCTGGTGCAGCCTGGCCTGACGGTCGGTATCCGAGAGGAAGGCGAAGAACTTGGCAACGCCCTTGTATTCGTTGGCCGACTTGCCGCCCATGACCCACAGCGAAGCGCCGCCGATGATGGAGTTCTGCGGAGCGCCCGCCACATCCGGGTAGTAGGGCATCGGCGCGTTGGCCCAATCGAACTTCGCATTGGCCTTCACGTTGCCGTAGAAGCCCGAAGAGGTGAGGAAGATCGCGCACTCACCGGAGGTGAAACGGCCCTCGCTCTTCGAATCGCGGCCCGAATAGTCGTAGGTCTTGTCCTTCTGCAGGTCGACGAGGTTCTGCAGGTGACGGACATGGAACGGCGAGTTGAACTTCATCTCCGTGTCGAAGCCGTCGAGGCCGTTGGCCTTCGTGGCCATCGGCACGTTGTGCCAGGCCGAAAGCTGCTCGACATTCGCCCAGGAAGCCCAGGCGTTCGAGAAGCCGCAGGTGTCATGACCGGCGGCCTTGAGCTTCTTGGCGGCGGCGAACACGTCGGGCCAGGTCTTCGGAATCTCGTTGACGCCAGCCTTCTTCAGCTCGTCCTTGTTGATCCACATGACCATCGAGGAGGAGTTGAAGGGGAAGGAGAGCATCTCGCCCTTGGCGGTGGAGTAGTAGCCGGTGATGGCGGGCAGATAGGCGTTCGGATCGAACTTCTCGCCGGCTTCCTTCATCATCTCGGCGACAGGCTTCACGGCGCCCTTCGCGCCCATCATGGTCGCGGTGCCGACTTCGAAGACCTGCAGGATGTGGGGGGCGTTGCCCGCGCGGAACGCGGCGATGCCGGCGTTCAGGGTGTCGGCGTACTGGCCCTTGTAGCTGACGACGACCTTGTAGTCCTTCTGCGAGTTGTTGAACTCTTCGGCGAGACGGTTCACGACATCGTTGTTGGCGCCCGTCATGGCGTGCCACCACTGGATCTCCGTCTGGGCGAAGGCGGAGGTGCTCGTCGCCAGGCCGAAAGCCAGCGCGCCGAGGAGGGACTTCTTCATCATACTGATCTCTCCCATATCCATCCCGTCTGGGACGTTTTTGTCGTTCATCACCCCTGCGTTACGGCTGGATGACGTTACTATGACAGAAACATGACAATCATAGCCGGCTTCAAAATGGAAGCCCTTTTCCCCCAAAAGACTTAACGGCAGGCGAGACAATCCAGCCGGTTCGCCTCCCCGTTGAGGGAGGATCGAGGAGGCAGAAACCTGGGAACCCCCCTCTCCTCCGACGAAGGTCGAAGTGTCCGGACGTCGCCGGAGCGGGAGCGGCGGCCTGAAAGCGAATCGCCCGCGACGATGCCGCGGGCGGATCGGCGGGAACGGGCCTGGCCTTTCCTTCCGTGCCCGTGCGTCAGATCACGTTGCGCTCGAGAAGCGGCCGGTTGGCGAGCACGCGCTCGTAACCGAGCTCGGAGAGGTCGAGCGTGCGGAAGACTCCATGGACGATGAGCTCCGCCAGCCCCCGGCCGATCGCCGGCGACTGCTGCAGGCCATGGCCGGAGAAGCCGTTGCAGAGATAGAAGTTTTTCACATCGCCCGCCTGGCCGACGATGGCGTTGTGATCGAGCAGGCACATGTCGTAGGGCCCGGACCATGCCCGGCCCGGCCTGATGGCCTCGAAGGCCGGCACGCGATGGGCGAGCGAGGGCCAGATGAACTCCTCGAAGAAGGAGAAGTCGATCTCCTGGCTTGCGGGATCCTCGTCGAACCAGTCGGGATCGACATCCGCTTCCGGCGAGGCGCCGCAGATGAAGGCCCCCTCTCCCTCCGGGCGCGCATAGGCTCCCGACGTATCGATGAGCAGCGGGCAGTTCTCCACAGGCTCCTTGCAGGAGAAGGTGAACACGTAGCGCCGCTTGGCTTGGACCGGGATCCGGACGCCCGCCATCTCCGCGAGCGCCCGCCCGCCGGAGCCGGCGCAGTTGACGAGGGTGCCGCAGGCGATCCGGGTGCCATCCTTCAGGCGGACGGCAACAACCGCGTTGCCCTCGCGCTCGACCTCGGCCACCTCGCCCTTCACATATTCGGCGCCGAGGGAGCGGGCCTTCCTGCGGAAGGCCTGGAGCAGGCCCCAGCCGTCGAACCAGCCTTCTCCCGAGCGCCCCCAGGTCCCCGCCGCCAGATCCTCCACGTTGAGCCAGGGGAAGCGGGCTTTGAGTTCGTCCGGCTTCAGGAACAGGATGTCCGCGCCCTCCGCCGCCTGCAGCGCCTGGTTCTCCGCCAGGACCGACGCGCCCGCCTCGGAAGCGCAATAGAGATAGCCGCCCTCCTTCAGCCCGATTTCCGGCCGGTCGCCATCGACCGCGAGACGATCGCCGATGCTGCGCAGGAACTGGATCCCGTAAAGCGAAATGCGGATGTTCACCGCGCTGGAATATTGCTGGCGGATCGACGCGGCCGACAGGGCCGAAGCCGACAGCTGATAGGTCGGGTCCTTCTCCACGACGATGACGCGGCCCTTGAAGCCGGGATCGGACAGCAGGTGATAGGCCGCGGAGGAGCCCATGACGGCGCCGCCGACGATCACGACATCGGCGGAATGAGAGGCTGCAGAGGTCATCGTTCGAATTTCGTTGAGAGGATGATGGAGGACTGGGTGCGCTCCACCCCCTCGAGCGCACCGATCTTGTCGATGGCGGCGTCGAGGGAGGGAACATCCTCCGCCTCTACCACCGCCAGAAGATCGAAAAAACCGGCAACCGAATGAAGCGCGCGCAATTCGGGCATGCGCTGCAACCCCGCAACGACCCCCGCGGAGGCCTTGGGCGCGACCACGATGGTCACGTGGGCCCGCACCATGCGGCTGCGGACCTCGTCCGCAAGGCGCAGGGTATAGCCCGCGATAATGCCCCGGCGCTCCAGGCTTTCCACCCGCGCCTGGACCGTGGTGCGCGAAAGCTTCAGGCGCCGTGCGGCCTCCGCATGGCCGATGCGGGCGTTCTCCTGCAGGAGGGCGATCAGGGCGCGATCCGTGGCATCCAACATCATCATGACCAATCATATTGGCGTTTCGCCGAAATCTAATCGGCTTTTCGTCAGGTTGTCTATGGCGCTTTGCAGAGCTTTGCCTTTTTCTCGGGCCTCTACAGGGAGGTACCTCATGCACTCGATTCTCGTCATCGGCGCCGGCAAGATCGGCTCCACCATCGTCGACATGCTTCACGAGACCGGCGATTACCGCGTCACCGTCGCGGACGCCTCCGCCGCCGCGCTCGAAACGGTCGCCAAGGATGGCGTGCAGACGATCCAGCTCGACTTCAATGACGCGGTCGCCCTGCAGAATGCCCTCAAGGGTCACTACGCCGTGCTCAGCGCCGCGCCCTATCACCTGACCGGCCACGTGGCCCAGGCCGCGCGCCTCGCGGACGTGAACTATTTCGACCTGACCGAGGACGTGGCGACCACCCGCATGGTGAAGGAGCTCTCCGAGGGCGCCGAGACGGCCTTCATTCCCCAGTGCGGCCTCGCCCCGGGCTTCATCTCCATCGTCGCCCACGACATCGCCAGCCGCTTCGACAAGCTCGACACGGTGCGCCTGCGCGTCGGCGCCCTGCCGCAATATCCCTCGAACGCCCTCTCCTACAACCTCACCTGGAGCACGGACGGCGTCATCAACGAGTATATCGAGCGCTGCGAGGCGGTGGTCGACGGCAAGCTCCGCGAGGTTCCGGCCATGGAGGAGCTCGAGGAGTTCTCCCTCGACGGCACGCGCTATGAGGCCTTCAACACCTCGGGCGGCCTCGGCACGCTCTGCGAGACGCTCGAAGGCAAGGTGCGCAACCTCAACTACAAGACCATCCGCTATCCGGGCCACTGCGCCCTCATGCGGGTGCTTCTCAACGACCTGCAGCTGCGCAACCGCCGCGAGGTCCTGAAGGACATCCTGGAGAACGCCGTTCCCGCCACGATGCAGGACATGGTCATCGTCTTCGTGACCGTCACCGGCGAGCGCGGCGGCCGCTACGTGCAGGAAACCTATGCCCGCAGCATCTACGGGCAGAAGGTCGCAGGCGTCCAGCGCACCGCGATCCAGGTGACCACCGCCGCGGGCATCTGCGCCATGCTCGACCTGCTCGTCCAGGGCCGCCTGCCGAGCAGGGGCTTCGTGCGCCAGGAGGAGATCGGTCTCGAAGCCTTCCTCGCCAACCGCTTCGGCCGCGTCTATGCAGGCGTGCGCCTCGACGAGGGCCAGGAGCCCGGCGCCAGGAGCATCCGCCTCGACCCGGCGGCCTGACGAAAGGATCGGGCTCCCGCATTCTTGCGAGGCGGGAGCCCTCCGGTTGTTTACAAAATGGCATGACCCTATTCGGGAAAAGCAGTTCCCAGGCTTCCCGGTCATGCATTAAGACGTTTGCCTGACAGCAGCCCTCGTTTCGTTCCACAACGAACGGGGGCGCCCGGCTTCCGGCGAAGCCCAAGCTTAATCCCAGGGGAGATTCGACATGACCGCGAGCCTGAAACCCGTATCCTCCACGCCCGCCTCCGTCGCGGACGAGGCCCGCGCCATTCTCGCGCGCCTCGGCGTGCCGGAGAGCGCCTTCGCTTCCACCGGCCGCCCGGCCGTGTCCCCGATCACCGGCGAGGTGATCGCCCATGTGCGTGAGACCACGCCCGACGAGGCCAAGGCCGCCATCGGCCGCGCCGACGCCGCCTTCAAGGCCTGGCGCAAGGTCCCTGCCCCCAGGCGCGGCGAGTTCATCCGCCTTCTCGGCGAGGAGCTGCGCGCCGCCAAGGACGACCTCGGCCGCCTCGTGACGCTGGAAGCCGGCAAGATCGTCTCCGAAGGCCTCGGCGAAGTGCAGGAGATGATCGACATCTGCGACTTCGCGGTCGGCCTCTCCCGCCAGCTCTACGGCCTGACCATCGCCACCGAGCGCGCCGATCACCGCATGATGGAAACCTGGCATCCGCTCGGCGTCTGCGGCGTCATCTCCGCCTTCAACTTCCCCGTTGCCGTGTGGTCCTGGAACGCGGCGCTCGCCCTCGTCTGCGGCGACTCGGTGGTGTGGAAGCCCTCCGAGAAGACCCTGCTGACCGCGCTCGCCACCCACGCCATCGTCGAGCGCGCCGCCAAGCGCTTCGGCGGCGTGCCGGAAGGCCTCTGCGAGGTGCTGCTGGGCGGCCGCGAGATCGGCGAGATCCTCGTCGACGATCACCGCGTGCCGGTTCTCTCCGCCACCGGCTCCACCGCCATGGGCCGCCAGGTCGGCCCGAAGCTCGCCCAGCGCTTCGCCCGGGCGATCCTGGAGCTCGGCGGCAACAACGCCGCCATCGTCGCGCCTTCGGCCGATCTCGACCTCGCGCTGCGCGGCATCGCGTTCGCGGCCATGGGCACGGCGGGCCAGCGCTGCACGACGCTTCGCCGCCTCTTCGTGCACGAGAGCGTCTACGACCAGCTCGTGCCGCGCCTCGCGAAGGTCTATTCCAGCGTCAAGATCGGCGATCCGCGCGCGGAAGGCACGCTCGTCGGCCCGCTGATCGACAAGGCCGCCTTCGACGGCATGGAGCGCGCGCTCGATGAAGCCCGCGCGGCCGGCGGCAAGGTGCATGGCGGCGGACGCTACACCGAGGTGAGCGGCAACGGCTTCTATGCCCGCCCGGCTCTCGTGGAGATGCCCGCCCAGACGGGCCCGGTCACGCGCGAGACCTTCGCGCCGATCCTCTACGTGATGCGCTACAAGGACCTCGACGAGGCCATCGCGCTGCACAACGCGGTGGGCGCCGGCCTGTCCTCCTCGATCTTCACGCTCAACATGCGCGAAGCCGAGACCTTCATCTCGGCGACGGGCTCCGATTGCGGCATCGCCAACGTGAATATCGGCCCCTCGGGCGCCGAGATCGGCGGCGCGTTCGGCGGCGAGAAGGAAACGGGCGGCGGGCGCGAGTCGGGCTCCGATGCCTGGAAGGCCTATATGCGCCGCGCCACCAACACGATCAATTACGGCAACACGCTTCCGCTCGCCCAGGGCGTGAAGTTCGACGTGGACGCCTGATCGTCCTGAAGTGATGGCGGAGGGCGTTGGAGCATCGCGCGGAAAAGTGGATCCGGTTTTCCGCGAAGAACGATGCTCTCAACAAAAAGAAAGCATCGGATAGGATCCCAAAAGTGGTTTCCACTTTTGGGGCCGATGCTTTAGCCCTCCGTTTTTTCTATCCATTCTTCTTACATCGCGAGCCTTCCATGACAGCGACCTCCCGCACCGGCGGCCAGATTCTTGTCGATCAACTGACCCTGCACGGGGTCGATCACATCTTCTGCGTTCCGGGCGAGAGCTACCTCGCCGCCCTGGACGCGCTGCACGATGCCAAGATCAACATCACGGTCTGCCGCCAGGAAGGCGGCGCGGCGATGATGGCCGAGGCCTACGGCAAGCTCACGGGCCGTCCCGGCATCTGCTTCGTCACCCGCGGCCCCGGCGCGACGAACGCCTCGCCCGGCATTCACATCGCCAAGCAGGATTCCACGCCGATGATCCTCTTCGTCGGCCAGATCGAGCGCGGCATGCGCGAGCGGGAGGCGTTCCAGGAGCTCGACTACCGCGCCGCCTTCGGCCCGCTCGCCAAATGGGCGACGGAAGTGGACGATCCAGCCCGCTTTCCCGAAATCGTCTCCCGCGCCTTCCATGTGGCGACCTCCGGCCGTCCCGGCCCGGTCGTGATCGCGCTGCCCGAGGACGTGCTGACGGAGATGGCGTCCGTTGCCGACGCGCCGCGCTATCAGGTCATCGAGACGCATCCGGGCCCCGCGCAGATGGCGGAGCTGCAAAAGCTGCTGCACGGCGCGAAGAAGCCGGTGGCGCTGCTCGGCGGCAGCCGTTGGTCCGAGGCTGCGGTGCAGAGCTTCGTGCGCTTCGCCGAGCGCTTCGAACTTCCGGTCGCCTGCACCTTCCGCCGCCAGATGCTGTTTCCCGCCGACCACGCTTCTTACATCGGCGATCTCGGGCTCGGCGTGAATCCGAAGCTTCTCGCCCGCATCAAGGAAGCGGACCTCGTCCTGCTCGTCGGCGGGCGGCTCTCCGAGGTGCCGAGCCAGGCCTATACGCTCCTCGACATCCCGGCTCCGCGGCAGACGCTCGTGCACGTGCATCCGGATTCGAGCGAGCTCGGCCGGGTCTATGCTCCGCATCTCGCCATCAACGCCTCGCCCGTCGCCTTCACCGCCGCGCTCGAAGGCGTGCAGCCGCCCGCTTCGCTTCCCTGGAGCGAGAGCACCAGGACGGCCCACGCGGATTATCTCGCCTGGAGCGACCCGTCTTCGATCCGGGTTCCGGGCCCCCTGCAGATGGGCGAGTTGATGGCGCATCTGCGCAAGGTGCTGCCAGCCGATACGATTTTCTGCAACGGCGCGGGCAACTTCGCCACCTGGGTGCACCGCTTCTGGCCCTTCCGTGAATACGGCACGCAGCTCGCGCCCACGTCCGGCTCCATGGGCTATGGCGTGCCTGCAGGCGTCGGCGCCAAGCGCCTGCGGCCCGACAGCCCCGTGGTGGTGTTCGCCGGCGACGGCGATTTCCTCATGAACGGGCAGGAATTCGCCACCGCCGTGCAGTACGACCTGCCGATCCTCGTCATCCTGCTCGACAACGGCATGTACGGCACGATCCGCATGCACCAGGAGCGCGAATATCCGGGCCGCGTTTCGGCGACGATGCTGCAGAACCCGGATTTTGCGGCCTATGCCCGCGCCTTCGGCGGCTATGGCGAGCGCATCGAGATGACCGAGGATTTCGCCCCCGCGCTTCAGCGGGCTCTGACCTCCGGCAAGCCCGCGATCCTGCACTGCATCCTCGACCCGGAGGCGATCACGCCGTCCATGTCCCTCTCCGCGATCCGCGAGAAGGCGCTGGAAGCCAAGAAGTAAGCTCTCGCTGTCATTCCGGGGCCGCCCGGAATCCATATCCAATGCCATGAAACGAGAAAGGCGCTGCACGAACCGCAGCGCCTTTCTTCATTCCGTCAGCGTTTCTGGATTCCGAGCTCGACCTTTGGCCACCCCGGAATGACAGTGCAATCCTGGCTTTACGCCGCCTTCGCTTCATCGAGCCGCTTCGCGACGAGCGAGCGCAGCGAGCGCAGGTCCTTCACGAAGGAGCGGATGCCTTCGGCGAGCTTCTCCATCGCCATGGCGTCCTCGTTCAAGGCAAAGCGGAAGCTCTTCTCGTCCATGCGCGGCAGGGGCGCGATCTTTTCCACGCTGTCCGTCGAGAGCTTACGCGGCAGCTCGCCTTCCGCCTTCGCCAGCTCGTCGAGGAGCGCGGGCGAAATGGTGAGGCGGTCGCAGCCCGCGAGCGCTTCGATCTCTCCGATATTGCGGAAGGACGCGCCCATCACCACGGTCTCGATTCCTTGCGCCTTGTACGAGGCATAGATGTTGCGCACGGAGAGCACGCCCGGATCGGTCTCGCCCGTATAGGGTCCGCCGCCCGCCTTCACATGCCAGTCGAGAATGCGGCCGACGAAGGGCGAGATGAGGAACACGCCCGCCTCGGCGCAGGCCTGAGCTTGGACTTGGGCGAAGAGCAGCGTGAGGTTGCAGTCGATGCCTTCCTTCTGGAGGATCTCCGCCGCGCGGATACCCTCCCAGGTGGAGGCGATCTTGATCAGGATCCGCTCGCGCCCGATGCCGCGCTCCCCATACGCCTTGATGATGGCGCGGGCCTTCTCGACAGTGGCCTGCGTGTCGAAGGAAAGGTCCGCATCCACTTCCGTCGAGACGCGGCCCGGCACGATGCCTGCAAGCTCCGCGCCGAAGGCCACCGCCAGCCGGTCGCAGACCGCCGCCACCACGCCTTCACGGGAGCCGCCCTGCTTGCGGCCCCAGGCCAGGGCCTCGTCCACGATGTGGCCGTAGGCCGGGGTTTCGACCGCCTTCAGGAGCAGGGTCGGGTTGGTGGTGCAGTCCTGGGGCTTCAGGCGGCGCACCGCATCGAGGTCGCCGGTATCGGCGACGACGACCGTCATGGCGCGCAATTGGTCGAGCTTGGAGGGCATTCCGGTCTCCGTGAGGTTTTGCTGGGCCAGACTTAAGACGTTCAGGCCGCGGCGTGAAGGGCGAAGTCGTCACATGAACAGGTTGCGGTTGGCCTTCACCCTGTCCAGCATGAAGGCGTGGACCTCGGCAATACGGTGAAGGCTGCGCACCTCCGCATGGGTGACGATCCAGTAGGTGCGGGTGAAGGAAATGTCCGGAAGCACGACCTTCAGCTCCGGATATTGCCGGGCGGCATAATCATGAAGGATGCCGATGCCGACCCCTGCCCTCACCGCCTCGAGCTGCGCCACCACGCTGGCGCATTCGTAGCGCCGGGGGCCGTATTTCTCGAGGCCTGAGAAGTATTCGAGAGCGGGACTGTAGATGAGATCCGCCACGTAGGTGACGAGCAGCCGACCCGACAGGTCCTCCGGCGTGGCGGGAACCCCGTGCCGCGCGATGTAATCGTCCGAGGCATACATCCGCAGCCGGTAATCGGTGAGCTTGCGCGAAACGAGCCGCCCCTCGGTGGGCTGCTCGACCGTGACCGCGATATCCGCCTCGCGCTTGGAGAGCGAGAAGGTGCGGGGAAGCGCCACGAGCTGGATCGTGAGGTCCGGGTGCCGCTCGGCGAGTGCGCCGAGCTCGGCCGCCAGGAAATAGGTGCCGAGCCCGTCCGGCGCGCCGACGCGCACGGTGCCGGACAGCGCAAAGTCCGAGCCGCCCACTTCGCTTGCCACGGCCAGCGCCTGGCTTTCCATGCTCTCGGCCTTCGCCAGCAGCCGCTCTCCCTGCTCGGTCAGGGTGTAACCCTGGGGCCTGCGCTCGAAGAGCTTGGCCTGAAGCGCCTTTTCCAGGGACGAGATGCGGCGGGAAACCGTGGTATGATCCGCCTCCAGGCGGCGGGCGGCGACCGTGAGGCGGCCGGCCCTTGCCACCGCAAGGAAGAAGCGGAGATCGTCCCAATCGAAAGCGCTCATCCGCGGATCTTTAGCATATTGGGATTTTTGCACAACGGAAGCCTCATCTTCGCCCATAGTCGTGCAGTTTTGACAATGCTAGAACGAGGCACCGAAAATCAGGAGGAAAGACGCCATGCGCGAGGTCGGACATTTCATCGGCGGCAAGCAGGTTCCCGGCAAGTCGGGGCGGACCACCGAATTCTTTCAGCCCATGACCGGCGAGGTCATCGGCCGCGTCGCGCTGGCCTCCAGGGACGAGCTGCGCCAGGCGGTGGAGAACGCCAAGGCCGCCCAACCCGCCTGGGCCGCCACCAATCCGCAGCGCCGCGCCCGCGTGATGATGAAGTTCCTCGAACTCATCGCCAAGGAAACCGATTCCCTCGCCGAGCTTCTGGCCCGCGAGCACGGTAAGACCATTCCCGATGCGAAGGGCGACATCCAGCGCGGCGTCGAGGTGGTGGAATTCGCCTGCGGCATCCCGCATCTCCTGAAGGGCGAGTTCACCGAAGGCGCCGGCCCCGGAATCGACATGTACTCGATCCGCCAGCCGCTCGGTGTGGTGGCCGGCATCACGCCGTTCAACTTCCCCGCCATGATCCCCATGTGGAAGTTCGCGCCCGCCATCGCCTGCGGCAACGCCTTCATCCTGAAGCCCTCGGAGCGCGATCCGGGCGTGCCGATGCGCCTCGCCGAGCTGATGCTCGAGGCAGGCCTTCCCGCCGGCATCCTCAACGTGGTCAACGGCGACAAGGAAGTGGTGGACGCGATCCTCGACGATCCGGACATCAAGGCCGTGGGCTTCGTCGGTTCCTCGCCGATAGCGCAATACGTCTATTCCCGCGCCACCGCCAACGGCAAGCGCGCGCATTGCTTCGGCGGCGCGAAGAACCACATGATCATCATGCCCGACGCCGATCTCGATCAGGCGGCGGACGCGCTCATCGGCGCGGGCTACGGCTCGGCGGGCGAGCGCTGCATGGCGGTCTCCGTCGCGGTGCCGGTCGGCAAGGCCACCGCCGACGCGCTCATGGACAAGCTGATCCCGCGCGTGGAAAGCCTGAAGGTCGGCCCCTCGACCGATCCGTCCGCCGATTTCGGCCCGCTGGTCACAAAGGCGCACATGGAGAAGGTGCGCTCTTATGTGGATCTCGGCGTGCAGGAAGGGGCGAAGCTCGTCGTCGACGGGCGTAATTTCAAGATGCAGGGCTACGAGAACGGCTTCTACATGGGCGGCTGCCTCTTCGACGAGGTGAAGCCTGAGATGCGCATCTACAAGGAAGAGATCTTCGGCCCCGTCCTGTCCGTGGTGCGCGCCAAGAACTACGACGAGGCGCTGCGCCTGCCCTCCGAGCACGAATACGGCAACGGCGTCGCGATCTACACCCGCGACGGCGATGCCGCCCGCGACTTCGCCTCCCGCGTGAATGTGGGCATGGTGGGCATCAACGTGCCGATCCCGGTGCCGCTCGCCTACTACACCTTCGGCGGCTGGAAGGCTTCCGGCTTCGGCGATCTCAATCAGCACGGCCCGGACGCGATCCGCTTCTACACCAAGACCAAGACGGTCACCTCGCGCTGGCCGTCCGGCATCAAGGAAGGCGCGGAATTTTCCATTCCGACGATGAAGTAAGTCATCGTGACCATGGCCTGGGGTCTGCTCCCGGCCATTTTTTCTGGCCCGCATCTTTCCACGGCGTACCGGGGCCACTTCGCCGCAAGATGCTCTAGATCCAATGTCGGCGCGCTCGACGCGCCCTTGTCGTGACGATGAGAACCATGAACCAGTTCGCACTCACCGAAGACCAGATTGCCGTCCGCGACATGGCGCTCGCCTTCGCGGCGGAGAACATCGCTCCTCACGCCCTCGCATGGGACGAGAAGAAGCATTTTCCCGTGGACGTGATGCGCGAGGCGGCCGCCCTCGGCATGGCGGCGATCTACACCCGCGACGATGTGGGCGGATCGGGCATGACGCGCCTCGATGCCGCGCTCATTTTCGAGGCGCTCGCCACCGGCTGCCCGGCCGTCTCCGCCTATCTGTCGATTCACAACATGGCGACATGGATGATCGACCGCTACGGCACGGAGGAGCAGCGCCAGCGTTACATTCCGCGCCTCGCCACCATGGAGCTGATCGCCAGCTACTGCCTGACGGAGCCGGGCTCGGGATCGGACGCGGCCGCGCTCAAGACCAAGGCCGTGCGCGACGGCGATCATTACATCGTCAACGGGGTCAAGCAGTTCATTTCCGGCGCGGGCACCTCCGACATCTACGTGACCATGGTGCGCACGGGCGAGGAAGGCCCCTCCGGTATCTCGACGCTTGTCATCGAGAAGGACATGCCCGGCGTCTCCTTCGGCGCGCAGGAAAAGAAGATGGGCTGGAACGCGCAGCCCACCGCCGCCGTGATCTTCGAGGACGTGCGCGTGCCCGTCGCCAACCGGCTGGGCGAGGAGGGCATCGGCTTCAAGATCGCCATGTCGGGCCTCGACGGCGGGCGCCTCAATATCGGCGCCTGCTCGCTGGGCGGCGCGCAGGCGGCGCTCGACAAGGCGCTGTCCTATGTCAACGACCGCAAGGCCTTCGGCAGGCGCATCGCGGATTTCCAAGCGCTCCAGTTCAAGCTTGCCGACATGGCGACCGAGCTTGAAGCGGCGCGCACTTTCCTGTGGCGCGCGGCGGCCGCGCTCGACGCGAAGGCCATCGAAGCCACGAAGCTCTGCGCCATGGCCAAGCGCATCGCCACCGATACCGGTTTCGAGGTCGCCAATGAAGCGCTCCAGCTCCATGGCGGCTATGGCTATCTCGCCGATTACGGCGTCGAGAAGATCGTGCGCGATCTGCGCGTGCATCAGATTCTCGAAGGCACCAACGAGATCATGCGCCTCATCGTGGCGCGCGATCTGGTGGGGCGCGGCAACAGGCCCTGACAGGGCGCCAACCGATTCTCCTCCCCCTTGCAGGGAGGGAACAACCTCGGAGGAACCATGACCAACATCGCCTTTATCGGCCTCGGCAATATGGGCGGGCCCATGGCCGCCAATCTCGTCAAAGCAGGCCATGCCGTCACAGGCTTCGATCTGTCTCCCGCTTCCTGCGATCAGGCGCGCGCGGATGGCTTGAGCATCGCAGGTTCCACGGTCGATGCCGTGCGCGATGCCGAGGTCGTCATCACCATGCTTCCCGCCGGCAAGCACGTGCTCTCCGTCTGGACGGATATTCTGCCTACGGTAAAGGAAGGTACGCTCCTGATCGACTGCTCCACCATCGACGTGGAAAGCGCCCGCAAGGCGCATGTCATGGCGCGCGAGCAGGAGCGCAACCTCGCGAGCCTCGACGCGCCGGTCTCCGGCGGCGTCGGCGGCGCGAAGGGCGCGACGCTCACCTTCATGGCCGGCGGAACGAAGGAGGCCTTCGACCGCGCGGAGCCGATTCTCTCCAAGATGGGCAAGAAGGTGGTTCATTGCGGCGAGGCAGGCGCGGGGCAGGCGGCGAAGATCTGCAACAACATGATCCTCGGCATCTCGATGATCGGCGTGGCGGAGGCCTTCGTGCTGGGCGAAAAGCTCGGGCTCTCGCATCAGGCGCTCTTCGACGTGGCCTCCACCTCCTCGGGCCAGTGCTGGTCGCTCACCAGCTACTGCCCCGTGCCGGGCCCGGTTCCGGCCTCGCCCGCGAACAACGGCTACAAGCCGGGCTTCGCGGCGGCGCTGATGCTCAAGGACCTGAAGCTGGCGCAGGAGGCGGCGCTCGCCTCAGGCGCCTCGACGCCGCTGGGCGCGGAAGCCGCCCAGCTCTACGCACTCTTCGCCAATGCAGGCCACGAGGGCGACGACTTCTCCGGCATCGTCAACTTCATCCGCGGGCGGAAGGACTAGCCCGCCCCTTCCATGCCGTGGCCGGATCCGTTCCGGCCACGCAGCCCGACACCCCGGCCGAGCGCCCGGTGCCGCCTGCATGACGCCTTCCGCAGTGAGATAGAGGCGGGATGTGTTGCACGGCACCTACAGCTTTTGGGCTTTGCGTCCATTAGGCTTCCCGTTCCCGAGGCTTCAACTGTCGATTGTCTGCCCGCATGGTCCGCCCCGCCTTCCGAACGGCCAACCCCTCCGCCGACGCCGCCGCCATGCTGCGACGCCTCGGCTTCGCGATCCTGTTCTTCGCGGTTCCCCTTGCCGCGCTGTTCACGAGGCGCGCGCTGGTGGTCATGGCGCCGCTGGCGGTCATTCTTCTCGTTCTGGCCTCGGTGCTCGACGGAAGCGCGAGGCATGCGCGGGAGAAACTGGCCGCGCTGATGACGTCGACGGGCGGCATGGCCGGGCTGGTCCTGCTCTCCTGGGCCGCCCTGTCCCTGGTCTGGACGCCCTTTCTGGCCGAAGCCTCGGAGCGCCTCTTCAACATCACCGGCATGATCCTGATGGGCCTGGGAGGCTATCTCGCCGTGCCGGAGCGGATGCGCTCGGCCAATCTCTATCTCCTGCCCGTGGGCGTGGGCCTCGCCGCCCTGATCAGCATTCCCCTGGCACTCGAAGGCGGAAGCAGGTTCGACCCGGACGGCCTGAGCCTCGAACGCGGCATGCTCATGCTGGTGCTGCTGTTCTGGCCGGCGCTGGCCTGGCTCCATTCCCGCGGGCGAAACCTGGAGGCCATCGGCCTGGCGCTCGCCGTGGCCGTCTCGTCGCTGCTCACCCAGGGCGGGCTGCCCCTCTACGGCCTGGCGGCCGGTGCCATCGTCTTCGTCCTGACGGCCGTGAGCGCCGGGCTCGGCGCCCGCCTGACCGGTCTCGTCATGGCGGGCCTCCTTCTGCTCGCCCCGCTCGTGCCCTTTCTCGCCAAGCCCCTGGCGATAGCCCTGTTCGGGGCGAAAGCCCCGGTGACGGCCAGCATCGAGGTCTGGCGTCAGATCATCCTCGGCGAGCCGCTCCGCCTGCTGACGGGACATGGGCTGGAAACCGCCCTGCGGGGCCGGTTCGTCGGGCTGGTGCCGCCGAACGCTCCCTCCACCTTGCTGTTCGAGGTCTGGTACGAACTCGGCCTGGTGGGGGCCGTGGCGGGGAGCATCCTGCTCTATCAGGCCGCCATCCGCGCCAAGAATCACCGTTCGACCGTCGCACCCAGCATCATGGCGGCTTTCGCCTGCGCCTATGCCCTGGGCTGCCTCGGCATCGGCACCGCGCAGGTCTGGTGGTTCACCGCCCTCGTGGTGCTGGTGCTGATCTTCGTGGCCATCGACCGCGGTCAGTTCCGCACCACGCGGCCCAAGGCCATCCTGCGCAACAAGCTCTGAGATCCGTCAGCAGGCTTTACCGTAACGGTTGACGGAACGGCCCCGGCTCTGCTTGGCTGAGGATCCTGAATTCTTGCCTGAGGATTGTTCATGCCGATCATCAACCGCGTCGCCGACCTCGCCAATGAAATCACCGCGTGGCGCCGCGACTTCCACGAAAATCCGGAGCTCCTGTTCGACGTGCACCGCACGGCGGGAATCGTCGCGGAGAAGCTGAAGAGCTTCGGCTGCGACGAAGTTGTGACCGGCCTCGGACGGACGGGCGTCGTAGGCGTCATCAAGGGTCGCACGAACAATTCCGGCCGGGTGATCGGCCTTCGCGCGGACATGGATGCGCTTCCCATCGAGGAGGCGACGAACGTTCCCCACAAGTCCAAGGTACCGGGCAAGATGCATGCCTGCGGCCATGACGGGCACACGGCGATGCTGCTGGGGGCCGCGAAGTATCTGGCCGAGACGCGCAATTTCGACGGCACGGCGGTGGTCATCTTCCAGCCGGCGGAGGAAGGCGGAGGCGGCGGCAACGAGATGGTGAAGGACGGCCTCATGGAGCGCTTCGGCGTGCAGGAGGTCTACGGCATGCACAACATGCCCGGCATTCCCGTGGGCCATTTCGCAATCCGTCCCGGTGCGATGATGGCGGCAGCCGACCGCTTCACCATCACCATCGACGGCAAGGGCGGCCATGCGGCGCGCCCGCATGACTGCATCGATCCCGTCGTCATCTCGGCGCATGTGATCACGGCCCTGCAGACCATCGCCTCGCGCAGCGCCGACCCGCTCGATTCGGTGGTGGTTTCCGTCTGCACCGTGAAGGCTGGCGAGGCCTTCAACGTCATTCCCCAGACGGCGATGCTGCTCGGCACCGTGCGGACCCTCTCGCCGCAGGTGCGCGATCTCGCCGAGGCGCGCATCCGCGCCATCGTGGAGAACGTCGCCACGGCCTTCGGCGCAACGGCAACCGTCGAGTACGACCGGGGCTATCCGGTCACCATGAACGATCCGGAAAAGACGGAGTTCATGGTGAATGTCGCCCGCTCCATCAGCGGCGAAAATGCGGTCGACACGACGGTTCCGCCCCTCATGGGCGCAGAGGATTTCTCCTACATGCTGGAGCAGCGGCCGGGCGCCTACATCTTCCTCGGCAACGGCGACACGGCGGGCGTCCATCACCCGGCCTACGACTTCAACGACGAGGCAAGCCCCTACGGCGTCTCGCTCTGGGCGAAGATCGTCGAAACCGGCATGCCGGCCCGATAAAGGATCGGATGAACGCAACCGCCGCCGGAGACGATCCGGCGGCGGTTTTCTTTTGTCCCGGCCTTCAGTGCAGCACCATCTCCGTGAAGGGATAGACATAAGCCTGCAGCATCACGAGGCCGCCGACGAGGCAGGCCAGCACGATGGAGTGCCAGAACACGAACCGCAGGATGCTGCCCTCATGACCGAACCAGTTCGTCGCCGTCGAGGCCACGACGATGGATTGCGCGTCGATCATCTTGCCCATCACGCCGCCGGATGAGTTCGCGGCCGCCATGAGGATGGGCGAGAGCCCGAGTTGGCCGGACGTGATCTTCTGCAGACCGCCGAAGAGAACGTTGGACGCGGTGTCGGAGCCCGTCAGCGCCACGCCGAGCCAGCCCAGCAAGGTGCCGAAGAACGGATAGAGGATTCCCGTTCCGGCGAAGGCCAGTCCAAGCGTGGCGTCAACCCCCGAAAAGCGCGTGAGCGTACCGATGGCCAGCATCGACGCGATGGTGATGAGGGAGTATCGCAGCACCCATATGGTCTCGAACCAGGCGGTGATGAGCCGCAAGGGCGAAAACCCCATGACGAAGCCCGCGATGATGGCCGCGATCAGCACGCCCGTGCCCGTGTAGGACATGTAGGTGAAGGCGAAAACCGCAGGCTCCGGAGTGGGAGACGCAACGATCGGTGCGACCTTCTGTACGAGGTTGTGCAGGCCGGGAACCGGGTAGTTCCAGGTGAAGATCGGATTGACGAGAGCCTTGAACCAGCCGGTGCCCCAGACCGCAACGATCACGGACAGGATGATCCACGGCACCCAGGCCCAGACCACGTCGTTGCGGCTTGCCTGCGGCGTCGGCGAGGGCGCTCCGCGAGGCATGCCGGAGCCCAGCGGCGCGGGTTGCGACAGGGTTGCCGCGGAATCGTCCCGCGTCCGCAGGGCCGGTGAGGTCCAGATCTCCTTCGGGTGCCAGATCCGCATGAAGCCGACGAGGCACGCCATCGAGATGAGCGACGCCCCGATATCGACGATCCAGGGATTGATGTAGTTCGAGATCAGGAACTGCGGCACCGCGAAGGACACCGCGCAGACGAGAATGGCGGGCCATACCTGGACCATGCCGCGGAATCCCGCGAAGACCCAGATCAGCCAGAAGGGCACGATGAGCGAGAAGAAAGGCAGCTGCCGCCCGACCATGGCGCCCAGAACATAGGGATCGAAGCCCGTCACGGAGGCCAGGCCCTGGATCGGAGCGCCGAGGGCCCCGTAGGCGACGGGCGCCGTATTGGCGATCAGGGACAGGCCGGAGGCGGCAAGCGGCGAGAAGCCCAGCCCGATGAGAATAGCCCCCGTCACGGCGACGGGGGTGCCGAATCCGCCCGCGCCCTCGAAGAACGCACCGAAGGAGAAGGCGACCAGGAGCAATTGCAGGCGGCGGTCCGTCGTGATGCCGCCGACCGATTGCTGGAGCGTCGCGAACCAACCCTTCTCCACCGTGAGCCGGTAGAGGAAGATGACGTTCAGGATGATCCAGCCGATCGGGAACATGCCCGTGGCGACGCCGAAAAGGGTTGCGCGAACGGCAAGTCCCGCGGGCATGGTGAAGAGAAGGACGGCGACCCCGATCGCCACGAGAAGGGCCACCATGGCGGCGATATGAGCCTTCACCTTGCCGGAGGCGATCATCACAAGGAGAAGGACAACGGGGATGGCGGCTGCGATGGTCGACAACGTGGCGTTGCCGAACGGATTATAGACCTGACTCCACATGGGCGTTTCCCTGAACCCGCCGGCGCGCGCCGGCACATGCATGGCTGGCGGTCGGGCCCCACCGGTCAGGCCGCCTCAGGAAAAAGCTAGAAGGAGATAGCGCCTCGGCAATACGAGCAGCGGAATAATATTGCCCCGCCGCCCGGCTAGGCCTTGCCGGTCAGTCCTTGTTCGAGCAGGCGAGCATGCCTTCGAGGTCGATATAGTGCCCTGCCCTGTCACGCTTGGCGGCGAGATAGCTGACATTCTCGGCCGTAGGACGGCCGAGCACGCGATGATCCGAGATCACATCGAGGCCGGCCTGGCTGAGAGCCGCGATCTTCTCGGGATTGTTGGTCATGAGACGAACCTTGCCGACACCGAGTTCCTTGAGCATGACGGCGGCGAAGTCGAAGCGACGCTGATCCGCCTCGAAGCCCAGGACCTCATCCGCATCGTAGGTGTCGTAGCCCTGCGATTGGAGCTTGTAGGCTCGGATCTTGTTGGCGATGCCGTTCCCGCGCCCCTCCTGATCGAGATAGAGCAGCACGCCGCCCTCGTTGTGCGCCATGAAGCGCACGGTCTCGCGCAGCTGGTCGCCGCAATCGCATTTGAGGCTGCCGAACAGATCGCCCGTGAGGCATGCCGAATGCAGCCGCACGGTCACGGGCTTGGACAGGTCCGGCTTGCCGACGATGATCGCCACCTGATCGCGCAGGCCCTCGCCGCCGCGGAAGACCACGAACTCGCTCGTGGGCGCTCCCTCCAGCGGAACGGGGGCGCGGCTGACGATCTTCAGGTCGAGAGCATTGGCGCGGCGATAGCCCCGCACGGCCTCGCCAGACACGCGCAGGAGCGACGGATCGATCTCGACGCCCGGCGCCAGCGGAACCACGATCACGGCGGGAAGCATCAGGGAGAGGCGCGCAAGCTCCAACGCCTCCTCGTCCCGGGGATCGGCGGGACGGACCGGCGCGTCGATGCGCCCGTCGGTCCTCAGGGCCAGGAGCTCCACGCGGCTGCGGTCCACTACGGGCAGTGCGACCCGGCCGGGCGTGTCCCGCTCGAGCCCGAGACGCCGAAGCCGTGCCGCCGGCAGGACGAGATGGGCGTGGCCGCCGGCCATGGCCCCGATCTCGACGCTCATGGCCTCGTCCAGGTTCTCGACGCCGACCGCGAGCGCGCTGCCCTGCGCCCCATCGATCACGACGGGACGGGCGCTGCGGAACTCCATGATCGCCCGCTCGACCGCGGTCGCGGCGGGGTTGTCGGACAGGCTCAAGGTCAGGCGCATCATCGAAAAACTCAGGCGAACAGCCTCAAAATCCGGCGAATGAAGAGGGTCTTGGGAACAATCTGCCCTGAAGCCGCGCTTCAAGGCCGTCTGTACCCTATCACAGGGCCCTTTCGAACCCTAATCGCATAGATGCGATGGCAGCCATGCCCAATCAACAGGCTCCCATGCAAAGGTCTCTTGGCTCGACGGCATAACCGGACCGCGCTATCTGTGCGCCTCGTCCCGCCTCGCTTCCGCAAGAGATCATCCAGACGATGTCCATGCTTCTTCCCAGGCTCGTTGCCCTCGGCCTCCTCGGACTTGCCACTTCCGCCGGCGCCGCCACCCTCGATGGGCTGGCCGTGGAGGTGACGAATGCCAGCGAACCCGTCCTCTGCGCGGAAAAGGACAACGTGGCCGTCAACTTCACCTCGTCCGAGGTGCGGCATTTCCAGATCGAGGCCGTGCATCCGGCCTATATGGGAGGCCTGCAGAAGGACCGCTGGGAGCCGGACTGGACGGCCTGCGAGGACATTTCGGAGGAAACCTCGACCAAGCCGCATCCGACCATGACCACCCTCTACGAGGATGGCAACGTGCGCATCATGGGCCTGTCCTTCGCGGAATTCTGGCGCCCGAGCGAGGTGACGGTGACCATCGGCGCCCGGGTCGAGCGCAAGATCCATCTCCTCCAGTTGCTGAAGAAGCGGGACGGCAAGGCGATCGAGGTGCTCGTAATCTATCCGGGCGACGGCTACTGGCGCATCAAGCCCCTTCCGCCCGAGCACCTGGACTGGAGCTCCTACGGCTCCTCCTTTCTCGTCGGGCCGGTGGAGTTCGACCAGCGCCCCGTGGTGAACCTCAAGGATGTGACCTTCGACCCGAAGGCCATGGCCTTCACGCTCACCTTCTCCCAGGGCGGCACGGGAAAGGTCGCGCTCAAGGCTCTCAACGAGGAGCGCATGACCCTGGACGTCGCCTTCGACCGGCCGATCGCCGGCCTCCCCTTCGCGGGCCTGCGCTCCATGTACGTGACCGAGTTCAACGCGGATGTGGCGCGCATCGCGGTGCGGGAGGAAGGTGCCCGGTCCTGGCGCGAGGAGCCTATCATGGCATTCCGGAGCGCCAAGGCGACCGATGCCTGGATGGGCCGCCTCGTGCCGTCGCGCCATAACACCAGCGCGCCGGACATGATGTTCAACCGTTTCCGCAGCTCGCCGGCTTCTTCGCGCTGACGAAGCCGGCCAGGGCCGAGACCAGGCGGCCGTCGATCAGCACGAGGCCTGCGCCGATGAGGGCCATGCCGGCCACATGGCGCGCAGCCAGCGTCTCGCCCAGCACGAACACGCCGAGTAGGATGGCGCTCACCGGGATGAGGAACGTCACGAGCCCCACATTCGTGGCGCCCGCCCGCGCGAGCAGGCGGAAGAAGATCAGATAGGCGAAGGCGGTCGAGACGAGGCCCAGCGCTGCGAGCGACAGGATGGTTCCGGCGCTCGGCACGGCCAAGGTCCAGGGACGGTCGGCGAGGAGCGCGGCCGGCAGCAGAAGCGCGCTCGAGACGGTGACTTGGCCTGCTGCCGTCGCCAGCGGAGGAATCCCCATGGTCTTGAAGCGCCGCCCGAAGACGCCGGAAAAGCCGTAGGACAAGGCTGCGCCGAGGATGGCCAGCTGCGCCAGGATGCCGGCATTCCAGGAACCCAAGGCCGCGGCCCCGATCATGACGGCAACACCGGCAAAACCCACGATCACCCCGGCCAGCCTCTGGCCCGTCAGGCGCTCGTCATCGGTCAGGTAATGCGCCACGATCACCGTGAAGAGCGGTGTCGTCGCATTGAGGATCGAAGCCAGGCCGCTCGCGATATGGCCCTGGCCCCAGACGATGAGCGTGAAGGGAATCACGTTGTTGAGGATCGACATCCCCAGAAAGGCCGTCCAGGCTTGGCGGGCGCGCGGCAGACCCACGCCCATGACCTTCAGGACGAGCAACAGGGCGAAGGCCGCCATCGTGACCCGCAAGGCCACGATGGTCAGTGGCGGCAATTCGCGAACGGTGACGCCGATGAAAAGAAAGGAGCCTCCCCAGACGATGGAGAGAACGGCGAGCAGCGCCCAATCGGACGGGGTCATGGTTTTCTGAACGGAGGCCTGTGTCATGTCTGCGCTTTCGGAACAAGCACACGACATGACACGGCAGACAGGATGTGACGACCCGTTTTCTGTCAGAGCAGAGAATCAGGCGGGCCGGCATCCGTGCCAGTGAAGAATTCAGCCTGCCCGACCGGGACGATGCGTCATGAGATGCGTCATGAGAGGAGGTACCACTCCCCCTTGCTGCGGCAGGCGAGCATGTCGCCTCTGCGCAGGGTTGCGCCGCTCTTCCATTCCCGCTGGATCGAGCGGCAGTCGAGGCCGCCGAACATCCTCTTGTCCATGGCCTTGAGAGTGACCTTTCCGGAGGCGCCGGTGGCAGGGTTCTGCCACGAGGCGCTCTTACCGGAGGATCCGTCGATGATCGACAGCACAGCCTGCGCTTCCGACGGGCGATCCGCATCCGGAACGAGCTGCGCCGCCTTCTCCTGCGCCTCCGCCTTTGCGACATCGGCACTCGCCTGCGCTCTGACGCTGGCCATCTGAGCCGCCAGCATGGCATTCCCGGCGCCTTGCATGGCCAAACTGTAGCCGGAGCCCGCGAGGCTCATTCCGCCGGTCATGGCGGCGTCGATGGCCGCGTAACCGGCAGAGCGCGCCATGGATGCCGATTGCCTTGCCATCGTGAGCGCGATCTGGCGGTCGACGGGAGCCATGTAGTTCGGGCCGGACGTGTTGCCTGCCGCGATATCCGCAAGACGAGGAGCCATGCTGCTGAAGTCCACGCCCGCTGAGCCGGAAGATGCCTGGGCGGCGTCTGCGGCATCCTTTGCGAGACCGGAGAGCCCGGTAGGATCAAGCGCCGAGGCTATCTCACCGGCAGCCGAGCCCGCACTCGTTTGATTACAGGCCGACAATGCCAGCCCCAGCACGAGAACGGCTCCCAAACCCAATATTCTGCTCACGGGCACCTCCACGTCTATTACGATACTACGTATCGCAATCGCAGGTCCCTGAAAAGCATGGCATGGCCAGGCGCGAGCTGGTTCCGGCCGGCCTCCCCGGAAAGGTTTGGTTTACGACATTGGGGAAGAAGCATGGCGCTTTTACCTCTCCTTCATGAGTTCGAAGCGAACGTCTTGCCCGCACTCTCATCCTGCGTAGCGCCCAGCCATGACCCCGCCGCTCTCCCGCGAACCCTCCTATGACGTCCGGCATCAGACGGTGAGGTCGAGCTTCTGCGTGCTGCCGCATGACCCGCGGCCGGCGCGGACCGCAAGCTTCATCTTCGGACGGTCGGATTCGCGTTATCGCCCCCTGCTCAACCAGGAAGAGCGGGACCGGCTGCACATCTGGGCCATGATCGTCACCCTCTCCACATCGGTGGCGGGCACCACCCTGCTGCTGACCGCCTTCCTGCGCTGATCCGGGACCTTACCGCAAAGGCCAGACCAGCATGATCAGCGGGATGCCGATCGCCACCACCAGGATCGAGAGCGGCAAGCCGAGCCGCCAGTAATCTCCGAAGCGGTAGCCGCCCGGACCCATGACCAGGGTGTTGCACTGGTGGCCGATGGGCGTGAGGAAGTCACAGGCCGCTCCGATCGCCACCGCCATGAGGAAGGCGTCCGGCCTGAACCCGAGCTGGGTGGCGAAACTTGCCGCGATAGGCGCCATCACGAGCACGGTCGCGGCGTTGTTGAGGAACGGCGTCACCGCCATCGCCACCACCATGATGAGCACGAGCGCCCCGGTCGGCGGCAGCATGTTCGCCGCGTGCGAGAGCCAGCCCGCGATCAGATCCGTGCCGCCGGTCGTGCGGATCGACTCACTGACCGGGATCAGCGCGCCCAGCATGACGATAATGGGCCATTCGACGGTCTCGTAGGCCTCGCGCAGGGTGAGCGAGCCGAAGAGCACGAGCAGGACGCCCGCGCCGAAGAAGGCAATCGCAACCGGCAGAATGTTGAAGGCCACCAGCACCATGGCAGCGGCCAGGATCAGCGCGGGAACGAGGCTGCGGCGGGCGCTGCCGAGCCGGATGTCGCGCTCCGCGAGCGGCAGGCAGCCGAGATCGCGCAGGGTATCGGGCAGCTTCTTGAGGTTGCCCTGCAGCACGATCACATCGCCGGGGCGCAAGGTGATCGTGCGCAGGCGCTCCTTGAAGCGCACGCCGCTGCGGCTCACAGCGATCAGGTTGACGCCGAAACGCTCGAAGAGGCCGATGCGCTCGGGCGAGAGGCCGGTGAGGACTGAATTCGGCCCGACGATGGCCTCGATGACGCCGATCTCATCCGTGGCCTCGTCCGTCTCCGGCTGCCGATGCTCGTGACTGAGCTTCAGCTTCGCGCGGGCGACGGCGCTCTCCAGCGCATCCGGTTCGCCTTCGAGCATGAGCACGTCGTTCTCGCGGATCCTCGCATCGGGGAGAGGACTGGAGCTGCGGGTCTCGTTGCGGATGATGGCCGCCACCTTCACCTCGCCATTGGCGAGCCTGTGCAGGTCCGCCACCGTCTGCCCGACCACATCGGATTCGGGCGTTACCCGGGCCTCGGTGACATAGTCTTTGATGTTGAGCGCCGCATCCAGGGAGACCGCCCCCTGCCGTCCCTGCGGCAGCAGGCGATAGCCGAAGGCGAGGAAAGCGACGCCCGCAAGGGCGATGCCGACGCCCACGGGCGCGAAGTCGAACATGCCGAAGGGCTCGCCCAGCAATTCACCCCTGACGCGCGACACGATGATGTTCGGCGAGGTGCCCACGAGGGTCACGATGCCCCCGAGAAGCGAGCCGAAGGCCATCGGCATGAGGAAGCTGGACGGCGGCGTTTGGGTGCGCCGCGCGATCTGGAACGCGACCGGGATCATCATCGCCAGCGCGCCGATATTCTTCACGAAGGCGGAGAGAACCGTCACCACGCCGACCAGCACCACGATCTGGATCTGCGTGGTGCGCAAGTATGGCCCGACCCGGTTCAGCGCGGCCTCCAGGATGCCCGACTTCGCGACCGCCGCGCTGACCAGAAGCGCGCTCGCAACGATGATGACGATGTCGTCGCCGAAGCCTGAGAAGGCCTTGTCGGCCTGCACGATGCCGACCAGAACGGCCGTCAGCAGCGAGACGACGGCGACGAGATCGTAGCGCCATCGTCCCCAGACGAAGAGAGCCATCATCCCGGCGACGATGGCGAAGGAGAGCATTTGCTGATGGGTCATGCGGAGCGCAAGCGAGGGAAACCGGAATCCTAACGCTTCACGGCTCCGTTTGTGCCCGGATCATTGCCCAAGCACGAGCGCCCAGTAGCGGCCGTAGCGGTTGTTCGCATCCGCGCGGGCGAGCCCGATCTTGCGGGCTTCGGGCATCAGGAGGTTGCTGTTGTGGCCGGGAGAGGCCTTCCAGCGGCCGATGGCCCCGTCGACCGTATCCGATCCGGCCGAGAGGTTTTCGGCCGAATAGCCGACGATGCCGTATTCATCCATGCGGCTCGCGAAATTGCCGTGACTGAGCCGGCCCGCCGCGGCCACCGCCCGCGCCTGATGCTCCGCGGCCTTGTTGAGGGTGGGATCCACCGTCACCGGGCTCAGACCCTTCGACACGCGATAGGCCGAGATCAGACGGGCGGCGGCGGCGGCATCGCTGGTGGAGCTCGCCAGAACGGCATCCTTGGGGGTCAGGGCTGATTCGCTCGCGCAGCCGGCCAGCCCCAGCGCGATCAAGGCGCAGACGGTAAGAGCACGCATCGCATTCCCCTTCGGGCGGCGTTGAAACGCCGCTCCTCTTGAAAAAAAATGTTCTATGGCGTTCATGTGCTCAAGCCATGAACCCCGCCGCTGCATGCCATGTCGCTGCCCGAGGGTCCAGGTTCCCCTCCCTCCCGCGTCAGCAGACCGCATGTCCTTGAAATCTTCCTCCCCCGAAGTCGCCATCATCGGCGGCGGCCCCGCCGGCCTGATCGCCGCGGAGGTCCTGGGGCGCGCGGGCCTCTCCGTCACCGTCTACGACCGGATGCCCTCGGTCGGCCGCAAGCTGCTCATGGCGGGACGCGGGGGCCTGAACCTGACCCATTCGGAGGAATTCGGGCGATTCGTGGCCCGCTACGCCGAGGCGCGGCCGCAGCTCGAGCCCCTGATCGAGGCGTTCCCTCCCGCGGCCCTGCGGGCCTGGAGCGAAGGCCTGGGGCAGGAGACGTTCGTCGGCTCCAGCGGGCGCGTCTTCCCGAAGGCCTTCAAGGCTTCCCCTCTCCTGCGCGCCTGGCTGTCCCGGCTGGAGGGCCTCGGCGTGCGCTTCGCCCTGCGCCACCGCTGGCAGGGCTGGGACGAGGACGGCAGGCTCGTCTTCACCGATGCCGCAGGAGAGACGGTGCGAATCACCCCCGCCGCCACCCTTCTGGCGCTGGGCGGCGCGAGCTGGCCCCGCCTCGGCGCGGACGGGAGCTGGATAAGCGCCCTCGCCCGGCACGGCATTCCCGTTTCCCCCTTCCGTCCGGCCAATATGGGCTTCACCTGCCCCTGGTCCGACCTCATGCGCAACCGGTTCGCGGGCGAGCCCCTGAAGCGAATCGCTCTCACCTTCGCGGGGACGCGCGTCCGGGGCGAGGCCGTGATCACGGCGGACGGCATCGAGGGCGGCGCGGTCTACGCCCTCTCGGCGCGCCTGCGCGACGCCATCGAGCGGGACGGCAACGCGGCTCTTCAGATCGACCTGAGACCCGACCTGGCCCATGGCGTCCTGCTCAAGAGGCTCGAATCGTCCCGGAAGGGGCAATCCGCCTCCACCTTCCTGCGCAAGGCCGCAGGACTGAGCCCGGTCGGCATCGCCCTGCTCCGCGAGGCCTCCCCCGCTTTGCCCACGGAGCCCGAGGCGCTGGCCCGCTTCATCAAGGCCGTCCCCCTGAGACTCACCGGCGCGAAATCCCTTGAAAGGGCCATTTCCAGCGCCGGGGGCGTGCCATTCTCTGAGCTCGACGAGCACCTGATGCTCAGGCGGCTGCCGGGCGTATTCGTGGCGGGGGAGATGCTGGACTGGGAGGCCCCGACCGGCGGCTACCTGCTCCAGGCCGCCTTCGCCACCGGAATCGCCGCCGCCAGGGGTATGCTTTCCTTCCTGCGGATTCCCCATGACGCATTGACGTCGAATCCGTCATCGGCCACACGGCATCCGTGATCGACCCGGCGAAGATTCTCCACGACGTTTTCGGCTTTTCCTCCTTCCGCGAAGGACAGGAGGAGATCGTGCGCGCGGTGCTGGCCGGTGAGGACGTGCTCGCCATCATGCCGACGGGTGCCGGCAAGTCCCTCTGCTATCAGCTGCCGACGCTCGCCCGCGAGGGCCTGACCCTGGTGGTCTCGCCGCTCATCGCCCTCATGCGCGACCAGGTGGCGGCGCTTCGTCATTTCGGCATCGAGGCGGGAAGCCTCAACTCCGCCAACGACCAGGCCGAGAACCGCCGGGTGGTGGACGCGGTGCGCGAGGGGCGCATGCGCATTCTCTATGCCTCGCCCGAGCGGCTCGCCAATACCGGCACGACCGAGTGGCTGGCCCGGTCTGGCGTGAACCTGCTCGCGATCGACGAGGCGCATTGCGTCTCGCAATGGGGCCACGATTTCAGGCCGGAATACGCCATGCTCGGCGAGGTGCGCCAGCGTCTCGGCAACGTGCAGACCATCGCGCTCACCGCCACCGCCGACGTGGCGACGCGGGGCGACATCATGTACCGGCTCTTCGAGGAGGAGCCGCGCCTCTTCATCCACGGTTTCGACCGCCCGAACCTGCGGCTCGCCATGCAGGCGAAGGAGCATTCGCGCCGCCAGCTCTTCTCGTTCCTGGACAAGCACCGGCACGAGAGCGGCATCGTCTATTGCTCGTCCCGCGATTCCACGGAACGGCTCGCCGATTCCCTGAGCCAGGCAGGCTACCGGGCGCTTGCCTATCACGCGGGCATGAGCCAGCCCGACCGCGCCAAGAACCAGGACATCTTCCTGCAGGAAGACGGCGTGGTGATGGTGGCGACCGTCGCCTTCGGCATGGGCATCGACAAGCCGGACGTGCGTTTCGTCGCCCATGCGGCCCTGCCGAAATCCATCGAGGCCTATTACCAGGAGATCGGCCGCGCGGGCCGCGACGGCGCGCCGGCCGACACGCTCACCCTCTACGGCCTCGACGACATGCGCCTGCGCCGCCTGCAGATCGAGGAGAGCGATGCCTCGGACGAGCAGAAGCGGGTGGAGCGCCAGAGGCTCAACGCCCTCGTCGCCCTGTGCGAGGCGCCGCGCTGCCGCCGCCAGACCCTGCTCGCCTATTTCGGTGAGACGACGGAGCCCTGCGGCAACTGCGACCTGTGCATCGACGGCGTGATGTCCTTCGACGGCACCATCGAGGCGCAGAAGATCCTCTCCGCCATCGCACGCACGGGCGAGCGCTTCGGCACGGAGCACCTGATCGGGATCCTCGTCGGCGAGGACACCGATTCCATCCGCCGCTTCGGTCACGACAAGCTCAAGACCTTCGGCGTGGGCGCGGACCGCTCGAAGACCGAGTGGCGCTCCTTGCTGCGCCAGATCTATGCGGCTGGGCTCATCGGCCTGGAGCTTGCGGAATACGGACGCTGGACTCTGACCGACAAGGGTGTTGCGGTGCTCAAAGGCCAGGAGCGAATCGAACTGCGCTCCGACGTGCTCATGAAGCCCGCCGAGCGCCGCCGCAGGCGCTCGCGCATGGAAGCGGAATCCGTGGTGCCCTCCGACGATCCGCTGCTGCTCGACCTCAAGGCCCTGCGCACGCGGCTCGCGAAGGAGGAGGGCGTGCCCGCCTATGTGATCTTCTCGGACCGCAGCCTCATCGACATGGCTGCGAAGCGCCCCACGACCGTGCGTGCCTTCGGCGAGGTTCACGGCGTGGGTCAGGCCAAGCTCGACCGCTACGCGGATGCGTTCCTCGGCGTGCTGAAGGCGCACGCAGCTTAAGACATCACCTCCACCCAACGCCCCTCATGGGCGCTGCGCGCCATGGCATCGACCGTGCGCTCGATGCGGATGCCGTCCTCGAACGCGATGAGATGCGCCGTCTCCCCCGCGATGCGGCGCATCAGCTCGCGGCACTCGATCACTTTGAGATCGTTGAAGCCGAGGCCGTGGCCGGGCGCGGGAACGAACCGGTCATAGGGCGGATGCCGAGGCCCTGCGAGGATCGTGCGGAAGCCCTGCGTTTCTTTCGCGTCATCCACCGTGTAGAGCTGCACCTCGTTCATGCGTTCCTGATCGTAGACGATGCTGCCCTTCGAGCCGAAGAGCTGCACGGCGATGCGGCCCTTGCGGCCCCAGGCGGAGCGGTTGAGGGTCAGCACGCCCGAAGCGCCGTTCTCGAGCTCCATCAGAACCGTCGCGATGTCGTAGGTTTCCACCGCGCGGCGGCCGCCGCCCCGGACGGGGCGATCCGCATAGGGTTTCGACATGTGCCCGCACACGCGCCGCACGCCGCCCAGAAGCGCCCAGAGAAGGCTCAGGGGATGAACGCCGAAATCGTCGAGCGCGCCATGGCCGGAGGTCGCCTCGCTCTTCCAGTAGAAAAGCTCTTCCGGGTCCGCCATGAAGTCCTCGTCCATCTCGAGGCGCACATGGTTGACCGCGCCGATCCGTCCTTCGTCCAGCAGGCGGCGGATGAGGCGGATGACGGGGTTCTGGATGTAGTTGTAGCCGAGCGCCGCCACCTTGCCCGATGCGCGTGCGGCCGCCAGCATCCGCTCCGCGTCCTTAAGCGTCGACGCCATGGGCTTCTCGCACCAGACATGCTTGCCAGCCTCCAGCGCGGCGATTGCCATCTCCGGGTGAAAGGCGTTGGGCGTGGTGATCGACACCACGTCGACGGAAGGATCGGCAACGAGCGCGCGCCAGTCTCCGGTGGCGCGCGCGAATCCGAGTTCGCGCGCCTTGCGTTCCGCCAGCTCCTGCGAGACTTCGGCCAGCACCGCGAGGCGCGGACGCTCGACATCCCCGAAGACGGAAGCGACGGCGTTCCAGGCGAGCGCGTGGCACTTGCCCATGTAGCCCGTGCCAATGAGGCCGATGCCGAGCGCCGTCATGAAGCTTCTCCCTAAACCATCCCGCCCAATTCCTCCGACACAGCCTGCAATTCCTTGCCGCCGGCCATGAGGTTCTGCAGCTCGTCGATGGCGATCTCGGATTTCCTGTAGGTGCCGAGCGTCTTGCCGCGGTTGAGCACCGTGAAACGGTCGCCCACCGCATAGGCGTGGCGCACATTATGGGTGATGAAGATCACCCCGAGGCCCTTCTGCCGCACCTGATGGATGTATTTGAGCACCATGGAGGTCTGCGCCACGCCGAGCGCGGAGGTCGGCTCGTCGAGGATGAGCACCTTCGCGCCGAAATAGACGGCGCGGGCGATGGCGACGCATTGGCGCTCTCCGCCGGAGAGCGTCCCGACCGCCTGATGCGGATCGCGCACGTCGATCCCGATCTTGTGCATCTCCTCGCGGGTGACGGCGTCGCAATGATCGAAATCCACATGCCGGAATGGCCAGACGCCCTTCACCGGTTCGCGCCCCATGAAGAAATTGCGCGTGACCGACATGAGCGGGATCATCGCGAGATCCTGATAGACCGTGGCGATGCCCGCATCGAGCGCATCGCGCGGGCTCGTGAAGGCCACCGGCTGGCCCTCGACCAGGAAGTCGCCCGAGGTGGGGCGGTGCACGCCGGCGAGCGTCTTGATGAGCGTGGACTTGCCCGCGCCGTTGTCGCCGAGCAGGCACATGACCTCTCCGCGATGGACGGAGAGCGAGACGCCGGACAGAGCGATGACCGACCCGAAATGCTTGACGAGCTTGCGGACCTCGATGAGCGGAATGTCCTGATCCATCAGCGCTCTCCCGTCACCTTGCGGCGGATGAAGTTGTTGAACAGGACCGCGAGCAGCAGCATGGCCCCGAGAAAGACCTGGAACCAGTCGGAATCGAAGCGCGTATAGGTAAGGCCGATCGACACCATGCCGAAGATGATGGCGCCGAAGAACGCACCGATGGCCGAGCCGTAGCCGCCGGTGAGCAGGCAACCCCCGATCACAGCGGCGATGATGGCCTCGAACTCCTTCTGGAAGCCACGCCTCGCGTCGGTGGAGCCCGCATCCAGCACCGTGAGAATGGCGACCAGCGCCGCCGCGCAGGCGGTGAGCATGAAGAGCCCGGTCTTCACCCGGTCGACCGGCACGCCGGAATTGCGCGCCGCGTTCGGATCGCCGCCTGCGGCGAAGATCCAGTTGCCGACGCGGGTGCGCAGCAGCACCCAGGTGGCCGCGAGCGCGAAAAGCGCGAACCAGACGATGGAGACGGGGACGCCCGTCACGGTCGGCACGCCATTGGGAAACTTGGCGATGACATCATGCGCCGCGAGCCACGCGAACAGGCCCTCGAAGGCGACACCCGAGAAGAGTTCGCGGATGAGGCCTTCGCCTGCCGTGTCGCCGATGCCGCGCATCTGGGTCGAGCCGCCGGTCGCCCATTTCAGGCCGACGAGCGAGAGTCCGCGCAGGATGAACAGGAAGGCGAGCGTGACGATGAAGGACGGCAGCCTCGTGCGGATGACCATCTGTCCGTTCAGGCCGCCGAGCACGGAGGCGACGACGAAGGTCGCGGCGATCGCCAACAGCAGCGGCCAGCCGCTGAGCGTGATGAAGGCGCCGAAGACGAGGCCCGCGAAGGCCACCATGGAGCCGATGGAGAGATCGAACTCGCCGCCGATCATGAGCAGGGCCGCCGCAATGGCGAGAATGCCGAGCTGGGCCGCAGGCGAGAGGATGTTCATGATGCCCGCCAGCGTGAACATCGACGCATCGGCGGTCGAGACGAAGAAGATCGTGACCAGGACCAGGCCGGCCAGAGCGCCCAGTTCGGGACGCCGCATGATCTTCGTGAGAACGGAAACTTCCTTCAGGCGCTCATCCTGAATCTGCTTGACGGTTTGCGCCGAGGACAAGTCCGCGGCGGGCTGAGTGGTGTTCGCCATGAGCGCCTCCCTCACGCAATGACTTCATGAAACTAAAGAGGCCCGCGGCCATCGCGACCGCGGGCCTTTTCAAAGAATGCTCAGCGGATGCCCTTCGCGGACAGGTCTATCACCTGGTTGGCCTTTTCCTTCGTGATCAGGTTCGGGCCGGAAGGAACATTGCCGCCGGGCATCAGGCCGTACTTGGCGTAATTCGCCAGGAAGACGACCGGCAGGTAGCCCTGAAGGTATTGCTGCTGGTCGATGGCGAAGGCCGCTTCGCCGCTGGCGACCGACTTCAGGAAGCCGGCGGAGAGGTCGAACGTGGCGACGCGGATGGCGCCGGTCTTGCCCGCTTCCTTCACCGCCGCGACGGTCGGCTCGCCTGCCGTGCCTGCGCCGAGCGCCAGGATCGTGTCGACGGAGCCGTCGGCGGCAACCGCCGCCTTCACCTTGGCGCGCACATCGGCCGGATCGTTCGTCACCGGCAGCACGGTCACCTTGCCGCCGAAGCCTTCCGAGAAGCCCTTGCAGCGCAGGTCGAGCGACACGTTGCCGACCTCCTGGTTCACGCAGAGGCCCACCTTGCCGCCCATCTCCTTGAGCCTGGCGCCGGCGATCCGCCCGGCCTCGACCTCGTCCTGGCCGACATGGAGCTGCGCACCGAGCTTCTTCGACACGTCGGAGCCGGAGTTCATGGAGATCACCGGAATGCCGGCGGCCACGGCCTTCTGGATCGACGGACCGAGCGCCGAAGCATCGGGGATCGACACGACGAGGCCTGCGGGCTTCTGGTTCACGGCCGCGTCGATGAGCTGGGCCATCGCGACCATGTCGAAGGTCTCGGGAGCCCGATAATCGACCTGGACCTTCATGTCCTGGCCCGCCGCCGCGACGCCGTTCTTCACCACCGACCAGAACGGATCGTTGGCCTGGCCGTGGCTGACGACGATGATGCGGGAATTCTGCTGGGCCGAGACGGGGGCCGCTGTGGCGAGCGCCAGGGCAGCTGCCGCCGCGAGGCCTGTAACGAGTGCTTTCATTGGCTTCCTCCCAAAGGTTTCTCATGCAGGCACCACAGCCGAACGGATCGTGCCGTGATGTCTCGGACGGCCAAGAGGCCGCTTGCCTGTCAGAGCAGAGAGAAAACAAATGACCGCAGAGCGCGAATCATCCGTCTTGACGCGTTCCCTCTGCCGATCCGATCGCCCGCGAAAACGGAACGTCAGAACCTTTTTTGTTCATATATTGGAATTTTTATTCCATTTTTGTAGGATCGGTGTCAAGGCCCCATCTGAAACCGGAGGTTGGGGACATGCGAGCGGAGGACAGCATGGGCAGTGGGGATGCGGTCATGGCTGCGGCGCCGGAGGATTACGACGGCCTGCGGGCGCTCCTGCTCAGCCGCCGCGAGGCCATGCCGAAACGCCTGAAGCAGCTGGCCGCCTTTGCCCTGGAGCATCCCGAGGATGTCGCCTTCGGCACGGTGGCGGGCATTGCGGAACATGCGGGCGTGCAGCCCTCCACCCTGGTGCGCTTTGCCAAGAGCCTCGGCTATGACGGCTTCTCCCATCTGCAGCAGATTTTCCGCGACCGCCTGCGCGAGCGGTTTCCGGACTATCGCGAGCGGCTGAAGGGCCTGCGCGAGGCCGAGGGGCATCACGTTCACGCGGCGTCGCTGCTCGACGGCTTCACCAATGCCGCCGCCGTGTCGCTGGAGCGCATGCGCGAATCCGTGCGCCCGGAAGAACTCTCCCGCGCCATCGAGACTCTGGCGAAAGCCGACACGATCTATCTGCTCGGTGCGCGCCGGGTCTTTCCGGTCATCGCCTATTGCGCCTATGCCTTCGGCAAGCTGGGCGTGCGGGCGATCCTCATCGACCATGTGGGCCAGCTCGGTCCCGAGCAGCTCGCCACCGCCACGAAGCGCGACGCGGTTCTCGCCATCAGCTTCACGCCCTATGCGCCCGTCACCGCCGATCTCGCGGCGGCGGCCGCGCAGCGCGGCGTGCCGGTCGTCGCCATCACCGATTCAGCCTTCAGTCCGCTGGTTGCAAGCGCCGATGTGTGGATCGAGGTGGCGGAGGCCGATTTCGGCGCCTTCCGGTCGCTCTCCGCCTCCTTCGCCCTGGCGATGGCCCTCGCGGTCGGCACGGCCGAGAAGCGGGCGGAGGGGTGACGGAGGACGTCATCCCGGACGGCGAAGCCGATCCGGGAGCGCTTTCAGAATGAGGCGCTGATTTCACCGCCTACCGGGAGAAGTAAAGGAAGCCACACTCGTCCAGCGTTCCCGGGTTCTGCTCCGCAGCCCCGGGATGACGCTTGTTACTTAAACCTTCACCGGCTTGCCGCTCTGTGCCGATTCCGTCGCCGCGTCCGCAAGACGCTGGGCCATGAGGCCGTCGCGGCCGGTGGGATTGCACGGCTTGCCGTCGCGGATGGCGTCGAGGAAAGTGGTGAGCTCCTCGCGATAGGCTTCCGCATAGCGCTCCAGGAAGAAATCCTGTACCGGATCGGCAGTGATGCCGGAGGCGTTCGCCACCTCCACCGTGGTGCGGTGGATGTTGCCCGCGCGGATCATGCCCTTCGAGCCGTGCACCTCGATGCGCTGGTCGTAGCCGTAGGTGGCGCGGCGAGAATTGGAGATCTGCACGATCCGGCCCTTCGCGGTCTTGAGCATCACGGCGGCGGTGTCTACGTCGCCCGCCTGGCCGATGGCCGGGTCCACGAGGGCGGAGCCGACCGCGTGCACCTCCACCGGCTCGTCGCCGAGAAGAAGGAAGCGCGCCATGTCGAGATCGTGGATCATCATATCCCGGAAGAGGCCGCCCGAGGTGGCGATGTAGCTTACCGGCGGCGGGCCGGGATCGCGGGACAGGATCGTGACGAGTTCCACCTCGCCCACCTCGCCGTCGGCGAGGCGGCGGCGCAGGGACGCGAAATTCGGGTCGAAGCGGCGGTTGAAGCCGATCATCAGCGGCGTGCCGGCCTTCTCCACCGTGGCGAGGCAGGCCTCGATGCGCGCGCTCGACAGATCGACGGGCTTTTCGCAGAACACGGCCTTGCCCGCGCGCGCGCCGCGCTCGATCAGGTCGGCATGGGTCGTGGTCGGCGTGCAGACGAGAATGGCGTCCACGTCGGAGCGCTCGACGATCGCGTCCAGCGGCGCGACCTCGGCACCTGTCGCCGCGGCGAGATCCTGCGCAGCGGGAGCATGCGGATCGGCGACCGCCACGAGGCGGGCATCGGGATGGTTGGCGGCATTGCGCCCGTGGATGCGGCCGATGCGACCCGCGCCCAGAACGGCGATCCTGATCATGTTTCCCCCTGGTTCTTTGCCGGCTCACGGCAAATTTGGAATTGATATTCCATCGTAAACTGCTAATAGAATAAACGTTCTATAACTGCAAGGGCCAACGCGGCTCTCACACGGCTCGACAAGGCCGGAAGCGGGAGGAATAGCATGAAGCCAGCCCTCGATGTCATCACCATCGGCCGCTCCTCGGTCGATCTCTACGGCCAGCAGGTGGGCGGGCGCTTGGAAGACATGGCCTCCTTCTCGAAGGCCGTCGGCGGATGCCCTGCTAACATCGCCATCGGCACGGCGCGGCTCGGCCTGAAATCGGGGCTGGTCACCCGCGTCGGCGACGAAGCCATGGGCCGCTTCATCCGCGAGCAGATGGAGCGCGAGGGCGTCTCCACGAAAGGCATCGTCACGGACAAGGAGCGACTCACCGCCCTGGTGATTCTCGGGGTGCGGGACGAGGATTCCTTTCCCCTGATCTTCTACCGCGACAATTGCGCCGACATGGCGCTGACGGAAGACGATATCGACGAGAGCTTCATCGCCTCGGCCGCGGCCATCGTCGTCACCGGCACGCATTTCTCGCGCGAGACCACCGCGGCCGCGCAGAAGAAGGCGATCCGCATCGCCAAGGCCCATGGCCGGAAGGTGGTATTCGACGTGGATTACCGCCCGAATCTCTGGGGTCTCCTCGGCCACGGCGCGGGCGAATCGCGCTATGTGCGCTCCGATGCGGTGACGGAGCATCTCAAACCCATCCTGGCCGATTGCGATCTCATCGTCGGCACGGAGGAGGAGCTGCACATCGCGGGCGGGTCCGAAGATACGCTTAACGCCATCCGCACCATCCGTGCGATTTCCAACGCGACCATCGTCTGCAAGCGCGGCCCCATGGGCTGCGTCGTGTTTCCCGGTGCGATACCGGCCTCGCTCGACGACGGCGTGAAGGGTCCCGGCTTCCCGGTCGAGGTCTATAACGTGCTCGGCGCGGGCGACGCCTTCCTCTCCGGCTTCCTGCGGGGGTGGCTGAGAAACGAGCCGCTCGAGACCTGCTGCGCCTACGCCAATGCGAGCGGCGCGTTCGCGGTCTCGCGCCTGCTCTGCTCGCCGGAGATTCCCACCTTCCCCGAACTGCAGCATTTCCTGAAGGCGGGCAGCCGCCACAAGGCCCTGCGCTTCGACGAGGACATCAACCACATCCATTGGGCGACGACGCGCCGTCCCGTCTCCGGCACCCTCATGGCGCTCGCTATCGACCACCGCATGCAGCTCGAGGCGATGGCGAAGGAAACCGGCGCGCCCCTTGCGCGCATCCATGATTTCAAGGTGCTCGCCGTGCAGGCCGCGGCGCGCGTGGCGAACGGACGCGAGGGCTTCGGCATGCTGATCGACGGCACCTATGGCCGCGAAGCCTTGTTCCGCGCCGCCGATCATCCGTTCTGGATCGGTCGCCCGGTGGAGATGCCGGGCTCGCGCCCGCTCGATTTCGAAGGCGGCGGCTCGCTCGGCGCGAAGCTGGTGGAATGGCCGGTCGGGCACACCATCAAGTGCCTGTGCTTCTACCATCCCGACGATCCGCAGGAGCTCAGGGAGCGCCAGGAGCGGGAGCTGCTGCGCCTCCACGACGCCGCGCGCCGCATCGGACGCGAGTTGCTGGTCGAGATCATCGCCGGAAAGCACGGGCCGCTCCACACGGGCACGGTCGCGGGCATTCTGCAGCGCCTCTACGATCTCGGCATCAAGCCCGACTGGTGGAAGCTCGAACCGCAGCGGGACGAGGCCGCGTGGCACGCCATCGGCGCCGTGATCGCGAGGAACGATCCCTATTGCCGGGGCATCGTCCTTCTCGGTCTCGAAGCGCCCGAGGACGAGCTGGAGGCGGCTTTCGCCGCCGCCGCATCCGAGCCGCAGGTCAAGGGCTTCGCGGTCGGACGCACGATCTTCAACGATGCGGCGCGGCGCTGGCTCAAGGGCGAGATTTCGGACGACGACGCCGTCAGCGACATGGCGGCCCGCTTCCAACGCCTCGTGGAGGCTTGGCAACGGGTTTCGGCGCGTTCGCAAGCGGCATGAACCGAGGGGGCGTCTCCTGAGGGAGCCGCTTCCGTTATCCTGAAGACCAGCTTGAGAAGGCAGCGCCCCTCCCCCAAGGTCGGCACCATTCGAGAGGAACCCGCATGAGCACGATCCGCCTGACCATGGCCCAAGCCCTCGCCCGCTTCCTGACGGCGCAGAAGACGGAGATCGACGGACAGGTCCTGCCGCTCTTCGGCGGCGTCTGGGCCATCTTCGGCCACGGCAACGTCGCGGGGATCGGCGAGGCATTGCACGGCGTACGCGACACACTTCCCACCTTTCGCGCCCATAACGAGCAGGGCATGGCTCACGCGGCGATCGCCTTCGCCAAGGCCTCCCGGCGGCGGCGCATGATGGCCTGCACCACCTCCATCGGGCCCGGCGCGACGAACATGGTGACGGCGGCGGCGGTCGCTCACGTGAACCGCCTGCCGGTCCTGCTCCTGCCCGGCGACGTCTTCGCCAACCGCAGGCCCGATCCGGTGCTGCAGCAGATCGAGAGTTTCTCGGATGGCACGGTTTCGGCGAACGATTGCTTCCGTCCCGTCTCCCGCTATTTCGACCGCATCGCGCGCCCCGAGCAGATCGTTCCCGCGCTCCAGCGCGCCATGGCCGTGCTCACCGATCCCGCCGATTGCGGGCCCGTGACACTCGCGCTCTGCCAGGACACCCAGGCCGAAGCCTACGATTACCCGGAAAGCTTCTTCGCGGAGAAGGTCTGGACGCCGCGCCGCATCCGCCCGGACGAGTCGGAACTCGCTGAAGCCGCGAATCTCATCCGCCATGCAAAGAAGCCCTTCATCGTCGCGGGCGGCGGCGTGCTCTATTCAGGCGCGGAAAAGACGCTGGCGGATTTCGCCGGACGGCACGGCCTTCCCGTCGGCGAGACGCAGGCCGGAAAGTCGAGCCTCGCGCATGACGATCCCGCCGGCCTCGGCGCGGTCGGCGTCACCGGCACGGGCGCAGCCAATGCGCTCGCCGAGGAAGCCGATCTGGTGATCGCGGTCGGCACACGCCTGCAGGATTTCACCACCGGCTCCTGGGCCCTGTTCAAGAACCCGGGGCGCCGCATCGTCGGCCTCAACGTGCAGGCCTTCGACGCGACGAAGCACAACGCGCTGCCCCTTGTTGCCGATGCGCGCGTGGGCCTTGAAGAGCTGAGCCGCGCCCTGGGAACCTGGAAAGCGCCGGAGGTGTGGACGGCGAAGGCGCGGGAGGAAAAGTCCCGCTGGTTCGCGACGGCCGCCCGCTACACGGACCCGACCAATGCGGAACTGCCTTCCGATGCGCAGGTGATCGGCGCGGTGCAGCGCACCTCCTCGCCCGGCGACGTGGTGGTCTGTGCCGCAGGCGGCTTGCCGGGCGAGCTGCACAAGCACTGGAAGGCGAGCGCCGCGCTCGGCTACCACATGGAATACGGCTATTCCTGCATGGGCTACGAAATCGCAGGCGGGCTCGGGGTGAAGATGGCCGATCCGAACCGCGAGGTCATCGTGATGGTGGGCGACGGCTCGTATCTGATGATGAATTCGGAACTCGCCACCTCCGTGATGCTGGGGCACAAGCTCACCGTCGTTCTGCTCGACAACCGCGGCTATGGCTGCATCAACCGCCTGCAGCGCGCGACCGGCGGGGAGAGCTTCAACAACCTGCTCCAGCACACGAACCACGTGACCCTGCCCGAGATCGACTTCACCGCCCATGCGGCCAGCCTCGGCGCCCTGGCCGTGAAGGTGAAGGGCATCGGCGAGCTGGAGGAGGCCCTGCGCCAGGCACGCAGCGCCGAGCGCAGCACCGTGATCGTCATCGACACCGATCCCCTGGCCTCGACCGATGCAGGCGGCCATTGGTGGGACGTGGCGGTGCCGGAAGTGTCGTCGCGCGAGCAGGTGAGAACCGCCCGCAGGAATTACGAAACGGCTCTCGCGTCTCAGCGCGTGGGCGACTAATGAGGAAAAGAACATGACGATCCGCATCGGGGCGAACCCCATCGGCTGGTCCAACGACGACATGCCGGAACTCGGCGGCGAGACGCCGCTGGAAGTATGCCTCGCCGAGGCCAAGGAGGCGGGCTTCGAAGGCATGGAGCTCGGCAACAAGTTCCCGCGCGAGCCGGAAGCCCTGAAGAAGGCACTCGCGCCCTTCGGGCTCGCCTGCGTCTCCGGCTGGTACTCAGCCGAGCTTCTGAAGCGCGATGCCGAGGCGGAGATGAAGGCGCTGCGCCCGCATCTCGACCTGCTCAAAAGCATGGGCTCTACAGTGCTGGTCTTCGCCGAGACCTCGAACGCCATTCACGGCGACCGCACCAAGCCCCTGTCGCAGCGCCCCGTGATGAAGGCCGGCGACTGGGCCGAGTTCGGCCGCCGCATGACGCAGGTCGCCGAGCGCACGCTGCAGGAAGGCGTGCGCCTCGTTTACCACCACCACATGGGCACCATCGTGGAATCGGAGGCCGATATCGACGCCTTCATGAGCGCCACGGGCGAAGCCGTGCACCTCCTGCTCGACACCGGCCATGCCACCTGGGGCGGCGCGGATCCGGCGGCGCTGGCCCGCCGCTACCGCAGCCGCATCAGCCACGTGCACACGAAGGACGTGCGCAGGGCCGTGATGGAGAAGTCGCGCGCACAGAACTGGAGCTTCCTCGATTCCGTCATCGAAGGCGTTTACACGGTGCCCGGCGACGGCATGGTGGATTTCGTCTCCGTGTTCAAGGAGCTGCCGGGCTATAGCGGCTGGGTGGTGATCGAGGCGGAGCAGGACCCGAAGAAGGCCCACCCGCTGACCTATGCCAAGATGGGCTATGCCAATCTCACCCGCTTCTTGAAGGAAGCAGGCCTGCGATAAGGAGTGCTGCCGATGTCGAAGCTTCTCGTCAAGCCGTCGAAGCCCGATGAGAGCGGGCGCATCCATGCCATCACGCCGGAAAGCGCCGGATGGACCTATGTGGGATTCGAGGTCTATCGGCTCAAAAGCGGGCAGAGCCTGAAACAGGCGACGGGAGATCGGGAAGCCTGCATCGTCATGCTCTCAGGCAAGGCGCATGTGGGTGCAGGAGGCCAGGATTTCGGCACGATCGGCGGGCGTTCCTCGCCCTTCGAGCCGGATCCGTGGTCGCTCTACGCGCCGGCCCGTTCGGAATGGTCGCTGAAAGCGGAGACGGATTGCGAGATCGCCGTCTGCACCGCGCCCGCCAAGGGCAGGCTGCCCCCGCGCGTGATCCGTCCCGACCAGGTGGGCCAGGAGACCCGCGGCAAGGGCACGAATACGCGCCATGTGCGCAACATCCTGCCGGAGACGGAACCGGCGGAGAGCCTGCTCGTGGTCGAGGTCATCACACCGTCCGGCCACTGGTCGAGCTATCCGCCCCACAAGCACGACCGGGACATGCTGCCCCACGAGTCGCTGCTGGAGGAGACCTATTACCACCGCCTCAATCCGCCCACGGGCTTCGCCCTCCAGCGGGTCTACACGGACGACCGCTCCCTTGACGAAACGCTGGCGGCGGCGAATGGCGACGTGGTGCTGGTGCCGAAGGGCTATCACCCCGTCGGCGCGCCGCACGGCTACGAGCTTTACTATCTCAACGTGATGGCGGGCCCCAAGCGGGTCTGGAAATTCCACAACGATCCCGATCACGCATGGATGCTGGGATAAAGCATCGAACCCAAAAGTGGAGCTGCACTTTTGGGATTGAATCCGATGCTTTCTTCTTGAGTGAGAGCATCGTTCGGGCGGAAAACCGGGTCCACTTTTCGCTGGCGCGGCCCGCTGGGTCCGCACGATGCTCTAAAGAGCACGGCGCAGACATGAAAAGGACCCCGAAGCGGGGTCCTTTTTTCTTACATCATCCCGGTCTTGAGGTAGCGGCTGTGCCAGCTCAGCGCCTCGTCGAGCAGATGCGGCGTATGCCGTCCGGGGCTCTCCCTCAGCGCTCTCCGGTAATAATCCTCGAGCGCGGGCCGGAAATGCGGATGCGCGCATTTCTCGATGACGAGCTTCGCACGCTGCTTCGGCGCGAGCCCGCGCAGATCCGCAAGCCCCTGCTCCGTCACGATCACTTGCACGTCGTGCTCCGTATGGTCCACGTGCGACACCATCGGAACGATGCAGGAGATCGCCCCGCCCTTGGCCTGGGACGGCGTCATGAAGAACGAGAGATAGGCGTTACGGGCGAAATCGCCCGAGCCGCCGATGCCGTTCATGATGCTCGATCCCATGATATGGGTGGAGTTCACGTTGCCGTAGATATCGGCCTCGATCATGCCGTTCATGGCGATGATTCCGAGCCGCCGGATGATCTCCGGATGATTGCTGATTTCCTGCGGACGCAGGACGATCTTCTTGCGGAAGTCGTCGATCTTCGCATTGAAGGTCGCGGCGGCTTCGTGGCTGAGGGACAGGGCCGTCGCGGACGCGAAGCTCAGCTTGCCGCAAGCGACGAGATCGAGCATGCCGTCCTGCAGCACCTCCGTATAGGCGGTGAGGTTCTCGAACGGGCTCTCCTTCAGCCCGGCGAAGACGGCATTCGCCACGTTGCCCACGCCCGATTGCAGGGGCAGAAGGTTCTCGGGCAGCCGCCCCTTCTTCACCTCGTGCGTCAGGAACTCGATGATATGGCCCGCGATGAGCCGGGAATTCTCGTCCGGGGGCGTGAAGACGGTGTTCCGGTCCGGCTGGTCGGTCTCGACGATCGCGATGATCTTCGACGGGTCGCATTCCAGGTAGGGCGTGCCGATCCGGTCGCTCGGATGGGTCAGCGGAATCGGCTGGCGATGCGGCGGAAGCCTGGTTCCGTAATAGACGTCGTGCATGCCCTCGAGGCCGAGGCTCGGATGCCGGTTGACCTCGATGATGATCTTGTCCGCCTGGTCGAGCCAGGTCTTGTTGTTGCCCACCGACGTGGAGGGCAGGAGGCGGCCCCCTTCGAGCACCGCAGCCACCTCGACGACGGCAACATGGAGATGCCCGAGGAAGCCGAACCAGACGAACTGGGCCACATGCGACAGGTGAATGTCGATATAGTCCATCTGTCCGGCATTGATGCGCTCGCGGCAGGTCGGATCCGACTGGTAGGGCAGACGCATCTCGATGCCGTCGACCTTCGCCAGGGCGCCGTCGAGTTCAGGCGCGGTCGAGGCGCCTGTCCAGACGCCGATCTTGAAAGGCTCGCCCCGCTCATGAGCGGCCGCGATGCGCCGGGCCAGGGCGAGCGGGACGGCTTTGGGGTAACCCGCCCCCGTAAACCCGCTCATGCCGACATTGATGCCGGATGGAATGAGGGCGGCGGCCTCTTCGGCCGACATGATCTTGCCCTTCAGAACAGGGTCCAGGACACGGGCTCCGTCTGACACGTCTCGCATTTCCTCTTGAGCGCCCCGGCTGGGCGCAATGGGCTGCGCTTTACACAAGAATGTCGAGGCCGTCGACAACCGCAGCGCAACCCTGCCATACCGGCTCTGCGTTCAGGCGCGCGTCATCAGGTGCTGCTCGATCTCGTAGACCGGATGCTTCGTCAGGTCCTTGTTCACCTCGGCGAGGATTTTCTGCTTCACATGATCCGAAAAGCGGTTGCGCAGCTCGGCCAGGGTTCGCGGCGGCGCCGCCACGATGAGATGCTTCACGCCTCCGTTGAAGCAGGCGGCATTGACGGCCTCGGCCACTTCGCCTGCGAATTTCCGCTCCGCCAGTTCGTGCCAGTCCGTCTGCTCGATGGCGCTGCGCTGACCCATGGCGGTGGAGGATTGTCCCTGCTTATCCGTTCCCTGCTGGCGCGTAGGAAGGTTGTCCGGAGCCTCGAGAACGCGCTCCACCTGGAGGTTGGGATAGAGATCATCCCCCTTGTTCTTGATGAACAGGGCCTTCCGACCATCGCTGACGAGAACCAGTCCGTCATGGGGAAGCTTGAGATCCTTGGTCACTGCGTTGCTCCTTGTTACGGGAGCCATTCTTCGCCAATCGAACCGGGGGTGCTTTGATCCAGATCATAGCGCGCCGCGCCGGGCGAACACGGATGAAGCCCTGCGGATCGACACGGGCATCGCGCGCCAACACAACCCGGGCTGCGGGGGCGGTCTTGCCGACGATTTCTCAAGGGGAGTTCCTGCGAGCCATCTTCCAAGTCTGCTCGCGACTTAGAACATGGCGCACCCGACACGATTCGAACGTGTGACCTTTGCCTTCGGAGGGCAAGGTCGGACACCCTTTCAGGGTGCCCTTCACGCTCTATCCAGCTGAGCTACGGGTGTTGACCAAAAGGCAGACGAATCCGCCTAATCCCTTCAGAAACCGATGAAAAACCCATCGGCCACGCCTTACAATTAGAACAGCCTCAGGCTCAGTTCAAGCGCCCTTGTGGGCTTCAAGAGTCCAGTAGGACAAGCCTCAAAATCGTGGGACTGTGAGATATGGTGTGACACAGGCTGTGACAGACTCCGCATCTCAAAACGGTATGTCATCGTCAACGTAGTCAGGATCATAAGGAGGCCATGAGGAGGGTCTTGTTCCTCCAGGATGAAGAGTCGCCGGAGAAGCAATCATCTCGTCAAGGGTCGCCGCCGCGATGTTCGTGAGGGCCGATAAGTCAGCCTCTTTGAACGATGTTGCAATAAAATTGGACCTCTCAATAGTTGATTCGGCGGTAAATCCTGCTTTGTCGAAATTGCAATCTATCAAGGAACTATTCTTTGCAGTTAAAGTTATGTTGTCACCGAAAAATCTAAAATCCTTAAGTGTCGAGTGAAGCAACTCAAGCGTAGTATTACTCTGAGTTGCATAGCTCGTAAGCTTAACCAGATTCACTGCGTTGAAGTATATTTTCCCTCCACTCGCATCATTTATGCTTCCGCCATAAAAATCGCAACTCCTAAAATAAATTCTGTTGTCGTTGATATAGAATGTGCAATCTACAAGCACACAATCCTCAAGACGATTGAAGTCGCTGTCTGACAATTGAAAAGTGCATTTGACAAAGACGCACCTTCTAAAGCGAAATTTCTTAAATCGGCGACTAAGAAAAGCTTGTTCGACAAACAAGCTCTCATAAAGCTCCGTCATGATTTGTTGTGAGGTTACCAAAGCAATTAGATTTGAGACGGCTTCTGCAACATCCACCCTCGTTTCGGGCAATGTTCCCGCCCATTCCGTAAAGCTATCATATTTGGAATCAACCCTGTCGCGCCATTCGTTCAAGTATTTATCCGCTTTTTCTTCGTCAGTGCTTTGCGCGTTGAGAAACATCCACTTCGAAAAGAAAGGGTATTTACCATCGGGTTGAGATGCATATCGTGTTCCATTTCGCAGATACCACGAGTTTTCACGGACATATGAAGAGAGCATTTTCTGGATTTTCAAAGAGTCTCTGGTACTCTCCTCCGCCAATCTCGCCAGTGAGTGCAGCCCTCCTAATCTCATCTCAATATTTGGAACGGTACGGGATATCGGCTCTGACTTGCCCCGACTCTCTGAGGTTTCCTTATGCTCTCTCGTGGCCCCTAAGTGCTCTACACTCTTTGAGAAAATCGAGGTGTAGTGCGTCTCACGGTCAATCTGTGTCTTCTCCTCGGCCGTCCTCGTTTGCCTGTTAAGGATCACAAGCCGCCAAATGATGAGCGGGAGGCCCACAGCAGCCGCAGCCAAGGGTAGGAACACTCTTGAAGCCTCAAGAGCGTCTTGGTTGCTCCCATACACCAGTCCCCAACCCAACCTCAGTACAGCTACAATGCTGAGGATCAGGAATAGAAAGCTGAGAATCATTAGGCCCGCTGAAGCTGGAGCAGCGAACGTGTGGGGTGGAGAGCGCAGCCAATCGAGGACAATAGGCCAGCCACGAGGCTGCTTTTGGGTTTCCTCTGACCTGCCTTGAGTGAGGGGATTCCTCTGATCCATTACGTTCTGCTCAAGCTACAACTGACACTGACCATAATCAGGAGAGAGGAAGGCGCTATAGAGTTGCCCTCAGGAACCAACGGTTGTCCCCAAGAGTCCTAAAGCGCTCTTCCCTCTGCCTCTGGTTAGAAGGCGATGGCCTTGTTGAAAGGTTGCTCCACCGCCGCAATACTCCAGAGTTCCTGCTATGTTCTCATGCAGATCAAGGACTTATCAAGCCGCCAAGTGAGTCTCTCCACACTGAGAATCCTCAGAGTCGTTAAGCCACGCAATGAGAAGGCTTCTCATGCGTTCCGATGGAATGAACACGGTGATGGGTTTGTCGTCCCTGATCTGGCTTCGCCAAATCCACTGGATCATCTCAGACAGAGCAAAAGCATCCTCATCGACCTCTATGCAGCGATCTGCGAAGTAGCCCTTGATGTAAGGGTTGTAGAACACGTTACAGAGGTACGCGAGGGACTTCTTGTGACGATAGTCATTTGTGGCCTTCGCGTTGCAGGGGATAAAGCCCCGAGTGTAGCGCTCACCCGCAAGGTGCCGCTTCGCTTCCGAATAGGTGGTCCACGCATTGTCCATAGACACCGTTCGAGCCACCGATCTGAAGAAGTACTCGGTTGTCGCTTTGATGCCTCGGAGGAACTCGGGAGACCTGTTCTTCAGCCAGGTAGCAGAGAACGGATTGGAGCGGACTCCTGACTCACCACACCTGTTGAGAGGGCCCTCATAGATGTGGATGAGCTTCTTAAGCTCGTCCTTTCTGACCTTCTCATGGCTGCCGTCCCAAGGCGCGAGCCCACCTTCTTTGATTGTCCGTACCTCGTACTCTAAGCCCTCTGCCCGCAGGTAGGCGGACATTGGAGAGCCCTCAAAGAGGTAAGTCAGAACGAACACCTCAGCGAACGATTGGATGAACTCAGTAGGAAACTCCCACAGCATCACCGTATCGCGGTAATGGACGAGGTTGCCATTGTCGCAAAGATCACGGATGTGGTTGAATTTACCTGAGTAGTTCTCGTTGTCCTTGTGGTTCCACCTAACTCGATTGGTGCCCTCTTCCACATAGATCAGGTTATCGCGGAAGAGGAGATTCTTATCTGAAGCTGTCAGCTCATCAAAAATCGATACGCACTCAAGGGCCTCATCGATAATGAGGGTATAATTCTGCTCCCTAATCTTCTGGCAAATTTCCTTCGTGATGGACCGAAAGAGTGCATGAGTGGTGCAGATATTCGCCCCCTGCTCCACAAGGGTGCCTAAGTGATAGAGCTTTCGCCCCTGAACGGGTTGAGGGTCACGGAAATAAAGATCGGGACATGCCTCACTAATGCGGTCCACCTCTGACAGGAGTGGAGCGACATAGATGAACTTTGGGGGCTGAAGAGGATCATCACTGAAGCAGTAGCCCTGAGCCTCTCGGTAGGTTTGGTTGATATAGTCGATCATGAAGCTCGTCTTTCCAGAGCCCATAATCGAGTCGATTACAGTTATCATCTCTCAACGTCCTATTGTGATTGTGGCAGGGAGAACAGCCAGAGAAAGAACACTCTTCTTTTTAAGGTTCCCTCCCATAACAGCTTGAAAGATAAGCATATTTTTGCACTTAATCCGATTTTAGAGAGCACAAAATCGGAGTGGCCTCAGCCTTTGGCTGCTTCGCGCAAATACGCCTTGAGAAGTTCATCGAGCAGAATGGGATTACTTGGCGTGGCTCCTAATCGCTCCGTTGCGATTTCCTGAGCCTTCTTAAGAAGCTCTCTACTCTCGCCTGTGACCCGTACATACAGGCCATAAAACGGGGTGTTCTCAGCCAACCCCCTTGGCTCTTTAAAGCGTCGTGTAATCATTCGTGTTGTCCTTTCCGAAATGAAAAAAGGCCCTCCGAATGGAGAGCCTCTTGAGGTGATCCTAAGCGCTTGGTGGCGCTCTCTGTGCAAATTTCGGTTAGTGTGTCGCGCTACGGTTTGTCCGCCTCTGGCTGTGTCTCTGTTGATGTGACAACATAAAAAAGGACCTGCCCATCATGGACAAGTCCTGAGACTTTGGAGAGAGGTTCTGTGCTTCCCTAAGGAAGCAGCAGTCTTATGGAGGGAAGAGACACCTCCTCCTAAAGCGTCACAAAAATGGTCAGGTGAAGGTCGGCATGACGCGTCGCATATAGGCGTCAAACAGGGGGACTGTGAATGCAGTATCACCGTGCTGGGGCGAATAGATCATTCCCTTCTTTATGAGCTTCCCACGGATAGGCCCAACGCTGGTTGTTTTAACGTTAAGCTTGTCAGCAATATCGCCGGAGCGGTGCGATCCTGGCCCGAACTCAGCCAGCGCACGCATGTACCTCTTCTCCGCAGGCGTACATCTGTCAAAGCGAACCCGGAAGAAGCTTTCGTCCAGCGCCTTGATTGATGCCTCGGTTGCAGATTTGACGTCTACGAGGCGGATCACATCATCGCTGGCGATGTTCCAAGCGTCATAGCCCCATTGCTGAAGGAAGTAGGGGTACCGCTCAGTAACGTCGAGGATGGCATCCAATGCATCCTCGTCTATGCGTGCACCCTCATCCTCGATAGGTGTGCGAATAGCGTCTTTTGCATCGCTCTGCTCCAAAGCGCCGATCTTGGGATATCGGAATAGCCTTTCCGCATAAGACTTAGACTCACCAGCGAGGCCAAGGATTTGGGGAAGGCCAGCACCTACAATTGTAACGGGCAGATTTGACTGACTTACCTTGTGGACGGACATAATTAACGCGCTGAACTCTTGTTCAGTGAGATATTGTAACTCATCGACCAAGATTGCCACAGGCTTCTGGGCCGCTTTTGCCGCTTGGCCAACTGCGACGAAGAGGTTGGGGAGATCGGCTTCAATATCCCCACTGTCCGCACTGCCCGGTTCGGGATCGATCCCAAGGCCAAACTCGACATCGTTAACCGTCACCTTCAAGCCGCTGATAAAGCTTCTCAGAACGCGGAGACCTCTGCGACCTGCCTCTTTGGCACCTTCAATAGTGCTCAATGAAAAGAGAACTGAGCGGAGGCCAGGGGTAAGTAGTTCGGGGAGTGTCTTACCCTCGTGTGCCTCTACAAAGTGGGTCCTGTAGCCGAACCCCTCAGCCAAGTCCTTTATTCGGACCAAAAGGACAGTTTTCCCCACACCCCGCAGACCCACCAAGATTGAGCTTTGCGCATGTCTGCCGATAGCAATCCTTTGGAGAGCTGTACTCATATCGTCGAGCACAATGGCTCGTCCGGCAAGCTCGGGCGGGGGGTTCCCAGCTCCCGGTGCAAAGGGGTTTCTTACAGGGTCCATTTAGAGCTTTTATCCAGTTTATCAATTTATAACGTCGAATTAGTCAAATTAGATAAATTTCTCATAAGCCTTTTGCAAGGCTTGGGGATCTATATCAAGTTTATCAGTTTTTAACATAAATCCGTTCAAAATGGGTAAAATTGCTAAACCTTTACCCTTCTTGGTGACCTGCGACCTTGATTTGAGCCAAGCCACTCTTTATCATTTGTGTCAACGTTCGTAGACAGTTTTGATACGCGAATGGCTGAAGGCACCTACATCGCTTATTACCGCGTCAGCACCGCAAAGCAGGGGGCGTCCGGCTTGGGCCTTGAGGCTCAGAAGGAAGCCGTGAGACAGTTCCTCAATGGCGGGAACTGGACCCTCGCAGCCGAGTTCACGGAAGTTGAGAGCGGCAAGCACAGCGACCGTCCTGAACTTGCTAAAGCCTTCCGAGCCTGCCGTCTCTATGGAGCCAAGCTCGTAATTGCGAAGCTCGATAGGCTATCTCGTGATGCTCACTTCCTCCTGGGGCTTGAGAAGGCAGGAGTGGATTTCGTTGCCGCTGATATGCCCCACGCCAACCGCCTCACAGTCGGTATCATGGCAATGGTCGCTGATGAGGAGCGCCGCATGATTTCCGCCAGAACTAAAGCGGCTCTCAAGGCTGCTAAGGCTCGTGGGGTGAAGTTAGGAGGCAATCGCGGTTCTGTAGTGGATGATGCGGCCAGGCAGGTTAGTGCAGCCGTGAGAGGCAATAAGGCCACCGAACGCGCTACCGATCTTGCCCCTATTATTGAGGAGCTTAAAGCGTCTGGTGTTTTGTCCCTCGGCGCTATCGCCAAAGCCCTTAATGAGCGCGGCATCCCTACGGCTCGTGGCGGGAATGTCTGGACCCCGGCTGGTGTATCGCGGGTGCTGGCGAGGCTTGCCTAATGTCTGAGTTGTAGATCTTACCCATCTACCACCGTCCTATCCGATGGGTACTCACGACACTTAAGAGAGCAGAGGCGTCCTGCGGCTTGGGAGCTTCTCTTGCAGCCAGTAAGGAGCGTGGGCCCCTTTTGGGTCCCTCCGCAGCCTTTTGGCTTTCCTACATTCTACCCACCCCACTTTCAAAAAGGGGCTAAAGCCTTCGCGCGTTGTTGGGGCATTGCCGTGCAAGGTCTCGCCTTCTGGGGGTTATTCCTGTTGATGACGACGCTCAATTTGCGCGAGGTATTCGGGGTGCACGAAGTTTCGAAAATACGGATAGGCGGCAAGTGTCCGAAACACTCGCTCCAGATCATTACCGCCGATCACGACTGATCGCTCTTTCCCGTAAACACGGAAGGCGACTTCCAACTGGTGTTCATTGAATTGGTTGCTCCACCCGGCTGAAATGTCCACCTGCAATGGGCCACTTGGTTTCCTGAGTACCTCTTCCTCATCAATCCAAACGCGAACAGACATGAGCAGTTTTCTCCTATGGGGTAAGTGTTGCCGTGTTAACGCTTGCTTTCGGTGCTCCGAGAGCGATTAGAAAGCACACCAGGTAAGCATTAAGGTCTGGCCCTCGTGAATCCATTTGATGATCAATCCTCCGCGTTCAAAAATCCACACAATCGGAAGCACCGTCCCAATCCTACTGGAACAGCTACCGAGGAGCAGCGCATCGAGTACATATGTGCGCTTATTGAAGCGTCAAAGGTTCTGTGGCGCCAAGGTGGTGACGGCTCCCTTTCAGCAATCCGCTGGACCCTACGTCCAGCTATAATGACAGTCTGGGAGGAGAGGGAGTATCGCAAGTTCGATCCTCGTCGATTGCGCTCCGCTCGTGCATCCACGGAACGTAATTCAAAGAAGCTTACCTATGAGCATGTTGTCCCTCTCCGGGTTGTCTCAGACCTACTCCTAACCTCCTCAGGACAACCAGACACCGTAGGCCATATTCTCAGAACCTACGTCCTCGGCTGTGTCGTTCACATTGAGGAGGATAGGAGACTGAGCGAGCTCGGGTTGGCGAAGAAAATGCCAGACGGATGGGATCAGGCTGACTGTTTCGCCCGCTACCGAATGGCGGGAATTAGTATTCCAGATCATTGCTAAACTACGACACTGTGTCAGGTCGAAGCCTCAGATGTAAGCCTCGCAAGCTTCTCAGCTACGTGCTTAGGCTTTAGGTGCGTGTACCGATTGAGCATCCGAGGGTCCCGATGGCCGCTGATGAGGGCTACTTCAGGAGTTGTTAGGCCAAGTTCAAAGAACCGCGAGACAGCCTCGTGCCTCAGGTCGTGCAGCCGTAAATCCTCAATGCCAGCTCTTGTCCTGAGGCGCTCCCAAGCCAGCCTGACCGCATTGGCTTTAACCGGGAAGAGATAGTCGGTGGTTCTGTTCCGCAAATCAGAGCTTGGCTCCTTCAAGGAGGAGATAATATCGATGGCCTGAGGCGTCAGAGGCACCACCCGAGGCTCCCCGTTCTTGGTCTTGTGGAGCCTTATAGTCCGAGCCGTCAGGTTCACGTCCTTCCACTGCACAGACAGCAACTCTCCCCGGCGCATCCCTGTTTCGATGGCCAACAGGAGGAGAGGACGGAGATACCAAGCCGTGCGCTCTCCGATGGCGCTGAGGAGTCTTTCAGCCTCGCCAGCCTCAAGCCTTCGCTCTCTCGGCTTTGAGTCCTTGGGAATCTTGACTGAGCCAACGGGGTTGGCGGTTAGGGGAACATTCCACTCCAAGCGAGCCACCTCGAAGAGGTGCCTCAGGATCACAAGCTCCCTCCGTACTGTGGGAGCCTTCACTATCTTGAGCCGCTCATTCCGATACTTCGCCACATCAGCCCCCGAGAGGTCACAAAGCCGCACCTTGGCTATGTCATGTTTCCTTATGGTCCCGATGCGGGATTTTTCGGACTTTTCGCCTCGCTTTGTAGGTGTGACTTCCCGTTCGTAGCGGCACAGGAGGTCCTCTACGGAGAGCTTTCGTAGATCACCGATGGTTGGGGGAAGCTCCGCGCGGTCAATTTGGGTCTCGATACCCCTCGCCCATGCCATAGCCTCAGACTTCGTGGGGAAGCTTTTGGATAGCGGAGGATGGCCTTCGCGCCTGACTTGGACCTGCCAAGAGGAGCCGCGCTTTCTGAAGGTCGCCATAAGTGTCTCTGCCTCAGCGTTGTGACAAATGCTGTGACAGACGGGTGTTTCCGATGATTTCTGAAGGGACCCTTTGGAGCCAATCGTAAGTCTTTCAAGGACTTAAAAGTGGCGCACCCGACACGATTCGAACGTGTGACCTTTGCCTTCGGAGGGCAACGCTCTATCCAGCTGAGCTACGGGTGCTTTGCGGCGAATGGCCGGTCTCTTCCCTATCCGATTACGGCCTTGAGGGCAACCTCTGACGAAGAGGCGACGAAACCTCCGGCCAGAGCGCCTTGGCCCATAGGATCCACCGTCAGGTGCTTTTGCCAGGCGGGAGCACCAGGGCGAGATCGGCCTCGCTCAAGAGCCGGTATCCCCCCGGCTCCAGATCCGCCGGCAGGTCCAGCGCGCCGATCCGGTCGCGGTGCAGGGCTGTCACGTGGTTGCCTACGGCCGCGAACATGCGCCGGACCTGATGGTAGCGCCCTTCCGTGATCGTGAGATGGGCGCCGGTCGGCGAGATAACCTCCATCCGGGCCGGCAGGAGCGGCTTGTCCTCGCCTTCGAGCATCAGGGTTCCGGCGGCGAAGATCTCCGCCTCGTCGCCCCTCAGGGGCCGGTCGAGGGTCACGCGGTAGCGCTTGGAGATGTTGGCGCGGGGCGAAATGATCCGGTGCAGCAGGGCGCCGTCATCGGTCATCAGCAAGAGTCCCGAGGTCTCCTTGTCGAGCCGCCCGACGGTCGAGAGAGCCGGGTCGCGCCGCCGCCAGCGGTCGGGGAGCAGGGAATAAACCAGAGGCCCCGCCTCCTTGTGCGAACAGGTCACGCCGAGGGGCTTGTGCAGCATCAGCACGAGGCCCGGCGGCGGATCCAGCGGCTTGCCCTGAATCTGCATCCGCTCCGAGAGGTCGCGGGTCACGGCGATCCGCCGGTCGGGATCGTCGATGACCGCTCCGTCCAGAACCACCAGGCCGGCATGGACGAGCCCCTGCACCTCGCGGCGGGAGCCGTAGCCCAGATTGGCGAGCAGCCGGTCGAGGCGCAGCGTCGGGACCTTGCTCATCGCATCGCCTCGTAGATCTTGTAGCCGCCGGTCTCCACCTTCGGCGTCACGCGCTTGAAAAGAGGTTTCAGCACGGCCTCGTAGGGCAGGTGACGGTTGGCGACGAGCCAGAGAACGCCGCCGGGCCGCAGGGCCTCCGCCGCGCGGCGGATGAAGCTCTGGCCCAGGGACTGATCCTCCGCTCCGCCGTCGTGGAACGGCGGGTTCATCACCACGAAATCGAGGCCCTTGAGGCCGGTGCCGCCGCGGATATCCGCCCAGCGGATCGCAGCCCGCGGGTCGTCGATGTTGCGCGCGGCCATGGCAACGGTGCGGCGGTCGATATCGACCATCTCCAGGCGCTCGACCTTCGGAGAGGCCAGAATGGCGCGGGACAGAATGCCGATGCCGCAGCCGAAATCCGCGCCCTTGCCGCTCAGGGGCGGCAAGCTCTGCGCCAGGAGGGCGCTGCCCGGGTCGAGGCGGTTCCAGCTGAACACGCCGGGCCAGGTCCACAGGCCCAGGGCATCGTCATGGCGGGGGCCGCCCTCGGCCAGCGCCTCGTCGAGCCCGGCCGGGCTCGACGGCCGCGCACAGGTGCAGATGCGATGATGGCGGCGGGACGTCTCGCTGACCTCGCAGCCGAACGCCTTCAGCTCCTTGGCGAGCCGGGAGCCGCCCTTGTCCTTGGGCGCGAGGATGGTCAGCGCCCCGCCCAGCCCGAGGGCCCGCAGGGCAAGCGCGGTGGTGTAGCGCCGCTCCACGGTGCCGGGCGGCGCGAGCACGAGCAGGCTGTCCAAGGCCCCTTCCGGCTGCTCCTCGAGCGCCGCGGAGCCCGGGATCAGGGGGGAGAACTGCATCGCTCCCTCCGGCGCTTCGGCCAGTTCGGCCGGTGGCGTTCCATAGACGCCGCTTCGTATCGTCTCTTGCAAGGTAACCCGATCCACATTGAACGCCGGCGTTCTTATTACGCCATGGGCTGGAAGGTAAGCGCCAACGATTCCGAATTGCCGGTCCCTGCCTTGGCGAAGGCTCGCCCGGCGTCCGGAAAACAAAAAAGCCGCTCACGAGGAGCGGCTTTGCCGGACGGCATGGCGCGCCATGCCGCCTTTTTGACACAGGGGCTCAGGCCGCCTGGATGTTGTTGACGGCGACCTTGCCGCTGCGGCGGTCTTCGGCCGTGTCGAAGGTGACCTTCTGGCCTTCGCGAAGGCCGCGGATGCCGGCGCGCTCAAGGGCGGTGGCGTGGACGAACACGTCCTTGTCGCCGTTGTCAGGCTGAATGAAGCCGAAGCCCTTTTGGTCGTTGTAGAATTTCACGGTGCCCGTAATCATGGGAATATCCTTGGTTGGTCTGCATCAGTGCACGTGAGCCAAAGGCGTGCGAAAGCACGGCCTCGCGCTCGGGTTCGTCGATGTTTGGTAAGGTTGTCTGAACGTGCGCCTGGCATGCCAAGGCGGAACGGCCCGAATGTCCGGCCAAATGTCGATGACGATCATGTAATGCTCATTCAAGGCGAATTCAAGACGGAAAGGCAGCCAGCCGGCTCAAACCTTGCTTGCGACGCTCGCAAAGCAAGCCCCGGCAAGGGGATGCGGTTGGATCTGCCGCAAGACTTCAGTATTTCAGGCGCAGGGCGTGAACCTCCTCGGACCCATCCGCGCAGGCGATCCGGGCCCGCGGGCAGGAAGCGAGATAGGCCGGGGTGGGGCAATAGGTCTGCACGAAGGTCTCGTCGATGGTACAGGTCACGTGCACACGATAACCCCGGCGGAATACGTCTGGCGTGTCGTGAAGGACGGAATAGCCGATGCCTTCGTCCGCCAGCCGCGCGATCGCGTGGCCGGGTTGAACCCAGCCCGCCTGCGAGCGGGTGACATATCCGACATCGGCCCCGTGCGCCGCCGTGCCCATCAGGGCTGCGGCCGACGCGGTCCCGATCAAAAGCTGCCTCATGCTGCACCTCACGGAAATCGCCGGGAACGGAGGCCATGCCTCCGCCCACCGGGCAGGAGACAGGATCCGCCGAGGATCAATGCAAAGCTGCCGACAAGGATCCGCGCGGCATTCTTGCACGAAGGATTAACCACACCTGAGGCCGAGCCGGGCCGCCACCGCGCACTTTAAGCAACCGGTAGGATCTTTGGCTCGATAACCCCGACAACGACGTGTGAACCAACCAGGATCCCATGCATCACATCCATCTTGCCGAGGGTATGCGGCTTCGCTTTCCGGCGCGCAGCGCCGACTTCGACCAGGGGGTCGAGATCGGCATCGTCGCGGCGCTGATGAGCCAGGATCTGACGGAATTCACCCGCCGCATCTCCAAGGACAACCTGGGCCAGGTGCGTGCGCTGGTGGAGCAGTTCGGCTACCGGCTCGTGGAAGGCACGGCAGACGACGCGTTCGTCGAGCTCAATTTCTACAGCCGCACGGCCCGCCCGCGCCTGCGCGTGGTCCATTCGAGCGCTTCAGCCTGAGAACTTCCTTTCCAGGGCGCGGAGGCGCTCGCGGTAGGCCGTGTAGAGGCCGCTCAGGGCGATGATGCCCGCGCCCGTAACCGTCCATGGATCCGGCACGGAGCCGAAGACCGCATAGCCGAGAAGACCGGCCCAGACGAGCTGGACATAGGCGAAGGGCGCGATCATCGACGCATTGCCATGGCGATAGGCCATGACGACGAGCCAATGGCCGATGGCGAAGAGAATGCCCATGCACAGGCCGAGCCCGATCTCGGGCAGGTCCGGCGTCACCCATTGGAACGGAAGGAAGAGCGTCAGCACGCCCCCGCCGACGAGGGAGGAATAGGCCAATGTCGTGAGCGCCTGGTCCCCGGCGATCTTGCGCGTCACGACCGCCCCCACGGCCCAGCTCGCCGCCGACACGAGCGGCAGGACGGCCGCCGCCTGGAAGGATCCGGTGCCGGGACGCACGACGATCATCACGCCGATGAAGCCGAGTGCCGCCGCCATCCAGCGCCGCCAGCCGACCGTCTCCCCCAGAAAGAGAACCGACAGCGCCATGATCAGGATGGGCGAGACGAAGAAGATCGCCGTGGCGTCGGCGACCGGCAGGTAAGGCAGGCTCTCGATGAAGATGAGGGACGACCCGACCATTCCGAGCCCCCTGAGCACCTGCAGGCCCGGACGCCGGGAGCGGAAGATCTTGGACCCGCCTCTCGCCAGGGCGGCCGGAACCACCGCGAGCGCGAAGGTGACATAGCGCATCCAGGCCACCTCCGGAGGCGGCAGCGTGGACGCGAGCCGCTTGGTGATCACGTCCGCCACCGCGAACACGATCGTGGAGACGATCAGCAACACGATCCCCCGCAGCTGGGAGGGCGCCGGCAGGCTGGAGGGCTCGGGCCGAGCCGCATTCGTCCGGTCAGCGGAGGAGGATGTCATGATGGACTCAAAAAACAGGCTCGCGCGCGGACGCAACGAGCCTGAGGATCCGAAGTTCTGGAGGTAGTCGGGCTCGTATAAAATACCGTTTCCTCACCCGGAGAAGTGCAAAGACGGCACATAGTCCATGCTTTATGCGAATGGATCACATCGCGCTCCGCACTACACTCGCGATTTGAGCATAGGGTAGCCGAATCCGACGGTCATCGGGAATCGGCCGGAAACAGGCCTTTTCATCATCGAAGGTCCGCGGAACGTCATTCATGCATCAGGATACGCCGGAGCGACCGAGCCGACTCGTCAGGGGAACGCCCGCCTTCTGGCGGCTGAACCTGGCCCTCTTCGCCGCGGGCTTCTCGACCTTCGCCATCCTCTATTGCGTCCAGCCCCTTCTGCCGGAGTTCTCGCGCGAGTTCCAGGTGAGCGCCGCGATCAGCAGCCTTTCCCTGTCGCTCTCGACCGGCCTTCTCGCCGTGGCCATGCTGGTGGCGGGCTCGCTATCCGAGGTATGGGGGCGAAAGCCCGTGATGGTGGCCTCGCTTCTGTCCTCGGCCCTTCTCACCATCCTTTCCGCCCTGGCTCCCGACTGGACCAGCCTGCTCGTGGCGCGCATGCTGATCGGGATCACCCTGAGCGGCCTTCCCGCCGTGGCCATGGCCTATGTGAGCGAGGAGGTGGACCCGGCGTCCATCGGACTCGCCATGGGCCTCTTCATCGGCGGCAACGCGGTCGGCGGCATGGCGGGACGGGTGATCAGCGGCGCGCTCACGGATCTCGGTTCCTGGCGGCTGGCGATCGGCCTGATCGGAGCCGTGGGGCTCGCCTCAGCCCTTTCCGCCTGGCGCGGCCTGCCGCCCTCCGTCCATTTCAGCCCCCGCCCGGCCCGGCCGGCGGAGCTGCTGCGCTCGTTCGGGAAGCATCTCAAGGAGCCGGGGCTTCGGGCGCTGTTCGCACAAGCCTTCCTTCTCATGGGCGGTTTCGTGACGCTCTACAACTATCTCGGCTACCGCCTGACAGAGCCCCCCTACTCCTTAAGCCAGACGGCCATCGGCGCGATCTTCACCGCCTACCTGATCGGAACCCTGAGCTCGGCCTGGATCGGAGAGCTCGCCGGAAGGCTCGGCCGCCGACGGGTTCTGTGGAGCATGATCGTCGTCATGCTCATCGGCGTGGTGCTGACCCTCTTCCAGAACCTCGCCCTCATCCTGGCAGGCATCGTCGCCGTCACCTTCGGCTTCTTCGGCGGGCATTCCATCGCCAGCAGCTGGGTGGGCAGCCGGGCCCTGACGGCGAAGGCGCAGGCTTCGGCGCTCTACCTCTTCTGCTATTACCTGGGCTCCAGCGCCATCGGCACCTTGGGAGGCGTGTTCTGGACGAAGGGAGGCTGGCCGGGCGTGGCTGGCCTCGTGACGGGCCTGCTGCTGGCGGCGCTCGCTCTCGCGATCCGGCTCACAGCCTTGCCACCCCGCCGCGCGGATCGAGCCTGACCCTTGCAAGACGGACGATCGGGCCCAGGCAATAGACTCGTGATCCGAGGCTATACCTGCAAATTGCTACGTTATCCGTATCGTTTAATGATGATGATCGTAAGGGCATGAGGCTATAGCGATCTCTTTGCAGCGTGGATCGCGTCTTATTCCTGCCTCATTAGCCTCCATTTTGCGCATTCTTCAAAAACAGACAAGGGAATGCAACGTGGATCAACGCAAGGTATTGCTTACAATCGCCAGTTTGTTCATGGTCGGATCGGCCATTTTCTCGACACCCGAAGCACAGGCCGAGCCGGTTCAGGCCCCCGGCAAGATCGTTCAGAACGGCCGCGCCTCCTGGTACGGCCCGGGCTTTCACGGGCGCAAGACGGCGAGCGGCGAAACCTTCGACACGAACGACCTCACAGCCGCCCATCGCACCCTGCCCTTCGGCACCCGCGTGCGGGTCGTGAACAAGCGCACCGGCAAGTCCGTCGTGGTGCGCATCAACGATCGCGGCCCCTATGCCCATGGCCGCGTCATCGACCTTTCGAAGGCCTCGGCGCAGGCCATCGGAATCTCGGGCGTCGGTTCCGTGACCGTCGTCCAGCTCTGACCGGAACGGAGCGCCTTTTCGGCTCCGGCTCCTTTTTCATCACCAAATCATTGCCGACCATCTGACCATTGCAAACCGCCCGGGCCGCATCTTCCGGTCCGGGCGGCCCATGGAACCGGGACGCCTTTCACCCGCTTTCTCCAGTGCCCCGAAGGTGTCACTGATGATGGACGATTCCATGTCTCACGATTCCCCGGCGGATCCGCGCCACGCCTGGGGCCGGATGCGGGAGAAGATGCGCGAGGCGATCCGCGCGGAACTTGACGCGCTGGATCTGACCGACGACGCCCGCCGCGCCCTCGAACTGATCGTCGAATCCTCCCTGCGTCCGTCGGAGATCGATGGCGATTTCAAGCTCATCGTCATCGATCATAACGGCACGCCGCGAACGGTGGACAGGAACGGGCGCCAGGACGACTTCACGATGCAGGATCTCCTCGCGGAGCTGCGGGGGAGATATCCTGTTCTGTTCAGACCCGCTAAGCGCGAGAGGCCCATGCCCGCCGAGGACGGAGAAAAGCCGCGCGAGCGCGGGAAGCCTCAGCGCGACTGGCTCACCCTCGATCAAGGCGGCGCGCAGCCGAACATCGAAACAGGCCCGATGAGCGCGGAGCGCGAGCGGATCGTTTTCAGCGAGACGAAAACCTTTTCCTGGCTTCGCCCGAGCCTCGCGTTCGCAGCCGCCGCGGCCCTTCTTCTGGGCATCGGCGTCTTCATCTTCAAAAGCGAGGACAGAGCCGTTCCACAACCCGGCGCGACCGCGCCGGGTCCTGTCGCCTCAAGTCCCATCCGGGAGCCGGAGCCGTCGAGCACGGGATCCACGACAGCCTCGGCGTCGCTGCGCGGCGTGCCGGACGTGATCGACACGGCCACTCTTTCCCTGAACGGTGAAGTCGTGCGTCTGTTCGGCGTCGAATGGGCGCCAGGTGCGGGCAAGCCAGAGGATCTGGCGCAATACCTGAACGGCCGCGAGGTCGCCTGCGAGCCCGTGGGCGGAAACGATGTCTATCGCTGCCGCGTGGGAGAGCAGGATCTGTCGCGCGTCGTGCTGTTCAACGGCGGCGGAAAGCCTGCGGACGATGCGACGCCGGAACTCAAGGCTGCTGCCGACAAGGCGCGCGAAGCCAGGATCGGCGTGTGGAGCAACCAGCCATGAGAAAGCGGCCCCTGCATCGCAGGAGCCACTCATTCTCCATGGAGCTGCATTTTAGGCGCGCGCTCCGGCCGGGCCGGGAATCTCGATTTCGATCTCGAGGGTCGAGATGTCGGAATCGCGGTTCATCTTCACCTGAACGTTGTCCTGCTCCACCATCACATGGCGCCGGACGACGGCCAGGATCTCTTCCCGCAGCTGCGCGACGAGGTCGGGTTTGCCGCCGACGATGCCGCGTTCGTGCGCCAGCAGGATCTGCAGGCGCTCGCGCGCGACGGGCGCGGAGGTGCGCCGGTTGAAGAAACTCAGGAGACTCATGCAGCCCTCCGTCCGAACAACTTGCCGAACAGTCCCTTCTTGTCGGTGGGAATGGTGAGTTCGACCGTCTCGCCCTTGAGCCGGCGCGCGGCGTCGAAATAGGCGCGACCCGGCGCGCTTGCGGGGTTGTTGAGGGTGACCGGCGAGCCCATGTTCGAGGCCTTGAGAACCTCCTCGCTCTCCGGAATGATGCCGATGAGCGGGATGGACAGGATCTCGAGAACGTCCTCCACCTTCAGCATCTCGCCGCGCTCGGCGCGGGCGGGATCGTAGCGGGTGAGCAGCAGGTGCTTCTCGATGCGATCGCCCTTCTCCGCCTTCTCGGTCTTGGAATCGAGCAGGCCAATGATGCGGTCGGAATCGCGAACGGAGGAGACTTCCGGGTTGGTCACGACGACGGCCACATCCGCGTGGCGCATGGCCATGGTCGCGCCGCGCTCGATGCCGGCCGGGCTGTCGCAGATGATCCAGTCGAACTTTTCTCGCAGCTCGTTCAACACGCGGGCCACGCCCTCTTCGGTCAACGCATCCTTGTCGCGGGTCTGCGACGCGGGCAGCAGCGAAAGGTTCTCCAGCCGCTTGTCGCGGATGAGCGCCTGATTGAGCTTCGCGTCGCCCTGCACCACATTGATGAGATCGAACACCACGCGGCGCTCGGCTCCCATCACGAGATCCAGATTGCGCAGGCCGACATCGAAGTCGATGACGACGACCTTATCGCCGCCATGCGCCAGCGCTGCGCCCAAAGCCGCCGAAGACGTTGTCTTGCCAACGCCACCTTTGCCGGAAGTTACGACCAAGACTTTGGCCATTGTCGTCTCTCTTTCTCTCAATCCAATGTTTTCAGGATGATGGAGTCGCCATCCAGGTTCACTTGCACGGGCTGACCGAGGAACTTGCCTCCAAGATCGTCAGCGGTCTTGTAGAGGCCGTCGATTGCAATCAATTCGGCTTCAAATTTTCTGCAGAAAATGCGAGCGCGGGAATTGCCGGTGCAGCCGGCGATGGCGCGGCCCCTCAAGGTGCCGTAGACATGAATCGAGCCGCCGGCGACGATCTCGGAGCCCGAGGCCACGGATCCCAGGACCGTCACGTCGCCTTCCGGATGAAGGATCGACTGTCCCGAGCGGACGGACCCCTCGATGAGAAGCGACTTCTCCGGCACGGGCGCGTCGCCGAACGGAATGCCGGTCGCGGCAACCGCCGCATGGGCCTCGTCGGGAATGTCGATCTCGCCGGCGGGTTTGCCGCCGGTGATCTGCGGCGGCATGTCGGCATCGACGTTCTCGGGCGCTGCCCCCTCGAGGCCGATGACGCGGATATTGCGCATCTTGAAGGCCGCCAGCAGGAATTTCAGCTCGGACTTCGAGGGTTTCAGCGAAGAGACATCGGCAATGATGGGACGCCCGGTGAAAAATCCGGGGGAGCGCTGCGAAACGGCGTCGAGGTCCTCGAGCCAGTCTCTCAGCGGCACTTCGGGCGCGAGAACCAGGGCCATGAAGGACCTGCCGCGGAAGCGAAGTGAGGGACGATTTCGAACGGCAATGGTCACGGGAGTTCAGATTCCTTTAATGGTCCATGATTTCGGCCGTTATGGTTAATGGACCGTTAAAGGAACCGGGGGACCCCAAGAAAATTCTTAACCGCCGGCCGACGCGGCCCGTATCCGCCCAAATGAGACCGGCTCGCCCTCACCCAAAACTTGGCCCTTTCAAGGATTATAAGGATAATCCGTCGCCCTTCATGGGCGTCTGCCATCGGTTTTTCAGTATTCGGGGAAAGCCCGGCCTCGATTGACCGTAGGTTCACCAAGGGCCAGCGCCCCATCCCCTGCCTCAGGGCCAAGATTATTTTCATGCCGCGGCTATGGCAGCCAGATGCGCCAGCCGGTCTGTTCGTCCCATGCTCCGGAGAGAAGGCGCACGATATCGAGACCGCCTGGGTGATCGGACTGCGCCGGAAAAAAACCGCGCGAGCCTAGAGCCGTTTGCATTTTCGTGGAATCGCAAGCCGCTGTACACGTTCTTGCTGCCCGCCATTTCGGACGGAAAACCGGTTCCCACTTTTCCTGAAATGGCTCTAGAACGGCACCCACTCACCGCCTTCGGTGAGCGAATCCACGGCGCGCTCGAGCGCGGTGCCGGCATCGAGCAAATGCTGGGCCGTCTGCTGGATCTGCAGGGTCGGCCCGGGGAGCGCCGCCGCCTTCTCCGTCAGCTCCCGCACCCGCTCGATCAGGCCGATGAGCTCCGCCGCGAGCGCAGCCCTCTCTTCCGCCTCGGCGGCAGCGGGCTGTTCCGGCTTCTGGCGCGGAGCGAGGAAGATCACGTTCGACATGATCTGAAAATCTTCTTTTGTTCTCGTAAGGGCAATGGATGGTCCCCGCGTGATCCACAACAAACCGCAGCAATGACGGACCAGCAGCGGCGCGAAGAGGCCGGTTCCATCGCTTGACTCCATTATATTGGATTTTTAGTCTAACTTCATGGAAGAGACCCCTGCGATTAATGTCCACCTTGCGGCGCGCCTGCGAGACCTGCGGGCCGAGAGCGGGCTGACGCTCGACGGCCTGGCGGAGCGAACGGGCGTCAGCCGGTCGATGATCTCGCTGATCGAGCGGGGAGAGAGCAGTCCGACCGCAGCCGTTCTCGACAGGCTCGCGGCGGGCCTCGGCGTGACGCTCGCAGCACTCTTCGCCGAGAAGGACGGCAAGGGAGCCTCTCCCCTGGCGCGCCGTGCCGAGCAGCGTACATGGCGCGATCCGGAAAGCGGCTACATGCGCCGCAACCTCTCCGCGCCCGGCTTCCCCTCTCCTGTCGAGCTGGTCGAGGTGGTGCTCCCGCCCGGCGCCCGCGTGGCCTACGATACGGGCCTTCGCGCAGCGGCCATCCATCAGCAGATCTGGATCGTCGAAGGCGAGATCGAGTTCACCCTGGGCGACGAGACCTACCGTCTCGCCACGGGCGATTGCCTCTCCATGCGCCTCGACCGACCGACCGTTTTCCGTAACCGCGCCGAACATCCCGCCCGCTATCTGGTGGCGCTCGCTACTGAGGGGCGGGCGGGAGCAGGCTCCACCCGCTGAGCGCCCCATGACCGAATCCATCATCATCCGCCGGCTCACGCCATCCGAGGCCAGGGAGCAGATCGGCGCCCTGTCCGCCGTGCTGATCGACTGCGTCGAGGGCGGCGCCTCGGTGAGCTTCATGTCGCCCCTGACCCAGGACCGGGCGGATGCGTTCTGGCAGGGCGTGGCGGAGGGCGTCGCCGCCGGAGAGCGCATCCTGCTCGTCGCCCAGGAGCAGGACGGCAGCCGGATCGTCGGCACCGTGCAGGTCGTTCTCAGGCAGCCGGAGAATCAGCCTCACCGGGCCGACATCGCCAAGATGCTCGTCCATCGTTCCGCGCGCCGACGCGGGCTCGGCGCTGCCTTGATGCTGGCGGCCGAGAAGGCCGCGCAGGAAGCTGGGAAATCCGTTCTCGTGCTCGACACGGTGACGGGCAGCGATGCGGAGCGCCTCTATGCGCGCATCGGCTGGGTCAGATCCGGTATCATCCCGAACTATGCCCTGTGGCCGAAGGGCGGATTCTGCGACACGACGGTCTTCTACAAACAGATTCCCGCCGCCTGAGCGGGAGGCGCCGGGATGCCGGTTGAAGGCTGGGCAATGCCCCGTTCTCGGGCTAGAGCTGCTTCCCCATGCGTGGAAGCAGCTCTTTTCTTGCGCATGCCGCATTTTTGAACGGCGAACCGGATCCACTTCGCCGAGAAATGCTCTAGACATTGGCCTAATGGGTTCGACACGCTGGCCATGCTATGGCCTTTCGCGTCGCTCCACCCCCACCCTGTTTCTCCACCAAGATAAGCGATCATGGAATTATCCACTGCGGCGCTGCTCGCCGCCTCGGGCCTCGCGGCCGGCCTCGTCAACGCAATCGCAGGCGGCGGCACCTTCTTCACCTTCTCGGCCCTCGTCGCGTCGGGCCTTCCGCCCGTCATCGCCAACGCCACAAGCGCGGTAGCCGTCACGCCCGCCAATCTGTCGAGCGCCTGGGCCTACCGGCGTGAACTTGCGGCCAATGCGCGCCGCTTCGCGGCTCTCGGAATCGTCAGCCTCATCGGAGGCCTGGGCGGCGCCTACATTCTCACCGTTACCAACAACGACGCGTTTCGCCTGCTCGTGCCGTGGCTCCTGCTGTTCGCGACCGTGCTCTTCGCCGCTAGCCCGAAGATCGTGGCGCTCGCGCGCGCCATCGGCAAGCAGGAGGGACCGCATCCGTCCACGAAGGCCTGGGCGGCCGGCCTCGCCTTCCAGACAGGCGTTGCGATCTATGGCGGCTTCTTCGGCGCGGGCATGGGCATCGTGATGCTCGCCGCGCTCGCGATCACCGAGGGCGACGATTTCCACCTGATCAATTCCGCAAAGCATCTGTGCTCGACGATCATCCAGCTCGTCGCCGTAGTCCTGTTCGTGGCGGCGGGCCTCGTGAGCTGGCCCGAGACGCTGATCGTCGGCGCGGCTTCGGTGATCGGCGGCTATCTCGGCGTGGTCTTCGGCCGACGCTTGCCTGCGAGCATCATCCGCTGGCTGGTGATAGCGGTGGGCGCTGCACTGACACTGTATTTCTTTATCCGCTGAATTCGATAACCATACGCGAAAGAGCGCGAACCCGGGCGGCTTTTCATGCCTCGCCGCCCGATTCACGCCACAACCATGATCCTTTCTGCGTCCCTCGATTCTGGGTTCTCGCAAAAAGGAAATGATCGTGGCTCAAATCCCCTAACCTGTCAGGACTCGACGGAACGCAATCGGTTAGCGCTCTCGGCCTGCGATGGGCGGCCCTGCGGGGCATGCTGAACTCGCCGCTGATCATGACCGACGATCAGCGCCCCCTGCGTGAGGAGCTGATGCGCGAGCTGGCCGCCATCGAGCAGGATTTCGGCGATCTGCCCTCCCGCAATACGATGGAGATTTCGGCGAAACTCGACATCGCGAAATCGGCGCTGCGGGAGCGGATTCAGAACGGCGAGACCTGGATGATCGATCTCCTCGAGAGCATCCAGAGCGATCTTCATGCGATTCACGCGAAGGCCCCGCAGGCGACGTCCTCGGCCGGCCGCTCGCCCGCCAATCTGAGCCGCCCTCATCAGCAGCGTTCCGATGAAACGCCCGTCACGAGCACAACCCCGAACCCGGGTTCGGAGACGGGAACGTCTTCGGCGGCTTAAAGTGAGACAACGCCGCGCCCGGACGGATCGGGCGCGGCGCATCGCCTCGGACGGCGGAGGACTCGCCTTATACGAGCCCCGGATCGATGGCGCTTTCTCTCTCGAGCCAGGCTGGAACGGGCAGGTTCTTCGTGCGCAGGAACTGCGGATTGAAGAGCTTGGACTGATAGCGCGTGCCGTAATCGCACAGCACGGTCACGATGGTGTGCCCGGGGCCCAGATGCAGCGCGAGACGGATGGCGCCCGCCACATTGATGCCGGACGAGCCGCCGAGGCAGAGGCCTTCATGTTCGAGAAGATCGAAGATGATCGGCAGCGCTTCTTCATCCGGAATCTGGAACGCCACGTCGATGGGCGCGCCCTCGAGATTGGCGGTGATGCGGCCCTGGCCGATGCCTTCCGTGATGGAGGAGCCGACCGCCTTCAGCTCGCCTGCCGTGTAGTAATTGTAAAGCGCCGCGCCCATGGGATCGGCGAGCCCGATCGTGACCTTCGGATTGCGCGCCTTCAATGCCATGCCGGTGCCGGCCAGCGTACCGCCCGTGCCGACCGCGCAGATGAAACCGTCGACCTTGCCCTCTGTCTGCTCCCAGATTTCCGGTCCCGTCGTCTCGATATGCGCCTGCCGGTTCGACACGTTGTCGAACTGGTTCGCCCAGATCGCGCCGTTCGGCTCGGATGCGGCGAGGCGCTCGGCCAGCCGGCCCGACACCTTCACGTAGTTGTTCGGGTTCGCGTAGGGCACGGCAGGCACCTCGACCAGTTCCGCACCGGCCAGCCGCAGCATGTCCTTCTTTTCCTGGCTCTGCGTCTCCGGAATGACGATGACGGTCCTGAAGCCCATGGCATTGCCGACGAGGGCCAGTCCGATGCCGGTATTGCCCGCCGTGCCCTCGACGATGACGCCGCCGGGACGCAGCGCGCCGCGCCTGACCGCATCCTGGATGATGAAGAGCGCCGCGCGATCCTTCACCGACTGGCCGGGATTCAGGAACTCGGCCTTGCCCAGGATCGTGCAGCCGGTGAGTTCGGATGCGCGGCGGAGCTTGATCAGAGGCGTGTTGCCGATGGCGGAGGGGACGTCGGGCTTGATCGTCATGGGGAATGCCTGGTTGTCGGGCAGGGCTTCCTTGCCTGGCTGACGCCATCGGCGGAAGCTCGCCCCGAATAATCACATTCAAGTCATGTGATTATCGAGCGTTGCACGAATTCATATGTTCTTTATAGCGAACACCGCCAGCGGGCAAGGCAGCGAGCGCATGGTCCTTCGCCGGTATCCGCGAAACGGGAGGCTTCGGCTCCTACCCCCGTGCAGCGGGCCCCAGCGCCCTGACGAGTTCGCCTAGGGCGGTGAAATCGGCCTTGCGCGTGGAGGTGCGGCGCCACGCCAGACCGACCGTGCGCATCGGCGCTTCGTCGGGGAACGGGATCAGGGCGACGCGCCGCCGGTCGACCTCCGTCTCGGCGCAGATCTCGGGCAAGAGCGTGATGCCGTGACCGGCCGCCACCATCTGCATGATGGTCGTGAGCGAGGCGGCCCCCAGGGCCTTGCGCGCCTGCATGTTGGCGATGTGGCAGAACTGAAGCGCCTGATCGCGCAGGCAATGCCCCTCCTCGAGGAGCAGCAGGCGCTCCTGTCCGATGCGCGCCGAAAGATCGCAATCCTTCCAGCTCGCGGCGGCGCGGCTTTGAACGGCGATGAGGAAGCGATCCTCGAACAGGGCCATGGTCTCCACCTGCGGCGATGGAACGGGCAGCGCCAGAAGAGCCGCATCGAGGTCGCCTCGGAGCAGCTCGTCGAGCAAAGCGTTCGTCTGCGTCTCGCGGATCTGCAGATCGAGCAGCGGATATTGCCTCGCGACCTCCGTGAGAAGATCGGGCAGCAGATACGGCGCAATCGACGGAATGATTCCGAGGCGCAGGGGGCCTGTGAGAAGGCCCTGATGCTGGCGCGCGTAATCCGACAACTCGCGCACCTGATTCAGGATCGCGTCGGCCCGCGCCGCGATCTCCTGGCCGATCGGCGTGATGGCGACGGTGTTCCCCCGCCGTTCCACGAGTTCCACGCCGAGCTCACGCTCCAGCTCCTTGATCTGCATCGACAGTGCGGGCTGCGTCACGGCGCAATGCTCGGCCGCCATGCCGAAATGCTTCACGCGCGACAAGGTTTCAAAATAGCGGAGCTGACGGAGTGTGACCATGCCCATCAGAATAACTGATCGCACTTTGTAATCAATACAATTGGACCTTATGGAGGTTTCCCGGCATTTTCCGCGCGCATCAACGGGGACGACCATGACGAAAACCACGACACTGACCACAACGGCCGGTGCGCCGATCGCCGACAACCAGAACAGCCTGTCCGCCGGTGCCCGCGGCCCGCTGCTGCTGCAGGATTACCAGCTGATCGAGAAGCTGGCGCATCAGAACCGGGAGCGCATTCCGGAGCGCGTGGTGCATGCCAAGGGTTCCGCTGCCTACGGCACGCTCACCATCACCAACGACATCACGAAATATTCCAAGGCGAAGGTCTTCTCGGAGATCGGCAAGAAAACGGAAGTTTTCCTGCGCTTCTCCACTGTGGCGGGCGAGCGCGGCGCGGCCGATGCGGAGCGCGACGTGCGCGGCTTTGCGCTCAAGGTCTACACGGAAGAGGGCAACTGGGACATCGTCGGCAACAACACGCCCGTGTTCTTCATCCGCGATCCGCTGAAGTTCCCCGACTTCATCCGCACGCAGAAGCGCCATCCCTCCACCAACCTGCGCTCGCCGACGGCGATGTGGGATTTCTGGTCGCTGAGCCCCGAGAGCCTGCACCAAGTGACGATTCTGTTCTCGGATCGCGGCCTGCCTCAGAACTACCGTTCCATGAATGGCTACGGCTCGCACACCTACTCGTTCATCAACGAGGCCGGCGAGCGGTTCTGGGTGAAGTTCCACTTCAAGTCCATGCAGGGCATCAAGACCTGGACCAACCGCGAGGCCGAGGCAGTGGTCGCCAAGGATCGCGAGAGCTCGCAGCGCGATCTCTACGAAGCCATCGAGAAGGGCGACTTCCCGCGCTGGAGATTCTGCGTCCAGATCATGCCGGAGACCGATGCGGAGAAGACCCCCTACAATCCCTTCGACCTCACCAAGGTGTGGCCGCACAAGGATTACCCGCTCATCGAAGTCGGCATTCTCGAACTGAACCGGAATGCGCAGCACTACTTCGCTGAGGTCGAGCAATCCTCGTTCTCGCCGTCGAACATCGTGCCCGGCATCGGCTTCTCGCCGGACAAGATGCTGCAGGGCCGCATCTTCGCCTATGCGGATGCGCACCGCTATCGCGTCGGCACGCATTACGAGGCGCTGCCCGTGAACCGTCCGCGCTGCCCGGTGCACCATTACCATGCCGACGGCGCGATGCTGTCCGACATCCCGAACCGCGGCGATGCCTATTACGAGCCGAACTCCTTCAACGGCCCGGTTCAGACCCAGCGCGCCGCCGAGCCGCCGCTCAAGATCTCGGGCGATGCCGACCGCTACGACCACCGCGCCGGCAATGACGACTACACGCAGGCGGGCAACCTGTTCCGCCTGATGACTCCCGAGCAGCAGGGCCGTCTCATGGACAACATCGCGGAAGCGATGCAGGGCGTGCCGCAGGAGATCGTGAAGCGGCAGATCGTGCACTTCTACCTCGCCGACAAGGCCTATGGCCTCGGCGTGGCCGACCGCATGGGCCTGAAGGGCGAAGTAGCGTTCCAAGCGGCCGAATAATCCATAATCAAGCCGTAGGGACAAAAAGAGCGGCCCGGGAGAAATCCCGGGCCGTTTCATTTTTTGCGACATGGTCGTTTCCGGCCCTTCAGCTGCCGGAGGGAAACACGTATGGCAATCGCCTCAGAGCAATTCTTCGCCCTGCAGGAACGGATTGGTCTGTCGCTCCTGGCCGAGGGTGCTCATGGGGCCATGGCCGCAGATGAAGGCGATGTCGTCGCCGAGAGGCAGGAGCTTGTCCTTGATCGAACGGATCAGGGCCTTTCCGTCGCCGCCCGGAAGATCGGTGCGTCCGACGGAGCCCTGGAAGAGCACATCGCCCACCAGAGCGAAGCGCTCAGCCTTCGAGACGAGCACGACGCTGCCCGGCGAATGGCCCGGGCAATGGAGCACATCGAGGGTGAGGTCGCCGAGCGTGACCGTGTCGCCTTCGTTCAGCCAGCGGTCTGGCGTGACAGGACGCGCCGGGATGCCGTAGCCGCGCCCGGTTTCCTCGAGATGATCGAGGAGGAAGCGGTCCGCCTCGTGCGGCCCCTCGACCGGCACGCCGAGTTCGTCCCGCAGGTCCGCCGCCCCGCCCGCATGGTCGATATGGCCGTGAGTGAGAAGGATCTTCTCGACGCTTACGCCGCTCTGCGCGATGGCCTGGCGGATGCGGTCGAGATCGCCGCCGGGATCGACCACGGCGGCCTTCTTCGTCTTCTCGCACCACAGCAGGGTGCAGTTCTGCTGGAACGGCGTCACGGGGATGATGGCGGCTCTGACGTCTGGCACAATGGAATCCTTCCTGTCGTCGCCGTGAGACATAAGCTCTGGAGCCTGCCCTGGAAAGGCGCGGGAGCGCGGCTTCTATTGACCTTGCGTTATGCAGCTTCGCATAGTCCCCCTCATCGAATCAAACCGAGGGCGAGGACACGAGCATGGAAACCAGGGCCGCCGTGGCGTGGGAGGCTGGCAAGCCGCTCACCATCGAGACCATCCGCATCGAGGGCCCGAAGGCGGGCGAGGTGCTCGTGGAGGTGATGGCGACGGGCGTGTGCCACACGGACGCCTACACGCTCTCAGGATTGGATTCCGAGGGCAAGTTCCCGGCGATTCTCGGCCACGAGGGCGCGGGCATCGTGCGCGAGGTCGGCCCCGGCGTGACGACGCTGAAACCCGGCGACCATGTGATTCCGCTCTACACGCCCGAATGCCGCAACTGCAAATCGTGCCTGTCGCGCCGCACGAATCTCTGCACCGCCATCCGCGCCACGCAGGGACAAGGCGTCATGCCGGACGGCACGAGCCGCTTCCGCTGCGACGGCGAGACCGTGTTTCACTACATGGGCTGCTCGACGTTTGCGAACTTCACCGTTCTGCCGGAAATCGCCCTCGCCAAGGTGCGCGAGGACGCGCCCTTCGACAAGATCTGCTACATCGGCTGCGGCGTCACCACGGGAATCGGCGCGGTGATCTATACCGCGAAGGTATGGCCCGGGGCGAACGTGGTGGTGTTCGGTCTCGGCGGCATCGGGCTCAACGTGATCCAGGGCGCGCGCATGGTGGGCGCGGACAAGATCATCGGCGTCGACATCAACCCGTCCAAGCGCACCATGGCCGAGAAGTTCGGCATGACCGACTTCATCAACCCGAAGGAGATCGGCAACGACAAGGTGGTGCAGGCCATCCTCGACCTGACGGGCGGCGGCGCGGATTTCTCCTTCGACGCCACCGGCAACACGGATGTGATGCGCCAGGCCCTCGAATGCTGCCATCGCGGCTGGGGCGAGAGCATCATCATCGGCGTGGCCGAAGCGGGGAAGGAGATCGCCACCCGTCCGTTCCAGCTCGTCACCGGCCGTGTCTGGAAGGGCACGGCCTTCGGCGGCGCGCGCGGCCGCACGGACGTGCCGAAGATCGTCGACTGGTACATGGAGGGCAAGATCAACATCGACGACCTGATCACCCACAAGATGCCGCTGGAAGAGATCAATACCGCCTTCGACCTCATGCACGAGGGCAAGTCGATCCGCTCCGTGATCGTCTACTGACCTGAGGAAGAGAGCCTTGAGCTTCGAGATCGTCTCGCAGGCGCGCTGCTTCGGCGGCACCCAGTTCGTCTATCGCCATGCCTCGCGCGAGACAGGCACGCCCATGCGGCTTTCCGTCTTCATTCCGCCGCAGGCGGAAAAGGGCAAGGTGCCGGTGGTATGGTTTCTCTCCGGTCTCACCTGCACGGAGGAGAACTTCACCGTGAAGGCGGGCGCGCAGCGCGCGGCCTCGGAACTCGGCCTGATCCTTGTCGCACCCGATACGAGCCCCCGCGGCGAGGGTGTGCCGGACGATCCGGAAGGCGCCTATGATTTCGGTCTCGGCGCGGGCTTCTACGTGGATGCGACAGAGGCACCCTGGGCCAAGAATTACCGGATGTACTCCTATCTTTCCCACGAGCTGCCGACCTTGATCGGCCGTGAGCTTCCGGCCGACATGATGCGCCAAGGCATCATGGGGCATTCCATGGGCGGTCACGGTGCGCTGATTCTCGCCCTTCGCGACCCGAACCGCTTTCGCTCCGTCTCTGCCTTCGCACCGATCGCAGCCCCCAGCTGCTGTCCCTGGGGACGAAAGGCCTTGTCAGGCTATCTCGGCCCCGATGAGAAAGACTGGCGAGGGTACGATGCCTGCGACCTGATCGACGATGGCGCCCGTCTTCCGGAGTTGCTCGTCGATCAGGGCACGGCCGACAGCTTCCTGGAGAGCCAGCTCAAACCGCAATTGCTGGAGGCCGCCTGTAGCCGCGCAGGAATTCCGCTGACGCTGCGCATGCAGGAAGGCTACGACCATTCCTATTTCTTCATCGCGACATTCATCGAGGACCATCTGCGCTGGCATGCGAAGCGCCTGAGCCTCTGACGCCTTCGAACAGCTCCGGATGGCGGAGCCGGAGGGTCTGGATCAGGGCCAGGGTCTTCATGTCCGCTATGGCGCCCTGGTCCATCATGCTCACAAGCGCGTCGATGCGGACCTCCTGCACCTCGATGTCCTCGTGCTCGTCCGCGAGCCCGCCGCCTTCGGCCACCCGGTCGCTCGCGGCATAGGGCGCCAGGAACAGGTGCAGGCGCTCCGTCGTGATGCCGGGAGCCGTCCAGAAGAGCCCGACAGGCTCCAGCGTGCCGATCCGAAGCCCCGCTTCCTCCATGCTCTCGCGCCTGGCGCAGGCTTCCGGCTCATCGCCGTCGAGAAGCCCCGCTACGGCTTCCAGAAAATCCGGATGCCCTTCCACATGCATGACGGGCGCGCGGAACTGGCGGATCAGGATTACCGTGCGGGCCTGCGGATCGTAGGGAAGCACGGCCGCCGCATCGCCGCTGTTGAGGACCTCGCGCGCCATGGTGCGCCCGTCCGGCATCTTGACCGTCAGCCTGATGAGCCTGCGCCATCCCTCGAAGAGCGTTTCGACCTTGGTGATCCGGTAGGCTGTCACGTCTCGCTGTCTCCGATCCGGCGACTTCCATCCTATGACAACACGCGAAACGCTTAAGGTATCCCGTTTCCGTCCGGTGAAGCCCAAAGGCGGTCTCGCGCGTTAAGCGCAGGAAGTTCCGAAGGAGAGTGGCGTGCTCGACGATCTGGTGGCCGCGATCAGGAGGAAGCAGGCGATCCTGTTCGCCGGGGCCGGCGTCTCCATGACGGTGGGCCTGCCTTCCTGGAGCACCCTAGTCGAGCATATCGCCGCCGAGCTCAAGCTCGACCTCACCGACCTCCAGGGAGCGGACATCAACCACCTGACACTCGCGGAATATTATCGCTTCAAGCAGGGCAGCATCGGCCCCCTGCGCAGCTGGATGGACCGGAACTGGACCATTCCCGAAGAAGCCCTGAAATCCTCCCGCGTGCACGAACTCATCTGCAGGCTCGATTTCCCCATCGTCTACACCACGAATTTCGACCGCAACCTGGAGACCGCCTTCGAGCTGCACGGCAAGGATTATGTGAAGATCGTCAATGCCAAGGACATCGCTCTGGTGAGCGAGGGCGTTCCGCAGATCGTGAAATATCACGGCGATTTCGACGACGACGGATCCATCGTCATTGCCGAAACCGATTATCTCGAGCGCCTGTCCTTCGAATCGCCCCTCGACATCAAGTTCCGCGCCGATGCGCTCGGCAAGACGATCCTGTTCATCGGCTACAGCATGAGCGATCTCAACATCCGCTTCCTGCTGCACCGGCTCTGGAAGACCTGGGCGGGGTCGGGCTATGAGCGGGACCGGCCGCAATCCCATGTCTTCATGCTGCGCCCCAACCCCGTGGAACAGGCCGTGCTGGAACAATGGGGATTGCAGGTCCTGACAGAACGCGACTGCGCCCCGGAGGAGGCGCTCGAGGTCTTTCTGGCCAAGCTCTGCGAAGCCGTCGAGAAGGGCGAGGAGAGCGGCTGATTGTGCACCGGCCCGCCCTTGTGCCAATGTGGCCGCCCTGTCTCATTCCTCACGATTCTTTTCATGTCCGCAGCCCCCAAACGCCGTCTCTCGTTTCGCGATATCCTGACCGACGGGCGCGTTGCCCTCATGCTGCCTCTGGGCTTCTCCTCCGGCCTGCCCTTTCTGCTCGTCTTCAGCACCCTCTCCGCCTGGCTGCGGGAAGCGGGAATCTCGCGCACCGAGATCGGGATGCTGAGCTGGGTGGCGCTGGCCTATTCCTTCAAGTTCCTCTGGGCGCCCATCGTCGACCGCTACGACGTGCCGGTTCTGGCGCGGCTCCTCGGCCGCCGCCGGGGCTGGATGGCGCTGTCGCAGATCGTCGTGGCCCTGGGGCTTGTCGGAATCGCCTCCAGCAATCCCCAGACCAGCCTTTGGCTAACCGTCGCTTCGGCCCTTCTGGTCGCCTTCGCCTCGGCCACGCAGGACGTGGTCGTCGACGGCTGGCGCATCGATGTCGCCGCCACCGAGCGGCAGGGCATGATGGCCGCCTCCTATCAGCTCGGCTACCGCCTCGCCCTGATCTGTGCCGGCGCAGGCGCGCTCTACATTGCGGAATTCGTGAACTGGCGCAGCGCCTACATCGCCATGACGGCCCTGATGGTCGTGGGTATCGTCGGCACCCTGTTCGCCCCGCGCGCCGACGAGGGCGCGGCGCGCGAGCATCTCCCCATCGCGGACGCCATCGTGGAGCCCGTGGCCGATCTCTTCCGGCGCAAGGGGCTCATCCTCGTCCCGATCCTGGCCCTGATCGCCTGTTTCCGCCTGCCCGATTTCGTGGCGGGCGTCATGGCCAACCCGCTCTATATCGATCTCGGCTTCTCCAAGGCCGATATCGCCAATGTCTCGAAGCTCTACGGCGTTTGGGTGGGCATCATCGGCGCCTTCGCCGGCGGCCTTGCGCTGACCCGCCTCGGGCTCTGGTGGACGCTTCTCATCGGGGCCGCCATCGCCGCATCCTCGAACCTCATGTTCGCGTGGCTTGCCCTGGAAGGCGCGCGACTCGATCTGCTGATCGCCACGATCAGCTTCGACAATTTCGCAGCGGGTTTCGCGGGCTCGGCGCTCATCGCCTACATGTCGGGCCTGACCTCGCCGGGCTTCGCCGCCACGCAATACGCCCTGCTGAGCTCGCTTTATGCCCTGCCGGGCAAGCTCATCGGCGGCGCGTCCGGCGCGGTGGTGGATGCCTACGGCTATCCGCTTCTCTTCACCGCCACCGCCAGCATCGGCATTCCGCTCGTGATCCTGTGTTTCGTGGTGAGGCGGGACACGATGCAGACGGTTCGGGAGAAGGATGAGAAGGCAGAAGCTGTTCCTGCCGTCGGAGCCGGATCGAGAGCGTGACAATCGGTTAGCATCCCGGGTATAGGGACCAGGGACCCGGGACGACGCAGCATCAAGCCGTATTCACACCCAGCCGCCGTCCACGAGATAGGTCTGCGCGGACATGGCGCTGGAATCGTCCGCGCCGAGGAAGAGCGCGAAATTGGCGATGTCCTGCGGGACGAGCTTGCGCTTCACGCATTGGCGCTTGAGCAATTCCTTCTCCCCTTCCGGCGTGAGCCACAGGTCGATCTGGCGCTGGGTCATGATCCAGCCGGGTACGATGCAGTTCACGCGGATGTTCTTCGGCCCGAGTTCGCGGGCGAGCGCACGGGTGAGGCCGACGGCGGCGGATTTCGCGGTCTTGTAGGCGGCGAAGGAATCGTCGCTCACCATGTAGCTCGTGGAGCCCATGTTGATGATCGAGCCGCCGCCCGCCTTCTCCATGTCGGGCAAGAGGGCCTGGGCCGCGAAGAACTGGTGATCGAGATTGGTGGCGAAACGCTCGCGCCAGTACTCGGGCGTGACCTGGTCGATGGTATGACGATCATCGCGCGCGGCGTTGTTCACGAGAATCGTGATCGGGCCGATGACATCGCTCGCGCGCCGGATCGCGGCCTGGAAGGCCGGGATGTCGCGCACGTCGGAATGCTCGAAATGCACGCGCTCGCCGAGTTCCTTCGCCAGGGCTGCGCCCGCCTCGGCATTGTAGTCGAGAATCGCAACCTTGCTGCCCTGGGCATGGAAGGCGCGCGCGATGCTCTCGCCGATGCCGCTCGCACCGCCGGTAATGAGAACGGACTTGCCCTTCAGGGAACCGTAGATGGTCTGGGTCATGGATCCTCGCTTCAGTGTTCGAAAGAGTGACGTGGCATCCGGGGACGGCCGAGCAAAGCCCGGCATCGCAAGGGCGGGACGAACGCCCTCACCTGGATGCGATCCCGGACCGTCTATGCGCGTCATCCGGGACGATGCCCGCAAGATCAACTCGCTCCTGGCCCCGGCGTTGCACCGGGCGGGCACTTGCCCAGGATGATCATGCCGAGCACTTCATCCTGCGTGACGTCCTGCACGTTGGCGGACCCCACGAGCTTGCCGTTCTTCATCACGCTCACCCGGTCGGCGAGACCGAACACGTCGTGAATGTCGTGGCTGATGAGGAAGATGCCGATGCCTTCCTTCTTCAGCTGGAGCACCAGATCGGCGACCTGCTGCGTCTCGGCGGGGCCGAGCGCCGCCGTCGGCTCGTCCATGATGAGAACGCGGGCGTTGAAGTAGATCGCCCGTGCGATGGCCACCGATTGCCGCTGGCCGCCGGAGAGCGCCTTCACGGGCTCTTTGAATCTCCGGAAATGCGGGTTGAGGCGCGCCATCACCTTGCGCGTCTCGGCCTCCATGGTCGCATCGTCGAGGGTGCCGTAGGGCGTGAGAACCTCGCGCCCGAGAAAGATGTTGCCGGCCGCATCGATGTTGTCGGCAAGCGCGAGCGTCTGGTAGATCGTCTCGATGCCGTAACGCTTGGCGTCGCGAGGGCTTGCAATATCGGCCTGCTCCCCGTTCACATAGATCTCGCCCGCATCGGGCCTGTAGGCTCCCGAAAGGATCTTGATCAGGGTCGACTTGCCCGCGCCGTTGTGACCGAGCAGGCCCACCACCTCGCCGGGGCGCAGATCGACGGTCACGTCGTCCACGGCCTTGATGCCGCCGAAGGCGATGGAGATGTTGCGCATCTCGACGAGAGGTGCCGTTCCGTTCGTTTGCATGATGCGCTTGTCCTTACTTGATGCGGCGGCGATAGAGGCCGTCGACCCACACGGCGAGGACGAGCACGGCGCCGACGACGATGTTCTGCAGCGGCGTGTCGACACCGAGCAGCACCATGCCCGATTGCAGCGACTGCATGACGAGCGCGCCCAGCATCGCGCCCGCGATGGTGCCGATGCCCCCCGCGAGCGACGTGCCGCCGATGACCGCGGAGGCGATGACGTAAAGCTCGTCGAGGGTGCCCGCGGCATTCGTCGCCGCATTGAGGCGCGCCGTCGAGATGCAGGCGGAGATGCCGCAGAGCAGCCCCATGAGGCCGAACACCTTCATGAGCGTCCAGCGGGTGTTGATGCCCGACAGCTCCGCCGCCTCCGGGTTGCCGCCGATGGCGAAGACGTAGCGGCCGAAGCGGCGGCGCGTGGCGATGAAGGTCATCGTAAGGCCAGCCAGAACGGCGATCAGAACAGGCAGCGCGACCCCATGGGGAATGAACAGGCCGCCATCGGGCCAGGCGATGCCGTTGGCCTCGGCCCAGCGGCGGGCCGTGCCCGCGGGCAGCGGGTAGGCATTGGCGATGGCCGCCGCCGCAAGGACGGCACCGCAGGCGAATGTAGCGATGACCGCATCCGCCCAGCCGGGTCGCACGGGAAAGCCGAAGCGCATGCGCCTGCGGCGCGCAACGCCGAGCGCTACGACGACGAGGCCGCAGGCGAGAGCGGCGATGACCCATGTGACCGTGGCGCCGAGCGCGCCTTCCACGCCGCCGCCGAGAGCCTTGAAACGCGTATCCATGGGCGCGACGGTCTGGCCGGTCGTCACCCACCAGGCGGCGCCGCGCCAGACCAGGAGGCCACCCAGCGTGACGATGAAGGACGGGATGCCGAGATAGGCGATGAGCCAGCCCTGGAACAGGCCGATCGATCCGCCGACCGCCATGGCGAGCAGCACGACGAGCGGCGCGGTGAGCGGATGCTCGAGCCCGAGATAGGCCGGCAGCCATTGCACCTGCGCGACGCCGATGATCATGCCGGTGACGCCGAGGATCGCGCCGACGGACAGGTCGATGTTGCGCGTGACGATGACGAGCACCATGCCCGTCGCCATGATCGCCACGGATGCCGTCTGGACCGACAGATTCCAGAGATTGCGCGGGGTGAGGAAGACGCCGCCGGACAGAAGATCGAAGCCGATCCAGATCGCGGCGAGCGCTGCGAGCATGCCGAGCATGCGCACGTCGATCTCGAGCTTCGACAGAAGCGAACCGGACGTGGTGATCGGCGGCGGCGCGGTTGTGGCAACAGGTGCGTTCATGGCGTGACGCTCAAAGGACGAGTGAAGAGTTTTGAAAGACCGTCATCCCCGGCCGGAGCGGAGGGAAAGGGGATCCATTCACGCGTTCGGCGCGATGGATCCCCTCGCCTCGCTCAAAGGCTCGCCGGGGATGGCAAGGAGCAAGCTCCGATCAGTTGCAGGCTTTCACCGTGCCCGCCTTCACACCCTGGCAGACCACCTCCTTGGAGGCCCAGCCCGCATTGATGACCACGTCGAGATTGTCCTTCGTGATCGCCACGGGGGTAAGGAAGAGCGCCGTCATGTTCTGCTTCTTCGGTCCGAGGTTCCAGCTCTTCGCGCCCTGGATCTCGCCGAGCTTCTTGCCGGAGGCGAGCTGCATGGCGATCTCCGCCGCGTTGCGGCCGAGTTCCCGCGCATCCTTGAAGACCGTCACGGTCTGCGTGCCGAGCGCCACGCGGTTCAGGGCCGCCTTGTCGGCATCCTGGCCGGAGACCGGCACGGAACCGGCAAGGCCCTGCGCCGCGAGAGCGGCGATGGCGCCGCCCGCGGTGCCGTCATTGGCGGCGATCACTGCGTCGATCTTGTTGTTGTTCTTGGTGAGGAACTGCTCCATGTTCCGCTGCGCGTTTGCAGGGAGCCAGCCATCCGTGTAGGCCTCGCCCACGTTCTTGATCTTGCCGGAATCCATGGCGGGCTTGAGGACCTCCATGGAGCCCTGGAACAGGAAATTGGCGTTCGGATCGGAGCCCGAGCCCTTGATGAAGGCGTAATTGCCCTCGGGCTTCACCTTGAGCACCTCGCGGGCCTGCAGGCGCCCGACCTCCACATTGTCGAAGGTGAGGTAGAAGGCCTGCGGGATCTCGATGAGGCGATCATAGCCCACGACCGCGATGCCCTCGGCCACGGCCTTCTCGACGGCCGGGCGCACGGCATCCGCATCCTGCGCCAGCACGATCAGCGCCTTCGCGCCGCGGGCGATGAGGCTCTCGATATCGGTCAGCTGCTTGGCGGGCGAGGACTGGGCATCGGCCGAGACATAGGTGCCGCCGGCCTTTTCGATGGCGGCCTTGATGGCGGCCTCGTCGGTCTTCCAGCGCTCTTCCTGGAAGTTGGACCAGCTGACGCCGATCACCGGCCCCTTGCCCTGGGCGAAGGCGGCTCCCGCGGACAGGGCGAGAGCGGCAAGAGAAATCAAAGCGTGTTTCTTCGAAAACATCGGTTTCCTCCTGGTCGGCGCCTCTCTGGAAAGGCGCCGTTCTCATGGCAGAGTGTCGGCTCCAGGACGGATCGACGGACGAGGCTCAACCTGCCATGTGTTATTTTTCGAGCGCAGAAATAATTATTCCACTTTCGTCGCGCATCAAGCGCCTCCCATCTCATATTTTGGTCTGATATCTCCCTCCCTTGGAATTGTTTTATTCATGAGCCGAATAAAGTGGAGCCCATGACCATACCCCCCCTCTCCCCCCGCGAAACGGCCCGGCGGCGCCTGCTCGAGGCCCTGCGCCGCGAAGGCCCCATGGCCCGGGTGGAGATCGGCCAGCACCTCGGCATGAGCCCGGCGAGCGTCTCGGATCTCACGGCAAGCCTGCTCGATGAAGGCATCCTGGCGACCGAGGAGGCCGGAGACCAGGCCGCCGGGCTGATCCGCGGCCGCCCCAAGACGCGCCTCTTCTTCGCCGGGACCTTGGGCTCCGTCATCGGCGTCTGGACCGGCTTCAACCGGATCGAGCTCAGGCTCGTGGACAGCGCAGGCCGCAACCGGGCGAGCCTGCATGTAGAGCGCCGCCTGCGCAATCTCGGCGCCGAGGAGCTGATGGACGTGCTGGCGGAAACGATCGCCGCCTTCGCCCAGGAGAACGGCGCATCGGACGTGAAGGCCATCGGCCTCGCCTGCCAGGGCTATGTGGATACGCGGGACGGGATCGTGGCCTGGAGCCCCGTGCTCGGCGCGCGCGACCTGCCCCTGGCATCGGGACTGGGCCAGCGCCTGGGCAAGCCGGTGCTCATGGAGAACGACGCCAGCGCCATGGCCTTCGCCATCACGCAGCGCAACGCCGACCTCCGCTCCGGGCGCACAGCCTGCCTCATGATCGGCGACGGCGTGGGCCTCGGCTTTCTCATCCAGGGCGAGCTCTATCGCGGCGCCCGGTTCGGCGGCAGCGAGTTCGGTCATGTGCGCCTGCGCCGGAGCGGGCCGCAATGCCGCTGCGGCGGGCGCGGCTGCATCGAGGCCTATCTGGCGGATTACGCCCTGCACCGGGATGCGCAGCTTATCGACCATCGCCCGGCCCCGACCCTGCTGCTGCCGGGCGAGGAGGCCATGGGCGCCATCGTGGAGCAGGCCCGCGCGGGCGATGCCGCCCTCCTCAACCTCTTCCATGCGGCGGGCGAAGTTTTGGGCGATGCGGTCGGCATCCTGATCCAGACGCTGGAGCCCGACCATATCGTGATCTGCGGCCCCGGCACCCGCGCCATGGACCTCCTGCGCCCCTCCTTCGAGGCGGCACTCGAATCCCAGACGATCCCGGAGCTGCGCGCGCTCGCCACCATCCATGTGGTGGAATCCTCCATGGATCTCCTGACCGAAGGCGTGGTGATGCAGTCCCTGCGCGAACTCGACCTCGACCTCGCGCGGTTGAAGGCCGCTTGAAAGTCCCGAAACGAAACGTGCCGCCACGGCTTTCGCCGGGCGGCACTTTGATGTCTGTTGGACGTACGACTTAGATCACCAGAAAATCGTGGTAGTAGAGCTTCTCCTTGTTGGAGAGGGTGGCGAACTTCACTTGAGCAGACCTACCTGTTCCGTCCGCATCGTAGTACAGGTTTCCGGTCTTTTTATCATAGATAATACGGTCGTCTTTGTCGTGCGCCTTCGTGCCCTCGTAGAACATGCCCGATTTGATCTTCGCCGGCTTGGTGGGCGTGCCTTTGCCCAGCTTGGTGAAGATCGCATTGTCGAGCCAGAAGCTGTCGTCCCTGGACTTGAAGTCATAGATCTTATCCACATTCGTGCTCTTGTTCAGGCGCGTGTCAAACACGAACACGTCCTTGCCCGAGCCACCATAGAGCCTGTCGTTGCCGGCCAGGCCATAGAGCGTATCGTTGCCGCCTTGGCCTTTCATGATATTGGCCGCGGCATTGCCCCTGAGGACATTGGCGCCGTTCGTCCCCGTAATGGGGATGTTGATGCCATCGGCAATTGAGACGATCACCGATGAGGGCAGCTTGGACAGATCGTAGGCTGTCTTCAACAGAACCTTGTTGTTACCCTCGGTGTCGATGATCACATCGCCGGCATTGTCGATGACATAGAAGTCATCGCCCGCGCCGCCGATCATCGTATCGGCCCCTTCTCCACCGTCGATCCAGTTGCCGGCGGCATTGCCCGTGATGGTGTTGCTCAGTGCATTGCCGGTGAGGATGAGAGCACCGCCACCGGTGCCCGTCAGCGATTCAAGATTGGCACCGAGCGCGTAGTTCGCATCCGTGACGACCGTGTCGTTGCCTTCGCTAGCGCCTTCAACAACGACGTCACCGGCGCTGACATAATAGATGTCGTCACCCTTGCCGCCATAAAATGCATTGGTCGCACCATTGCCGACAAAGGTGTCGCCAAACTGGGAGCCAATAACATTCTCGATCCCCACATAGACATCACCCGCGGTATTGCTACCCGAACCTTTGCCTGTGGCAAGGTTGACCGTCACGGCCGTCGTGGCGGCGGAGTAATCGACGGTGTCGATCCCACTGCCGCCGTTTAAGGTGTCGCTAGTGCCAGAACTACTGCCAACACCTACGAGAATGTCATTGCCATCCATGCCGCGAAGTTCGTTGGAACTTGTATTGCCTGTGAGAACATCATTAAAGTTTGAGCCGATCAGGCCTTCGATATTTGTGAAGATATCTTCGCCAACGGTACCGTCTCCATTCTTTGGCAAGACGATCGTGACACCCGTACCGGAGCTTTGGTAGCTGACAAAGTCAATTCCTCCGCCACCATTGAGGCTGTCCGCACCGGATCCGCCATCCAAAGTATCCGATCCTTCACCTCCCGTGAGTTTGTCTGCTCCGTCTCCGCCCCAAAGAGCAATGCTGTTATCGAAGCCCGACAATGTGTCGTTGAATTTGGATCCGATCAGTCCTTGAATTGAAACAAAGACGTCGCCGACAGCGTCACCTGTGTTCAGCGAGGGATTGAGACCATTAACGACAACGCCGGCTGCGGAATCCGCATAGGACGCATAGTTGAACCCCGCACCACCATCGAGGGTATCGGCTCCAGCACCACCCACAAGCGTATCGTTGCCGCCCTGGCCCCAGAACAGGTCGTTGCCGGCCAGGCCGTACACCAGATCGTCGCCGTCGACGGTGGCGATCCAGTTTGCGTTGGCGTCGCCGGTCAGCACGTCGGCAAACTCGGACCCGACCAGGTTCTCGATGCTGACATAGCTGTCCCCGGCCGCGTCTCCCTTATTCTCCGAAGCATTGCCCAGATTGGCCCGCACGCCTGATGAAGCACCTTGATAAGATGCGGTATCGCCGACAAAGGCCTGCGCATTGACATAGGAAGCGGAAGACGGATCGCCGTCGCCGCCATGGAGATTATCGGCACCGGCTCCGCCATAGAGCCAATCGTTGCCGATACCGCCATTCAGGGTATCAACACCCGCACCGCCATTCAGCGTATCGTTGCCCCATCGTCCCGACAGGGCAGATCCGCTGTTGAGGCCGGTCAACCTGTCGTCGAAGTCCGAACCTTCGATGCCCTCGATCGAAATGTAGCTGTCGCCTTGTGCCTCGCCTGTATTCTGCTTCGGATCGACCAAGCTGGCTTGCACTCCCGTCGTGGCATTGACGTAAGAAGCCCAATCGAAATTGGCTCCGCCGTCGAGACGATCCGCACCGATGCCGCCGTTGAGGACGTCGTCGCCCGTGCCGCCATAGAGTGCGTCGTTGCCGGCTCGGCCTTTCAGGATATCCGTCTGATCGGCGATGTTCGTCCCGACATATGTATCGTCCCAGGTCGACCCTTCGACGGTCACCGCCTTTTCGCGTGCATCGATGATCTGGTTGTAGATCGTTCCGCCACTATCCCAGGCGATGGAGATGCGCCCATCGGGCAACTCCGTGACCGAGGAAAGCCACTGGCTGCCGGCCTGAAGCGTGCCGTCGTTGATCAGCTTGGGGCCAACGACCGTTCCATCAGCTTTAACTAGCCGCAGGTAGATATCGCCATTATCCTTTCCGATCCAATCCACGCTGACGACGGCATATCCCCCTTCGAAGCCGCCCTTCGTCAAGCCGACGACCTCCGGCGGGTATTGGACATATTCTCCCTGCTTGAGCATGGAACCCGCAGCGACTTGTGTCCCGTTGGAATTATAAACCTGCGTGGAAAATTTTCGGTCGCCCGAATCTCGCCAGCTGACCACGAAGCCGCCAGTGGACAAGGCGGAGATCGTCGGTTCACGTCCATTTGCGGAGCTGCCGCCCAGCGCGTCGGCCAGCGGTTGAACCGTATTGTTGGCATTGACGATAGCGACCTTGATCCGGCCGCTTTCCTCCCAGGTGACTACATGACGGCCATCGGCCAGTTCGACCACGTCCGGATCGGTGACGCCAGCGGCTGTCGCAATGCTGAACTTCGTGCCGCCCTGTCGCAGGAACTGAATGTTATCCGGAGGGTTGCCGGTAGAATTATCTGAATCAGCCCAGACTGCGACCCACTTATCCGTTCCCCAGGATGCGACTGACGGGAAATCGTTGGTATGGCTGTTTTCAGTGCCTGCGATCAGCACCGGGCCGCTTGCATCGGGAACGCCCGTGATCGAAAATTTCTGCGCCTGAATCGCCGAGCTCGCGCCGCTCCAGGCAACGATGAAGCTGCCGTCGTCAAGCGCGGTCACCTGCGCCTTTCTCGGATTGCCGACCGTGCTCGGGATATCCCGCCGGGGGCCGACGGGGTTTCCCAATCCGTCATAGACCTGGACGCAAGTGATGGTGTCGGCATCCCAGACCACAACATAGCCGCCATTGGGGAGGGACGTGACAGTGCCCTCATAGGAGCTTTTTACCCCTACGGAAACAGTTCTGGCATTGCCCCATTTCTCGATCGCCATGGTCTTTCCTCACGCTAAAATTGGCCGACGCCGGTTTCGATATGTAATTCCGTTTGGTTATGCTCATATCCGGCACATGAGATTCGCGCAAGATTATATCAGACCATCGCCATTCAAAGGTGCGCCATCACACATCGTTAAGCTTCGGGGAAATAGTGAAGGTTGCCCTCACCATCGGATGTCTTCGCACCGATTTTTGCTACTTTTGGTTGAGTGCACTTCTCGCCGGGCTTCCTATTTACGCCTGCCATAGCCATCCGCCCCCGGACCCGCTATTTCTTCCCTCCGAACAGCGTCAGAAAGCCCCCGAGACCCGATGTCTTCGTCCTCCCGTCCCGTTCAAGCCGGCGATCATGTGTTTCTCGTCGACGGCTCGTCCTTCATCTTCCGGGCCTATTTCCAGTCCATGAACCAGGACCAGAAATACAACTCCCGGACCTCGGACGGCATGCCGACGGGGGCCGTGCGCCTGTTCGTCTCGAAGCTGCTGCAGTTCATGCGCGACGGGGCCGCGGGCTTGAAGCCCACGCATCTGGCCATCGTGCTCGACAAGTCCGAAGGGTCGTTCCGCAAGGAGCTCTACGAAGATTACAAGGGCCACAGACCGGACGCGCCGGAGGACCTGAAGGTCCAGATGCCGATCATGCGCGAGGCGATCCGCGCCTTCGGGCTCGAGCCGGTGGAGCTGCAGCGCTACGAGGCGGACGATCTCATCGCCACCTATACCCAGCAGGCCAAGGCCCGGGGAGCGGACGTGCTCATCATCTCCTCCGACAAGGACCTGATGCAGCTCGTGGGGCCGCAGGTCTGCTTCTACGATTTCGAGTCGGGCTCCAAGGGAAAGCCGGGCTACCGGCCCGAGCGCAATCTCGACGAAGCCGCCGTGATGGAGAAATGGGAGGGCATCCCGCCGGAAAAGATCGGCGACGTGCTGGCGCTCATGGGCGACACGTCCGACAACGTCCCCGGCGTGCCGGGCATCGGCCTGAAGACCGCGGCGCAGCTCATCAAGGAATACGGCGATCTCGAAACGCTGCTGGAGCGCGCGGGCGAGATCAAGCAGCCCAAGCGCCGCGAGACCCTCGTCAACAATGCGGAGGCCGCGCGGCTGTCGAAGAAGCTCGTGACGCTGGATTGCGACGCGCCCGTCCCGGTGCCGCTCGACGAGTTGCGCGTGCCCGAGCCCGATCCGAAGACGCTGATCGGCTTTCTCAAGGCCATGGAGTTCAACACGATCACGCGCCGGGTCGCGGAACTCTACGAGGCCGATCCCGCCGCGATCCAGCCCGATCCGCGCCTCATGCCCGGCGGCGAGGCCATCCGCTGGAACGGCAACGGAACGGGCATGGCCGCGCCGACCGGCGACGCCGTGCCCTTCTTCGACAGGAAGGCCGCGGGCGCGGGCGAGGCCGATCCCTTCGCCGGGCTCGACCTGCCGGAGACCGCGACCCTTCGCCAGCCGGTCGAGGGCCTCGGCACGCCCTCGCAGCTTGCGGGACAGCGTGCGACGGAAGCCTCCTCCTCGCCCATCGACGTCCATGCCTATGAGACCGTCACCAGCCTGGAGCGCCTGAAGGAATGGGTCGCCCAAGCGCGGGAACAGGGCTATGTGGCCGTCGACACGGAAACGAGCGATCTCGACGCCAATCGCGCCGACCTCGTCGGCTTCTCGCTGGCGCTGGAGCCCGGCAAGGCCTGCTACGTCCCGCTTCAGCACCGCGACGAATCCGACCTTTTCGGCGGCGGGCTGGTGAAGGGGCAGATCCCGGTCACCGACGCGCTCGACGTCATCCGCCCGCTGCTGGAAGACGCCTCCGTCCTCAAGATCGGGCAGAACCTCAAATACGACTGGGTCGTGTTCAAACGCCACAACATCGAGGTGCGGCCCTTCGACGACACGATGCTGATTTCCTACGTGCTCGATGCGGGCAAGGGCTCGCACGGCATGGACGAACTCTCCCGCCGCCATCTCGGCCATTCGCCCATCACCTTCTCCGATGTGGCGGGCACGGGCCGGAACAAGGTGAGCTTCGACAAGGTGGAGATCGCCAAGGCCACGGCCTATGCGGCGGAGGATGCGGATGTCACGCTTCGCCTGTGGCAAGTGCTCAAGCCGCGCCTCGTCGCCGAGCGCAAAGCCACCGTCTACGAGACGCTGGAGCGCCCCCTGGTGGACGTGCTCGCGCGCATGGAAATGCGCGGCATCCTCGTGGACCAGCAGATCCTCAGCCGCCTTTCCGGCGATTTCGCGCAGATTCTCGCCCGTCTCGAGGACGAGATCCATGAGATGGCCGGCGAAAAGTTTGCGCTCGGCTCGCCGAAGCAGATCGGTGACATTCTCTTCGGCAAGATGGGCCTGCCCGGCGCGAAGAAGACCCCGTCCGGACAATGGGCCACGCCCGCGACGCTCCTCGACGAGCTGGCGCAGGCGGGCCACGAACTGCCCGCCCGGATTCTCGAATGGCGCCAGCTCGCCAAGCTGAAATCCACCTACACGGACACCCTGCAGGAGCACATGCATCCCGACACCAGGCGGGTGCACACCTCGTTCTCGCTCGCCGCCACCACGACGGGTCGCCTCTCCTCGTCCGACCCGAACCTGCAGAACATCCCGATCCGCACCGAGGCCGGGCGCAAGATCCGCACCGCCTTCATCGCGCCGCCGGGCCACAAGATCATCTCCGCCGACTACAGCCAGATCGAATTGCGGATTCTCGCCCACATCGCGGACATACCGCAATTGCAGGAGGCTTTCGCCAAGGGGCAGGATATTCACGCGGCAACGGCCTCCGCCATGTTCGGCGTGCCGCTCGAGAAAATGACGCCGGACCTGCGCCGCCAGGCCAAGACCATCAATTTCGGCATCATCTACGGCATCTCGGCCTTCGGCCTCGCCACGCGGCTGGGCATCGGCAACGCGGAGGCCTCCGCTTTCATCAAGCAGTATTTCGAGCGCTTCCCCGGCATCCGCACCTATATCGAGGACACGAAGCGCATCTGCCGCGAGAAAGGCTACGTGACGACGCTCTTCGGGCGCGTCTGCCATTATCCGCAGATCAAGTCGAGCAACCCGTCCGAGCGCGCGGGCGTGGAGCGCCAGGCCATCAATGCGCCGATCCAGGGCTCCGCCGCCGACATCATCCGCCGCGCCATGATCCGCATGGAAGACGCGCTCCAGGCGGAGCGCCTCTCGGCCCGCATGCTGCTGCAGGTGCACGACGAACTGGTCTTCGAAGTTCCGGACGACGAAGTCGATGCGACCCTGCCGGTAATCTCGCACGTGATGACACAGGCCCCCCTCCCGGCCGTGACACTGAAAGTCCCGCTCGCCGTGGAAGCCCGCGCCGCGCAGAACTGGGACGAGGCGCATTGAGATGAGCGATGCTCTCGATCTTGGGGCACGGTCGAAGCAGAATCCCATTGTCAGGCCAGCCCTTGAACGGGATGCGGGAACGCTCTTCTCTATGACGGCTGCCTTGATCGAGGATCATCTTCCGGGTCAAAAGCCGTGGACGTCGGCGGAGCAGATTCGGCTGAACGGTTTCGGCCCCTATCCGCTCTTCGAGGCCTACATTGCCGAACGCGCTGAGCAACCTGTCGGCTTCGTCTCCTTCTTTCGCGGCTATGCGGGCTGGCGCGGCAAGCCGATAGGCATCGTACATGCCCTCTACGTGATCCCGCCGGAAAGACGATCAGGTGCAGCGCGAAGGCTGATGAGTGCCGTCGCAAGAACCGCTCTGGAAAGAGAATGGGAGCGAATTGAACTGTTTGTCGAGGAAGGCCGACCGGCTCTTCGCTTTTATGAGACCATCGGCATGCGGGATCTTTCCCATCGACATCTGCGCCTCGAGGGTGAGGCATTACAAGGCCTTGCGGCGGAAGTACATTCTGCGCAGAACTGGGACGAGGCGCATTAACGTCGCCTCTCGCCGGCGAAGAGGGGCATAGCAGGAGGGTTCGATGCGTGTCGCCGTCTTCAGTACCACCGCCTACGACCGCCGTTTCCTCGACGCGGCGAACGGAACGAGCGGACACGATCTCGATTATCACGAGCCGCGCCTCTCGGCCGCCACGGCGGCGCTGGCCGAGGATGCCCAGGCCGTGTGCGTCTTCGTCAACGACATGCTCGACGCCCCGTGCCTCGAGCGTCTCGCCGCAGGCGGCGTTCGCCTGATCGCCCTGCGCTGCGCAGGCTTCAACAACGTGAATCTCGAAGCAGCACGGGCGAACGGGATCGCAGTGGCCCGCGTCCCGGCCTATTCGCCTCACGCGGTGGCGGAGCACACCCTCGCGCTCATCCTCACCCTCAACCGCAAGATTCACCGCGCCTATAACAGGGTGCGCGAGGGCAACTTCGCCCTCGAGGGACTGCTCGGCTTCGACCTGCACGGCAAGACGGTCGGCGTGGTGGGAACGGGCAAGATCGGCACCGTGGTGCTGCGCATCCTGCGCGGTTTCGGCTGCGAGCTCCTGGCCTGCGATCCCTTCCCGAATTCAGAGGCCGAAGCGCTCGGTGCCCGCTATGTGTCGAAGGCGGAGCTCCTGGCGCAGTCCCACATCATCACCCTCCATTGCCCGCTGACGCCCGAGACACACCGCTTCATCGACGAGGCCGCGATCCGCAGCTGCCGTCCAGGCGTGATGCTCGTCAACACCAGCCGCGGCGCGGTGATCGACACCCGCGCGGTGATCGCCGGACTGAAGAGCGGCATCATCGGCAGCCTGGCGCTCGACGTCTACGAGGAGGAGAGCGAGCTCTTCTTCCGCGACCATTCGGCCGAGATCATCCGCGACGATCAATTCGCGCGCCTCCTCACCTTTCCGAACGTGCTGATCACGGGCCATCAGGCCTTCTTCACGCAGGAAGCGCTCACGAGCATCGCCGAGACCACCCTGGCCAACATCGATGCCTTCGCCCGCACGGGGCAGCCGGTGCACCCCGTGACGATGGAGTAAGGGATCGCCTTGCACGGCCCGAAAGGCATGAGGGCCCTTGCCGGCGGTCCTTCGGAGGACACATTCCCGTCATCGCACCGGGAGCCCGCCATGGCCTACGAACTCTACTACTGGCCCACGATTCAGGGACGCGGCGAATTCGTGCGTCTCACCCTCGAAGAGACGGGGGCCGACTATGTCGACGTGGCGCGGAAGCCGGGCGGCATGGCCGCGATGATGCGGCTGATGGAGCACGCGGAGCATCCACCCTTCGCGCCGCCTTTTCTGAAAGATGGCGAAACCCTCATCGGGCAGACGGCAGCGATCCTGCTCTATCTCGGAGCACGGCACGGCCTCGCGCCGAAGGATCCGGCGGGAGGCTTGTGGACCCACCAGATCCAGCTCACCATCAGCGACTTCGTGGCGGAAGCCCACGACACACACCATCCGCTCTCGGTCAATCTCTATTATGAGGACCAGAAGCCGGAAGCCCTGCGGCGGGCCACGGATTTCCGAGAGGAGCGGATCCCGAAATTCCTGTCCTGGTTCGAGAGGATCCTCTCGCGCAATCCGGGCGGGGACGCCCATCTTGTCGGGCGCGGGCTGACCTATGCCGACCTGTCCCTGTTCCAGGTCGTCGAGGGCCTGACTTATGCCTTTCCCAAAGCCATGCGGCGCGTCCTGGAGGAAACGCCGCGTGTGGCTGCCCTCCACCACGCCGTCTCCTTGAGAGCGCGCATCGAGGCCTATCTGAAGAGCCCCCGCCGCATCCCCTTCAACGAGGAAGGAATCTTCCGGCACTATCCGGAGCTCGACGGCTAGGCCTTCGCTGCCTTCGGGGCGCGCAAACTGTCAAAGTTATACGCGCGGCCTGCCTTTCATAAGGCTGTCACATGCCTCGCCTAGGACTTGCGTCTCTTAATAATACATCGTTTCATGGCTAACTGCCTTCCGGCAGGGGCCTGAAACGACACGCGAGGACCCATCATGGCGAATGTCTGGATCAACGAGTTTCACTACGACAACGGCGGCACAAACGATCTGAACGAGTTCATCGAGATCGCCGGCCGCGCCGGGACCGACCTTACCGGCTGGAAGATCCAGCTCTACAACGGCTCGAACAACGGCCTCTATGCGAGCGGCCCCGAGATCGCCCTTTCGGGAACCATTGCGGACGCGACCGGCAACGGCTTCGGCTTCATCAGCGTCGATGCGGTAGGCCTCCAGAACGGCGCGCCGGACGGCTTCGCTCTCGTCGATGCGGCGGGCAACGTGGTCGAGTTCTGGAGCTATGAGGGCACCATCACCGCCATCGACGGCGCGGCCGCCGGAATGACCAGCAAGGATGTGGGCGTCCTCGAGAACGGAACGGGCTCGGCCACGGGCTCGATCCAGCGCCAGGGCACGGGCTACGATTCGACCGGCTTCACCTCCTGGGCGGTCTTCAGCGCCGACAACACGGCGACGCGCAACGGCGTCAATACGGGCCAGACCTTCGCCGACCCGCCGGCGGGCCAGACGCTCTCCATCGCGGCCGATGCGGCCACCAAGGCCGAGGGGAACGACGGCATCACAACCTTCACCTTCACGGTCACGCGCGCCAATCCGGCGGAAGACGTCACGGTCGACTGGAGCCTCGGCGGCCTCGGCGCGGCGGGCTGGGCCTCCGAGGACGATTTCGCGGGCGCCCTCAACGGAACCCTCACCTTCTCCGCCGGGCAAACGACGCAGCAGATCAGCATCTCCGTCAAGGGCGACACGGCCTATGAGGCGAGCGAGCGGTTCTCCGTCCTTCTCTCAAATGCCTCCACGGGCGTCACGATCGCGCAGGGTTCGGCCACCAGCACCATCGCGAATGACGATCCGATCGCCATTTACGAGATCCAGGGCCACGGCCACACCTCCGCTTACGCCAACAAGGACCCCGTCACGACGCGCGGCGTGATCACCGGCATCCAGATGACCGGCACCACCCGCGGCTTCTATATCCAGGACGTGAACGGCGACGGGGACGCCACTACCTCCGACGCCATCTTCGTGTTCCGCGGCTCCAACTGGACGCCGAATGTCGAGGTCGGCGACATGGTCTCCGTTTCCGGCGTCGTGACGGAATACAAGCCTGCGGATTCCACGGCCCTCACGCTGACGCAGTTCGGCTCCAGCGCCACCGTCTCCGTTCTCTCCAAGGGCCATGAATTGCCGGAGGCAGTCGTCATCGGACCGAACGGGATCAGGCCGCCCACCGGCGACCTGGAGGCCGCCAAGGCCTTCTACGAAGCCCTCGAGGGGATGCGCGTGACCGTCGAGCCGACCCGCGTCGTCGGCGCGACGAACAATTACGGCGAGATCTACGCGGTCATCGAGGGTGCCTATGACGCATCGAGCCTCAACGGGCGCGGCGGCCTGTCGGCCACATCGAGCGACTTCAACCCCGAGCGCATCCAGTTCGACAATATCCGCGATTCGCTCAGCATGCCGATGGTGGATGTGGGAGCGCGGCTCGGCGCAACGACCGGCATCATGTCCTACGGCTTCGGGAGTTATGAGGTGCTGATCGGCTCCACGCCCGTGGTGACGGCGCAATCGACCCTTCAGGCGGAAACGACGAATGTCACGGCCTGGAACGATTTCTTCCTTTCGTTCGGCAACTACAACGTCGAGAACCTCGACATCAATGACGACGACGGCGACGCGGACGTGGACAGCGGCCACTTCGCCAAGCTCGCGCAACAGATCGTCAAGAACATGGGCTCGCCCCATGTGCTGGCCCTGCAGGAGGTTCAGGACGACAGCGGTTCGGTGAACAACGGCACCGTCTCCGCGGACAAGACCCTGCAGAAGCTGGTCGACGAGATCGTGAAGGCGGGCGGGCCGCGCTACAAGTTCGCCTATCTCAACCCCGAGGACGGCAAGGACGGCGGGCAGACCGGCGGCAACATCCGCCAGGCCTTCCTCTACAACGACGACGTAGTCGACCTCGTCGAGGGCTCGCTCCAGCGCATCGTCGATCCGGACCCGCTCGTCAACGACGCTTTCGAATCCAGCCGTAAGCCTCTCGTCGCCAAGTTCATGTTCAACGGCGAGGTCTATACCTTCATCAACAACCACCTGAACTCGAAGGGCGGCGACGATCCGATCTTCGGCTCCAACAACCCGCCCAACCTCGTTTCGGAACTGCAGCGGATGGAGCAGACGAAGCTCATCAACGCCTATGTGGATGCGCTGCTCGCCGCCGACCCCAATGCCAATGTGGCGGTGCTGGGCGATCTCAACGACTTCTCGTGGAGCAACCCGCTGAGAATCCTCGACGGAACCTACGAAGGCGGCCAGCAGGTGCTCTGGAACATGGCCGAGGATTTCATCGCCAATCCGCTGGACCGCACCGATTACGTTTATGAAGGCAATTCCCAGTCCCTCGATCACATCTATGTTTCGGCCGCGATGCGGGCACGGATGGAGGCCTTCGACATCGTGCGCATCAACTCCGAGTTCGATGTGACGGAGCGCGCCAGCGACCACGATGCGCTGGTGGCCCGCTCCACCTTCCGCGTGGTTCGCGCGACCGAGCTGAATCCTCAGGCGTTCGGCAGCGAGGCCAGCGATGCGCTGATCGGCAGCAGCAGAGGCGATGCGCTGCGCGCCGGCGGGGGTCGCGACTACCTGCAGGGCGATGCGGGCGACGATCTGCTCTTCGGCGGCGCGGGCGCGGACGGCCTCTTCGGCGGCAGCGGCAGCGACTGGGCTTCCTATCTCGGCGCCGCGTCAGGGGTCACGGCCAGCCTCGCCGCTCCCGGCGGCAACCAGGGCGAGGCTGCCGGCGACAGCTACAACTCCATCGAGAACCTGTGGGGCTCGGGCTTTGCCGACGTTCTCACCGGGAACGCGGAGGCCAACATCATCGACGGCGACGCCGGCGCGGACCTGCTGCAGGGCAATGGCGGCAACGACACCTACCGGGTCGACAACGCTCTCGACAGGATCGTCGAGGCCGCAGGCGGCGGCAGGGACACGGTGGAGACGTCGGTGAGCTTCACCCTGGCCTCGAGCGTCGAGATCGAGGTGCTGACAGCCACGGGCGCAGGCAGCATCATGCTCGCCGGCAACGGCTACGCCAATGCGATTACCGGCAACGGCGGCGCCAACAGGATCTCCGGCGGGCTCGGCAACGACGCGCTCGCAGGCGGATCGGGCAAGGACATCTTCGTGTTCGACACGAAGCCGAACAAGAGCGCCAACGTGGACAAGGTGCTGGACTTCAAGAGCAAGGATGACAGTTTCTTCCTTGACGACAAGGTCTTCACCAAGCTGGGCAAGGGCTCGTCCAAGGGCGTGAAGCTCGCCTCCAAGATGTTCGTGGAAGGCACGAAGGCCAAGGATGCGGACGACCGGATCGTCTATGACCGCAAGACCGGGTCCCTCTATTACGATGCCGACGGCACCGGAAAGAGCGCCCAGGTGAAGATCGCGACCCTGGCGAACAAGGAAAAGCTCTTCTATCACGACTTCTTCGTCGTCTGATCCAGAGCGAAGAACCCAAATCCGTGCCGCCCGGCGAGAGCCGAGGCGGCACGTTTCGGTTCTCGGGCCGGACGATGGAGCCGCGCCAACGATGGGTTAACATCTGCGCCCTTATCATCTCACCCCAGAAAAGCCACATCGGCCGTGATGGAATCCGTCCCGATGCATCGCGCCGCTCTTTGCTTCGGCATGAGAACGACGGAAGGGCTGCGCGTGCCGGTCCCGATCACGACCATCGATCATGTCAGGAGCTGGCCATGAGTGAGGAATCGGAGAGCGTCGCCAACCGTCTCTGGCGCGACCGCGCGCAGCTGCGCGAGCAGGAGCGGAACGAAGCCCTGGCGCGCCTGCGCATCGCCGAGGAGAAGGTGGCGATCCTGATGGCGGAGAACGAGAGGCTCGCAGCCGAGAACGCGCGCCTGCGCATGCTCCATACGCCGGATGCGCATTCCGCCCGGACCGAGACCGAATTGCAGATGGAGGCGCTCAAAGGGGCGCTCATGCCCCTGCTCGCCCAGCAGTCCGGCCGGCTGAACGCCTGAGGCCTCTCCGGGGCGCTCAGGCCGCCAGGCAGCCCATGGCCTGGTTCAGGCATTCCACCCTGACGTTGCCCTTCTCCGCCGCGAGGCAGCAGCCCTTGGGCACCTCGCGCCAGCCCCGCGTCTTGTCGTCGATGGGCTCGGAGACCACGAGCAGGTTGCCGTTGTCCTCGCGGAAATAGAGGGTCGGCGGACGGGCGTCGCAGGCCCAGCGATAGGCCCAGAGGCTCTCGCCGTCGGTGAAGGCGGCGGTGAAGCGCAGGGCTTCCTGGATTCCGGCCTCGTCCATGAGACCGCGCACGGTCTTCAGGGTCCGCGCCATGGCCATGACGGGCTCTTCGGACAGCCCGTTGGCAAGGGCGACCAGGAAGATCGCCTCCGAGTCGGTGGTGCCGAGACGGCGGTCGTAGAGCTCGTCGGGAATGAGCGCCTCGAGGCGGCGCTTGATGCGCCCGTAGCCGCCGATCTGGCCGTTATGCATGAAGAGATAGCGGCCATGGGCGAAGGGGTGGCAGTTGGCCCGCGTGGTCGAGGTGCCGGTCGAGGCGCGCACATGGGCGAAGAACAGCCGCGAGCGCACCTGCTCGCACAGGCTGCGCAGGTTCTCGTCGGACCAGGCGGGACGGACCTCCCGATAGACGCCCGGCTCCTCGCGCTCGCCGTACCAGCCGATGCCGAAACCGTCTCCGTTCGTCTCGGTCTTGGCCTCGACCGCATGCAGCGACTGGTGGACCAGCGAATGGGCCGGGGCGCAGACGAGTTCGTCGAGGAAGATCGGCTCTCCCTGATAGGCGAGAAAGCGGCACATCGGTTGGGCAACCCCTTGGCGCGGCAAGCTTTGTAACGATGTTGTACTATCTTTGTCTTATCGTGAACAGGCGGTTAACGCCAAGCCGTTGCGGCCTTCGACCCGTTCCCATAAAGCTATCTCCCATCATCGAAGAACAAGCTGGCCCAAACGGCCTTCCGGGGGAGCCGAACGCATGCCTCGCCTTTCGCATCTGGCGCTGACCGCCGCCCTGACCCTTGCGCCCCAGGTTGTCCTTGCGGCGGAGCTCGATGGGGCGAGCCTCGGATTCGTCTGGGCGCTGCCTTTCGCGGGTATCCTGCTCTCCATAGCCCTCTTCCCGCTGCTGGCCCCTCATTTCTGGGAGCATCACCAAGGCAAGATCGCGGCCCTCTGGGGGCTCCTGGTTCTGATCCCCATGGCCGTCGCGGCAGGCCCGATGGCAGCCGTTCACGCCCTCGCCCACACGGCCTTCCTGGAATACATCCCGTTCATTTTGCTCCTGCTCGCCCTCTTCACGGTGGCGGGCGGCATCCTGGTGCGGGGCAACATCCACGGCGCGCCGGGCACCAACACCATCCTGCTCGCCATCGGCACGGTGCTCGCGAGCTTCATCGGCACCACGGGCGCCTCCATGGTGATGATCCGCCCGATCATGCGGGCGAACGACGACCGGCGGCACAACGTGCACGTGATCGTGTTCTTCATCTTCCTGGTGTCGAACATCGGCGGCTCGCTCACGCCCCTGGGCGACCCGCCGCTCTTTCTCGGCTTCCTGCGCGGCGTCGACTTCTTCTGGACGACCACGCATCTCTTTCCCGAAACCCTCTTCGCCTGCAGTCTCCTGCTGGCGCTCTTCTTCGTCATCGACATGGCGATCTACCGCAGGGAAGGCCGCATGCGGCCCGATCCGACGCCGGACAATCCGGTGCGCCTCGTCGGCGGCGTCAACTTCCTGCTGATCCTGGCGATCATCGGCGCGATCCTCATGAGCGCGACGGTGGATCTGGGCCGCGTCACCGTGCTCGGCACCGAGATCGAGCTCGCCAATGCCCTGCGCGACCTCATCATGATTGCGGTCACCGTCCTCTCGCTCGCCATGACACCGAAGGCGAACCGCGCGGAGAACGGCTTCTCCTGGGGACCGATCAAGGAAGTGGCGAAACTCTTCGCAGGCATCTTCATCGCCATCATCCCGGTGCTCGCCATGCTGAAGGCCGGAGCGGACGGCGCTTTCGCGCCGCTCGTCGCGCTCGTGTCGAACCCGGACGGCAGCGCCAACAACGCCGCCTATTTCTGGCTGACCGGAGGCCTGTCCTCGTTCCTCGACAACGCGCCGACCTATCTCGTCTTCTTCGAGCTCGCCGGCGGCGATCCGCAGCAGCTGATGACCGGCGGGGCCCTGACGCTCGCGGCGATCTCGGCGGGCGCCGTGTTCATGGGCGCGAACTCCTATATCGGCAACGCGCCCAACTTCATGGTCTATGCCATCGCCCGCGAAGGCGGCGTGAAGATGCCGAGCTTCTTCGGCTACCTGCTCTGGTCGGGCGGCATCCTGATCCCGACCTTCCTGCTCGTGACCCTGCTTTTCTTCAGGGGGTGAGCAAACCCGACGTCAAGCGCTGAGCCTGTCCGCCACGTCCTCTGCGAGCGAAAGGCACGCGGTGAGCCCCGGGCTCTCGATGCCGAAGAGATGGACGAGGCCGGGCAGGCCATGCTCCGCCGGGCCGTCGATCATGAAATCCGCCGTCTTCTCCCCCGGCCCGGTGAGCTTCGGCCGGATGCCGGCATAATCGGGAACCAAGGCGCCGTCGGGCAGCCCCGGCCAGTAGCGGCGGATGGAGGCGTAGAAGCTCTCCGCGCGGCGCGGATCGACCTCGTAATCCTCGCGCTCGACCCATTCGACGTCGGGCCCGAAGCGCATGCGGCCGGAGAGATCGAGGGTCACATGCGTTCCCAGCCCGCCATCGACGGGCGCAGGATAGATGAGGCGCGAGAAGGCGGGCTTGCCGAGGCAGCCGAAGTAATTGCCCTTGGCGAGCACGCGCGGCGGCACGCGCCCGGGCGGGTAATCGTCCGTCGCGCGGGCGAGCGCCTGGGCCCCGAGGCCCGCCGCGTTCACCACCGCATCGACGCCGAGTTCGCCAGGCTCCGCGCCGTCGACCTCGACGCGCCAGGACGCGCCCTCCCGCGCCATGCGCTCGACGGGCGCATGGAAGGCGATGACGCCGCCCGCATTCTCCAGGTCGCCCTGAAGCGCCAGCATAAGCGCGTGGCTGTCGACGATGCCGGTCTCCCGCGACAGCACAGCGCCGGTGCAGGACAGGTTCGGCTCCAGCGCCCGCGCCTCCTCGCCGCTCAGGAGGGACAGCCCCTCCACGCCGTTTTCGAGGCCCTGCGCGTAGATGCCCTCGATCTTGGCCTGTTCGAGATCGTTCGTCGCCACGATGAGCTTGCCGCATTTCTTAAGCGGCACGCCGTGGCTCTCGCAGAAGGCGTAGAGCATGCGGCGCCCGCCGACGCAGTGGCACGCGCGAAGGGAGTTTTCCGGATAGTACATGCCCGCATGGATCACCTCGCTGTTGCGCGAGGAGATTCCGTTGCCGATGCCTCCGGTGGCCTCGGCGAGGATCACGCCGTGACCGCGAAGGGCGAGGGCGCGCGCAACGGCAAGCCCGACCACGCCCGCTCCGATGACGAGGACGTCCATGGCCGTGTCGACCGCTCGGCGTCGCCTCAAAGGCGCTGGCCGGTCTGCTCGTCGAAAAGGTGAACGAGGCGCGGATCGGGGGTGAGGCGGATCTGCTGGCCCGGGCGGGCGTCGATGCGCTCGCGGAACACGCCCACCACATCGGCGCCGCCGAGCCTGGCGAAGACCTGGGTTTCCGAGCCCGTCGGCTCGACCACGGCGACCTCCGCCGGCAGGCCGTTGGTTTCATCCAGCATGAAATGCTCAGGCCGGATGCCGTAGACGACCGGCCGCCCGTCCGACGCCTCCGGCGCATGGGCGACGGGAAGCGCGGTGCCATCCCCGGCGATGAAGCGCCCGCCCTGGAGACGGCCCTTGAGGAAGTTCATGGCGGGCGAGCCGATGAAGCCCGCGACGAAGAGATTGGCCGGGCGGTCGTAGAGCTCGAGCGGCGCGCCGATCTGCTCGACCACGCCGTCATGCATCACCACGATCTTGTCGGCCATGGTCAGGGCCTCGATCTGGTCGTGGGTCACGTAGATCGTGGTCGTCCTGAGCCGCTGGTGGAGGGCCTTGATCTCCGTGCGCATCTGCACGCGCAGCTTGGCGTCGAGATTGGAGAGCGGCTCGTCGAACAGGAAGACCTGCGGATCGCGCACGATGGCGCGGCCCATGGCCACGCGCTGGCGCTGGCCGCCGGAGAGCTGGCGCGGATAGCGGTCGAGGAGCTTGGAGAGCCCGAGGATTTCGGCGGCGCGGTCCACGCGCGCCTTGATCTCGGCCTTGGGCGCGCGCTTGAGCTTGAGCGAGAAGGCCATGTTGTCGGCCACCGTCATGTGCGGGTAGAGCGCGTAGTTCTGGAACACCATGGCGATGTCGCGCTCCTTCGGCGGCACGCCGTTGACCACCCGCGGGCCGATCCGCAATTCGCCGCCGGAAATGTCTTCCAGCCCCGCGATCATGCGCAGCAACGTGGACTTGCCGCAGCCGGACGGGCCGACGAGGGTGACGAACTCCCCGTCCTGAATGTCGATGGACACATCCTGGATGACCGATACCGGTCCGAAGTTCTTGCGGATGTTGCGAATCTCGACCGAGGCCACTGGGCTTCCTTCCTCTTCAGGGATGTATTGACCGGCATTCGCCGGTTTCCCTTTCCGGCAGCGCCATCGTAGGCACGGGGGCGGGCGGGTCAAGGCAGGCGGCCCCCTGCGCCGCGCCTTCCCGACAGCTGTTTCGGGGTCACTGCGCGACAGGCAGGGAAGGCGGCGCGTCCGCGCCCAGCGCCACGACCTTGCCGGGGTTCAGGATGTTCTGTGGATCGAGCGCTACTTTAAGCGTTTTCATCAGCTCCAGGGCGACCGGATCCTTGTAGCGGGCCAGCTCGTCGCGTTTGATGAGGCCGACCCCGTGCTCGGCGGCGATCGAGCCGTTCATGCCGTGCACGATGTCGTGGACGATCCGGTTGAACCGTTTCCACTGGGCGAGGAACGCCGCCTTGTCCATGCCGACGGGCTGGCTCAGGTTGAAATGGATGTTGCCGTCACCGAAATGGCCGAAGGCGCAGACGCGCACGCCGGGCAGCGCCTGCTCGCAGGCCGCGCTCGCGGCGACGATGAAATCCGCGATCCTGGACACGGGAACGGCGACGTCGTGCTTGATCGACCCGCCCTCGATCCTCTGCACGTGCGGCAGGCTCTCGCGCAGGTGCCAGAGCGCGGCGTTCCGGGCCTCGCTCGCGGCGATGGACGCATCCTCGACGATCCCGGCCTCCAGGGCCGATCCCAGCACCCTCTCCAGGCGCTTGGAGAGGTCGATCTCGGGATCGGGCGAGGACAGCTCGATCAGGGCATAGGCGGCATGATCGCCCGCAAGCGGGCGGACCGCCCCCGCCGCGTGCTTGAGGACGATCTCCAGGGCGAAGCGCGGCATGTACTCGAAGGCCGTGAGCTGGTCGCCCGTTTGCCGGCGCAGGCTCTCGAAGAGGGCGAGCGCCGCATGCGGAGAAGCGCAGCCCGCGAAGGCGACGGCGCGGGCCTTGGGCCGCGGGAAGAGCTTCAGCACCGCGGCCGTGACGATCCCGAGGGTTCCTTCCGACCCGATGAAGAGGTTCTTCAGGTCATAGCCCTCGTTGTCCTTGCGCAGCCCTTTGAGCCCGTTCCAGATCCGCCCGTCGGCGAGCACGACTTCGAGCCCGAGGACGAGATCGCGCATGTTGCCGTAGCGCAGCACGGCGGTGCCGCCCGCATTGGAGGCGATGTTGCCGCCGATCCGGCAGGAGCCCTCGGAGGCCAGGGACAGGGGGAAGAGGCAATCGACCTTCTCCGCCTCGTCCTGCACCGTCTTCAGGATGCACCCGGCCTCGGCGGTGATGGTGGCGTTGAACGCATCGACCTCGCGGATCCGGTCGAGCCGGGCGAGCGACAGGACAATCCCCTTGTGCGGCACGCCGCCGCCCACCAGCCCCGTGTTCCCGCCCTGCGGCACGACGGCCACATGCGCCTTGGCGCATGCACGGACCGCGAAGGCGACGTCCTCCGTGCTGCCGGGGCGCAGGACGGCCATGGCCGCGCCGCGATAGAGCTTTCTCTCCTCGGTGAGATAGCTCTCCATGGCGGCGGGATCGCGGATGACGTGACCGCTTCCCAGGCGCGCGGACAAAAGATCCAAGAGGGCGAGGTCGGTGTCGGTCATCGGGAGCCTGACATGGAAAAGGCGGCCATGGGCCGCCTTTTACACGATTTCAGGTGAGAGATAACCTGACCTCTCAGGCCGCCACCGACATCTGCGGGGCCGCGGAGCGCACGTCGGAATCCACGTGGCTCTCGAATCGCTTGAAGTTCTCGTTGAACATGTCGATGAGGCGCTTGGCCGTCTCGGCGAACTCCGCCTTGTTCTGCCAGGTCTTCACCGGATACAGGATGTGCGGCTCGACGCCGGGCACCGAGGTCGGGACCGCGAATCCGAAATAGGGATCGCGGCGGAAATCCGCCTTGGAGAGCGATCCGTCCAAGGCCGCCGTGAGCAGGCGGCGGGTGACGCGGATCGGCATGCGGCGGCCGACGCCGTACTTGCCGCCGGTCCAGCCCGTGTTGACGAGCCAGCAATCCACATGGTGCTTGGCGATGAGGTCGCGCAGCAGGTTGCCGTAGACGGACGGGTGACGCGGCATGAAGGGCGCGCCGAAGCAGGTCGAGAAGGTGGCCTCCGGGTCCTTCACGCCCTTCTCCGTGCCCGCCACCTTCGCGGTGTAGCCGGAGAGGAAGTGATACATGGCTTCCGCAGGCGTCAGCTTCGCGATGGGAGGCAGCACGCCGAAGGCGTCGCAGGTCAGCATCACGATGTTCTTCGGAATGCCCGCCCGGCCCGTCGGGCTCGCATTGGGGATGAAGTCGAGCGGATAGGCGCAGCGCGTGTTCTCCGTCTTCGACGCGTCGTCGAAATCTGGGATGCGCGTGGTCGGGTCGACGGTCACGTTCTCCAGCACCGTGCCGAAGCGCTCGGTGGTGGAGAAGATCTCGGGCTCGGCCTCGCGGGAAAGGCGGATGGTCTTGGCGTAGCAGCCGCCCTCGAAGTTGAAGACGCCGTTCGGGCCCCAGCCGTGCTCATCGTCGCCGAGCAGGATGCGGTTCGGGTCGGCCGAGAGGGTGGTCTTGCCGGTGCCCGAGAGGCCGAAGAACACGGCCACGTCGCCCTCATGGCCCACATTGGCGGAGCAGTGCATGGGCATGACGTTCGAGGCGGGCAGCACGTAGTTGAGATAGGTGAAGACCGACTTCTTCATCTCGCCGGCATAGGACGTGCCGCCGATGAGCACGATCCTGCGCTTGAAGTCGCAGGCGATGACCGTCTCGCTGCGGCAGCCGTGGCGGGCGGGATCGGCCTTGAAGGAGGGCAGGTCGATGATGGTCAGGCCCGGCACGTAATCGGCGAGCTCTCCCATCTCGGGACGGATCAGGAGGTTGCGGATGAAGAGGGAGTGCCAGGCGTATTCCGTGAAGACCCGCGCCTTGACCCGGTAGGTCGGATCGGCACCGCCGTAGAGGTCCTGGGCGAACAGCTCCTTGCCCTTGGCATGGGACAGGAAATCCTCCAGGAGAGCGTCGAAATGGCCCGGAGTGATGGCGCCGTTGTTGTCCCACCAGACGGTGCTTTCCGTGGTATCGTCGCGCACCACGAACTTGTCCTTGGGCGAACGGCCCGTATGCACGCCGGTCTCGGCCAGAAGGGCGCCGCCCTTCACGAGCTTGGTTTCCCCCCGGATGAGGGACTGCTCGTAGAGCGCAGGCGCCTCGAGATTCCAGTAGATCCGTTTGAGATTGCGGAGACCGATGGCCTCAGCGCCCTGCGCGCTGTTGAAAACGCCGATATTTTCCACGGAAGACTTCTCCTGATTGCCAGTCACCGCGCAGCCGGATGTGCCGCCGTCCGATGGCCGTCACATGGGTAGGGTCAAACAAGTCAGGCCCAGCACTGCCTTGACGCCTCGCTTGAGCATAAGGACTTTCTTTAGGTCAATTGCCGGTACCGTCAACTCGGGTCGTTTCATCGCATTCTATTTTTGCAGAAGCCAGACCTCCATGAGGCCCATTCTCCCCAATTTTCAGGGTTTTGGAGAATTCTTTCGTAGGATTGACGGGGTCCCGGACGGGAAATTCGCGCGGGACAGGCTGATCGCCGCCCGGGAATCCTGCCAGAACATCAGCCCCGGAAAGGCCCGGCCTTTCCCGTCCGATCCGTCATGGACCGTTCATCTCAGGTTGAACCGGGCGCCTGTAGACACCACTTTATGGCCGATCCCGGTCGTTCCCCGAGGAAGGCCACCATCAAAATTCATATTTACGCCACGAGAAAGGCGCAGTTGGGGACGTTTTAGGGCCTCCTGCGTTGTCAGACGACCATAAAGAGCTGACAATCGTCCGTGCCAAGCTAAGGAAGAGTTCATGCCAACGATCGCCCTTGTCGATGACGATCGCAACATCCTGACCTCTGTTTCCATCGCCCTCGAGGCGGAGGGCTACCGCATCCAGACCTATACCGACGGGGCCTCGGCCCTGGACGGCCTCAAGCACGCCCCGCCGGACCTGGCCATCTTCGACATCAAGATGCCGCGCATGGACGGCATGGAGCTGCTGCGCCGCCTGCGCCAGAAGTCGGACCTGCCCGTGATCTTCCTGACCTCGAAGGACGAGGAGATCGACGAGCTGTTCGGCCTCAAGATGGGCGCCGACGACTTCATCCGGAAGCCCTTTTCCCAGCGCCTCCTGGTCGAGCGCGTGAAGGCGGTCCTGCGCCGCTTCGCCCCCAAGGACCAGACCTCGACCCCGAAGGAAACCGACGCGAAGGCCCTGGAGCGCGGCCAGCTCAAGATGGATCCCGAGCGCCATGCCTGCACCTGGAAAGGCGAGCCGGTGACCCTGACCGTCACGGAGTTCCTGATCCTCCAGGCGCTCGCCACGCGCCCGGGAGTGGTGAAAAGCCGCAACGCGCTGATGGATGCGGCCTATGACGACCAGGTCTACGTGGACGACCGGACGATCGACAGCCACATCAAGCGCCTGCGCAAGAAGTTCAAGTCGGTTGACCCGAGTTTCGAAATGATCGAGACCCTCTACGGCGTGGGCTACCGCTTCAAGGAAGCCTGACGCTTTGAAGGCGCAAGCAACCTGAAAGGACGGTCGTGACCCGGTGCCCCATTCCGGTCCGATGCGTTAGCAAGCGGCATGAAGGCTGACCCCATCCACGCCGAGACGGGCTTCGACGATGCGCCCGTCCCCCAGGGCGTCCTGGCCCGGCTGAAGCATGTCGGCCGCATGCTCGTGCAGCGCGCCTCGTCGAGCCTGACGCGCCGGATCGTGATGCTCAACCTGGCCGGGCTCGTCGCCCTGCTCGTGGGCTTCCTCTACCTCAACCAGTTCCGCGAGGGCCTCATCGAGGCCCGGGTGCAGAGCCTGCTCACGCAGGGCGAGATCATCGCCGGCGCCATCGCCAGCTCGGCGACGGTCGAGACCAACACCATCACGATCGATCCGGAAAAGCTCCTGCAGATGCAGGCCGGCGAGACCGAGCGGTTCAACGACGAATCCCTCTCCTCGCTCGAGTTCTCCATCAATCCCGAGCGCGTCGCCCCTCTCCTGCGCCGGCTGGTGACGCCCACCAAGACCCGCGCCCGGATCTTCGACCGGGACGGCATGCTGCTTCTCGATTCCCGGTCGTTCTATTCCCGCGGCGATATCCTGCGCATGGATCTTCCTCCCGTCGCCAACGTGGAGGACACCATGACCGCCATGGAGCGGACATGGAACAGCATCCGCAAGATGTTCCGGCGCACCAAGCGGCCGGTGCTGGAGGAGGCCGGGCCGATCAACGGCAAATCCCTGCCAGAGGTCCAGCAGGCCTTCACGGGCCAGCAGGCGAGCGTGGTGCGCATCAACAGCCGCGGCGAAACCATCGTGTCCGTGGCCGTGCCTGTCCAGCGGTTCCGCACGATCCAGGGCGCGCTCCTGCTCTCGACCCAGGAGGGCGACATCGACGCGATCATCGCCTCCGAGCGCTTCGCCCTGCTCCAGGTCTTCCTGGTGGCGGCCGTGGTCATGATCGTCCTGTCGCTCTTCCTGGCCGGCGCCATCGCCGGGCCGGTGCGCCGTCTGGCGGAGGCCGCCGAGCGGGTGCGCTGGGGCACCAAGTCCCGCCAGGAAATTCCCGACTTCACCAATCGCGCCGACGAGATCGGCCACCTCTCGGGCGCGCTGCGCGACATGACCGAGGCGCTCTACAACCGCATCGACGCCATCGAGAGCTTCGCGGCGGACGTGGCGCACGAGCTGAAGAACCCCCTCACCTCCCTGCGCAGCGCGGTGGAGACCCTGCCGCTCGCCCGCAGCGAAGAATCCCGCCAGCGGCTCCTGTCGATCATCCAGCACGACGTGAAGCGCCTCGACCGCCTGATCAGCGACATCTCGGACGCCTCCCGCCTCGACGCGGAGCTCGCCCGGGCCGACGCGGAGCCCGTGGACATGACCCGCCTTCTCGAGGCGGTGGTCTCCGTCGCCAACGAGCGGCGGCAGGCGAACGATCCCCTCATCGCCCTCGCCATCGAGAATGCGGGAAAGAACCGCGACGCCTTCCTGGTGCTCGGCCACGACAGCCGCCTGGGCCAGGTCCTCAACAACCTGATCGACAATGCCCGCTCCTTCTCGCCCCCCGACGAGACGGTGAAGGTCTCGATGCGCCGACGCCGCAACGAGGTGGAGATTCTGGTGGAGGACAGCGGCCCCGGCATCGAGCCGGACGCCCTCGACCGGATCTTCGAGCGCTTCTACACCGACCGGCCCGAACAGGGCTTCGGCCAGAATTCCGGCCTCGGCCTGTCCATCTCCCGCCAGATCATCGAGGCCCATCGCGGCACGATCCGGGCCGAGAACCGGCTCGGCCCGCCCGATGAAACCGGCGAGCCCAGGCGCCTCGGTGCCCGGTTCGTCATCCGCCTTCCCATCGAGGGCGCGAAGGCCAAGAAGGAGCCGGGCAAGAAGGACAAGGAACAGGCCAGGCGCGAACCGGGAAGGAGAGCGCCTTGAGCGCCCCGCAGACGATCCACGCGGGCTGCGTGCTCGTCGGCGAGGCGGGGCTCCTGATCCGGGGCGCATCGGGGTCGGGCAAGTCGACCCTCGCCCGCGAGGTGGTATCGCTGGCCCTCCGGGCGGGCCGCTTCGGGCGGCTGGTCAGCGACGACCGGACCCGGATCGAGGCGCGGCACGGACGGCTCCTGGCCCGCCCGGTCGAGCCCCTGGACGGCTGCATCGAGATCTTCGGCCTCGGAATCGTCCGCCGGCCCTTCGAGCCGGCCGCAATCATCCGCCTGGTGATCGACCTCTGCGAGGACGTGGCCCGCTACCCCGAGGACAGCGACCGGCGCATCGCGCTCTGCGGCGTCATGATCCCTCGCGTCCGGATGCAGGCCGGGGCAAGCTCCGCGGACATCGCGCTGGGTTGCCTGAGTGGTGTTTGCGACACGGTGGTGACGCTGTGATGAACTTTTCCTCTCATTGCTCTTGCGCTTGGCTTCGCGGTGCACAAAATAGCGGCTCCGCTCTCGGAGCGTTCGGACCTGGAACATTATGATTGGAATGGTGCTCGTCACCCACGGGCAGCTCGCGACGGAATTCAAGGCGGCGCTCGAGCATGTGGTGGGACCTCAGGAGCAGCTTGAAACGATCACGATCGGCCCCGACGACGACATGGAAACACGGCGCAAGGACATCATGGACGCCGTGTGCCGGGTCAATTCGGGCCAGGGGGTTGTGGTTCTGACGGACATGTTCGGGGGCACCCCCTCGAACCTGGCCCTGTCCTGCATGAACGGCTCCGTCGAGGTGGTGGCCGGGATCAACCTGCCCATGCTTATCAAGCTCGCCAGCGTGCGCGACGAGGAATCCCTGGCCGATGCGGTGTCCCATGCCCAGGAGGCCGGGCGCAAATACATCAACATCGCCTCGCGCGTTCTCTCGGGAAAGTGACCAGCATGGACCAGCCCCTCGATCAGGACTGCCCCCCTGCTCCCATCCCCGACGGGGCCGAGGTCCGGGAACTGCCCATCATCAACCGCCGCGGCCTGCATGCCCGCGCCTCCGCCAAGTTCGTTCAGACCGTCGAGCGCTTCGACGCCGACGTGACCGTGACCCGGTGCGGCGAGACCGTGGGCGGGCGCTCCATCATGGGTCTCCTGACCCTGGCGGCCGCCCAGGGCACCACGATCACCGTCACCGCCAAGGGCGCGGACGCAGCCGCCTGCCTCCAGGCCATCGACGATCTCCTCGCCAACCGGTTCGGCGAGGACGAGTGACCGGCAAAACATATAAAGACATCTTTATATCTTGATTGCCTCTGCCCCGGCTCTCTGGTAGAGACTGCGCCAATTCCACCCGAATGGACGCAGAGAAAGAGGCCAACATGGCACAGGATTACATCGTCAAAGACATCGGCCTTGCCGATTTCGGCCGCAAGGAAATCTCGATCGCGGAAACCGAGATGCCGGGCCTCATGGCCGTCCGCGAGGAATACGGCCCGAAGCAGCCCCTGAAGGGCGCCCGCATCGCCGGCTCCCTCCACATGACCATCCAGACCGCGGTGCTGATCGAGACGCTCAAGGCTCTCGGCGCCGACATCCGCTGGGTCTCCTGCAACATCTATTCGACCCAGGACCACGCCGCCGCCGCCATCGCCGCCGCCGGCATCCCGGTCTTCGCCTATAAGGGCGAGACCCTGAAGGAATACTGGGACTACACCGCCAAGCTGTTCGACTGGCACGACGGCGGCATGCCGAACATGATCCTCGACGACGGCGGCGACGCGACCATGCTGGTCCATATGGGCCTGCGCGCCGAGCAGGGCGACGTGGCCTTCCTCGACAAGCCGGGATCGGAAGAGGAAGAGGTCTTCTTCGCGCTGATCAAGCGCCTGCTCTCCGAGAAGCCGAAGGGCTGGTTCGCGAAGCTCGCCGCCTCCATCAAGGGCGTGTCGGAAGAGACCACCACCGGCGTGCACCGCCTCTACATCATGGAGAAGGAGGGCAAGCTCCTCTTCCCTGCGATCAACGTGAACGACTCGGTGACGAAGTCGAAGTTCGACAATCTCTACGGCTGCCGCGAGTCCCTCGTCGACGGCATTCGCCGTGGCACGGACGTGATGATGGCCGGCAAGGTCGCCATGGTCGCGGGCTTCGGCGACGTGGGCAAGGGCTCCGCCGCTTCGCTCCGTCAGGCCGGCTGCCGCGTGCTGGTTTCGGAGGTCGATCCGATCTGCGCGCTCCAGGCCGCCATGGAGGGCTATGAGGTCACGACGATGGAAGACGCGGCTCCCCGCGCCGACATCTTCGTCACCGCCACCGGCAACAAGGACGTGATCACCATCGAGCACATGCGCGCGATGAAGGACCGGGCCATCGTCTGCAACATCGGCCACTTCGACAACGAGATCCAGGTCGCGGCTCTCAAGAACCTCAAGTGGAACAACGTGAAGCCGCAGGTGGACGAGATCGAGTTCCCCGACGGGCACCGCATCATCCTGCTCTCGGAAGGCCGCCTCGTGAATCTCGGCAACGCCATGGGCCATCCGTCCTTCGTGATGTCGGCCTCGTTCACGAACCAGACCCTCGCCCAGATCGAGCTCTTCGCCAACCAGGGCAAGTACGAGCGCAAGGTCTACACCCTGCCCAAGCACCTGGACGAGAAGGTCGCCGCCCTGCACCTGGAGAAGATCGGCGTGAAGCTCACCAAGCTGCGTCCCGACCAGGCGTCCTATATCGGCGTCAAGGAAACTGGCCCGTTCAAGCCGGACCACTACCGCTACTGACCGGTTCGCAGATTCTGGACGAAAGAGGGAAGCCCGGCCTCAGGCCGGGCTTTTTCTTTGGCCTGCCCTTCGTCGAATCGAGCCCTCTGTCGCAGCGGCATGTGTGTGTCACAAATGCAATATGGTTCGACGAATTGCGCACAGCTTCTCCAAAGGAAGTTTAAGCGCGTGTTAACCCTCTTCCTGGCGGAGTCGGGGGTGGTCTAGAGTGAACGCGAATCGACCGGCTGTGCTTCGGCCTCAAACCTGCGCCGGCAGTTCCGTTCATGCGTAGACGGTTGACCTCTGTGGCGTTGAGCAGCGCAGCCGGGGATTGATCCAACTTGGCCTGTTCGTCGGGCCGCCGAAGAAGGAAGGGCAGCACGGCATGGCCGGGCACGGGGAGCGTCAGGACGGCAGCAAGGACAGGAGAGGCTCTCCCGTCGGCTCGGGCCGCATGCCCCTGTCCCTGGTGCTGCTCGCCGGAACCTCGAAGGCGGCGCTCGCCAGCACCCTGAATCTGCCCTTCGCGGAGGAGGCCTCGGACCTCATCGGCTTCCTGCACGGCCTCGACCTGCACAACGCCGTCTATTTCGGCCTCTTCATGGGGCTCCTCGCCTTTTCGACCACCACGGCCATGCTCCTGATGCGCGAGCAGAAGCGCTCGGCCCGCATGGAGCGAACCCTGCGCAACGAGATCGCGGCGCTGCGCGGCGCGGACGACCTCGCCGCCCTCCTCATGGGTTCGGAGCGGCAGCTCCTGGTGAGCTGGAACGGACGCGACGGGGAACCGCGCTTCCAGGGCGATCCTTCCATCATCGGAGAGAACGCGCCCGCGCAGCGCGCCCTGGCCTTCGGCACGTGGCTTTCCGCCGCCGATGCCGCCAGCGTGGAAAGCGCCCTGGAGCAGCTCAAGGATCGGGGACAGGCCTTCCGCCTGACGGCACGGGGCCTCGGCAACCGCTTCATCGACGTGGAGGGACGCACCATCGGCGGACGGGCGATCCTGCGCCTGCGGGACGTGACCGGCGACCGGGCCGAGCTCCTGAGGACGCAGGCCAACTTGGCGACGGCGCGCAGCGACCTGCGCTCCATGACCATGCTCCTCGACGACGTGGCTTATCCTCTCTGGATCCGCGACATGGAGGACCGGCTGCTCTGGGCGAACCAGGCCTATCTGCGTTCGGTCGAAGCCCGCGACCTCGACGATGCAATCAACCGTTCCCTCGAACTCCTGAGCGCGCCGACCCGCGAAGAGGCCCGCCGCAGCCGCCAGGCCGGCGCCACCTTCTCGGGCCGCGTGACCGCCGTGGTGGCCGGCCATCGCGCGGTGCTCGACGTGATCGAGCGTCCCACCGCCGGCGGCTGCGCGGGCATCGCCGTCGACGTGTCGGAGCTGGAAGCGGTCCGCACCGACCTGCAGCGCCAGATGGACGCCCATGTGCGCACCCTCGATCAGCTGCCCACGGCGGTCGCCATCTTCGACGGATCGCAGAACCTCATCTTCAGCAACGCCGCCTATCAGCAGCTCTGGGGCCTCGATGCCGCCTTCCTCGCCTCGCGCCCCACGGACAGCGAGGTTCTCGACAGGCTGCGCGCGGCGCGCAAGCTTCCCGAACAGGCGGATTTCCGCGCCTGGAAGGCCGATTTCCTGCAAGGCTACCGCTCCGTGGAGCAGCAGCAGATCTGGTGGCACCTGCCGGACCGGCGCACCCTGCGCGTGGTCATCAACCCCAATCCCCAGGGCGGCGTGACCTATCTCTTCGACGACGTGAGCGAGCGTTTCGAGCTGGCCTCGCAGGTCCATTCGCTGACCCGCGTGCAGAGCGAAACCCTCGACACCCTGAAGGAGGGTGTCGCCGTGTTCGGCTCGGACGGACGCCTCAAGCTGCACAACCGCGCCTTCGCCGACATGTGGAATCTCTCCTCCGAGATGACGGCCGAGAACCCGCATATCGACACGATCATCAGGGCCTGCCGCCCCATGGCGCCGCAGGACGAGCCCTGGATCGACATTCGCGGCGCCGTGGCGGGTCTTGCCGACATGCGCATGGGCCTGTCCTGCCGGATCGAACGGCAGGACGGCTCATCCCTCGACTGCACCGCGCAGCCCCTGCCGGACGGCGCGACGCTCCTGAGCTTCACCGACGTGACCGCGAGCGTGAACGTGGAGCGCGCGCTGACCGAGCGCAACGAGGCGCTGGAGCGCGCCTCGCGGCTGCGCGACGAATTCGTCCATCACGTCTCCTACGAGCTGCGCTCGCCGCTCACCAACATCATCGGCTTCACGCAGCTTCTCGGCGACGAGACGGTGGGCGCGCTCAACCCGCGCCAGCGCGATTACGCCGATCACATCATGCGCTCGTCGGCATCGCTGCTGGCGATCCTCAACGACATTCTCGACCTCGCCTCCATCGACACCGGTTCGCTGGAGCTGACGCCGGAAATCGTGGACATCCGCTCCACCATCGAGGCCGCCATGCGCGGCCTGGAGGACCGGCTCGCCGAATCGGCGCTGAAGGTGGTGATCGATGCGCCGGACGACATCGGCACCTTCGTCGCCGACGGCAAGCGCGTGCGTCAGATCCTGTTCAACCTGCTCTCCAACGCGGTCGGCTTCTCGTCCCCCGGCCAGACGATCACCGTCTCGGCCCGCAAGCGCGGCGGCGAGGTGATCTTCGAGGTGAAGGACCAGGGGCTCGGCATCCCGGCCGAGATCAAGGCGCGGATCTTCGAGCGCTTCGAAAGCCACACGCTGGGCACCCGCCACCGCGGCGTGGGCCTGGGCCTCTCCATCGTGCGCTCCTTCGTGGAGCTGCATGGCGGCCGCATCGACGTGGCGTCCGCTCCGGGGATGGGCACCACGGTGACCTGCATCTTCCCCAATGAGCGACATGAGACGCCTTCGGATGGCCGATCCGGGCAATCTGCGCTAACTCCAATCGCAGCCGAATAGGAACAGCGATGGTGAATGGATTGGCTCTCATGCCCGAGCAGGAAATTTTGCAGGCCGCATGGATCGTGAGGCTTCCCGACCACGAATCGACGGAGCGCTTCGCGAAGGTCCTGGCCGAGGAGCTCCGGCCCGGCGATCTCGTCACCCTCTCCGGCGGCCTGGGCGCCGGCAAGACCACGCTCGCCCGCGCCCTGGTGCGCCTTCTCGCAGGCGATGCGGAGCTCGAGGTTCCGAGCCCGACCTTCACCCTGATGCAGGTCTATGACGGCCCGCAATGCCCCATCGTCCATGCGGATTTCTACCGTCTCTCCGGCGGCTACGAGCTGACGGAGCTCGGCTGGGACGAGATGACGGAGAACGCCATCGCCCTCGTGGAATGGCCGGAACGGGCCGAGGATGCGCTCAAACCCGAGCATCTCGACATCCGCCTGGATTTCGCCCCCGGCAGCCAGGGCAGGGGGCGGCTCGCCATGCTCACCGGCACGGGCGCCTTCGCCTCCCGCCTCCAGCGCATGAAGGCCTACCGGAATCTCGTGGAGCGCTGCGGCTGGGGCGATGCCAAGCGCCAGCCCATGCCGAGCGATGCCTCTGTGATCCGGTCCTACGAGCACCTCGTGAAGCCGACTGGCGAAACCGCGCTCCTGATGATCTCGCCGCCGCGCCCGGTCGGGCCCGCGGTCAGGCGCGGCAAGCCCTACACCACCATCGCGAAGCTCGCCGAGACCGTCCATGCGTTCGTGGCCATGGACAAGGGCCTGCGCGCCCTTGGCTACAGCGCCCCGTATATCTACGGCGAGGACCTGGAGGCTGGCCTCCTCCTCATCGAGGACCTCGGCTCGGAACCCTTCGCCGACGCGGACGGCCCGATCCCGGAGCGCTACGCAGAGGCCACGCGGCTCCTGGCGCAGCTCCACGGCCACACCCTGCCGCAGGTCCTGCCCGTGGCCGAGGGCATCGATCACGCGATCCCGCCCTACGACCTCGAAGCGCTCCTCATCGAGGTGGAGCTGCTGCTCGACTGGTATGTGCCGCACATCATCGGCACGCATCTCTCCGGCTCGGCCCGCGCGGAATTCGTCAATCTCTGGACCGAGACCCTGGGCGAGGTGCTGTCCGCCCCCGCCACCTGGACCCTGCGCGACTACCATTCGCCCAACCTGATCTGGCTGCCGGAGCGCCAGGGTTTGCAGCGCGTCGGCCTGATCGATTTCCAGGACGCGGTGCTGGGCTCGCCCGCCTACGACGTCGCCTCGCTCCTGCAGGATGCGCGCGTGACCGTGCCGCCGGAACTCGAGCTGAAGCTCATCGGCCTCTATGCCCGCGAGCGGAAGAGCGCGGATCCCGATTTCGACGTGTCGGCCTTCGCCCGCGCCTACGCCATCATAGCGGGGCAGCGCGCCACCAAGATCCTCGGCATCTTCGCGCGCCTCGACCGGCGGGACGGCAAGCCGCATTACCTCAAGCACCTGCCGCGGATCGAGGCCTATCTCATCCGCAACCTCGCCCATCCGGCCCTGGGGAAGCTCAAAGGCTGGTATGAGAAATATCTGCCGAGGCTCATCCCGCATGCGGATGACGAGCCTTCCTCATCCTGAGCCCGATCCTTGTCCCAGACCTTTCCGCGTGCCCCTCATCGAGCCATCGTCCTCGCCGCAGGCTTAGGCAAGCGCATGCTGCCGATCACGGCGACCATGCCGAAGCCTCTCGTGAAGGTGGCGGGAAGGAGCCTCATCGACTTCACCCTCGACAAGCTCCACGAGGCGGGCATCGAGTCGGTGGTGGTGAACGTGCATCACTTCGCCGACATGCTCGAGGCGCATCTGCGGACCCGCACGATGCCGCGCATCGTCATCTCGGACGAGCGCGCCGAACTCCTGGAAACCGGCGGCGGCGTGAAGAAGGCCCTGCCGCTTTTGGGCGACGAGCCCTTCATCACCTTCAACTCCGATTCGCTCTGGATCGAGGGTGAGGAGCCCAACCTCAAGCGCCTCGTGAAGGCCTGGGACCCGGAGCGGATGGACATCCTGATGCTCGTGGCGCCTTTATCCACAAGCATCGGATTCGAAGGGCCCGGCGATTTTCACATGGACGAAAGCGGCCTCCTGCGCCGCCGCGGAACGGATCCGAGCGCTCCTTTCGCCTATGCGGGCGTGGCCATCGTGAAGCCGGAACTCGTTCACGGCACGCCCGACGGAGCCTTCTCCGCCAATGCCTTCTACGACCGCGCCATCGCGAAGGGCCGCCTCTACGGCTTGTGCATGGAGGGACAATGGCTGCATGTTGGAGAGCCGCAGGCGATTGCCGAGGCCGAGACATGCCTCGCCGCCGGCAAGCGATGAGAGGTTGAGGTGCCGGCATGACCCGGGACAATGGGGACCGGTTTTCCGATCGGGTCTTGCCGTCGCGACGCACCGATCCGCGGGTGTTTTCCATCCCTCCGGGATGCGCCTTTCTCCCGACCCTCGTGGATGCGCTGCTCGACGGCCGCCTCGTCGGCACCCTGGGCGACGATCCCGCCGCCTTGTCCGACATCACCATCTATGTTCCCAACCGCCGCGCCACGCGCGCCCTGATCGCGCTTCTCGCCGAGCGCGGCGGCGGCCGGGCGCAGCTTCTGCCGCGCATCGTCCCCTTGGGCGAAACCGATGAGGCCGAGTTCGAGCTGACGGGCCTCGAAGGCACGCCGTTCGCGGAGGCCGCGAGCCTCAAGCCGCCGATCCCGCCCCTGGAGCGCCGCCTCATTCTCACGCGCCTCGTGCAGCGCTGGTCGGCGGAGGTGGACCGGGCCCTCCTGCAGCTCGGCCCCGACGTGCCCTTCATGGTGCCCGCCTCACCCGCCGATGCGGTGAACCTCGCAGGCGATCTCGAAACGCTAATGGATGCCTTCACCACGGAAGGCATCGACTGGCACGCCCTCGAACTCGCGGTGGATGCGGACTATTCGACCTATTTCGAGATCACCCGCCATTTCGTGCAGATCGCAAGCGAGCACTGGCCCAGGATTCTCGCGGAGCGCCAGGCGAGCGACCCGGCGCAGCGGCGCAACGTGCTCCTCGAAGCGGAAGCCCGGCGCCTCACCCGCGAGAGGCCGGAGCATCCGATCGTCGTGGCCGGTTCGACGGGTTCCGTGCCGGCCACCGCGAATCTCATGGGCGTCATCGCGCGACTGCCGAAAGGCGCCATCGTGCTTCCCGGCCTCGACACGGATCTCGACGAAGAGAGCTGGTCCACCATCGGCGGCGCCGGCGACGACGCGACCGATCCGGTGCACAGCCATCCGCAGGCCTCGCTGCGCCGCCTCCTCGACAGACACCTGCGCATTCCGCGCTCCGCCGTCACGATTCTGGGCGCGGTGCCGGACGCCGCGAAGGCGCGCAACCGCCTTCTGTCCGAAGCGCTGCGCCCGGCGGACACCACGGATCGCTGGGCGCTGATCGCACCCGAGGATCGCATGGCCTTGAGCCGGAGCGGCTGCGGGGGACTTTCCATCGTCGAGGCGACGGACGAACGCGAGGAGGCCTTGGCCATCGCCATCGCCTTGCGCGAAACCATCGCCCATCCGCACAGGACGGCGGCCCTCGTCACGCCCGACCGGGCGCTCGCCGCGCGCGTGACGGCGGAACTCGGACGCTGGGGCCTCAGCGTCGAGGATTCGGCCGGCATTCCCCTCGCCGACACGCCGGCCGGGCGCCTCGCGAGGCTCGCGGCGGAAGCGGCCGCCGACGATCTGCGCCCTGTGCGGCTGCTGGCGCTGCTGGCGCATCCGCTCGTGCGACTGGGACTCCCGCGCGCTGCGGTGGAACATGCGGCGAGCGTGCTCGAAATCGGCGTACTGCGCGGCCCTGCTCCCGCCCTCGGCATCGCGGGGATCCGCGCCGCGCTCGCGGCTCGCCGAACGGGGAACGAGTCCCGCGCGCCCCGCCCGCGCAAGCGGCTGACGGATGCGGATTGGGATTGCGCCGACGACCTGTTGCAGAAACTCGATGAGGCCTTCAAGTCGTTCACGCCCGCGGCCCAGGGTGAAGGCAGGCTCGACCTCATGGCGCTGGTGGAACACCATCGCCGGGCCGTCGAACGGCTCTGGGCTTCTCCGCAGGACGGCGCGGAGGAAACGGCCGACGATTCATCCAGGGAAGCTCTGGCCGCGCTCTTCGACGATCTGGAGAATTCCGATATCCGCGAGGAGGCAGGCCATCCCCTGGAAGGCCGCTTCGCCGATTATCCAAGCTTCTTCACCGCACTGGCCAAGCAGCGAAGCTTGAGCCCTTCACCGCGCGCGACGCATCGGCGCCTGAAGATCCTCGGCCTGCTCGAAGCGCGCCTTCTCTCCGTCGACCGCGTGGTGCTCGGAGGTCTGGACGAGGGAACTTGGCCGCCGCGCACGGTGACGGACGCATTCCTCAACCGCCCCATGCGCGCGCGGGTGGGCCTGATGCCGCCGGAGCGGCGCATCGGCCAGACCGCGCACGATTTCGTGCAAGCGCTCGGCACGCAGGACGTGGTGATCACGCGGGCGCACAAGCGCGACGGATCGCCGATGGTGCCCTCGCGATTCCTGCAGCGCCTGAAGGCCTTCACCGGCAAGGACGTGTGGGATGAGATGACGAAGGCGGGCGAGTATTACCGCCGCCTCGCGCGCATTCTCGACACGCCCGACCCCGCGCCGCCCCTGCCCCGTCCGAAGCCGAAGCCCGATCCGGCTCTCTTCCCGCGTTCCTTGAGCGTCACGGAAATCGAGACGCTGGTGCGCGATCCCTATTCCATCTTCGCGCGGCATGTCCTCAAGCTCGATGCGCTGGACGCGATCGCCGTGACGCCGAGCGCGGCGGAGCGCGGCACGATCATCCACGACGTGGTGGGGCAATTCGCGCAGCGCTATCCGAAAGAGATTCCGGCCCATGCGCTCGAAATCCTTCTGGGCCTTGGCGAGGTGGCGTTCGCCGACATCGCGGAGGCCTATCCCGAACTCTACGCGGAATGGTGGCCCCGCTTCCAAAGGCTCGCCGCCGCGTTCCTCGACTGGGAGCAGGAACGCCGTCCCGCTCTCGTCGAGGTTTACGCGGAACATAGCGGCCGCCTCTCGATTCCGTTGCCGGACGGCTCGGTGTTCAACCTGCGCGCCCGCGCCGACCGGATCGAGCATCGCCGCGACGGCGGCTTCACCATCGTCGATTTCAAGACGGGCCAGCCTCCCGGCGTGCGCGAGGTCTATGCGGGCTTCTCGCCGCAGCTGACCCTTGAAGCTATGATGCTGATGAAAGGCGCGTTCAAGGGCCTGCCGATGGCGCAGGAGACGCCCTCTCTTCTCTACGTTCACACGACGGGCGGACGCACGCCCCTCGACCCGCGCGAGATCAAGCCCGGACGCGACGAGGAGCGCTCCGTCGCCGAGATCGTGGAAGAGCACCGCCGCCGCTTCGAGGGCATGATCCTGCGCTTCGTCAAAGGTGAGGCGGCTTATGTCTCGCGGCCCTTCCCGAAATATGCGCGCCGGTTCTCCGAATACGATCATCTGGCGCGCGTGAAGGAATGGTCGCTGGCGAGCGCGGGCGGGGGAGAGGGTTCGGAATGAGCGGCGATCTCGTCATTCCCGATTACACGAAGGACGCGCAGCGCCGCGCCGCCAACCCGCGCGCCTCCGCCTGGGTGTCTGCCAATGCCGGCGCGGGCAAGACCAAGGTGCTGACCGACCGGGTCGTGCGCCTGCTGCTCGCGGGCTCGCTGCCGGGCCGGATCCTGTGCCTCACCTTCACCAAGGCCGCCGCCGCGAACATGGCGATCCGCGTCTTCGAGCGCCTCGGACGCTGGGTGACGATGGATGAGGAAAGCCTCGTCGCCGAACTCACGGAACTCGAAGGAGCGAAACCTTCGCGCCAGCAGGTGAAGCTTGCGCGCACGCTTTTCGCCCGCGCGGTGGAAACGCCTGGCGGCCTGAAGATCGACACCATCCACGCCTTCTGCGAGCGGCTTCTGCATCTCGTGCCCTTCGAGGCCAATGTGCCCGCGCGCTTCGCCGTGCTGGATGAGAGCCAGACGGACGAGATGCTGGCGCAGGAGACCGCCAACGTGATGGCGGATGCGGCCAACGGGAATTTTCCCGAACTGAAGGAAGCGCTCGACATCGTCAGCGTGGAAGCGGTGGGCGACGCGCTCTCCTCCGCCATCAACGCGGCCCTGAAGTGCAAGGCATTCCTGAACGATCCCGCAGGAATCGAACGGCTGCGCGGGGAACTCGGGCTGAAACCGGACGAAACGCTCGAGAGCATCGAGCGCGCCATGCTGGAAGGCGGCATCAAGCCGGAGAAGTGGCCTGGGATCGCGCAGGAGCTTCTCCAGGGCAAGACGACGGACCAGAAGCGCGCCGAATCCCTCATCGCCGCCGCCGAGGCCACGGAGCCTTCGGCGAAGCTGACGCAGTACCTCTCGGTGTTCATCACCGACAGCGGAACACCGCGTAAAGGATCGGCCTTCCTCACAAAGGATGTGAGCGAAAGCCTGAAGGACGAACTGCTGCGCGAGCAGGACCGGATCTGCGCTCTCATCGACAGGAGCGCGGCCGCGCGCGCCGTCGAGCGCACGCAGGCGCTGTTCACGCTCGCCTCCGAGATCCATGCCCGCGTCGAGAAGGCGAAGATGCGCCTCGGCGCGCTCGACTTCCAGGATCTCATCGACAAGACCCTGGCCCTGCTCTCCCGCGGCGACACCGCCTGGGTGCTCTACAAGCTCGATCGCGGCATCGACCACGTGCTCATCGACGAGGCGCAGGACACCAACCCGGAGCAGTGGGAGATCCTGCGCAAGATCACGGAGGATTTCACCGCAGGCGCGGGCGCGGCGGGCCAACGCGTGCGCACGCTTTTCGCCGTGGGCGATCCCAAGCAGTCGATCTACGGCTTCCAGGGAGCGGCCCCGCAGGAATTCGAATCCACCCGCCGCAGCTGGTCGCAGAAGGTGCGCGAGGCGGAGCTGCATTTCGAGGACGTGTCGCTCACCATGTCCTTCCGCTCAGGCAGAGCCGTGCTGTCGGCGGTGGACGCCACCTTCGCGGTCGAGCGGCACTTCAAGGGCCTGTCCTTCGAGGACAAGGCCGTGGGCACGGTGCACGAGAGCGCGCGCCCCCATGCGCCGGGCCTCGTGGAGCTGTGGAAGACGGAAGAACCTGCCAAGGAAGAGGAGCCCGAGGCCTGGGCCCTGCCCCTCGACGAACCGGAGCAGCAATCGCCGCCCGTGAAGGTCGCGCGGCGCATCGCGCAGGCCGTCAAGTGCTGGACGACCAAGGGCGACGAGACGGGCCGCCTCTGGAAGGCGGGCGACGTTCTCGTGCTGGTGAGAAAGCGCGGCGCGGCCTTCGAGGCCGTGATCCGCGCGCTCAAGGAGGCGGGCGTGCCCGTGGCGGGCGCGGACAGGCTCAATATCGGCGAGCACATCGCCGTGCTCGATCTCGTGGCGGCGGGCCGCGCGGCGCTGCTGCCGAACGACGACCTGACGCTCGCCACCGCCCTGAAATCGCCCCTCGTCGGCTTCACCGACGACGATCTCATCCGCATCGCCGCCGGCCGTTCCGACGATGAATCGCTCAACGCGGCGCTGGAGCGCCACGCAAAGGCGGGCGACGGGAAGGCCAAGCGCGGATGCGAAGCGCTGAGCGCATGGCGCGATCTTGCGCGCGATCACGGCCCCTTCGGATTCTTCGCCACCCTGCTCGGTCCCCGCGGCGGACGCTCGCAGCTCGTGGCGCGGCTGGGCAGCGAAGCGGGCGATGCCATCGACGCCTTTCTTTGCTTCGCGCATCAGTCGGAGATGACGGAGACGCCCTCGCTCACCGTCTTCCTCAGCCGCTTCGAATCCGCCTCCCACACCATCAAGCGCGATCTCGATTCCGTGAACAACGAAGTGCGCGTGATGACCGTGCACGGCGCGAAGGGTCTCGAGGCTCCCATCGTGGTTCTCATCGACGGCTGCGAGGTTCTGGGAAGGGACCCGCCGCTGCTGCAGCTCACGACGGCGGCAGGCGACAAGATCCCCATCTGGGCGCCGGGCAGGAAATCCGATTCGAGCGCGATGCGGCAGGCCCGCGAGCTTCTGCACGACAAGGGCTACGAAGAGCACAACCGCCTGCTCTATGTGGCCATGACCCGCGCCAAGGACCGGCTCGTGATCGCGCCCTACCGCACGAACGGCAATGAGACCAGGCCGGAAGCCTGGTGCGAGATGATCCGCCACGGCCTCGCCGGCAAGGCGGGCAGCCTGGAGCTCGACGAGGCGCCCTACGGCCCCGTCTCGGTCTGGCGCGACGGCTCGGCGCTGGCGCGTACGCTCGTGGCTGAAGCGGATGTGCCGCCGCTCGCTCCCCTCGCCGCGCCCGGGTGGCTGACGGCGGCGGCCCTCCCGGAGCCCGAGCCCCTGCCGCCGATCCGTCCCTCCAGCGCCCTCGGCGCCGCCGACCGCATGACCCGGCCCGGCGACGGGCCCTACGCGCCCGAGGCGCGCTTGCGCGGCACGCTGGTTCACGCCCTGCTGGAGCGGCTTCCCGCCCTCGCTCCGGAGCACCGGGAGAGCATGGCGCGCGCCTATGTGAGGGCCCGCGCGCCGCGCCTGGCGCCGGACTTGCGCGAATCGATCCTGGCCAATGCCCTCGGCGTCCTCGACCATCCGGACCTGGAGCCCCTGTTCGGCAAGGGCTCGCGCGCCGAGGCCCCCATCGCCGGGCGGGTGCAAACCGCCGCGGGAGAGGTTCTGGTCTCGGGCCAGATCGACCGTCTGGCCGAGAGCGGCACGGAGGTGCTGGTGGCGGATTTCAAGACGACGGCGCGGGCGCCCCGGCCCGGCCAGCCGCCGCCCGCATCCTACGTGGCGCAGCTCGCCCTCTACCGGGCTCTGCTCTCCGAGATCTATCCGGACAAACGGATCCGCACCTTCCTGATCTGGACCTCGGGGCCCGTGATCCACGAGCTGACGGAACAGGATCTGGAATCGGCACTTACCCTCATCAAAGCGGCGTGAGAGTCTATAGCCTTGCTTGATTCCCTCTCCGCCGGTTCTTACCTTGGCCCTATAGCAGAGCGGCTCGCGAGTGAGTCGCGCTCAAAGTCAAAGGTGATGTGATGGCAACCGTGAAGGTGACCGACTCGAGCTTCGCGCAGGACGTCCTGCAATCCGCCGAGCCCGTCGTGGTCGATTTCTGGGCGGAATGGTGCGGGCCCTGCCGCATGATCGGCCCGGCCCTGGAAGAGATTTCCAACGAGATGGCCGGCAAGGTGAAGATCGCGAAGGTCAATGTGGACGAGAACCCGCAGATCGCCTCGCAGCTTGGCATCCGCTCGATTCCGGCGCTCATGATGTTCAAGGGCGGCAAGGTCGTCGCCCAGAAGATCGGCGCGGCCCCCAAGGGCGACCTCACCAAGTGGATCCAGGCCTCGGCCTGAATCAGACGACAATTCATCAAGACGACGAGGGGCCGGAAGGCCCCTTTTCATTGGCCATGGCCCGACGTCGGCGAAAGCGGCTCCGGGCCCTGCCGCACTCTTGCTGCAATGTCGCCTGATAAGCCCTGAGCTTGGCCATATCGGGAGGGCCGTCTGGAAGGGGCATCGCGCGTATGGCGCTTCAGGGAGAGGCGGGCTGATCTGTCATCGCCTGACGCAAGGTCGTACGGCGTTGCCGTTTCGCTGGCCCTGCACGCCTTCCTGCTGTCGACGTTCGGCTTTTCCCTGCGCTCCGGACAACCGTCTCCGCTCCTTTCGGAAAGCGTGCCGGTCGAGATATGGACCCCGGATCAGGTTCGGGCCCTCGCCGGTCCGACAGGGACCGGGAACAGGGATCGGATCTCGTCCCGGCAGGGCACCATCAAAGCAACCAGGATCCTCTCGGGAGAGACGTTGTCCCATCCCCTGAGCCGGAAGATGCGGGAGATGCTTCCGCTCTTTGAGGAGGAGACGCGGCTGGAGCAACTCTGCGACCTCGAGGCGATGGCCCAGATCGCCGCGTTGCGGCTTTTCCTGCCCGACCGCGTCGTCGCCTATGCGAAGGCGGACACCAGGATCGTCGGCGATACCCTGATCGCCGACGGCGCCGCATTCCGCAGCAAAAGGCTCTGGTACGGCCTGAGTTTCACATGCGGACTTTCCGCGAACCGTCAGGCCGTCGAGAGCTTCGCGTTCACGCTTGGATCGGAGATCCCGCAGCGGCTCTGGGAAAAATACAATCTACCGGATCCGTCACTCGACAGCGATTAGATCGCGAATGGCACCCCCGTCCTCTTGCGTGCCCGGATCGCCGCTCATAGGCCCTCGGGATTGCCGGGCACGATCCTGACGATCTGGGAGCGGACCGTGCCGTCAGCGGCATTTCTGACGACGATCGAGCCATTTGCCTTAGTCAGGGAAGAACGGCTGTTCTGAAGGCCGCCTTCCCAGTCCAGCCGGTAGGTGTCGCCTTCGATCCGCCATGTGCCGGTTTGGCTCTTTCCGCCTGGGAAGCGTGCAACGGCCCTGCCGTCCTGCCCGAAATAGAAGGCGACCTCGCCGGTCCCATGGGACGAACCTTCGGGCAACCGGTGATACACGGTGGCGCCGCGGATAAGGCCGTCGATCTGTTCTGCGTTCATGCGATCCTCTCCTCTGCTGTCGCAGGCTACATACGGAGAGGCATGGGTCGGCGAGTAGACGGAAACCGCCGATAATGTGTATAGGCTTCAGCCTATGCCCCATCTTGAGCCCCGCCTGCTTGAGGCGTTCCTCGCCATTTACAGAACACGGAGCGTCACGGCGGCGGCAGAGGCCCTGCACGTGTCCCAGCCGACGATGAGCGGGCATCTGCGGCGGCTGCGCGATCATTTCAGGGACAGCCTCTTCGTTCGCAACGCGTCGGAGCTGTTGCCGACGACGCGGGCTGACAGCATCAAGCCAGTCATCGAACGCATTCTCGCGGACTTGCAGCTCTTGAGCGAGGAAGCGACCGTCTGGGACCCTCAGACATCGGAGCGGCGCTTTCGCCTTCTGGCAAGCGTCTATTCCCAAGCGGTCATCCTGCCCGATCTCGATCGGGCGTTGCGCGACCGGGCACCCGGCATTCGCATGGTCATCGAGGAGCCCGGCGGAGCCAGCGACGTCGATGCCATCGATCTGGCCTTCTGGCCTCAACACGCCGTGCCTCCTCACCACCGCATGCAGGCCCTGTTCAGGGATCGGCTCGTCTGCCTGCACGATCGGCTTGGCGGCCCGGGAACCGGGAAGATCGATCTCGATACCTTCTGCTCGGTCGAGCATGTGCTCCTTGCTCCCGCGCCGTCCCGGCTTCATGACGCGGTGGATCACGCGCTGCACAAGCTTGGAAAGAGGCGGCGCGTGGGGCTCACGGTTTCGCAGCACGGCAGCCTCGCGCAGCTCGTGCAAGGCGCGCGGCGCCTTGCGATTCTTCCCGAACGGCTCACGAGCACCCTCGCCGGAAGCGCCTTGTGCGTTTCTCCGCTGCCGGTCGAAGTCGAGCCGTTTCAGCTTGTCATGAGCTGGCCGCCCTCTCTTCACGGCGACCCGGGACATCGCTGGTTCAGGGAGACCGTTCTTTCCGCGGTCAGGACATCGCCGAAAGTCATGCAGCCCTAAAGCATCGGACCCAAAAGTGGATCTGCACTTTTGGGATTGAATCCGATGCTTCCTTCTTGAGCGAGAGCATCGTTCGGGCGGAAAACCGGGTCCACTTTTCCGCACGATGCTCTAGCGCATCGTGAAAAGCGGGTCCGCACGATGCGCCGAGTTCATTCCGATGGCTTATTCCGGCAATGTGCCGTTCGCCGCCAGGACCTCGCCCGCCAGGTACAGCGAGCCACAGATGAGCACCCGGGGCGGCTGGTCCCAGACGTAGTTGTGGAGCGAGGCGAGCGCCGCTTCGACGCTGGCGGCGGTCGAGACGGTGAGGCCGACGCTCGCTGCGATGGCGGCGACTTCCTCGGCGGGGCGCGCGGCGATCTGGCCTGCGATCGGCACCGCGATCACTTCCCGCGCGAGCCCCGAAAAGTTCTTGAAGAAGGCCTGAGAATCCTTCGTGCCGAGCATGCCGGCGATCAGGACGAGAGGCGCGTCCGCCCGCTCGCTCCGGTCCGCCATGGCGGCGGCGAGCACGCGGCCGCCATCGGGATTGTGCCCGCCGTCGAGCCAGATTTCGCAGCCCTGGGGGGCGATCTCCGGCAGGCGTCCCCGGTTGAGACGCTGCAGCCGGCCCGGCCATTCGGCGCGGGTGAGGCCCGCCTCGAAAGCCTGCGCCTCGAACGTCTCGAAGCCCGCCGCCCGCAGGGCCGCGATGGCCGTGCCCGCATTGATGAACTGATGACGGCCGATGAGCTTGGGCAAGGGCAGGTCGAGGAGGCCCTTCTCGTCCTGATAGACGAGCCGTCCGCTCTCCTCATGGGTGGAGAAATCCTGTCCGCCGACGAGGATCGGCATCGCGCCGATGCGCTCCGCCTCGGCGCGCAGGGTGTCATCCGCCTCGCGATAATCCTGCGTCGCGATGACTGCCGGGCAGCCGCGCTTGAAGATGCCCGCCTTCTCCCTGGCGATGGCCTGCAGCGTCGTACCGAGATACTCCGCGTGATCGTGACCGATGGACGTCACCACGGCAGCGGCCGGCTTGCCGACGATGTTCGTCGCGTCGAAGCGTCCGCCCAATCCCACTTCGAGCAGCAGCACGTCGGCGGGCTCTTCCGCGAAGAGAAGGATCGCCGCCGCCGTGGTGATCTCGAACATGGTGATCGGCTCGCCTCCATTCACCGCCTCGCAGCGGCGGAAGGCCTCGACGAGGCGATCCTCGCTCACATATTGCCCACCGCCAAAACGGCCGAGGCGGATGCGCTCGTGGAAGCGCACGAGATGCGGCGAGGTATAGACGTGAACGGCAAGGCCCGCGCTTTCCAGGATCGCCCGCATGAAGGCGATGGTGGAGCCCTTGCCGTTTGTGCCAGCCACGTGGATCACGGGAGGCAAGCGGCGCTCTGGGTGACCAAGCTGCGCAAGCAGCCTCTGGATGCGCCCGAGCGACAGGTCGATGGTCTTCGGGTGCAGGGCAAGAAAGCGCGCGATCAGCGCATCTGACGATTCCATCACCCTGAACCCTTCTCGTTTAAGCAGCGACGGCCGGGGCCTTGGTGAAGAGGCGCGACAGGCGGGCAATCGTCGCCTTCAGGTCATGGCGATGGACTACCGCATCCACCATGCCGTGCTCCTTCAGGTATTCGGAACGCTGGAAGCCGTCGGGCAGCTTCTCGCGGATGGTCTGCTCGATCACGCGCGGGCCGGCGAAGCCGATGAGCGCGCCGGGCTCGGCGAGATGCACGTCGCCCAGCATGGCATAGGAGGCGGTCACGCCGCCCGTGGTCGGGTTGGTGAGCACGACGATGTAAGGCAGGCGCGCCTCGCGCAGGCGGCGGATCGCCACCGTGGTGCGGGGCATCTGCATGAGGGAGAGGATGCCCTCCTGCATGCGCGCGCCACCGGACCCGGCGAAGAGTACGTAGGGCGTCTTCTTGTCGAGCGCCGTCTCGGCGCCCTTGATGAAGGCCTCGCCCGCCGCCATGCCGAGGGAACCGCCCATGAAGCCGAAATCCTGCACGGCGACGGTCATCGGCAGGTCCTCGACCCGGCCGAAGCCGACCTTGAACGCGTCCTGCTGGCCGGTCTTGGCGCGGGCGTCCTTCAGGCGGTCGACATAGCGCTTCTCGTCACGGAACTTGAGCGGATCGACGGCCACGTCCGGGAGGGCCACGTCGAGCCAGGTCGCCCCGTCGAACATGAGCTGGAGCCGCTGGGTGGCGGAGATGCGCATGTGGTGGTTGGAGCCGGGGATCACCCACTGGTTCGCCTCCACGTCCTTGTGGAACACGACCTGCCCCGTTTCCGGGCACTTGATCCAGAGATTGTCCGGCGTCTCGCGCTTGAAGAGCGTCTTGATCTTCGGACGGACGACTTCGGAAATCCAGTTCATTGCTATACCTTCCTGTCAGCATCCCGGAAGTCCTGATCCTGAGGAGGCCGTCAGGCCGTCTCGAAGGATCAGGGCTTTTCCAGTGCTCTCTGGACCCTCCTTCGAGACGCAGCCTATAGCTGCTCCTCAGGATGAGGGACCGTAGGTCTATCTATTAGGCCGCCGCACGCTTTGCCACCGAACGCACGCCTTCGCTCAGCTCTTTCACCAGCTTCGTGACGGCCTCGACGGAGCCTACCGTTGCGCGATCCTGGTCGTCGAGGGTCGCTTTCAGCGCGTCGATCAAGGCCGAGCCCACCACGACGCCATCGGCCCCTTCCGCCACCGCCGCCGCATGGGCGCCGTTCTTGACGCCGAAGCCCACCACGACCGGCAGAGGCGTATGGCGCTTGATGCGCTCCACAGCCGTGGCGACCTTGCCGAAATCCGGGGTCGCAGCGCCGGTGATGCCGGTGATCGACACGTAATAGACGAAGCCCGCCGTATTCGCGAGGACCGCCGGCAGGCGCTTGTCGTCCGTGGTCGGCGTGGCGAGCCGGATGAAGGCAAGGCCCGCCTTGAGCGCCGGGAGGCAGAGTTCGTCGTCCTCCTCCGGCGGCAGATCGACGACGATCAGGCCGTCCACGCCCGCCTCCTTCGCGTCCGCGAGGAAGCGGTCGACGCCATAGACGAAGATCGGGTTGAAATAGCCCATGAGGATCACGGGCGTATCCTGGTCCTCGGCCCGGAAGCGGCGGATCAGGTCGAGGGTCTTCACCGTGTCCTGGCCCACCTTGAGGGCGCGCAGGCCGGCCGCCTGGATCGCGGGGCCGTCGGCCATGGGATCGGTGAAGGGCAGCCCGAATTCGACGATGTCGGCCCCGGCCTTGGGCAGGCTCCTGAGGATGGCGAGCGAGGTTTCCGGATCCGGATCGCCAGCCATGATGTAGGTGACGAGGGCGGCGCGGCCTTCCGCGCGGCACTTCTCAAATCGGGCTTCGATGCGTTGGGTCATGGGCGGGTCTTTAGCATGGGAGGAAGTAGGGGCGAAACCGTTTAACGCCGGCACGATTCCCTCCCCCTTGGGGGGAGGGCCAGGGTGGGGGTGTCGGCGCTGAACTAGACCAGCGCCGCGCTCACACCCCCTCCTCTACCTTCTCCCCACAAGGGGGAGGAGGGCTAGGTGGTGTCTCTCGGCTCGTCTTCAGGCGATCTTGCTCCCCAGATGCTCGGCGATCTGGAACAGGTCCTTGTCGCCGCGGCCGCTGATATTGACCACCATCAGGTGATCCTTGGGCTTCTTGGGCGCGAGTTCCATGACCTTGGCGAGCGCGTGGCTCGGCTCCAGCGCGGGCAGGATGCCCTCGAGCCGCGCGCAGAGCTGGAAGGCCTCCAGCGCCTCGTCGTCGGTGGCGGAGATGTAGTTCACCCGGCCCATTTCATGAAGCCACGCATGTTCCGGGCCGATGCCGGGATAATCGAGGCCCGCCGAGATGGAATGGGCGTCGGCGATCTGCCCGTCCCGGTTCATGAGGAGATAGGTGCGGTTGCCGTGCAGCACGCCCGGGCGGCCGCCGGAAAGCGAGGCCGCGTGCAGGTTCGAGAGGCCGTGGCCCGCAGCCTCGACGCCGTAGATCTCGACACCCTTGTCGTCGAGGAACGGGTGAAACAGGCCGATGGCGTTGGAGCCGCCGCCGATGCAGGCGACGAGCGAATCCGGCAGGCGGCCCTCCGCCTCCATCATCTGCGCGCGGGTCTCCTCGCCGATGACGCACTGGAAGTCGCGCACCATGGCGGGATAGGGGTGCGGACCCGCCACCGTGCCGATGCAGTAGAAGGTGTCGGCGACATTGGTGACCCAGTCCCGCAGGGCCTCGTTCATGGCGTCCTTGAGGGTCTTCGTGCCGGACTGCACGGGCACGACCTTGGCGCCGAGCATGTTCATGCGGAACACGTTGGGCTTCTGCCGCTCCACGTCGACCGCGCCCATATAGACCACGCATTCGAGGCCGAAGCGCGCGCAGAGGGTGGCGGTGGCGACGCCGTGCTGGCCGGCACCCGTTTCGGCGATGATGCGCTTCTTGCCCATGCGGCGGGCGAGAAGGATCTGGCCCAGCACGTTGTTCACCTTGTGCGCGCCGGTATGGTTCAGCTCTTCCCGCTTGAAGTAGATCTTCGCGCCGCCGAGATGTTCGGTCATGCGCTCCGCGAAATAGAGCGGGCTCGGACGGCCGATATAATGCTTGGAGAAATACTCCATATCGGCATGGAAGGCCGGATCGTTCCTGGCCTCCTCATAGGCCTTTTCCAGCTCCAGGATGTTCGGCATCAGGGTCTCGGCGACGAAGCGTCCGCCGAACTGGCCGAAATGCCCGCGCTCGTCGGGTCCGGTGCGGAAGGAATTGGGTTGGGCTTGAGCTGACACGGCCTGTCCTGTCTTCTTGAGCGTCGCGATGCGCTAATGCTGAGCAGCGAAAGCTGTCCGGGCGGCCCTGATGAACGCCTCGATCTTGCCTGGATCCTTCAGGCCCGGCCCGCTTTCCACCCCGGTCGACACGTCGACGGCTTTCGACCGTGTGAGCCGGATCGCCTCCGCCACGTTGTCGGGGGTGAGCCCTCCTGACAACATGAAGGAAACCTTGGGGTCAAGCCCGTTCAGCAGCCGCCAGTCGAAGGAAAGCCCGTTCCCGCCGGGCAGAGCACCCGGATCGCGGGGCGGCTTGGCGTCGAGCAGAATATGATCGATCTTTCCCGCATATGGTGCGAGGGCAGCCAGATCGGAATGCTCCGCGATGCCGAAAGCCTTCATCACCGGCAGCTGGGCCCGCGAACGGATCTCGGCCACGCGTTGCGGGCTCTCGTGCCCATGCAGCTGGATCAGGTCAGGGTTGAGCGCCTCGACGGCCTCGAAGACGGCCTCGTCGTCCGGATCGACCAGCAGAACGACGCACTGCGCCCGCCCCCTCGCCTGCGCGGAGAGCTGGCGGCCGAGATCGAGGCCGACATGCCGGGGGCTCTTCGCAAACCGCACGAAGCCGACGAGGTCCGCGCCTGCGCTGAGGGCGGCATCGAGGGTTTCGGGCGTGGAGAGCCCGCAGATCTTCACCAGGTTGTCCATGGGCTGCAGCTTACGACGTTTTGTCCAGGCTCCGCCAGACCAGGATCGCCGCAGCCAGGTCCTCCAGCGCGGCACCCACCGACTTGAAGGCGGTGATCACGGCCTGGCCGCGATGGGGCGCCTGGCGGCAGAGATCCGTCAGGGTGCCGCGGATATGGTCCTCGGTAATGGAGCCACGGTGCAGAGCGACCGCCACGTCACCGCCCTCGGTCTTGGCCGCCGGGGTGTCGATGTAGATTTGCGCCCGGCGCAGGGCCTCGTCGTCCGCCTCGCGCATCTTGAGATTGAAGGCACCCACGAGATCGAGATGCGCGCCCTCCTTCAGCCAGGAGCCCTTGACGACCGGCGCGGTCGAGAGCGTCGCGCAGGAGACGAGATCGGCCTCGCGCACCGCCGCCTCCAGATCCGTCGCCGCCGTGACGGGCAGGCCCTCGGCGCGGAGCTGGGCCGCCAGCGCTTCGGCCTTCTCGGGCCGGTGGTTCCAGAGCGCCACCTCGCGGATCGGGCGCTGGCTCATATGGGCGCGGATGAGGAAGGGGGCGAGCGCGCCCGCTCCCACCATCACCATGCGGCTTGCATCCTCGCGGGCCAGATAGCGCGCCGCGAGGGCGGAGGCCGCAGCCGTGCGCCAGACGGTCAGGCGCGTGCCGTCGAGCACCGAGACCGGTGCGCCGGTCGTGCCGTCCATCAGCAGATAGGAGCCCATCACGCTGGGCAGGTTCCGGGCGCCGTTCTCGGGAAAGACGGTGACGACCTTCACCCCGAGGAAGCCGTCCTGCATCGCAGGCCCGGTCCAGGACGGCATGAGCAGGAGCGTGCCGTGGGAGCCGGGCCGTTCGATCTCGTGATGATGGCGGACGGGCGTCACGAAATCCGCGCGAAAAGCGTCGGTCAGGGCATCGACCAGGGCAGGAAAGGTGAGAACCCGATCGATCTCGGCCGCAGTCACGACATGCATGGGATGAACTTAAAATCTGGAGGTCTGGGAGGGAACGGCTGCCGGAAGAGTGGTGGCCGGGGTGCTCTGAGCCTTCAGGCGCTCGGCCTCGTAACGCAGCTGCCGCGTTTCGCGCCGGAGTTCCCGGCGCGACTTGCGGTTCTTTCCCTGCGCCAGCCAGGTCGCCGTGCCGCCGATCAGCACGCCCACCATGACGGCGGCGAAGATGACGGCGAACAGGGGCAGCCGGGTGGAGAATTCCGGCGCAGCGTCTGAGAACGGATCGAGCGACAGGGTCACCGGCGCGCGGTTCGCCACGGCAAGCAGGACGACCAGGATGGCCACCGGCAGGAGAACGAGCGCCTTCAGAAAGCGAATCACGGACACCTCTCACGAATCACTGGGCGGCGGCCGCCTTCATCACCTTCGGGGCCGGCGCGTTGAGACGCTGACGCATTTCCTTGCCCGTCTTGAAGACGGGAACAACCTTTTCGGAGATGGAAACGGCTTCGCCCGTGCGCGGGTTGCGGCCCGTGCGGGCATCCCGCTTCTTCACCGAGAACGCACCGAAGCCGCGCAGCTCCACCCGGTCGCCCCGGGCGAGCGCATCGGCGATGGTGTCGAGGATCGCGTTCACGATCTTCTCCACGTCGCGTTGGTAAAGATGCGGGTTTTGCTCAGCAATCTTGAGCACGAGTTCAGACTTGATCATGGACCAGCTATATCTTTGACGTTGCTTTATTTTTCCGAAGGTTGCCAGACAGCCAGGAGGCCGTCAAGCTGCGCAATCTCCGCATGGGCCGAGGTCTTCCTCAACGCCTCGGCCACTTTCTCGAAGCCGAAGAGATCCGCCACGGCCGCACTCATGGCGAAGATCGACAGATCCCGGTCGGAGCTCGGCTTCCAATCGCGAATCGGCAGGTCCTTGGCCACGCCCTTCTCGCGCTCCAGCCAGTCGACCGCGTCGCGCTCGCTGCCGATCCGGTCGATCAGCTTCAGGGGCACGGCCTGGCGGCCGCTGAAGACCTGCCCTGTGGAGGCGGTGGCCAGTTCGGACTCGTTCAGGCGGCGGCGGTCGCGCACGAGGCCCTTGAACCAGTCATAGGTGTCGTTGACGACCGCCTGCATGGCGGCGCGCGCCTCCGGCGAGGTCGGCTTGAACGGGCTCGGCTCCGCCTTGAGGGGCGTCGACTTCACCTCTTCCAGCTTCACGCCGACCTGCCCCATGAGTCCCGACAGGTCGGGATACTGGAAGAGCACGCCGATGGAGCCCACGATGGCTGTCTCGCGGGCGACGATGTGATCGGAGGCGATGGCCGTGATGTAGCCGCCGGAGGCCGCGGTGCCGTCCACGAAGGTGACGACGGGCTTCTTCTCGGCCAGGCGGCGGATGTTGCGGTAGAGTTCCTCCGAGCCCGTCGTGGTGCCGCCGGGACTGTTGATGGAGATCACGACGCCGGAGACCGCCCCCGAGTCGCCCACCCGCTGAATCAGGTCGGCGAGGCGCTGGTTGCCGGCGATCACGCCGTGGATGGAAATGCGGGCGATCTGGTTCTGGATCGAGCCATAGCCCGCCCGGTCGGCGGCGGCATAGCCGATGGCCGCCACGGCAGCGATCAGCCCGGAGAATCCCGCCACCCGCCAGAAGGAGAGCTTGCGGCGCAGGCGGCGGCGGTCGGCGATGGCTTCGGCATCGATGGACATCGGCAAATCTCTTGGGTTCGTCTCTTGCTGGTTCCAGGTCGGATGCGAGGGAGAGCCCCGCGAGGGGCTGCACCCTAGATGGGTTTGGATGCATTTTCCAGGCCGCGAACCGAAATCCGCCTCGCCTGAAAGTGCTTCCAAGCGAGGCAGATAGAGCATTTTTCGGAGAAGTGGATCCGGTTCGCCGTTCAAAAATACGGCACAGCAAAGACAAGACCCGATTCCACGTCAGGGAAACCGGGTCTTGTGCAAGGCGGCCGACAAGAAACCCGTGCGATCGCCCGCACGGGTTTCCTGAAACAAAAAATCCCCGGGCTCATCGCCCGGGGATCCATCGCGTTCCTGACGTTTGGAACGCGATTACTTCTTGTCCTTGGCCTTCAGGGCGGCGCCGAGGATGTCGCCGAGCGACGCACCCGAATCGGTCGAACCGTACTGAGCCATGGCCTCCTTCTCCTCGGCGACCTCGAGGGCCTTGATGGAGACGGTGACGCGGCGGGCCTTGCGGTCGAACTGCGTGACGCGGGCATCGAACTTCTCGCCGGTGGCGAAACGCTCGGGGCGCTGGTCGGCGCGGTCGCGGGCAAGCTCGGAGCGCTTGACGAAGGTGGTGAGGTCGGTGTCGACGATCTTCACCTCCAGGCCGCCGTCCTTCACCTCGAGAACCTCGCAGGTGACGATCTGGCCCTTCTTCAGCTCACCGGCCTCGGCGAAGGGATCGCCGGCCAGCTGCTTGATGCCGAGCGAGATGCGCTCCTTCTCGACGTCCACGTCGAGAACCTGGGCGCGCACGATATCGCCCTTCTTGAAGTCGTCGATGACCTGCTCGCCCGGACGGTTCCAGTCCAGATCCGAGAGGTGGACCATGCCGTCCACGTCGTTCTCGAGACCGATGAAGAGACCGAACTCGGTCTTGTTCTTCACCTCGCCCTCGACGACGGAACCGACGGGGTGCTTCTCGGCGAAGGCTTCCCACGGGTTCTGGAGCGTCTGCTTCAGGCCCAGCGAGATGCGGCGCTTCACCTGATCGACCTCGAGGATCACGACCTCGACCTCCTGAGAGGTGGAGATGATCTTGCCGGGGTGGACGTTCTTCTTCGTCCAGGACATCTCGGAGACGTGGATCAGGCCTTCGATGCCGGGCTCGAGCTCCACGAACGCACCGTAGTCGGTGATGTTCGTGACGCGGCCCTTCAGCTTGGCGTTGACCGGGTAGCGGGCGGCGATGCCCTCCCACGGATCGGCGAGAAGCTGCTTGATGCCGAGCGAGATGCGGTGCGTCTCGTGGTTGATCTTGATGATCTTGACCTTGACCGTCTGGCCGATGGTTACGACCTCGGACGGGTGGTTCACGCGGCGCCATGCCATGTCGGTGACGTGCAGCAGGCCGTCGATGCCGCCGAGATCAACGAACGCACCGTATTCAGTGATGTTCTTGACCACGCCGTCGATGACCTGACCCTCTTCGAGGTTGGCCACGAGCTCGGAGCGCTGCTCGGCGCGGCTCTCCTCGAGGACCGTGCGGCGCGACACGACGATGTTGCCGCGGCGGCGATCCATCTTGAGGATCTGGAACGGCTGGGCCACGCCCATGAGCGGGGTGACGTCGCGCACCGGGCGGATGTCGACCTGGGAGCGCGGCAGGAACGCCACGGCGCCGTCGAGATCGACGGTGTAGCCGCCCTTCACCTGGTTGAAGATCGTGCCGTTGACGCGCTCGCCAGCCTCGAAGGCCTTCTCGAGCTTCACCCACGACTCTTCGCGGCGGGCCTTGTCACGGGAGATGACGGCCTCGCCCAGCGCATTCTCGATGCGCTCGACATAGACTTCGACCTCGTCACCGACATTGACCGTCTGGTCCCGGTTCGGGCCGGCAAATTCCTTGAGAGCGACGCGACCTTCGGTCTTGGCGCCGATATCGATGACCGCGACGTCCTTCTCGATCGCGACCACCTTGCCCTTCACGACCGAGCCTTCGCTGATCTCGGACGTACGGAAGGATTCTTCGAGCAGAGCGGCGAAGTCTTCACGGCTCGGCTGCTGGAAAGCTGCAGACATAGGTTCTCCTGAATGGCCCTATCGAAGGGGCAACGCCGGCGGCTCGTGTTAACGGGCCGTTCCCAGCCGCCGCTGCCTCAGGACGCCCCTTGAGGGCCATGTCCGAGGCATGCTGCTCTCCTCGAGCAGGCCGGCGCATCATCGACGGATGGAAACGCTTGTTCCTCAAGGACTTACCGGGCGTCATAAGGGCGCGTCAGGCGCACCCTTACACAACGTTGACCGTCAATGTCCTGTAGGATGGGGGTTCTCTTATCCCAATCGGGCCCGGATCACAAGACTTTCAAGGATTTGCGCCTCCCCGGCCGGGCCGGGGAGGCCTGGTGCAGCCCCGGAGGGCCTCAGTCCTCGTGGATCAGGCTGTGGTCGCGCGTGTCCCTCATGCGCAGGTAGACCACGAGAGAGAGGCCGATCATCACCGTCACGTAGACGAAGAACCCGTACTCGATCCCGGCCTGCTTGAACCACAGCGCGACGTATTCCGCCGTGCCGCCGAAGACCGTGTTGGCGATGGCATAGGGCAACGCGACGCCCAGCGCCCGGATATGGGCCGGGAACAGCTCCGCCTTCACCACGGCGTTGATCGAGGTGTAGCCGGTGACGATCACCAGGGCCGCCAGCGACAGGCCGAAGGCCATGAACGGGTCCTTCGTTCCGGCAAGTGTGGAGAAGATCAGGTAGGTGAAGAGCACGCCCAGGACGCCGAAGCCCACCATGAGGGGCTTGCGGCCGATGCGGTCGGACAGGGAGCCCGCCACCGGCTGCAGCAGCATGAAGAAGAACAGCGCGGCCGCCGTCACCTGGCTCGCCGTCTCGCGGGAGAAGCCCGAGGTGTTGACCAGGAATTTCTGCAGGTAGGTGGTGTAGGCGTAGAAGGCGAGCGTGCCGCCCGCGGTGAGCGCGATGACCGTGAAGGCCTCGCGGGGGTACTTGGTGAAAAGCGCCAGGCCGCTGGAGCGCGGCACCTCGGCCTTCTGCGCGTTCTTGTAGGATTGCGTCTCGGCGAGGCCCCGCCGGAGGTAGAACACGAGGACGGCGAGCACGCCGCCGATGAAGAAGGGAATGCGCCAGCCCCAGGCCTCCAGATCCCGCTCGGGCAGGACGAATTGCAGGATCAGCAGCACGCCCAGGGCGAGGAGCTGGCCCGAGATGAGCGTGACATACTGGAAGCTGGAGAAGAACCCGCGCCGGCTCTTGCCCGCCATCTCGCTCAGGTAGGTGGCGCTGGCGCCGTATTCGCCGCCGACGCTGATGCCCTGGAGGAGACGGGCAAGGACCAGGACGATGGGAGCAAAGACGCCGATGCTCTCGTAGCCGGGCGTGACGGCGATCATGAGCGAGCCCGTGCACATCAGCGTCACCGAGAGGGTGAGGCCCGCCTTGCGGCCCTTCCGGTCCGCATAGATGCCCATGATCCAGGCGCCGATGGGCCGCATGAGGAAGCCGACCGCGAAGACGGCGGCCGCGTTCAGGAGTTGGGCCGTCTGGTCGCCCTTGGGAAAGAAGATCGGCGCGAAATAGAGCGTGAAGGCCGAATAGACATACCAGTCGTACCACTCGACCATATTGCCCGCCGACCCGCCGAGGATCGATTTCAGGCGCTTCCTGCGGTCGGCCAGGTCGTTCTGCATCAACATGAAACGGTTATCCTCAAAAGCTCCGGCGCGGGCCGCCGGGCATGCTGCGTGCTGTCAGGCAATGGCGATGGGGCGGCAGGCGGGATCAGCCGGGCCATTCCGCGCGGCGGGCCTGGGTCACGGCCCAGTCGAGGGCCTGCTCCAGACGGTCGTTACCCCAGAACATCTCCCCGTCCTCGGCGAAGAAGGTCGGCGCCCCGAAGAGGCCCCGCGACTGGGCCTCGTCGCCCATCCGGCGCAGGCGCGTCTTGTTCGCCTCGCCCTGCGCCTCGGCGAGGACGGCCTCGGCCTCGATCCCGAGACCGGTGAGGATCCCGGCGATCGCCTGCGGATCGGCGATGTCGCGGCACTCGGCGAACTGCGCCGTGTAGACCGCCTTGGTGAAGGCCGGGGTCCAGCCGCGGTCGGTGCCCAGAAGGGCGACCCGGGCGGCGAGGAGGCCGTTCTGCGGAAAGGTCTTGGGACGGTAGAAGGGCAGCCCGAACCGGACCGCCTCCCGCTCCATGTCGCGCCACATGTAGCGGCCCTTGGCGGGGTAGAGGTTGAAGGGAGAGGTGTCCCAGCCCTGCGCCTTGAAGATCGGCCCCAGCAGGAACGGCCGCCACAGGAGCTGCACCCCGGCCTGTTTGGCCTGCGCCTCGATGCGCATGGCGGCGAGATAGGAATAGGTGGAGGCGAACTCGTACCAGAATTCGAGAATCGGCTGACGCTGCATGAACGCTTCCCGCTACGGAAGCCCCGGAGAGAATGGCCCGAGGCACCTTTTGGCTCTCTTGGCGCCCTAAATCATTCCCTTAAGTTATGGCACCCCATCGAAATCTAGCCAGGGCTGCGCCTGGAGCATGCCGGGCCGCTTGCCCGCCATGACCTCCTGCCAGAAGAGCATGGGCCCGGGGCCATCGGGCGAATCCAAAAGTGGCTTCCCCTTTCGGGTCCGATGTTCTAAGTCGCTGGCACCCTCACTCCTTGGAAACTTTGCTATGGCTGAGAAGCGCGTGAACAAGGTCGTGCTCGCCTATTCCGGCGGCCTCGACACCTCCATCATCCTCAAATGGCTGCAGACCACCTATGGCTGCGAGGTGGTGACCTTCACCGCCGATCTTGGCCAGGGCGAGGAACTGGAGCCGGCGCGCAAGAAGGCCGAGCTTCTGGGCATCAAGCCGGAGAACATCTTCATCGAGGACCTGCGCGACGAATTCGTGCGCGATTACGTGTTCCCGATGTTCCGCGCCAACGCGCAGTACGAGGGCCTCTATCTGCTGGGCACCTCCATCGCCCGCCCGCTGATCGCCAAGAAGCAGATCGAGATCGCCGAGAAGGTCGGCGCGGATGCGGTGGCCCATGGTGCGACGGGCAAGGGCAACGACCAGGTGCGGTTCGAGCTCGGCTATTATGCCCTGAAGCCCGACGTGACCGTGATCGCCCCCTGGCGCGAATGGGACCTGCGCTCCCGCGAGCAGCTCATCGCGTTTGCCGAGGCCCACCAGATCCCGATCGCCAAGGATAAGCGCGGCGAGGCTCCGTTCTCCGTCGACGCCAACCTCCTGCACGCCTCCTCCGAAGGCAAGGTGCTGGAGGATCCGTCGCTCGAAGTGCCGGACTACGTCTATTCGCGCACGAACGATCCCGAGTCCGCGCCCGACAAGCCGACCGTGATCAGGATCGAGTTCCTCAAGGGCGACCCGGTCGCCATCGACGGCAAGAAGATGGGCCCCGCCGATCTTCTCGCGAAGCTCAACGAGCTCGGCCGCATCAACGGCATCGGCCGCCTCGATCTCGTCGAGAACCGCTTCGTGGGCATGAAGAGCCGCGGCATGTACGAAACCCCCGGCGGCACGATCCTTCACCTCGCCCATCGCGGCATCGAGTCGATCACCCTCGACCGGGGCGCGGCGCACCTGAAGGACGAGCTCATGCCGAAATACGCCGAGCTCATCTATAACGGCTTCTGGTTCTCGCCGGAGCGCGAGATGCTGCAGGCCCTCATCGACAAGTCCCAGGAATTCGTCACCGGCGAAGTGACGCTCAAGCTCTACAAGGGCGGCGTCCATCTCATCGGCCGCCAGAGCCCCTACACGCTCTACGACCAGGACCTCGTGACCTTCGAGGAAGGCGCGGTGGCCTACGACCACAGGGATGCCGCGGGCTTCATCAAGCTCAACGCGCTCCGCCTGCGTACACTCGCCCAGCGCAAGAAGAAGCTGGGGCTGTAAGAAAGAAGCGACGTCTTTGCGTGGATGCCCGGCCTTGTGCCGGGCATTGTCGTTTTGGGAAGCGCAGCGACTGCTCAAGTGTCATGTGCGGATCGGATCTAGACACAACGTCCGTCTCGTTTCACGAAACGGACAGGCGGCCCCTGGCTTGAACTTCTTGCTTGGGCGGCATTCGAATTCGCGCGCGCAACGAGACGCATCCTACCCTAGCGGGCGGATGCGGACCCGCATTGAAGGCAAGGCCTGACGCGTTTACTCGCATCGGCGTCCGCTCTCGTCATGCACCTGCTCGGCACTGTCCGTTCACATTCGCTCGCCGGGCAATTGGCTCGCTTGCTTCACCCAATCGGCAAACTGAGCTTCGTCGAACCGGTCATCCTCGCGTATGTCGAGGTAGCGGACCTCCTTGTGCTTGGATTCGCCTGGCGGAAGTGGACGCAGCGACGCGCCGCGGAAGAAAGTCACTTTTACGTACTTCGTGAAACACCGGAAACTAAGGAACCAACCCCCTCTTTCCGGGTCTGCGGCGCCGGCCCCATAGAAAGGCGAGTTCCATTTGACCGCCTTGCGCACACCGGGGACGGTACGCACGATAATCTCATCCAGGCGATGCCCAAGGTCGCTCTTCCAGCCAGGCATGGCGGCGATGTAGGCCTGCACGGGGGCCTCGCCATATCCCTTGGCGATCTGAGGGTTGCCGCCTGAAAGGAGGACGACTTCAGTAGCCGATTTGGTGGTGGTCTTTCTTGCGACCTTCGCCGAGGTGCCGGATGTGCTGTCGGACATTCCGTTCACCTCTGTAAGATAATACGTCGTCCGCTGCGCCGTTTGATGGCATACGGCAACGCGAACATGTAGAGGCCGGTGAGCAGGAGAAGGAACAGCGGGAGAAGTGGCGAGTAAACCACCAGGGCAGGAGGTTCGCCCCACCAACGGGCGACGAAATTGGCGACGACGGTCACCGTGAAAGCGATCGACAGCCATCGGTGGCCCTGCCGAATCCAGTTGTTACAGTTCATTGTGACTTCCTCCGACGATGAGCCGAAGCAGATCCGGACGACCCGCCTTACGGCCTTCAACCGATCCGCGCTAAGACCTGCTCCAGATTCGCGAGGAACCCCTGCCACCCCATCTTGGCACCTCCGTAGGCCTGCTTCTGATCCGGCCGGAAGCCTACCTGCTCCATGCGCAGGAGAGTCCCCGTGCCTGTTGGGGTCAGAGTGAAGGTCACCACGCTCCTCAGATTGAAGGCAGCGTCATCGTGCGTGAAATTCCAGGTGTAGGACAGCGTCCTGTTCGGCTCGACGGCAAGAACCTCGCAATCCAGCACGCCGCCCCAATCTCCACGAAGATTGAAACGGTGGCCCAGGACCGGTTCAAAGTCGTTCTTCATGAGCCACTCCGCGATCAGATGCGGCTGGGTGAGCGCACGCCAGATTTTTTCCGGCGGGTGAGGCATCTCCCGTTCGACGATGACGGAGCGCGTTTCGGTCACCATTTCGTTCATTGGTCCATCCTTTTCAGCAGATCTTCGAGATCGTCGAAACGGCTTTGCCAGAAGCCGGCCATTCGGCTTGTCCAGTCGACCAGCGGGGCCAGGGCTCCGGGCTGCGCAGTGTAGTGCGTCTGGCGGCCTTCGTGGCGGTCACGCACGAGGCCGGCCTGCTTCAGCACTCCGAGGTGTTTTGAGACAGCCGGTTGCGAGACCTTGGCCCTGGCCGTCAGGGCCGCCACCGTCTGATCTCCGTCCTGGCACAGCCGCTCGAAAATGGCTCGCCGCGTCGGATCGGCGAGTGCTCGGAAAAGGATTTCGTGGGACTTGGACATCGCAATCCATAACTCGTTGGTTATTGGTCTGATCAATAACCAACGAGTTATGTGTATGTCAAGGAGGAATGCTCAGCCGCACAACGATCCCGCTGGAAGAGCCGCCGGCCATGTCGTTTCAAGAGGGCGATGCTGCGACCTGTCCTTCGAAGGCCGGGTACGGGGCTTCCCCGACTTCCGAACCTGCCCGTTCCGTTCTACCTTGAAGATCGGAAGCCCGTTGGAGTTTTCGATGCTCTGGTCCTTTCCCATCGCCCGCATCGCCGGAACCGTTGTGCGCGTGCATGTGACCTTTCTGCTGTTCCTAATCTGGATCGGCGCGGCGCAGTGGCAGGTCGGCGGGCGGGCGGCGGCGCTCGACGGCGTCGTGTTCATGGTGCTGCTCTTCGCCTGCGTGGTGGCGCATGAATTCGGGCACATCCTCACGGCGCGGCGTTTCGGCATCAAGACGCCGGAAGTGACGCTCTGGCCCATCGGCGGCGTGGCGAGCCTGGAGCGGATCCCCGAGAACCCGCGCGAGGAGCTCCTGGTAGCCGTCGCGGGGCCTGCCGTGAACGTCGTCATCGCGGGCCTGATCGTTCTCGCGCTGGGCGTCAACCTCGGCACCGCCGCCACGACCGCCCTGGAGAACCCCCAGGCCGGGCTCATGGCGCGGCTTGCCGCCGCCAACATCTTCCTCGTCGTCTTCAACATGATCCCCGCCTTTCCCATGGATGGCGGGCGGGTGCTGCGCGCGCTGCTTGCCATGCGCATGGACCACGCGGAGGCGACCCGGATCGCCGCCCGGATCGGCCAGGGCGCGGCCTTCCTGTTCGCGCTGGCGGGCCTCTTCGTGAACCCGATGCTCATCGTCATCGGCCTTTTCATCTATCTCTCGGCCACGGCGGAATCCCAGCATGTGGCCTTCAAGGATGCGACCTCGGGGCTGCCGGTGCGCGCGGGCATGGTGAGCCCGGTCGAAGTGCTCACCACCGCCTCGACCCTGGACGACGCGGTCGACCTGATGCTGCGCACCTCGCAGAAGGAATTTCCCGTGGTGGACGGCTCGGGCTATCCGCGGGGGCTCCTGACCCGCGACGGCCTGATCGTGGCCCTGCGCGAGGGCGGCCCGGCGATGCCCGTGCTCGACGTCATGAAGCGCGACCTGCCGACGGTTCTGGACTGGCAGCCCTTCGACGCCGCCCTCACCCTCCTGACCGAGTCCAAGGCCCCGGCGCTGCTGGTGCTCGACGCGGGCCAGCGCCTCGTGGGCATCCTCACCCCGGAGAATGTGGGCGAGATGATGATGGTCCGCAGCGTCCGCCCCGACTGGCGCTTCCGCAACCGGAAAACCTATGCCTAGAGTATTTGCCGGCCAGATGGATCCGGTTCGCCGTTAAAAAGTGCGGGACGCCGAAGAAAGGAGATGATTCCACGCAAGAGGAAACAGCTCTGGGACGGTCTACGGCGCCCGGACCTCCTCCGGCGTCGCACCGCCCCCGTCGAGGACGAATTTCCAGGATCCGTCGGGCTGCTTCTTCCAGATGCTCACATAGACCCCGTGAGCCGTGACCGCGCCGTTCTCGCGGACCTGGTACCGGCCGAAGGTATAGCCGAGGTCCTCGCTGCGGGCGATGTCCGCCCTGAGGGGCTCCCAGGCGAGGACCGCGCCCTTCACCTGGGAAAAGGCCTCCACGAAGGGCCCCCGCCCGAGAAGCGGCATCTGGCCGGGCCGGATCAGCACCGGATCCTCGGCGGCATAGGCGATGAAGGCCTTTCCGGTTCCTTCCCTCTGGGCCATCTCGTTGAAGGCCCTGTCGGTCTCGATCAGTTGCTGGACTGACATCTTGTATCGTAATTCCTTATGGGAAGGACAAAAGTCCCGGTCGCGCCGGTTCGGCGGCTCTCACCGCGATCTTGCAATAAAGTAGCCAAACTCGACCGGCCTGCCTAGCCATCCCGCGAAGCATCGAAGGGTCCCCGGAAGGGCCGATCCGCCTTTCTTTCCGATGCCTTGGCCTGCAATCCTGTTGCCCGCCCTATTGCGGCCTCACCATTCTCCCTATATTGCAGGAACATCATTTTCCGCCCGGTACGAGCCAGGGGCGCGGGGACATCCGCCGCGTGCCGGGCCGCTTTGACTTTGAAAGACCCCCTATGAAACTGCGCAATATCGCCATCATCGCCCACGTCGACCACGGCAAGACCACCCTCGTCGACAAGCTGCTCCAGCAATCCGGCGCCTTCCGTGAGAACCAGCGCGTGGAAGAGCGCGCGATGGATTCCAACGACCTGGAAAAGGAGCGTGGCATCACCATCCTGGCCAAGGCCACCTCGGTCGTCTGGAAGGATACCCGCATTAACATCGTCGACACCCCGGGCCACGCCGATTTCGGCGGCGAGGTGGAGCGCATCCTGAGCATGGTGGACGGCGCCATCGTTCTCGTGGACGCGGCTGAAGGCCCGATGCCGCAGACCAAGTTCGTGGTGTCGAAAGCCCTCAAGATCGGCCTCAAGCCCATCGTGGCGATCAACAAGATCGACCGTCCCGACGCCCGCCACCAGGAAGTGATCAACGAGGTGTTCGATCTCTTCGCGGCGCTCGACGCCACCGACGAGCAGCTCGACTTCCCGATCCTCTACGGTTCGGGCCGCAACGGCTGGATGGCGAAGTCGCCGGAAGGCCCGAGCGACCAGGGCCTTGCCCCGCTCTTTGACCTCGTGCTCGAGCACGTGCCCCCGGCCAAGACCGAGGAAGGCCCGTTCCGGATGCTGGGCACGCTCCTCGAATCCAACCCCTTCCTGGGCCGCATCGTCACCGGCCGCATCTCGTCCGGCACGGTGAAGCCGAACCAGTCGATCAAGGTGATCGACCGCGAGGGCAAGCTGGTCGAGACCGGCCGCGTGTCCAAGATCCTGGCCTTCCGTGGCCTTGAGCGTCAGCCGATTGAGCTCGGCGAGGCGGGCGACATCGTCTCCATCGCGGGCCTGGAAAAGGGCTCGGTGGCCGACACCTTCTGCGCCCCTGAGAACGACATTCCGATCCAGGCGCAGCCCATCGACCCGCCGACCGTGACCATGTCCTTCATCGTCAACGACAGCCCGCTGGCCGGCACCGAGGGCGACAAGGTGACGAGCCGCATGATCCGCGACCGCCTGTTCAAGGAAGCGGAAGGCAATGTGACGCTGAAGATCGAGGAAGCCGCCGACAAGGATTCGTTCTACGTCTCCGGCCGCGGCGAATTGCAGCTCGCGATCCTCATCGAGACCATGCGCCGCGAGGGCTTCGAGCTTGCCGTGTCGCGTCCCCGCGTGGTGTTCAAGAAGGACGAGGCCACCGGCCAGACCCTCGAGCCCATCGAGGAAGTGGTAATCGACGTGGACGAGGAATTCTCCGGCGTCGTGGTGCAGAAGATGTCCGAACGCCGCGCCGAGATGGTCGAGATGCGCCCCTCCGGCGGCAACCGCCAGCGCCTCGTGTTCTACGCTCCGACCCGCGGCCTCATCGGCTACCAGAGCGAGCTTCTGACGGATACGCGCGGCACCGCGATCATGAACCGCCTCTTCCACGCCTATGAACCCTACAAGGGCGAGATCGGCGGCCGCACCAACGGCGTGCTGATCTCCAACGACCAGGGCGAGGCCGTGGCCTATGCCCTGTGGAACCTGGAAGACCGGGGCCCGATGATCATCGAGCCCGGCTGGAAGGTCTATCAGGGCATGATCGTCGGCATTCACAGCCGCGAGAACGACCTCGAGGTGAACGTGCTGAAGGGCAAGAAGCTCACCAACATCCGTACGACCTCGAAGGACGAAGCGGTGCGCCTCACGCCCCCGATCCGCATGACGCTGGAAAAATCGCTCGCCTGGATCCAGGACGACGAACTCGTCGAGGTGACGCCGAAATCGATCCGCATCCGCAAGGCGATCCTCGACCCCAACGACCGCAAGCGCGCCGAGCGCTCGAAGGAAGCGCTGAGCGCGTAAGATGACGAGAAGGCCGCCATTTGGCGGCCTTTATTTTTGGGGGGACAGCATGCTGAAGATTCACGGCTATGCAGGGTCGATCAATGTGCGGAAGGTGCTCTGGACCTGCGCCGAACTCAACCTGCCTTTCGAGAGGATCGACTGGGGCGGTGGAACACGCCCCGTCGCGGACGCGGCTTTCCTGAAGCTCAACCCCGTCGGCATGATCCCGGTGCTGGAGGATGCGGGCCAGCTCTTCTGGGAATCGAACAGCATCGTCCGCTATCTCGCGGCCCGGGAAGGCCGGCACGATCTTCTCCCGAACACGCCCGCCGAGCGCGCTCATGTCGAGAAGTGGATGGACTGGCAGGTCTCCGACTTCAACAACACGTGGCGCTACGCCTTCATGGGAACCGTGCGCCAGAACCCGAACTTCCAGGACGAGCGGCAAATTGCGGCGTCGTGGGAAAAATTCTGCGCCGCGGTCGGCGTGATCGAGCGGGAATTGTCGCGCACAGGCGCCTATATCGCCGGTTCGACCTTCACCTGCGCCGATATCGTGATCGGCCTGTCGATCCACCGCTGGAAGAGCATTCCGCTGCAGCGGCCCGATCTCGCAGCCGTCGAACGTTATTACGAAAACCTTTGCGAGCGTGAGGGTTTTCGTCTGTATGGCCGCGACGGAGGAGCGTGATCAGAAGGGCCGTCTTTCAAGGCGAGCGTCCGCTTTCGCAGTGAAGGCGTGATGGAGGCCATCCCTCAGCCTTGTCACTCTGCCCTTTCTTTGCCCCCTCGCCCATCGGGTCAGCGAAATCCTCACCCGAGGCATTTGGATCTTTACGGCCCTGGGGCATAAGGCGCGGAGCGCTGATATCGGTCTCGGCCGCCCGATCGGATTTCTTCTCAGGGGAGGTCACGACTTTTCCTTTCGAGAGAACGATCGGTGCGGCTCAGCCGCTGGAGGGATCCGCCTCACCGCCCTGATCGTCATCGGACAGCGCGCCGGTGCCGGGCGTGGAATCGGGATTGGTCAAGCTGGGATCCGCATGCGGACCGGCCGGATGCATGGCAGGGCGCTTGCCCCTGTTCTCCGGCGTTCCACCGCTGCCGGAGCGCTTGGTTTCGGCGGCTTCCTTCTGATCGTCCGAATGGTTGCCGTAAGCTGCGTAACCCATGGCTCTCTCCTGTCAGCCTTTGTCCTTGCCGTTGACGGCGGTGGCGCGCGCGATGGCTTCGGCGGTGGCGTCCTTGTCTTCGGGGGAAAGGCTCGCATCGCTCAAATGCCGGGTGGTTTCCGGCGTCTCGGCGGCGGTCAGCTCGCCGTGGTCTTCCGCATCTCCGCCCGCTCCGCGCGTCGCGGCGCGATAGCTGTAGGCCTCGCCGCCGGGCTCGTCCCACACGCGCCGCATGGTCGCGTTGCCCTCGGCGCCGTTCTTCCGATTCGGATCGATGGGGCTGTCATCGCCGCCGCGCTGCTCGTTGCGGATCCGGGCCGCATCCCGGTCTTTCAGTGAATGAGGCGCCTTGCGCTCCGCCATGATGGGCTCCTTGACCTTTCGCTTGGAAGGGAGAACCCGGCGGGGGAAGGGAAGTTCTGGCTCAGCTTGAACGCGAGGCCAACAAAAAGGGCGGCCGGATGCCGCCCTTTCGATTTACCGATGCGCGGCTTCTCACAACCCTTCGAAGAGCGCGCTCGAGATGTACCGCTCAGCGAAGGACGGCGCGACCGTCACGATGCGCTTGCCCTTGAATTCGGGCCTCGCCGCCACTTCGAGGGCCGCCGCCACGTTGGCGCCGGTGGAGATGCCACCGGGAATGCCTTCGAGCCTGGACAGCTTGCGCGCGACGTCGAAGGCCGTCTGGTTGCCCACCGTCACCACGCCGTCGATAAGCGAGCGGTCGAGCACGTCGGGCACGAAGCCCGCGCCGATGCCCTGGATCTTGTGCGGGCCAGGCTGGCCGCCGGACAGGACGGGGGAATCCTCCGGCTCCACGGCGAACACCTTCAGGTTCGGCAGGCGCGGCTTGAGGACCTGCGCGACGCCCGTGATCGTGCCGCCGGTGCCGACACCCGCCACGAAGGCATCGAGCCGCCCGTCGGTATCGTTCCAGATCTCCTCTGCCGTGGTCTTGCGATGAATCTCCGGATTGGCCGGGTTCTTGAACTGCTGCGGGATGACCGAATTGGGGATCTCGGCGAGGAGCTCCTCCGCCCTGGCGATGGCCCCCTTCATGCCCTGCGGTCCGGGCGTGAGGACGAGCTCCGCCCCCAGATAGGCCAGCATCTTGCGGCGCTCGATGGACATGGTCTCGGGCATCACCAGGATGAGGCGATAGCCGCGCGCCGCTGCCACGAAGGCCAGCGCGATGCCGGTATTGCCGGAGGTCGGCTCGATGAGGGTCGTGCCGGGGACGATCCTGCCCGCGGCCTCCATGGCCTCGATCATGTTCACGCCGATACGGTCCTTCACGCTGGAGAGCGGGTTGAAGAACTCGAGCTTGACCAGGATTTCCGCGTCGACCCCGTGCTCCTTGGGCAGGCGGTTCAGGCGCACGAGCGGGGTGTTGCTGATGGTTTCCGTAATCGAGCCGTAGATTCGGCCGCGCCCGGGCTTCGTGCCGGATGCGTTGACGATGTCAGCCATGAGATCCTCCTTGCAGGTCGGAGGAACATTATCTTTTTCCGCACTCTGTGTCGATAATTACATTAATTCACATATCATATTGTGAAATCGACGGCAGGGATCGATTCCGCGACCGATTCCGCCTGCGCCTTCCGGCACAGATCCTCCACCGTCACCTTGTCGAGTTCGCTCAGAAAGGCCTCGGTGCCGCGCTGGACCAGAGGGCCGACCACGGCTTCGGCCAGGCGCGATTCCGGGGTCGGCGAGGAGCCGTCCTCCTCCAGGGCCGACATGGCGATGCGCACGATGTCCCCGGCGGTGATGCGCCGCCGCTCGCGGGCGAGTTCATAGCCGCCGCGAGGGCCGCGAACGCCTTTCAGGACGCCCTGGCGCACCAGGGCCTGGAGCACCGGCTCGAGGTAGCGCGGCGGCAGGTTGTGCCGGGCCGCGAGGGACTTGGCCGAGACCGGCATGGGCCGGGCATGGAGCGCGATATCCGTGACGGCGGCGATGGCGAGAAGCGAGCGGCGCGACAGAAAATTCATGGCGAAGACTTTAACCCAATCCGGTCGATCCGAAACCTCCGGCAGCCCGGTCGGTGGCATCGACGGTCTCGACCTCGACCGGCTCCACCGTGGTCACGGGCGCAATCACCATCTGGGCGATGCGCATCCCCCGCGTGATAGCGACCGGCTCGGAGCCGAGATTGACGAGCAGCACCTGGACCTCGCCGCGATAATCCGCATCGATGGTGCCCGGCGCATTGAGAACCGTGACGCCGTGCTTGAACGCCAGCCCCGAGCGGGGCCGCACCTGCGCCTCGTATCCGGGTTCGAGCTGGAACACGAGGCCGGTGGGAACCAGCACGCGCTGCATGGGGTGCAGGACGACCGGCTCGTCGGCCGGGTTGGCCGCCATCAGATCCATGCCTGCCGCGCCCGCGGTCTCGTAGCGCGGCAGCGGCAGACCGGCACCATGCGCGAGGCGCTGGATGCGCAGACGCTTCCTCATGGTTTGCGGTCTCCCGTCATCGCGCCCAGCCGCTCGACGAGCTTCTTCGCCACCTCCGCCTTCGAGAGGGTCGGCCAGGTTTCCACATCTGATGCCGTGACGAGATGCACGGTGTTGCTGTCGCCGCCCATCACCCCCGTCGCCGTCGAGACGTCGTTGGCGACGATGAGGTCGCAGCCCTTCTTCGCGAGCTTCTGCTGCGCATGGGCGATCACGTTCTCCGTCTCGGCCGCAAAGCCCACCATGAACGGAGGACGGTTCTCCGTGCGGCGCGAAACGGTGGCGAGAATGTCGGGGTTCTCGGCAAGCGACAGGTTCGGCAGGGCGCCGTCTTTCTTCTTGATCTTCTGCCCGCCCGCATTCGCCACGCGCCAGTCCGCGACCGCGGCGGCGAAGATGCCGATATCGGCGGGAAGCGCCTTCTCCACCGCCTCCAGCATCTCGCCGGCGCTTTCCACATGCACGACCGTCACGCCCGCAGGATCGGGCACGGTGACGGGACCGGAGACGAGCGTCACGCGCGCGCCTGCTTCCGCTGCAGCCTTAGCGATGGCGTGGCCCTGCTTGCCGGAGGAGCGGTTGGCGATGTAGCGCACCGGATCGATCGGCTCGTGCGTCGGGCCGGAGGTCACGATCACGTGCTTGCCCGCAAGCGGGCCGGAAGGGGAGAGCAGGCGCTCCACGGCGGCGGCGATTTCGAGAGGCTCCGCCATGCGGCCGGGGCCCGTTTCAGCCTCCGCCATGGCGCCTTCGTTGGGCCCGACCACATGAACGCCGTCGGCCTGCAGCATCTTCAGATTGCGCTGCGTGGCCGCGTGCAGCCACATGCGCACGTTCATGGCGGGCGCGATCAGAATCGGCAGGGTTGTGGCGAGCAGCACCGTGGAAGCGAGATCGTCCGCGTGGCCGCCTGCCATCTTCGCCATGAGATTGGCGGTGGCCGGAGCGACGACGACGAGATCCGCGTCGCGCGCGAGCTTGATGTGGCCGATATCGGCCTCGTCCTCGCGGTCGAAGAGATCGGTATGCGTGCGCTGCCCGGTGAGGGCGGACGCCGCGAGCGGCGTGATGAACTGCTGCGCGCCGTTGGTGAGAATGCAGCGCACGGACGCCCCGCGCTCGCGCAGGCGGCGGATGAGATCGAGCGACTTGTAGGCCGCGATCCCGCCGCCGATGACGAGGAGGATTCGTTTTCCTGAAAGCACCGTCATGCGAAGCCCCTCAACAGCATGATCGCCAGCGAGGCGGCGATGATCCACAAGGCCGCCACGCCCCAGCGATTGCCCCGCGCCTCGGCGCGGCCGATGGCGGCGACGCTGTCCTGGTTGAGCGCAACGCCCCGCGCCGTCACGTCCTCGAGCTGGGTAAGCACCCGCTCGGCGCGCAAGGCGAGCTCCGGCAGGTCGCCGATCACACCTGCGAGGGTCCATAGGCCGCGGCCCGCCTGCTCGGCCCGGCCGAGGGGACCGAGATTGCGCTCGATCCACTCGCGCACGACCGGCTCGGAGGTGGTCCACATGTCGAGCTTCGGATCGAGGTTGCGGGCCACGCCCTCCACCACGACCATGGTCTTCTGCAGCATGACGAGCTCGATGCGCGTCTGCATGTCGAACAGCGCCGTGATCTCGAAGAGCAGCGTGAGCAGCTTCGCCATCGAGATCTCGTCCGCCCGCCGGTCGTGGATCGGCTCGCCGATGGCGCGGATGGCCTGCGCGAAATCCTCCACCGAGTGATGCGGCGGCACGTAGCCGGCCTCGAAATGCACCTGCGCCACGCGCAGGTAATCGCGCCGGATGAAGCCCAGGAGGATCTCGGCGAGGAAGCGCCTCTCCTTCATGCCGAGCCGGCCCATAATGCCGAAATCGACGGCGACGAGACGTCCCTCTCCATCCACGAACAGGTTGCCGGGGTGCATATCCGCATGGAAATAGCCGTCGCGGATGGCATGGCGCAGGAAGGACTGGATCACCGTGCGCCCGAGCGCCACCCGGTCGAAGCCGGCGGCGTCGATGGCGGCGAGGTCGTTGAGGCGGATGCCGTCGATCCAGGTCGTGGTGAGCACGTCGCGGGCGGTGAGGTCCCAATGGGGCTTCGGCACGCGGAAATCGGGATCGTCCCTGGTGTTCTCGGCGAGTTCCGACACGGCGGCGGCCTCGAGGCGCAGATCCATCTCGACGGCGACGGAGCGGGCGAGCGCCTCCACAATCTCCAGGGGCTTGAGGCGGCGCGCATCGGGCACCATGCGCTCGAACAGGCGGGCGGCGGCACGCATGGCCTGCAGGTCGCGGGCAAAGCCCTCGCGCACGCCCGGCCGCACCACTTTCACCGCCACCGTTTCCTCGCCCTCCGCCGTGCGGATGCGGGCCTTGTGGACCTGCGCGATGGAAGCGGCCGCGATCGGCTCGCTGAATTCCAGGAAGAGGTCGTCGATGGGGCGGCCCAGGGCGTTCTCGACCATGCGCACCGCCTCCGCCCGGGGGAAGGGCGGCATGCGGTCCTGCAGGCGCTCCAGGTCGCGGGCGGCCGCCACGCCGACGATGTCGGGCCGGGTCGCCAGGAACTGGCCGAACTTCACGTAAGAGGGCCCGAGCCGCGTGAGTGCTTTCGAGAGCCGCGCCGCGCCGTCACCGGCCTGCGGGCGCTCCACGAGGCGCGCCAGCTTCAGCCCCAGGCGGGCGGAGGGCGGCAGGGCGTTCGCATCCACGAGCGCCAGCGCGCCTTCGCGCGCCAGAATGAAGCCGGCATGCAGGTTGCGGGCGAGATGAACGAGGCTGCCGATCACGTGTCAGATCTTCCAGCCCGAGTGAATGGCGACCACGCCGGCGGTCAGCGCGCGGTGCGTGACGCGCCTGAAGCCCGCCTCCTCGATCATCCGCGCGAAGGCCACAGGCGTCGGGAAGCGGCGGATCGACTCGACGAGGTACTGATAGGATTCCGCATCCCCCGTCACCATCTGCCCGAGCTTCGGGATGACGTTGAAGGAATAGGCGTCGTAGATCCTGTCGAGCACCGGCACGTCGACCTTGGAGAATTCGAGGCACAGGAAGCGCCCGCCGGGTTTGAGCACCCGGTGTGCCTCGCGCAGCGCCCGGTCGATGCGCGGCACGTTCCGGATGCCGAAGGCGATGGTGTAGGCGTCGAAGGTCTTGGGCTCGAAGGGCAGCTCCTCCGCATTGGCCTCGACGAAATCGATGCGGCCCTCATAGCGGTGACCGGCGCGCTCGGCGCCCACCTTCAGCATCTCGCCGTTGATGTCGAGCACGGTCACATGGGTCTGCGGCCCGCCCGCGTCCAGAATGCGGAAGGCTACGTCCCCGGTGCCACCCGCCACGTCGAGATGGCGGAACGGTCGGTCCCGGGGCGGGCGCAGGGTGGAGACGAGGGCGTCCTTCCAGAGGCGGTGGAGGCCTGCGGACATGAGGTCGTTCATGAGGTCGTAGCGGCTCGCCACGGAGCGGAAGACCTCGTTGACCTTGCCCTGCTTCTCGCCCAGGGGCACGGACTGGAACCCGAAATGGGTGTTCTCGTCGGTCATGATCGTCAAGCCTCTCGTCACCTGTAGCGGCGATCCATAGCGGAAGCGCGGCCCGATGGCTATGTAAGAGCCTCCAAGAAGCCGAGAGATGGTTGATGCCCGAACTGCCCGAAGTCGAGACCGTGCGCCGGGGCCTGGAGCCCGCCATGGTGGGCGCCCGCTTCACCAAGGTGGTGCAGCGCCGCCCGGACCTGCGCTTTCCGTTTCCCGAAAGGTTCGCGGAGCGTCTGGAAGGCCAGGAGGTGCGCTCCTTGAGCCGCCGGGCCAAATACCTCCTGGCCGATCTCTCCTCGGGCGAGGTGCTGATCATGCATCTGGGCATGTCGGGCCGCTTCCTCGTCACGATGGACGGCGCCACCCGGATGCCCGGCGAGTTCCATCACGAGCACGGGTCCTTGGGCGCCCACGACCACGTGGTCTTCCGGCTCTCCAACGGGGCCTCCGTCATCTATAACGACACCCGCCGCTTCGGCTTCATGGATCTGGTGCCCCGGTCCGGGATCGAAGCCTCCAGGCACTTCGCCGGGATGGGCATCGAGCCCCTCGGCAACGAACTCTCGGGCGAGGCGGTCGCCAGGCTCTTTTCAGGCAAGCGCACGCCCCTGAAGGCGGCCCTGCTCGACCAGCGCCTCATCGCAGGCCTGGGCAATATCTATGTCTGCGAGGCCCTGTTCCGCACCGGGCTCCATCCGGAAGCCCCGGCGGGTTCGCTCGCCACGAAGAAGGGCCTGCCGACGGAAAAGGCGCACCGGCTCGCCGACGTCATCCGCGAGGTGCTCTCCGAGGCGGTCCAGGCGGGGGGCTCGACCCTGCGCGACCATGCGCAGGTGGACGGGACCCTCGGTTATTTCCAGCATTCCTTCCGGGTCTACGACCGGGAGGGCGAGCCCTGCACGACCCCGGGCTGCACGGGCACGGTGGCGCGGCTCGTGCAGGCGGGGCGCTCCACCTTCTATTGTCCCCGCTGCCAGAAGCGATCCCGCGCCTGAGAGGGATGCCCGCGCCTGCCGGAAGGTGAAGCATAGCCCTCCCGATTTTCTCTTGCCGCGCCTGCCGCCCTCGCCTACCGGTGTCTTTCCACCGAGGAGGAGACGCCGGCATGGCTTTCGAGACGATTCTGGTTGAGACGCGCGGCAAGGTGGGGCTGATCACCCTGAACCGGCCGCAGGCCCTGAACGCCCTCAATTCCGCGCTGCTCGGCGAGGTGAACCAGGCGCTCGACGCCTTCGAGGCGGATGACGGCATCGGCTGCATCGTCATCACCGGCTCGGAAAAGGCCTTCGCCGCCGGCGCCGACATCAAGGAGATGGCGAGCCTTACCTATCCGCACACCTATATGGCCGATTTCTTCTCCGGCTGGGAAAAGGTGTCGGGACGCCGCAAGCCCATGATCGCGGCGGTGGCGGGCTTCGCCCTGGGCGGCGGCTGCGAATTCGCCATGATGTGCGACTTCATCATTGCCGCCGACAACGCCAAGTTCGGCCAGCCCGAGATCAAGCTCGGCGTGATGCCGGGGATGGGCGGCACCCAGCGCCTGACCCGTCTCATCGGCAAGGCCAAGGCCATGGAGATGTGCCTGACGGGCCGCATGATGGGCGCGGAGGAAGCGGAGCGCTCGGGGCTCGTCGCCCGCGTGGTGCCCGTTGCGGACCTGCTCGACGAGGCCATGAAGACGGCCCAGACCGTCGCCTCCATGTCGCTGCCCATCGCCATGATGACGAAGGAAACGATCAACCGCGCCGACGAGGTCTCGCTCGCCGAGGGCATCCGTTTCGAGCGGCGGCTGTTCCACGCCATGTTCGCCACCGCCGACCAGAAGGAAGGCATGGCCGCCTTCGTGGAAAAGCGCGCCGCCGACTTCAAGAACCGGTAACCGTGCCCGACATCGGTCTCGACATGATCGCGGCCCTGGCCGCGGTCTCCTTCCTTGCGGGCTTCATCGATTCCATCGCAGGCGGCGGCGGCCTCCTGACCGTGCCCGCCCTTCTGCTCGCGGGCCTCGATCCGGCGCAGGCGATCGCCACCAACAAGGTGCAGGGCTCGGTCGCCGCGGCGTCCGCCACCTATACCTTCGGCCGCAAGGGGCTGATCGAATGGAACAGGGCCTGGGGATTCACCCTGGTCGCCTTTTCGAGCAGCATCGCGGGGGCGCTCTGCGTGCAGTTCCTGCCGCGCGCCGTGCTCGACGTGCTGATCCCGCTGCTGCTCATCGCGATCGCTCTCTATTTCGCGTTCTCGCGCAAGGTGAAGGACGAGGACGCCCATGCCCGCATGACGGCCCTGGCCTTCGGCCTGACCGCGCCGGTCGCCATCGGCTTCTACGACGGCATCTTCGGCCCGGGCGCGGGCTCCTTCTATATGCTCGCCTTCGTGACGCTCCTCGGCTATGGGGTCGTGAAGGCGACCGCGCATACCAAGCTCGTCAATCTCGCGAGCAACGCGGGCAGCCTGCTCCTCTACGCGGCGACCGGAGCCGTGGTCTGGCCCGTGGGGCTCGCGATGTCCGCAGCCTCCCTCCTGGGAGCCCAGATCGGCTCGCGGCTCGCCATGCGCCTCGGCTCCCGGCTCATCCGGCCGCTCCTGGTCCTCGTCTCCGGCCTGATGGCCCTGCGCCTCCTGCTCGACCCGGCCAATCCCTGGCGCCGGACCGCGCAGGAGGCGCTCTCGATGCTTTTTTGACGCGCAAAGGCCTATGGTCGTTGACGTTCGTGAGCTTCGCGTCTATAAGCCGCCTCACATGAGCCCGCGCGTCCCGCGGGCTCTTCGGTTTCCATGCAATCAACCGATCGCTGCCGGAGCTCTCTGCCGAGCTTGAGCCTTGCCATCGGATTTTGAAAAGAACGAGGATGGGCCATGGCCAACACCGTGTCCGCCAAGAAGATGACCCGCAAGATCGCGAAGCGCACCGCGATCAACAAGTCGCGTCGCAGCCGGATGCGGACTTTCGTCCGCAAGGTCGAAGAGGCCATCGCCTCCGGCAACCAGACCGAGGCCGTTGCGGCCCTGCGCGCCGCCGAGCCGGAGCTGATGCGCGCCGCTCAGAAGGGCATCGTGCACAAGAACACCGCTTCGCGGAAGGTTTCGCGCCTCGCGCACCGCATCAAGTCGCTGAGCGCCTAAAGAGCCTCTGCGAGCGCATCCGCTCATCAGGAACGAACCCGGCCGAGAGGCCGGGTTTTTTCATGCCTGCGGCCGGCTTCGGTCCTCAAATTTTATCCACACAGGAACTTGACTTTATCCCCGTCTGACGGGGTGAAAGCTTCACAGTTCAGATTTGAACCGCACATAAAAAATTTAATTTCTTCAAGATGTTAGCAGGCAAAGGACCGCAAAGCATCGGAATCGCCCACCGAGTCGGCGCGAATCGGTTCTGAATCAAGGTTGCGGAAAGACTCTTTTTTCGGGCCTGCGATCGGGCCGGAGCGACACAGTGAATCAGTTGAAGAGTCAGGACTTTAAAGCCTCGATTCAAAACCTGTGGACGAGGCTGTGAGCGCCCCCGGGATCGCTCAAGCGCTTGTGACTCGACTCGGCCGTATTGCACGCCGTCCTGCACCCTGTGTAAGGTCGCTTTGCTTCAACGGCTCGCCGTGAAGTCATTCACCTAAAGTTCGAACTAAAGACGCCATGCGTGGGGGTCGGTCGTTGTTTCATTGTCTTGAGAAACAAGTGCAGGCTTATCCTTTACCGAGAGGTAAACTTGTTAGAACTTGAGTGAAGACAAAGGAGATGGCAGCCGAGGACCATCTCCTCTTAAATGTGATCGGATAATCTTTAGTACAATTGGGGGCGCCACGTTTTGAATAACCTGTGAGGCATTTGTGCCTTGGTGTTCAAGACGGGTCATGCGTGGGGGTTTCGGCCTTGTAAGGCGTCGAGACCTCGTGGAGGAACTTTTGATGTATCGCAGCGAAGATCACCGAACCTTTGCCGCTCCGAGCGAGAACGGTGTGGAGGGTCCGGGCGAACAAACGGCGGCGGATGTCTGGGCGCGGGTGAAGCGCCGTCTGCGGGCCGAGCTGGGCGAGGACATCTTCGCCAGCTGGTTTGGGCGCCTGGAGCTGGATTCGGTGGTCGAGGGCTGCGCCTATCTGACGGTTCCCACCCGTTTCCTGAAGAGCTGGATCGAATCCCATTACGCCGACCGGGTGCTCGCGGTTTACCGCTCCGAGACCGGCGACGTGGACCGGGTCTCCATCGGCGTGCGCAACACGCTCGGGCGGGATCCCGCCGCCGGGCGTCGCGCCGCCGAAGCGCCGCGCCCGGCTCCGGCGGCCTCGATGGCCATGCCGAGCATAGCGGGCGAGATGAAGAGCGCTGCCACGGCCGCCCCCCTGGAAGAGCGCGGCGAGAACAGCGATCTCGGCGGCGCCCCGCTCGACACCCGCCTGACCTTCGACAGCTTCATCGTCGGGCGCTCCAATGCCCTCGCTCACGCGGCGGCGGACCGGGTGGCTCACGCGCAGAACGGCCAGGCGATCTACAACCCGCTCTATCTCCATGCGGGCGTGGGCCTCGGCAAGACGCATCTTCTGCACGCCATCGGCCATGCGGTGCGCGCGCAGGGGCGGCGGGTCATCTATCTCACCGCCGACCGCTTCATGTACGGCTTCGTCGCCTCCCTGAAGGCCCAGACATCGCTGGCCTTCAAGGAGCGTCTTCGAGGCATCGACCTGCTCATCATCGACGACGTGCAGTTCATCCAGGGCAAGCAGATCCAGCAGGAATTCGGGCACACGCTGAACGCCCTCATCGATGCGGGCCGCCAGATCGTGATCGCCGCGGACCGTCCGCCGGCCGATCTCGAAAACCTCGACGAGCGCGTCCGCTCGCGTCTCGCAGGCGGCCTCGTGGTCGAGGTCAGCGCCCTGGACGAGGCGCTGCGCACCTCGATCCTCACCACCCGCATCGAGGCTTTGAAGACGATCCACCCCACCTTCGATGTAGGGCCGAACGTGATCGCCTACGTGGCGCGGGCGATCACCGCCAACGGACGCGATCTCGAAGGCGCGGTGAACCGCCTGCTCGCCCATGCGACGCTGACCGGTTCCGCCATCACCCTCGAAACCGCCGAGACCGCCATCCGCGACCTGGTGCGCAACCGGGAGCCCAAGCGCGTCAAGATCGAGGACATCCAGAAACTGGTGGCCTCGCGCTACAACGTCTCCCGCTCGGACATCCTCTCGGAGCGCCGCACCGCCGCCGTGGTGCGCCCGCGCCAGATCGCCATGTACCTGTCCAAGGTCCTGACGCTGCGTTCACTGCCTGAGATCGGCCGCCGTTTCGGCGGGCGCGACCACACCACCGTACTCCACGCCGTGCGCAAGATCGAGAAGGCCTTGGGGGAAGATCACGCCCTCTCCGACGAGGTCGAGCTTCTCAAGCGGATGCTGCAGGAATAAGGCCCTTCGGGCCGGGCAGGCCCCGGCCTTGCTTTCTCCGGCGACAAAAGCCAATCTTGCCGCCCCGCTTGTTCCGTCCGAGGCCGGCCTCGGACGGGAGCGAGCCAAGAATTTCACCGAAACCAGGTGCCTAAGGTTATGAGAGTTACCGTTGAGCGCGCCGCTCTGCTGAAGGCGCTGGGGCATGTGCACCGCGTCGTCGAGCGCCGCAATACCATTCCGATCCTGTCCAACGTCCTCCTGCGGGCGGAAGAGGGTTCCCTGCGCCTCAAGGCCACGGACCTCGACATCGAGGTGACGGAGACGATCCCGGCCGACATCACGGATGCGGGCTCGACCACCGTTCCGGCCTACATGATCTACGACATCGTGCGCAAACTCCCGGACGGCGCGCAGGTCTCCCTCGAAATGACGGCGGACCTGGGGCAGATGCAGATCCGTTCGGGCCGCTCGCGCTTCATGCTGCAGGCCCTCCCCGAAAGCGATTTCCCGGATCTCGCCGCCGGCGACCTGCCGCACAGCTTCACGCTGTCCGCCGCCGATCTCAAGCGCCTGATCGAGAAGACGCAGTTCGCGATCTCGACGGAGGAGACGCGCTACTACCTCAACGGCATTTACCTTCACACCTTGGAGGCGGGCGGTTCCGTCGTCATGCGCGCGGTCGCCACCGACGGCCATCGCCTCGCCCGCGTCGAGATCCCGGCCCCCACGGGCTCGGAAGGCATGCCCGGCGTGATCGTCCCGCGCAAGGCCGTGGCCGAGATCGTCAAGCTCGTGGAGGACGGCTCCGAAACCGTCACCATCGAACTGTCCTCCGCCAAGGTGCGGCTGACCTTCGACGGCGTGGTGCTGACCTCCAAGCTCATCGACGGCACCTTCCCCGATTACCAGCGGGTCATCCCGGCGGGGAACGACAAGCTCCTGGTGGTCGAGCGGGCCGATTTCTCCAAGGCCGTGGACCGCGTCTCCACCATCTCGTCGGAGCGCGGCCGCGCGGTTAAGCTGGCGCTCTCCGACGGGCGCCTGACGCTGACCGTGAACAACCCGGATTCGGGCAGCGCGACGGAAGAACTCGAGGTCGATTACGACGGCGCGCCGATCGATATCGGCTTCAACGCCCGCTACCTTCTCGACATCGCGGGCCAGCTCGACGGGGACACCGCCCTGTTCAAGCTCGCCGATCCCGGCTCCCCGACGATCATCCAGGACCGCGAAGGCGCCGCCGCGCTCTACGTCCTGATGCCGATGCGGGTGTAATCGCTCAAAGCGCCATCCCGGGGCTACGCAGTAGAACCCGGGATCGTTGTCAGGACAGAGCGGAAAGCCCCAACGCTGTCATCCCCGCGAAAGCGGGGATCCATAACCACGACAGTCCGAGGAAAATTGCAGCTAATCCCGCTCGCTTTATTCTGCTCTCACGGTGTTTATGGATTCCCGCCTGCGCGGGAATGACGGTGGAGGTGCAGGCGCTCTCCCGTCTCGCGATCCCGGATCGGCTACGCCGTCCGGGATGACCAAATAGGCCTGGGCGACATCGCCAACGCTTGATCTTTCGCGCCCTCTCCTGAAAGAAGGGGGCGCATGTCATCCTCCCCGGCCGCCGCCTCCCGAATCGTCCGCCTGATCCTCCAGGACTTCCGCACCTACGCGAACCTGGACCTGGCCGTTTCGCGCCCGCTCGTGGCGCTGGTGGGCGAGAACGGAGCAGGCAAGACCAACGTGCTGGAGGCCATTTCCCTCTTCATGCCAGGACGGGGCCTGCGGCGTGCGGAGCTCGGCGAGATGGCGCGCCAGGGCGGCCCCGGGTCCTTCGCCGTTTCCCTCACCCTGGACGCGCCCTACGGCGAGCACCGTCTCGGCACGGGGCTCGACCAGCCGGGCGAAGGCTCCCGCGCCTCGCGCATCTGCCGCATCGACGGCATGCCCGCCTCCTCGCCCACGGCCTTCGCCGAATATCTGCGCGTCGTCTGGCTCACGCCGGATCTCGACGCGCTCTTTCGGGGGCCCGCCGGCGACCGCCGTCGCTTTCTCGACCGGCTCGTGCTCGCGGTCGATGCGGATCACGGCGCGCGGGTCAACGCGCTGGAGCGGGCGCTGCGCTCGCGCAACCGCGTGCTGGAGGACAATCCCGACGACCGCCTCTGGCTCGATGCGCTGGAACGCGAGGTGGCGGAACTCGCCATCGCCGTCGCCGCCGCGCGCCGCGAAACCGTGGAGCGTCTCGCGGCGCTCATCCTCGAAACCCGCGAGGATGATTCGCCCTTCCCCTTCGCCACGATGGGCCTGGAAGGCGAGCTCGACACCCTCGTCGCCACCCTGCCCGCGGTGGATGCCGAGGATCGCTACCGCGCCATCTTGCGCGACTACCGCCACCGCGACCGCGCCGCTGGGCGCACCCTCGTGGGCCCGCAGGCATCCGACCTGCTCGTGCGCCATGGGCCGAAGGACATTCAGGCCAACCTGGCTTCCACCGGCGAGCAGAAGGCGCTGCTCATCGGCCTCGTGCTCGCCCATGCGCGGCTCGTGGCCAGCATGAGCGGCATCGCCCCCTTCGTGCTCCTCGACGAGGTGGCGGCCCATCTCGACCCCCGCCGCCGCGCCGGCCTTTACGACACCCTCGAAGCCCTGGGCGGACAGGTCTGGATGACGGGAGCGGACCCGGGCCTCTTTGCCGAACTCCAGGGCCGCGCCGACCTGCTGCAGGTGTCGCCCGGCACGATCGAACCGCTTTGATGCCATGACCTTCACGACCCGCGTCCTGAAACCCTTCCTCGCTCTCTATGGCCTGGGACTGCTCGGCGTGCTGTCGCTCGTGCCTCTCATGGAGGCCACCATCGAGCAGGCGAGCCGTCTCCCGGGCGCGCCCGCGCTGTCGCGGACGGAATTCGCCCTTCTGCTCCTCGGGCAGCCTGCCCTCCTCCTGTTCGCCGCCGTCGCCCTCGGCGTCGCCCTGGCGGAGAAGGCCGGCCTGACCTGCCTGATCCTGCGGCGCCTGCGCGGGCAAGCGTCCGGACCGGCCACGGGCGGCTGGCGATCGACGCTCCTCCTCGCCTTCGCCGTCGCCTCCATGGTGGCGGCGGCCGATCTCGTCCTGCGCCGGATCTTCCCGGAAGCCTTCGCGGTCGTTCCCCGGCTGGACGAGGTCACGCTCGAGGGGCGTTTTCTCGGCCTTCTCTACGGGGGCATCACCGAGGAGCTGATGCTCCGCTTCGGGCTGATGACGCTCCTGGTCTGGGCGGGCCTGCGCCTCACCCGGGGCCGGGCGCGGCCTATCGTGGTCTGGATTGCCATCGTGATCGCAGCCATAGGCTTCGCGGCGGGCCATCTCGGGGCGGTCGCCGGCATGGGGCAGATGGACAATCAGATCCTGATCGCCAGGACACTCGGGCTCAACACGGTCGCGGGGCTGCTCTTCGGCTGGCTCTATGCCTCGCGCAGCCTGGAGCACGCCATGCTTGCCCATGCCGCAAGCCACGCGACCTTCTGGATCGCGACGCCCCTGCTCGCATGGCTCGGGCAAGCCGTCGCCGGGTGAGAGCCCGGCCTGGCGGTGCGCGGATCTTCGATATTCTCCGGGGAGCGGCGCCGGTGATGAAAACCATCACAACTCCTTGATGGCGCCGGTGGCCGCAGCGATCTATGGTGGGTCATCGCCTCGTCGCCCCTTCCGGTACCGGACCCATGGATCTCGCAGGACTTCTGCTCTTCTCCTCCGCCCTCTTCATCGCCGCCGCCTCGCCGGGACCGGGCATTGCCGCCATCGTGGCGCGGGTGCTGGGGCGCGGCCCGAAGGGCGCGGTGGCCTTCAGCATCGGGGTGGCCCTGGGGGACGTGGTGTGGCTGACCTTCGCCGTTCTCGGGCTTGCGGCCCTGGCGCAGGCCTTCCACGAGGTCTTCCTGGTCATCAAGTATGCCGGCGCGGCCTACCTGCTCTACATCGCCTACAAGATCTGGACCGCTCCGGCCCTCGCCCGGGACGTGAAGGCCGATTCCGGTGCGGAACACCCGGCCAAGCTGATGCTCGGCGGCCTAGCCCTGACCCTGGGCAATCCGAAGACCATCGTGTTCTATCTGGCCCTCCTGCCCACGATCCTCGACCTCACCCGCATCACGGTGCTGGGCTATGCGGAGCTCGTGGCCGCGACCTTGAGCGTCCTGGCCGTAGTTTTCGGCGGCTACATCGTGCTCGCCGCCCGCGCGCGGCAGCTCTTCACGACGCCGCGCGCCATCCGCATCCTCAACCGCACCACGGGAGCCATGCTGGCGGGCGCCGCGGCTGCCGTAGCGGCGCGCTGAACGTCTTTTCCGACCCTGAGGCAAAGAACCGCCTCTGAATGGCTTCGATTTGTCAAATTCTGGTGGATTTTTCCGCCCCGCATCACGCGCGCGTATGCGCGCGGGGGTGAAATTTCAACCAATCGTCACTAAATATCTGATCTGACGAATCAAAAACCCTGGCGCGCCTGTTCCTGTCCGCTGCGCCTTGAAGGATCCCAAATGGCCGAACCTGCTATCAACGCGAATGCCGACGCCTACGGCGCGGAATCGATCAAGGTGCTGAAAGGTCTTGATGCGGTGCGCAAGCGGCCCGGCATGTATATCGGCGATACCGATGACGGCTCGGGCCTGCACCACATGGTCTACGAGGTGGTCGACAACGCCATCGACGAGGCGCTGGCCGGTCACGCGACGGAAGTGACCGTCACGCTCAATGCGGATGGCTCGGTCACCGTCACCGACAACGGCCGCGGCATTCCCACCGACATCCACCCGGGCGAAGGCGTCTCGGCGGCCGAAGTCATCATGACCCAGCTGCACGCGGGCGGAAAGTTCGACCAGAATTCCTACAAGGTCTCCGGCGGCCTGCACGGCGTGGGCGTGTCCGTGGTGAACGCTCTCTCGACCTGGCTGAAGCTTCGAATCTACCGCAACGGCAAGGAACACTTCATGGAGTTCCGCCATGGCGACGCCGTGGCGCCGCTCGCCGTCGTGGGCGACGCTCCGGACAAGCGCGGCACGGAAGTGACCTTCCTGCCCTCGCCTGAAACCTTCACCATGGTGGAGTTCGACTATGCGACGCTCGAACACCGCCTGCGCGAACTCGCCTTCCTGAACTCCGGCGTGCGCATCGTGCTGACCGACAAGCGCCATGCGGAACACAAGCGCGAGGAGCTGATGTACGAGGGCGGCGTGGAAGCTTTCGTGCGCTATCTCGACCGCGCCAAGACCCCCTTGATTCAGCAGCCCGTCGTCATCCGCTCCGAGAAGGACGGCATCGGCGTGGAAGTGGCCCTGTGGTGGAACGACAGCTACCACGAGAACGTGCTTTGCTTCACCAACAACATCCCACAGCGGGATGGCGGCACGCATCTGGCGGGCTTCCGCGCGGCTCTCACCCGCCAGGTGAACGGCTATGCGGAATCCTCCGGCCTCACGAAGAAGGAAAAGGTTTCGCTCACCGGCGACGATTGCCGCGAGGGCCTGACCGCCATTGTCTCGGTGAAGGTGCCGGATCCGAAATTCTCGTCGCAGACGAAGGACAAGCTCGTCTCCTCGGAGGTGCGTCCCGCCGTCGAGAATGTCGTGAACGAAGCGCTCAACAACTGGCTCGAGGAGCATCCGCAGGAAGCCCGCACTCTCGTCGGCAAGGTGGTGGAAGCCGCAGCCGCGCGCGAGGCCGCCCGCAAGGCGCGCGAGCTCACCCGCCGCAAGGGCGCGCTGGATATCGCGTCGCTGCCCGGCAAGCTCGCCGACTGTCAGGAGCGCGACCCTTCGAAATGCGAATTGCTGCTCGTCGAGGGCGACTCGGCCGGCGGCTCCGCCAAGCAGGGCCGTGACCGCGCCTTCCAGGCCGTTCTCCCCTTGCGCGGCAAGATCCTCAACGTCGAGCGCGCGCGGTTCGACAAGATGCTGTCGAGCCAGGAGATCGGCACGCTGATCACCGCGCTCGGCACAGGCATCGGCCGCGAGGAGTTCAACGTCGAGAAGCTGCGCTATCACCGCATCATCATCATGACGGATGCGGACGTGGACGGCTCGCACATCCGCACGCTGCTGCTCACGTTCTTCTTCCGCCAGATGCCGGAGCTGATCGAGCGCGGGCACCTCTACATCGCGCAGCCGCCGCTCTACAAGGCGACCCGCGGCAAGCAGGCGATCTACCTGAAGGACGAGCGCGCGCTGGAAGACTTCCTCATCGATGCGGGTATCGAGAGCGCTTCGCTGCGCCTCGAAACCGGCGTGGAATTCCAGGGCGACCAGCTCAAAGGCCTGATCGACGAGGCGCGCCTCGTCCGCCAGGTGCTGAACAACCTGCACACGCGCTATAACCGCAAGGCCGTCGAGCAGGCCGCGATTGCCGGAGCGTTGCGCCCCGACGTGGTGGAAGATCCGCAGCGCGGCCCCGCCGCTGCGACCTATATCGCGCAGCGTCTCGATGCGATTTCGGAAGAGCTCGAACGCGGCTGGACCGGCGAAGTGAGCGAGGGCGGCTACGTCTTCTCGCGCACCGTGCGCGGGGTGACCCAGACCGCCGTTCTCGACCAGGCCCTGATCGCCAGCCAGGAGGCGAAGAAGCTTGACGAGCGCGCCAAGTCCCTGCAGGACGTCTACGCCAAGCCCGCAAAGCTGGTGCGCAAGAACGACGAGATGCAGATCGACGGCCCGCTCTCGCTGTTCAACGCCGTGATCGCCTCCGGCCGCAAGGGCCTGCAGCTTCAGCGGTACAAAGGTCTCGGCGAGATGACGGCCCAGCAGCTGTGGGAGACGACCCTCGACCGCGATGTGCGCTCGCTCCTGCAGGTGAAGGTCAGGGACACGACCGACGCCGACGATCTTTTCGTCAAGCTCATGGGCGACGTTGTGGAGCCCCGCCGCGAATTCATCCAGGAAAACGCCCTATCGGTGGCAAACCTGGACGTCTGACCGCATGTCCCGACAAGCATATAGACCCTAAAAACAGGCATATAGACTCCATTCGACAGGCAATTAGACCGACTTTTGTATTTTCAGGGCTCACAGTTCATCCCCTGTGGGCCCTTTTCCGTTGACAGGTGCGCCCCTCAAGAGCTGGTGCGATAGGCGAAGTGGTTGAGCCATATCGCGAGTTTATTCATGCCAACGAACATTGTTGGGTTCGATAGAGCGCTGATACTAGGTCGTGTGGACGGGTTTGATCAGGATGAAGCTCGGAGCAAGCGCGACGAAGGAGCCGTAGTTCTCGTCCGTCTCCTCACGAGGTAAAGCAACGCGCTTGAACCGCTTGAGCTTGCCTATGGTTTGCTCGATGCGTGCCCGTGCGCGGTAGAGCGCCTTGGGAAAGAACTTCGGCTTCTCTTTGGTCGTTGTGCGGTACGGAATGGTCGGGCAGATGCCGCGGGATCGGGCGGCCTGTCGGTTGGCTTTTGCATCATAGTCCTTGTCGCCTACCGCAGCGCGGGGCGTGATGTCCGGCCCGACGTCGAGCAGCGTCTCAAAGTGTGAGCTGTCGCTGACCTCGCTTCCGGTCAGGTGAAAGCCCAGCGGGTCGCCATTCCAGTCGGTTTTAAGGTGGATCTTGGTCGAGAACCCACCCCGGGAGCGGCCCAGCGCCTGCCGGCTCTGCCCCCTTTTGCCCCAGCCGCCGAGACATGGGCGCGTACGATGGTTGTGTCGAACATCTTCATCAGGTGAGCGGTCTTGCTCAGAGCCGCCAAGACCTCGAAGAAGGCTTCGAACACGCCCGCCCGGCTCAAGCGCCAAAAGCGTTTCCAGACTGAGTTCCAATTGCCGAAACACTCGGGCAGGGCTCGCCAGGTGATGTTGTGGACCGTGAAGGAGTGCAGCGCCTCCAGGAAGCGGCGGTCGTTGCGGCCCTTGGCGCCACGCCGGGAGCACGAAGCCGCAAACACCCGCAGCACCGTCGCCCAGTCTTCCTCCGTCATTCCCGTCAGCATGGTCGAGCCTCCTGAAGCCGATCTGCCATGAATCATCGCCCGCCTGATTTGGGAATCCACTCAGCCAATGCTCGACCCAATCCGTCTACATAGCCTAGGAGAGTATGATGAATCCTGCGACCGAAGGACGGCGCGAGGCGGAGTCAGACAACGCGCCGGACCAGCGCTGACCGTCGCAGCACTGCGGTCAGACCGAAGGCAAACAATACCGTTCCAATTACTGACAGCGGTAGGGCGATGCCGTGCGGCGTGTTGAGGGCCTCCAGTCCCCGGCTCATTGCGACGAGGAGCGGGGCGTGCAGAATGAAAGCCCCGTAGCTGTTGGCTGCGGCCCAAGCCCAAAATGGCCGTGCACGGTCGCCGCATCGCTGGCTCCAGACAATCAGCGAGGGAATAGCGCTGAGGGCAATCAATGGCTCCCAAAGAGCATATGTGATCGCGGCGAGTGAGAAGCCCGTCTCAAACTGCACGTCATTCGTGGTGAGCAGAACGGCGGGCAGAAGCGGCAGGGTGACCAGACCAGCGAGCATTGCACGCTGCAGGGCGGGAAGCGGCAGCCGACTCAACCAGCCCGCGCGGCCCGCCCGCACGCCGACGGCGAACAGCACAATGTAGGAGGCGAAATAGCCGATCTGGAAACCGAGGACGGATGTGCCCACTGGAATGATCTGCCGGATCAGGAGCGCAGCACTTCCAGTCAACAAGGCAAGCGTCAGCCACAAGCCAAAGGGTGGCACGGGCTGATCCGCTCTGTCACGCGGTGGCCAGAACCCCAAGACGACGGAGAAGAACAGCAGCGCCGCCGGGAACCACATCGGCCCGAGGACGAAGACGCCGCGCAGGATCCGCGATGCTGTCTCGGCCGGGATGGCGTGCAACGGTGCGGTCGCCGCAGCGATGGTCATAGGCCCCAATAAGAAGCCGAACACAAGCACCGGAAGACCCAGACGGATCGCACGGTCAGTGAGGAAGCCAACGGTCCCCTTGCGGTCTAGTGATGCTGGCGCGAGATAGCCCGAGACCATAAAGAACAGCCCCATGAAGAAGGCCTGATTGACTGCGGCCATAAAGGTCAAGGGAACACTGATTGCCTCGGTTGCCTTGAAGAACCAGCTGCCGCTGGCGCCGTAGGTGATAGTAGCATGATGAGTGATGACGAGCACGGTTAGGCCTGCACGCAACCGGTCGATCCAGACATTGCGCGGCGTGGGGGAGGGCGCGGGCCCGTTCATTATTGACTCGACAATCGACATTACTGCGCTCCATACCTACTGCACCCGCATTCACCAAAATAATGGGTCCAGTCTCCTGCACCGGAAATGGCCCCTGTACAGAACCAGTTGCCAACCGATCGAAAGGACCTGTTGCGGCTCAGCCCCGAACAGGTCCATCCAGTTGCCGTTTCAAAGCATCGGCAAACTTGCGGGCATCGCGCTCCTTCGCGGAGCCGGAGCCGACAACCAGGCCCTGTTAAGGTGGGCTGATGAAATAGTCCGAAAGCAACGACATCGCGAAACCGCTGGCAATGAGGCTTTCGCGTAGAGGTCCGTCATCTGCCAGCTCGGGGATCCCGACGACCAATTTCAAGCTGCCCTCCGGTGTCGAGAGGTGCAGCCGCGAACCGAGCCGATCCGTCAAAAACTGCGTCAGCAGTGCGAGCCGGTTGCGGTACGCCTTCGATATCGTAGCGATATGGGCTGGTTTACGCTTTGCCTGGACCTCCCAAATCCGCATTACGGCATTGACTTCAACAGTATACCCACACGCGTGACCTCGACCATTCGGGTATAACCATCGTAGCAAATCTCCAAGCAGCCTCAGGAGCGCAGTGCGTCTACAGCAGTCGGGACATGCAGGTCAGTTCCTCTAGCAGCACAAATGACTGACTGATTTTGCGCTAGAATAGGATTATGGCCTTATGAATCCAGGTAATTGCTAAATTACTGAATTTACCAAACTTCGTTTTGCCCTATTTGATTCACGGCCCACTCGTGGACCGTTAAGCACATACGGCGAAGCGGACATCAAAGAGGCGACGCAATCGATGAGACTGCGTCGCCTCTTCCATTTACTGCCTTCTTCCTGGCGCATTGCGCCGACCTGACGGGCCGCGTCAGCGTGTGTCGAACCTCCAGACGAGATTGCCCTTGAGGGCATGGTCCTGGGCCCGGCTGCCGATCTGGCCGGAATACGAGACGCCCAGGCTGATCGCGTCCGACGCCTGCCAGTCGAGCCCGGCCTCCACCACCAGCGCATCGCGGTCGACCGGGACGCCTGCCACGCTGAACGGGCTTGCGCCCCCGGCGAACGCCACCAGCGCCGCAGGCTCCACGTCACCATAGGCGTGACGCCAGCCGAGGAGGCCCCGCACCGTCAGCGGCATCTCGGGGCTCGGCTGCGCCTCGGCCCTGATCCCCAGCGTCGTGGTGCCGAGCTCGTAGGTCCGGCCGAAGCCCGTCAGCACCGCCGCGCCGCCGCGCTCCTGGAAGCCGTCGGTGTCAAGCCGCAGCACGGAAGCGCCCGCAAACGGCTCGAACGCCAGACCGGCCAGGGCAAAGCGGTAGCCGACCTCCCCGAAGGCCTGCAGGGTCGCGCCGTCATAGGAGGCCTTGACGGCATCGGCCAAGCCCGGGGCACTGACCGTGCGGCTGAGGTCGATGTCGTGGTGGGCATAGGCCGCGCCGAGACGGAGCGAGAGATCGCCCCACCGGCCGGAACCGTACAGCGCCCCGAACACGCTCCCGTTGGAGCCGGAGGAGCGCCTGGCCTCGACATCGAACGCGGTCGAGATGTAGCCGCCGGCCAGACCGAGCCGCAGGCCGTCACCGATCTGCGCATCGGCGCCGAGGATGAAGCCGCCGGTCGAGGTGTCGAGGGAGGCCGCATTGCCATCCGAGCGCACCTTGCCCCACGAGCCGAAGCCCTCGCCCCAGAGGGCATGGCGCAGCGGCGCCGGAACCGGGGCGAGCGCGGCCGGCAGCGGAGCCTTGCCGGGCCGGTCCGCCGCGAAGGCTGCGCCATAGGGGCCTTGCGCCAGGAGCGGCAAGGCCGGTCCGCCGAGCGGCTCCCTGAGCCGGGCGAGAACCGCCTCGCGCACCTTCCGGCTGTCCTCGTAAGCCACCTTGGCGGCGGAGGCATGGGCTTCGCCGGAGAGCGCGTCGAAGGCCTGCCGCGCCCCGGCGACGCTGGCACCGAGGACGGTGTCGTAGAGCAGGTTGTCCGCGCCCAGCGCTTCGACGGCATCGGCCGTGCGGTACTGGTTGCCGCTGGCCGCCGCCGTGCGGAAGGCGAGCGGAGCCCGCGGCCCGGTCTTGCGCACCATGGTGAGCGTTACCGCATCGGCCCCATAGCCCAAGGTCGGCGTGATGAAGGCGAAGTCGGAACTCAGGATGCCGCCGAACCGTCCGCTCACGCCGCTCTGCGCGGTCAGGATGGCATAGGCGTGATCGGCGCGGAACCGGACGCCCTGGTCGGGCAGGATCTGCACCGTGCCGCCATTGATGGTCGCCGCTCCCGTCGCCGCGATGCGGTCGGACTTCCCCGAGCCGTCGATCTCGACCTCATAGATCGAGCTGGGACGGAACGTGACGTTGCCATTCACATTCAACGTGCCGATGGAGTTGCCGGGCGCGACGGTGCCCCTGACGGTGGTGTCGCCGACGGAGCCGATGCCTTGCAGGCGGCCCGCCGATTGCACGTCCAGCGCGCCGCCGAGTTTTCCGTTCACCGCCAGCGTGCCGGCCTCAATTGTGGTCGTTCCGGTAAAGCCGCCGGAATTGCCCGTCAGCGTCGTCACCCCGTTCTCGACGAGGACCTGCCCAGCGCCGGACATGGGTGCGTCAAAGACGTAGGATGTGTCCGTGTGATTGAACACCAGCCTGCCGGCGCCGTCGCCGAAGGTGACGGCGCTCGCATCGACCGCACCGGCCGCCTGCGCCGACTGGCCGGAAGCGGCGCCGATGTTCAGCGTTCCGGCAACGCCCGCGCCGCGGGCGATGACGATATCGGAGGCGCGCAGGGCTGCATCACGCGACAGGGTCAGCGTGCCGTTGCCATAGGCTCCGATAAACAAGCGGCTGGCCATGGCCACTTCGGAACCGGCGCCGGTGAGGGTGACGGTTCCGCTGGAGCCCGTCTCGTTGCCGATGTAGAGCCTGTGCCCGGTGACGCTGCCGCCATCGGATACGGTCAGAACGCCCTTTCCATAGCGGCCGACATTCATGCAGCCGGAATAAGCGACGCTGCTGTCGACGAATGCATTCCAGTTCGAGCCGGCACCCGTGACCGTCATGGTGCCGGTCGAGCCGGCGAGATCGCCAAGCGTTCCTTGCAACGCGCTGATCCTGCCGCCGTCCCTCAAGGTGACCGTCGCCGTGGTGCCGGAGCTGTAGCCCGCGATGAACGCCTCCGTCATCGTCCAGGACGAACCGGCACCATCGACGGTGACCGATGAATCGGAACCGGAAAGCGTGGCGATGTAACCGGCCGCGCTCGTTACGGCGGCACCGTCCTCGATCCGGAGTACACCGCTTCCCTCATTGCCGACATAAAGGTTGCCGGAGCTCGTCCAACGGCTGCCCGCGCCTGTCACGGTCGCCTCGCCGCTTGCGCCGGTATTGGTCCCGATGATGGAATGAACCGCCTCGACGGCGGCTCCATTGCGAATTGTCAGATCACCGGTGCCGCGCGCCCCGACCTGCAGATTGCCGCTGGTGATCGTCCATTTGGAGCCGTTGTCCGCGATCGTCGCAGAGCCGCTGGCGTCGGCCACGTCGCCCAGACGTGCAGACGTGCTGGTGACTGCACCTCCCGCACTGATGTTCAGAGTGCCGTTGCCAGCCGTCCCCAGAGGATCGGAACTGTCGCCACCGATCAGAAGATCGCCGCTGGTCCACGTGGACCCCGAGCCGGTCACTGTCGCCGTGCTGGCGGAATGCCGCCCGATCACGCCGCCCCCGCTGCTGACCGTGGCGCCGGAACCGACGGTCAAGGTCGCAGCGCCATAATTGCCGACAATCAGGCCGCCTGAGCTCTCCAAGAAGGACCCTGTGCCCGCAATATCGATCGAGCTGGAGGCGCTGGACGCCGCCTGACCGATCGTCGTCACGCAGCAACTCGAAACATAACCACCGTTCAGGATCGTCAGGCTGCCGACACCACCGCCGCCAACCGTCAGGGAACCGGCATTGATCCAGTCGCTGTCGGAGCCGGAAATCGTGGCACTGCCCGTCGCTCCTATGCCATCGGCGATCACGGCGCCGATGCTGGTCACCAATCCGTCGGTGACAGAGAGTGTCCCATTCCCGCCAGGCGTCCCGCCCGATCCGCCGTTGCCGGCATAACCGACAAGGAGAAAGCCGGCCGCGTTGAAGTCCGAACCTCCTTCGACCAGCAAGCTGCCGGTGCCGCCGACGCCCGTCCCGAGATAGGTTGTACCGGCCGACGCGGAACCGCCGCTCGTGACGACGAGCGAGCCCTGCCCCTCGCTTCCAACAGTGAGGACACCGCTGTTCGTCCATGTGCCGCCCGAGACAGTGACGGTGCCTTCCGCCCCGGCGCTGTTGCCGAGCAACGCGCTCCCCGTCGTAAGCGCGCCGTCAACGGTCAGGACACCTTGAGACGAGGTGCCCACATAGAGATTGCCGGCGAAACCGCTCATGCCCAGCGGAATCAACGGCCCCGCCGCTGTGTTGATATAAGCGTTGTCAGCCGCGCCGGGGGTGTGGCCATCCCAGACCCAATGCGAATCGACAAACCAGCTCCCACCGCTCGGTCCGTTCCAGAAAACCGAATCGGCATGAGCCGGCGTGGCCAGAACCAGAGCGATGACACTGGTCGAACGCAGGAGAGAAAAGGAAGGCGAGGCGAGAAACAGGTTCGGAAGGCGGCTCGCGGGCATGAAAGGGATCCGGTTCGGCAAGAGAAGCTATGCAGCTTCTTGCAGCCACTGGCCCTGAGCGGGAAGTTTGAATTCCTATATCGGCGCCATCTGCCCTAAAGTTTTTTCCGGATGTTGCTGGACAACAACGCAAAACGTAATGATATTAAAATAATAATGAAGAGTTATAAAATATTGTAAGAGATTTTCTGTTTCATAATTTCTCTCAACACTCCAACCGGATTCGCCGATACCTTCAGGCGGAAGGGAGATGGCGAACGTGAAGAGGCCTCCTCACGGATAGGTCGATCCGGTCATCTCCTGGGGAGCCTGACGATGCTTCGAGGGGTAAGGCTGGGTAACGGTCCGGCTGAACCTCGCACGCAGTTCCGCCTGCACCGTCTGGGCCAGAAGATGCGGCGCATAGGGCTTGCGGAGCAACGTAAAGCCTTCCAGTCCAGCGCGGGAAGCTTCCTCGCTGTAGCCCGTCACGAGGATCACCGGCAGATCCGGCCGCTTCTGCCGAAGGTTTTGGGCCAACTCAAAACCCCCCATGTCGCCCGGCATCACCATATCCGAAACGACGACATCGATCGCACCGCCCGATTGCAGTACATCGAGCGCCGCCCGTGCATTCGGGGCTACTGTCACCGTATGCCCATGCTCCCGCAGCAGCGCCGCGGCGACCTCCGCAACCTGGGGATTGTCTTCTACCAGCAGAATCCTGGCGTGAATGACGCCGGTCTCTCCCCTTGGCGCCGGCAGGGTCTCCGGCACCGTGAGGGGCGCCGTGCTGCGAGGCAGCGTCAGCAGAACGCAGGTGCCGCGGCCGAGAGCGCTGCGAACCTCGACCGCTCCCCCGGATTGCTCGGCGAAGCCGTAGACTTGCGCCAGGCCCAGGCCGCTTCCCTTGCCGACGTCCTTGGTCGTAAAAAACGGCTCGAACACCCGCGGCAGCACCTCGGGGTCAATGCCGGCGCCCGTATCGCTCACCGTAATGGCGACGACGTCTGCGGCGTCCGGCCCCTGAAGAACGACGTTCTCGGTCTTTATCCGGAAGCTGCCGCCCTCCGGCATGGCATCGCGGGCGTTGGCAGCCAGATTGATGAGCGCCACTTGCAGCTGACTTGGATCGATCTCCACCCGCCACAGATCAGGAGCCAGATCCAGGTCGAGAGAAATGTTCTCGCGCAGTGACTGCGCCAGCATGTCGTCCATGCCGGCGATCAGTCCGTTCAAGTTTACGACTTCAGGATGGAGCGATTGCCGGCGCCCGAAAGCGAGCAGATGAGTGGTGATCTTCCGGCCCTGCTCCACGGCCTGGAGGGCGTTGTCGATCAGACGTTCCCGGCGGTCTTCCTTGGCCCGGCGCAGCAGATCGAGATTACCCATGACGATGGTGAGCAGATTGTTGAAATCGTGAGCGATCCCGCCCGTCATCTGCCCCAGGGCTTCCATCCGCTGCGCCCGGATGAGCTTGGCCTCCGTCGCTTCCCGGCGTTGCATCTCTGTTCGAAGCCGCCGCGTGACCTCCTGTTCCCGCCGGATCTGAACCAGGGCGAGGCCTGACAGCAACATCAGGCCGATCACCGCCGGGATGGCGAAGATGAGATATTGTACCATCGTGCGGCGCCACTCGGCGAGGACGGCGTCGGTACCGAAGGCGAACAGGACGTAGACGGGATAATGGTCGAGCTTCTTGTAAGCGACGATCCTGCGGATCCCATCCACGGCTGAGACGGACGGAAAGCGCCCTTCTGGCGCCTTGGCGATGGCTGCCATGAAGGTCTCGCTGGCACGGGGCTGATCGACGCTAATCTTCGACTCGGCGTCCCGAACCAGGAATTTTCCGTCAGACCGCACAAGGCCGGCTGAATAATCGAAGCCCATGGCGGCACGCTGATAGAACGCGACGAAGTAGTCGGGATAGACCGACAGAAGCAGCGCCCCGATCAGCTCGCCCCGGTCGTTCACGAGAGGGCGGGCCACATTGAAAGCGATTTGACCGGTGACGCGGCCTGTGACGATCTCGCCGATGAACGTGCCGCGGTAACCTGATCGGAACGCCTGCATGTATTCCCGGTCGGACGCATTGGCGACAGGCGGCGGAAACTGAAGGCTAGTGTTCTGAAGATTACCGTCTGCGTCATACACCTGGATCGATCCGATCTGTGTCTTGGCCGTTACGATCTCCTGCAGGAACGCGTGGAAGTCGGCGGACCGATCAAGACGAGGCCAGGATTCTGTCCGAAGGCGGTCCTCGATCCGATCCATCACGAGTTCGTAGGTTTCGAAGATATGCTGCGCGTGACCGTGAAGGATGGTGACCGTCTTGTCGGCGCTGCGGGCGGCTTGGGCCAAAGCCTCGGTGCGGGTCTTCCATGCGACGACACCGAACAGGGAAGCCGGAATGAGAAGGGCCGCAAGGAGCAGTGCCAGGATTGTGCCGATGCTTCCGAAAGACCGCCACGCGACGCGCACGTCCATGGGCTTCATGTCCTTGTCTTGACCGAGGAGTCCGCAACCAGAAACAGAATTCAGCTGCCTTACGCAGAATCAGGTTCATGCGTCAGGCCTGCTGATCCGTCCGAAGTAGTGCTTGCGGGCAAAAGTCAATGGTCCTGGCAGGCTCGCATCGCGCCCCCCTGGAGAATTATAACTCCGCCAGCGGCAGCGGACGGTCTTCATCGCGGAGGGCGACGGAAAATTAGCGGACGACGGCGGCATCGGTTCTCTGGACCGCCGTGATCGTTACCGGCCTGCCCCACGGCCGTGCTTGAATTCCCTGCCACGTCCGGCTCCGGTGCGGCTGGACATGGCAGGGCCGTTTCCGGGGACGGGGCGTCAGGCTGCCGCCACCCGGTCGACGCCGTACTTGGTGTCCTGCATCGAAGGCCGGTCGGAGAAGCGGCGATGCCAGGCGGCCAGCGCGTCACGGCCCGTGCGCCAGTCGTAGTCGGGGTAGCGATGGTCAAGATAGGCCAGGGCACAGGCCAGCGTGATCGTGGCGATATCGACGCGGCCTTCGAGGGTGGCGGCAGCACTGTCGAAATAATCGATGACCGAACGCACCTTGGCGAACTGCCCCTCGTACCAATCGTCCCATTGCTTTTCCGCGGGGCGCAGGATGCGCTCGTAGCGCGCCAGCAGGGCCGCATTGAGCAATCCGTCGGCGAGGGAATGCTCGGTCAGCACGGCAAATCGGCGCTCGCCCGAAACCGGATAGACAGAGGCCTTGGCAAGGTCGTTCAGGTACTCGCAGACCACCCGGCTGTCGGCGAGCATCGTGCCGTCATCCGTGAAGAAGGTCGGCACCTGTCCGAGAGGGTTGGACGCGACGATATGCGCGTCGCGAGTGACCGGGCCCGCTGCGCTGGTCAGAAGCTCGATCCTGTCGAACAGGCCGACTTCGTGAGCGACAACGAGAACCTTGCGAACGAAGGGAGAGTGGGGCGAATAGAAAACTTTCATGGCGTGCCTGCCTTAAGGGTTGGACTTTGCCGCACGGGCCAGGGTCTGGCCCGCAATGTAGCCGAAGGTGAGAGCGGGACCGAGCGTAATTCCCGCCGCCGGATAATGCCCTGCCATCACGGAGTTCATGTCGTTGCCGCAGGCGAACAGCCCCTCGATCGGCTGCCCCGACGTATCCAGCACACGGGCATGGTCATCGACGCGCAGCCCCGTTGCCGAGCCGATATCGCCCGGCCACACCTTGACGGCATAGAAGGGACCCGTCTCGATCGGACCGAGGCAGGGATTAGGCTGATGCTCGGGATCGCCGAGATAGCGATTGTAGCGTGTGGAACCCTTCCCGAATACGCGATCAACGCCTGTCCTCGCAGCCTCGTTCATGCCTGCAACGGCTTCTGCCAGATTGGCCCGGTCGACCTTCAGCACATCGGCGAGGCCCTCGATCGTCGGGGCGGTCAGCAGGTAACCGGCGCGGACGAAAGGGTCCGGCCGGTCATACTTGGCGCGCACCAATCCGAGGCCGTAGCGGCGCAGGAAGCGTGCGTCGCACACGAGATAGGCGGGCACCGCATCCGGATCAGCATGCATCGCCTCGACGAACTCGTGGTAGGAGACGGCTTCGTTGACGAAGCGTTTTCCCCGTTGGTTCACGGCGATCAGGCCAGGCTTCTGACGGTCGATGATCAGGTGCGGAAAAAGCCTCTCGCCGCCATCGGGCAGTTTCATCACCGAGACCGGCGTCCAGAGTCCGGCGCCCTTGTTGTCGGTCTCGATCCGGGCGCCCGCGCGCACGGCCATGCTGATGCCGTCACCGCGATTATCCTGGGGCGCCATGGTGCGGTGAACCTCGGCATGAGGCATGTGCTCGCCGCGCAGGGTGGGGCTTGCAGGAAAGCCGCCGGTCGCGAGCACGACGCCCGCCCGCGCGTGGATCGTGCGTACCTTTCCATCGAGCTCGATGCGCACTCCCGTCACGCGCCCGTTGTCGGTCACGAGATCGGCGGCCGCGGCCTTCGTGAAGATGGGGATGTTCCGGTCCAGTGCGGATTTGTAGAGTCTGGCGGCCAGGGCATTGCCGAGCAGCAGGCGGGTGCCGCGCCGGTGGGAGAGCCTGTCGCGTGCATAGCGTAGGACCAACCTGGCGCTGTGCGCGAAGCTCTCCGCCTTGCTGAAAGCGGTCAGCAATGCCTTGATGTCCTTCGTGTTCACCATCATGCCCCCGAGCACCATGAAGGTGTGAAGCGGGGGACGGAGCTTGTCGAAGTTTCGCCCCAGCGCACGGGCGTCGAACGGCAGCGGATCGATCGTTCGTCCGCCCATCGATGCGCCAGGCGTTTCGGAAAGATAATCCGGCGATACGGGGCGGGCCGCGAACTTCACCTCGGTATGGGCGGCCATGAACTCGACCATGCGAGGGCCGTTGTCGAGATAGGCCGCAATCATGTCGCCTCGCAGACGGTTGCCCAGCGCGGCCGTGAGATAGGCCATGACGGCCTCGCGGCTGTCCTCGTGACCGGCTCCCTCCATCAGGTGGTTCGACGGAATCCAGACCGCCCCACCGGACACCGCCGTACTGCCGCCGATGAACTCGGCCTTCTCGAAGACCGCAACCGAAAGCCCCTCGACGGCAGCCGTCAGCGCGGCGGACAATCCGCCCGCGCCGGAGCCGATGACAATGACGTCGTAACGATCTGCAGGAACGGTCACGGTGGCGTTATTCCTTGTACTTGCCGGCTGCGAGCATCGCCTTGGACGAGAGATCGCGTCCATTCTGCGCGGTGAAGAACCCCGATGACACGCCGCCATCGACCATCAGCAGCGTGCCGGTGATGTAGCTCGAGAGATCCGACAGCAGGAAGAGACAGGTATTGGCCACTTCCTCGGGCATGCCGAGGCGTCCGAGGGGAGTTCGTTCGGCGACGACATCGGTGAGGAATTTCTCGGGCAGGCCGTTGCGCACCATGGGCGTATCCGTGACGCTCGGTCCGACGGCGTTGATCCTCACGCCGTAGGATCCCCACTCGATCGCCAGATCCTTGGTCAGCCCCACGACACCGGCCTTCGCGGCGCAATAGGCGGCGCGTCCGGCCTGGCCGCCGATCGAGGAGGTCGATCCGATGGTGACGATGGAGCCGCGCCCCCGCGCCACCATGCGCCGTCCGGCGGCCTGAACGGTATAGAAAAGTCCGGTCAGATTGACCCCGATCACCGCTTCCCAAAGATCGGACGTCACCTCCGTGGCCGGGGCGGAGCGGGCGATCCCTGCGGCTGCGACCAGCCCGTCCAACGGCCCCATCTCCGCTTCGGCGCGAGAGAACGCTTCTTCCGTCGCAGCCGTGTCTCTCACGTCGAAGCTCAGGGCCAACGCCCTGCCGCCCCGCGCACGCACCGTTTCCGCGGCCTTCTCGGCACCCTCGGCGTTGATGTCGACGATGACGACGTTCGCGCCGTCGCGCGTCAAAGCCTCGACGCAGCACCAGCCGATGCCCGATGCACCGCCCGTCACCATCACGTTTCGCCCGTTAAGGCCAAAAGCATAAGTCATTCGATTGTTCTCGTCCTTGGCCGTCAGGCCACGCGGTCATCGTTCAGGCCAGCGGCGGCTTTCATGCGTTGAAACGCCGCTCGCTTTGAGATTGCGGATGCATGTGCGCCCACTAAACGGCGACGCCTCCAAGCGATTTTCCGCCATCGACGACCAACACCTGTCCGTAGATGAAATCGGTCTTCGGCGAAGCGAAGAAGGCGACCGCATTGGCGATATCGGCGGGCTTGCCCAGCGCTCCGGTGGGCTGCAGGGCGAGCAAGGCCGCACGCGCCTCGGGCGACTGGCGGGCAACCATTTCCGTTTCGACACCGCCGGGAGCGACCGCGTTCACCATGATGCCCTGCGGCAGGAGTTCCAACGCCATCGCGCGGGTCAAGCCCACGACAGCCGCTTTCGAGGCGACGTAATGCGCATGCCCCTTCGCGCCGAGATAGGCGCGGGAAGCGATGTTCACGATCTTGCCGCCGGGCTTCATCCGTTTGGCCGCCGCCTGCGAAAGAAGGAAGAGGGCCGTGACGTTGACATCCATCATCCGGGCGAAGTCGCGGCTCTCAATCGCGAACAGATCCTTGTTGTCGAAGATGCCCGCATTGTTGACGAGCACGCTCGGAGCGGGGAGACGCTCAACGAGCGCTCCGAGCGAGGCATGATCCGACAGGTCAACGAACTCGAAGCTCGCGCGATATCCCTGCCGCGACAATTCGGCGGCACAGGCCGCACCTGCGTCGCGCTCACGGTCGAGAACGACCACGGCGAAACCGTCGGCGCACAATCTTTCCGCAATCGCCCGCCCAATTCCGCGGGCGCCGCCCGTGACCAATGCCAGGGGCTTGTCGTGCAATGTTGTCATCGTGAGATCCTCAACGCGCTTTCTCGCGCACCTCAGGCCATCCGGTAACCACCGTTGACGTCGATAGTGGCTCCGGTGATGTAGGACGCATCCGGAGACAGAAGGAACGACACGGCGCCGGCAAGATCGTCCGGACGTCCCAGACGGCCGAGCGGCACGGACTGGCTGAGCTTCTCGAAGGAAGCCGCGCGGTTCTCTTCCGTGCTCGTGATGTGCAGCATGGGCGCATCGATAACGCCCGGCGCCACGCAGTTGACGGTGATGCCGAGCGGCGCCAGTTCGCGCGCGACCGCCTTGGTAAAGCCGAGAACCGCCGATTTCGATGAAATGTAGCTGGACGACGAACGATAGCCGCCGAGCTCGGCGGCGACAGAGCTGGTCGTCACCACGCGGCCATTGGCGACCGGAACCTTGTGCCGCCTGCGGGCATAGGCCCGGCAGCACAGGAACGTCCCCAGGGCATTGACCGCATGCGTCTTGTTCCAGTCGTCAACCGTGAGATCCACGAGCGGCGGGCGCTCGTTATTGACCATGATGAGAAGGCCCGCGTTGCACACGAGCGCCGTCACAGGCCCATGGGAAGCCTCCAGCCCGTCAAAGAGATTCTCGACCGAGCTTTCGGAGCTGACATCGACCTGCCATGCGGAATGGCCGGTGCCGGCAAGCTCCGCAACGCCGGCTTCAGCCTGCTCGAGGGTCAGGTCGGCAATCGCAACCTTCCAGCCGTCGCTCGCCAGACGCTTGGCAATGCCAAGTCCGATTCCCCGTCCGCCGCCTGTGATCAGCGCCAATCCCAACATGCTGGTTCCTCACGTTATGTTCGGTCGCCAGATGTAGCTTTCGGGCGGAAACGCTCCTATCCCCAAGTCTTGTGACAGGACCTGCGACAGGTGCGAGTGCTCCCGTTGAGAGCGCTCATCGCGAGGTTCTAGATGGCGCGGCCGCCATCGACCTCGACGACTACGCCCGTCACGAAACTGGCCTCGTCGGACGCAAGAAAGAGCACGACATTGGCGATCTCCTCCGGTTGCGCGATGCGCCCGAGAGGAATTCCTTCCGCCATTTTCCCGCGTGCGATGGCCTGCTCGTTCGCGCCGCCGAAGCCGCTGAGCGCGTCTGCGAGAAGCGGCGTATCCACGGGACCAGGGTTCACGCCGCAGACGCGGATGTTCTGACGCGCGTATTCGAGAGCGAGAGCCTTCGTGGTGACGACCGCGGCTGCCTTCGAGCCCGCATACCACGTGTTCATGGGCCGCGGGCGCGTCGCCGAGACGGAGCACGTATTCACGATCGCTCCACCTCCGTTCTCGATCATGGCGGGAATGGCATGGACGGCGCACCAGTAGAGCGACTTGACATTCACGTCATAGAGCCGGTCGTAGCTCGCCTCATCGACCTCATGGGCCACATGATAGCGCTGGGGCACGCCGGCATTGTTCACGATGATGTTCGGGATGCCGTAGCGCGCGGTCGCGAAGGAAACCATGGCCTCGTAGGATGGGCCCTCGGAAACATCGACCGGGCAGGCCGCAACCTCGCTGCCATCGGCGCCGAGCTCCGCGGCAAGCGACTCCGCCCTTGAACGATCGAGGTCGGCGATCACCAGGCGCGCCCCCTCCGCGGCGAAACGCCTGCTGATGGCGGCGCCCAGACCCGACGCGCCACCGGTCACAATGGCGATCTTGCCCGAAAGACGCTTACCCATGACGCGTGTCCTCATCGCTGCCGTTTGTCAAAGACTAGCATCGGGCAGCATCCATGCAGTCCCATCGGGATGTGACGCTAGAGCCTAGCCGATTTTCACAGGGGCAGAGCAATTCGGTCACTGCCGGTCCGGCTTGTCCGAAGGCGCCCCGGCATTAATTGTTGCGGAATGAACCGCCTTAAGAAACCAACAGTTGCAGAAGCTCGTTCTGCGTACAAATGTTAAGGCGTGAGTAGGCTCGCTTTCGGTAGGTCAGAACCGTGTTGAGGCTGATTCCCAACTCGAGCGCGATCCCTTCCGAGGTCAGCCCTCGGGCGATGTGCGTGCAGACCTGCAGCTCGCGCTGGGTGAGTTCCGGCGCAACAACGCGCAAGCGGTCAGCGATATTCTGCTGCCCCAGGCGATGGGCCGTGCGCTCGCCGTGAATGCCATGACGGCGAAGAAGCACATCCATCAGCTCGGACGTATCGCTCAAGTACTGGCTGACGATCGGATCAAAGGCGCGGCGATCCTTGAAATAGAGATTGAACCGCACCATGCGCCCGTCGCGGTTCCGGCAGGTGGAGGCGCGGCTGTAGAGGTTCGCCTCGGTGAAGCAATCATCGCGATATTCGGCACTCGACAGATCGCGCGCTTCGATGAGCGCGAGCGACGCGCCAGACGATTCGAGTTCCAGTTCCACAAGGCGGATAGGATCGACACGCCAGTAATCGTTGACATAGCGCTCGTTGCGCCAGATCGGCGCATCGATGCCCTGCATGATCGCGGTCTTTGGCGCTTGACCGCAGACACCTGTAAAAACGATCAGCTGGTCGCAGCCCGTCGCCGAGCGGGTCGTGCGAAACAGAGTTTCGGCAAAATTGGGCCGTCCGACAGCTTCGATCAGATCCCCCAGCGCGGCCTGAAAGGCGTAGGGCAAAGATTGGGCGGCATCGATCTTTGAAACGTACATGGCGTCCTCCAGGGCCGTACGGCGGTGTGTCCGCTCTGTTTGTGTCCAGCTTGGCGTGGAAATGACACTAACCCAACGGTTTCCACATGCAAATCATTTCTGCATACAAGATTGTTCACTAAAATGTATGATGGTATCGGAGCATTAATCTGAGGTTGGAGGAGCTCTCGGAAGTGGCTGGAGACATAACTCACGCGATATCCAACCGCGTGTTCGAGTTACTGCGGGCAAAAATCGTGACCGGAGAGTTACGCCCGAACGAGCCTTTGATCGAGACGGACCTGGCTCAGCTCCTCGACGTCAGCCGCACGCCGATCCGCGAAAGCCTGCAGCGGCTTGCGGCGATCGGGTTAATCGTGCCGCGCCGACGCGGCTGGGCCGTGCGGGAATACACGCCCGCCGAGGTTTTGGGAAAATTCGAAGTTCGCATCGCGCTCGAAGGTTTTGCAGCCTTTCTGGCGGCGCAGCGCGGCACCGACGATCAGCTGCGGCGCTGCAAGCGCATTCATGAAGATCGCCTGACGGTCGAACCGGGCGACGAAGACCGGCGCATCTCCACGAACCGCGACTTCCACGCGGCCATCATCGACGCCGCCGGCAACGAGCAGCTCAAGGAAGCAATCTACGAAACGGGCCGCTTCTATCTCAACCGCCCGGTCGTCCGATCCAGCACGCGGGAGGAAATGGCCCTGGCGCATGCCGAGCATGCTGCCATCGTCGATGCCCTCCTGGCACGGGATTCCCAAAGGGCCGAACGGGAGATGCGGGCCCACATCAGGCGAACGTTTCTGATGTTTCAGCGGCTCGAGCCGGGGGTGCACCTGGCTTGAATGTTCGAACCCGAGTTCCGGGGAACATGTTGCCTGCTGCACGCCAGTAGATCCTTTGAGGTCTTGGAAGCCGAAAAAACGAAACAGCCACGCGAGAGCGTGGCTGTTCGAACGGATGCAGGAAGCCGGCACCGGATATCGGCGCCAGCTTGGATTGTCTTACTTCTTCACGCCGTAGGTGTTGGGGTCGAGCTTGCTGTAGATCTCGTCCCAGACCAGCTTGGACATCTTCGCCTGATCGTTGCGGTCGACGCCGTCGAGCAGCTTCGTCCACTTGGCCATGAGCGCGGTGATGTCGGCCACTTCCTGGTCCATGTTCTTCACGCCGGCTTTCGTTCCGGCAGCAACCATGTCGGCGTCGATCCCTGCGACGAATTTGTCGTAAGCCGCCGTGAGGTCGGCTGCAGGCTCGACCATGGCGATGCCGGCCGCACGCGCCTGAGAGACGCCCTCATCGCCCTTTGTGACGTAGCCAACCATGGCCGCAACGAGACCCTTCGCACTTTCCTCGAAGATGATCTTGCGATTCTCGGGGCTGATGCGCGACCAGGACGCGGGATTCACGATCCAGGAGGCGCCTGCGAAGTAAGGCCCCATGTTCATGACGCTGTAGCCCTTGGCGACGCGCAGGAGGTTCGCGCCGGAGATCAGGTGGGTCGGGTCCGCCGCTCCGCAATCCACGGCTCCGCGCTCGAAGGCCGTGTACATTTCGGAGGAGGGAATGTTCACGTCGACCATGCCGATGGACTTGACGAAGCGCGACCAAGGACCGCCCGGTGTGCGCACGCGCTTGCCCTTCAGGTCCGCCACGCTGGCGATCTTCGCATCCCGGCAGATGAAGTGGTAGGCCGGCGTGGAATAGCCGCCGAGATAGACGACGCCGGCGGACGCGAACTCGCCATTGCCCTCTTTATCGAGAAGTCCGTACTCGGTGCTCGCGAAGGCCGTGACGAAGGGATCCGGGAACTTGAATGCCACATCCGGGATGATGTTCCAGATCGGGAGCTCGGACGGCGTGTAGGTGATGGGGTGCATGGCGATGTCCGCCACACCGTCCCGGGTTCCCGTAAGATTGTCGCGCGCCGGAAGCAGAGAACCGCCGAGATAGGTCTCGATCTTGACCTTTCCGCCCGTGCGCTCGGTGATGGCTTTGGCCCACGGAATATAGCCGTAGGCCGCAAGCGGCTCGGTCGGCGACAGATAGATCGAGTAGCTGAAATTGTCCGCGCTTGCCGGAGCGGCTGCACAGACGGCCGCTCCGCAAAGCAGCGCGCTCATCAGAATGCGATTGAATCTTTTCATCGTTTCCTCCTCGGTTGTGAGTTCAGATCAGCTTATGGGGGCTGATGGCAGTGGAGACAGGTTGGGGAACGGCAAGGGCAACCTCCTTATTCCCCGGAGCGGTGAAGCTTGGTCAGTCCATGAGCGACGGAAGCCAAAGCGACAGGATCGGGAAAGCAACGAGGGCCGTGAGGACCAGAAGATCCGTCACGATGAACCAGCCCGCGCCCTTGAACACCGTCATCAGATCGACCTGGTTTCCTAGGGAACTTTTGACGACATAGACGTTGAGTCCAAGCGGCGGCGTGACCATCCCGATTTCAAGAAGTTTGACGACGAGGATGCCGAACCAGATCATGTTGAAGTCGAGCGCGACCAGCAGCGGCAGAACGACCGGAAGCGTCAGCAGCATGATACCGATCGAGTCGAGGAACATGCCCAGGACCAGGTAGATCAAGGCGATCATCAGGATCACGACATACTTGTTGTCGCTGATCGACAGGATGCTGTCCGAGAAGAAGGCCGGAAGCTGGCTGATCCCCATCAACCGCTGGAACATGGCTGCGCCGATGGCGATGAAGAAGACGACCGCGGTCGAGATGGCCGTATCGAGCAGCGAGTCCCAGATCATGCGCTTCGAAATGCTCCTGCGCTTCCATGCGATCAGGATCGCCATGAGAGCGCCGAGCGCGCCTGCTTCCGTCGGGCTGGCGATGCCCAGCATGATGCTTCCCAGCACACCCAGGATGAGGGTCGGCAGCGGCCAGATATCCCGCAACGCGGCCCGGCGCTCTTCCTCGGTCAGGTTCACCTTGGAACGCGGCGCAAGGGAGGGATTCAGCTTCACGCGCATCATGATCATGGCCGAGAAGGCGATGGCGGTGAGGATGCCGGGCACCACGCCCGCCACGAACAGCGGACCGATGGCGGTGTTGGTGAACACCCCGTAGATCACCATGATGATCGAGGGCGGGATCAGCGAGCCGAGCGTCCCGGCGGCCGCGATCGTGCCGGTGGCGAGGCCCTTGTGGTACTTGGCCTTGATCATCTCGGGCACGGCGATGCGCGCCAGGGCGGCCGAAGTCGCAGCCGAAGACCCCGACGCGGCCGCGAACAATGCGGATGCGCCGACCGACGCCACGGCCAGACTGCCGGGCACCCAGCTGAAGAGCATGCGCATGGCCGTGAAGAGGCCATTGGTGATGCCGGCCCTTGCCGCAACATAGCCCATCAGCAGGAACATGGGCACGGCGCTGAGCTCCCATGCGGCGATGAACGAGTAGGGAATCGTGCTCAGCACTCCCCATGCGGCTTTCCAGCTGGAGATCGCGGCGATGCCCACGAAGGACACGCTGATCAGCGCGAGCCCGATCGGCACCCTGATGGCCATGAGCACCAAGGCGACGCCGACCGAAATCAATCCTATATCGAGACGGTCCATACTTTACTCCACGACGTATTCGGCGCTGGCGTCATACGCCTCGAGCCAGACGTTTCGGTTGCGTCCGTTGAGAACGCCGATCAGATGCCAGAGGCAGACCAGCCCCGCGCTCGCGAAGCCGACAGGCAGGGCCCAGCGGGACGGCCAGACAATGGTCATGGCCGATCCCATCGCCATTTCGCCGATGGATTGGGCATGCAGCGCATCGTATGTCGAGCGGTACGTCAGGGCAGCGTAGATCGCGACGCTGAGCACCAGACTGAAGATCACGCTGGCCAGTTTGAGGCTGCGCGGGAACATGTTGAAGAAGACATCGACCACGATCTGCTCGCGCTTCAGCTCCACCAGAGCGAGCGGCAGGAAGACGGCGATGACCATGTAGTAGTAAGAGACGATCTCGAGCGTTCCCTGCACGGGCGCGCTGAAGACATACTTCATGAACACATCGAGCATGATGTGCAGCATCATGAAGATCAGGACGATACCGCCGATGGTCGCCAAGACCCGGCTCATCCGATCGAGAGGATGCGGCTTTTCGGAGCCGAGAGTTCTCGGCGCCACAGCTTCCGACTGGTTCAAATTACGATCCTCCACAGGTCCTTATGCCCGCCCTATTAGACGTTGGCCGGTCGAACCGGCAACTGCCACACCATGGCAGGAAACTATTATCGCGCCGCCGCCATCGAGCGTCTGTCACTAGCTTTTGTGACGGAACAACGGGTGCTCCAGGATGCGGAGTGGCTCTTCCATGTTCCCTCCGTCGCCTTGCCTCTCGCATGCGGCGACCCGTCAGCGCCCTACCGGAAGCAGGATCACGTGGACAGAATAGCTCTTTATTCCTCGTGACAGGTTCCCTTCAGAGCCGTTGCAGGGTCATGCGGATGGCGGGATGCGGCCTCGCTGTGAGCCCGCCCTCGTGCTACGTGTTCGAGGCATCCAATCCTTCCGGCGTGCGCGCCAGAAGGGCCTTTCCCTCGGGCGAACCGTCGAGCAACACGTTGGTGCGACGCCTGATCTTCCACTGGCCGTCCCGTCGCTCGAGCTCCCAGCGGGAGACGACGAGCCGCCTCAACGTGAAGACACCATCCCGATGCGCGAAGAGCTTCGCGTAATTGGTCGCCACGGCCCGGTCGCCGTCAAGATGGACATGCGGCAGGGATAGGACGTGTCCGGAGCCGCCGTTCGTCACGTCCTGATGGAAGGGACCCTCGATCATGTCACGCAGCCCCTGATGGCCGACATACTCGCCCAGGCCGCCGACCTTGTAGACGCTGTCCTCGGTCCACAATTCCGCATTGTTCTCGATCGAGCACGCATCGACGGCCGGGCCGTAGGCGCTGATCAGGTTGTAGATGCTCAGCCTGTCCTCAACCGCTCGCAAACGGCGTTCCAGCGCCTCGATATCGTGATTGTCCATCATGCATCCCCGTCCTTCATAACGACCTTGCGCAACTGGCGGCGGTGAGACCGAGGGCCGGCGCCCGCTCGGCTCACTCTCCGATGCTTCGAGATTTCAGGCGCCGGCGAGGAGATTGCGCGCCGCATCGCTCGGCAACGGATAAGCCACCCGGCTTTGAGCCACTCCGGTGCGCTTCTTGAGCGCCACCGCCAGCTCGGCGAACAGGACCGGCGTGCCGATGGCGTCGATCACGGGAACGCCGTCGACCTCCGTCAGCCCGTTTTCGGCCGCCATCACCCCCAGCACGCCCTCGGCGGGGATGACGACCTGCGCTCCGGCGGCGATGGCCTCCCGCACGCCGGCGACGAGCCTGTCGAGATACGGACCGGGAGACGAAAAATTGGCGTCGAGTTCCGCCTCGGACACGTCGCCCTCGATCAGGTGGATTCCGCTGAGGCGATCCTTCCACTTGTGCAGGGAGGCCGACTTCTCGATGAAGGGAATGACCAGCTTGTTCAAGGTGACGAGGCCTACTTTCGGCGCGCTCATCGACGCGGCCATGAAGCTTGCCTCCGGCATAGAGACCACCGGAATGCGCGCCAGCGAGCGCAGCTCCGGCAGAATCGGCTCGCTGAACGAGGCAACGACGAAGGCGTCGGCGCCGGCTTCTTCCGCATCGAGAAGGGACTTGACGAAGGCGGGCGCGACCACCGTGTGATACATGATCGGTGAGCCGATCACGTCGGCCGTATCGAGATGACTGCCGAAGCTGCTCCGGCGGCCGTTGAGGACCACTTCGGTTCCGGGGCTCGCGACCCGCTTGAAATGCGCGGCGAGCGCCTTCTCGTAATTCGGGAAATAGGTGAAGTTCAGCGTCGACTGGTACCAGATTTTCATTGTCAGACCTTCGATCAGGAGTGGGAATCAGCCGATGAGCGCGCTCTTGCCGGCAATGAAGTCGAGAACGGCCTGCGTCGGCTTCCCATAGTGCCAGCGGCGTCCCGGCTTCAGGCCCGTGTGACGGTGAAGCTTCGCCATCATCTCCGCGTAGAGAACGGCGGCCGCGATGGGATCGACGACGGGAACGCCATCGATCTCCCGCAGGTCGTTGCGCGCCACAACCGTGGCGACCAGGCCCTCGGAGGGGATGATCGCATCGGCGCACTGCCCGATGGCCCTCCGCGCGACATCGGTAAAGCGCGCAAGATAGGCGGAAGGATCGGTGAAGATCGTGTTGATCTCGCGCTCGGTCGCCTCCGGGCGGACGACATAGATGCCGCTGATGCGGCCCTCCAGGCTACGCGCCTGCATGTTGACCCGCTGGAACCATTCGTTCTCGACATTCATGGTGACCAGCGCAAATTTCTGGGCCACGGAGCAGGCCACGTGAACCGCCGCCTCCGCCGTGGACACCACGGGGATATCGGTCATGGACCGCAGCTCCCGCAGCCAGGGCTCCGTGAAGGAACCGAGCACGAAGGCATCATACCCCTCCCGCTCCGCCTTGCGAAGCTGCTCGAACAGCACGTCGCTCAGGATCTTGTGATAGGCGTAGGGCATCTGCATGACCTGGCTGTTCGCCAATCCGCCCCAGGTCCCGTCAGGAACGCCATGCAGGGCCACCTCCAGGTCGGGGGCGACACGGGCAAAATGGTCGAGCAGGGCCTGACGATAGCTGTGATAGGTCGCGATTTCGACCGTCGACTGGAACCAGATTCGCAGCGTCATCGAACCACCCTGTCGCGCATCTCACGTGCGCTGTCACAGGCCAAACGGCCTGCATTACATCATTGACACTTTCGAGCGTAAGAGCGCCATTCACCCTCGTCTGTCCCCCGGCATGGTGACAGGGCGTCCTTCATGAGCCGCGCTGCGGCATGGCCCAGGAATATCATGAGGATTCACCGCACCTTGAAGACCAGCTTTCCCTGGAAGTGGCGCGACTCGCTGACCCGGTGGGCGTCCACAGCCTGCGACAGCTCGTAGAGGGCGATCTTCGGAGGGCGGACCGCGCCTGCCTCGATCAGCTCGGCGATGCGGTTCATGGCTTTCGTGGAACGGGTCGCCGGCGGCTTCAGGGAGACAATGTCAGGGCGGTCGGGAGCCGGAGCCGGCCCGCCGATGAAGGCTGCCCTCCCTCCGGCGCGCAACGTCCGCAATGTGCGTTCGGCTACCTCGCCGCCCACCGTATCGAGCGCGGCATCGCATCCTTCGACGGCACGGGTGAAGTCGACGGCGTTGTAGTCGATCACCTCATCTGCTCCGAGGCCGCGAACATAGTCATGGTTTGCGGCGCTTGCAGTCGTGATCACCCGCGCGCCGATATGCTTGGCGAACTGGATCGCGAAGCCTGCGACGCCTCCTGCCCCGCCCTGGATCAGAATTGTCTCGCCCGGTTGCAGCCGCAGGGTCTCCTCAAGCGCGCTCACCGCAGTCAGACCCGTAAGAGCCATGGCGGCGGCTTCGGCATGCGGGATGCCCGCAGGCTTGCGCCCGACGATGGTCTCTTGAAGCGCAATCTTCTCGGCGTAACCGCCATCCTTGCCACGTAAGGAGACCGCGAAGACTTCATCCCCGGGCCGAAACATCGTAACCGCCGCGCCGATGGCCGTCACCGTGCCGGATACGTCCCGGCCGAGAATGTGCGGAAACGCGATATCGGCATCCAGACCGCGCCGCTGCTTCCAGTCAGCCGCATTCACGCTTGCAGCCGCGATGTCGATCAGGATCTCGTCATCGGCAGGAACAGGGTCCGGCCTCTCGCCATAGGTCAGGACCTCGGGACCGCCGAAGCGCTCGATATAGACTGCCTTCATACCGCCTCCTCCCCGCCTTTTGCGCGAAGCGTGAGTGTTAGAGACGTTTCATGCATCGCGTCAAATCGCGTGCGGATGAAGAGGCCGTGAGCGCTACAGGGTTCGGCGCAGATACTGCCGCCGTTCTAGTCGATTCATCACAGTTTTCCCTTCTTTTCATGCGACGTTGAAGCAACTTGGCTTGCTGGAATGCGCTAGCCCGTTTGCACATGCGGCAGCGCTTCCAGTCACGTTATCGGGGGCAGTCATTCGGAGGAATCCATGGCTATCATCTATGGCAATGACTGGCCGAACTTTCTCATCGGAACAGAGGCCCGCGACCGGATCTACGGTTACGGCGGAGACGACGATCTCTACGGCTATGGCGGCAACGACGATCTCTATGGCAGCTGGGGCTATGACATTCTCTATGGCGGGAGCGGCGACGACTACCTGAACGGTGGAGACGGTCCCGACGATCTCTATGGCGGGTCCAACCAGGATTATCTCGTCGGCGGAAACGGTTACGACATCCTGTTCGGCGAGTCGGGCAACGACGATCTTTATGGCGGCTCAGGCTATGACGACCTCTATGGCGGGTCGGGACTGGACTATCTTAACGGCGGATCCAGCGACGACTGGCTCGATGGAGGAAGCGGGCGGGACTGGCTCGTTGGAGGATCCGGCGTCGACATGTTCGTCTTCCGTCGCGGTTCGTCCGGGATCACCACGACGAGCGCGGACACCATCGCCGACTGGAACCCGCAGACGGACTGGATCGACATGAGCATCAAGGCCACGTGGGGCAACTACCGCGAGGCCAGCACCACCGCGACCTCCATCGCCGCCGCTGCCGCCGATGCCGAGAGCCGGTTCATGAGCACGAGTATCGTGCATGTGTTCCTGTACAATGCCACAACCGACAGGAGCTATCTTCTGTCCGATCTGAACAACGATGACCGATTTGAGACAGGCGTGGTCCTGATCGGCGCCGGAAAGGCGGCCGAGATGAGCTATCACTACATCATCTGACCGGCGGAAGCGCGTCGCACAGGCAGGAGGCGCCGGCCCGCGCCATCCGACCTGCCGCAGTCGATCCAGAGCTTTGACTTTGCGCAATGTCATTCGTTGCAGCGAAGGTTTTCATGTCTGTCTCAGCCGTGATCTTCGGTATACATCGTTGCAACCAGGCACCGCGCAGTCCTACACGGGAGAAGAGCCGCCGGGAGAGGCGGGCGGGTCGCGCGTCCTTCTCCCTGCGAAAGTTCCCCCCGATCTCCTCGCTTTCGTCTTGTTCGTCAGCTCAAAGCACCAGATCTGGCTTTGCCTGTTGTCCGTTCTCGTCTTCACGGTGGGCATCGCCCCGCTCGAGCTGCAAAGACGCATCGTCAACGACACCTTCGCAGGCGGCGATATCGGCGCGATCCTTCACCTGGCCGCCGCCTATGCCGGCGTGGCCCTCGTCGCCGGAATTCTCAAGCTCACGATGAACGTCTACCGGGGTTTTGTGAGCGAGAGAGCCGTGCGCTGGCTTCGCATCGCTCTTCTCGACAATTTCGACCGCCTGATGCACGAGCATCGCCGCGCGGAGACGCAGGGCGTGGAGATCTCTCTCGTCATCGACGAGGCGGATCCCGTCGGCGCGAGCCTTTCGGAGCCGGTCCTCCAGGGCGGGCTCCTCATCGGCATCTTCGCCTACATGGTCTATCTCCAGCCTCTGATGGCGCTGGCCGCCTTTGCCGTCTTCTCGCCGCAGCTGATCTTCGTGCCGCTAATGCAGAAGGCCATCAACCGCCGCGTTTCCTACAGGATTGCGGCGCTGCGTCAGATCAGCGTCGGCGTCATCGCAGCTTCGCCCTTGGAAATGGCCGACGGGCATTCGCAGCATGAGCGCGTCGCGCACGTGTTCTCCCTCAACATGGGCATCATCCGGCTGAAGTTCAGCATGAATTTCCTGATGAACCTCATGTACCATCTCGGCATCGCCGCCATTCTCGCGCTGGGCGGCTATTACGTCGTGAAGGGCGAGGTGAGGGTCGGAACGATCGTCGCCTTCGTGTCGGGGCTGGGCCAGCTCAACGAGCCGTGGGGGGACCTGGTGAACTGGTTTCGCGACCTCAAGGTCACCGAAACGAAGTACGACATGATCAGGCAAGCCGCCAACAATCTGCGGGACGGATGATCGCCGCCGGACCGGATATCGGCCGAGGCCCTATCGCCTGCGCTGGTGGCTCCTCCCCTGCTGCGGCGCGAGGGCAAGGCGCTTGAGGAACTCCGCCATCAGGAGATAGCCCCCGATCAGCGCGGCTATGGACAGCAGGATCGGCCATGGCAGCGTGAAGAATCCCAGCCAATGGCCGACGGGTGAAAGGGCCAGGAGGATCGCGAGGCCGAGGGAGCCGAGCGAGGTCGCGACCAGGGCCCGGTTCGGCCGGCTGATCCAAGCCGGAAGTGCGGTGCGGATCAGGAAGACGACGAGGATCTGCGTCGCCATGGACTCCAGGAACCACCCTGTCCGGAACACCTCCGCCGAGGCGCCGAAGACATGGAGGAGAATCACGAAGGTCGCGATGTCGAAGAGGGAGGACAGGGGCCCCATGATCAGGGAGAACCGCAGCACCTCGTGCATGTTCCAGCTGTGCGGACGCTTGGTCGCCGTCTCGTCGACGTCGTCGAAGGGGATGCCCGTTTCGCTGACGTCGTAGAGGAGGTTGTTCAGCAAGACCTGGATGGGGGTGAGCGGGAGGAACGGCAGGAAGAGCGACGCAAAGGCCATCGACAGCATGTTGCCGAAGTTCGACGAGGTGCCCATGCGCACGTATTTCATGATGTTCGCATAGGTTCGCCGCCCTTCCGCAACCCCATCCGCTACGACTCCCAGATCGTGCTCGAGCAGGATCAGATCGGCGGCGGCCCTGGCGACGTCGGAGGCCCCATCGACCGAGAGGCCCGCATCGGCAGCCTTGATGGCGGGCGCGTCGTTGATTCCGTCCCCGATGAACCCCACCGTATGGCCGCGGGCCTGGAGCGCCCGGACGATCCGCGTCTTCTGGTCGGGCGACACGCGCGCGAAGAGGTCCACCTTGGCCACCCGCGCCGCCAGGGCCGCGTCTCCAAGCCCGGCGATGTCAGCCCCGGTCAGCATGCCCTTGGCCGGTATTCCCAGGGTCTCGACGATATGGCGCAGGACCGGCGCCGCATCGCCCGATACGATTGCGATCCTCACCCCCGCGCGCTCCAGGCGGCGGATGGCCTCCGCCGCCGATGCCTTGGGCGGATCGACGAAGACGCAGTACCCGACGAAGACGAGATCCTGCTCGTCTTTGGCAGCCGGCGCGGCGCGATCCTCCGGCATATCGCGCCAGGCAATGCCAAGGCAGCGCAGCCCCTCCTCGGATTTCGCGGCGAGCAGCGCCTGCAGCTTCCCGCTTTTCTCCTCATCGAGAGGAACCGGAACGCCGTCGCCCATGTCCACCCGGCTGCACCGCGCCAGGATTTCCTCCGGCGCGCCTTTCACGATCAGGAGGCGCCTTCGACTGTTCTCGACGAGGACGGAAACCCGTCGCCGCTCGAAATCGAACGGGACGTCGGCGATCTTCCGCCACGCGTCGAGAGGCTTCTCCTGCGTATGCGCCAGGATCGCATCGTCGAGCGCGCTTTTGACGCCGCTTTCGAAGCGGCTGTTGACGGCCGCGAATTCGATGACACGCTCCGAATCCTCTCCACTGAAGCCGGGATGCGCCACGAGGTCGATGCTGGCTTCGGTCAGCGTTCCCGTCTTGTCGGTGCAGAGCACGTCCATGGCTCCGAGATCGTGGATCGCGGCGAGCCGCTTCACCACCACCTTGCGGGCGGCCATCCGGACCGCGCCGCGAGAGAGCGTCACGGTCATGATCATCGGCATCAGTTCCGGCGTGAGCCCGACCGCGAGCGCCACGGCGAAGAGGAAGGATTCCAGCACGGGCCGGTGAAGCGCCAGATTGGCGAGGAGCACGAAGAGCACCAGGAAGGCTGTGATGCGCAGAATGAGCACGCCGAAGGCGTGCAACCCGCGCTCGAAGGAAGTGGGCGGCTCCTCCGAGCGCAGGGCCGCCGCGATGCCGCCGAAGCGGGTCCGCGCGCCGGTTGCGACCACGAGCATGGTAGCCTCGCCGCTGACGAGGGCCGTTCCTCCGAAGAGGGCGTTGAAGGCTTCCGCCGGCGTCGCCGCCGCGCTGGGGCCGGGCCGTTTCTCCACCGGGAACGGCTCTCCGGTCAGGAGCGCCTCGTTGGCATGGGCGGCGCGGCTTTCGAGCAAGATGCCGTCCGCCGGGACGAGATCGCCCGCCCGAAGCAGAACGATGTCGCCCGGAACGATGTTCTCGACGGGCACGCCGACCGGCCGGCCGCCGCGCTTCACCTGCGCGCGCACGGCCACGGATTGCTTCAGCGCCTCGGCCACCTTCTCGGCGCGATGTTCCTGCGTCACGTCGAGGGCAATCGAGATGGCGAGAATGGACAGGATGATGCCGAAGCTCGCCCAGTCTCCCGTCGCGCCGGAAATCAGCGCCGCCACGATCAGGATCGCGATCAGCGGCTCGATCAGGCGCTTGCCGATCTTGGCGAGAATCCTGCGGCGGACGGGCTCGACCGCGATGTTGCGGCCAACGTCCCGCAGGCGCCGGGCCGCTTCCTGCGCGGACAGGCCCTGCTCCTCCGACCGGAGAGACGCAAAGCTTGCCTCGGCGGAGCGAGACCAGAAGTCGTCTGATGGGCTTGGCTGCGTTTGCCTTCTCCCCGGTAGAATGGACCTGCGCCTCATCGGCGATCCGCAGACCGCTCGCTATCTCTCATAGACTCCCATAAGGCGCGCCTCGGCCAGCAGATGCCTGCGGGCCTCGCGCTCCACGTCCTGGCAGAGGGAGTCGCCGGCCATGGGAAGATGCGCGACGTCCAACGCGAGAAGATGAAAACGGTAATGATGCGGCCCGCCGCCGCGAGGCGGGCATGGACCGCCATAACCGTGTTTGCGGAAATCGTTGATCGCTTGCCGGAAGCCGTGCCGCGCAGCCGCCTGAGCCGCACCCGGTCCAAGTTCCCGCATCTCGGCGGGAATGTCGTAGGCAGCCCAGTGATGCCAGGTTCCCCGCGGCGCATCGGGATCGAGGCAGAGCAGCGCGAAGCTGAGCGTCTCCTCCGGCGCGCCATCCCATCGCAAGGGCGGCGACAGGTCTGCGCCGTCGCAGGTGTATCGATCGGGAATGACGGCCCCGTCGTGGAAAGCATCCGATCTAAGCTGCATGCGTGAGCCTCCATTGGCCCGGACCCGCGACCCGAACCACGAAACTCTTCCTCCTTTGGCTCTTCGGCCTTGATGAAAGTCAATGCCGGTCGGCCGATCCGTCGCGGAGAATGCGATGTGAATCAGGCATCTGCATTGCCTATCCTCGGCATGTAGTGGGATCCTGGGCCCCATCCGGGGCATCGCTCAAGGAACGCGCGAGAGGAATCTCTCCGGACGCCGTCGGTCAGGAGGAAGGCGATCATGCCCTCGCATTACCGGTACATCAGGTTCTTCAAGGATATCGGCATTCAGGACGTTCCCCTCGTCGGGGGCAAGAACGCTTCTCTCGGAGAACTCTACCGCGAGCTGACGCCGAAAGGCCTGCGCATCCCGAACGGGTTTGCCGTCACGGCGGAGGGCTACCGGACAACGCTGCAGCAGGCCGGCGCATGGCCGCGCCTGCACACGATCCTCGACCCGGTCGACCCGGGCAATCTCACCGATCTGGCCGATCGCGCACGACAGGCGCGGGAACTGGTCTATAGCTGCCCGCTCTTTCCGGAGCTGGCGGAGGAAGTCCGCCGCGCCTATCGGGAGCTGGTTCAGGAATACGGGTCCGAGCTGACGGTCGCCGTCCGCAGCTCCGCCACGGCTGAGGATCTTCCGACGGCGAGCTTTGCCGGCCAGCACGAGAGCTATCTCAACATCGCAGGCGAGGAGCAGGTTCTCGATGCCCTGCGGCGCTGCTTTGCGAGCATGTTCACGGATCGCGCCATCCGCTACCGCATCAACAACGGCTTCGACCACTTCAAGGTCCTGAACTCCGTCGGCATCATGAAGATGGTGCGCTCGGACCTGGCGTCATCCGGCGTGACCTTTTCCATCGACACGGAGACCGGCTTTCCCGACGTGGTGTTCATCACAGGCGCCTATGGGCTGGGCGAGAACGTGGTGCAGGGCACGGTCGATCCCGACGAGTTCTACGTGTTCAAGCCGACCTTCAAGAGCGGCAAGCGCCATGTTCTCAGGCGCTCGCTCGGATCCAAGAAGATCAAGATGGTCTATGCCCAGGGCGGCATCCGCGAGCACACACGCAACATTCCGACCGACCGGAAGGAACGCGCCCGGTTCTGCATCGGCGACGAGGAGGTCCTTCTTCTCGCCGATCATACGATCAAGATCGAGGAACATTACAGCGCCAAGGCCGGCATGCGGCGCCCCATGGACGTCGAATGGGCGAAGGACGGGATCGACGGGGAGATCTACATCGTCCAGGCGAGGCCCGAGACCGTCGCGTCGCGGATCGACCGTAGCAAGCTCGAGGAATATCGCCTGACCGGGAAGGGGCCGGTGACGGTCACCGGGCGCGCCGTGGGAACGAGGATCGCATCGGGCCGTGCGCGAATCGTCGCCAGCCAGGCGGACCTCGCCGCCTTCCAGCCCGGCGAGGTCCTGGTCGCCGACAGCACATCTCCCGACTGGGGCACGGTGATGAAGACGGCCTCCGCCATCGTCACCAACCGGGGCGGCCGCACCTGCCATGCTGCCATCGTCGCCCGCGAGCTCGGCCTGCCCGCCGTGGTCGGAACCGACAATGCGACGAGCCGGATCGGGACCGGCGATCTCGTCACCGTCTCCTGCGCGGAGGGAATCAGCGGAAGGGTCTACGACGGCGCAGTGCCGTTCTCGGTGGAGAGGATCGATCTGTCCGCGATGCCGCGCCCCGTCACCAAGGTCATGATGAACGTGGGCGAGCCTGAGAGCGCCTTCTCCTTGAGCTTCCTGCCCAATGACGGCGTGGGCCTCGCGCGCATGGAATTCATCGTGACGAACGCCATCAGAATCCACCCGATGGCTCTCGTCCATCCGGAGCGCGTCGATCCGGAGGAGCGCGCACAGATCGAGAGCCTGACCGAGGGCTACGCGACGCCCTCCGATTACTTCGTCGAGCGCCTGTCGGAAGGTGTCGCGACTCTGGCTGCCGCCTTCTTTCCCAAGCCCGTCATCGTGCGCCTGTCGGATTTCAAGACGAACGAATATGCGAGCCTGCTCGGAGGCCGGGCCTTCGAGCCTATGGAGGCCAATCCGATGCTTGGCTTCCGCGGCGCTTCGCGCTACGCGCATCCGGCCTACGAGGCCGGCTTCGCGCTCGAATGCGCGGCGCTCAAGCGCGCGCGCGAGGATATGGGGCTTGTCAACATCATCCCGATGATTCCCTTCTGCCGCAGGGTCGAGGAAGCCGAGCGGGTCATCGCGAAGATGGGCGAGTTCGGATTGCGGCGGGGAGAGAACGGCCTCGAAATCTACGTGATGTGCGAGATCCCCAACAACGTCATCCTGATCGATGAATTCTCACGCTGCTTCGACGGGTTCTCCATCGGCTCCAACGACCTCACCCAGCTGACGCTCGGCGTGGACCGGGATTCGGAGATCGTCGCCTTCGACTTCGACGAGCGCGATCCGGGTGTCTTGAAGATGATCGCCATGGCGGTCGAAGGCGCGCGCCGCAACGGCCGCCATTCGGGAATCTGCGGCCAAGCCCCCTCCGACTACCCGGAGGTTGCGGAATATCTGGTGCGGCTGGGGATCGATTCCATCAGCCTCAATCCCGATTCGGTCCTCAAGACCACGCAGCGCATTCTCGATATCGAGCGGGAACTCGGGCGGAGCGGCGTGTGACCGGAACCTGCGATGGGGAGTGAACCCGGAGCGTTCCTCCCCATCCGGGAATCGACGGCTCAGGCTGCCTTGACCTCGATCTTCGTTTCCTTCTTCGCCTCTTCCGTCTTGGGAAGCGTCACGGTCAGCACGCCTTTCTGGAAATTCGCCTGGATCCTGTCCGCGCTGACGCCCGCGGGCAGGCTGAAGGAGCGCTGGAACGAGCCGTAGCGCCGCTCGGAGAGGTGGTAATTTGCCTCCTTCTCCTCCCGCTCTTCCTTCTTCTCGCCCGTGATGACCAGGTTTCCGTTGGACACTTTGACCTCGATGTTCTTCTCGTCCATGCCCGGCAGCTCGGCCGTGACCTCGAACCGGTCGGGACGCTCGACGACGTCGACGACGGGCTCGTGGCCGCGCCCCATGGACGACCAGAACGGCTCGACATCCGCCATGAAGCGTCGCGGCGAGAGAGAGAGGAAGCCCCGTCCGAAATCGTCGAACAGGCGGTCCATTTCCCGGCGCATCCGCTCGAACGAGGTCAGACCCGTCTCGGCGAGCGCACCCTTTCCGCTCTTCAGAGGGAGCTTGGTTGTCTCAGCCATTCGCATGTCTCCTGTCACAGTCACCCCAGCCGCGATCACCATGCCCGAGACCGGCCCGGAGACATTGCGTTTCGTCAAACTCACGGATGCATCGTTCGCATGGCGCTTCGCGGCCTACGCGATGGGCGCGCCGTAGAGACGCTCCACGTCGTCGCGACGGCAGAGTTCTGTGCCCGGCGTCATCAGGGTCGCGGCACCCGCCGCCATGCCCAGGCGCACGGCCTCGCGCAGGGAAAAGCCTCGCGTCAACCCGAACACGATGGCGCCGACCATGCTGTCTCCCGCACCGACCGCACTCCGGACCGGCACCGCGATGGGATCGAGGCGCACGGCCTCGCCCGCCGTGACCAGGAGAGCGCCCTTGGCGCCGAGCGACACCACCATGATCTCGCCCACGCCCTGCGCGATCAGGCTCCGGGCGGCGGTGATCTGCTCGGCTTCGGTCGCGAGTTCCTGCCCGACCCATTCGCGCAGCTCGCGCAGGCTGGGCTTGAGCAGATACACACCCGTGCGCGTCTCGCGCAGGGCCTCGCCCGAGGTGTCGAGCACGAAACGGGCCCCGGCCTTCCGGGCGAGATCGGACACCTGCTGAAAGAAATCGGCGGGAACGCCCGGCGGAAGGCTGCCGCTGGCGACGACGAAGCGGGCGCCCTCGGCCAGCCGGGCGAGGCGGCCGAGACAGGCGCGCCATTCCTCTTCCCCCAGGGCCGGCCCCGGCAGCACGAAGCGGAACTGCTGGCCGCTCTGCCGCTCGTCGACCGTGAAGTTTTCCCGCGTCACGCCGGCGATGGGCACGCGGCAATAAAGCGTGTGCTCCCGGTCCAGCAGGGCATCGAGCGCCTGGCCGGAAGCCCCGCCCGCCGGGAAGACGGCGAGAGCATCGCCGCCGAGGGTGCGGATCACCCGCGCCACATTGATCCCGCCGCCGCCCGGATCGTAGCGAGGCGTGCCGCAGCGGATCTTGTCCGTGGGCATGACCTTGTCCGCGCTGGTGGCGATGTCCAGCGCCGGGTTCATTGTCAGCGTCACAACCTGGGTCATTCCGGCACCTCCCTTCGGGCCATGATAGCCGCGTTCACGGAACCGGCCAGCGCTGCGGGGTCAACTTTTCCGCGCGCTGCTCTAATTGCGTCATGGGGAGCCGGGCGGCTCGATGAGGAGAGAGTGTCATGGGATCTGACGCAAGCGCCTATTCGTTGCCTCCCTCCATCGATTCCGAACTGGCGCGGCTCCAGCTTTACTGGAAGGACCTCATCCGCGGGGAAAATTCCATGCCCTTTTCGGACGACATCAATCTGTCCGAGATCCCGGAACTCGAAAGCCGCATCCTTCTGATGCAGGCTTTCGAGAATCCCGAGCGCTTCCGCTTCGAGCAGGTGGGAGAGCGGATCGGCTCCCATTACGACGTTCCCTTGAAAGGTCTCTTCGCGGACGAGATCCGGCAGCACGGCCCCCTGGAGGATTTCGTGAGGCAATGCAGCGCCACCGTCGCTCGCAGCGCCCCGACCTATGTCCGCTCCGGCGCGGGTTATGAACGGATTCTTCTTCCGACCTGGGGCGAGGGTCATGTGCAGCTGCTGCTCGGGGCCGTCGCCCGGACGTCCGGGTAAGCCCCGGGCGATCCGGCTGCCTGGACTTATCCCTCTGCCGCGAACGGCGATGGCATTGAGCTGCCCTGGCCCGACTTGGTAAGAGCGATGCAACGCCTCAGGGTCGAGCGTTGCCATGGCAGGCCTTCCGGCCGCCCTATGCGGAAGACCCCTTCGATCGGATCTGGGATGGCATCCTTCTTTTCGCCCTATCGTCATGACTTCGCCCGCGTCGCGGCCTGCGTTCCCCGGATCGAAGTGGCCGATCCGGTCTTCAATCTAGAGCGCACCCTCGAACTCCTGCGCCAGGGGCACGCGGAGAGGATCGCGCTCATGGTCTTCCCCGAGCTCGGCCTGTCGGCCTACGCCATCGACGACCTGCTGCATCAGGATGCGCTTCTGGAGGCGGTGGAAGAGAGCCTGGCGCGACTCGCGGCGGAAAGCGCGGCGCTCTTTCCCGTGGCCGTGGTCGGCGCGCCCCTGCGCCTGGACGGGCGTCTCTACAACACGGCCGTGGTCATCCATGCGGGGCGCATCCTGGGCGTCGTTCCGAAGGCCTATCTGCCGAACTACCGGGAGTTCTACGAGCGCCGCCACTTCGCGCCCGGCGCGGGAATCCGCGGGCAAGGGATCGATCTCGCGGACTTCCAGGTTCCCTTCGGCATCGATCTCCTGTTCCGGTCGGCGGGAAGCTGCCCCTTCACCTTCCACGTGGAGATCTGCGAGGACATGTGGGTGCCGCAGCCGCCGAGCACGCAGGCTGCCCTCGCGGGGGCCGAGATCCTTCTCAATCTCTCCGCCAGCAACATCACCATCGGCAAGGCCGAGGACCGGCGTCTGCTGTGCGGCTCCCAATCCATGCGCTGCATCGCAGCCTATGCCTATTCGGCGGCAGGCCCCGGCGAGTCGACGACGGATCTCGCCTGGGACGGCCATGGCGGCATCTTCGAGAACGGGGTGCAGCTTGCGGAAACCGAGCGCTTTCCGTCGGGCTCCGCCATGGCGGTGGCCGATGTCGATCTCGGGCGGCTGCGCCAGGAGCGCATGCGGCGGGTCACGTTCGGCGATTGCGGCGACGCGTCGAAGGTTACGCCGGGCGACTTCCGGATCGTTCCCTTCACCCTCGACGCGCCCGAGGAGGCCCTGCCGCTGCTGAGGCCCGTCGAACGCTTCCCCTATGTGCCCTCCGATCCCGCCAGGCTCGCGGAGAACTGCTACGAGGCCTACAACATCCAGGTCCAGGGCCTCGTGAAGCGCCTGCAGGCCACGCGCACGGAGAAAGTGGTCATCGGCGTCTCGGGGGGGCTCGATTCCACACAGGCCCTCCTCGTCTGCTGCCGCGCCATGGACAAGCTCGGCCTGTCCCGCACCAACATCCTGGCCTATACCCTGCCGGGCTTCGCCACCAGCGAAGGCACGAAGGGCAATGCCTGGGCCCTCATGCGGGCCCTCGGCGTCAGCGCCGCCGAGATCGACATCCGCCCGGCGGCGCGGCAGATGCTTGCCGACCTGGGGCATCCCTATGCTGAGGGCAAGGCGGTCTACGACGTGACCTTCGAGAACGTCCAGGCCGGCCTGCGGACCGATTATCTGTTCCGCCTCGCCAATCATCATCGCGCCATCGTCATCGGCACGGGCGATCTTTCGGAGCTCGGGCTCGGCTGGTGCACCTATGGCGTGGGCGACCAGATGTCCCACTACAACGTCAACGCCTCGGTCTCGAAGACCCTGATCCAGCACCTGATCCGCTTCGTCGCAGCCTCGGGCGAGGTGAACGAGGCGACCGCCGATCTTCTTCACGCCATCCTGGCGACGGAGATCTCGCCCGAACTCGTGCCGCAGGATTCCTCAGGACAGATCCAGTCGACGGAAGCAACGATCGGCCCCTATGCGCTGCAGGATTTCAACATCTACTATCTCACGCGCTACGGCTTCAGGCCGTCGAAGATCGCCTATCTGTCCTGGCACGCGTGGAAGGACGCCGAGGCGGGCACCTGGCCGCCGAACATTCCGGCGGCGTCCCGCAGGGCCTATGAGTTGCGCGACATCAAGCACTGGCTGCGGGTTTTCCTGAGCCGCTTCTTCACCAGCCAGTTCAAGCGCACCGCGATGCCGAACGGGCCGAAGATCTCGTCCGGCGGCTCCCTCTCGCCCCGCGGCGACTGGCGCGCTCCATCCGATGCCGGGCCGGGCCTCTGGCTCGCCGAGCTGGAGAGAAACGTTCCGGATGCGGAGCCCTCATAGGGCTCCGCCGCCCCTCGGACCGTTAGAGCATCGTGCGGACCCAGCGGGCCGCGCGAGCGAAAAGTGGATCAGGTTTTCGCTGACGCGGCCCTGCGGGTCCGCCCTCAACGCTGCTCTCACTCAAGAAGAAAGCATCGGATCGATCCCAAAAGTGCAAGTCCACTTTTCTCGTCCGATGCTTTAGCGTCAGGCATTCGCCATCTCGCCCATCGCTTCCTTCGCCGCCTCGACATCCATCCACATCACCTCCCAGATATGGCCGTCCGGATCCTCGAAGCTCCGGCCGTACATGAAGCCGTAATCCTGCTTCGGGCCCGGATCGACGGTGCCGCCCGCCGCGCCCGCCCGGTCGATCATGTCATCCACAGCCTCGCGGCTCTCGGCGGACATGGCGATGAGCACCTCCGTGGTCGTCTTCGCGTCGGCAATCGCCTTCGGGGTAAACTGGCGGAACTTGTCGTGGGTGAGCAGCATCGCATGGATGGTCTCGGAGAAGACCATGCAGGCCGCGGTATGGTCGGTGAACTGCTCGTTCTTGACCGCCCCCACGGCCTCGTAGAAGGAAACCGCCCGCGCAAGATCGCTGACGGGCAGGTTCACGAAGATCAGCTTGGACATGTTTCCCCCTGGATGTGATAGCTGGTTACAGAAGAACTTGACATTTAAGTTGATATCAACATAATAGCAGCATGTCAAACAAGCGGGATGTACCCTTCGAGACGACCTTGCTCGTCCGTGACACATGCCTGTGCCTGCATGCGCAGCGCGCCGCGCGGGCGCTCGCCCGCCGCTTCGACGAGGCGCTGCGCCCGGTCGGCCTCACCAATGGACAATTCTCGTTGCTCATGTCCCTGAACCGGCCTCAACCGGCCGCCATGGGATCGATTGCCTCGCTGCTGGCCATGGACCGCACGACCCTGACGGCGGCCCTGAAGCCCCTCGAGCGGCGCGGGCTGCTCAAGGTGCAGGCCGATCCCAAGGACAAGCGCAGCCGCCTGATCCTGCTGACGCCGGAGGGCTTGAGCCTCCTGGCCCGCGCCGTTCCGATCTGGGAGGATACGCACAAGGCGGTGGAAGCCCTGGCAGGCGACGAAGCCGACCGCCTGCGCGCCCATCTGCTCGCGCTCTCCTGAGCCGCATCGCACGAAGGCGATGCCTCCTTCGGCTCCGCTGCTCCCGGTCAGGCTTTGCGTCCCGCCGCCTTCAGGGTGCGGAACGCCTCGGCCTCCATCGTTCCGCGCTCGTTGTTGCAGGCGGAACAGGCCAGCACGAGATTGTCGCGGGTCAGCGGCCCGCCATGGGATTTCAGGTGGACATGATCGAGCGTCGCCAGATCGGGCGCGCGCTTCACGCCCCGCCCGGGACGGCGCGCGGGAATTCCGCAATAGACGCAGCATCCCCCGTCGCGGGCATAAACATCCTCGAAGAGCCTGAGCCGCTGCGCTGCTTTCATGGGGAATTCGCCGATCGTGTGCGCCGATGTCGTGTGGAACCGCGGGAAAGCGGAGTGGTTGCTCCTGCAATCGCAAGGAGCACGGCCATGGTAGAGACCCGCCGCAGGAATCGAAACCCCTTCAACGACACCGATGGCGACGCTCCGCGCGGCGCCGTCGGTTTTCGCAGAACAGGCCGCCCTTCGCCCGACGGCGAAGGCAGCGGTGCGGGGGAGCCGTCTGGCGGCTTCATCGACGATGGACGAGGCGGCCCGCCCGATGACGAAGGCTTCGATCCGGATTACAGCCGCTTCCGGTCCGGCTACGGCGCTTTCGGCGACCGCGATCCGGAGGATGCGGAATTTCGCTCGAACAGGATGACGGGACGCGTTGCGACGGGGCCGTATCGCGGCCGCGGCCCCAAGGGCTACAGGCGGCCGGACGAGCGCATTCACGAAGATGTGTGCGAACGGCTGACGGAGGATCCCTTCATCGACGCCTCCACCATCGAGGTCGCGGTGAAGGATGGCGAGGTGACCCTGAACGGCACGGTGTCGAGCCGCGGCCTCAAGCACCGCGCCGAGGATCTGGCTGAACTCGCTTCCGGCGTCGCCCATGTCCAGAACAATCTGCGCGTCCAGGGCATTCCTGACCTGCCGGACAGTTCCGCCTCCTGACCTTGAGCGCCTCTCAACCCCGGCTGCGGGGCACCTCGGGCTGGGGCGTGGGATGGATAACCGGTTTCTCCGGCTCCGGCGGCTGCTCGGGAAGAGATGAGGGAGGGCTGGACGGCGTTGCCGTCGGCGGGCTCTCGGGCGGCGAGGGCATGACGGGCTGCGGCTCCGTCGGCGGCGGCTTGGGATAGAACTCGTCGGGCTGCGGACGGCTGCCGGCGCAATATGAGGACAAGAAAGCCTCCCTCGATACTCTTGCCAGTCAACCGTCCAGTTCACAGAAAGTTCTGCGGCGGCCCCCTGCTCGGTCAGAATGGCGAAACCATAGGTAAAGTCCGTGGCTTGACCTTGCGCGCATTTGCGGACACGACATCCGGATTGGAATGTCGAGTTTGGAAGAATCATGCGCATTGCCCGATCTCTCGCCCTCGCCGCCTGCCTCGTCGCGGCTCCGACCCTGTCGCAGGCCGCGGACCTGCTCTTCACGCCCGAATCGCTGCAGACTTCGGGCTGGATCGTCACGGTGAAGGGCAATGTGAGGGTGGGTCCGTCCTATCCCGGTTCCGACGAATTCAGCTTCATCGGCTATCCCTCCTTGAGCTTCCGCCGCGCGGGAACGGTCGAACGGTTCAGCGCGCCCGATGACGGCCTGAGCTTCTCGTTCCTCGACGAATCGGTGTTCCGCATCGGCGTGGTCGGCCGTTTCCAGGGCGGGCGCTACCTGCAGGACAATCGGGAGCTTTTCGGCCTGCAGAAGGTCGACTGGGCGGTGGAGCCCGGCGTGTTCGTGGAATACTGGCCCATCGACTTCCTTCGCGCCCGCGCCGAGGTGCGCCGCGGCTTCAACGGGCATGAAGGCTTCGTGGCGGATTTCGGCCTGGACGCGGTTCAGAGGTTCGGAGCCGTCACCCTCTCGATCGGTCCCCGCCTCGCGCTCGGCGACAGCGAATTCACCCGCACCTATTTCGGCGTGACGCCCGTGGAAGCCGCGCTGAACGGTCAGGTGACGCCCTACCGGCCGTCCGGCGGCATCACCTCGGTGGGCGCGACCGGCGCCATAAGCTACGACTGGTCGCCGCAATGGTCGACGACCGCCTTCGTCACCTACAAGCACCTGGTGGGCGATGCGGCCGACAGCCCGATCGTCAAGCGCTTCGGTTCCGAGCATCAGGTCGGCTTCGGGCTGACCGTCTCCTATTCCTTCGGCTACACTCCTTGAGGAGGAACAGCCGCTCAGAAACGAAAAAAGCCGCCTCCGAGAGGCGGCTTTTTCTTTCCGGATGCGTCCGTCAGGCTGCGAGGCTCGCAGCCGTCGCCGCGCCTTCGCCACGATAGATGCAGCCCTCGGACGAGCCGGCCATGCCGCGCTTGAGCTCGACTTCCTCGAGGCCGGGAAAACGCTCCTTCACCAGCTTCCAGATGTACTTGGTGACGTTCTCCAGGGAGGCGATGCCGATCGCGGGATTGAGATCCAGGTTGCCGTGATCGAGCCCGGACCCGTGCTCACCCTTGATCTCCTTGATGTAGTTCTCGACGTCGTAGAGATTGACCGGCCAGCCGTAGACGTCGTCGACGGGGCCGCCGAAGGTCAGCTTGACGATGAAGGTGTGCCCGTGCAGCCCGGAATAGGGAGCCACCGAATGCGCGGCCTCGAACGTGAATTCGCAATAGGTCTTCATTCATCCTGCTCCAGAAGTGACGTGGTTGAAACGGCCTGTCAGCGCTGTCCGGCCCGGGGCCTCGACGACAATTTGCCTATCATAGATCATTGCCTGCCGCCGACAATCCACACCGGCCCGCATCAGGCGACTTTCACGCCGTTCTTGAGCGCGGCGAGCGTATAGACCAGCTCCCGCGCAGGCCTCGGGCGGCCGAAATAGTAGCCCTGGGCATCCGTGCATCCGGCGGCCTCGATCTGGCGCAGCTGCTCCTCGGTCTCGATCCCTTCGGCGACGGTCGGCATTCCGAGACTCGCGCCGAGGCTGGCGACGGATTGCACGATGGCCAGGCAATCGGCGCGCTGCGACATCTCCCGCACGAAGGACTGGTCGATCTTGATCTTGTCGAACGGAAAGCTGCGCAGATAGCTCAACGATGAATAGCCGGTGCCGAAATCGTCCATCGCGATGCGCACGCCGAGACGGCGCAACTGATGCAGGGTCGAGACCGTCATCTCGTTGTCCTGGAGCAGCACCGACTCGGTGATCTCCAGCTCGAGCCGTTGGGGAGCCAGTCCCGAAAGCGCAAGCGCGCGGCTCACGGTCTGCACGAGCCCCCGGCTGCGGAACTGCACGGGCGAGAGGTTCACGGCGACATGCATGTCGCGCGGCCATGTGGCCGCCTCCCGGCATGCCTGCTCGATGATCCATTCGCCCAGGGACGAGAGCAGGCCCGTATCCTCCGCCACCGGGATGAATTCCGACGGCGAGATGATGCCCCGTTCCGGATGATGCCAGCGCAGGAGCGTTTCGAAGCCGGCGATCTCGTCGTCCCTGAGATTGATCTGCGGCTGGTAGAAGAGTTCGAACTCGCCGTTCGTCACCGCCTTGCGCAGGTCGACTTCCAGGGCGCGGCGGGCCTGAAGCTGCTCGTCCATGGCCTGCTCGAAGAAGCGGAACGTGCCGCGTCCATCGGCCTTGGCGTAATAGAGGGCCATGTCCGCATGCTTGAGGATCTGGCTCGACGTGACGTTGGCCTGCGCCAGGGCGATGCCGATGCTCGTGCCGATGAAGAGCTCCTGGCCGTCGATGCTGAACGGCGCGCGCAGGGCCTCGACGATGCGGGACGCGAGCGCGGCGCTCTGTTCGGGCCGCTGGATGCCCGTCTGCAGGATCGCGAACTCGTCGCCTCCGAAACGGGAGATCAGGTTTCTCACCTGGCCTTCCTGCTCGGAAATGCAGTCCCTCAGGCGATCCGCCACGGCCTTGAGCAGTTCGTCGCCTGTCTCGTGGCCGAAGGAATCGTTCACGTCCTTGAAGTGATCGAGATCGAGATCGAGATAGGACACCGCCACGGTGGGCCCCCTGGGCCGCAGACTGGCGAGCGCCTGATCGAGCTGGTCGCGCAGCACCACGCGATTGGGCAGGCCCGTCAGCGCATCCTGATGGGCCAGGACATGGAGTTCCTGGTGAGCACGCCCCAAGAGGCGGTTGTGCCGGTCGAGCAGGAAGATGAGGGCCAGACCGATGACGATCAGAACCACCGCGATGCCGGAGAAGACCCAATGCAGGCGCACCAGTTCCTGCTGATCCTTCTGCACGAGCGCCGCGCCGTGGTTGTGGGCGGCCGATGCGAGCTGCGCGAGCTTGCCCTCGTGGGGCCTGAGGATATCGAGCGCCTTGCGGGCGGCTGTCGGATCGCTGTCGATCGCGGCGATCAGAGGCTGGACCTCTCTGAGCGCATCCTGAAACTCGCGCAAGGTCGCGCTGTGCTCCGGGTCCCGATCGAGCAGGTCCTGGAAGCGGCCTTCGTTCAGCGTTTTCGCCCGGGCATAGAGAATGTCGAAGCGCAGATCGATCTCGTCCTTGTCGACGCCGCTTTCCGGGTGATGGAACTCGGCCAGGCGATGCTCCAGCCGGATGAACTCGGATGCGGCCTGCCCGGCCTCCCAGGCGGGATAATAGGCGGAGATCTGCTGCAGCGCCCCCTGGCGCTGGACGACCAGCACCGTGATGTAGATGCCTGCGATCAGGAAGCCGCCGATGACGATGGCGATGACCGTTTTGAAGGTGCGCAGCGACAAGAGGCGGCCCCTGGATCTTCGATGCGCTATCTCACGTCGAACTTGGCGACCTGCCAAGCCGAGCGGGCATAATAGGTCTGCGTCTTCAGATCCGGATCCGCATCGTAGGGATAGATGATGAACAAGGGACCCTTGTCGCGCACGGACATGTACTCGCCGTCGCGCTTGAGGGCGAGGATCACCTTATACTTCGCAAAATCCTCCATCGGGATTTCGGTGGCATAATCGTTGAGCGCGACGACGATCAGTCGCTCTCCGGTCGCGCCCACATGCTTCATCAGCTTGTTCATGGAGACGCCTTCGAACTTGACCTTGCCCTCATGCCAGGGCGTCGTCGTCTCGATGGTTTCCAGGCCGAGGGCTTCCAGCATCGCGCGGTCGAACTGCGCGGCCTTGTCCTTGTTGGTGGCGCCGATCTTGCCGGTGATCGTCAGGATCGGTTTTTCCGTCGGCGTCCCCAGGGGAGCGGCATAGGCCATTCCTACGAGACCGAAGAGCGCAACGAGCGCCCCCACCAAGCCCGCCATCAACTTCTGCGCCGCCATGAAGACCCCCTACGAAATGTAATATGAATACTCAAACACAAGAAATTTGAGAAAAGTCTTACACGACTCAGGTCGATAAGCAAAAGTGCTCGCAGAATATATGAAACAAATGACAGTCACCGGTCATCGTTCGCCGTCCCGAGGTCACGAGGATGGCGTCCGCCTGCAAAAAACCGCCCCGCATCTCTGCGGGGCGGCTGCTGAAATCGGATGCCTGCGGTCGACGCTCAGAGCGGCTTGAGGCCCGCTTCGATCTCCGCCCGGCGCGGCTCGAGGAAGGGCGGCAGGGCCAGGCGCTCGCCGAGCTTGTCCATGGGCTCGTCGGTCGCGAAGCCCGGACCGTCGGTGGCGATCTCGAACAGGATGCCGTTCGGCTCGCGGAAGTAGAGGCTGCGGAAGTAGTAGCGGTCGACGGGCCCGCTCGACGGTGCACGGAGAGATTGCAGCCGCTCCCAGCATTCCTGATAGCTCCGCTCGTCGGGCGTGCGGAACGCCACGTGATGCACGCCGCCCGCGCCCGGTTGCGCGAAGGGCAGATGCGGTTCCACGGCCACGTGCAGCTCCGCCGCAGGCCCGCCCTCGCCCATCTCGAACACATGCACCGGCGTGTCGCCGACGCGGTATTCCCGGACCGCGCGCATGTCCATGGCCTCGGTCAGCACGCGGGCGGTGCGCTCGATCTTGGGCACGCTGAGCCTGATGGGGCCGAGGCCCCGGATCTGGTACTCGGCCGGAACGGGGCTGCGCTCCCAGGGGTGCGCCTCGCCCTGGCCGCCGTCATCCACGAGGGTGAGGCGCTGGCCCTCGAAATCCTCGAAGTCGAGGGTAAGGCGTCCGTCGCGCTCGACGATCCGCTCGCTCGCGACCTTGAGGCTGTTGAAGCGCTCCTTCCACCATTGCAGCGCCTTCTCGCCGTTCACGCGCAGGGCCGTCTGGGCAATGCTGTGCGTGCCGCGCCGCTCGCGCTCCACCGGCCAGTCGAAGAAGGTGATGTCGGTGCCGGGCGAGGCCTTCCCGTCCGCGTAGAACAGGTGATAGGCGGAGACGTCGTCCTGGTTGACGGTCTTCTTCACGAGCCTCAGGCCGAGGGCCTGCGTGTAGAAGGCGTGGTTGCCGCGCGCATCCGCCGTGACGGCGGTCAGGTGATGAATTCCGGTCAGCTTCATGGGGCTGTCTCCATTGACGTTGCCATGAAGATAGGCTTGCACTGTCGCAAGATCGACCCCAGCAAAAGCCAAAGTCGATTTGCGTCAATGCAAAACAAATGCCGCGCGCTCCTGTCCGCTGCGACAAGAAACGGCGAAGCCGCCGTCAGGCCGCCTTTCCATGCAGATCCTCGGGCGTGACCTCGGGCGGGATCGGGCAGCGATAGGCGCGGCCGCCGGTGCGCTCCTTCAGCTCCGCCTTGGCGCGGGCGAGGAGATCCGGGTTGCGCAGGCAATCGGCGGCGGTGGCCGCCATGGCCTTGGCGGCGAGCACCATGCCCTTGTGGGCGGCGGGCAGATTGCCCTGGGTGACGAGCTGCCAGGTATGGAACGGCGTGCCGACGGCGAAGCACGCGGCGTGGCATTGCACCGTGGGTACGATCCAGCTCACGTCGCCCACATCGGTGGAGCCCATCATCACGCCCTCGCGCTCGGGCATCGGGAGCACACCGTCGTGAAGCGCCTTGCCCTTCAGCGCGGCGCCAAAGGTCTTCACGCTCTCCTGGATGTCCGCCGCGCTCAGCGCGTCCGCCTGGAGCTTTTGCGCGAAACCGAGATCCGCCGCGTCGAAGGCGGGCGGCCCGATGCGGCGCATGTTCTCGTACATGGCTTCCTGCAGGGCCTTGTTCGGCACGATGTTGGAGGTCGCGTCCGTGATCTGCACCGTCACGCTCGTCTCCGTCATGAGCGCCGCGCCCTCGGCGATCTTCGTCACGCGCTCGAAGAGGCGCTCCGCATCGGGCAGGTGCGGCGAACGCACGAGATAGAGCGATTCCGCATAGGCCTGCACCACGTTCGGCGCGATGCCGCCCGTGTTGGTGGTGGCGTAATGCACGCGCGCATCGGAGGGCATGTGCTCGCGCATGTAGTTGACGCCCACATTCATCAGCTCCACCGCGTCGAGCGCGCTGCGCCCGAGATGGGGCGAGGCGGCCGCATGCGCCGCGCGGCCCGTGAAGCGAAAGTACGCCTGGATGCAGGCGAGCGAGCTTTCGGTGGAGACCTCGTTGACCACGTTCGGATGCCAGCAGAAGGCCGCATCGAGATCGTCGAACAGCCCTTCGCGCGCCATGAAGGTTTTGCCCGATCCGCTCTCCTCCGCCGGGCAGCCGTAATAGCGCACGGTGCCCGCGATGCCCTCCGCCTCGAGCGCATCCTTGAGGGCGACGGCGGCGAGCGCCGATCCCGATCCGAGCAGGTTGTGGCCGCAGCCATGGCCCGGCGTTCCGCTCGCCGTGGGCCTGTGCTCGGTGACGCCCGACACCTGCGCGAGATCGGGGAGCGCATCGAACTCGCCGAGGATGCCCACGATGGGACCGCCCTTGCCATATTCCGCCACGAACGCGGTCGCCATGCCGCCGGCATTCCGGGTGATGCGAAAGCCCTCGCGCTCCAGCATGGCGATCTGCTCGGCGACCGACCGGTGCTCCTCGAACGCCAACTCCGGCATCGCCCAGATGCGGTCGCTCAAGGCGCAGTAATCGGCGGCTTTCGCATCGACATGCTTGACGATGGAATCGAGGCTGAGGGGGTCGTTATGCATGATTGTCGGTCTCACATGGTTCTATGGTGAGGCGAAGCCTACCGCATCGCGCGGGAAAGTGGACACCCTACCCCGCCGCAAACAAATCCCGCGTATCCGCTGACGCCACGGGTTCCTCGAAGGCGTTCGGGTCGCCCGGGCCCGTCTCCCAGCCGAGATCCGGCAGGGCGATGATGCGAAGCCCCCGCGGGTCGTTGCGGGTCACGACGATGTTGCGGGTTTCCATATAGGCGATGAGGCGGCGCGCGCGGCCGGGCGAACGGCTGCCGCAGGCGCGGGCGATCTCGCCGTCCGGCGGGCAGGGCGCGCCTTCCATGGCGGCGCGGGCGAGGAGCAGGAACACGCCCTGGATGTCCTCCTCGAGATCGTTCGCGAAGGCGACCGCGCGGTCCCATTCCGTGCCTTCGGCGGTAGCGGTGTCGACGCCTGCCCGCGCCACCGCGAGGCGGCGGCGGAAGGCGGGAAGGTTCAAGGGCTCGCCGGAGACGCGGCGGATGCGGCAGCGGACGAGAAAATCCTGATACAGCACGGCCACGGAGCGGAAGGCGGCCTCCGGATCGTCGAGGATCTCGCGCAGGATGGCGTCGAGCGCGGCCTCGCGCTCGGCTTTCGTTTCTTCCGTCGCTTCGGCGCTTTGCGGCTCAGGCGTCGCCGCGGCGCGGGTGCGGGCGAGCTGGGCGAGAAGATCGTTGGTGGAGGGCGCGGGCGGCGGAAGCGGCGCGCGGCGCTGCACCACGGGACGGGCGGCGAGTTCTTCCTCGCTCGCCGTGAAGATGAGGTCGCGGGCCTCCTCCTTAGGCTGCTCGGGCAGCGGCATGAGCTTGAAGGTGCCGGTGCGGGTGGAGGTCTCCACCGGGCCGATGCGGATCGGCAGCGGGCGGCGCGAGAGCGCGGGGCCGAGCGCCACGAAATGACCGCGCTCGAGATCGCGGAACATCTCGGCCTGACGGCGCTCCATGCCCAGAAGATCGGCGGCGCGGGCCATGTCGATGTCGAGGAAGGTGCGGCCCATGAGGAAGTTGGAGGCTTCCGCCGCCACGTTCTTGGCGAGCTTGGCGAGGCGCTGGGTGGCGATGATGCCGGCAAGCCCGCGCTTGCGGCCGCGGCACATGAGGTTGGTCATGGCCCCGAGCGAGACCTTGCGCGCCTCGTCGGACACGTCGCCCGCCGCGGCGGGGGCGAAGAGCTGCGCCTCGTCCACCACCACGAGCATGGGATACCAGTAGTCGCGCTCCGCATCGAAGAGGCCGCCGAGGAAGGCCGCCGCGCAGCGCATCTGCGCCTCGGCGTCGAGCCCTTCCAGGCTGAGCACCACGGAGACCCGGTGCTGGCGCACGCGGGCGGCGATGCGCTGCAGGTCGCCCTCGCTGCGGGAGGCGTCCACCACCACATGGCCGAACTTGTCGGCGAGCGTCACGAAATCCCCCTCGGGGTCGATGATCGCCTGCTGCACCAGGGAGGCGCTCTGTTCGAGAAGGCGGCGCAGGAGATGCGACTTGCCGGAGCCGGAATTGCCCTGGACGAGCAGGCGCGTCGCCAGAAGCTCCTCCAGATCGAGCTGCGCCGATTGTCCTCCGAGCGCGGGGGAGCCCCCGCCCGAAGAAACCTGCCCCATGTCGATCCCGACCTTCATCAGCCTCCCTCGTGCGGTTTTCGAAAAAAGTCCGGCCGGCACGCCGGAACCGATTCCACGTCAGTCGAATCGGCTCTCGTCTTTGCCATGCCGCATTTTTGAACGGCGAACCGGATCCACTTCGCCGAAAAATGCTCTAACACGGCCGTGCCCATCGACGTGCCGGAGAAAACCGAACTCTCCACAGGCTACATGCGCTATCCCCAGCCACGACGCCGCAGGATCCGGGAAACCCGTACACGCCCCCGGGGGTTGATCTTCAAGGCGTTCTCCGCGGACGCGGGAGAGGAGGAACGCTCGCTATGGCTTCCTTCGGCCAAGCCCTCCGGACGGTCGCGGCCCATCCCGAAGCCGTCGCCGACCGGTCCGTCATACGGGAGTATGCGGACGAGATGAGGCTGCCTCCGGCAGCCGAATCCCGGGCCGAGGCCGTTTTCACGACCGTCGGCCTGTTTCTCGTTCTGGCGATCGTGCTGTCGGCCCTGTGGATCCTGCTGCGCGCCCGGCGGTGAAAGGCAAGAACGGTTTTAATCCGCCACCGCCGCCTCCGCGGCCTTGACGGCGCTGCCGCGCAGGGGCCGCTCCTCCAGGGCGAGCAGGAAGGCGAGCGCCAGCCCGAAGCCCGCAATGGCCGCCATGAAGACATGGCTGAAGACCCCGGCGAGGTCGATTCCGCTCCGGGCCGCCACCTTGCTCAGGCCCTCGAAGCTCGTCGCGCCGTTCAGGCCCGAGCCGGAAAGCACGATGGCCCCGAAGATCGCCACGATGAAGGCGCCGCCCAGCGAGCGGAAGAAATTGGCCGTGCCCGTCGCCGTGCCCATCTGGTGCGGCGCGACCGCGTTCTGGGTCGCGACCATGCTCACGGGAAGCAGCGTGCCGAGGCCGATGCTGATGACGGCGAGCACGCCTTCGACGGCGAGGATGGACAGGGACTGGCCGTAAAAGGCGAGAAGGCCCGTGGCGGCCATCGCCACCGCGAGCCCCGCCGTGGGAAGCCGCTTGTAATGGGCGACCCGCGCCATGGTGCGGCCGGAGAGGGTCGCACCCACCACCGTTCCCGCCATGAGCGGAATGAGCGCCAGGCCCGACAGGCTCGCCGAGAGGCCGCGCACCGCCTCGAAATAGACCGGCAGGTAGATGGTGAGCCCGATATAGGTGCCCATGCCGAAGCAGGCGGAAAGGGTCGCCATGCGCACGACCGGATTGTGCAGCACGCCCGGCGGGATCAGCGGCTCGGGCGCGAGCCGCATGCGGGCGGCGAACAGCCCCCAGAGCAGCATCGACAGGGCGATGAGCCCGAGGATCGGCAGCGAGGCCCAGGGATAGCGCAGGCCGCCCCAGCTCAGGGCGAGCAGCAGCGCGACGGTGGCCGCGACGAGCAGGACCGCGCCCAGAAGGTCGAGCCGGTGGGGACGCTCGTGCCGGGGCAGCTTCTTCAGGCTGCGATAGGCGAGCGCGAAGGCGGTGAGGCCAAGCGGCAGGTTGATCCAGAAGATCACCGACCAGTGCATCTTCTCCGCGAAGAAGCCGCCGAGCACGGGCCCGAGCAGGCTCGAGGACAGGAAGACGCTGGCGAAGTAGACCTGGTAGCGGCCGCGCTCCCTCGGCGGCACGATGTCGGCGATGATCGTCTGGGCGAGCGCGATCAGCCCGCCTCCGCCGATGCCCTGCAGGGCGCGGGCGAGGATGAGGACGACCATGCTCGGCGCGAGCGCGCAGGCGATGGAGCCGATGATGAAGACCACGATGCCGATCAGCATGATGATGCGCCGGCCATAGGAATCGCTGAGCTTGCCGTAGAGCGGCGTCACGGCGGTGGAGGTCAGGAGATAGACCGTCACGATCCAGGAGATGTGCTCCAGGTCGCCGAGCTCGCGCCCGATGGTCGGCAGGGCCGTCGCGATGATGGTCTGGTCGAGGGCCGCCAGGAACATCGCCAGCAGGACGCCGACGATGATGGTGCGGATCTCGGCATGGCTCAGAGCCTTGCTCTGGCCGCTCTCGGGATGGGCTGTGGGTGACTGGTCCATGATATCCTTCGCGTTCCGGCCCGTTCATCTAGAGGACGAATCGCACCTGTGCCGGATTCTCGGCTGCAAGGGTGGTATGCATTCCGCCTGAAGAAAGGTCTAAGCGCGTCGGGCAGGGCCGAAGGGCCGCTCCCGACAAGGCTCTAAGCCCGCCGCCATCCACAGGTTCCGCCCCCTCGCGCCTTCGAACCCGCAGGCCGGGTCTGGCCTTTCTCCACGATGTTCCTCTATTGTTCACGCCATGCCGTCCCGCACAGATCTCAGCCTCGCCCAGGCCCGGCGCATCGCACTCGCCGCGCAGGGGTTTCACCAAGCCCGACCCGCGGCCGCCACGAAGCGGCACCTGGGCCGGGTGCTGCAGCGCTCGCACCTGCTCCAGATCGATTCGGTCAACGTGCTGGTGCGCGCCCATTACATGCCGCTCTTCTCGCGCATCGGCCCCTATGACCGCTCGCTCCTCGAGCAATCCGCCTATCATCCGAAGAGGCGCGAGGCCTTCGAGTATTGGGGGCACGAGGCTTCCCTGATCCGGCTCGACCTGCATCCCCTCTTCCGCTGGCGCATGGCGCGCGCGAAAAGCGGCGAGGGCCTCTATGGCGGCCTCGCCCGCTTCGGCCGCGAGAAGCGTGCCTTCATCGAAAAGGTGCGCCGCGAGATCGAAACGCGCGGCCCCTTGGGTGCGGGCGAGCTCTCCATCGGCGGCAAGGGACAGGGTTCCTGGTGGGGATGGAGCGACGGCAAGCGTGCACTGGAATGGCTCTTCTGGGCCGGCGAGGTCACCACCGCCTCGCGGCGCGGCTTCGAGCGCCTCTACGACCTGCCGGAGCGAGCGCTGCCCGCCGCCACCCTGGCCATGCCGACGCCGCCGGAGGACGAGGCGCAGCGCGAACTCCTGCGGCTGTCCATCCGCTCCCTCGGCATCGCCTCCGAACGCTGCCTGCGCGACTATTTCCGCCTGGAGCCGCGGGATGCGAAAGTGCGCATTCCCGAACTCGTGGAAGCGGGCGATCTCATACCCGTCGCCGTCGAGGGCTGGAACGGGCCGGTCTATCTCTCGCCCGAGGCGAGGGTTCCCCGCCGCGTCGAGGCGCGGGCGCTGGTCTCGCCCTTCGACCCCATCGTCTGGGAGCGCACGCGCACGGAGCGCCTGTTCGACTTCCGCTACCGCATCGAGATCTACACCCCCGCCGAGAAGCGGGAATTCGGCTATTACTGCCTGCCCTTCGTGCTGGGCGAGCGGATCGTCGCCAGGGTCGATCTCAAGGCCGACCGCGCGAACGGAACCCTCATCGTCCACTCGATCCACCCGGAAGCCGCGGTCCGGCCGGACGAGATCGCTCCCGCTCTCGGCGAGGAGCTGCGCCTCATGGCGGACTGGCTCGGGCTCGCCGACATCGCCGCGCCGAAGGCGTGGCGGAAAGGGCTTGAGGTGTAACCTGCGGAGACTGCCGACGCCGCCTCTCGCCAGATGCTCCGCGATTTCCTATCTCATGGGTTCATGAACACGCTTCTCGTCCCCGCCAAACGCCTGTGGCTGCGCCTGCGCCTCAACGAGGTCGGGCCGCTCCTTTCGCTTTCGGCCTGCGGCTTCTTCGCCTGGGCCTTCATCGCCCTTGCCGACGAGGTGCGGGAGGGCGAGACCCATGCCCTCGACAGCCGGCTCCTGCTGGCCCTGCGCGATCCACAGAACCCGGCCAATCCCCTCGGGCCTTCCTGGCTGGAGGAATCGGCGCGGGACATCACGGGCCTCGGCGGCTACGCGATCCTGACGCTGCTCACCCTGGCGACGGTCACGTATCTGCTCATGGCGGGAAAGCGCGGCGCGGCCCTCCTGGTGGTGGTGGCCATCGTCGGAGGCACGCTGATCTCGACGGGTCTCAAGCTCGGCTTCGAACGGCCCCGGCCCGACCTCGTGCCCCATGCGACGCGGGTCTACACGGCGAGCTTCCCGAGCGGGCACGCCATGATGTCCGCCATCACCTACCTGACCCTCGGCGCGCTGCTCGCCCGGGTGGAAAGAAGCCGGCGCGTCAGCGCCTTCATCATGGGGCTCGCCATCGCCATGACCCTGCTCGTGGGCATGAGCCGCGTCTATCTCGGCGTCCACTGGCCGAGCGATGTGGTCGCCGGCTGGTCGGTCGGGGCGGCCTGGGCGGCGCTCTGCTGGTTCGTGGCGCTGCAATTGCAGCGGGGCGGCCAGGTGGAAAAGCCGGGCGAGGCCTCACCCCCAGCCGATGCCAAGCCGGAATGACGGACGAGGCCGGCAATACCCCTCGCAAGCCGCCGCGCCCGGTGACGCCCGCCTATCTGCAGCGGGCGGCGCTCGCCTATCTCGAGCGCTATGCCTCCTCGGCGGAGAACCTGCGGCGCGTGCTCCGCCGCAAGGTGGACAATCGCTGCCGCCTGCGCGGCGAGGATCCCGGGGCCTTCCAGGACATGGTCGACGAGGTGGTGGCGAAAAGCCTGCGCAGCGGCCTTATCGACGACACGCGCTACGCGGAGGCGCGCGTCGCGACCCTGCGCCGCCGGGGCGGATCGGCGCGCGCGATCCAGGCGAAGCTTTCCGCGAAGGGCGTCGACCACGCCACCATCGCGGCCGCGCTGGAGACCGAGGAAGGCGACGAGGAGCAGGCCGCCCGCACCTTCGCCCGCCGCCGCAGGCTCGGCCCCTTCCGGCCCGGCGAGCGCGCGCCCTACCGGGACAAGGACATGGCCGCCATGGCCCGCGCGGGCTTCCGCTTCGACGTGGCGCGCAGGATCATCGACGGCGAGATCGACGACGAGAGCGCTTAAGCGCTCTCCCGAACGAACATGATCGTCGGATTGTCCTTGTAGCTGGTGCGGCAGGATTCCCTGTAGCCGCATTTCTCCGCCACGCGGAGCGAGGGCTCGTTCTCCGGCGCGATGATGCAGGCGGTGCGCCCAGGGCCGAAATGACCGTCGGCCCAGGCGATGGCGGCGCGCGCGGCTTCCGTCGCATAGCCCTTGCCGTGGCCGTGAGGCGCGATCACCCAGCCGATTTCCGGAACGCCGTCGAGAGAGGGCTCGATCTGGCGCCGGAAATCGGCGAAACCGACCTCACCGGCAAAGCGGCCGGTCGCTTTCTCCTCGACGGCCCAGTAGCCGAATCCCAAAAGGGCCCAATGGCCGACATAGCGCAGCAAGCGCGCCCAGACCTCCTCCCGCGTGGAAGGCTTGCCGCCGATGAAGCGCGTGATCTCCGGATCGGTCCAGAGGGCGATGCAATCGGAAAAATCGTCCGTCCGGTGACCGCGCAGGATGAGGCGTTCGGTCTCAACGACCGGGACGGAACCGCCAGGAAGAAGGGGCTGCAGCATGGCGGCCACTGTGAAGCGGGGATCGCTCAGACGCAATGGTCGAGCGCGTCCTTCACCAGGAATTCCGCATGGCAGCGGGAACATTGCGCACTCGCGCCGACCGCCTCCCAATCCTGCGCCTCGTCGCGCAGCGGCCTTCGGCATTTCGGGCAGCGATAGCCTTTCTCCTCTCGCTCGAAATCGTATTCCGGACCCACATAGGCGCAAATCATGTGATGGATCACGGGCACGACCCTGGAAGCGGCCGCTCCGCAGAAGGGGCAGGCGGGACGGGCACCCTCAGCCGGCATCGCCTTCCTCCCGTTCCAGCCTGAAGAGCCGAATCACGGCCCCGGCGATGCGATCGGCGATATCCGTGTAGTACATGTGCACGTGCACAGACGCATTGAGCGCAGGCCCCTGGACGCCCGGATCGAGGCGGATGCGCGCCACCTGCCCCGTCTGCGGATCGCGCAGGATCGAGCCGCGCCCCGATTCGATCGTATCGGAAATGGGGAGAATTTCGGCGATGATGCCGGATGCGCGGAATCTGCCTTGCACCACGAAGACCTTATGGCCGGGCTGCGGATCGAAGAAGCGGAAATCCGGGATGTACCAGTCGACATAGGTTTCGCCAGACTGGAAGATCTCGGCGATGGAGGAGCCGGCCACCACCGTCTCGCCCGCCCGGGCCGGCCGCGCCGCCACGATGCCCGCCACGGGCGAAACGACGCGGCCGCCATCGAACTCCTTCTGGGTGCGGTCGAGCTGAGCCTGGATCTGCTGACGCGTTTCGGCAAGCTTCATGAGCTGGGCGGACGCTTCTTCCGCCTCGGCCTCGAGCGCCACCACGTTCTGAACCGCCAGGGCGCGCTCGCGATAGACCTCCGCCCGGTAGACGAGGGACGCGCTCTCCTGTCCTGCCGCCGTTTCGAGACGGCGCTGGGTGTCGTCCGCCATGCGCAGGCGCGTGCGGGCGGATTCGAGTGAATCCCTTGCGACGCGGGCCTTGACCCTCAGCTCGGCCTCGCGGCTCGTCACATCGGCCAGAGCGCGCATGAGGTTCGACACGATTTCGCTGATCTGCGGCGAACGGACGAGGGCGATGGGGGTTCCCGGCTCAACCTTGGCACCGGGCTCCGCCTCCATCCGCTGGATCTGCACGACATACGGCAGGGAGACGATCTCCCGGGGAGCAGAGACGATTCCCGGCCCGCTCAGCAGAACGGCGGGAGCGACGAATCGGACGACGAAGAAGCCGACGACCCCGAGCACGCCGAGGGCATAGATGAGACGCACCATTCGTCCGGCCGGGGAGCGGCGGCTCTCCACGGGATCGGGCACATGGGGATCGAGGCGGTGGATCTGGACGTTCATGGCAAGTCTTTCGGGAGCTTCAGTGGGTCAGCGCGCGCCGGACTCGCGGCGGAACGTAGTCGTCGCGGCGCGAGGCGGAGAAGAGGATCTCGGACGAGAAGGCGAAGAAGCGCACGACCTTCATGACGATGCCCTGATAGAGCGGAAAGGCCAGGGCGGAGAGCAGGCCAAAGATCGTGGGCGAGCGGTTGAACAGCAGGTTGGCGAGCGCGATGTTGAACAGCGCCATCACGAGCAGGAACACATAGACGGCAGCTAGGTACAGCGGGGTGTCCGTGCCGAACAGCAGCGTGCAGTAAACGAGATAGAACGGGAACGAGAGGGTCGGCGCCAGATCGAATACGATGAAGTCGAGACGCTGGAGCGTGTCGGACAGGCCTTCCGGCCGGAAGAACCGGCCCTCGCCGTATTGGATGAGGCGCGTGCGCAGGGCGTCGCGATCCCAGCGCAGCCGCTGGCGGAACAGGCCGATGGCAGTCTCGGGCACCGCCGTCGCCGCCCAGGCCTCCGGCACGAAACGCACGCGATGGCCGAAGCGGCGCAGGCGCAGGGTGAACTCGAGATCCTCGCCGGGACCGACATCGAGCCCGCCCCTGAGCAGGAACACGTCGCGCCGGTACATGGAGCAGGCGCCCGAGCAGCAGGCGATCGCCCCGATCATGTTGAGGAAGGTTTTGCCGGCGCTGATCGACATCAGGTATTCGAGGCTCTGGAACGCCGTCCAGAGCGTGGCCTGCTCGTTGCTGACGCGGAGATTGCAGCATGCCGCCGCCACCTCCGGATCTTCGAAGGCCTCGGCCAGGCGAGCCAGAGCCGTAGGCGCGAAGATCGTATCGGGATCCATGGCGAGGATCAGGTCGCCTCGGGCGAAACGGGCGCCCGCATTCACCGCCGGGCTGCGCCCGCAGCGGCTGCCATGATGGATGACCATGTCGATCAGTCCGGCGGCCCGCGCCTCCTCGGCGACGGCGCGCGTCCCGTCCGTTGATCCGTCGTCCACGACGATGATCTCGAACGGCACCAGGGTCTGAGCGCGCAGGGATGCGATGGAATGGAGCAAGCCCGCTGCGCCGTTGAAGGCGGGGATGACGACGCTGATCCTGGCCTCGTTCGCGAATGAGGCGAGCGGAGCGGGGCGCGACCGGCGAAGCAGGGAAAGAGAAACGAGCGAGATCGTGTAGCGAGGCACCTCGAACACGAGAACGGCGAAGGCCAGCAGAACCCAGTCTGCCTGCCCCAGCAGCAACAACATATCGCTCAATGGACGCCCCGCGATGGAAGGTACGTTGTCTTTCTGACGCAACGTATTCTCTACATACGACGAAACCTCGCACCTGCCCTGATCTGGATCAACTGCTGAAGAATCGGAGCCGGGCGCTTCAGAGCAATCCCGCCCCGACATTCACCGCCAGCGCCAGGACCGTGGTGTTGAACAGGAAGGCCAGGATCGTGTGCGCGAGCGCCAGGCGGCGCATGCGCTTGGAGAGGATCACCACGTCGGAGGTCTGTGCCGCCGCGCCGAGGTTGAAGGAGAAGTAGAGGAAGTCCCAGTAATCGGGCTTGTCCTTGTGCGGAAAGGCGAGGCCCTGCCGCTCGCCCGCATCGCCATAATATTCATGCGCGTAGTGGATCGCATAGATCGTATGCACGAAGAACCACGAACAGAGGATGGTGACGGCCGCAATCGAGAGACGGAAGGCCTGCTGACCGGCCGGATCGGCGTGAATGCCGGCGAGCTCCACGGCGATAGCGGCAAGACTCGCCACCGCGGCGGTCAAGGTCAGGACGAGCACGACGCCCGCACTTTCGTCCTCCTGCGCGGCACGCGCCTGCATCGAGGCGATGGACGAGCGCGCCGCCATGGTCAGGGCGATGGCGAGATAGCATAGGACACCGATGTCCCAGGACACGAGCAGCCGCGAATTAACCGGCCACGACGAGGGCAGGGCCGAGAAGACCAGGATCGCCATCGCGACCGAGCCGAGAAGGCGCGGATGCAGACGGGCTTGGATGGATGACATCATCGAATGGCTCTTCATGCGCCTCGCACCAGCCCCTGGAGGACGGCGCCCTCTGTCCTAAATGACCACACCTTATCCGCAAAAGGAGATCAGGATGAACCGCAAGGCAAGAGCCGTCTGGCAGGGAACCGGTAAGGAAGGTACGGGCCATCTCACCTCGGATTCCGGCGTTCTGTCGTCGACGCCCTATTCCTTCAAGACCCGTTTCGAGAACGAGAAGGGCACGAATCCGGAAGAGCTGATCGCCGCCGCCCATGCGGGCTGCTTCACCATGGCTCTCGCCTTCCAGCTCCAGGGCGCAGGATTCACGCCGGCAGAGCTTGCCACGGAAGCGACGGTCACCATCGAGCAGCAGGGCGACGGCTTCGCGATCACCAAATCGGCGCTGACGCTCAACGCCAAAGTGCCGGGCATCGACCGGGCGAAGTTCGAGGAACTCGCCCGGGCGGCAGAGAAGAACTGCCCGGTCTCCAAAGTGCTCAACGCAGAGATCACGATGAATTTCACGCTGGCCTGAACGGCCCCTGCGACAGCTTCCCGCCGGTGAGAGGCCCTCGCGACAGAACTATTGCCGAAGTTCCCCGTTGTGCGTGGAGACGCTTTTCGTGCGTCGGAACACGCTTGAGGAGGAACCCATGCTGTTCAAACATCTCGCGACGGCTTTTCTCGGCACAGCGCTGATCGCAGCACCGGCTCTGGCCCAGCAGCCTCAGTCCCCCAGCACCACAAGTGGCACCACGATGATGAACACCGGCAACTGGATGACCCACGAGCAGCCGGGGCAATGGCGCGCGTCCAAGCTCAGAGGGCTGAACGTCTATAACAACAACAACGAGAAGATCGGCGACATCAGCGAATTGCTGGTGGATCAGAACGGCAAGATCGAAGCCGTCGTGATCGGCGTCGGCGGCTTCCTCGGCATGGGCGAGCACGACGTAGCCGTGCCCTTCGAGCAGCTCAAGCTCATGAACGAGCCGCGCCGCGCTGCGACAGCCACCGGAACCACCGCGCCCGCCACCACCGGCTCGACCGCGCGGACCACCAGTGAGGACATGAGCCGCGCAGCGCCCGATCACGCGCTTCTGAACATGACCAAGGACCAGCTGAAGGCAGCGCCGCAGTTCAAGTACAGCCGCTAAGCTCTCGTCGGTCGTGGAAAGGGGCCCGTCGGGCCCCTTTCGCAAGGTTTATCAAGACTTCTGGTGCGCGATGATGCGGTCCTTGATCGCATCATAGGCGCTCTGCGGAATGATCTTCCGGTCCACGAGCTCGTTCTTCGCCTTGTAGGGGCGGCCCTTGATGATCGCCTCTGCGCGCGCCGCGCCGATCTGGGGCAGCTTGTCGAGCTGATCCTTGGAGGCGGTGTTGATGTCGAGCAAGGCGCTCGTGGACGATGTGGTGCTGGGCGAGGGCCGCGCCGCGCCCGCCGGTGGAGCGGTGGTGGTCATCGGCGGCTTTGCCGTGGTGCCGGGCATGGACGTGCCCGGAGCGGCTGTCTGGGCGAGAACCGGCGACGCGAGAAGCGAACCCAGGGCGATCAAGGCTCCAAGATGGGATAAGCGCATCGTAACCTCCTGCGATTGCCGGACCTTTCGATGAAAACCTCGGCCCGGCTTGCTCGAAGCATCGAAACAACGCGGACCGGCCGCCAAACGATCCGTCTCCGCCGTCAGACCTTCCTTTTCTCAGGGCCGCACCGTCGAGCTTCGAGCCGATCCAAACCGCCTCCCGACGCGTTGACCGGAAGACCGGAAGACCGGACAGGAGGCGGCGATGCCTGGCAAGCGTATGTCTGAACATGCTCTCGAACTCATGAGCGACCGGGAGCCGAAAACTCTCGAAGAGCTCAACGCCATCATCGCGGCGGCGGGTCCGCCGGTTCCGGGCGCCACGCAGGCCGTGTTCGGCGAAGGGCCCGAGCATGCGGATATCGCCTTCGTCGGCGAGCAGCCGGGCGACCAGGAGGACAGACTGGGCCGTCCCTTCGTCGGCCCGGCGGGCAAGCTTTTCGACAAGGCCCTGAGGGAGGCCGGGATCGACCGCGCGGAAGCCTACCTCACCAATGCGGTCAAGCATTTCAAGTTCGAGCAGCGCGGCCACCGGCGCATCCATGCAAAGCCCAGTGCCGGCGAGGTGAAGCGTGAGAGGCCGTGGCTCATGAAGGAGCTGGAACTGGCGCGGCCGAAACTGGTGGTGGCTCTGGGCGGAACGGCAGTGCTGGCGCTCACGGGCAAGTCGACGCCGATCTCCCGCTCGCGCGGGCGGGCCAGGTTCGGCCCCTACCAGGGCTACATCACGGTTCACCCCTCCTATCTGCTGCGCCTGCCCGACGAAGCGACGAAGCGGGAGGCCTATGAGGCCTTCCTGAGCGACCTGCGCCACATTCACGATCTCGCCCGGGCCGACCTGGAAACGGGAGAGTTGCGGCTCGCGGTGGAATGACATGATGAAGAATGGGTTAATCCCCGTTAACCGCCCCTTAAACCGCCACAATTAGGGTGCTCCAGAGCATGAAAGGCTGGATCGTACCAGCCATGTGAATGCGGGGTTGATCACACGTGGCGAACGGACGCGACCGGCGCGAGCCGGTGTTCGATGCGCCCGCTGGGGAAGCGGGGGAGCTGGATTTTCGCCTCTCGCCCGAGGATCGGGCTGGGGGGACCATGGCGCGCAGGCAGGTTTCGGGCAATGAGGGCGAGCGGCCACGTCGCCCGTCGCGGCCGAAGAAGACCAAGCGCCGGAGCGGACGCTCCTTCCTGAGCAAGCTGGTCTATGCGGGTCTCGTGCTCTGCCTGTGGGGCGTCATCGCGGTCGGCGGCATCGTGGCCTATTACGCCTCGCAGCTGCCGCCCATCGACCAGCTCACGGTGCCCAAGCGCCCACCGAACATCGCCATCCTGGCGAGCGACGGCTCGCTCCTCGCCAACCGCGGCGAGACGGGCGGCCGCACGGTTACCCTGAAGGAATTGCCGCCCTACCTGCCGAAGGCCTTCGTCGCCATCGAGGACCGGCGCTTCTACGACCATTTCGGCATCGATCCGATGGGCATCGCCCGCGCGGTCTACCGCAACTTGAGCAACAGCGGCGGCCTGCAGGGCGGCTCGACCCTCACGCAGCAGCTCGCGAAGAACCTCTTCCTCACGCAGGAACGCACCGCCTCGCGCAAGATTCAGGAGGCGATCCTGGCGCTCTGGCTCGAGCGCAACTACACCAAGGACCAGATCCTCGAACTCTATCTCAACCGGGTCTATTTCGGCGCCGGCGCCTATGGCGTCGAAGCCGCCGCCCAGCGCTATTACGGCAAGTCGGCCCGCAACGTCTCGCTCTCCGAGGCCGCTGTGCTCGCGGGCTTGGTGCAATCCCCGTCGCGCCTGGCCCCCAACCGCTATCCGGAGCGCGCGCAGGCCCGCGCGGAACTCGTGATCGCGGCCATGAACGAGCTCGGCTTCATCACGCCGGGGATGACCAAGACCGCCCTCGGCGCGCCGGCGGAGCCGGTGCGCCAGAACGGCGCGGGCTCGGCCAATTACGCCGCCGACTACGTGATGGACGTGCTCGACGATTTCGTCGGCACGGTCGAATCCGACATCGTGGTCTCGACCACCATCGCTCCCGCGATGCAGGCCGCGGCCGAACGGGTGCTGGTGGACGAGCTCAACGCCAAGGGCCAGAAGTTCAACGTGAGCCAGGGCGCTTTCGTCGCCATGCAGCCGGACGGCGCCGTGAAGGCCCTGGTCGGCGGGCGCAACTACGAGACGAGCCAGTTCAACCGGGCCATCGCGGCCCGCCGGCAGCCGGGCTCGTCCTTCAAGCCCTTCGTCTATCTCACCGCCGTGGAGCGGGGCTATACGCCGGACATGGTTCTGGAGGACGCTCCCGTCGCCTACAAGGGCTGGGCGCCCAAGAACTACGACCGAAAGTATCGCGGACCGGTCACCATGCGCGACGCGCTGGCGCTCTCCCTCAACACCATCGCGGTGAAGCTCAATATGGAGGTGGGGCCGAAGGCCGTGGTGCAGACGGCGCAGCGGCTCGGCATTTCCTCGCCGCTGCAGGCCAACGGCTCGCTCGCCCTCGGCACCTCCGAGGTGACGCCGCTCGAACTGGTGAGCGCCTATGCGGCCTTCGCCAATGGCGGCATCGGCGTCATCCCCTATGTCATCACGCAGGTGAAGACCACGGACGGCAAGCTGATCTACAAGCGGCCGGGCTCCGGCGGCCTCGGCCGCGTCATGGACCCGAACGTCGTGGCGATGATGAACGAGATGATGCACAACACTTTCGTCATCGGCACGGCGCAGAAGGCGCAGATCCCAGGATGGACCCTGGCCGGCAAGACCGGAACGACAGACGATTACAAGGATGCGTGGTTCGTGGGCTTTTCCGGCAGCCTCGTGGCCGGCGTCTGGCTCGGCAACGACGACGGTACGCTGACCAAGAGGGTGACCGGCGGCAACCTGCCCACGGAAGTCTGGCACAACTTCATGCAGATCGCCCTCAAGGACCAGCAGCCCGTGCCGCTGCCCGGCAGCGAGCGCTTCCGTACCCCGTCCGACGTCCCCATGGCCGATGCCGGCACGGATCCGCGCTATGCGAATGCGGGCGACAGAAGTTGGGTCCAGCCCGCGCCCCAGCGCCGCGCCAGCCGCGAGAAGAATTTCTTCGAGAAGCTGTTCGGGCTTTGAGGCGCGCCCCTCATTACCCCAGACAGTCACTCCGGACCCGCCGGTGCCCGGAATGACGGCGGGTCCGTTCGGAATAAATCTCGGATCATGACCTCTGAGGTAATCGCCGGCACTCCCTCGGCCCGGCATGCTCGCTCCATCGTTCGAGAAGGAGCAAGTCATGTCCACCTATGCCATCGGTCACCTGCACGACGTCAATGTCGGTCCTGACATCGTCGAATATCTGCGCCGCATCGACGAAACCCTGGCTCCGTTCGGCGGGCGCTTCATCATACACGGGGGGCCTGCGACCGTGATGGAAGGATCGTGGTCCGGGGACCTGATCGTGATCGGGTTTCCGGACAAGACGAGCGCCCGCGCATGGTACGACTCGCCCGCCTATCGGAAGATCCTGCCGCTGCGCACCGGGAATTCGCGCGGCGACATGTTCTTCATCGACGGCGTATCAAGCGACCATAAAGCCGCCGACATCCTCACCGAGCTTGCGCCGATGCATCAGTGCTTGGGTTGATGCCCGCGCGCGCGCCCCGTTGCCATGAACAGAACCAGCGCCAGCACGCCTGTCGTGGCGATGGTGGCGGGAAGAGGAATCGCGGAGCCGTCGAGGTTGCGGCCGAGGAGGATGCCGACGATGGCGGCGAACGTCATCTGGCAGATGCCGAGCAGCGACGAGGCCGCGCCCGCGCGTTCCGGGAACGGCATCAGCGCGGAGGCCATGGATTGCGGCATGGTGAGGCCCACGCCGATTCCGTAGATCGCCATGGGCGCGCTGATGCTCAAGGAGGACGGCACGCCGAGGAGCACGAGCGCCAGCATGGCGACGCCGCCGAGTGCGAGGCAGGTCACGCCGATGCGGATGGTGCCGTCGAGCCCGCTCCGGCCCACGAGATGCTGCGCAAGGGACGTGCCGGTGATGTAGCCGGTCACCACGAAGGTGAAGGAGAAGGCGAAGGACAGCGGGTCCAGGCCGTAGATCGTCTGCAGCACGAAGGAGGAGCCGGAGATGAAAGCGAAGAGCCCGCCATAGGTGAGCATGGAAAGGCCCACATAGGTGCGGTAACTCGCATGGCCGAGCAGGAATCCGAACCCGCGCAGGATGGCGAAGAAGGAGATCGGCAGATCCGATTTCCGGCGGATGCTTTCGGGCATGCGCAGGCCGATGACGGCCGCCATGCCGAGGCCGAACAGGATCATCGCGGCGAATGACATGCGCCATCCGGAGACGCGGTCGATGACGCCGCCGAGGATCGGCGCCGCGGCGGGTACGACGCCCATGATCGTGCCCATGCGCGACAATTCCCGGCCCGCGCGCGGTCCTTCGTAGAAGTCGCGCACGATGGCGCGCCCGAGCACGATGGGTCCCGAAGCGCCGAGCGCCTGGAGGAAGCGCGCGCCGATCAGCGTCTCGATATTGGGAGAGAAGGCGCAGATCAGGCTCGCCAGCGTGAAGAGCCCGAGCCCGAAGAGCAGCACGGGCTTCCTCCCGACCCGGTCGGAGATCGGCCCGTAGAAGAACTGGCCCGCGGCGAAGCCGAGGAGGAAGGCGGAAAGCGTGAGTTGCGTCTGGCCGGTGGTCGCCCCGAGACCAGCCGCGATCGCGGGCAGCGAAGGCAGGTACATGTCCGTCGAAAGAGGCCCGAGCGCGGTGAGCAGCGCCAGGACGACGGTGAGGGCCAGGGTATCGGGCTTGAGCATTTTCGGAACGCATGTATGGCGGAAGCGCCCGGACTAAGCCGAAACGGCTTTCGTGTCACGCCGGGAAATGGCCCTTCTCGTCATCGCCGCCCTTTTGCCGGCGACCCGATATCATGGGAATGCCGCTCCCTTCACCCGATCCGGTGCAGGGCGCTGCCGTAGGTCGTGAGCCAGGCCTCCGCCTCGTCGGTGCGCGGGCAGAGCTGGTAGGTGATTTTCCAGAAGCGCTGGGAATGGTTGAGCTCGCGCAGATGCGCGACCTCGTGGGCGGCGAGATAGTCCAGCACGAAGGGCGGGGCCATGATCAGCCGCCATGAAAAGTTGAGCGCGCCGTTGGCCGAGCAGGAGCCCCAGCGGCTCTTGGTGTCGCGCACGGTGATGCGCTTGGCCGGGATTCCGAGCTGAGCCGTATGCTTCTTCACGGCGGCGGCGAAATCCTTCCGGGCCTCCGCTTCGAGGAAGTCCCGCACGCGCCGGGCCACGTGGGCGGCCTCCCCCGCCACCGCGATGATCGGCTCGCCCTCGCTGCCCGTGGTGGCCCGGGTCACGCCGCGAATCGACGACCAGTGGACGATCCGGTGCGGAACCCCGCGAAAGGGCACGAGGGCGCCGGGCTCGAAGGGCACCTGTTCCGGCACCTTGGCGAGCCGGGTGGCGATCCAGCGGCTATGGCTGTCGGCGAATTTCTGGGCCAGGCCCACATCGGTGCGCTCGGGGATGCTGAGCACGACCTCGCCGGTCGCGTTAGAGACGCGCAGGGTGATTCGCTTGGCTGTCGGACGGCGCTTGAGGGCCACTTTGAAGACTTGGCCATCATGGACGACTTTGAGATGAGGCGGGTCCGCAGGAACGCGGCGGAACAGGGCGGATTTCATGTCCGCAATCTGCCCCGTCGCGCCGATTCTGTCAGCGCAGCCGTTTGCCGCTCCTAAGAACGCATCAAGAACGGACTCAGGCTCTTGACGCCTTCTTCCGGACTGGTTCTCGATCGTGTTTCTCAATGAATTCAGCGATTCGAGGAGCGATCTGAGCCCTGAACCGAGAACCGTTGAAGACGCCATAGTGACCGACCCCGGCCTGCAGGTGATAGAGTTTCTTGTCCGACGACAGGTTGGGGGTCAAGTCGAGGGCCGCGAGCGTCTGGCCCACGCCCGAGATGTCGTCCCTTTCGCCTTCGACGGCCATGATGGCGCAGCGCCGGATCGCCATCAGGTCCACCGGCCGGTCGCGATGAATCATCTCGCCCTTGGGCAGTTCGTGTTTCACGAACACCTTCTCCACCGTCTGCAGATAGAACTCGGCGGTCAGGTCCATGACGGCGAGGTACTCGTCGTAGAAGTCCCGGTGTTTCTCGGCCGAATCGCCGTCGCCGTCCACCAGGTGGTTGAACATCTCCCAATGGGCGGTGAGGTGCCGGTCGATGTTCATGGCCATGAAGCCGGAGAGCTGCAGGAAGCCCGGATAGACATCGCGCCAGAAGCCCGGATGGGACGGGGGCACTTTCGTGATGCAGTGCCGGCGGAACCATTCGATGCCGCGCTCCTCCGCCAGCCGGTTGACGGCGGTGGGCGAGCGGCGGGTGTCGATGGGGCCGCCCATGAGCGTCATGGAACGCGGGATGGAGGGGTCGTTCTCGGCCTCCAGCCGGGCCACCGCCGCAATCACCGGCACCGCCGGCTGGCAGACGGCCATCACGTGCAGGTCCGGGCCGAATTCCCGGCAGATGGCCATGAGGTAGTCGATGTAATCGTCCAGGTCGAAGCGCCCCTCGGCGAGGGGAACCATGCGGGCATCCGTCCAGTCGGTGATCATGACCTGATGGGTCGGCAGAAAGGTCTCGACCGTGCCGCGCAGAAGCGTGGCGTAATGGCCGGACATCGGCGCGACGATGAGAAGCCTCGGCTGGCTCGCGGCGGCGGGATGGTCACGCTCGAACGAGACGACGCGGCAGAAGGGCCGCTCCCAGACGGTCCGCTCCGTGACCGCCACTTCCTCGCCGCCGATGACGGTGAAGGGCAGGTTGAAAGCGGGCTTGCCATAGCGCCGGGTCGTGCGCTCGAACAATTCGCAGGCCGCGGACACGGTGCGGGCATAGGGGGTGTTGGTGAGCGGATTGCCGGGATTATCGAAAAAATGCTTCGTCAAATCGGAGGCCGCGCGGGCGGGGCTCAAGAGCCAGTGCGCGGTGTCGTACCAAACGTATGAAAGATTCATTGAACTGTCCCCAACCGGCGGGAGCCTGTTCTGGCAATGCTGCAGGCTTTATCCTCAACCGTAATTTTAAGATTAAAGTTCCTTGAGCTTATTGCAACAAACTTGTCGTTACACAGCGAAAACGGGCTACGTATTTCGATAGAGAAAGCAACCGCCAAGTCGACAATAGGAAAATAGGGACGCGCCGGGCGCTTGGCGAACGGACCGCAGGCCCTATTCTGTTCGGCGATGGCCCGAATCGAACCGAAGAGCCTGACGCATCACGCGCGTCACCTGCGCCTCGACACCCTGGTGCGGCTGCGCTGGCTCGCCATCGCGGGCCAGGCCGCCGCCGTGGCGGGGGTGCGATTCGGGCTGGGCTTCCCGCTTCCCTTCGCCCTGTGCTTCCTGGTCATCGCCGCCTCGGTCTGGGTCAACCTGCTGCTGCGGATCCGGTATCCGGCGAGCCACCGGCTCAGCGACAACATCGCCACGGCCCTGCTCGCCTTCGACATCCTGCAGCTGGCGGGCCTGCTCTACCTGACGGGCGGGCTCGAGAACCCCTTCGCCATGCTCTTCCTGGCGCCCGTGCTGATCTCCGCCACGGCCCTGACCCCGGAGCGGACCCTGGGGCTGGGCCTGCTCGCCGTGGGCTCGGCCACGTTCCTGGTGCTCGCCCACAGGCCCTTGCCCTGGTACCCGGGGCAGAGCCTCTCCCTGCCCTTCCTCTACGTGTCCGGGATCTGGACCGCGATCCTGCTCGGCACGGTCTTCACGGGCATCTATGCCTGGCGCGTGGCCGAGGAGGCCCGCCAGCTCGCCCAGGCGCTCGCCGCCACGGAACTCGTGCTCGCCCGGGAGCAGCACCTGTCCCAGCTCGACGGCCTCGCCGCCGCCGCCGCGCATGAGCTCGGAACGCCGCTCGCCACCATCGCGCTGGTGACGAAGGAGCTGAGCCACGCCATGCCCAAGGACGGCCCCGTCGGCGAGGACCTGCGGCTCCTGCAGGAACAGGTGGAGCGCTGCCGCACGATCCTGACCAAGCTCACCTCCATGGGCCAGGAGGAGGAATCGGAATTCCTGGAGACGATCACCCTGAGCCATCTTGTGGAGCAGGTCGTCGAGCCGCAGCGCGCGGTCGGCTTCGACGTGAAGGCGGTGGCAGCAGGCGAGGGCCCGGAACCCCTGTGCCGCCGCAATCCGGGAGTGGTCTACGGCCTGTCGAACATCCTCGACAACGCTACCGACTTCGCCGAGAGCCAGGTGACGATCGGCGCCTCATGGTCGCCTCACGAGGTTGTCATCGAGATCCGGGATGACGGGCCCGGCTACGCCCCCGATATTTTGCTCAGGGTGGGAGAGCCCTACGTGACCACGCGCAGCGCCGCCGAGCGGACGCAAGACAGCGAGGAGGGAGGAGGCTTGGGACTGGGCCTGTTCATCGCCAAGACCCTCATCGAGCGCTCGGGGGCAGAGCTGACGCTCACGAACGCCGCTCCGCCCGCCACGGGCGCCATCGCGCGGATCGTTTGGCCCCGTCATGCGTTTGAACGAGGTGCGGCAATTTCGCCGCAGGGAGGTTCTCTCGAAACTCTCAAAGAACAGGGGAACAATTCCCATATGAGATAAGAGCCCTCGGGGCTCGCTCCATGAAGGAATTGCCTGAAGATGCAAGGAGATATTCTGATGGCCGATGCGCCCGCCGCATTCGAGGATCGCGCCGACAAGAGTCTCTTGATCGTCGACGACGACCGGCCGTTCTCGACCCGTCTCGCCCGCGCCATGGAGGGCCGCGGCTATCAGGTTCGCGTCGCCGAGAGCGTCGCGGACGGCCTTGCCGCCATCGAAAGCGCGCCGCCGGCCTTCGCCGTCATCGACATGCGGCTCGGCGACGGCAACGGTCTCGACGTGATCGAGCGCCTCAAGAACCGCCGCCCCGATGCGCGCGGCGTCATCCTCACCGGCTACGGCAATATTGCGACCGCCGTGACGGCCGTGAAGATGGGGGCCTTCGACTACCTCGCCAAGCCCGCCGACGCGGACGAGATCCACGCCGCGCTCATGGCCCGCCCGGGCGAGCGTGCCCTGCCGCCGGAAAACCCCATGTCGGCGGACCGGGTTCGCTGGGAGCATATCCAGCGGGTCTACGAATTGTGCGGACGCAACGTCTCCGAGACCGCGCGGCGCCTCAACATGCACCGCCGCACCCTCCAGCGGATCCTCGCCAAGCGCGCGCCGCGCTGACCTTCCCCCTTACAGATGCCCGTCGGCCACCCGGTCGGGATCGGCCAGCGCATGCAGCAGGGACGCGGCCGCGTGGGCGAAGCGCAGGGTCACGGCCTTGCGGCGCGCGCCCGCGAGCGGATGATGGCCCGCCTCGCGCATGATCGCCGCCCCGAAGCTGTCGGCGATGATCAGGCCGCGATCCTCCGGCAGGATGTCGAAGGGAAGGGTCTCGGGCACGGCGAAATAGAACCGGTCGCAGAAATCCTCGTAATCGGGCCATTTCCGGTCGGCCCGGAAATCCGCCACGCTGGACTTGATCTCGACGATGGTCAGCGCCCCGTCGGGCGCGAGCGCGATGAGATCGGCGCGCCTGCCATTGGCGAGGCCGAATTCGGGCAGGGTGACGTGCCCCATCTCGGAAAAAAGGCGGCGCACGCCACGCTGGATCCCCGCCGCGACCGGCGACTGGCGGCCATCGGCGGGCAGGACGAGCGGCTTGGAAAGAATGGCAGGCGAATCGGACATGGGGAGAGCCTATCCCCTCGCGCCCGGCCCGCAACGGCCTGCTTTGTCGCGTGCGCTCACCGGAAGCGGCCCCACAGGACCGAGGCCAGCGGCATGACGTGATTGCGCCTGAGCGCGATGATCAGCACGCCGCAGAGCGCAAGCCCCGTTCCGAGTGCCATCCGCCCGTCGAACCGGTCGCCCGTCACCAGGATGCCGAGCGTCACGGTCAGCAGCGGGTTCATGATGGTCAGGGGCGCGATCAGATTGGCCGGGTATTTCCCGATCAGGCCGTAATAGATCGTGTGAGCGAGCATGGACACGACGAGCGCGGAAAACAGGAGCGCCGCCACGAAAGCCCAGCCGGCCTCCGTGGCCCTTGCGATCTGGCCGGTTTCGAGGGACGCCGTGAGCAGGATCATAGGCACTACCGAGGCGAATCCGACCCAGGCCTGAAACTGCAGGGGCTTCACGCCTCCGATCTGCTTCATCATCACGGCGGCGAGCGACCCGGTGAAGGCGGAGGCCAGAATCAGCAGGAGCCCGCCCGAAAGCGGAAAGCCGCTGCCGGGGTCCCACATGACGAGCACGCCGCCGATGAAGGTCAGGGCGATGCCGAGGCCGCGCCGCCAGAGAATCGTCTCGCCCAGCATGACGACGGAAAGCAGCGTCGTGATGGGAAGCCCGAGCTGGCTGACCACCGCGGCGCTCGAGGGGCTGGCGGTCCTGATGCCGAGGAAGAACAGGGCGAAGCCGCCGCCGCCCATGAGGAAACCGACGACCAGGATGCGCCAGAGAGGCCGGGGCGCGGGCAGAAGCCAGGGCAAGGTCAGCGCCGCCACGATGGTGAAGCGGATCGCCGCATAGAACAGGGGCGGAATCTCCATCCCCGAAACGACGATCTTGCTGACGATGGTGTGCGACGCCCACAAAAAGCAGACGAAGACCATCAGGAAGAGATCACGCAGAGCCATGGCGTCGGGCAGCTTGCTCCCTTGGAGTTTTTATATTCCGGGAGCGTGGGCTTACATGCTCATCCGAGAACGAACCGCCTCCCCAAGCCCTTGTCCGATGCCTGCATGCGGAAAGCAGCGGCGACTCACGCGGGCGTCAGGGGACGCGAGACTTGAGTTTCGGGCATGCCGGCCAAGCTGTCCACTGCGTGCCGCGCGGCCCAGGGCAGCCATCTCCGAAGGGCTGTCCCGCCATTGCTAGTTCTTGGGCTGAGAAGCGCCAGCATCGGCGGCAGGGGTCTGGGCGGGATTTCCGGGGGTGCCCGTCTGCCGGCTGCGGAGTTCCTCCGACCGCCTCTGAAGCTCGTCCTGCATCTGCTTCTGCCGTTCGGCAAGCACTTTCGGATCGATGGGCGGGCCGTCGAAGGCCTTGCCGAACCCGTCCACCGGCACGGCGAAGGTGACTTCCTTGCCCACCTGGTTGCGGGCGCTGACGTTCAGGGCCGAGCCCTTCTTGAGGGCGGCGACGAAATCGTCCTTCACGGCGGCTTCGGCGAAGCAGCCCTGCGGGAGGCAGGCCGTATAGCGTCCGGCCACCGGCTGGCCCTTGTCCACGACCATGCGGATGCCGGGCGGCACGAGGAAGCCGAGCGGGGTCAGGATGCGCAGGATCTTCTGCGGCGCCTTGCCCTTGGCGTCATAGAGCGCGACCGCGACGATCCGTTGCTCCTTGTCGGTGACGAAGTCGCGGGTGGTGTAGCAGGTTTCGGCCTTCGTGGCCTGATCCTGGCCGCAGACCTTGGTCCATTCCGGCTGGGACGGCTCCGCCTTCAGCTCCACGACGACGGGAGCGCTCTGGGGCTGGGGTTGCGGCTGCGCCTGTTGTCCCGCAGGAGCGGCATTCTGCCGGGCCTTGGGGGCCTGCCCGGCCGTCTGGGCCAGACCGGGCACGGGGCTGAGCGCCAGAAGCGCGACGCTCGCGAAACCTGCGAGGCGGGGGCTGAACGGCATATCGGGAGGCCTCCTCTCGTTGAAACCGATGGACGACGGGATGAGAGCGAAGGGAAGCGGCTGCTTACCCTGGATACGCGGTCCTGTTCGAAGCGGTGAGCTGACGCAGCCCGCCTGCTCGGTCCCGCGCATGTGAGAAGAGTCTCAGGACAAGCCAAAGGTTCCGGCGCGACCGTCGCAATCGGCTGGAAGGCGCATGAATGTCCGCGCCGGTCAGCGCAGACCGTGCTTGCCGAGAATGCGGACGGTGCTGGCCTGAGCTCCCTTTTCGCCAGCCTCTTCGACGAAGGTCACCCGCACACCCGGCTTCAGCTGCGCGAAGGCATCGTCGAGAACGCTGTTCCTGTGGAAATAGATCTCCCGCCCATCCCCCGTTTCGAGGAAGCCGTAATCTTCTTCGGGCTGCACCCGCCTGACCGTCGCGATCGGCTGAGGCTCGTGCGCCTTCACGTCTCCGCGCAGACGCCGGACCTCGTCCTGCAGCCGCCGCCGGACCCGGCTGAAGGCATCGTTGATGGCGAATTCCGGATCGGCGAAGCGCTCGTCCTCGGGCGGCGTGCGCTCCACGGCCACCTCGTGGCCGTCGGGCAGGACCAGATGGATGTTCACCTCGTATTGCCCGCTCGTCCGGTGATGCTGGCGAGGGGCCTTCATGACGAAGCGGCAGGCCGTGATCCGGTCGAAGAACTCCTCCAGGCCGCTGAGCTTCCGGTCGATCAAGGCCCGCTGCTGCTCCGTCGGCTCGAAGCCCTGGAAATCGATTTGAGCCGGTATCTGCATGACGATCGCTCCTGCCTCGCCGGGATGAGGACAACTCCTTCGAAGACGGACAGGGTGAGCCGCCCGCCCACCCCTGCATTGCGGATTGTCAAACAAGCGCCGGCCCCGCGCGCTACGCTTAGTGCCATGTCCCAAAGCCCCATTCTGCGCGAGGTCTCCGTCGGCGCGTCCGGGCTTCCCGGCACGCTCGCGCTGCCGCCCGCATGCGGCGGGCTCGTGATCTTCGCCCATGGCAGCGGATCGAGCCGCCTCAGCCCGCGCAACACCCATGTGGCGCGGCAGCTGAACGGCCACGGCTTCGCGACCCTGCTATTCGACCTCCTGACCGTTCCCGAAGCGGAGGACCGGCGGAACGTGTTCGACATCCCCCTGCTCGGAACGCGCGTCGCCGAAGCCCTGCAATGGGTGGCCCGAGAGGAGGATCTGTCCGCGCTGCCCATCGGCCTCTTCGGCGCGAGCACGGGAGCCGCCGCGGCCCTCGTCGCTGCGGCGCTGGCGCCGGATCTCGTAAAGGCCGTGGTCTCCCGGGGCGGACGGCCGGATCTGGCCGGCGAGGCCCTTGCCTCCGTCGCCGCGCCTACCCTGCTGATCGTCGGCGGGCTCGACCGCGAGGTGCTCGATCTCAACCGCGCCGCGCAGAGGCGGATGCAATGTCCCACGAGCCTCGTCGTCGTTCCGGGCGCGACGCATCTCTTCGAGGAGCCGGGCACGCTGGACGCGGTGGTGTCGGCGGCGGTGGGGTGGTTCGCGAAGCATCTCGCAGGCGCCTGACATTTGGATGAGGACAGCTTCGGACGCAGCGGCGCAATCCGCGGCTCCGATTGCTCGATTGGTTGCTCGATTGGCCGTCGCCTTTTCCCGGTTCTGCGGGTATTGATTCTCATCGACGATCCATAAATCCACCGCCGGGGCGTACAACCACTCCATGCCAGGACTGCCTTCCTTTCGGTTCGAAGGAGCATCGTCCTCCTCACCGGAAGAGGCCTACTGGATCTGGAGAAACATTACATCGTATCTCTTCGACGTATCTCTCGCCGATTCCGAGGCCGTCGGTGCGTTCCGGATCGTGATCGACAGCTACCACCTAGGACCGCTTCTCCTCGGAAGCGTGACGTCGCGCGCCCAGGAGTTCCGCCGATCCTCGGCCACCATCGCCCGCAGCGGCGTCGATCACTACCTCGTCCAGCTTTACGCGCAGGGAGGCTATGCGGGAGAGGCGGAAGGCCGGAGCGTGCACGTCAAGCAAGGCGACATCAGCATCCTCGACATGGCGAGGACCGTGCACACGCAGGCCACGGACTTTCGCAACCTGACCCTGATCGTGCCGCGGCCCCTGTTGGAGCCCCTGGTGAAGAATCCCGACGGGCTGCACGGCATCGTGCTCCCGGGCGCATCCGCCCTCGGCCGTCTGCTCTCCACTCATCTGCGCACGCTCGACGAAACCGCAGGCTCATTGAGCGCCGAAGACGGAGCGGGCCTCTCCGAGGCGACGGCCCGGCTGATCGCGGGCTGCTTCGGCCCCTCGGTGGAGGCTCAGGCGGCCACCGTCGCGGCGCGGCGCGGTGCGCTGATCCTGACGATCAAACGCCACATCGACGCCCATCTTGCGGAGGCGGATCTGACCATCGATCGCATCACCCGCGAGTTTCACATATCGCGCGCCACGCTCACCCGGATATTCGAGCCGCTGGGCGGCGTCGCAGGCTATATCCGCGAGCGCCGGATGCTGCGCTGCTTCGCGGAGATCACAGCGCCGAATAATGCCCATCGCTCGATCGCGGAGCTCGCCTACTCATGGGGTTTCGGAAACGAAGCCGCCTTCAGCCGTGCCTTCCGGCGCATGTTCGACATGTCGCCCCGGGAGGCACGCTCCGAATCCGCGCTGGCCCGAAGCATCGCCAGACACCGACTGGCCGGGCCGGGAGGCCCTGGTGGAGCCATCCTGGAGCAATGGATCCGCCATCTGAGCGGATGACTCACGACCTGAGACTGCGGGCACAAAAATTGCGGCAACCGGCAAAGTCCGCCTCGCTGCAACCCGCTAAGAGACAGTTGAACCGACCCATCCCGGAGCAACAGGACCGATGGCGACACTCCGCATAGAACCGATCTCGCTGTTCTTCGATTTCTTTGCGGAAATGAGAGGAGGATGGTCGATCACACAGGCGGACCTCAATCGGTTCGTGATCCAAACCAGCTACATCAGCATCGTGATCAATGGCTCCGAGCTTCCTGCAAGCTGGAGCGAGGCTTCCGACGGACATGTGACCTCGATCGAGGTCTGGGATCGCGGGACACCTCTGATATGGGTGTCCGATCTCGACGTCACCTTCGGATCCATCGTCGCTGCCTATAACCAGTCTTCGGGCATGAATACCCTGAGCTTCCTCCTTAACGGCAGCGACACCATTACAGGTGGGAGGCAACCCGATTATATCGTCGCGGGCGATGGGGATGACCGCATCGTGCTCAGCCAAGGCAACGACACCATCGACGGCGGAAACGGTGCGGACACAATCGACTACAGCATCGCCGAAGCGCAGATCTCTGGCCTGAGGATCAGCCTGGCGGGCAGCTGGGCGGAGGAAACGGACGGACTGTTCGGCGCGAAGCTGCACCTCGAGAACATCGAACACGCCATTGGAAGTTCCGGCGGTGACACCATCGACGGCAGCGCCTTCGCCAACCGCCTTGAAGGACGCGATGGCAACGACAGTCTCAACGGCCAGAGCGGGAATGACACCCTGATCGGCGGCGATGGAAACGACACTATTCTAGGAGGAGACGGGGCGGATCTCATTCAAGGCGGTGCCGGTGATGACAGTATCGACGGTGGAAAGGGTTTCGATTTCGTCGTCTTCAACGGCAGCTTATCGGACTACACGATCGCGGTGGATGCACGAGGCGCCGTCACGTTGACTGACAACCGCGGCATAGACGGCATCGATGTCCTCACCAATGTCGAAGCGCTGTCATTCCAGAATACAACCATCTCCTTCGATAATCTTCTCCCGCTGTCGGTTGCCGATATGTCCATCCGCGAGGACAGCCCCGTGAACATGCAACTGCCTCTCGTCGTTGCAACGCTGTCGGGGCTGACGATCCGGCTCGCCGACGGATCGGACCTGCCCGACTGGCTGTCCTATGATCCCGCATCGAACACCCTCGCGGGAACTCCTCCGCAGAACTGGCATGGGGAGCTCAGGATCCGGATCGAGGGATTCGGCGACCTTCTGACCCGATCCGGCGAGTTCAATCTTATCGTGGAACCTGTCAACGACGCCCCCGTCGCGTCGTGGCCCGTAAGCCTCCGGGTCGCGGAGAATGCATCCACCGGCACGCCGGTTGGCATAATCTCTGCCGCGGATGTGGAGGGGCATGCGATCCGCTATGCCATGATCGACGATGCGGGCGGCCGCTTCACATTGTCGGCCGACGGCCGGTCCATCCTTGTCGCGGACGGATCGAAACTCGATTACGAAAAGGCGGCGACGCATCGCATCACGGTAGCCGTCATCGATTCCTCGGGCGCTGCCACCATCGAGACTCTCACGATCCAGCTACAGGATATCGCCAGGGAATCCATCCCTGCGAGAAAGATCAAGGGAACCTCCGGCAATGACAAACTCACGGGCGATGCGGGCCGGGAGATCCTCTATGGCGGGCTCGGAAACGACACTCTGATGGGAGGCAAAGGCCAGGACGTCTTCGTGTTCGATTCCAAGCCAAACAGAAGCTTCAACAAGGACAAGATCGCAGACTTCAGCGTGAAGGACGATGCGATCTGGCTCGACAACGCCGTCTTCACCAAGCTCGGAAAATCCGGCTCGGAGAAGAAGCCGGCGCAGCTGAAGAAGGACTTCTTCACCATCGGCTCCAAGGCCAAGGACAAGAACGACTACCTCGTCTACGACGACAAGAAGGGCAAGCTCTATTACGACGCCGACGGCTCCGGCTCGAAATACAAGCAGGTGGAGATTGCCGTGCTGAAGACGGGTCTCAAGATTTCCGTCGCAGACTTCTTCATCATCTGACATCGCCACGCACAGCTCTCGCTCTGCGCGTGAGCGGGATGTTTCCACGGAAGGCCGCAAGCCTGAATTAAAGGGGGTTATCATGCTGAAAACTGTCGTTGCCGTGCTCGCGGCCGGGCTGGTTCTTGCCGGATGCAAGACCACGGAACAGGCCGCCACCGCCGTTCGCGCGAAGTGGATCGGACAGCCGGTCGACCGCTTTTTCATGGAGAACGGTCCTCCGGTTTCGAGCTATGCGCTCGATTCCGGTGGAATCATCTACACCTGGCGCGGCGGCGAGATGAGCTATGTCAGGCCTGCGCAATATCAGACACGGCCCGCCTTCGGCGCGTCGCCGATGAGGACGACCGAGCGGACGACCGTGATGACGGCGCATCCGTCTCCCGGCGTCACGGTCACGCGCTCGCGCACGACAAGCTCGTCCTTCGGTTTCTCGGCTCCTTCGGTCACGACCATGGTGCAGCCGGCTCAGCAGGTGAATCTGGTTTGCGAAGCGCAGATCACGGCCGACGACAAGGGCAGGATCGTGGCGGTCCGCATCAGCCGCGACACCGAAGGGGCAGCCCTCTCGTTCTCGCGCTGCGCCGATATCTTCGGCGGCGAGGAATAGCGACGAGGGGAGGGTCCGCGCCGTTCGCTCGAGAGCCCTCCCTTCGCTTCCGCTCAGAGCATCGGACGAGAAAAGCGGCCTCCGTTCTGCTTGTCCGATGTCTAGTGCAGCATCAGGTGGTGCGGCGACAGGTTCTCCAGCATGTCGCGCAGATCGTCCATGTGCGGGTTGATGGAAAGAGCGATCTGGAAGGCGGCGCGGGCCTCGTTGAGATGGCCGTGCCGCAGGCAGATATTGCCGAAGCCTGCAATGGCCCCGAAATGGCGCGGTTCGAGACGCAGGGTCTGGGCAATGTCGAGCAGGCTGTCGGCATCGCGCTTCTCGATGGAGGCGAGCGTCGCGCGCTTGTTCCAGGCCTCCGCCCAGCCGGGATATTGTGCCACGAGATAATCCAGCAGCGCCCTGGCTTTCTTGAGCGAGCCCGAGCCGATGGCCTCGACCGCCGCCGCCAGCGTCTCCTCCGCGACGCGATCCTCGTGCGATCCCCAGAGCGTCCAGATCCGATCCTCGATCTCCTCCACCGGACGAGGCGGGTCGGAGAGAGCGAGCTCCTGGAAGAGCCCCGCCAGGATGCGCGGCAGGTCCCTGCCCGGCACGCGGGTCGGCGCTTCGAGGACGAGCTGGAACACCGGATCGAGCGGCAGGGCGGATGTCATGGACGGGCTCCCCGGTCCTTCCTCGCAGGCAAGCAAGGGCGTTGACATAGAGTCGAAGCGTGGCGAGACGAGAGGGCAAAACGGCACAGGAGCCGCGTCGCCGTCGCGAAGGGCCGCGCACGCGAAAACCGGGTCCACTTTTCCGCACGATGCGCTAACGTGCCAGAACCTGAATGACCGTTGGAGCTGTCCTTGGGAGCCGTCATCGAGCGCGATCCGCTGCGTCTGGCCTGGAAGACCTCGCCTGCCCGCCATCTGGCAGGGCTCGGCCTTCTGGCGCTGGCGGGCCTTCTGATCCTCATCGGCCTCGATCTCGTCCGCGTCGTCGTCGAGCGGGCAACGGGGGCGGGCAGCTGGAGCGCGCCGGCCACGCTGCTCCGGATCGTCGTCACACCGCCGGCCGCCCTCTGGCCGGAGCCGGCGGTTCTGTTTCCCGGCATCCCTCTGAGCCCGGCGGCCTTCGCGCTCGCGGCGATCCTCGGCATTCTGATCATTCCCGTGCTGCTCGGCGCGATCCTGGCGGGACTCGAGGCACTGACGGTGGGCATCGGCGCACAGGTTCTGGCGCGCACCCAGTCGGCCACCCTCGACATCGTGCTGAAGGTGCCCTCCGCCTCCCATGACGAGATCGGCATGGTGACGGCGCTCGCCGCGCGGGGTCTCGCCCGCGAGAACGGCGTCCTGGGCGCGAGCTTCCTGGTTCCCGTGAAGCTGGGCGGCATGATCGGGCTCGCCTGCGCCTATGTCTTCGTCATGGACTGGCATCTCGGCGCGGTGCTGGCCCTGGTGCTGGCGGTGGGAGCCGTCGTGAGCGCCCGCCGGTCGCTCCTGCGGTTCGATGCCGCCGCGGCCCGCAGCCAGGAAGGCGCGGCGGCGGAGGATGTGTTCGCGCAACTGGAGCAGCGCATCCCGGCGCTGCGCGCCCACGGCACCGCGCCCTATGAGCGCGACCGGGTGCGCCAGGCTCTCATCGGCCGCCATCGCCCGGTGATGGGGCGCGAGTATCGCTTGGCGCTCGCGGAGGCCGCCTCCGCCGCGGTGCTCATGATTGCGCCCCTGTCCGTTCTGGCCCTCGGCGCCTGGCTCTCGCAGGAGCGCCCGCTGACGGCCGGAACGGTCGCGGCCTGCGTTCTGGCTGCGTCCCTCGCCGCCTACGGCACACGCGAAGCGGTTCAATGGCACCGGCTCGCCTTGCGGGCGCGGGCGCTGCTGATCGACCTGGGCAAGAGCCTCGCCCCCCTGAAGCTGCGCGCGGCCCTGAAAGGGAAAGCCAGGCTTCCCGAGAGCGGCACCCTCGTCGCCGAGGGCGTCTCGGCCTACGATCCCGCCAGCGGGGCGCGGATCGCCTCGATCAACCTGACGCTCGCCTTCCCGTCCCATGTGGCCCTGGTCGGCGACGGCGATGCGGGACCGCGGCTCATGGCCGCCCTCATGAGCGGCCAGCTCCCTCCCTCCATCGGCAGGCTGACCTATGGCGGCGTCGACCTGGCCGCCGCCGATCCGGTGGAGCGCAGCCAGCGCATCGCCTTCGCCGGCAACACGGTGCTGATCGAGGGCAGCCTGAAGGACAACCTGCTCTACGGTTGCGCCGCACCGGCCAACGAGCGCGACCTGCGCCTGTCCGAGGCCATCGCCATCACGGGCCTCGACCGCCTGACCCACGCGCGCGGCCTTTCCGGCACCATCGATCCGGAACGGGAGCCGAAATTCGCCGCCGCCATCGTGGAGGCGCGCCGCATGGTGCAGTCCGCGCTGACGGCCGAACAGCTCGACCGCTTCGTCGATCCCTTCTGCGCCACGCGCTACAACCGCTACGCCACGATCGGCGAGAACCTGCTCTTCGGCAAACCCATCGGCGATTCCTTCCAGGAGGACCGCCTGTCAGGCCATCCCTTCGTGCGCGCGATCCTGGAGGCCAACGAGCTCACCAAGCCCCTCGCCCGCATGGGGCTTTCCATCGCAACCAGCATGATCGAGATCTTTTCGGAGATCCCGGACGGATCGCCGCTCTTCGAGCGCTTCTCCTTCTTCTCCGCAGCCGACCGGCCCTATTTCCAGGACCTCGTCGACCGGCGCAATGAGCAGCGGCGCAGCGACCAGACCGCGCGCGATCAGGAACGCCTCATCGGCCTCGCCCTGCGCTACAACGAAAGCCGCCACCGCCTGGGATTGCTCGAGCCGGGCTTCGAGGAACGCATCCTCGTGGCGCGCAGCGATTTCGCCCGCATGCTGCCGGTGAGCCTGCACGGCTCCATCGAGTTCTACGACGAGGCGCGCTTCTGCGCCGCGGCGAGCATTCAGGACAACCTGCTCTTCGGGCGCATCGCCGCCGACCAGGCGGGCGCCCTCGCGGCCGTGCAGGAGGTCACCCGCCGCGTGCTCACGCACAAGGGCCTCGACGGCGAGGTTTCGCGCATCGGCCTCGATACCCCCATCGATCCGCAGGGAGACGACCTGACCCTGAGCGAGATCGCAGCCGTCGATCTGGTGCGCTGCCTCGTGCGGCGCCCGAGCATCCTGGTGGTCCAGCGGGCCCTCGACGGATTGCCGGAGGCCGCCGCCGACACGCTGGTGGCGAACCTGCGCCGCGCCCTCGTGGGACGCGGGCTGATTCTCGTGACGCCGTCGATTTCACCGGCCATGGATCAACCGCCCTTCGACGCCGTTATCCATTTCGAGCGGGGCGAGCCCGTGATGGACCGCCGGGTCAGGCCCCCGGAGGCCCTGCATGCGTGACATCTTTCGCCTTGACCTACGATCCGGCTCGGGGGCAGCTTACCATGTGCGCCAGCGCACATAGACGGGGTTCCCGATTGAGCATGATCATGAAATGATAAGGTGTGTTGCATCCTCTGACGCGTTGCAGGTCCGGTTCTGGGGCACACGCGGCTCCACCTGTGCATCCGGCCCTGAATTCGTCGAATTTGGATCGCACACGCCCTGCGTGGAAGTGCGCTGCGGCGACCGGCTCTTCATTCTCGATGCGGGAACGGGCCTCTCGGCCCTCGGCGCCGAACTCAGCCAGAACGCGCCCGAGACCATCGACATCCTGCTGAGCCACCTGCATCTCGATCACATCAGCGGCCTTCCCTTCTTCAAGCCCGCCCTTCTCGGCAAGGAGCGCGTGATCCGCACCTATTGCGGCCATCTGGAGGGGGAAAGCGCCATCGAGCCCCTGAACCGCCTCTTCGCCCCGCCGCTCTTCCCGGTGCGCCTCGGGCAGCTTCCGGCCCGTTTCGAGCATAACGGCTTCAGGGCGGGCGAGCCGATCACCTTCGGCGACGGCAGGCGGATCGAAACCCATCCGCTCAATCATCCCGGCGGCGCAACGGGCTACCGCCTCAGCCACCGGGGCCGCAGCGTCTGCTACATCAGCGACGTGGAGCACAGCGACCCCTGGCCCGACCCGGAGCTTGCCGCCTTCGTCCGCAATGCCGACCTGATGATCTTCGACGGCATGTTCTCCGATGCGGAATATGCCTATTGCCGCGGCTGGGGCCATTCCACCTGGCAGAAGGGCGTCGAACTGGCCAAGGCCGCCGGCGTGAAGGCCCTGGCGATCTTCCATCTCTATCCCGGCCATGACGACGCCTATCTCAAGGCGGCCGAAGCGGAGATGCAGGCCGTCATGCCCACGGCCTTCATGGCGCGCGAGCGCCAGTCGCTCACCTTCGAGCCGATCGTGGAGACGATTCCGGAACGCTCCGGCCCGGTCCTGGCCAAAGCCGGGCAGGCCTGATCCCCCTCATCGGATCCAGGGTCTCGGGAAAAGCCTGCTCTTCCGGTCTATGTGCGCTGGAGCACGGGGTAACCCTTTCGCTCCGCCACTGCGCATTGATGCCGATTCTTTATAACATATATTAACGGCTTCGCAGGTGCGGCTGAGAGCCGTGCGGCAGCCCCAGAAAAATCCCAGGAACGTCGATGGCCAAAACCCTTGATACGTGGAAATTCGATGGCGACTACCACAGGATCGTGGAAGGCGGCGGGCCGACCCCTCTCGACTGGGGCGGCGATGCCGAGGTCATCAGCGGCTACGGTATTCTCGACGTTCAGGTCGGGTTATGGGGGGCAGCCGATGTGCTGCACGAACGCCTCGGGATCATGCCTGGAATGGGAGTAACGCTTTCAAACGGCTTCGAGGTAGGGAGCGAGGTTTCTATCAATGGCTATCCTGCCATTGTAATGCCCGGAGGCTCCGGCACCTATAATTTTCATATCATGTTTCCCGAACCGGGAGATCCGACCCGGTACAGGGGAGCTCCCCCTGAGATCGTCCAGACCTTCCTTCGAGCGCTGACCTATCAGAACACGGCTGAAACGATCCCGGACGATTTCTCGCGGCTGGTCAGCGTGATCCTGTCGAACGATGGCGACGGAACCACCGGGCACGACTTCGAGCAGGAATTCGTGACCTTCTCGAAATGGCTCCCCCGACACGGACCCGATACCGGCGGCCCCGGGGACGACGATCCCGGAGGCGGGGGAAACCTCCCGCCCAGCATCGGCGGGAACCTGAACCGGGGGGCGATCTCGGATTCAGGCTTTCCCTTCGCGCAGATGACCGTCTCGGACGCGAATAACGACATCCTGACGGCGAGCATCGGCATCGGCGAGCCGCGTTGGGGCTATTTCCTGGCATCGAGCCTGAGCGGCGGCACCTACAATGCACAGACGGGAATCTATACGATCAGCGGAACACCGGCCTTCGTCCAGGCCGCAATCCAGAAGCTGGTCTTCGTTGCCGCGCCTCGCCCGGAGAGCGCGCCGGCTTCCCTGTCGTCGATCTTCTTCAACGTGACGGTCAGTGACGGCACCGCATCCACCTCCGTGAGGCTCGACGCCAATCTGTGGACCAACCGCGCCGACGTGATCAAGGGCAAGTCCACCAGCGAAAAGCTCTATGGCCATAGCGGCAAGGACAAGCTCTACGGCAACGGCGGCAACGACAAGCTCTACGGCGGATCGGGCAGCGACTCGCTCAACGGCGGATCGGGCAAGGATGCCTTCGTGTTCGACACCAAGCCGAACGCGAAAACCAACCGGGATGCGATCGCGGACTTCAAGGTGAAGGACGACTCGTTCTGGCTCGACAACGCCGTCTTCACCAAGCTCGGAAAATCCGGCTCGGAGAAGAAGCCTGCGCAGCTGAAGAAGGACTTCTTCACCATCGGCTCCAAGGCCAAGGACAAGAACGACTACGTCATCTACGACGACAAGAAGGGCAAGCTCTATTACGACGCCGACGGCTCCGGCTCGAAATACAAGCAGGTCGAGATCGCGACGCTCTCCAAAAAGCTCGCCATGACCTACAAGGACTTCTTCGTCATCTGAGCGGAATCGAAGGCCCGGCCTGCCGCGCGGCGGGCCGGGCCTGCCTCACCCCTCTCCACAAGGCATCGTGAGACGCGCGAAACCGGGTCCACATCGCCGAAAAATGCTCTAAGGTGCGCGCCGTTCAGGGTGAGCGTTTGCGATGTCGTCTCCGATCCTCGTTACCGGCGCGGCCGGGTTCATCGGCTATCACGTGGCCGAGAAGCTTCTGGCCGCCGGGCACCGGGTGGTCGGCGTCGACAGCTTCACGCCCTATTACGACCTGCGCCTCAAGGAAGCCCGCTTCGCCCGGCTTGAGCCTCAAAGCGCCTTTCGCGGAGAGCGCCTGGACCTCTCCGATGCCGAGGGGACCCGGGACCTGTTCCGCCGCCACCGCTTCGAGCGCGTGATCCACCTCGCCGCCCAGCCCGGCGTGCGCTTCGTCGATCCGCAGCCCTATGCCGCCTCGAACCTCATGGGCTTCATGAACATGCTGGAGGCCTGCAGGCATGGGGAGATCCGGCATCTCGTCTATGCCTCGTCGAGCTCGGTCTATGGCGCCAACCGCAAGCTGCCCTTCTCGGAGCACGACAGCGCCGATCACCCGATCAGCCTCTATGCCGCCACCAAGAAGGCGAACGAGATGATGGCGCATTCCTACGCCTCGCTCTTCGGCCTCGCCTGCACAGGGCTTCGCTTCTTCACCGTCTACGGCCCCTGGGGCCGGCCCGACATGGCGGTCTACAAGTTCACCCACGCCATCGCCGAGGGCCGGCGGATCGAGGTCGCGAATGCGGGCAAGGTCTGGCGCGACTTCACCTATGTGGACGATATCGTGGAGGGGATCGTGCGGCTGGTGGACCGGGCGCCCGCGCCGGATCCGGCCTGGGATGCACAACGCCCCGATCCGGCCATCAGCCCGGCCCCGCACCGGGTCTACAACATCGGCAACGACCGCCCCGAGGAGGTGAACCGGCTGGTCGCCCTGATCGAGGACGCCCTCGGCCGCAAGGCCGACCGCGCGGACGTGCCCCTGCCGCCCGGCGACGTTCTGGAGACCCGCGCCGACGTCACGGACCTGCGCCGGGACGTGGGCTTTGTGCCCTCCACATCCCTCGAGGAGGGCATCCGCCGCTTCGTCACATGGTATCGCGGGTATCACGGCGTCTGACATGATCGCATCGTCCTTTCTCACTCTGGCCTGCCTCACCGCAGCCCTGGCCGGCGGGGCCGTGCTCTCGGTGCTGCTGATCGTCGTTCTCAAGCCTCTTCTGGTGCGCTATGCGCTGGCGCGCCCGAACGCCCGCTCGAGCCACAAGGTGCCGACGCCCCAGGGCGGGGGCATCGCCGTTCTGGCGGCCTGCCTCGCCGCGGCGGGCGCGGTGCTGCTCCTCTTCACGGAGACCTATCCCTTCGCGGTCGTCGCCGCGGCGGCGGCGGGGCTCGCGATCATCGGCGCGGTGGACGACATCCGTCCCCTGCCCGCCGTTCCGCGCCTCGTGCTCCAGACCGTGGCCGTGGCCATCGTGGTTCTCGCAAGCCATGGCCGCGTCCTGCCGGACGCGATCCCCCTGGCGGTGGAGCAGGCGATTCTCGTTTTCGGCGGCGTCTGGTTCGTGAACCTCGTCAACTTCATGGACGGGCTAGACTGGATCACCGTCGCCGAGATGGTGCCCGTCACCGCCTTCATCGCCGCGCTCTGGTTCATCCATCCCGAAACGACGCCCGTGGGGATCGTGGCGGCGGCGCTCTGCGGCGCGCTTCTGGGCTTTGCGCCCTTCAACAAGCCCGTTGCCCGGCTCTTCCTGGGCGATGTGGGCTCGCTGCCCATCGGGCTTCTGGTCGGCTGGATGCTGCTGGAGCTTGCGGGGACCGGCGCGCTCGCCGCGGCCCTCCTGCTGCCGCTCTACTACCTGATGGACGCCACCATCACCCTGCTGCGCCGCCTCGCGCGCCGCGAGAAGGTATGGGAGGCCCATCGCAGCCATTTCTACCAGAAGGCCACGGATAACGGCTTCTCCGCCCTTCAGGTCAGCGCCCATGTGTTCGGCCTCAACCTTGCCCTGGCGGGACTCGCCGCTATGACACTGGTCTGGTCCTCGGGAGCGGTGCAGGCGGCCGCCCTCGCCCTGGGCGCCGGTCTCGTCGGCCTGCTGCTCAAACGCTTTTCCCAGTCCCGCCCGGAGGTTGCCCGATGAATGCCCCCCTGATCGCCCTCACCGGCTCCACGGGCTTCATCGGCAAGCATCTCCTCGCCGCGCTGACGATGCGGGGCTACCGGGTCCGGGTGCTGCTGCGCCGCCCCTCGGAGGTGCCGGAGGGCGCGTCGAGCGCCGTGATCGGCGACATCGCTTCCCCGCAGAACATGGCGGCGGCTTTGCGCGACGTGGACATGGTGATCCATTCGGCGGGCCTGGCGCACGCCATGTCCGGACGTCCGGAAGACGATTACCGCACCATCAACACGCAGGCGACGGTCAAGCTCGCGCAGGCCGCCGAGCGGGCGGGCGCGAAGCGCTTCGTCTTCCTCTCCTCCATCCGGGCGCAGAGCGGGCCGGTGGCCGAGGGGGTGCTGACGGAAGACCTGGAGCCGCGCCCCACCGACGCTTACGGCCGCTCGAAGCTCGAGGCGGAGCGGGGCCTGGCCGGGCTCGGCCTCGACTGGGCGGCGCTGCGCCCGGTTCTCGTCTACGGCCCCGGCGTGAAGGGGAACATGGCCTCGCTTCTCGCGCTCGCCCAATCGCCCTGGCCCCTGCCGCTCGGCGGACTGGCGGCAAGGCGATCCCTCCTCTCCCTCGACAATCTGGCGGCGGCGGTGGACACGCTCCTGAAGGCTCCCGGTTCCCTGCGCCGCCCCTTCATCGCGGCCGATCCCGAGCCGGTGACGATTCCGGAGATCGTCGCGGCTTTGCGCAAGGGGCTGGGGCGCGGGCCGGGGCTGGTCCCGGTTCCCGCCTTCGCGCTCAAGGCGGCGGCGTCTCTCCTGGGCAAGGGGGAGGCTTACGAGCGCCTGGCGGGCTCGCTCGTCGCGAGCCCCGCTTCGCTCCGGGCCCTCGGCTGGGAGCCCGTCAGCTCGACGCGCGACGGGCTTGCTGAACTGGCGCGGCAGGCGCGGGCGCCGTCGCCCGGCGCTTGAATTCCGGAATCGCCTCTTCGAAGACGCGCTCGACCAGGGCGCGGTCGCCGTCCGTGACCGCGCGCTCGAGGATCTTGAGCCAGGCCTCGACCCGCGCGCGGTCGGCGAAGACGGGCTTGGCGGCCATGACGCCGTCGATGCCGATCTCCGTGCGCGGCTCCTCGCGGGCGAAGAGGATCTCGTGGAGGCGCTCGCCGGGGCGCGTGCCGGTGACTGCGATCTCGATATCCTCGCCCGGCTCATAGCCGGCGAGCCGGATCATGCGCTCGGCGAGTTCGTAGATGCGCACCGGCTGGCCCATCTTCAGCACATAGACCGAGGCGCGCTCGTCGCCGTTGGAGCGTTCCGTTTGCGCGCGGGTCTCCTCCGCGTGGGAAGCCGAGGTGAGCACCAGATCCGCCGCCTCGCGGGTGGTCATGAAGTAGCGCACCATGTCGGGATGGGTGACGGTGACCGGCCCGCCGCGGGCGATCTGCGCCTTGAACTTCGGCACCACGGAGCCGACCGAGCCCAGCACGTTGCCGAAGCGCACGGCGATGGTGCGGGTCGCGCCGTTGCGGCCCATGAACTCGGCATCGAGCGCCTGTCCGTACATTTCGGCGAAGCGCTTGGTGGCGCCCAGCATCGAGACCGGATCGATGGCCTTGTCGGTGGAGATCATGACGATGGAATCGGCGCCAGCCTCCACCGCCGCATCGGCCACGTTCACGGAGCCGAAGACGTTGGTCTTGACCCCTTCCATCCAGTGCTTCTCGAGGTAGGGAACATGCTTGAGCGCGGCGGCGTGGAAAACCACGTCCGGCCTGAACTCGCACATCACGTCGCGCACCCGCTCCCGGTCGCGCACGTCGGCGATGACGCCGTCCACGTTCGTGTCGCTGGACAGGAGCGTGGGGTTCTCCAGGATGTGGTGCAGGGAGGGCTCGGAGCTCTCCAGGATCATCAGGTCGCTCGCGCCGAAGGCGACGACGCGGGTGCAGATCTCGGAGCCGATGGAGCCGCCGCCGCCCGTGACGAGCACGCGCTTGCCGCGGATGAAGTTCTCCAGCCGCTGGCGGTCGATCTGCACGGTGGGGCGCAGGAGCAGGTCCTCGATCTCGAGCGGCGCGAGCTCGGCGTTGCGCATGCCCTCGCCGAGACTCGTGACCCGCACCAGCGGCAGACCGAGGCGGCGGGCATGGGCCAGCAGCATGTCCGGGTTCGCTTCGGGCAGCAGCGCGCCGGGGGTCGCCACGAGGCGGCGGATGGGCACGCCCCGCTCCTGGAAGTCCTGCACCACCTGTTCGAGATCGACGAAGGTGCCGAGCACGGGAATGCCGCGCATGGATTGCCCGAGGTCGTCGGAGCGCCAGGACAGGATGCCCCGGGGCTGGATCTTCTTGACGGTGCCCGCCTCGATGGCCCGCAGGATGACGTCGATGTCGCTGCCGCGCCCGAGCAGCAGGGTCGGCGTGCTCGCATCGCGCTGCAGGGTGTGGCGGGACCGGGCGTATTTCAGGTAGCGGAAGGCGAGCCGCGGACCGCCCAGCAGGAACATCTGGATCAGCCAGTAGAGGGCGATCGTGATCTTGCCGAAGAAGAAGGTCCCCAGGAATTGCGGCGAGATGAGAATGTAGTCCACCACCAGCAGGGTCACGGCCAGGATGGTGGAGGCCCGGAAGATGTTGAACAGGTCCGGCAGGGAGGCGAAGCGCCACTTGGACCGGTAGAGCTGCGAGAACCAGTAGATCACGCCGGCGAAGGCGATGAAGGGCGGCAGGAACAGCGGCAGATGGACCAGGCGCTCGGCCAGAAACGTGCCGTCGAAGCGCACGAAAAACGTCGCGAGGACGGCCACGCCCGTCATCACGAGATCATGCACAACGATGAGTGCCTTCTTGAAACCCTGCCGATTCATGGAGCTGCCGTATCCTTGTTTCGCGGTATCGGATGGGCTTACGGCTTTGTCAATGTAACCCTGTGACTTTATCGATATCCGCGATGCAGCCCCCTCAGGCGCGCGGCAGGGGACCCTCGGCCACCACCACGACGCGCCCCGCCTCGCGCAGGACCCGCGCCGCGATGCCGAAGCCCGACGCCAGACGCTCCTCGGTCAGAACCTCCTCAGGGCTGCCGAAGGCTGCGATGCGCCCCTGCTGCATGAAGAGGATGTCGTCGGCGAAGCGCGCGGCCAGGGTCAGGTCGTGCATGATGACGGCCACCGTCGCCCCGTCCCGCGCCAGCGCCTTGAGCCGGTCGAGCACGATGAGCTGATGGCGCGGATCGAGGGCGGCGACGGGCTCGTCGGCCAGGAGCACCGGAGCCTGCGTCGCAAGGGCGCGGGCGAGAAGCACGCGGGCGCGCTCGCCGCCGGAGAGAGCGGTGACGGGACGGCCCTCGAAGCCTTCGAGCCCGACCGACCGGATCGCCGTCTCGACCGCCTCGCGGCCTCTGCCGGAGAGGGCTTCGGGCCTTTCCCCGTGCGGCAGCCGCCCGAGCGCGACGACGGACAGAACCGGCAGCGGCCAGGCCACGCCGCCGCCCTGCGGCAGATAGGCGATGGACCGGGCGCACGCCGTGGCAGGCATCCGCGACACGGAGACCCCGTCCAGGGTGACGTCGCCTTCGCCCGGGGGCTGCAATCCGGCCAGGGCCCGCAGCAGGGTCGTCTTGCCCGCGCCGTTGGGCCCGACGATCGCGGTCAGGCGTCCGGGCACGAGGGACAGGCCGACGCGATCGAGGACGCGTCGGTTCCCGAGATCGACCGACAGGGCATGGGCCTCGAGGCGCGTCATGCGGGCGTCTCCGCCAGCTCCGCCTTGCGGCGGGCGATCACCCACAGGAAGAACGGCACACCGAGAAGGGCCGTCAGCACGCCGACCTTGACCTCCCCGGCCGAGGGGATGAGGCGCACGGCGCAATCGGCGGCGAGCAGCAGGGCCGCGCCGGCAAGGCCCGCCGGAACGAGGGTGCGCGCCGGGTCGTAACCTATGAGGGGCCGCACCAGATGGGGAGCGACGAGCCCGACGAATCCGATGGAACCGGCCACCGCCACGCAGGCTCCCGTCCCGATGGCGGCCCCGGCCACGATCAGCCCCCGCAGCCGCGCCACGCCGACGCCGAGGCTGAGCGCCGTCTCCTCCCCGAGCGCCAGGGCGCGCAGGCCGGACGCGGCCGACAGGATCAGGATCGTGGCGAGAAGGATGAAAGGCGATGCCAGAAGCACATGGGTCATCGAGCGGTCCTCGAAGGAGCCGAGGAGCCAGAACACGATTTCCGTCACCGCGAAGGGATTGGGCGAGAGGCTGATGGCGAGCGACGTGCCTGCCCCCGCGAGGCTCCCCACCGCCAGCCCGGCGAGGACGAGCACCACGATGGTGGCGCTTCGCCCCGCCACCGCCACGACGAGGGCGATGGAAAGCAGCGCGCCGGCGATCGCCGCGAAGGGCAGTGCCCAGGACAGGGTGCCCACGAGGCCGGAATAGATGACGAGCACCGCCCCGAAGGCAGAAGCCTGCGGCGCGCCGAACACGGCCGTGTCGGCGAGCGGGTTGCGCAGGAGCCCCTGGAGCCCCGCGCCCGCGAGCCCGAGGATCCAGCCGGTCATGAGCGCGAGAAGGGTACGCGGCAGGCGGATCTCGCGCACGACGATGCTCGCCGCGCCCCGGTCGGAGACGAGCGCCTCCACGGCCGTGGCGAGCGGGATCCGCGCCGGGCCGATCGCGAGGGAGGCGCCGGCCAAGACCGCGATCAGGAGCGTCAGGCCGACGATCAGGGGTGAAGGGGAGCGGGACATGCGCCGAGTGGATGTTGCGGCCCCAGCGATAGCAAGCGGATGGCCGGGAGTCACCCTGAAGTGGGCCAGACCGCTCACGCGCTTCCGACCGGGAATGTGCCCAACCGCACAAGCCGAGGAAAATATGCCATTCCGCCCCTTTGAACGCGGTTCGACATGGCATAACTTCCGCAACGGAATATGGAGACACCGTCAGCCATGACATCGCAAGCGGACACAACCCTGCCCACCGTGCACACCACCACGTACAGGCTGTCGTTCACGAACACGAATGCGGTCGGAAAGAACTTCGTGTTCATGCAGGCCTACAAGGGCGACATGCCCGTGGCCTGGCTGACCTTCAATCCCATCAACAACAATGTCTCGAGCTGGATGAACGTCCCCGGCGAGTACAAGCTCGTCTACGCCACCGCCGCCGGAGAATTCGCCGCGCAATCCCTTGTCGTGCATCCTGCGAGCGGCCCGATCTCCGGCGGAAGGCTGAGCGACCACCTGTTCGGCGCGAAAGGAAGCGATACGCTCAAAGGCGGAACCGGCGACGACGTGCTTCGGGGCGGGCTCGGCCGCGACGTGCTGACCGGCGGCGCGGGACAGGACGCCTTCGTCTTCGACACAAAGCCGAATGGCAGGACGAATCTCGACCGGGTCGCGGACTTCAAGGTGAAGGACGACTCGATCTGGCTCGACAACGCTGCCTTCCACAAACTCGGCACGGGAACGGAACTTCAACCCGGAAAGCTGAACGAGGCCTTCTTCACCGTCGGCGACCGGGCCAAGGACAGGAACGATTACCTGATCTACGACAAGGCCAAGGGCGTTCTTCGGTACGACGCGGACGGCTCGGGCTCCGGCAAGGCCGTGGAGATTGCGACATTGTCGAAGAACCTGAAGATGACGGCCGCCGATTTTCTCGTCATCTGAGCGGACGGAAACCGAAAAACATCCGTTTTGAACGGTTCGATCTCCGTGCGCTCCGTGCTACGAACCCGGAAGACCCGCATCGCAGCCCGGAGACCGGCATGAACCCCATTTTCGCCAATCTTCCGACGACCGTTTTCGAAGTGATGTCGAGCCTCGCCCGGGAGACCGGCGCGATCAATCTCGGCCAGGGCTTCCCGGACGATCCAGGCCCCGAGGACGTGCGGCGCGCGGCGGCGGATGCGGTGCTCAACGGCTACAACCAGTACCCGTCCATGATGGGCCTTCCCGAGCTGCGCTCCGCCATCGCCGCCCATTACAGGCACTGGCAGGGTCTCGACCTCGATGCGAACACGGAGGTGATGGTGACGTCCGGCGCGACGGAGGCGCTGGCGGGCGCGATCCTCGGGATCGTGGAGCCCGGCGACGAGGTGGTGCTGTTCGAGCCCATGTACGACGCCTACCTGCCCCTCGTGCGGCTCGCCGGGGGCGTGCCGAAATTCGTCACGCTCCAGCCGCCCCATTTCCGGCTGACCGAGGAAGCGCTGGCGAAGGCCTTCTCCCCGAAGACCAAGGCGGTGGTGTTCAACAACCCGCTCAACCCCACCGCCACCGTGTTCTCGAACGAGGACCTCGCCCTTCTCGCCGCGTTCTGCCGCAAGTTCGACGCCATCGTCATTTCCGACGAGGTCTGGGAGCACGTGGTGTTTGACGGCCTGAGGCACCGGCCGGTGCTGGGGCTCGAGGGCCTGCGCGACCGGTCGGTGAAGATCGGCTCGGCGGGCAAGATCTTCAGCCTCACCGGTTGGAAGGTCGGGTTCGTGTGCGCCGCGCCGCACATCATGAAGGTGCTGGCGAAATCCCACCAGTTCCTCACCTTCACCACGGCCCCGAACCTTCAGGCGGCGGTGGCCTACGGCCTGGCCAAGGACGATGCCTATTTCGAGGACATGCGAAAAACCTTCGCCCGCAGCCGCGACCGCTTCACCGCGGGCCTGAGAACGCTCGGCTTCGACGTGATCCCGAGCCAGGGCACCTATTTCGTCAATATCGACATCGCTCCCCTCGGCGAGACCGACGACGTCGCCTTCTGCCGCCGCCTCGTCACGGAGCACGGCGTGGCCGCGATCCCGGTCTCCGCCTTCTATGCGCAAGGGGCGGTCAAGAACGTGGTGCGCTTCTGCTTCGCCAAGAAGGATTCGACCCTCGACGCGGGGCTCGAACGGCTGGCGAAGGCCATCCGGCGGGCCGCCTGAAAACCGTCAAGGCCATCAACAAGTTGGGCATTGTTTATTGGCTCGGAATTTCCTAGCCTGCCGCCGTTGTCACTCTTAACCTCGGGAGTTCCGCCCCAAAATGTTCCGTCTCCTCGCTTCGGTTGCCCTTGGCCTCGGCCTTGTCACCGCCGCCACCGCCCAGGAGCGTGTGGTCAACGTCTATAACTGGTCCGACTACGTGGATCCCAAGGCGCTGGACGAGTTCACGAAACAGACCGGCATCAAGGTGGTCTACGACACCTACGACAACAACGAGATCGTCGAGACGAAGCTGCTCGCCGGCAAGTCGGGCTACGACATCGTCGTGCCGTCGGGCCCCTTCGTGCAGCGCCTGATCGGCGCCAAGGTGTTCCAGAAGCTCGACAAGGCGAAGCTCCCGAACCTCGCCAACCAGTGGCCCGAGGTCACGCAGCGCCTGGCCGTGTTCGATCCGGGCAACCAATATGCCGTCAACTACATGTGGGGCACCACCGGCATCGGCATCAACGTGAAGAAGGTGCGCGAGATCCTGGGCGACGTGCCGCTCAACACCTGGGACCTGGTGCTCAAGCCCGAAATCTCCTCCAAGCTCAAAAGCTGCGGCATCTACATGCTGGACAGCCCCGAGGATCTCTTCCCCGGCGTGATGGCCTATCTCGGCCTGAACCCGGATTCCAAGCGCACGGAGGATCTGACCAAGGCGGGCGACGCCCTGTTCCGCGTCCGCGGCAACATCCAGAAGTTCCACTCCTCCGAGTACATCAACGCGCTCGCCAACGGCGATATCTGCGTGGCGGTGGGTTATTCGGGCGACATGATCCAGGCCAAGACCCGGGCCGAGGAGGCCAAGAACGGCGTCGAGGTCGGCTACGTGATCCCGCGCGAGGGCGCGCTCATGTGGTTCGACAGCTTCGTGATCCCGGCGGACGCCAAGAACGTGGCCGAGGCGCATGAGTTCATCAACTTCATGCTCAAGCCCGAGATCGCGGCCATGAACACCAACTTCGTGTCCTACGCCTCCGGCAACCTCGCCGCGAAGCAGCACATCGACAAGGCGATCCTCGACAATCCCGGCATCTACCCGGACGAGGCCACGATGAAGCGCCTCTTCACCAACACGGCCTATGACGAGCGCTCCCAGCGCACCGTCACCCGGCTCTGGACGAAGGTGAAGACGGGCCGTTAATCGCCCGCTCAGGTAGCGCCGTGCATCGTTCCGGCGCCCTCGAAGCTCCGCCTCACGGGCGGAGCTTTCTTTTTTGAAAAGGACGTTCGACCTCATGCGCCCTGCCGTTGCCGCTGTCTTCCTCGCCCTGAGCCTCGCCGCCCCGGCCCTGGCCCAGAACGCCGCCCCCGCGCCGCGCCAGCCCACGATCAGCGTGATGGGCAGCGGCGAGGTGGAGCTCAAGCCGGACTTCGCCCGCATCCATGTGACGGTGGCGACGCAGGCCGAAACCGTGGCGCAGGCGAGTGCCGCCAACAACGCCGCGACGGAACGGGTGCTCGCCCGCATCCAGGGCCTAGGCATCAAGCGGGAGGATATCCGCACCGCGAATTTCCAGGTCTTCCAGACCCCGCCGCAGATCGGCCCGGACGGCAAGGAGCTGAAGGCCCCCAAGTTCTCGGCCCATCACCGGCTCCAGATCACCACCCGCGACCTGGACGGCGTCGGGAAGCTTGCCGGCGAGATCCTGGCCAGCGGCGACATGACCTTCCAGTCCATCTCCTTCGGCCTCGACCGTCAGGAGGAAGGCGCGGACAAGGCCCGGGAGGCCGCCGTCCGGGACGCGAAGCGGCAGGCCGAGGTCTATGCGAAGGCCGCCGGGGTGTCCCTGGGCCGGCTCCTGGAGATCCGGGACGGATCGGCCCAGCCCTTCGAGCCTCAGGCGGACATGCGCATGCCCATGGCGATGGCCAAAGGGGCCGAATCGGTGCCGATCGTGCCCCCGGCGACGATCCGCTACGGCGCCAATGTTCAGCTCGTCTGGGAAATGACCGGACAGCCGTGATGTCGGATTCAAAGCGGAAACGGCCAAGCTAACAGGCCTGCGGCTTTGCGCCAAAGCATCGGACGAGATAAAGTGGACTTGCACTTTTGGGATCCATCCGATGCTCTTTTTTGGGTAGCGCATCGTCGATGGCGAAAAACCGGGTCCACTTTTTCGCACGATGCGCTAAGCGGACGAAAACCGATCCAACGAAAGCAGACCGCAGCCATGAACAGCAGCGTGACCGTCCGCGAGGCGCGCATCGAGGACGTTCCCACCATCCTCAGGCTCATCAAGGAACTGGCCGCCTTCGAGAACCTGTCCCACACCGTCCGGACCGACGAGAATCGCCTGCGCGAGGATGGATTCGGGGACAGGCCGCGCTTCAAGGTCCTGCTCGCGGAAGCCGACGGCGAAGCCATCGGCTTTCTGAGCACCATGGTCCGTTACTCGATCTGGGGCGGCGGGGAGTTCATCAATCTCGACGACCTCTATGTCTGCGAGAAAGCGCGCGGACGCGGCGTGGGCCGCCTGCTGATGAAGCGGCTCGCGGAGATGGCCGCTTCCCAGGGGCAGGTCGTGCGGTGGGAACTGCTGCCCGACAACGCACCCGCCAAGGCCTTTTACGAAAGCCTCGGGGCAAATGTTTTTCCGAAACTGATCGCGCGCTGGCCCGTGGAGGCCTCCGCGGCCGCGGCCGCGAAGGCCTGAAGCCTCTTTCACGCGTCAAGCCGCCCTGACATTGTTCAGGAACTGGCCGATTTCGGCGCCGAGGCGCTGGGCCTGCCGCTCCAGGGCCACGGAAAGATCCGCCACCGTCCGGGCCGCATCGAGGGATTGCAGGGCGACGCCCTGCGTCGTCTCGATGGCGGAGGTGCCAGCCTGCGCCTCCGAGGAGACCTGAGCGACCGATTGGGCGATTTCGGACACCGCCGCGGTCTGCTGGCTCACGGTTCCGGCCACCGTGGCGACGACGCCCGCGAGGTCCTCGACCGAGGCCTGCACGGTGCCGAGCGCCACCAGAGTCTCCCGCGAGGCCGCCTGCACGGCCTCGATCTGCCGGGCGATCTCCTCGGTCGCCCTGGCGGTCTGGCCCGCCAGCTCCTTCACCTCGTTGGCGACGACCGCAAAACCCTTGCCCGCCTCTCCGGCGCGGGCGGCCTCGATAGTGGCGTTGAGCGCCAGAAGATTCGTCTGGGCCGCGATGGAGCGGATGAGCCCCGCCACCTCGCCGATCTGGGAGGTCGCGGCGGACAGGGACGTCATGCTGCCCGACGCGCCCCGCGCTTCGGCGACGGCGCGCTCGGAGGCCTGGGCTGAGGCGCTCGTCTGGGCGGCGACTTCGGCGAGCGAGGCATCGAGCTCTTCGGCGGCGCTCGCCACCGCCGCCATGTTCTGCGCCGTGCGGATGGATGCGCTGCCCGCGATCTGGGCCTGCTCGGTCACGTGATGGGCCGATCCCTCCAGCTGGCCGGACGCTCTGGCGAGATCGGCCGTGACCTCCCGGACCTCCGCGAGGATCTGCTCGACCGAGGAATCGAAGGCCATGATGGCGTTGGAGATCGCGTGCGCCCGCTCCGCATCGAGGGCCGCCATGCCCTCCCGCTCCTGCGTGAGCCGCTCGCGTTCACGGGCATTGTCGCGGAAGACCAGGACGGTCCGGGCCATGGCGCCGATCTCGTCGGTTGCCCCGGTGGACGGGATCTCGCTGGTCGCATCGCCGTCGGCCAGCCGCTGCATGGCCTGGCGGAGACGGGCAAGCGGCAGGGAGATGGAGCGGCCGACGAGGAAATTCAGAACGAGGCCGGCCAGAAGCGTCGCGCCCATGGCCCAGAGAATCAGGGTGAAGGTCCGCGCCTGCGAGGCGGTGAGCTGATCCGCCGTCTTGTGGGCCTCGTCGCGCACCTTGGCCAGCAGCTGGTCGAGCGCCGGCACGAGCAGGTCGAACTGCCCCATCAGCTTCTCGCCCTGGCCGGAAACCTGCTGCTCCAGGGCGCTCCAGGCTTGGAACGCTTCCTGATAGGCCGCGCCGGCGGTCTCGATGGTCGCCTTGTCCCGGGCGAGATCTCCCGAAAGCTGGGCCAGGGCGCGGGAGAAGCGGCCCTGCTCCACGTCGAAGGCTCCCAGAAGGGTCTCCTCGAGCAGGATTCGGGCGCGGGCCTCCTGGGTGAACATGCCGAGCGTCGCCGCCCAGAGGCGCCAGGCGATGGTCTCGCCGCTGCCCGTCAGCGGGCGCACCAGCTTCTCCAGATTCGCCTCCGTCATGAGGAGGCGCCCCTGCGCGCCCTCGTCGGGCTTGGTGCCGATCTCGGCATAGAGCTTGTCGAGGGCCTTGCCCTGGTCGATCAGGGCCTTGGCATGCTGCTTCAGGGCCGCGATTTCGGGCTCGATCAGCCGGGCGCCGGAGGCGGCGCTCATGGCCTCGAGCTGCTCGATAAGGGCCTTGTGCCGGTCGATGAAGGCCTGTCCGTGATGGGCGAGCCGGCTTGCGGTCCATTCCCCCGCCGTGACCTTCAGGGCATCGGCGCGGCCCCGGAACTGATAGGCCTGCTCGGCCAGGGCGGAATAGGTCTGCTGCGCCGCCAGGGCCTGCTCCACCTCGCTGCGGCCCGCCTGGAACACCGCGCCGATCACCGCAAAACCAAGCACCATCACGCCGCTCAGCGCGGCGACGCGCGCGCGAACCGACGGCAGCTTCCACCGAGCCACAAACGCCATTGTCCCAAATCCCTCGTCTTGTCTTTGCGGCAAGATTGGGGCGGACAGGTTAAGGAGATATTACGCTAGGTAACGTACTAACGGCTAGACGGATCAGGCGGCCTTCGGCAGTTCGGTCATGATCGCATAGATGGCGGTGGCGTCCCGGGTGGCGCGGACCCGCTCGATGAGCCCGGGCTCGCGCAGGACGCGGGCGACCCGCGCCAGCGCCTTCAAATGGTCCGCGCCTGCCCCTTCAGGGGCCAGGAGCAGGAAGAGAATATCCACCGGCTGGCCGTCGAGGGCCTCGAAATCGACGGGCTTTTCGAGCCGCGCCACGAGGCCGAAGATCCGGGTCAGCCCCGACAGCTTGCCGTGCGGGATGGCGATTCCCTCGCCGATCCCGGTGGAGCCGAGGCGCTCACGCTGCAGGAGAGACTCGTAGATGACGGTCTCGGAGAGCCCCGTGAGACGGGCGGCATGGGTGGCCAGTTCCTGAAGAGCCTGCTTCTTGCCGCTGACGCGCAGGGCGGGCAGGACGGCTCGAGGGTCTAGAAAATCCAGCAAGGGCATGATCACGCTGCATTTTGGTGTGAAGCCTGGAAGGCCTCTCACCGTTCCACGCAAGAACCGGGCCAGGAAGGGGTAATCCCCGTCAAGGCTGTGCAAGCGGCGGATCGACCCAACCGATCGCTCCGTCGCCGCGGCGGTATACGACGTTCATGCGTCCGGTGCTAGCGTGGATGAATACGACAGCGGCGGATCCTGTCAGATCGAGCTGCATCACAGCGTCGCTGACCGAGAGCCTGTGCAGCGGCTTCGTGGTTTCGGCGACGACGATGGGATGATAATTTTCTTCCTCGACCGCCTCGTCGCTGGGGGCTTCGAGAACCGCATAGGGAACCTCGATGCCCGCTTCCGCGCGACCGCTGGCGGAAGCCGGGCGGTCCTTCAGGCGCTGCTTGTAGCGGCGCAGGCGGTTTTCGATTCGCGCCGCCGTCTGATCGAAACTGGCATAGGCGTCTCCGGCCGCGCCGGAGGCTTCGAGCGTCATGCCCGAGGTCAGATGGAGCACGCAATCGGTGCGAAAACCGCTGCCGTCGCGAGCGACGGTCACATGGCCGGAATAGCCGCCGTCGAAATATTTCGACAACACGCCGGCCACTCGGGTCTGAACCTGAGACCTGAGAGCTTCGCCGATATCGATGTTCTTACCGGATACTCTCAACGTCATCGTGTCCTCCTCACCTGCGCTCTCGCGATATGCGATCTTTCGTCGGCTGCGCTTGAGGTCGATGATGATCCGAATGGCAGGCAATACAAGACTTGAAATAGCGGTCCGAACCGGTCAGGCTCTCACCTTGCGCTTTCGCTTCCGGTCCGCGGAGGATGGGATGCGCAGCGCCTCGCGGTACTTCGCCACCGTTCGGCGGGCGACCTGAATGCCTTCCGATTTCAATTTCTGGGCAATTGCCTCATCCGAGAGCACGCCGTCCGGATTCTCCGCTTCGATGAGCTGCTTGATTCGGTGGCGGACGGCCTTGGCGGAATGCGCGCCTTCGCCTGTCGCGGCGCCGAAGAAGAACTTCATCGGATAAGTGCCGCGCTCCGTGCCGATAGCCTTGTTCGCCGTCACGCGCGAGACCGTCGATTCGTGCATGCCGATCGCCTCGGCCACGCTCTTCAACGTCAGCGGACGCAGGGCGGCGACGCCCTCGCGAAAGAAATTCTCCTGCTGGCGGGCGATCTCGGTGGCGACTTTGAGAATGGTCCCGGCGCGCTGGTCGAGACTGCGCGTGAGCCAGCTCGCCGCCTGGAAGCATTCCGACAGGAAGGATTTGTCCTCCGCCTTGCGCAGGGCCTTCGCCACCTCGGCGTAGTAGGAGCGGTTGAGCAGGATGCGGGGCAGGGTCTCCGGGTTCAGCTCGACGGACAGACCCCCATCGGGCAACGGCCGGATCAGCACATCGGGCACGAGGACGTCGATGGCGGCCGGCGTGAAGGCGAGGCCGGGCTTGGGCTCCAGACGGCGCAGCTCCGCCAGCATCCCGGCGAGATCCTCCCTGTCGACGCCGCACAGCTTCTGCAGGGCCGCAAAATCCTGCCGGGCGACGAGGTGGAGGTGATCGAGCAGCACCTGCATGGCGGGATCGAGCCGGTCCCGGTCCTTCAGCTGGATCGCGAGGCATTCGGCCAGGTGGCGCGCGCCGACGCCGGAGGGCTCGAAGGTCTGGATCAGGCTGAGCGCCGTTTCCACATCCTCGCGCCCGACCTTCAGCCGCTGCGCGATCGCCGCGAGGTCCTCGGTGAGGTATCCCGCTTCGTCGAGGCTGTGAATCAAATGCCGGCCGACGGCGCGCAGGCGGGGATCGGCCGTAGCGAGATCGAGCTGGGCTTCCAGATGCTCGGTCAGGCTCGCCGCGCGGGCAAGCGTATCCTCCATCTCGCGCCCGATCTCCCCGTGCCCCGCACCCGTCGCATGACCGGTGGAGGCCGCGCCGGGCTCGCCCCGCGAGGGCGGCGGCCCCGGAATCATGCGGGCGCCCGCGGCCTGCGCCTTCTCCTTGGCGCGCAGGAAATCGGCAAGGCTCGACACGGGCGCATCGGCCCGGATCTCGCCTTCCTGCAGGAGGGGATTGCGTTCGAGTTCCGCCGCCACATAGGCCGCCAGCTCCGCATGGGAGAGCTGCAGCAGCTTGATGGACTGAACGAGCTGAGGGGTCATCGTCAGGGACTGGCCCTGGCGCAGCTCCAGCCGTGGCATCGCGCTCATGACCGCCCCCGGAAACCTCAGGCATGCTTCTTGCGTGCCGCCGACGTTGTAATGCGGCCGACCGCGCTCCGTCAAAAGGCCGATTGTCCCAGCACAGCGCGCGGGACGTGCCGATCCCCGGTTCCCGCGCGATGTCTCAGAGGCGGAAATCCTCGCCCAGATACAGGCGGCGCACGTCCTCGTTCGCCACGATGGCGTCGGGCGTGCCCTCGGTGAGAACGCGGCCGGAATGGATGATGTAGGCGCGGTCGATGAGGCCCAGGGTCTCGCGCACGTTGTGGTCGGTGATGAGCACGCCGATGCCGCGGCGGGTCAGGTGCCGCACCAGGTTCTGGATGTCGCCCACCGCGATGGGATCGATGCCCGCGAAGGGCTCGTCGAGAAGCATGAAGGTCGGCTCGCCCGCGAGCGCGCGGGCGATCTCGCAGCGCCGCCTCTCGCCGCCGGAGAGGGCGATGGAGGGCGACTTGCGCAGGCGCGTGATGTTGAACTCGTCGAGGAGCGCATCGAGCTTGCGCTCGCGCTCCTTGCGGCTCGGCTCGACGATCTCGAGCACGGCGCGGATGTTGTCCTCCACGTTGAGGCCGCGAAAGATCGAGGCTTCCTGCGGGAGGTAGCCGATGCCGAGACGGGCGCGGCGATACATGGGCAGGCCCGTCACGTCGTGGCCGTCGAGGCTGATGACGCCGCGATCCGCCGAGACGAGGCCCGTGATCATGTAGAAGATCGTGGTCTTGCCTGCGCCGTTGGGGCCGAGCAGGCCCACGGCCTCGCCCGCGCGCACGTTCAGGCCCGCGTCCTGCACCACGGTGCGGCCGCGATAGCTTTTCTGCAGGCCTTTCACGGCCAGGATTCCGGGACCGCCGAAAACCGCCTCGTCTTCCGTCTGAAAATGGAAGTGAGGGTTCGCTTCGGCAGGGCTGCGATCCAGAAGGCTCACATCCGAGGAACCGGGCTGGGAACGGCTGAACAGAGGTTTCACGGGGCAATCGCTCGCTTGAAGAGAGGAAGGCGGGTTTTTCGCCTCAGTTCGTGGCCGGCTTCTGCGGCGGTTTCGGCTTGGCGTTGTTCGCGGCCGGCGCTCCGCCGCCCGCGCCCGTCGGGGCGGGGCCGCCGTTGCCGGGAACGAAGAGCGCCCTCACGCGGCCACCGGGCTTCGTCTCGATATTGGCGACGCCGGTGTTGATGTCATAGAGCACCCGCTCGCCCTTGGTCACGTTGGGCCCGTCGCTGAGCGTGGCATTGCCGGTCAGCATGATCTTGTTGGAGCCCCGGTCGAAGGTGGCGTTCTCGCCGGTCGCGACCTGGGTCCGGGACACGATGGTGACCGGTCCCTTGCAGTCGATCTTCTTGATCGCGCTGTCGTCCGCCGTCTGGGCCGCCGGCGACACGCGGCCGCCCTCCTGGTCGCGCTGCTCGTAGAACACCGTCATGGTCGTGCACTTCATGGTGCTCTCGCCCTGGACCGCGACCACATCGCCGGAGAAGACCGCGCGGCCCTCCTTGTCGAAAACGTCGAGCTTGTCGGCGTCGATCTTGATCGGTTCCTTGCTGGAGCCGAAATTGCCGAAGCCGACGGCGCGCTCCTTGCCGGCCTGAGCCCAGGCGGCCTCCATCGGAACGGGAGACAGAAGCACGATGGCGAGGGCGGCGCGGGTGAAACTCATCATGGACGGACACTTGTCGGTTGAGGCGCAGGCGCCGGTGCGGGAGCCGCGGCAGGGGATTTGGGAGACGGATTGAGGGGAACCGCAGGACCCGTGCCGGCGGCGCCGGGAGCAGAAGGCTTGGAATCGGACCCGGGCTGGAGAACGGTGCGGACGCGGCCTTCGAAGCTCATGACCTTGCCGTTCTCCGTGACGCTCAGCCCTTCCGCCTCGATGGTGCCGCTGCCGAAGGACACGACGACGGGCTCGTTGGACACCACGGAACCGGCCTTGAAGCGCACGAAGGCCGAGTTGAGCCTGACCTCGTGGCCCGCATCCGTGGTGACCACGATGTTCTTGCGCAGGCGCATCTGCTCTTTCTTGGTGTCCAGGGTGCCGGTATCGGCCTGGAGCCGCGCGACGCTGCCGCGATCGTCCGTGACGATCCGGGCCTTCAGATCCTTCAGCTGAACGAGGTCGGGCTTGCGGATATCCTGCGTCGCCTCGCTGGCCGTCACCTCGTAGGGCCGGTTGTCGTTCTTGAACCCGGTGAGCTTCGGGCTGGCCATGGTGACATTGGTGCCGCTCACGCCGATGGCGCCGAAGCTCAGATGCTCGATCTTCCGGAACGGGTCGTAATAGGCCACGAGGCCGACGGCGGCCATGCCTACAAGGGAACCGAGGGGAATGGCGATCTTGGCGAAGCGGACCCAGCGGGAATGGCGGCGGGCCTTGCGGAAGGCGCGCGAGCGCTCGGCCGGCACCGAGGCCGGGGCATTCCGCATCATCGTGCCCTGAGCGACCGCCACTTTGTCCAAATCCCTTCCGTCCGCAACCGGCATGGCGCCATGCCGGAGGGTCATGGCGATGTTATGACGGATATGGGGTTTATGGGGGAAAGTTTAAGCAGGCGTCAAGAATGGGCAAAAATGTCCGTTTCCGGCCAGCCGAGGAGATCGAGCTGCGCCCGGGTCGGCAGGAAGGCGAAGCATTGGTGGGCGATGCCGAGCCTGTTCTCCCGCTCCAGCAGACGATCGAGTTTCTCCTTCAGGGCATGAAGGTGGAGCACGTCGGAGGCGGCATAGTCGAGCTGGGCCGGCGTGAGCGTGTCCGCGCCCCAGTCGGAGGATTGCTGCTGCTTCGACAATTCGACGCCGAGCTGCTCGCGCGTGAGGTCCTTGAGGCCGTGACGGTCGGTATAGGTGCGCACAAGCCGCGAGGCGACCTTGGTGCAGTAGACCGGGCGCGGCATGACGCCGAAGGCATGGAACAGGACGGCGAGATCGAAGCGGGCGTAATGGAAGATCTTGAGCACGCTCTCGTCGGAGAGAACGCGGATCAGGTTTTCCGGCAGGGGGCCGTCCTTCAGGATCTGCACCACATCGGCGGACCCGTCCCCGGTGGAGATCTGCACGACGCAGAGCCGGTCCCGGTGCGGGTTAAGACCCAAAGTCTCGGTGTCGATGGCGATGGCGGAGCCGGGCTCGTAATCCGCGGGCAGGTCGCCGCGATGGAGGCGTACTGTCATGGAACGTCCAATAATCTGTCGCAACAGGCCTTAGAGCATCGGCCCCGAAAGGGAAATGCACTTTTGAGCATGATGCGCCTCATCCTGATGGATCGGCGCAGCCTCACGAGCGGTGAGGCTGGGCCGGCAAGGATGGTTCAGGATCGGGCGGAGAGGACGGGCCGGTCAGCCGGCCGAAAGGCTCATGCGCCTGAGCGTTCCGTCGCGCAGAACCACCTGATGCCAGACCGCGATCGCGGCGTGGAGACCGGCCAGGATCAGGATGAGCGTGCCGCCGGTTTCATGCAGCTCCGCGATCAGGCCGGGAGAGCCCTGGACCGCCGCCGTGAGGCTGGGAAGGGTGTATCCGAACACATTGACCGGCACGCCCATGCGGGAGGCTGCATACCATCCGGTGAGAGGCAGGCCGATCATGAAGGCGTAGAGCACCCCATGGCCGAGACCGGCCGCCCGCCGCAGAAGCGGGCTCGTCGCGGTGGGGGCGGGAGCCCCGAGGGCGAGACGCAGGACGAGACGCGGCAGAACCAACGTCAGCACGGCGAGGCCGAGAAGGAAGTGAAGGAGAGGGGGATTCTCGCGAACGGACCGTCCGCCTTCGCCGGTGAACCAGGCGGCGAGGATGAGAAGCGCCATCAGCCAATGCAGAACGATGAGAACGCGGGGGTAGCGGGTCATTGGAAACCTCCTGGACCGCAGAGATCCTGTTCCTCGAAGCGTGAGCGTGCAACTTAAAACTTTGTAATAATTCTAAACTAGGCCCTTTTCGGCCATCCGGCGCACCGGCCGCGCGCGGCCTTTCCGAGAGATCAAAACTCTAGTCCCGACGGCGCGGAAGCGGTTTGATCCATCTCAAGAGGGCAGGGTCGGGCTGCAGGCGGGCTGCGGCCGACGATCGGGAAGCTCCTGCGTCCTGCCTGGAGCAGCGGAGCCGATACCCGTTCCGAGCCGAGCCTGCGCGTCATGAGTGTCGTCAAGTTTCGCATAGGTTAATGCGGCGGGACCCAGGGAGAGGTTTTGTAGCTGGCTTGAAATCGGGAAGGATGGAAAAGGGTGACGGTCGAAAGCTCCCTGAAGCAGCAGATGCTGGATGCGATCCCGCGTCTGCGAGCTTTTGCCATTTCCCTCTCCGGCAGTCTCGACAGGGCGGACGATCTGGTGCAGGGCACCTTGCTCAAAGGCCTGAGCAATCTCGACAAGTTCCACCCCGGCACCAGCATGCAGGCCTGGCTGTTCACGATCCTGCGCAACGACTTCCTGACCCAGGTCCGCAGGAGCAGGCGCGAGATCGAGGATCCGAAGGGCTCCTGGGCCGAGAAGATGGCCGTCATGCCCGACCAGGGCGCGCGGCTCGACCTCACCGACATGCTGAGCGCCCTCGGCAAGCTTCCCTTCGACCAGCGCGAGGCGCTCCTTCTCGTCAGCGCGGAAGGCCTGTCTTACGAGGAAGCGGCGCGGATCTGCGGCACCAATATCGGCACCATCAAGAGCCGCATCAACCGCGCCCGCAACCGGCTCGCCGATCTGCTGAACTTCGATGCGAACGACGATCTCGGACCCGACAGGCTCGTGAAGGCCGCCCTGCTCATGCACACCTAGCCGAGGTTTTCGGTACCGGCACCGTTTCCTGCCTGCCTGGAACCGTTTCTTCACGCGAACTCGCTTCCCACTTTTGCATTCCATGCTCTAGCATCGGACGAGAAAAGTGGACTTGCACTTTTGGGATTGAATCCGATGCTTTCTTCTTGAATGAGAACATCGGGCGGCCTCGAGAAGGGAACAGCAGCCATGCTTCGCGCACTCTCCCTCGCCTTGCTCACGACGATCGCCGCACCGTCCTTCACGGCGACGGCGCAAAAGGACGGTACCGTCCTCGCTCAGCAACAGCAGCCTTCCCAGCAGGTCCCGAAACGGGATTGCGAGCGGAAGCAGGAGGAAGGGATCAGCTAAAGCTGGGGGATGGAGGCCGGCTCCGCAGCCATCGGCGCGGCGGAAGCGGGCTGCGTCTCGTCCGCCGCGCTTCTGCGCCTGCCCAGCGCCGCGTTGATCTCGGCGCCGAGAATGAAGATCGCGGCCGAGATCTGCAGGAAGATCAGCGCCGTCAGAATGCCTGCGAGGCCCGCATAGGTGGCTTTCATATGCGTCATGGTTGCGAGAAGCTCGCCGTAGAGGCTCGCGCCGAGAAGCCAGAGCACCAGGGTCGCCGCGATGCCCGGCACCATGTCGCGCGGGCGAGGCCGGACGTCCGGCAGCCAGAGATGCGTCGCGGCAAGGCCCGCCACCAGGACGAGGGAGGCAAGCCCGTAGCGCACCGCGTCATAGGTCAGGCCCAGGGCCTTGAGATCGGGCATGGAGGACACCGCCGAGCGCCAGAGGGAGGGCCACAGGACCACGAGCACCGACGAGGCGACCAGAGCGCCCGCGCCGATCAGGATGAAGCCCACGCCGATGAGCCGCGCCCGCCACCAGGGCCGGAACCGCCTGACCCCATAGGCCCGGCACAGGGCGACCCGGAGGCTCTCGACCCCGTTGGTGGCCACGAGCAGGGTCAGGACGACGCTGATCGTGAGCACGTTCCGGCGCGGGATGAGAACCTTGTCGGCCTCCCGCGCCAGCGGCCCGGCCACGCCTTCGGGCCAGAAATCGAACAGCAGGTGGACGATATGCGTGGAGATGCGCCCGGCCCCGAGAAAGGCCGCCAGCGCTGCGACGCAGATCAGGAAGGGAAAGAGCGCGATCACGAGCGACAGCGCCACGTGGCTCGCCATCGCGAGGCCGTCGTTGCGGGCAAAGCTGGAGCCCGCATCGGCCAGGGCGGCGAGGATGGAACGGAGGCGGGGCGGAAGAAAGGCTGGTCGCATCGTGACGCTTGAGAATCCGGATCGGCGGAGCGCGCGGATGGTGTTGCACGCTCCGGCCCCTTGATGCGGGCGCGCGCCTTCCAAGGCAAGGATTATTCCGGAGCCGGCTCCGAGCGCCCGATGGAAATGCCCCTATTCGGCCCGGTTGCGGGCCTCGTTCGCCAGCCGGATGAGCATGGGGCGCACCTCGTGCGGGCCGGTCAGCGCCCGCGGGAAGGACAGGCGCAGGATCTCGTCGCCCAGGGCCAGCTGCAGGCCCTCCGGATCGATGCCGATCAGGCGCCACGCGCCCTCGCGCGCGCCGCAGAGCTTCGTGGCGTAGAGCCCGACCGCGTCGGCGTGGTCGCCGTTCATATGCGCGACGGCCTCGGCCTCGAAATCGTAGAAATCGAAGAAGCCGGAGAGATCGGCGAGAAGATCCGCCCTTTCCATGCGATAGGCCCGGCCGAAACCGCCGTTCAGGCTGCCCGCTTCGACCTCCAGCCGCCAGAAGGCGAAATCGGGAAAGTCCACATAGAGCTCGGCTTTCGGATGCTGGAGCAGGTAGCGGCGCCGGATCCGGGGCGCCGCATCGCTGTCCCGTTCGAGGCGCCGGGCCCTGGCCAGCAGGGTCAGGCGCGGATGCGCCAGCGGATCGCCCTTGCCGATGGCGGAGAGAAGCAGGGAGCAGCGCGGATCGACCTCCAGCAGGCGGGTATGCACTGAAAGCTGCGAGGTCAGGATGACAGGCGACCCGTCGAGATCCGTGCCCACCTGCACGAGGCTCGCGAACGGCGTGCCGGTCTCGGGCTCGTTCGTGGCGAGCGCGCCGGAGCGCGCCGTGCGCATGAGCTTCTTCGCGAGCCCGCGGGCCTCGTCGTCGACGGGCAGGATCGGTTCCTTGGCCATGGGCTTCCTTGCTCCCTGCAGCGCCGGTCAGGCCGCCGCGCGATGCTTCTCGCGCAGGGCCTCGAACCGGGCGACCTGGTCCGCCTTGAGGGAACGGTCCTCATTGCGGCCCACGAAGATCTTGAACATCGCGCCGCCTTCCTCGTTCACGAACTGCACCGAGCAGGAGCGCTTGCCGAAGAAGGGGCGGTCGATGAAGTAGATGGACCGGCAGCGATCCATCCTCAAGTGGCCGCCGATGGGGCTGTCCCCATGGATGTTGAAATAGCCGCGCCCCTCTGTTCCCGGCGGGACGCTGCCCTTGCACTCGAACACCCCGTCCCGGCTGTGCACCACGAAGGTCATCTCGCCCCAGCCGGTCAGCTCGCTCCAGATGTCCTGGTAGAGGCTGCCCGCGACGCGCAGGGCGGCGTCGGGTTCGAGGCATGCGAGCACCGCCTCCAGCGGCACGCCGCGGCTCTCGGCAATCGATTCGAGAACCCCGTCCGGCTTGGCGGCGAGGTCCTGCCGGATCAGATCGGTCACGGTCATCGCCGGCAATCCTATTCCGCGGCCTTCGACATCGGGCCGATGGTCTGAATCACCTCAAAGCCTTCGAATTCCGGATGGCCGAGAGTCAGCGGCTTGTTGGTGCTGGTGGTCGCGCGGGTGTGCGATGCACGGAACTGATCGGAGCGGGTCCAGGCCTCGAAATGCGCTTTCGAGGTCCAGAGGGTGTGCGAGGAATAGAGCACGTGATCCTCGCGCTCGGGACCGCGCAGCATGTGGAACTCGATGAAGCCTTCGAGCTCGTGCAGGTAGCTTTCCCGCGTGAGCCAGAGATTCTCGAATTCCTGCGCGGCGTCCTTGCGCACCTTGAACCGATTCATGGCAATGAACATCGGAAACGATCTCCTTCGATGGAATATGTGAGAGGGCGTCAGCGGCTGGCGAACTTCACCGTCAGGCCGAACTTCGCCGTGAGGCCGGGGCTCGGCTCGCTGTTCAGGTACTGGGTGTATTGCCGGTCGAAGAGGTTCTGGATGGTGATGTCGCCGCTGATGTTCTCGTCGTAGCGATAGGACGCGAACAGATCGACGAGGCCGTAACCTCCGGTGGGATTGGCGACGTTCTTCTTGCTGTCGTCGACGAGGGTCAGGCGGGTTCCCACGGTGAGCTTGTCGTCGAGCAGCCTCAAGCCCAGCGTGGTGCTGATCCGGTTCGGCACGACCGAGTTCAGCGGATCGCCCGTGATGTCGTTCCTGCCTTCGATGACGGTGCCCGCGACGGTCACGAAGCCGCCGCCCCAATCGTAGGCTGCCTCGATCTCCGCTCCCTGCAGCTCGGCGCGTGCGATGTTCCGGTACTGCTGATCCTGAATGCCGATGAGGCACATCTCGGGCGCGAAGGCGCAGGCGCTCACAGGCATGCCCGGCACGACGGGCACGTTGTAGCGCGGCCCCACCGGGACGGAATCGATGTAGTCGTCGATCCTGTTCTGGAACACGGAGACCTTGGCGCGGAACCTGTCGCCCGCCTTCAGCACGTCGTCGTACTGCACGTTGACGCCACCTTCGAGGTTGTGAGCGACCTCGGGCCGGAGCGATGGGTTCGGCAGGATGTTGAAGATCGGGAACGGGTGCGAGCCCTGGATCAGGGTCTCGGTGATCGACGGCGCGCGATAGCCTTCCGCATAGGTGCCGTAGAACTCGATTCCCTTGACCGGCTCCACGCCGATGGTGAGCTTGGGCGACACGCGCGAGCCGTCGGCGTGCACGCCGCCACCGTCGAGTTCGTAGCTGTCGAAGCGCAGCGCGCCGATGGCGCGCAGCCAGGGCGTGATGCGAACTTCGTCCTGCACGAATCCGCCGAACAGGCTGCGCTCGCCCGACGGCGTGAAGGCCGAGCCGTATCCGCCTGCGCGGTCGAGGGTTTCGCCCCGGTCGCGGGCGCCGTCGATTCCGAATGTCAGCGCATGGCCCAGGCCGACAGCATCGAAGCGCGACGTATTGCTGATGTCGAAGCCTAGCGTCTCCATGCTGTAATCCAGGCGGTCGCTTGGCTTCACACCGAGGGAGCCGTAGGTTCTGCTCGGCGTCACGACCCGCTTGTTGTCCTCGGTCGTGGTGTAATAGCCCTTCACGCTCAGATCGAGCCAGGGATTGTCGGGCCGGTTGAAGCGATAACCGAGGGTGTAGGTATTGGCGGTGACGTCGTTGCTGAACCGGGTTCCGGTGCCCGTGTCGCCGTTATTGGTGAAGGTGTAGTTCTGCAGCAGCGCGGAGCCGCTGAAGGTATGGCCGTCCGCCGGGCTGACGTTGAACTTGAACAGGCCGGATGTCAGCTCGGAATCCGAATCCTGAATCTTGTCGTTGTTGCCGTCGCGATAATCGTTGGTGTTGCGGTAGACGAACTGGCCGAACACATCCGCCGCCGTACCGATGCGCGCGCCGACCATGCTGTTGGTGACGACGCCCGCGCCGTTGGTGCCGAGCCCGAGCTTCTGCACCGCGCCGTATCGCTCGTCGGGCGCGAGGATGTCGTCGATGGTGCGGGTGCGGAAGGAAGCCACGCCGCCGATGGCGCCCGAGCCGTAGACCGTGGAGACCGGACCGCGCACCACGTCCACCTGCCCGATCAGTTCGGGATCGAGATAGAAGGTGCCGTTCGCACCGTGGCCGCTCACCTGGTAATCCTGCCGGGCTCCGTCGACGAGCACGTTCACGCGGCCGAAATCCTGCAGGCCGCGGATGTTGACCGCCTGGCCGGGATCGGTGCCCGTCTCCTGAACGGCGACGCCGGGTACGCCCTGAAGAACGTCGGAGACGCGGGAGGATTGCAGAAGGTCGATCTGGCGGCGCGTCACGACGCTCGAACCGGCCAGATCGTCGATCGCCTTGTCCTCGGTCTTGCCTGAGGTCACGGTGATCGTGTCGAGCTCCAGCGCAACCTCTTCCTTCGGCAGGGGCGGCACAGCGGGAGCGCCCTGCGCCTGCGCACCCGAGACGAGAGAGGCGCCCATCAGAGGCGCGAGAACGAGAAGAGCAAAGGGTGATGTGGACGCGCGAAGCCCCTCGCGCAGGAAGGTAATCATCCTGACGATTCCAGTCTTTGATCGTGTTTTTCTTGATGACTGGCTGGCTGGCGCAGAAGTCGGATTCGCGCTGGCTGGCTATTTCGGCCCTCCTCGCCTGAGAAGGGTTTACATCCGATAGCCAAATCAAGTAACTGCGTCAATACTGACTTTGAACATTGCAGTTTTACATCATTCTAAACTGCGAATACATAGTCAGTTTAGATTTCATCAAATTTAGAACGAGTAAAAACTGGAGATGATCGTGCAATCCCCGCCTCCGCCGCCCGCTTCGAAGGACGACAGGACGCCCTCCCTCAAGGAAATCGAGGTCGCGAGCCTGATCGGGACGGGACGCGAGGTGGTGCTGATCCATCGGGGCGAGCGCTACCGCCTGCGCGTGACCGCGAACGGCAAGCTCATCCTCACCAAGTAGAAGGTTTCTCCGCCCATGCTCTCGCGCCGCGCGCTGCTTCTTGCTCCACCGCTTCTCCTCTGCGCCTCGCAGCTTCGGGCCGACCCGGCCCGCCGCATCGTGAGCGTCGGCGGAGCGGTGACCGAAATCCTCTACCGCCTCGGAAAGGCGGAGGAGATCGTGGGGGTCGATTCCACGAGCCTCTTTCCCGAGGAGGCTCTCGGGACGAAGGCCAATGTGGGCTATGTCCGCTCCCTCGGCGCGGAAGGCGTGCTCTCGCTCAACCCGACCCTCGTGATCGCCTCCGAGGGCGCGGGCCCGCCCGACGCCCTGAAGCTGATCGAACAGGCCGGTATTCCCGTCGTGCGCGTGCCCGACGAGCCGAGCCCGGGCGGAATCGTGAAGCGGGTCGAGATCATCGCGCAGGCCGTCGGCGCGGCCGGGCCGGGGGTCGCCCTCGTGAAGGAGATCGAGGCGGGCTTCGCGCGGCTGTCCGACGCCCGGGCGCGGGTGACCCGCCCGGCGCGGGCGCTCTTCGTGCTGTCGCTGCAGAACGGACGCCCGCTCGTCGGCGGGCAGGGCACCACCGCCGACGCCATGCTGGCGCTCGCGGGGGCCGCCAACGTGGCCTCGTCCCTGACCGGCTGGAAACCCCTGTCGGACGAGGGCCTGATCGCCGCGGCGCCGGAAGCCGTCGTCATGATGAGCCACGGCCCCGGAGGCGCGGCCTCGGACCCCTTCGCCTTCCCGGCCTTCGCCGCGACCCCCGCAGCGGCGAAGAAGCGGCTCATCGTCATGGATTCGCTCTATCTGCTGGGCTTCGGCCCGCGCACGCCCGAGGCGGCGCGCAGGCTGATGGCGGCGCTGCATCCCGATCAGGCGGGCAACGCGAAGCCATGACCGCCCTTGCCCTGCATGACGGCGGGCCGCGCTTCGCGCTGCGCGAGCGCACGGCGCTTCTGCTGGCGGCGCTCGCCGCGCTGGTTCTGCTGACGAGCCTCGCAGCCCTCGGCCTCGGCGCCACCGGCCTTGCGCCCGCGCGCGTCTTCGGCATCGTCGCGGATGCTCTTACCGGACGGACGGCGGCGATGGAGGGGGACGCCCTCATCGTCCTCCAGGTCCGCCTGCCGCGCCTGCTCCTCGGTCTTCTCATCGGCGCGGCGCTCGCATCCTCGGGTGCGCTGATGCAGGGCCTGTTCCGCAACCCGCTCGCCGATCCCGGTCTCGTCGGCGTGTCGGCGGGCGCGGCGCTCGCGGCCGCGGCGACCATCGTTCTCGGCGATGCGCTGCTCGCGCCGCTGATCGGCCCCCTGCCGTTCCACGCCCTGCCCGTCGGCGCCTTCGCGGGCGGCCTCCTGACGACGCTCGCGCTCTATCTCGTCGCGACCCGCGGCGGCCGCACGTCGATCGCCACCATGCTGCTCGCAGGCGTCGCCTTCGGGGCTTTGTCGGGCGCGATCATGGGCCTCTTCTCGTATCTGAGCGACGACAGGCAATTGCGCGATCTCGCGTTCTGGTCCCTCGGCTCGCTCAGCGGCGCGACCTGGACCAAGGTGACGGCGGCGACGCCCTTCATCCTGCCGATGCTCCTGGCCACGCCTTTTCTGGCGCGCGGCCTGAACGCGCTCTCCCTCGGCGAGGCGGAAGCCTATCATCTCGGCGTGCCGGTGCAGCGGGTGAAGGCGCTCGCGATCCTGTTCGTGGCGGTGGCCGTGGGAGCCTCGGTCGCCGCCGCCGGGATGATCGGCTTCGTGGGAATCGTGGTGCCGCATGTGCTGCGCCTCCTGGCGGGCGCGGATCACCGGATGCTGCTGCCCGCCTCCGCCCTGCTCGGCGCGGCCCTGCTCGTGGCCGCCGACACGGTCGCGCGGACCGTCGCAGCACCGGCGGAGCTGCCCATCGGCATTCTCACCGCCGCCATCGGCGCGCCGTTCTTCCTCTGGCTGCTGCTGCGCCGCCCGGGAGGAATGGCCCTGTGAACACGCTCCTCCAGGCCGAGGGCCTCTCCTACGGCAGCGGCGACAGGATGCTGATCGACGGAATCGATCTTGCCTTCGCGGGCGGCTCCTTCACCGTCATCATCGGCCCCAACGGCGCGGGCAAGTCCACGCTCCTGCGCCTTCTCTCCGGCGAGCTTCATCCCTCGCGCGGCACGGTGCGATGGAACGGGGAGTCGCTGAACGCGATTCCGGCCTGGCGTCTCGCCCACCGGCGGGCCGTGATGCCGCAGGCCTCCGACCTCACCTTTCCCTTCACGGTCCTCGAGGTGGCGAGCCTCGGCACCCAGGGGATCGGCCGGGGCCTGTCCCGCGGCGACCGTCGCCGCCTCGCGCACGAAGCCCTGGAGCAGGCGGACGTGGCCCATCTTGCGCAGCGCAATTACCAGACGCTCTCGGGCGGGGAGCGGCAGCGGGTTCACTTCGCCCGCGTACTGGCGCAATTGACGGCCGGACGGACGCTGGAGACGCAGCAGATCCTGTTCCTCGACGAGCCCATCGCCAGCCTCGACCTGAAGCACCAGCTGGCCCTGCTGCAGACGGCGCGGACGCTTGCCCGCGACGGCCTTTGCGTCATCGCCGTTCTGCACGACCTGCAGCTTTCGGCCGATCTCGCCGACGATCTGGTCCTGCTCGAAAGGGGGCGCCTCATCGGCCGGGGAACGCCCGGCGCCGTGCTGACGCCCACGCGCCTCGCGGAGGTCTTCGGCGTCACCCTGAACGCATCCCCGCTGCCGCCGAGCCCCTGGAGACTGGCGGTGGCGTGAAGGCCGTCCTGGGCCACCGAGGATACGGTCAGAGAGCGTCCTGCACGGTGCCGACGGAGCGGCCGATATGGCTGTAGATTCCGCCGCCGATCATGCCGCCGTCGACGGCCAGGTCGGTCGCCGTGACGAAGCGGCTGTCGGGACCGAGCAGGAAGATCACCGCTCCGGCCACTTCATCCGGATCGGCGCCGCGGGCGAGCGGCGTCAGGGACCGGTTGCCCTCGAAGAACGCCCGCGCCTGGTCGTGACCGTAGCCGCCGTTCGGCCTGTTGATCATCGGGGTGTCGACGAGACCGGGGCAGACGGTGTTGACCCTGATCTTCCGGGGAGCGAGCTCGATGGCCGCCGCCTTCGCGAGTCCGCGAAGACCCCATTTGCTGGCCGTGTAGGCGGCGCTGAAATAGCCCGTCAGCCCGGCCGTCGACGACACGTTCACGATCGATCCGCCGTCCATCATCACCGGGGCCGTCATGCGGATGCCGAGATAGGCTCCCGTCAGGTTGACGCTCAGCAGGCGCTCCCATTCCTCCAGCGAGGTTTGCGTGACGGTCTTGCGCAAGGTGATGCCGGCGTTGTTGACGAGCCCCGCCAGCGGCGCGCCGATGGCGGCGACGGCCTCCAGGACCTCGCGCCACGTGCTCTCCAGCTGCACGCCGCCTGCGACGAGCCGCAGGCGGGAATCCGGCGCGCGGTCGATGGCCCAGTCGGCGCTGTCCGGCGACAGCGGATCGACGACGACCGCATTCGCCCCGAGCGCCAGGAGCCGGTTGACCTCCGCCGCGCCCTGACCCCGCGCGCCGCCGGTGACGATGAACGTCTTGCCGTTCCAGTACGACTCGCTCATGCGCGGACTATGCCTCCGTCGACGCTCAGGACATGGCCGGTGATGTAGCTGCTGTCCTTGCCGACCAGGAAGCTCACCGCGTCGGCGATCTCCATCGGCTCGCCGAGCCGCGCGAGCGGCGTGCGCCCCAGCAGCTGCGTCCGCTGCACTGGATCCTGGTGCATCCACGCGCTCATGGCGGTTTCGATGTATCCAGGCGCGATGGCGTTGACGCGAATGCCGTATTGGCCCCACTCGACGGCGAGGCAGGACGTGAGATGGGCGACGGCCGCCTTGGCGGCGGCATAGGCGGCGCAGTTGGGCCGCGCCTTGAGGCCGGCATAGCTCGACAGGTTGACGATGGCTCCGCCGCGGCCGCTGGCGCGCATGCTGCGCGCCGCATACTGTGCGCCGAAGAAGGTCGCCGTCAGATTGACCGCGAGCGTCCGGTTCCACTCGGCCTCGCTGATGTCGAGCGCTTCCCGGCGCTCCAGAAAACCCGCGTTGTTGACCCAGACATCGATCGCGCCGTGGCGGGCGACGATATCCTCCGCGGCCTTGGCGAGGGCCTGCGTGTCCGCGATGTCGACCGTCACACCATCGAAATCCGCATCCTGCTGCGCAGGGCTCACGCGGTCGATGGCGACGATCGTAAAACCATCGGCTTTCAGACGCTCGCAGATGGCCGAGCCGATTCCGCCGCTCGCGCCGGTAATGACGGCAACTTTTTTCTGTTCCATGAATCTGTTCGTTGTCTTGAAATCACTTTGTGAAGGGTGCCGGCTGTCGGGCGGACAGCCGGCAGGTCTCGTTTACAAGTCTCGTTTACTGGCCGCGGATCTCGCTCAGCGGCACGCCTTTCGTCTCCCGGATCATCATCGCGGCGATGACGGCGAGGAGGCCGAGGACCATGATGTAGACCGAGAACACCCAGGACATGCCGATGGAGTTGAGCCAGGTGTTCAGATAGGGCGCGGTGCCGCCGAAGATCGCCACGGAGAGCGAGGACAGGAAGCCGACGCCCAGGGCGCGCTGCTGCGTGGGAATCTGCTCGGCGATCAGCGCCGGGTAGATGGAGGCGATCAGCGCCCAGACCGCGAGGCCCAGTCCCTGCGAAACGAACAGGGTCCAGGGCTCGGAGCCGAGGATGGCATTGACCGGGAACGGCGCCACCATGATGCCGAGGCCATAGAGGAAGACCATGGGCTTGCGGCCGAACCGGTCCGCCAGGTGCCCGAAGAACGGCAGCAGCAGCAGCGTGATGATCTGCGCGCACAGGCTGGCGATGAAGGCGCCGTTCGCATCCATGCCGTGAGCGGAGATCGCCATGCTCGGCGCAAAGGTCACCCAGGTGTAATAGGCGACGTTGGACGATGCGGAGAAGAAGACGACCTTGAGCAGGATCTGCAGCTTCTCCTGGCCCGTCAGCGGCCGCGCCTCGGCCTTGCTCGCGGATTTGTTGCTGTAGATCGGCGATTCATGAGCCGCGCGGCGCATGTAGAACGCGACGATGCCGAGCAGGCCGCCCACCGCGAAGCCGATGCGCCAGCCGTAGGACATCATCTCCTCCTTGGAGAAGGCCGAGGTGAGCACGATGCCGAGGAAGGTCGCGGCCATGACGCCGAGCGTGACGCTGACGAAGACCGAGCTCGCCCACAGGCCGCGATGCTGAGGCGGCGAGATCTCGGCGACATAGGCATAGGACACGCCCGATTCGCCGCCATGGGCCAGCCCCTGCAGCAGGCGGGCGACCAGCAGCAGCACGGAGGCCCAGATGCCGATGCTCTCATAGCTCGGAATGAGTGCGATCATGAGGCTCGCGAGCGCCATGGTCGACATGGTGAGGATGAGCGTGTTCTTGCGGCCGATCCGGTCGCCGAAGCGACCGAAGACGATGCCGCCGATAGGCCGCGCGACGAAGCCGACCGCGAAGACCGCGAGCACGGACAGAAGCGCGGAGGTCGCATTGGTCTTGTCGAAGAAATTGGACGCGAGATAGACGGCGAAAGTGCCGTAGAGCGTCCAGTCGAACCATTCGAGCATGTTGCCGACGGCCGCCGCGCGCAGGGAGCGCAGCGATTTCTGCTTGTCCATGGTCGTCGTCTTCGCCCCCACGGCGGGCGATAGGATGTGAGCGCTTGTCATGTGTTTCCTCCCATGAAGCTTGGGCTCTGCTTGGCTGCTTGCGAGCCTTTCAACCTGCTTTCGGTCACAGGTGTTTGCTGAACCAGTCGGCGGCCGCCGTGCTGGTCCGTTCGAAATGCGTGGTGTAGGCCGTATAGTGACCGCCCTTGATGAGCAGCAACTCCTTCGGGGCCGAAGCCTCATTGAAGGCCTGGAGCTGAAGATCGGTGGGGGTCTGGCGGTCGTCGGCGGCGACGATCATCAGCATGGGCTTGGGCCCGATGCGGGAAATCCACTGTCCAGGCTCGTAGGCGCGCGCCATTTCCAGGGAACGGACCGTCACCTCGTTGCGCCATTCCGGGCAGCGGGCGGCCTGCCCCATCATGTAATCGTAGGATTCCGCGCCCGGATAGGCCACGCCCGCCTCGCCTTCGAGGCCCACCTCCTTCATGGTGCGCGGCGGCTCGCCCCGCAGCCGGGCCAGCCGGTCGTCGGCGAAGAGATCGTGCAGGGCCTTCAGGTTGTTGGGATGGGTCTTGCGCAACCCGGACAGGTAGCCGCTGATCGTCGGCACCTGGCTCACCACGCAGCGCACGCGCGCATCCGTCGCCGCGATGACCAGCGCATGGCCGCCGCTATAGCTCGTCCCCCAGACGCCGATCCGCCCGGCATCCACCTCGGGCCGCGAGCAGAGATAGGTGATCGCCGCCCGGTAATCCTCCAATTGCCAGGCCGGATCGATTTCTTGGCGGGGCAAGCCGTCGCTCTTGCCGAGACGCCGGTAGTCGAAGGTCAGGCAGGCGATGCCCCGGCGGGCGATGGCACGGGCATAATCTTCGAGGTCCCCGCCGGCGGTCATTCCCCAGCCGTGGCCGAGGGCCACGGCTGGCAGAGACGCCTCGCCCTTCACCTCGGGCCGATAGAACGTGCCGCGAATGGTTGCATCGTAACATGGAAACTCAACGGACCATTCCGCGACGTTCATGCCCCCGCCTCCCTGGGATCAAGATTCGATTGACTCTTTGAGGCGATCTTTGCCCAGTATGCCGATTGATCAATATTAAAAGACGCGCCTATCAATCGCGTTTTCCGATGGATCAGGAATGGACCTGCGCAAACTCGAATGCTTCGTGGCCGTCGCACGGATGCTGCATTTCGGACGGGCGGCGGACTTCATCGGCGTGCGCCAGTCGGTCGTTTCGGAAGCGGTGAAGGCCCTCGAGGAGGCACTCGGGGGCAAGCTGCTGGAGCGGACCAGCCGCCGGGTGAGCCTCACCCCTCTGGGCGAAGCCTTTCTCAAGGACATCCAGCCCTCGGTGATGGCGCTCAAGACGGCCCTCAGCGACGCCCGCCGCCGGGCGCAGGGGCGAGGGATGGAGCTCGCGATCGGCTATCTCGGCGGGGGGTTCTACGAGCTGACCTCGGGAATCGTCGCGGAGTTCCAGCGCCGGCGTCCGGATGTCAGGCTGCGCTTCGTCGAGCTCAACTACCTCAACCAGGGCTCAGCCGTGGTGCACGGCATGGTCGATGTCGCCATCGTCCGCCTGCCCCTCCCGAATGCGGGGCTGTCGCGGGGAGCGACGCTCTTTCGCGATGCGCGCCTGCTCGTCGTGCCGGAGGGTCATCGCCTTCAGGGACGCGCGCTGGTCGACCCGGAGGAGCTTCGGCACGAATGCATGGTGCAGCTTCCGCCGGGCTATGTCTCGGATGGATGGACAAGCTATCACTTCCCCACGGCCACGCCCGAGGGCCGCCGGATCGCCGCCGGGCCGGAAATCACCACGGTGCGCGAAGGGCTTGTGGCCGTGGCCACCGGCGATTGCGTCATGACGCTCTCGGCCCGCGCCCAGAACTACTTTACGCATCCCGGCATCGCCTTCGTGGAGCTCGACCTGCCGCCCATCGAGAGCGCGCTGGTCTGGCGCATCGACGATCAGCGCCCGGTCATCCAGGATCTCGAAAACGCCGCCCGCGCCGTGGCGCAGCGGATGGGCACCATGCTCGCCTGAGCCCCCGCGCATCGCCGGGCGGACGTCGCCGAAGGTTATCGTGCGATGGACGAACGCCGCGCGATCAAGACCCTGCTCCGGGTGTGACGGCACCGCACATGCCGGGAAGACGAGGCATGAGGGTTTAGCCAGACGTGCCTGGAAGACGTATGCTTGCGCCTCGTCGCTGCATCGACAGCCTCTATCGTCTGCGAAACGGCAGGAGAACTGAAACCATGGACATCAAGAGAGCCGGCTTGCAGCCGTCTGAAAAAGGGCCGGCGGCTTACTTCACGGGGACGGTGCGAATCGATCCGCTGTTCAGCGCGCCCGAACCGGCCCGCGTTGCCGGGGCCCTTGTCACCTTTGAGCCGGGGGCACGGACCGCATGGCACACCCATCCGCTCGGGCAGACGCTGATCGTGACGGCCGGCTGCGGCCTGGTGCAGCGTGAGGGTGGGCCCATCGAGGAGATCCGCCCCGGCGATGTGGTCTGGTTCGAGCCGGGCGAGAAGCACTGGCACGGGGCCACGCAGACCACGGCCATGAGCCATATCGCCATTCAGGAGAAGCTCAACGGATCGCCGGTCGACTGGATGGAGCACGTGACCGACGAGCAGTATCGCGGCTGACGCCGGGATAAAGGGACCTCCCGCGCGGCAAGGGAGATTCTGCTCCCATCGGGGCCTGCTCGAGGGATGCTGAGATCGAAGGATGAAGGCTTCCAGGATCATCGACGATGCCGGTTTCCGGAAGCCTGCCGGCTCGCATTGTCCCGGCAGCCTGCAAGCGCCCAGGAGCCCGTTCACGGAGCCGATGAATTCCGGTCTTGGAATGCTTTCAGAGGCGCGCCAAAGGCATGACCATTCGGATCACCCGTTTGCATCACTCGGGTGCCCTCAAGCCTTTGATTGATTGAAAAGCTTCCGCGGAAGCACGCCCTTTAAGAATGGATGGTGCCCAGGAGAGGACTCGAACCTCCACGGCTTTCACCACTGGTACCTGAAACCAGCGCGTCTACCAATTCCGCCACCTGGGCATGCCTTGTCGGCGAGGCTTCGTTTACGGTGCTTCGGGCGGCACGTCAATCACCGAAAATGCGGCCGATGCGCTTTCTTGGCCCTGCGCCCCTTCACAGGGGAGCGGCGTTTGACTAGAGACATTCGAAAATTCACACCCAAGCTCTGGACCAAGTCCTTATCCGGGCAGGAGAGTTTCATGATCGGTGCCCTTCGCACGCCTGAGCAGCAAATCGTCACCGTCTTCGGCGGTTCGGGCTTTCTCGGCCGCTATGTGGTGAGCCTCCTGGCCCAGCGCGGCTACCGGGTGCTCGTGCCGACCCGGCAGCCGAACATGGCGAACTACCTCCCTCTCGGGAAGGTGGGGCAGATAACCCCGATCCATGCGAACCTGCGCAGCGAGGCTTCCGTGGCCCATGCGGTGGCCCGCGCCGACCATGTGATCAACCTCGTCGGCATCCTGCAGGAGACGGGCCGCCAGCGTTTCGACACGCTCCAGGCGAAGGCTCCGGCCATGATCGCTCGGCTGGCTACGAAGGCGGTGTCCTTCACCCATGTCTCGGCCATCGGCGCGAATGCGGATTCCGAATCGGTCTATGCCCGCACCAAGGCGGAGGGCGAAGCAGCCCTGCTCGAGGCGAGGCCGGATGCGGTGATCCTGCGCCCGTCTCTCATGTTCGGCCCCGGCGACAGCTCCTTCAACCGTTTCGCGAGCCTGGCGCGCATGCTGCCCGTGCTGCCCCTGCCCGGAGCGGATACGCGCTTCCAGCCGGTCTATGCGGGCGACGTGGCGGCCGCCATCGTGGCGGCGGTGGACGGCAAGGTCCCCACCGGCCGGACATACGAGCTCGGCGGGCCGGAAATCCGCACCATGCGCCAGATGATGGAATTCGTCTTCACCGTGACCGAGCGCAAGCGCACCATCGTCCCGCTTCCGGCCAAGGCGGCCCGGGCCATGGGCAGCGTCCTGGGCGGCCTCGACTGGCTGACCCTCGGCCTCATCCCGGACGAGCTCGTTACCACCCGCGACCAGGCGATCCTGCTGGAGAGCGACAACGTGGTTTCCGAGGCGGCCGCCCGCGAGGGGCGCACGCTCCAGGGCCTTGGGATCACGCCCACCACCATCGAGGCCATCGTGCCGGGCTATCTGCTGCGTTTCCGCAAGACCGGTCAGTTCGACCTCAAGCGCAACACGGCATGACGAAGACGGAAGCTGGTTCCCCGTCAAGAAATCAGCTTCCGTAACGGGCTCGCTGCTGTTTCTACGCAAGTGGAAACAGCTCTTTTCTGCCGTGCCGCTTTTTCACGAACGATGCTCTCACTCAGGAAGAAAGCATCGGATCCTATCCCAAAAGTGCAAGTCCACTTTTGGGTCCGATGCTTTAGCCTCTCGCCTGCGCGATGGCCTGGCGCTTCTGGGCGAGGGTCATGCCGCCCACATAGGATTGCGTGCCGGCCAGGAAGGACGGGGTGGCGACAAAGCCCAAGGAATTGCCGAGGGTGAACGCCTCCTTCATCCATTGCGTGGTGCCTTCGCCGTTGGCGGCCTCCTCCAGGCGCTTGCGGTTGCCGCCGAGGCGCTCGGCCTCCGCGAGCGCCCGCTCCCCGTCCACCGCGCCGCACAGCCGGAAGAGGGCGAGGTGCAGGTCGAGATAACGCTCGGGTCCGTGCAGCTGGAGATAGGCGAGCGCGACCTTGTGCGCCGTCACCGACGGAATGCCGAGCACGGCGAAATTCACCAGCGCGTAGGTGAGATCGGGTTCCGCCTTCAGGAGCGCGGGAAGATCCTGCGCCGAGCGTTTGCACCAGGGGCAGTTGTAGTCGAAATACTCGATCATGATCACGTCGCCGTGCTTGTGGCCGAGCTTCACGAGTGACGGCAGGGCGAGCGTATCCTCGACGAGCTCGATGGGAACCAGCTGCGGCTCCGGCGCGGATTGCGCGAAGACGGGAGCGCCGGCGCCGGACAGGGCGAGACCGGCGAGAAGAGTGCGACGGGACAGGATCATGGAGGAACTCTCGTGAGGGAGGCTCTCTCGTGCCGTCCGATCATGGCGATGGCAAGGCCAAGGTTGGCCGCGTCACGGCCTCGTGAAGCGGCAGCCGATGGGTCACGTGCGGATCGTTTTCGATGCGCATGAATCCGAGGCGCTCGTAGAAGCAGAGTGCCCCCTGCGGGGCGCGTGCGTTGAGACGGTCAAAATATTCTGCTGCATCGCTTGCGATCGTCTCGACCAGAAGACGGCCGACGCCGCTGCGTCTGCAAGCTGTCTGGACGTAGAGATGGCGAACGCGGCAGGCGGCCTCGTCATGACCGTAGGGATCGATATTGCGACCGCAGATTCCCACGAGCGCATCGCCTGAAAAGGCGCCGAGCAGAATTTCGCCACGACGCGAAAAGGTGTTCGTCCCCTTGCGCCAGTTGTCGTCGAGGCGGTGCAGCATCCCGTGTCCCTCGCACAGACTCTCCTACAACAGGGCGGAAAAACCCGGCATTCGGTAGCAAATGCCACCAACCATCATATAAGTGGCTGAAGGAGATTATCTTCTCCGTACCCGGTTTTGAAGATTAGAAGCGCTTAGTCGAATCCAAGGAACATGGCCGCGACCCAAGCAATTAAGAGCCAGCTTACCCCGCCCAAGACGAATGCGGCTCCTATCGAGATCCCCGACTTCCGGTCCATCCACAGGGCATCCATGATCCTGCTCGGCTGATCCGCTGCACTTGCAGCCATCCCCGCGGAGCCGCTCGCGCCGGACGTCGAGCCTACGAACATCAGGGTCCCTACTGCTCCAATCCCAAGACCTACGTACGTGGCGACATCGAGCAACTCAGTAGCCGAGCGATTGCCAAATAGGTTCGCGGCAGCGGCCGTTGCGGTGAAGGCTAGAAGGTTCAGGACGATGAGGCTCTTGACGATACCGTCGCCTTCCTTCCCCGGATCGCGTGGGAGCCGCAGGCTAGTGTGAAGCTTATAGGATGTCCTGGCATTTCGTCCACGCCAGGCTTCCTGTTCCCCCGCTCCAGGGACGGAGCGGGATGCTCCCAGATGGGCTCAGGTGTGTCTGGTGGTTATCGCTACCGAATACCGCTCTTGTCGCTCACGCCTGGGTGATCCCCGTTGCCGCTAGTGATTGGGCCGGAACTCGGGTCTAAGGGCCTGTGCGGCAAGGATCGTGAGCGAGGCTGCTGCAAGCACGGTTGCTGCGGCTGCTGACCAGCCATAGGCTTCGATCGTACCGCCTACGGCGACTGGAGCTATGATCTGGCCGAGGTTGCTGCCCTGCATTGCCAATCCGAAGACGACTGGCACCAAACCGACGGGTGCGATGAGCGGCGCTGTAGACAGAAGAGTCGCGGGGATTATCCCTCCGACCGCCGAGAATACGACGCAGAGCAAGAGGGTCGGTACAGGGCCAAACACAGGCAAGAAAATGCCCAGGGAAGATGCCCCCATGACGACGCCCGCTCCAGTGATCAGGGTCGGGCGTCCGATGCCGCGTGTGAGAAGATAACCTGCCATGAGGTTCCCGACGATGTTCACACCCGCCACAAGGGCGCCGAGCGTTCCCGCCGCAGCATGCGTGATCATCACGCGGTCCATCAGCAAGACCGGCAGGAAGCTGAAGAGCGCAAAGAACATGAGGCTATAGAGTGCGAAGCAGCCTGCCAGCAGCACCGGGCCTTTGAGTCCCACGATGCTACAGGCCTTCATGCCGACGTCACGCCACAGAAGCGGGGCCCGAGCCGTAGCTTTAGGCACCAAGAGGAGCGTCGCCACGGCTGTGGCAATCCCAGCCCCGGTGCTCGCCCACCAGAGGGACCGCCAGCCGCCGAAGAGTGGCCCGACCAGCATGGCGAGGGCCATGCCGGCTGGCATGAAGCAACTCCAGAACGCGAAGGCAAGATCGCGCTGGCCGCCGGCCAGAGAGCGCTCAAGTATCGCCGGTCCGGCCACCGTGATCAGCAGGAAGCCGAGGCCCTCCACAACCCGCGATGTTATAAGCACGGAAAACGTGGTGGCCTCCGCACCGGCAGCAGATCCGACACACACCGCGAGCAGGCCAATGATTAGGATCCTGCGGTCTCCTGCCGCGGCGGCTATTGCTCCAGCCGGGATGCCGCCGATTGCCCCGAGAAGAGCAAAGACAGCCGTGAGCCATCCAGCGGCCGCGAGATCAAGACCCAATTCGGTCTGAAGCAGCGGTGTGGCAATGGCCGCCTTGCCGACCTGGAATGACGCAACGATCCCGGAACCAACCACCGTCGCTACAATCGGCCACGGCATCGCACTGGATGGTCCTACATGCACTATGGCGGTCATCACGCCGCTTCCCTCAGACGGGCGGCAGTCAGGGCACGAGCAATCTGCGCAACATGGCGCCCCTGGAAACGGGCTCCTTCAAGTTCGTTTGCGCTCGGCCGACGATCGCCGCCGTGACCGTCATCGACCAGTGTTGACGCGCCATAAGGGGAGCCGCCAGTGATCTCGTCCATCCGCATCTGGCCCTGGAACGTGTAAGGAAGTCCCACAACCACCATGCCCAGATGCATGAGGACGATGTGGGTCGACAGGATCGTGCTCTCCTGCCCGCCGTGCTGGCTGCCGGTGGAGGTAAAGACGCTGCCGACCTTGCCGACGAGCCTGTTCTCAAACCACAGCCCGCCGCACTGGTCGAGGAAGTTCTTCATCTGAGACGCCATGTTCCCGAACCGGGTTGGCGTGCCGAAGATGATCGCATCGTAGTCGGCAAGTTCCGCAACCGTCGCGATCTCGGCCGACTGATCGCGTTTGTAGCCGGCCTTCGCCATGACGGACTCCGGCACGAGTTCCGGAACGCGCTTGATCATGGCCACTGCCCCAGCCTCTTTGACCCCCGCCGCAACGGCCTCGGCCATGGCCTCGATGTGGCCGTATGACGAATAGTACAGCACCAGAACCTTGGTCATCGTCACTCCTCTCACCTGTCGTTGGCGTTGCCAGAATGGGAGCTATGCTTGATCTGTGGGAGTGATATAAATTCGATCAGACTGATCGACGGAGGAGATCATGCTGGACGGGCTCACGCTGGATCAGGTGAGAACCTTCGTGACGGTGGTGGAGAGCGGCAGCTTTCGTTCCGGAGCCCAGCGGCTGTCCCGCGTTCAATCGGCGGTCAGCAATGCGGTCGCCAACCTTGAGGCGGAGCTGGGCGTTGCGCTGTTTGATCGCTCGAGACACCGGCCGGTGCTAACCCCGGAAGGCCAGGCACTGCTCGCCAATGCCCGTGACATCCTTCTCAGGGTTGACGCGATGCGGGCGCGGGCACGGGGACTGAATAAGGGGATCGAGCTCGAGTTGTCGCTGACAGTCGACACCCTATTCCCGATCGCTGCTGTCGGGGCCGCGCTGACGGAGGTACGTGCAGCCTACCCATCGGTTTCCATTCGGCTGGCGATCGAACCACTCGGCGGCCCGGTCACGGCCTTGATCGAGAAGCGCAGCACGCTTGCCATCCTCGTCGGTGAAGATTTCCGCAACCCGCGCATCGCCCTAGAAGCGATCTTCCCCATCGAACAGGTGGCTGTTGTCTCGGCCAAGCACCCGTTGGCCATGAAGAATGGGGTAGAAACGGTCAGCCTGCCTGATCTGGCGGATCACCTCCAGATCGTGCTGTCCGATCCGACGCCGCTATCGGAAGGCCGCGACTTTGGAGTTCTTTCCCCCCAAACCTGCCGAGTAAGCAGCCAGGACGCCAAACACGAGATGGTCTTGGCCGGACTGGGCTGGGGGCGGCTGCCCCTTTGGCTCGTTGATCGTGACCTGAGCGAGGGTCGTCTGGTGCGCCTCCACACCAGGGCTCTTGGACGTCGCAGCCAGGTGATCTCCGAGGCCTATCTGGCCTACCGCCTCGATGAGCCGCTGGGACCGGCAGCTCAAGCCTTTTGCCGATCATTGGCTGCGGGTCTACCTCCCAGCGCCTAACTCATCGGCGTCCGGCAGCAAGGACCACCAACACCGATCGAACCGGAAGCCAGGATCGGAACGACGACGCCGATCGCGTCGAACCAGCCCATGCTTCCGCCGCTGAGCGCATTGGCCTCGACGGCGTCGATCGGCTCCTTGATCTTCCAGCGGGAAACCAGGCGCGTCAGGACGGTGACGAGGACCGCACTGCAGGTCAGGGCGAGGGCGATGCGGAAATAGGAAGCGTGATCGGGCAGAACGATCCGGCGCTCGGCGGCAAAGCCGAGAGTGGCGCGCTGGGCGAACACCACGAAGGACTGGATGGCTGCGACGACGACGCCCGTGAGGCAGCCGATGGCGGCGGCAAGGGCAACGAGACGGAACGAACCGGTCGGCTTTCGAATGGCGGGAACGGAGGAAAGCCGCGGTTCGAGACTCATTCGTCAGCCTTCGATCGTGGGAGGATGTCCGTCGAGGAACGTCCCGGGACGTGAAAAGTCACGGGGGCTCTTGAAATGAAAATGCCGCCCGTGGAACAGGCGGCATTAGGGAACTCGTCCTGAATGGGCCCTGAAGGCGACTCAGCCCTCTTCGCCGGTCACGCCGGCCGCATCCTGGGCTTTCAGCACATCGGGGCGCGGCATGGAGATGATGTTGTAGCCGGAATCCACGTAGTGGATTTCGCCGGTCACACCGTTGGAGAGGTCGGAGAGCAGGTAGAGGGCCGAGCCGCCGATATCCTCGATGGTCACCGTGCGGCGCAGGGGCGCGTGCGCCTTCTGATAGGTGAACATGAGGCGGGCGTCCGAAATGCCCGCGCCCGCAAGCGTGCGCACCGGGCCCGCCGAGATGGCGTTGCAGCGGATGCCCCGGGGGCCAAGGTCGGAGGCGATGTAGCGCATGGAGGCTTCCAACGCTGCCTTCGCCACGCCCATCACGTTGTAGTTCGGCATCACGCGGGTGGAGCCGCCATAGGTGAGGGTGAGAAGCGAGCCGCCGTTCGTCATGCGCTGGGCGGCGCGCTGGGCGATTTCCGTGAAGGAGAAGCAGGAGATCACCATGGTGCGCGAGAAATTCTCGCGGGTGGTGACGTCCACATAGGACCCCTTGAGCTGCGACTTGTCGGAGAAGCCGATGGCGTGGACCACGAAGTCGATGGAATCCCAGCGCTTGTCGATGGCCTCGAATGCGGCATCGACGGAGGAGAGGTCTTCCACGTCGCAGGGGATCACGAGATCCGAGCCCAGCGACTGCGCCAGAGGCGTCACGCGCTTGCCGAGCGCCTCGCCCTGATAGGTGAAGGCGAGTTCCGCACCGTGCTCCGCCAGGGTCTTGGCGATGCCCCAGGCGATGGAATGGTCGTTCGCGACGCCCATGATGAGGCCGCGCTTTCCTTGCATCAGACCGCCCATGCGGGTCCCCCTCTGCATCGGCTCCATTGTCGGATGACGGCGGTTAGCAAACCGTGCATCGTGAGCCTTGGTGTTCATTTCAATGAGCGTGTCCATGCGAGGCCCTCCTTCAGGGAATCGGCATCGCATGGCGCCGTCTCAGGTTTATGACTGTGTCTTACCCGTTGTAGCGGCTGAAGACGAGTGTGGCATTGGTGCCGCCGAAGCCGAACGAGTTCGACAGGACCGTATCGATCCTGGCGTTGTCGATGCGCTTGCGGACGATGTTCATGTCGGCGAATTCCGGATCGAGCTCGTCGATATGGGCGCTCTCGCAGATGAAGCCGTTCTGCATCATCAGCAGCGAATAGATCGCCTCCTGCACGCCGGTCGCGCCGAGGGAGTGGCCGGTGAGCGATTTCGTCGCGGAGATCGGCGGGCACTTGTCGCCGGAGCCGAAGACCTGGCGGATCGCCTCGATCTCCTTCTGGTCGCCGACCGGGGTCGAGGTGGCGTGCGGGTTGATGTAGTCGATCGGGTTGTGCACGTTCTGCAAGGCCATGCGCATGCAGCGCACCGCACCCTCGCCCGAGGGGGCGACCATGTCGTAGCCGTCCGAGGTCATGCCGTAGCCCACGATCTCGCCGTAGATCTTCGCGCCGCGGGCCTTGGCGTGCTCCAGCTCCTCGAGCACCAGCACGCCCGCGCCGCCGGCGATCACGAAGCCGTCGCGGTTGGCGTCATAGGCGCGGGAGGCCCGGGCCGGGGTGTCGTTGTACTTGGTGGACATGGCGCCCATGGCGTCGAAGAGGTTGGACATGGTCCAGTCCAGATCCTCGCAGCCGCCGGCGAACATCACGTCCTGCTTGCCGTACTGGATCATCTCGTAGGCGTTGCCGACGCAGTGGTTCGAGGTCGCGCAGGCCGAGGAGATGGAATAGTTCACGCCCTTGATCTTGAACCAGGTCGCGAGCGTCGCGGACGCGGTGGAGGACATGGCCTTCGGCACCGCGAAGGGGCCGATGCGCTTGGGGCCCTTGTCGCGGGTGATGTCGGCCGCTTCCACGATCACGCGGGTGGAGGGGCCGCCCGAGCCCATGATGATGCCGGTGCGCTCGTTGGAGACGTCGTTCTCCTCGAGGCCCGCGTCGCGGATCGCCTGGTCCATGGCGACATGGTTCCAGGCCGTGCCGCGGGCGTGGAAGCGCATGGCGCGCCGGTCGACCAGCTCTTCCGGGTTCAGGGTCGGAGCACCTTGAACCTGGCAGCGGAAACCGTATTTCGCGTAATCCTCAGCCTTGCTGATGCCGGACTTCGCTTCGCGCAAAGAGGCCAGCACCTCCTGCGTGTTGTTGCCGATGGACGACACGATGCCCATTCCGGTGACGACGACGCGCCTCATAGCCAAACCTCTTCAAAGGACTTCCGATGCCAGCCTTAACACTTCAACACGTAAGGCTCGCGCCGCTCATTCTCAACACCGAGCCGGCGCATGGGAGATTGCATGATTCCCGTTGCTGACGGCCCGCCGCCGGGCGGCAGGGCCGGTTCTTTAAAAAAGATCATGCTTTGTCAATACGATACGGCCCGGCCTCAGGCCGAGCCGGAACAAGATCCGGCGCTAGCCGCCGGCCGGGGTTTCGGCCTGGAACAGCCCGACGCGCATGTCCTTGGCCTCATAGATGCGGCGTCCGTCGGCTTCCAGCCAGCCGTCGGCGATGCCGAGCACCAGCTTGGAGCGGAAGACGCGCTTGAGGTCCACGCCGTAGACCACCTTCTTGACGGTGGGCAGCACCTGGTCGCTGAACTTGACCTCGCCGACGCCGAGCGCCCGGCCGCGGCCCGGGGAGCCGCCCCAGCCGAGGAAGAAGCCGGTCATCTGCCAGAGCGCGTCGAGGCCGAGGCAGCCCGGCATCACCGGATCGCCCTTGAAGTGGCAGGGAAAGAACCAGAGGTCCGGCCGCACGTCGAGCTCGGCGATCACGTGGCCTTTGCCATAGGCGCCACCATCCTCGCCGATGGAGGTGATGCGGTCGAACATCAGCATGGGCGGAAGCGGCAATTGCGCGTTGCCGGGACCGAACAATTCTCCGCGCCCGCAGGCAAGGAGCTCTTCATAAGTAAAGCTGGACTGGCGGGCCATGCCGGATGCCGATCCTTTCTCGGGTCTTCAAGAAGCGCCCCGGGAGGGCCCAAGGCTATGAATGCGGCTCTGGTAGCACAGGCTTGGCCATCCATCCAAGGGACCTGAGCCCGGATTCTTCGCCCCCTCAAGGATCATCCCAAGCGCGGTGCCCGAAGAACCGCGCCGGAACACCGCCAGCCCAGCAACCCTGCCGGGGTCAACCTTGCGGCAATTCTCTCGCTTTCTTATTATTGTGATGTTAGAAGCGCCCATTCGTCCATTCAGTTCCGCTCATGTCCGATCCCTTGTCCGCCTATATCGAGTCGACCACCGCTCCGTCCCACCGGAAGGGCTGCCCCGTGTCCGAGCTGCGCGACAAGCTGCGCCGCGTCGGCCTGCGCCCGACCCGGCAGCGGGTGTCCCTGGGCTGGCTCCTGTTCGGCAAGGGCGACCGGCACATCACGGCCGAGATGCTGTTCGACGAGGCGACCCGCGCCCGCGTTCCGGTCTCGCTGGCGACCGTCTACAACACCCTGCACCAGTTCACGGATGCCGGCCTCCTGCGCCAGCTCGCGGTGGACGGGGCCAAGGCCTATTTCGACACCAACCCCACCGAGCACCACCACTTCTTCCTGGAGGAAGAGGGCGAGCTCGTAGACATGCCCTCCTCCGGCGTGAGCGTGGCCGACCTGCCCGAGCCCCCCGAGGGCATGGAGGTGGCGGGCGTCGAGGTCATCGTGCGGCTGCGCCGCAAGGCGTCCTGAACCGCTCAACGGCAGGCTCAGCGTTTTTCCCGACGGCTCAGGCCGTCAGGCGCCGGTAGCTTTCGAGCGCGACGGCAAGGTCTTCGACCCCGAGCCCGATATGCTTGCTGATGGTGATGTCCTCCGGCGCGCGGCGGACGGTCTTGCTCCCGCCCAGCAATTCTCCCAGTTCCGCATCGATAGGGATGCGCAGGCCCGGAGCACGCTTCAGGCAATTGGGAATGTCCCCGAAGCGCTCCGCCAGATCATAGCTGTCGACCACGAGAATTCGGGCGCGCTCGAAGCAGGCGGGATCGATCTCGCACTTGTCGGCGTCGTCGGCTCCCATCGCCGTGATATGCGTGCCCGGACGCAGCCATTCCCCGCGGATGAGGGGTGAGGTCGCGGCGGTGGCGGTGATGATGACCTGGGAGGCCTCGCAAACGGCCTTCTCGCTGGGCTCGACCGCGATCTCGCGATCCGGGAAGGAGCCCTTGAGCGAGGCCGCGAGACCCGCCGCGCGCTCCGCGTCGCGTCCCCAGATCAGCACCCGCCGGAACGACCGCACCAGCGCCAGGGCCTGGATCTGCAGGAGGGCCTGCCCGCCGGTTCCGAAGATGCCGACCGTATCGACCTGTTCCGGGGCGAGAAGCCGGGCGGCCAGCGCGCCGACCGCCGCGGTGCGGATGTCGGTGAGGTATTTGCGGTCGTGCAGGACCGCGATGGGGAACCCGGTCTCGGCGCTGCACAGCAGCATGACGCCGTCGGAGGAGTGCAGGCCGCGCTCCCGGTTGGCGCGGACCATGGTCGCGATCTTGGTCACGAAATGGCCGCCGCCCTTGATGTATCCGCTCTTGATATGGGCTTCGCCGCCATTGTCGAAGGTCAGAAGGCCCAGCGGCGGACGCACGGCGCGCCCTTCGCTGTAGGCGACGAGCGATGCCGCCGTGGGCTCGAGCGCATCGGCGATGCCGATGACCGATTCGATCTGCGCCCGGGAAAAGACCGGCAGCGACGCTAATTCATGCTTCATCACAGTGCCCTCGCTTGAATTTCCGCAAATCGCTCCAGGGCCATGTTGCCGCCGCAGAGCAGAGCGACCGCCCGCTCCTCGCGCGCGGCGGCCGCACGCAGCGCGGCGGCCATGCCGACCGCTCCTCCCGGCTCGACGACGAGCTTGAGGGAGGTCGCGCAGGTCACGACCGCCTGGGCGATCTCCCGCTCGCTCACCAGCTCGATATCGTCCACATGGGTCCGGATCAGCGGGAAGGTGAGGTTGCCGAGCTGCTGCACCTTGATCGCGTCCGCCATGCTGGCGCTCGGACCGCTCAAGGCAACCAGCTGCCCGGTCCGGAAGGACCGGTAGGCGTCGTTCTCGTCCTGCGGCTCGACGCCGACGATCCGCACGTCGGGCCGGGCCTGCTTCAGGGCCGCCGCGACCCCCGCAAGCAGCCCGCCGCCGCCGATCGGCACATAGACGGTGAAGGGAACGCCCCGGGGCATCTGCTCGGCGAGTTCGAGGCCGATGGTCCCCTGGCCGGCCATGATCTGGAGGTCGTCATAGGGGGGCACGATCACGAGCCCGCGCTCGGCGGCGAGCCGTTCCGCCAGGGCCCGCCGGGCCTGGGAGGTGGGCTCGGCCATCACGACCGTCGCGCCCCAGCGCTCGGTGGCGGCGATCTTGGTCGCGGGCACGTCCGGCGACATGACGATGGTGGCCGCCACGCCCCGGTCGCGGGACGCCTTGGCGACGGCCTGGGCGTGATTGCCCGTCGAATAGGCGATGACGCCGCGCCCGCATTCCTCCGGCGTCAGGGTCGACAGGCGGAAGGTCGCGCCCCGGATCTTGAACGAGCCCGTCGGCAGGAGGTTTTCGGCCTTGACGAACACGCGACCCGGCCGGGACGCGCCGTCTTCCAGTTCGAGGCAGGGCGAGACGGGAAGCTTGCCCTGGAGGGCGGAGCGGGCGGAGCGGATCAGATCCAGCGGAAGGGCGGTCATCTTGGAATCTCTCGTCGGTCGTCCGGCGATCAGGGTTGAACGGGCGCCGCCTGCGGCGCACCCTCGGAAGGATCGCGATCGGAAGCGATTCGGACGGGACGCTTTTCCCGCTCGTCGACCTGCAGCGAGAAGACGTCCGGCCTGGCGTAATGCCCGGTGACGTCGAGATCGTAGCGGGCCTCGGCAATCGCACCGCGGTCGGTCTTTGCCACCACGAGCCCCTCCTTCTCGAAAAGCGGCCCGGCCAGGATCTCGCCCATGGGGGAGACGATGACGCTGCCGCCTCGGATCAGGGGCCGGTCCGCCGGCCAGTTCTCGATGGAGACGCCCAAGGCCTGCGGCGCGGGCAGGACCTGGCAGGCGCTGACCACGTAGCAACGGCCCTCATAGGCGATGTGGCGCATGGAGGTCTGCCAGATCTCGCGCTCGTCCACCGTCGGCGCGCACCAGATCTCGACGCCCTTCGCATACATGGCGGTGCGCAGCAGGGGCATATAGTTTTCCCAGCAGATCGCGGCGCCGATGCGGCCGGCCGCCGTCTCGATCACCGGCAAGGTCGAGCCGTCCCCGAACCCCCAGACGAGCCGCTCGCTGCCGGTGGGCATGAGCTTCCGGTGCTTGGCGACGAGGCCCGCCTGCGGGTCGAAGAACAGGGCCGTGCAGTAGAGGGTGTAGCCGTCGCGCTCGATCGCGCCGACGACGAGCGACGCGCCGGTCTCCGCCGAGAGAACCGCGAGGGCGTCGGTTTCCGGGCCCGGAACGTCGATGGCGCTCTCCCAATAGGCCCGGAAGGCCGCTCGGCCTTCCGGGGTGCGGAACCCGACCCGCGCGCCGAAATCGGACCCCTTGGGATAGCCCCCCAGCAGGGCCTCGGGCATCACGACGAGCTTCGCGCCCGCCTCCTTGATCGCGCCCGCATAGGAAAGGATGCGGGCCAAGGTCGCCTGCGTCCCCGCCGGGTCCGTACCAATCTGAAGCGCCGCCACCGTCGTCATGTTCATTCCTCGCTTGACAGAGGCAGTCTATGGCAACACTCAAAACAAATGAAACAAATGCACAAAGTTTCAGATATAAACATGAACGATATCCGGAAGATGGACCTCAACCTGCTCGTGGTGTTCGAGCACCTGCTGCAGGAGCACAACGTCACAGCCGCGGCGGCCCGGCTGGGCCTGAGCCAGGCCGCGGTCAGCGCATCGCTGAAGCGGCTGAGGGCGCTCTACGGCGACCCCCTTTTCTTGAGGACGCAGAACGGGTTGAGACCGACCCCCCGGGCCATCGTGCTCAAGCCCATGGTCGAGGACGCGCTGTCCATCGTGCGCAAGAGCCTCGACCTGTCCGGCGACCCGGCCGCCGATTCGCAGACCCATGTGGTCACGCTGGGCCTTTCGGACGATTTCGAGATGGCCTTCGGCAGGGCGCTGATCCAGGCGGCGGAGCGGCTCCTGCCCGGCGTGAGGCTCGTCTTCCGGCAGACCAACAGCGCCATGGTCGCCGCGGCCCTGCACGACCGCCAGATCGATCTCGCCATCACCTCGGGCGGGGTCAGCGACAGCCGCCTGAAGCACCTGTCGCTCGGCAGCTCCGGATATCTGTGCGTCTACGATCTCAAGCGCCGGGGCTCCCATGCTCCCCTCGCCATCGAGGAATACATCGCCCGCGAGCATCTGCTGATTTCGTTCTCGGGCCTCGTCGGGGTCGTCGACGACGTGCTGGCGGAGCACGGCCTCCGGCGCCGGCTGCGGGCCGCAACCTCGCATTTCTCGGCCCTGCCGTTCCTGCTGGCTGAGACGGACGCCATCGCCACCCTGCCCGGCCATGCCGCCCGGGCGCTGCTGCCGTTGAGGATCTTCGGCGTCTCGCCCTGCCCGATCGCCTTCCCGAGCTACTCGATCGACCTGAGCTGGCGCTTCGACGCGGTCCGCCAGCGCCCGATCCAGCAGATGCGGGACCTGATCGCCGAATTCTTCTCGCGGGAACTGACGGCGTGAGAGGGCTGCTTACCGGATGAAGCCGAAGCCGACGAGCGCATAGACGATCAGGAAGATCGCCACGAAGACGTTGAGGAAGCGCGGCGCGACGAGGGAGGCGATGCCGAGCACCAGGGCCAGGATCGGCAGGAGTTTGAAGCTCAGGTTGATGGACATGCGTTCTCGTCTCGGGCTTTCGGTAGCGTTATTCCGTTCTAGGGCCGAAACCTTGATAAAACGGAAAGGACGTCTGGCGGGAGGCGGATTGCTTGCCTAGCAGGGTAGAAGATTTGCAGTTTTCCGCATAACCGCTCTCAAAAGCGGTCCCAGTGTTCCTTAATCCAATCAACAATCAGTCTCACTAACACCCGTTGCGCCCCCTTGCCGATGAAGAGGAAGAGCGTACGGGCTACGTCGTAAGGCTTGGATTTCTTCATGGGAACTCCGCAAACGCAAAAAGCCGCCCGAAAAGGGCGGCCCTTGGCATGGGTTTGATTGTCAGGCTGTAGACATGAAAAACCCGCCAAGGAGGCGGGCGGGTCGAAGCATAGCTAACGCAGGCCGAGTGACTCACACTTAGTCGAACCTGGCATTTCCGAACATAGCCGAGCTTACGGATAATGTAAAGTTACACCAGTCGGTTCCATAAGGTCCGTTCCGCGAAATCAGGCTATATGCGTCTTGGCGACAGGCTGCATACGAGGTGGGGCATGGCTCCGGGTCGTTCCGAGTTCTCCAAAACTGTCATTGTCGGCAACAGTGGCTCAGGCAAGAGCTGGTTGGCCGAGAGGCTGGCTGAAGGCCTGGGCACAGTTGCAATCGATCTGGACTCCATTCATTGGGTGCCGGGCGGTTATAGTGCCCGGCGGGACCCTGATGTTGCGAAGAGCATGGTCCGCGACCAAGCCTCCAAAGATTGTTGGATCATTGAGGGGGTCTATGGCTGGCTGGCATATGAGGCTGTACCCTCTGCCACAGCCTTCATTTGGCTCGATCTGCCCGAGGCGGAATGCATTGAGAACATTCGAGCGCGTGGGCTTCGCCGGGGCGGCGACGAGGCCGCCTTTGAGGCGCTGATCGTTTGGGCTGGAGAGTACCGGACCCGAGACAATGCGAACTCCTTCACAGGACATTCGCGGCTCTTCGAACTTTTCGAGGGCAAAAAGCTCCACCTTCGATCCCGTGCGGAGATAGCCAACCTTCTCGACATGCTTTTTGATGGCTCGGCGGCTCTCCAGAAGCCATTTTCCCTTACAAGTCTTTCCAAGTAATTCGAGCTCGTTCAGGGTTCTTGCCAGAGCACCTTAGACTAACCCTTTGCTAGCCTGCTTCCTGCGATGCTGGATACTTCTTCCGAATACGCTCAAAAGACACCCTATCCGGTTCCATAAATGGGCTTACGCGCAATTCGCGGATTATCTTCTAACGTGCGCGCGAGAGTGCTTTAATCCTTATGTGGCGCTTGGCGCAGGACGAGTGCTGGCGCGAAGAAGGGAAGCTTCGATCATGAAGACGGCCATCGTATTCGACTGCGAGTTTCTGTGCGTCCAGGGTTCACAAAGCAGGTTTTGGTGTGCGGCTCACGACCCCGATCCAGTGATCGCCCAAATCGGTGCCGTGAAGCTTGGGCTGGAGGGGGATTTCCCTCTCATGGATACCTACAGAGCCTACGTTCAGCCGGTTGATCGCTTCAGCAAGAGGTACCCAATCGACCCTTTCTTCACCAAGCTGACCGGCATTACTGAGGAAAACATCCAGGCGGAGGGGGTACCGTTACAGGAAGCCCTTGCGGGCTTTGACCGCTTCTCAGACGGCGCAAAGTCCTGGTCGTGGGGCAAGGATGAGCTCAACATGGTCGCCATCAGTTGCTACGTCGCTGGCATTCCGTGGGCCATCCCGGCTCACCGGTTCGACAATGCTGTCAAACTGATGATCGTGGCAGGGATGCCAATCGAGGATATCGGGAAGACGCCCAGCAACAAGCTGGCGGACTACTATGGCGTCAAACACCCCCCCTTGCAGGGACATGATGCGCTCGACGATGCCCTCTCGGTGGCATACGCGGTGCAACACCTGTTGAGGACCGGAAATTTGCAGCCAGAGGTCTTTGACCGAACCTAGCACCCAGGCTGAATTCCATAACCTCTGCTTATCGAAATTACGCGCCCCTTCCGCGCCGTGGCAAAACCGGTAGACGCAAGAGACTTAATATACCCTGCAGAGGCCTCTCTGCTTTGGGAGCAGAGGGGGCTCCTACTCGATCGTCTCGTTGGGATAGACGCCCCAGAGCTTGTCCTGCTGGATGTAGCCGTCCACGTCGCGGGCACCGTCCATCACGATCATGACCCGGCACCACTTGCCGTCGCAGCCCTTGATGTTGGTGATCACGCCCGGCTGGAGATGGGCCATCACGCCGCTTTTCTCGTCGGGCCGGTCGAGGAGGCTGATCGGGGGCTGCTTGCCCTTGGCCCAGGGCATCACGAGGGCCGTGCGCCGCCCCGAAAGGAGGGAGTGGAGAACCCAGCCCTCGGTGCCTTCCGAATCGCGGATGCGCCGCCAGGTCTCGTATTCGGCGATGATCTCCACCGGCAGCCCCGCGCGCTGGAACACCCAGGCCGTCCGGTGATCCTTGGAGGGGCCCTCGCGCAGGTTCACCCGGTCCGTCTTGAGGCTGACATAGCGGGGCACGGGCAGGCCGGTTCCCAGGCGCCCGCCCGGAGGCTGCTGCTGCGCCAGAGCAGACGCGGCGCTCAGGCCGGCTACGGCAAGGGCAAGGACGGTCCTGCGCATGGTTTTCCCGATCATGGCTTTGTCTTGGGTGGAGGCTCTGGTAGAGAAGCTTGACGGATACCGCCACGCGGCGGGTCGTCGCCTTTGATCGCCGAGTCAGGGTTAAGAGAGCGTGAAACTCTTTTCACTTCGCGGCTGTTTCAGTGCCGGGGACGTATGAGCCGATGAAAAAAAGACCCTTGGTCGTTGTCACCCGCCGTCTGCCCGACGTGATCGAAACGCGCCTGCGCGAATTGTTCGACACGCGCCTCAATCTCGACGACAAGCCCCTTTCCGCCGAAGAGCTGGCCGAGGCCGTCAGGACGGCCGACGTGCTGGTGCCCACCATCACGGACGAGATCGACGCGTCCGTCATCGGGAAGGCCGGGCCCGGCCTGAAGCTGATCGCGAATTTCGGCAACGGCGTCGACAACATCGACGTCCCGGCGGCGGTGGCCAGGGGCATCACCGTCACCAACACGCCCGGCGTGCTCACCGAAGACACGGCGGACATGACCATGGCGCTGATCCTGGCGGTCGCCCGCCGCATCCCGGAAGGGGCGCGCGTGATCCCGGACGGCAACTGGGCGGGCTGGTCGCCCACCTGGATGCTGGGACGGCGCATCACGGGAAAGCGCCTCGGCATCGTCGGCATGGGCCGCATCGGCCAGGCGCTGGCCCGCCGCGCCAAGGCCTTCGGCCTGTCGATCCATTACCACAACCGCCGCCACGTTCCGCCCAAGATCGAGGCGGAGCTCGAGGCGACCTATTGGGAATCCCTCGACCAGATGCTGGCGCGCATGGATATCGTGTCCGTGAACTGCCCGCATACGCCCGGCACCTATCACCTGCTCTCGGCGCGCCGCCTGAAGCTCATGAAGCCCGACGCGATCCTGGTGAACACGGCCCGCGGCGAGATCATCGACGAAGGCGCGCTCACCAAGCTCATCGAATCCGGGGCCATCGCCGGCGCGGGCCTCGACGTGTTCGAGGAGGAGCCCGCCGTCAATCCGCGCCTCGTGCGGCTCGCCAAGCAGGGCAAGGTGGTGCTTCTGCCCCATATGGGCTCGGCCACCGTCGAGGGCCGCATCGCCATGGGCGAGAAGGTGATCGTCAACATCCGCGCCTTCGTGGACGGCCACAAGCCGCCGGACCGGGTGCTGCCGAGCATGCTGTGAGGGGAATGGCAGAGGAATAAATGCGGCGTTCCGTGCTCTGCCGCACGTTTCTTCCTTTGCTCTAACGTTACGATACCTTAAGTTAGGCCCACCGATTCGAGTGGACCTGCGCGTAACGTCCGACCCCTTCAGATCGCGAGCAGCCCGTTCCGATGAAAGGCCCGACATTATCCGCCCGCCCCGTGGTGCTCCTCGTCGAGGACGAGCCTTTCGTCCGCATGGCCGCGGCGGACGCCCTGGAAGAGGCCGGCTACGACGTGATCGAGACCGCCCATGCCCAGGCGGCGCATGAGATCCTCCAGAGCCGCTCCGATATCCGGGTCCTGTTCACCGACGTGAAGATGCCGGGGCCCATGAACGGCCTCGAGCTCGCCTCTCTCGTGCGCGGCCGGTGGCCTCACATCTCCATCGTCATCACATCCGGCCATCTGGATCCGCGCCGGGACGTTCTGCCCGAGAAGACCGTCTTCATCCCCAAGCCCTATGGCGAGCAGGCGCCCGCCCGCGCGATCCGGGCGCTTCTCGCCTGAACCATCGGGCTCGAAGGGCCGCACGAAGCGTCCTGTCATCGTCGCCCGCGCATCGCGGGACCGAAGATTTGGGACAAGGCCGCATGTCCTCAAAAACCGTCCAGGCCATATAACATATGTGAGTGCGGCTAAGTTTGGTCTTTGGCCAGAACAGGGTTCATCGATCCCTTCCATGGCCGTTATGACCAACCCTCTGATCCTCAAGCTCGAACGACGCGATCGGCTCTCCGACGACGAAAAGAAAACGCTGGACAATGCCTTCACGCGGGTTCGGATCGTCGAGAGCGATGAGGATATTCTGCGGGAGGGAGACCGTCCGACCGAAAGCTCCCTTCTCCTGGACGGCTTCGCCGCGCGCTACAAGATCGTCTCGAACGGGCGGCGGCAGATTTCCGCCCTGCACCTTCCTGGCGACTTCATCGATCTGCACAGTTTCCTGCTGAAGACTATGGACCACGGCGTCCTGGCGCTGACCACCTGCCGGATCGCCACCGTTCCGCATGCGACGCTCGAGCGGATCACCGACGAGTTTCCTCACCTGACCCGCATGCTCTGGCTCAACACGCTGATCGACGGCGCCATTCATCGGGAATGGCTCACCGCCATGGGACGGCTCTCCGCGACGGCGCACATGGCGCACCTGATCTGCGAATTGTATCTGCGCCTGAGCGCCGTCGGCCGCGTCGAGAGCGACACGATGCAGCTTCCCGTCACCCAGGCGGAGCTCGGCGATACCCTGGGCCTCTCGACGGTTCACGTGAACCGTGTGCTGCAGGAGCTGCGCAAGGAGGAGCTGATCCGCTTCCAGGGCGATACCCTGACCATCCTCGACTGGGAGAGGCTGCAGGAGGTGGGTGAGTTCACCTCGACCTATCTCAGCCTGCGCAAGGAGGATCGCTGAACGGGGGGCAAAGCGCCGCGACGATTTCCCCGGCGGCCCGCTCGCCTTCCTCCCAGGCGCCGCCCGCCGTGCCCCATTGCGCGCGAGAGAGCGCCTCGCCCGCGAACCAGATCCGCTCCCCGACGGAGGCCTTCAGGATGTCGCGGATGGCGTGACGCCCCGGCGGCACCACGGCCCAGGACGCCCGCGACCAGGGATCGTGCCGCCACGCGGTGCTGTGCACGGAGCTGAGATTGCGGATCGCCCGGGATCCGAAATGCTCGGCCAGGACCGCGCGGGCGAACCGGAAGGGCGCATCCGCGTCCCGCCGGTCGAACCCGGCGGCGACGGGCTGGTCGAGCTCGAAGTAATGGAAGGGCGTGCCGTCGATGCAGGTGAGAAGCCCCGGCGGCTGCCGGTGCGTTCCGATGAGGCTCGCCAGGCGGTCCGCGCCGCGGAAGGGCGAGCCCGGCCAATGCAGCACCACATGCTCGTAGACGCCCTGCGTGAAGCCGTCGATGGCCTCGCGGCTCAGGGCGGGCAGGGCGGGCGCGAAGCGGATCGCCTCCTGCTGCAGCACGGCCATGGGTGCGGTGACGATGACCGCCCTGGCCCGGAGCGTGCCCGCGGACGTCTCGACCCGCACGCCCGGTCCCGACCAGTCGATGGCCTGAACGGCGACGCCGAGCCTGACCGGCAGGTCCTGTCCCAGGCGGCTCACATAGGCGCCGAGGCCGCCGGCGATGAACAGGTTGTCCGCATAATCCATCTGCGGAAAATCGTGCAGGCTCACCTCGTCGAGGGGGCGGCCCGAGACGAGTCCGTGAATGGCGGCCACCCGCCGCCCCTGCGGACCCATGGGCGGCAGGCCTTGGGCCGCGGGCCGGTCCACGGGCGCCTTCGAGGCCAGCGCCATCGCCCGGCCGGCCAGGGCGAAGGCGCGGTCGAGGGCCGCTTTCTGGAGCCGGTTTCCCGGCTTGCCCCTGACGAACAGATGCCCCTCCAGCGGCGCCCGGCGCAGGGGCTCGCCGCGCAAACGTCCGAGCCTCACCAGCGGGTTGATGGGCCCCTCATGGAGCCAATGGGCGCCGAGATCGAGCGGGTGGCCCCTGAAGGACCGCGTGTGCGTGCGGCCGCCGATGCGATGGCGCGCCTCCAGGACCGTGACCGAAAGCCCGGCGGCCAGGAGACGGCGCGCCGCGGCGATCCCGGCGCTTCCCGCGCCCACGACCACCACATCGGGATGCGCGCCGGGTTCGGTCGACGATCCGGTTTGCAGCGGCCCTTGCATCCTCCACCTCTCGCTTTGCGGCGTGTTCGTTCATAAGTAAGGTCCGCGCCCCGCCGCAAGCGGGGCCATGGACAAGGGGCCTGCAGCCCCGAGGAGACGAACGACCCATGCTGATCCAATCGGTTTTCGCGGCGGCCCGCGAGATCGCCTCGCCCTCGTTGCGGCGCATCCTCTGGAAATCGATTGGGTTGACGGTGGCGCTGCTGGTCCTCGTCTGGCTCGGCCTGACCAAGCTCTTCGACATCTTCCTCACGAATCACGAGCTGAGCGCCGCCTATCCGATCGTCGACAGCCTTGCGTTCTTCCTCGCGGGATTCGGGCTCTTCGTCGCCCTGATCTACCTGCTCCCCGCCGTCTCGGCCGTCGTGGCGGGCTATTTCCTCGACGACGTGGCCGACGTGGTCGAACGCCAGGATTACCCGGCCGATCCGCCGGGCCGGGCGCTGCCCTTCGGCAAGGCGCTCCTCTACGGCCTCCGCTTCGCGGGGCTGTCGCTCCTGGTGAACCTCGTCGCCCTGCTCCTGTTCTTCATTCCCGGCGTCAATATCGGCGCGTTCTTCATCGCCAATGCCTATCTGCTGGGGCGCGAATATTTCGAGCTGGCGGCGGGACGCTTCTGGCCGCCGGAGGAGGTGGCGCGCCTGCGGAACGAATATCGCGGCACGCTTCTGGCCGCGGGCGCCGTCGTGGCGGGGCTGGTGCTCGTGCCGGTGGTGAACCTCGTCACGCCGATCTTCGGCGCGGCGATGATGGTTCACCTGCACAAGAAACTCGCGCGGGACGCCGCGAGAGGAGCGCCGGGACGCCGCGAAGCCCCGGCATCCCTCGAGAGGTTCTGACGGGGCTGCGGCGCCGGAGCTTTTCCCGGCGAGGAGCTCCGGGACGCCGTTCCCTTAGACAATCCCCTCGGAAGCGTTTAAGCGCGACATTACCCATGTCGCTCATCCGCTCCTCCCTTCTGGTCGGCCTCGGCTCGGTCGCCTCGCGCATCCTCGGCCTCGTCCGGGATGTGCTCTTCGCGCATGCCCTGGGCGCGGGGCCGGTGGCGGATGCCTTCCTGGCGGCCTTCCGCCTGCCGAACCTGGTGCGCCGCATCGTCGGCGAGGGCGGGCTCAATCCGGTGCTCGTGCCCGCGCTGAGCCGCCTGGAGCCGGACGACGCGGCAGAGGCGGCGGGCAGCGTGCTGACCGTCTTCGGGCTCGCGCTCCTGGCGCTCACGGGCCTCGTGGAGATCGGGGCGGGGCTGATCGCCCTCGGTCTGGCGCCCGGCCTGCGCGACGACGGCGGAACCCTGGCGCTCGCCGCGCTCTACACGCGCCTGTCCTTCCCCATTGTGGCCTGCGTGACCCTCGCCTCCATCGGCGCGGCCGTGCTGAACCTGCGCGGGCGCTTCATCGCGACGGCCCTCGCGCCGCTGGCGGTCAATGGCGGTCTCATCCTGACGCTCGTCGCCCTGGAAGCGGGCTTCGACTTGTCCCTCGCGCAGAAGGGGGCGTGGCTCGCCGCCGCTTCGAGCCTCGCCGGCCTGGTCCAGCTGGCGGTCGTCGCCGTGGCGCTCCTGCGCGGCGGCCCGGCGCTCGTCCGGTTCCGCAGGCCGCGCCGGTCCCCGCTGCTGCGGAGCCTGATGCTGGCCGGGCTTCCGGTACTCGCCGCGAGCGGCGCGGTGCAGGTCTTCTTCCTGGCAGCCACGCAGATTGCCTCGTTCTGGCCCTCCGCCGTCTCGTGGCTCTATTACGCCGAGCGGGTGATGCAGCTGCCCCTAGGCCTCATGGCCGCGCTGGCGTCGAGCCTGCTCCTGCCCGAACTCGCCCGCCGCCACCGGGCGGGCGAGACCCCCGCCCTCGTGGCGGCGCAGAACCGGGCGCTGGAGACCGCGCTGCTGCTGGCCCTGCCCGCCGGCGCCGCCCTGTTCATCCTCGCCCGGCCCGTGAGCGCCGTTCTCTTCGAGCGCGGCGCCTTCGCCTCCGCCGATGTGGAGGGCACGGCCCTGGTGCTCATGGCCCTGAGCCTGGGACTGCCCTTCGCGACGGTGGCCAAGGTGTCGAGCCAGACCCTTTTCGCCTGCGGCTCCCTGAAGGCCGCGCTGTCCGCCGCCCTCGCGGGCCTCGCCCTGACGGTGGCCTTCTGCCTTCTTCTCGCAGGGCCCCTCGGCCCCACCGGGATCGCGCTCGGGGTGAGCCTGGGATGCCTCGGCCATGCGGGGGCCGTGATCCTGGGGCTTGCCCGATTCGGCCTCTGGTCCCCGGACCGGTCCTTCATCGCGCGCCTGGGCCGGATCGCGGCGGCGACCCTCGCCATGAGCCTGGGCCTGTTCGCCGCCGGGAGCGCGCTTTCGCAGGCGGGTCCCGTCACCCTGGCGGCCTTGTGCCTGGGCGGCCTTGCGCTCTATGGGCTGGCGGCCTGGGTCACGGGGGCGGTGACCCGCGACGATTGGGCTTCGCTCGCGAAAAAATCGTGAGAACCCTTGCATCGTGGCGCGGGCCTGTCGTAACCCCCGCGGAGAAGCGTCTTCGCGGCACGCGGGCTTACCGCCGGCCGCAGGACGATGGTTTGGAAACATGAGTCCGGGACATCGTGCGGCGCGTCCCGCCCGCAGGGTGCATCCCTCTTGGAGTTCAAGGCGATGGCGCAGTTCAAGGAGCTGGTTTTCTCGGGCGTTCAGCCCACCGGAAACCTTCATCTCGGGAATTATCTCGGCGCCATCAAGCGCTTCGTCACCATGCAGGAGACGCACGACTGCATCTATTGCGTCGTGGACATGCACGCGATCACGGTGCCTCAGAACCCGGCCGACCTCACCCGGCAGATCCGCGAGGTGACGGCCGCGTTCCTCGCCGCCGGGATCGACCCGAAGCGCCATATCGTCTTCAACCAGTCCCAGGTGTCGCAGCACGCGGAACTCGCCTGGGTGTTCAACTGCGTCGCCCGTCTCGGCTGGCTCAACCGCATGACCCAGTTCAAGGACAAGGCGGGCAAGGACCGGGAGAACGCCTCGGTCGGCCTCTACGCCTATCCGAACCTGATGGCCGCTGACATCCTGGTCTACCGCGCCACGCACGTGCCGGTCGGCGAGGACCAGAAGCAGCACCTGGAGCTGACCCGCGACATCGCCCAGAAGTTCAACAACGACTGGGCCGAATCCATCGCCGCGAACGGCTTCGGCGATGCCTTCTTCCCGCTCACCGAGCCGATGATCCACGGCCCGGCCACCCGCGTCATGTCCCTGCGCGACGGCTCGAAGAAGATGTCGAAGTCGGATCCGTCGGATTACTCGCGCATCAACCTCACGGACGATGCGGACACCATCGCCCAGAAGATCCGCAAGGCGAAGACCGATCCCGAGCCGCTGCCGAGCGAGGTCGAGGGCCTGAAGGCACGCCCCGAGGCGGAGAACCTCGTCGCGATTTATGCCGCGCTCACGGACATCACGCCGGAGGAGGTGCTGCGCCAGCACGGCGGGTCGCAGTTCTCCGGCTTCAAGGCCGCCCTGGTGGATGTGGCCGTGACGAAGCTCGCCCCCATCGCCGGCGAGATGCGCCGCCTCATGGCCGATCCCGGCCATATCGATGCAGTGCTGGTGGACGGCTCGAACCGCGCGCGCGCCATTGCCTCCGTCACCATGGACGCGGTCAAGGACATCGTGGGCTTCGTGCGCGCGCGCTGAACTGAAGCGAAGGATCCCTCAAAGGCGACGCCACTTTCGGGATCGAGACTGCGCCCCATCTCTCAGGCATCGCCCGTACGGGCGATGCGTTTCCGCCGAAGGGAAGCGCGCTCGCGCCGTCTTGCCCTCAGCGGGAAGGCGAGGCAGCATCAGGGTCAAGGCAGGAGAGCGTGCCGTGAGCGACAAGCGCCGATCCTACGAGTCAGGCCACCGTCCGAAATTCATGGTGGTGATCGACAAGACGCCGGAATGCGCCCGGGCCGTCCATTTCGCCTCGCGCCGTGCCGCCCGCACGGGCGCGAGCATGGTGATGCTGGCCGTGGTGGCCCAACCCGACAACTTCGAATGGATCGGCGTCGGCGAGGCCATGATCGAAGAGGCAAGCGAAGAGGCCCAGAAGCAGCTCGATGCCGCCGCCCGCGAAGCCCGCAACGCGGCAGGCGTCGAGCCGGAGCAGGTGATCCGCGTCGGCAACCGCGCGGACGAGATCATGAAGCTCATCCGCGAGGACGAGGACATCTCCTTCCTGGTGCTCGCCGCAGGCCACGGCAAGGAGGGCCCCGGCCCCCTCGTCTCCACCCTCGGCGGCCGCGCCGCCGCCTCCTTCCCGGTCCCCATCGTCATCGTCCCGGGCAGCCTGACCGACGAGGAGATCGACGCGCTGGCGGGGTGAGACAGGCCCGACGGTCTCCCCTTGGAATCCGTCCCGATTCGATCCACATTGGGACAGGAAGCTGTTAGAACGATTCTAAATCCCCACTCGGCCGGCCTTGAACCGGCGCAGAGGACGCAAAGACGATGTTTATCCAGACTGAAGCGACCCCCAATCCCGCCACCTTGAAATTCCTGCCCGGCCGCGTGGTGATGCCGGAGGGCACCTTCGAGGCGAAGACCCCCGAAGCCGGCGAGGTTTCGCCGCTCGCCCAGCGCCTTTTCGCGGTGCCCGGCGTCACGGCCGTGTTCTTCGGCTACGACTTCGTCACCGTCACCAAGGCGGACGGCGAGTGGCAGCACCTCAAGCCCGCCATTCTCGGCGCGATCATGGAGCATTTCATGACCGGCGCGCCGCTCTTCGCCAACGGCTACGGCGCGACGGAGGACGATGGCGAGGAGTTCTTCGACCCCGCGGACGCCTCCACCGTCGAGACCATCAAGGAGCTGCTCGAAACCCGCATCCGCCCGGCTGTGGCGGGCGACGGCGGCGACATCACCTTCCGCGGCTTCAAGGACGGCACGGTCTATCTGGTCATGAAGGGAGCCTGCTCGGGCTGCCCGTCCTCGACGGCCACCCTGCGCCACGGCATCCAGAACCTGCTGCGCCACTTCCTGCCGGACGTGCGCGAGGTGCAGGCGGTCTGACCCGCCGTTTGATTCATCCCTGAAATTTCAGCTATCGAAGCGCGGCTTTGTCGAGCCGCGCTTTTCGTTTGGAGGTTTTGCCTTGCCCGCCCTGCCCGATGCCGCTCTGGACCAGCTCTTCCGTGAGGCCCGCACCCATCGCTGGTGGGAGGAACGGCCCATTCCCGAGGCGATTCTGCGCGCCCTCGCCGATCTCGCCAAGCTCGGCCCGACCAGCGCCAATTCCTGCCCGGCGCGCTTCGTCTTCGTGGTGTCGCCGGAGGCCAAGGAGAAGCTCAGGCCGCATCTCGACGAGGGCAATGTGCGCCAGACCATGAGCGCGCCCGCCACCGTGATCGTGGCCTACGACACCGCGTTCTACGAGAAGCTCTTCTACCTCGCCCCCAACAGCCCCGACGCCCGCAGCTGGTTCGCCGGCAAGCCCGAGGCCATCGAGCGGACGGCCTTCCAGGGCTCGTGCCTGCAGGGCGCCTATCTCATCATGGCCGCCCGCTCGCTCGGTCTCGATTGCGGCCCCATGGGCGGCTTCGACCGGCAGGGCGTCGACGAGGCCTTCTTCCCCGGCGGGACGGTCAGGTCGAACTTCCTGATCAATCTCGGCTACGGCATTCCGGGCAAGCTCCACCCGCGCCAGCCGCGCTTCGCCTTCGAGGAATTCTGCACCATCGCGTGAGTCAGGCAGATGCCACGACGCGCTCCACGAGGCAGATCATCGCGGCTTTGAATTCCGCCGGATCGGCGCCCGCCTCGATGGCGAGCGCCGCCCGGTCGAAGGCAGCCGAGAGTAGGGTGGTCATGGCCTGAATGGAAAAGGCGTTCGGCTCAGGCCCGAGCACAGCCTCCAGCCCCTCGCTGAGGCTTCGCGCCGCATGGGCCTCGTCGATGGAAGCGATCCCCATGGAACCGAGCACGGCGGGACCGTCGATGAGCAGCAGCCGCGTCCGTCCCGGAACGGACATGGCGTCAAGATAGGCGAGGCTTCCCGCGACGAGCGCCTCGCGCGGCCGTTTGTCTGGGGCCGCGACCTTCTCGATCTCGTCGGCCACGGCCTTGGCCTCCCGCTCCAGCACCGCCCGGAACAGGTCACGCTTGTCGGCGAAGTGATGATAGAGCGCCCCGCGCGTCACCTGCGCGGCCACGACGATCTCCGGCGTCGAGGTTTCCGCGTAGCCCTTCTCGATGAAAAGCCTCCGCGCCGCTTGCAGCAGCGCCGTCCGGGTTGCTTCGGCGCGCTCGGGATTGCTTCGTCTCGGTTGCATACATACAGCCTGTATGTTAATTGAAAGAAACAGGCAGATTGTATGTCGATATTCGGGGGATGAACAGCGATGAAGGTCACAAGCTATTATCCGGTCATCATGACCCGCGACATCGTCGGCACGACTGCCTTCTATATGGCGCATTTCGGGTTCCGGCCTGCCTTCAGCAGCGATTGGTACGTGCACCTCCAGTTTGCTGGCGACGAATCCGTCAATCTCGCGATCCTCGACAGCGAGCACGACACGATCCCGCCTCAAGCCCGGCGCCCCGCTGCCGGGATGATCCTCAATTTCGAGATCGAGGATCCGGACGCGCTCTACCGGGAGATCCAGGCGGCAGGCCTGCCGATCCTGGTCCCGCTGCGCGACGAACCCTTCGGCCAGCGCCACTTCATCACTCATGACCCCAACGGCGTGCTGATCGACGTGATCAAGCCGATCCCACCGAGCGCCGAATTCGCCGGGCAATATGCAGGCGAGGCGTTGCCGCAGGGTTGAGCGCTGCCGATGTCGTTGTGGTGCTTTTCTCAATCGAGATCGCCGGCGCGACAAGGCCGGTGATGACATCGAGGAAGACCATTCATCGCTACCACCGTTGCGGACTCGCCTCGGATTCCGGGTTCCCTTCTCCGCGCTTCCTGATCTAAAGAAACGTCAGACCAGACGGAGACGAACGTTGCGCGTTCTTGCCATCGATACCGCCCTCGGCGCCTGTTCGGCCTGCATTCTCCAGGCCGGCGAGACCGTGCCGCTGGCGGCCGAGTCCATTCCCATGGAGCGCGGCCACGCGGAGGCGCTGATGCCGCTGCTCGACCGGCTCTCCGCCCAGGTCGAGGGCGGGTTCGAAAGCCTCGACCGGGTCGCCGTGACGGTCGGGCCGGGCAGCTATACGGGGCTGAGGGTCGGGATCAGCGCGGCGCGCGGCATCGGCCTGGCCGCTGGAATCCCGGTGGTCGGGGTCGCGACCCTCTCGGCCTTCCTCGCCCCGCTCATGGTCGGCGACAGGCGCGGGCTCTACACCGCCGCCATCGACGCCAAGCACGGGCATCTCTACATCCAGGCCGTCGCGCCGGGCGGGCGCACCATCATCCCACCTGGGCTGATGACCTATCGCGAGGCGATCCGCCTCCTCGGCTCCGGCCCGATCCTGATCGCCGGATCGGCCGCGCCCATGCTGGCGGCCGAGGCCCGGATCCAGGGCGTCGAGGCGCATGTGAGCGACGCGGCGGCTCATCCCGACATCGCCTGGGTGGCGCGCCTGGGGGCGCTGGCCGACCCGGCCCAGGCCCTGCCGAAGCCGCTTTACCTGCGCGATCCCGACGCCAAGCCGCAGGACGGGGCGCGAATCGCGCGCCAATGAGCATCCTCGACCGTTTCATGTCCTCGCCCGCTCCCCATGTCGAACCCGTGGGGACGCAAGCCGCCGCGCGACTCGCGGCGATCCACGCCACGGCCTTTCCGCGGCCCTGGAGCACCCTCGATTTCGAACGCCTGATGGCGGAGCGCGGCGTCGTGGCCGACGGGCTCTTTCTCGGGCGCAGCGCGAAACCGTCGGGCTTCGTCCTGTCACGGATCGTGCTGGACGAGGCGGAGATCATCACCATCGCCCTTGCGCCCGAGGCCCGCGGGAAAGGCCATGCGCGCCCGCTCCTGGCCCATCATCTCGACGAGCTCTCCCGCCGGGGCGCCGGCAGGGTTCACCTGGAGGTCGAGGAGGGCAACGCGCCGGCGATCGCGCTCTATCGCCGCGCGGGCTTCCGGGACACCGGACGGCGGGAAGGCTATTACCGGAAGGCCGACGGGACGAAGGCTGCGGCCCTCACCATGGCCCTGGACCTATAGCCCGCCGCGCCTGCGTCGCTTATAAGCCTCCGTGAGGAGTGGGTTTCGCCTTGGCCACACGCAACAGCACATCCGCCAAACCGCGCCGGTCGGACGCCATCGAGCGCGCCTGCCGCGACAAGGGACTGCGCATGACCGGCCAGCGGCGGGTCATCGCGCAGGTGCTCGATGCGGCGGAGGATCATCCGGACGTGGTGGAGCTGCACCGCCGCGCGTCGGCGGTGGACGACCGCATCTCGCTCTCCACCGTCTATCGCACGGTGAAGCTGTTCGAGACGGAAGGCATTCTCGAGCGGCTCGATTTCCGCGACGGGCGCTCGCGCTACGAGCAGGCGGCGCGGGAGCACCACGACCACCTCATCAACCTGGAGACGGGCAACGTGATCGAGTTCCGCTCGGAGGAGATCGAGGCGCTGCAGAACGAGATCGCCCGGCGGCTCGGCTACAGGGTCGTCTATCACCGCCTCGAGCTCTACGCGGTGCCGCTCGACAAGGACGAGGCGTGACGCGGATCGCCGTCGCCTTCAGGCTTCTGCTGCTCGGCCTGTGCGCCCTCGCGCTCGTGCCCGTGCAGATGCTGGCCCTGCGCTTTCACTGGTCGTCCCCGCTGCACGTGCTGCCCGTGTGGTTTCACCGGGCGCTTCTGGCGATCTTCAACGTGCGCGTGATCGAGCGCGGAACGCCGCCGGGCAACGCGCCGACGATCGTCGTGTCGAACCATGTCTCGTGGCTCGACATTCCGGTGATCGGATCGCTCCACCCGCTCTCCTTCATCGCGAAGTCGGAGATCGAGGGCTGGCCGGTGGTCGGCACGCTGGCGAGGCTCCAGCGCTCCGTGTTCATCGACCGCCAGCGCCGCAAGGCCACGGCGGAGGTGAACGATGCCCTCGCCCACCGCCTGGTGAAGGGCGAGGCGATCGTGCTCTTCGCGGAGGGCACCACGAGCGACGGCAACCGCCTCCTGCCCTTCCGCTCCTCGCTGGTGGGCGCGGCCCAGACGGCACTCATGCACGACAGCGTCGAGCGCGTCCTGCTCCAGCCTCTCGCCATTTCCTACACCCGTCGCCACGGGCTGCCCGTGACCCGGCGCGAGCGCCCCTCCATCGCCTGGTACGGCGACATGGATCTCGCCCCGCACCTGAGGCTGTTCGTCCAGGCCATCCCCCTCGATGTGGTCGTGACCTGGGGCGAGCCGATTCCCTTCAACGGCAACCGCAAGGAAGCGACGGCCTTCGCCGAATTCGAGGTGCGGCGGGCGCTGAAGGCGGCGTAGAGCGGTTTGCTTTTCGTGGAAGCAAGCCGCTGCACACGTTCTTGCTGGCCGCCATTTCGGACGGAAAACCGGTCCCCACTTGTCCTGAAACGGCTCTTGCCGGTCGTCTCCGCCTATTGCCGACCTGCCTCGGCCACGTGAGCCTTCGCCTCCTCCAGGAGCCAGGCGCGGAAGGCTGCGACGGCGGGGCGGTCCGCCGTCGCCTCGGGGCAGACGACGTAATATTGATAGGTTCCCTTCACCTGATGCGGGAAGGGCTGCACCAGGCGCCCCGCCGTGAGGTAGTCGCCGATCAGCACGTTCGTGGCCAGCGCCACGCCCTGGGCGGAGGCCGCCGCCTGCAGGCAGAGATAGGTGTGCGGAAAGCTCGGGCCGCGGGAGGTGTCCACGCCCTCGACCCCGATGGCGGCGAGCCAGCGGTCCCAGGTCGTGTAGTCCGGGATGCTGTAGACCGATTCGTGCAGCAGGGTGTGGTGGCGCAGGTCCGCCGGTTCCTTCAGGGGACGCTCGGGATCGTTGAGGAGCGAGGCGCTGCACACGGCGAAGAAATATTCCTCCATCAGCAGGTCCGTTCTGAGGCCCGCATAGCCGCCGCGCCCGAAGCGGACCGCCACGTCCACGTCCTCGCGGGCGAAGTCGGTCAGCCGGGTATCGACCGAGACCCGCACCTCCAGGTCGGGATGCCGCTCCTTCAGCGATCCGAGCCGCGGAATCAGCCAGCCTGAGGCGAAGCTCGGCATGGAGCTCACCGTGACCACGTTGGACCGGTCCGACCGCAGCGCCTGCGCCGTCGCCTCGTCGAGCCGGTCGAGAATGTCGGCGAGGGAGGCCGCATAGCGCTCGCCCAAGGGCGTCAGCGCGACGCCGCGGCTCGGCTGGCGCACGAAGAGGGGCCGCCCGAGCCAGGCCTCGAGCGACTTCACCTGCTGGCCCACGGCGCTCGCCGTGACGGCGATCTCGTCGCCCGCTTTCTCGAAATTCAGGTGCCGGGCGGCGGCCTCGAAGGCGCGCAGGGCGTTGAGCGGCGGAAGGCGACGACGGGCCATGGCGGTTCCAGCACCTGAAATGCCCAAGTTTTCCTTGGGCGAAACTGAAGAACTTCTCGTTTGCCCGCAGCCTATCACAGGAGCACATTTGTCTCCAGCAAAACGCCATCGAAGGAGAGCTGTCATGGCGATGGGATATGCCGCAGCAAATCTTGGGCTTCACACGACACAGCGGAACAACCGAAAGACGCTTCTCGGCCTGCTTCTGCAGTACGAAACCTGGCTCGAGCGCCGCAGGACCTCCAAAATCCTGTATCGGCTCGACGACCACGCGCTGGCCGATATCGGGTTGTCGCGGGCCGACGTGGAGGGATTGAATGCCTCCTGGCAGGATCACCTGCCGCCCTCCATGAGCCGATAGGCCGCTCCGAAAGGCACCCCGATGAAGCTCTATTCCGGTCCGGTCAGCCTCTTCTCCCGCAAGGTCGAGATCGCCCTTTACGAGAAGGGGCTCGCCTTCGAGCGCGTCGAGGTCGCCTTCAGCCAGACGAAGGGCTATGCCCCGAAGCATCCCGACGTGCTGGCCCTCAATCCCAAGGGACAGGTCCCGGTTCTCGTGGACGGGGACCTGTCCCTCTATGATTCGACCGTGATCCTCGAATATCTGGAGGACGCCTATCCCCACCCGGCGCTGTACCCGACAGCGCCCCGGGAGCGCGCCCGCTGCCGCCTGTTCGAGCTCTTCGCGGACGAGGTCATGCTCGCCCCCTTACGCTTCCTGATGCACCGGACCGAGCCGCAGCCGGACGATCCGGAGCGCTGGAACGCGAAAGAGCTGAAGGCGCGGGAAGCCGAACCCGCCCTGGCCGGGCACTTCGCCGCGCTCGACCGCGCGCTCGAGGGCAAGGATTACCTGTGCGGCGCCTTGTCGGCCGCCGACATCGCCGCCTTCATGCCGGTCTTCTGGACCCGCCGCCTGGGCGGGCCATCCCTGAGGGGGCATGAGAACCTGACCGGTTGGTATGCGCGCCTGAGCGACCGGCCGGCCTTTGCGAAGGTCGTCGCGCAGATCCACGCGGCGGATGCGAAACTGTCGGCCCCCGTGGAGGGCGCGTTCCGGGATTGAGAAAGCATCCAGGCCTGAAAACCCTCGCGCCGAACAGCCGCTATTCTCTTGAGCGCGCAAAAGGCTTAAAAGGGCGCTCGATTGCAATCACACAGGCCGACCTCGTGAAAAAAGTCTTCGTCAAATCCTATGGCTGCCAGATGAACGTCTATGACGCCGAGCGCATGGCGGACATGCTGGCGACCGAAGGCTACAGCGAAACCAAGGCGATGGAGGAGGCGGACCTCGTCATCCTCAACACCTGCCACATCCGCGAGAAGGCCGCCGAGAAGGTCTATTCCGAACTCGGCCGCGTGCGCGAGTTGAAGAAGGAGCGCGAGGCCGCGGGCCAGGAGACGCGGATCGTGGTGGCCGGCTGCGTCGCCCAGGCCGAAGGCAAGGAGATCCTGCGCCGGGCGCCCGCCGTCGACGTGGTGGTGGGCCCGCAGAACTATCACAACCTGCCGGCGCTCCTGCAGAAGGCGCGCGCCGAGCGCGTCGTCGACACGGAATTCCCGGTCGAGGACAAGTTCGACCACCTGCCCAAGCCCTCGAAGACGGCCATCCGGAATCGGGGCGTATCGGCCTTCCTGACGATCCAGGAAGGCTGCGACAAGTTCTGCACCTTCTGCGTGGTGCCCTATACGCGCGGCGCGGAGGTCTCCCGCCCGGTCGCCAAGATCCTGGACGAGGCGATGCGCCTCGCCGATGCGGGCGTGCGCGAGCTGACGCTGATCGGGCAGAACGTGAACGCCTATCACGGCGAAGGGCCGGACGGCTCGGTCTGGTCCCTGGGGAGGCTGCTGCATCGCCTCGCCGAGGTGCCCGGCATCGCCCGCCTGCGCTACACCACCAGCCACCCGCGCGACATGGACGACGAGCTGATCGCCGCCCATCGCGATCTCCCCGCGCTGATGCCCTACCTGCACCTGCCGGTGCAGTCCGGCTCCGACCGCATTCTCGACGCCATGAACCGCAAGCATACGGGCGACGAGTACCGCCGCCTGATCGAGCGCATCCGGAAGGCCCAGCCCGACCTGGCGCTCTCTTCAGACTTCATCGTCGGATTCCCCGGCGAGACGGACGAGGATTTCGAGGACACCATGCGGCTGATCGCCGATGTGGGCTTCGCGAGCTCCTTCTCGTTCAAGTACAGTCCCCGCCCCGGCACCCCGGCAGCGGAGATCGAGGCGCAGGTGTCGGAGGCCGTGAAGGCGGAGCGTCTGGCGCGCCTGCAGAACCTGCTGGAAATGCAGCGGCAGGCCTTCAACCGCGGAACCGTCGGGCGGACCCTCGACGTTCTCCTGGAGAAGCCGGGTCGTCATCCGGGCCAGATGGCCGGCAAGTCGCCCTATCTGCAGGCCGTGCAGATCGAGAGCGACCGCCACGCCATCGGCGAGATCGTAACGGTGCGGATCACGCAGGCCGGCTCGAACAGCCTGTTCGGCGAAGTCGCCGGGTCCGGCAGCCAGGCGGCCGCCTAGAGCATTTTTCGGCGAAGTGGATCCGGTTCGCCGTTCAAAAATGCGGCACACCAAAGAAGAGAGCCGATTCCACGCCAGTGAAATCGGCTCTAGATCCCGGCCCCGGAAGGCCCATATCCATTCGTCGCCCCAGGCGCGACGGACATTCAGAGGAGAGGCATTTGAGCCCAGCGGACAACGCGACCGCACGAGCCCAAAAGGGACGAACCCCCGCCGGCTTGCATCCCGGCGTCGTCGAGGAGGCGGAAATCGTCCTCACCTTCGACGACAACCGCCTCGCCAGCCTCGTTTTCGGGCAATACGACCAGAATCTGGCCCATCTCGAACGGCGGCTCGACGTGACCGCCATCGCCAATGGCAACCGCGTCACCGTCAAGGGCACGCCGGAGGCCTCCGAACTCGCGCGCCGCGTTCTCGAGGGCCTCTACGAGCGCGCCCGCCAGGGCGCGCCCTTAAGCCCCGGCGACGTGGACGGCGCCATCCAGGAAAGCACCCTTCAGGGCAGCCTCTTCCCGGCCGAGGAGCCCTCCGCTCCGGGCCTGACCGCCTTCGACCACATCTCCACGCGCCGCCGCGGCGCGGTGCGCGCCCGCAACGCCTCGCAGAATGCCTATATCAAGGCGCTGAAGACGAACGAGCTCGTCTTCGCCGAAGGCCCCGCCGGAACCGGCAAGACCTGGCTGGCGGTGGGCTATGCGGTCTCGCTCCTGGAGCAGGGGCAGGTGGACCGGCTCATCATTTCCCGCCCCGCCGTTGAGGCGGGCGAGCGCCTGGGCTTCCTGCCCGGCGACATGCGCGAGAAGGTCGATCCGTATCTTCGCCCGATCTACGACGCGCTCTACGACTTCATGGAGGCCCGGCACGTGGACCGGGGCCTGCAGACCGGCATGATCGAGATCGCGCCCTTGGCCTTCATGCGCGGGCGCACGCTGACCAACGCCCTGGTTCTCCTCGACGAGGCGCAGAACACCACCTCCATGCAGATGAAGATGTTCCTGACCCGCCTCGGCGAAGGCTCGCGCATGATCATCACCGGCGATCCGACGCAGATCGACCTGCCGCCGGGCCAGAAATCGGGCCTGGTCGAGGCCGTGCGGATTCTTCACGGCGTCGAAGGCATCGCCCGCGTGACCTTCAAGGAGCAGGACGTGGTGCGCCACGATCTCGTGCGCCGCATCGTGACGGCCTACGACAAGGCCGCGCGTCAGGAGCAGGCGCCGCAGGATCAGCCTCGAGGGGAACGGGAGCGCAGGCCGTGATCACGCTCGACATCATGATCGAGGAGGGCGGCTGGGACCGCCTCGAGGATGCGGAGGGCCTGGCCCAGAAGGCGGCGGAGGCGGCGCTGGCCGTGACCTGTGAGGCCGACGGCGATTTCGAGGCGAGCGTGATGCTCACCGACGATGCCCATATCCGCGAGCTGAACCGCACCTGGCGGGGCAAGGACAAGCCCACCAACGTGCTCTCCTTCCCCGCGCCCGAGCAGCCGGGAGCGGCGGGCCCTCGCCATTTGGGCGATATTGCTTTAGCCTATGAGACACTGGTGCGCGAATCCGAGGAGGAATCCAAGGAACTCGCGCACCATTTTGCACATCTGATCGTCCACGGCGTCCTGCATCTCCTCGGCTACGACCACGAGGTCGAGGCAGAGGCGGACATCATGGAAGGTCTCGAGGTCAAGGCGCTCGCCACCCTTGGCATCGCCGATCCCTATCGCGATATGGCAGCATGAACGGCTGACAACCCAAAGCAATGAACGAAGATCGAAGTCGTAGCGACCGTCCTGTCCGATCACCGAGCGACACGGACGAGACACGCGACCACTGGTACGACCGGGTCCTGACCCGCCTCGGCCTGAAACCCCGCGAATCCATCCGCCACGATCTGGAGGACGCCCTCGACGAGGCGGTGGAGGATACGGACTTCTCGCCCCAGGAAAGGGCGATGCTCAAGAACGTGCTGTCCTTCCACCGCATCCGGGTGGAGGACGTGATGGTGCCCCGCGCCGACATCGTGGCCGTGGCCGCCGACACGAATCTGGGCGAGCTCCTGAGCCTGTTCCGCACCGCCGGCCATTCGCGCCTGCCGGTCTATGGCGAGACCCTGGACGATCCCAAGGGGATGGTCCATATCCGCGACTTCCTCGACTTCATCGCCATGCGCGCCGACGGCGGCGCCTCGGAATCGGGCGCGAGCGACGAGACGCCCCCGCCGAGCCTCGGCCAGATCGACCTGTCCATGACGCTGGCCGAAGCCAATATCCTGCGCCCGGTCCTGTTCGTGCCCCGCTCCATGCCCGCCATCGACCTGCTGGTGCGGATGCAGGCGACGCGCACCCACATGGCCCTCGTGATCGACGAATACGGCGGCACCGACGGCCTCGTCTCCATCGAGGACCTCGTGGAGATGGTGGTGGGCGATATCGAGGACGAGCACGACGAGGATGCGACGCTTGCCATCGTCCAGGCCGCCGACGGAACCTACATCGCCGATGCCCGCGCCGGCCTCGACGAGATCAAGGAGACCCTCGGCGTCGACCTGACGGAAGAGGAGGGCGCCGAGGACATCGACACGCTCGGCGGCTTCATCGTGACGCTCGCCGGGCGCGTGCCTTCGCGCAGCGAGGTGATCGTGGGTCCGGCCGGCCTGGAATTCGAGGTCCTGGACGCCGATCCCCGGCGCGTGAAGCGGCTGCGCATCCATCGCCGCGCCGTCGCCGCTCCCGAGGCGGAATCGAGCGACGGCCTTCCCCTCGCCCCGCGCCCTGAAAGCGCTGCCGCCGAATGATGCCGCCGGTCGAGCGCCTGATCCTCTCCCGAGGATGGCGCCGGTGGCTCACGGCCTTCACGGCCGGGGCAATCGGCGCCCTGGCCATGCCGCCCTTCGGCTTCCTGCCCGCGTTCGTCCTGTCGCTCGCCCCCGCGATCTGGCTCCTCGACGGAACCGTCAAGGACGGCCCATCCCGCCGGACCGCCCTCACAGCGGCGGGACTGGTGGGCTGGTTCTGGGGCTTCGGCTATTTCGTCGCCGGTCTCTGGTGGCTCGGCGCCGCCTTTCTCGTCGAGGCGGACCAGTTTGCCTGGGCCATGCCCTTCGGGGTCCTGGGGCTGCCGGCAGCGCTCGCCGTGTTTCCGGCCGCCGGATTCGCCCTGGCCCGCCTGTTCTGGCTGCGGGACGCCTGGCGCATCCTCGCCTTCGCCTTCGGGCTTTCCGTCAGCGAATGGCTGCGGGGCCACCTCTTCACCGGCTTTCCCTGGAACAGCCCCGGCATGGCGCTCGGCCAGAACCTCTGGCTGATGCAATCCGCCTCGCTGGTCGGCCTCTACGGCCTGACGTTCTTGAGCCTCTGCATCGGCGCGGCGCCCGCAATCCTGCTGACGGGCCGGACGGCGCGGGACCGCTGGAGCGCGCCTGCGCTCGCGGCGGCCCTTCTGCTCGGCCTTGCCGCCTTCGGAGCCTGGCGCGTGCCCGGAGAGGCGTCCGCCGCGGTGCCGGACGTGCGCCTGCGCATCATGCAGCCCAACCTGCCGCAGGACGCCAAGTTCAACCCGCGCAACCGGGAGGCCATCATGCGGCGCTACCTGGGCTTGAGCGCGAGCCCGGGCAAGGACGGCAACGATCATGCATCGGCGACCCACATCATCTGGCCGGAATCGGCCTTCCCGTTCCTGCTCCACCGCGATCCCGGCTCATTGGCGCAGATCGGCGGCCTGCTGGGGCCCGGTTCCGTTCTGATCACCGGAGCCGCCCGCATGGACATGCCCCTCCCCGGAGAGGCAGTCGGCAAGTTCTTCAACGCGATCCAGGTGATCGACGATCGCGGCACGATCCTGAGCTCCTACGACAAGGTCCACCTGGTGCCGTTCGGGGAATATGTGCCGAAGTTCCTCGACAGCCTGATCAAGGCCCTGGGCCTGCGTCAGTTCGTGCATATCCCAGGCGGGTTCGAGCCCAGCCCGAAGCGCACCGCCCTTACCGTTCCCGGCCTGCCGCCGGTCGCCGCGACGATCTGTTACGAGGCGATCTTTCCGGGTGAGATCCTCGCCGAGGGACCGCGCCCGGATGTCATCCTGAACGTGACCAACGACGGCTGGTTCGGGCAGACTACCGGCCCCTACCAGCACTTCGCGCAGGCGCGGCTCCGCGCCGTCGAGGAGGGGCTTCCCCTGGTGCGCGCCGCGAATACGGGAATTTCCGCGATCGTCGATCCTTTCGGCCGGATCGTGGATCAACTTCCATTAGGAGTTGATGGGATTATAGACTCTTACCTTCCAGTTGCGGAAAGCCCAACCGTTTACAGCAAATGGGGCAGGTTTTCTTTGACGGCGCTGCTGCTGATCTGCTTAATAATCTTGATTGTACGTCGCGGGCAGCAAACACCTTTTCCATAATTAAACCATGCCCCTACGTTGCGTCACCTTAGACAAGGAATCGGGGCTTTATGAAGAAATCGACGGGGTCGATCGATAAGGAAATCGGCAGCAGAGTCCGTATGCGGCGTGTTTCCATTGGCATGAGCCAAGAGAAACTTGGCGATATGCTTGGGCTGACGTTCCAGCAGGTTCAGAAATACGAAAAAGGCATGAACCGGATCAGCGTGGCGCGTCTTGTCGATATTGCCAAAATCCTCGGGGTGGACATCCATTTCTTCTTCAACGGAATCAAAGCGGAACCTGGCTTTGCGGAAGAGGGCGCGCCTCCCTATGTAGCGGATGTGATGTCCACGCCGGAAGGCCTGCAGCTCGTGAGAAACTTCACGAGCATCAAGAATGCCAAGGTCCGCAAGAGCATCGTCCAGCTGGTGGTCTCCCTCGCCGCCCAGGACGAGGCGGAGCGTTCGGCATAAAGAACGCGTTCGCTTGACCTTTCCCTTGGCCTGCGGCATGACCATTGTTTCGAGCCCGTGAGCGATCGCGGGCCCCGATTTTCTTTTCCTGAAGGAATTCTGCCGTGCGGCGTTCGAGCTATCTTTTCACGAGCGAATCGGTTTCCGAGGGGCATCCGGACAAGGTTTGCGACCGGATCTCCGATGCCGTCGTCGATGCGTACCTGGCCGCCGAGCCCGAAGCCCGGGTGGCCTGCGAAACCCTCGCCACCACGAACCGCGTGGTCATCGCCGGCGAGGTGCGCGGCCCCGATTCGATCACCAAGGACAAGGTGATCCAGCTCGCCCGCGACGCCATCAAGGACATCGGCTACGAGCAGGAAGGCTTCCACTGGCAGAAGGCCGAGATCGACGTGTACCTGCACGCCCAGTCGGCCCATATCGCCCAGGGCGTCGACGCCGGCGCCGACAAGGACGAGGGCGCGGGCGACCAGGGCATCATGTTCGGCTATGCCTGCACCGAGACGCCCGACCTGATGCCGGCGCCGATCTACTACGCCCACAAGATCCTCGAGAACCTGACCGCCGCCCGCAAGGGCAAGGTCGGCGACGCGGCCAAGCTCGGTCCCGACGCCAAGAGCCAGGTCACGGTGCGCTACGAGAACGGCAAGCCGGTCGCGGCCACGCAGATCGTGCTGTCCACCCAGCATCTCGACGAGAACCTCTCTTCGAACGACGTGCGCGCCATCGTCGAGCCGACCATCCGCAAGACCCTGCCCGAGGGCTGGATCTCCGCCGACACAATCTGGCACGTGAACCCCACCGGCAAGTTCGTGATCGGCGGCCCGGACGGCGATTGCGGCCTCACCGGCCGCAAGATCATCGTCGACACCTATGGCGGCGCGGCTCCGCACGGCGGCGGCGCCTTCTCCGGCAAGGACCCGACCAAGGTGGACCGCTCGGCGGCTTACGCCGCGCGCTATCTGGCCAAGAACGTGGTGGCCGCCGGGCTCGCCGACCGCTGCACCCTCCAGCTCTCCTACGCCATCGGCGTGGCGAAGCCGCTCTCGATCTATGTCGACCTGCACGACACCGGCCATGTGGACGAGGGCAAGCTCGAAGCCGTGCTCATGGACGTGATGGACCTGTCGCCCCGCGGCATCCGCACCCATCTGGGCCTCAACAAGCCGATCTATGCCCGCACTTCGGCCTATGGCCATTTCGGCCGCAAGCCCGATGCCGACGGCGGCTTCTCCTGGGAGCGCACGGATCTCGCCGACCGTTTGAAGGCGGCGTTCCGCTAAGAGCCTTTTTCAGCAAGCCGAGCACACCTCGGCCCCTGCAAGCCTCACCCGAAGAGCCGGTTCCCCGCGAGGAGAATCGGCTCTTGAGCATCGGACGAGAAAAGCGGATTTGCACTTTTTGGGTTGATCCGATGCTCCATGCTGGAACGAGCGCATCGTCCGGCGCAATATGTGCGCGGATCGTCCACCCAACCGGGCTGTCTCCAGGAGCGATTGTCCCATGAGCGAAGCCTCCGAACGCGCGGGCGCCTTCTTCGGACGCCGGAAAGGCAAGAAGCTGCGCGCCGGCCAGGACGAGCTGGTCCAGAATCTCCTGCCCGCGATCCGCGTGGTTCCGGGCCGCGATCCGGCCACCCAGTTTCCGAATGCGAATGCGCGCGAAACCTGGCTCGAGATCGGGTTCGGCGGCGGCGAACACCTCGCCGCCCAGGCCCGCGCTCATCGCGACGTCAACTTCATCGGCTGCGAGCCCTTCGTGAACGGCATGGCGAAGCTTCTCGCGGTGATCGATCACGAGAATCTCGACAATATCCGCGTCTGGGACGACGACGTCACCGACCTGCTGCCGACCCTGCCCGACGCCGCCTTCGACAGGGTCTATATCCTCTACCCCGATCCCTGGCCGAAGCGCCGCCAGCGCAAGCGCCGCCTCGTCTCCGACGAGACGCTGGAAATGCTCGCCCGCGTGATGAAGCCAGGCAGCCAGCTGCGCTTTGCCAGCGACATCGACGATTACATCGGCTGGGTGCTCGCGCGGATCCTTCGCTCCCCGCATTTTCGCTGGACCGCCACCCGCGCCGACGACTGGCGCAAGCCGTACGAGGGCTGGCCGGGCACGCGCTACGAGGCCAAGGCGATCCGGGAAGGCCGGGTGCCGAGCTACCTGACCTTCGTGCGGGTCTGACGCGCCCTTAAAGCATCGGACGAGAAAAGTGGATTTTCACTTTTGGGAGCGATCCGATGCTTCCTTCTTCGATGAGGCATCGTTTGGGCGCAAAACCGGGTCCTCTTTTGCGCACGATGCGCTAGCTTATCCAGCCGCTTGAGCGACGCGCTCGTCGCTCACCACCCTGCCGTCGACGAGATGGATGCGCCGGTCGGCCCGCGCGGCGATGTCGAGATCGTGGGTGACGGCGATCACCGTCTTGCCGCGCTTGTGCACGAGATCGCGCAGAATCTGGAACACCTGCTCGGAGCTCTTGCTGTCGAGGCTGCCCGTCGGCTCGTCCGCCAGAACCATATGGGGATCGTTGGCGAGCGCCCGCGCCACGGCGACCCGCTGGCGCTGGCCGCCGGAGAGCTGGTCCGGCCGCTTGTCGAGATGCCCGGCAAGGCCGAGATCCTCCAGGAGGCTCGCCGCCCGCGCGCGCATCTCGGCGGAGGACAGGCGGCCCATCTTGCGCATGGGCAGCATCACGTTCTCCAGCACCGAGAATTCCGGTAGCAGGAAATGGAACTGGAACACGAAGCCCAGCGTCTCGAGGCGCAGCCGGGCGAGCGCGTCGTCGTCGAGGGCCGAGGTATCGTGCCCGGCGATTCTCAAGCTGCCGCTCGTCGGGCGGTCGAGCAGGCCGAGGAGATAGAGCAGCGACGACTTGCCGGAGCCGGACGGGCCCGTGATGGCGATGAATTCCCGCTCGCCCACGGTGAGCGACACGTCCCGCACCAGGGTCACGGGCACCGTTGCGGGCAGGATACGGGTGAGGTGCTCGGCCTCGATGAGCGATGTCATGTGGCCCCCCGGATGATGTCGACCGGGTTGAGCCGCGCCGCCTGCCGCGCGGGGAGATACCCGGCCACGCCCGCGGAGACGAGCGCGAAGGCGGAGGCGATCGCGTAATGCCACGGGCTCCAGAAGAGCGGCAGGCGGGTCATCTCGCGGCCCACGCCCGCGCCCGAGAGCTTGAACTCCACCTGCGACAGGGCAAGGCATAGAAGAAAGCCGATGACCCAGCCGGCCGCGGAGCCCGCGAGCCCCAGCGCCAGCCCCTCGACGAGGAACAGCCGGCGCATGTTGCCCTGCGTGAAGCCGAGCGACTTCAGGATCGCGATGTCGCGCGCCTTCTCGTGGGTGATGGTGGAGATGATGTTGAAGATGCCGAAGCCCGCCACCAGCAGGATCGCGCCTACCACCGTGTACATCACGATATTGCGCACCACCAAGGCCTCGAGCAGCGACTCGTTCGCCTCCTGCCAGGGCACGGCCTTGTAGCCGAGCTCCGCCTCCGCCTGGCGGGCGACGCGGGGCGCGGCATCGGGATCGTCCAGGCGCAAGCGGATGTCGTTGATGGCGTTGGGACGCTCGCTGAGGATCTGCGCGCTCTTCAGGAGCACATAGGTCTCGCCCTCGTCGCGGGCGTTGTTGCCGGTGTGGAACTGGCCGACGATCTTGAAGCCGCGCGCCTGCCCGGTGGGCGAGACGAGCTGGATCGTCGTGCCCATGGAGGCCCCGAGCCGCTGCGCCAGCCGGTCGCCCACGACGATGTTGTTGCCGCCCGCGCGCAGGGCGTCGAAGCTGCCGTGCACGAAATCGCCGACGACGGAGGAGACCGTGGCCTCGATCTCCGGCTCGATGCCGACAATGGTGACGCCCACGTCCCGCCCCGCGTAACGGACGACGCCCTGCGTGCGCAGGCTCTCTGCCATGCGGCCCGGCACCCAGGCGCGTAAGGAGGCCGTGGCGGCGGCGGGGTTGAGAATGCCGCGGCGGTCCTCCTTCGGCCTCAGGCCCTCGAACTGGGCGGCGGCGAACAGGTCCTCGGCCGGCTGACGGCGCGCCATGCGGCGCTCGTCGGTGATCTGCACATGCGGCATGGTGTCGACGAGTTGGGCGATGAAGTCCTTCTCCGTGCCCTGCATCAGCGCCGCCATGGCGATGGAGAACCCGACCCCGAGAGCGACGCCGAGAATGGCGACGATCGTCTGCCGGCCGCGTCCGGCGATATGGGTGAGGGCGAGTTCGAGCAGGAGGCGCATCTCACCCTCCCTTCTGCGCGATGGTGGCACCGTCGGTCAGGCCGTCCGGGAAGGGAGCGATCACCCTGTCCGCCTCGCCCAGGCCCTCCAGGATCTGCGCGCTGCCGGTGCCGCGGATCCCGACCGTCACGTCGCGCCGGCGGGCTGTGCCGCCCTCCGCCACGAAGAGGCTTCTGCCGCGCAGGGCGTTGGCGGGAATGAGGAGGGCGTCGGGCGCGACGCGCGCGATCACGTTCACCTCGACCGTCATGCCGATGCGCAGGGGCGTGTCGTCGGGCAGGGCGAGGTGGATCCGGTAGGTCTTGGCGACCGGGTCACCCTTCGGCGTGATCGAATCGACCTTGGCTTCGAGGATCCGGTCGGGGAAGGCATCGGCCTTGAGAACGGCGCGCTGGCCCACCGCGACGAGGGGGATGTCCTCCTCGTTCACCTCGGCCTCCACCTGCAGGGGCTTGGGCTCGCCGACCCAGAACAGGACCGTTCCGGGCTCGGCCACCTCGCCCACCTCCCCGTCCTGGCGCAGGACGACCCCGCTCATGGGCGCCCGCAGCACGTAGGATTCGAGCCGCGTCTCCTGCCCCGCGATGAGGGCCTGGATCTGGCCGAGCTCGCTGCGGGCCCGGTCGAGGGCCTGCTCGCTGGCGACCCGGCGCTCCACGAGGGCGGCGATCCGGTCGTAATCGGAGGAATTCAGCTTCAGGCGGGCCCTCAGCTCCGCCAGGGTCGCCTCCGGCTGGCGGCTGTCGAGGCGGGCGAGCACCGCCCCCTTCTCCACGGCCTCGCCCTCGCAGTTGCACAGCTCCACAATCCGCTCCCGCAGGAGAGGCGTCACCTTGGCCCAGGTGCGCGGCTCGACGGTTCCCGTAGCGTAGACGATCTCGGCCGCCTCGCCGCGCCTGGGCGCAACGACCGCGACCTCCTGCGGCCGGCCGAAACGCCAGAAGGCGGCCCCTGCCGCCAGCAGCAGGGCCAGGAGAAGGAGAACGCGCGACAACTTCAAGAAAACTCTCCCAAAAGACGCAAGTGGGGTATCATAAGCGGGCCGGGCCTGCGAATGCGTAACATTCCGGAGACGGGCGGCCCGAAAGGCGGCCGAGGCGGGTCTTTGGCGGGACCCTTGCATTTTCAGGCTTGAATCGGTATATCGGCGATGTCAGCTCTGGTTGCAGCGTCAAGCTGCTGGTCGAGAGTGGGCCCCGCCGGGTCCGCTCTTTTTTATTGCTTGAACGCCGGAGCGTGCGGAGAGCCATGACAAACGAACGCGACAAGCGGTTGATTACGGAAAGCGGCGTCGCCGCCCGGGTGGCGGCCATTGTCGAGCCCGTGATCGAGGATCTGGGCTTCAACCTCGTGCGGGTGCGGGTCACCGGCACGAACGGCTGCACCGTGCAGATCATGGCCGAGAGGCCGGACGGCACCATGTCGGTGGACGATTGCGAGACCGTGAGCCGGGCGATTTCGCCGGTGCTCGACCTCGAAGATCCCATCGATCGGGCGTATCATCTCGAGATCTCCTCTCCGGGGATCGACCGCCCGCTCGTGCGCCTCAGCGATTTCGAGCGCTGGAACGGCTACGAGGCGAAGGTGGAGATGGCCGTGCCGGTGGCGGGCCGCAAGCGTTACCGGGGCCTCCTCCGGGGCGTGGAGAACGGGGCGCTCGTGATCGAGTTGCCGGATGTGAAGGAGGGCCTGGAGCCCATCGCGCATCTGCCCCTGACGGATCTGGGCGAGGCGCACCTCGTTCTGACCGACGAGCTGATCCGTGAATCGCTGCGCCGGGGAACGGCGCCGACCACGGACGAACTGGACGAAGACACGGATGTGATCGAGGCGCCCGAACCGCGCGCCTCGTCCAAGACGAAACCGAATTAAGGAGCGACCTCGATGGCTATCAGCGCCAACAGGCTTGAACTCTTGCAGATCGCCGATGCGGTCGCCCGCGAGAAGGTGATCGACAAGCAGATCGTCCTCGACGCCATGGCGGACGCCATCGCCAAGGCAGCCCGGTCCCGCTACGGCGCCGAGACCGACATCCATGCCGAGATCAACCCGAAGACCGGCGAGCTGCGCCTGTCGCGGCACCTCCTCGTGGTCGAGGACGGCGCAGTGGAGAACGATGCCCGCGAGATCACCCTCGCCGAGGCCCGCACCCGCCACAACCCGGCCGCCCAGGTGGGCGACGTGATCGCCGACACACTGCCCCCCTTCGATTTCGGCCGCATCGCGGCCCAGTCGGCCAAGCAGGTGATCGTGCAAAAGGTGCGCGACGCCGAGCGCGACCGCCAGTACCAGGAATACAAGGACCGCATCGGCGAGATCGTGAACGGAGCGGTCAAGCGCGTCGAGTACGGCAACGTGATCGTCGATCTCGGCCGCGGCGAGGCCATCATCCGCCGTGACGAGCTCATCCCCCGCGAGACCTTCCGTCCGGGCGACCGCATCCGCGCCTATCTCTTCGACGTGCGCCGCGAGGCGCGCGGCCCGCAGATCTTCCTCTCGCGCACCCATCCGCAGTTCATGGCGAAGCTCTTCGCCTCGGAAGTGCCGGAGATCTACGACGGCATCGTCACGGTGCAGGCGGTGGCCCGCGATCCGGGCTCCCGCGCCAAGATCGCCGTGACCTCGCGCGACAGCTCCATCGACCCGGTCGGTGCCTGCGTCGGCATGCGCGGCTCCCGCGTCCAGGCGGTGGTGGGCGAGCTCCAGGGCGAGAAGATCGACATCATTCCGTGGTCCCCCGACCAGGCGACCTTCATCGTCAACGCGCTCCAGCCCGCGGAAGTGGTCAAGGTGGTGCTCGACGAGGAGGCCGACCGCATCGAGGTGGTGGTGCCCGATGACCAGCTCTCGCTCGCCATCGGCCGCCGCGGCCAGAACGTGCGCCTGGCCTCGCAGCTCACCGGCTGGGACATCGACATCCTGACCGAGGCCGAGGAATCCGAGCGCCGTCAGAAGGAATTCGCCGAGCGCACCGAGCTGTTCATGAACGCCCTCGACGTGGACGAGGTGGTGGGCCAGCTCCTCGCCTCGGAAGGCTTCCGCTCGGTCGAGGAGATCGCCTATGTGGATCCTTCCGAAGTCGCCTCCATCGAGGGCTTCGACGAGGACACCGCCGCCGAGATCCAGAACCGCGCCCAGGAATACCTCGCCCGTATCGAGGCCGAGAACGAGGCCCGCCGCAAGGAGCTAGGCGTCTCGGACGACCTGAAGGAGATCGACGGGATCACCACCGCCATGCTCGTGGCCCTCGGCGAGAACGACATCAAGAATGTCGAGGATCTCGCCGGCTGCGCCACCGACGATCTCGTCGGCTGGACGGAAGGCCGCGGCGCCGACGCCACCCGCTACAAGGGCGCGCTCGACGGCTTCGACCTGTCCCGCGCGGATGCCGAGAACATGATCATGGCCGCCCGCGTGAAGGCCGGCTGGATCGAGCAGCCGGAAGAGGCTGTTGAGACCGAGGGATCGGCCGAAGAGGCCGAGACCGAGGCTCAGCCGTCTTAACCAAGGCCATGAGGAAGCGAGGTCAGCACCCGTGCCGCGGCATGAACCGGAGCGCACCTGCATCGTCACCCGCGAGGCGCAAAGCCCCGCGGGACTGATCCGCTTCGTCCTCGGGCCCGATCACCGGGTCGTGCCCGACCTCCGGCACAAGCTGCCCGGCCGCGGCGTCTGGGTCACGGCCCGTTCCGACATGGTGGAGGAGGCGACGAAACGCCGCCTCTTCTCCCGCGCCTTCAAGACGGAGGCAGCGGCTCCGGAGACCCTGGCGCAGGATATCGAGCGCCTTCTCCGGGACGATCTGCGCCAGGGCCTGTCGCTGGCCAACAAGGCGGGATCGGTGATCACCGGCTTCCACAAGGTCGAGTCGGCGATCACGGATAAGCCCATCGTCGCCCTTATTCATGCCGCAGAGGCGGCCGAAGATGGGCGAAGAAAATTGGTGAACCAGTTGCGAAAACGCCTCGGCGAGGCAATATCTCACTTTCCGGTCATCCAAGAATTGTCGATTGACGAATTGGATTTGGCATTAGGCCGGTCACATGTGATACATGCTGCCCTCGTCGCGGGCGCTGGGAGCGACGGCTTTCTGAACCGCTGGCATCGTTACCGCTCTTATCGCGGCATCGGCGCCGATCAACCTGGCCTCGGAAACGAGACCGGCGAACCCACGATTTTGAACCCGCAGGAACTGAGGCGGAATGACTGATACGAAAAACCAGGGCGACAAGACTCTTCATGTGTCGTCCAAGACGCTGTCTCTGAAGCGACCCGTCGAGCAAGGCACGGTGCGCCAAAGCTTCTCCCATGGCCGCTCGAAGGCGGTCGTGGTGGAGACGGTCAAGCGTCGCCCTGCTGTCGGCCCCGGCGCGGCCAAGGAAGAGCGGCCCGCGCCGCAACAGGCCGCGGCCCCTGCAGGCGCGCCCAAGCCCGCGGCAGCGGCTCCGAAGCCCGCGGCGCCCGCCCAGGGCGGCCGTCCGCCGCGCCCGGCCCCAACGACGCCCCGTTCCGGCGGCATGGTCCTGCAGACCCTGTCCGAGCAGGAGCGCGATGCCCGCATGAGCGCCCTTGCCGATGCCCGCCGCCGCGACGAGGAAGAGCGTCGCCGCCAGGCCGAGGAGGCTGCCCGCCGCGCCGAGCGCGAGGCTGCCGAGGCCAAGGAGCGCGAGGCCGCCGAAGCCCGCAAGCGCGAGGAAGAGGAGCGCCGCCGCCAGGACGAGGAGCGCAAGCGCCGCGCCGAGGACGAGGCCCGCCGCCGTCTGGGCGAAGCGGCCGCTCCCGCGCGCCCGGCTCCGGGCTCCGCGCCTGCGGCCCGCACCGGCGCGCCGCGCCAGGAAGGTCCGCGTTCCGAGCGCCCCCGTATGGAAGGCCCGCGCCCCGCAGGCGCCCGTTCCGAGGGTCCCCGTCCGGGTGGCGGTTTCCGCCCCGGCGTCGGAACCAGCGGAGGCCGTCCGCCGAGCTTGAACCATATGGCCCGCCCGGCCGCGCCGGTCGTACCCGAGCCGACGGCGGCCAAGCCCCATGCCCGGACGGTGCCGCCCGTCGCGGCACGCGCCGTCGAAGTGGATGACGAGGAGGGCGTGCGCGCCGTGCGCCGTCCCGGCGTCGCCGCGAAGCCCGCGGCCGTGCCGAAGGCCCCCAAGGCCGCTCCCGGCGAGGAAAAGCGCCGCGGCCGCCTGACCCTCTCGAACGCGCTGAACAGCGACGAGGAGCGGACCCGCTCCCTCGCGGCCTTCCGCCGCCGCAACCAGCGCCTCATGGGCCACCGCCAGGTGGAGCAGAAGGAAAAGATCGCCCGCGAGGTGACGATTCCGGAAACGATCACCATCCAGGAGCTCGCCAACCGCATGTCGGAGCGCGGCGTGGACGTGATCAAGCTGCTCATGAAGCAGGGCCAGATGCACAAGATCACGGACGTGATCGATGCCGATACCGCCCAGCTCATCGCGGAGGAACTCGGCCACACGGTGAAGCGCGTCGCGGAATCGGACGTCGAGGAAGGTCTGTTCGACACGCCGGACGTGGACGAGAACCTCTCGCCCCGTCCGCCCGTGGTCACCATCATGGGCCACGTCGACCACGGCAAGACCTCGCTGCTCGACGCCATCCGCAAGACCAACGTGGTTTCCGGCGAGGCCGGCGGCATCACGCAGCATATCGGCGCCTATCAGGTGACCTCGCCGCTCGGCGGCAAGATCACCTTCATCGACACGCCCGGCCACGCGGCCTTCACGGCCATGCGCGCCCGCGGCGCCAAGGTGACGGACATCGTCGTGCTGGTCGTCGCCGCCGACGACGGCGTCATGCCGCAGACCATCGAGGCGATCACCCATGCGCAGGCGGCCGGCGTGCCGCTGATCGTGGCGATCAACAAGATGGACAAGCCGGATGCCAACCCGCAGCGCGTGCGCACCGAGCTGCTCCAGCACTCGATCGTCGTGGAATCCATGGGCGGCGAGACGCTTGAATTCGAGGTGTCCGCCAAGACCGGCCTTGGCCTCGACAGCCTGCTCGAAGGCCTGACGCTCCAGGCCGAAATCCTCGACCTCAAAGCCAACCCGGACCGTTCCGCGGAAGGTACCGTCATCGAGGCGAAGCTCGATCGCGGCCGCGGTCCCGTCGCCACCGTGCTCGTCCAGCGCGGCACGCTGCACACCGGCGACATCGTGGTGGCAGGCGCCGAATGGGGCCGCGTGCGCGCCCTCATCAACGACCTGGGCGCCAGCGTGAAGGAAGCCGGCCCTGCGGTTCCCGTCGAGGTTCTGGGCTTCAACGGCACGCCGGAGGCGGGCGACCGCGTCGCGGTGGTCGAGTCCGAGGCCCGCGCCCGCGAAATCACCGAGTACCGCGCCCGCCAGAAGCGCGAACGCGCCGCCGCCCGCATGGGCTCGGCCGGACGCACGCTCGTCGACATGATGCGCGACCTGAAGGCCGGTGCCGGCCGGAAGGAATTCCCGCTCGTCATCCGCGCGGACGTGCAGGGCTCGGCGGAAGCCATCGCCGGCGCTCTCGAGAAGGTCGGCAACGAGGAAGTCGCGGCCCGCATCATCCAGGCCGGCGTCGGCGGAATCTCCGAATCCGACGTCACCCTGGCGGAAGCCTCAGGCGCCATCATCCTCGCCTTCAACGTGCGCGCCCACAAGGAAGCGCGCGAGGCCGCCGAGCGCGCGGGCATCGAGATCCGCTACTACAACATCATCTACGACCTCGTGGATGACGTGAAGGCGGCCATGTCGGGCCTGCTCGCTCCGACGCTCCGCGAGGAGCGGCTCGGCGAGGCGCAGATCCTCGAGGTATTCAACGTGTCCAAGGTCGGCAAGGTCGCGGGCTGCCGCGTCCTCGACGGCGTGGTCCAGCGCGGCGCGCATGTGCGCCTCATCCGCGACAACGTGGTCATCCACGAAGGCAAGCTCTCGCAGCTCAAGCGCTTCAAGGACGACGCCAAGGAAGTCACGTCGGGCCAGGAATGCGGCATGGCCTTCGAGAACTACCAGGACATGCGCCAGGGCGACATCATCGAGTGCTACCGCGTGGAAGAGGTGAAGCGGACGCTGTAACAGGCTTCCGTCCTCGCCACCGCAACGCGCAATCCTTCGTCATGGCCGGGTCGCTCCCGGCCATGACCCCTTTTGATCGATCCGGTCCAACCCCGGAGACAACACGATGGCCAAACGTTTCGAACAATCCACCGGACCTTCCCAGCGCCAGCAGCGCGTGGCCGAGCTCGTGCGCCACGCCCTCGCGGAGGTGCTCTCCCGCGGCGACCTTCAGGACGACGTGCTGACGAAGCACGTGATCACCATTCCGGAAGTGCGCATGTCGCCCGACCTGAAGCTCGCGACCGCCTATGTCATGCCGCTGGGCGGCAAGGACGAGGACGCGGTGATCAAGGCTCTCGACCGCAACAAGAAGCTGCTGCGCCACGAGGTCGCCCGCCGGGTGAACCTGAAATTCGCGCCGGACCTGCGCTTCCGCCGCGACGAGAGCTTCGACGAGGCGGCGCGCATCGACGCGCTGCTGCGTACCGAGCGCGTGGCGCGCGATATGGCGAAGCCCGGGACCGATCCTTCCGACGACGACAGCGAGTAAGAGCGATGACCGAAGAACGCCCGCAGCGGAGGCCTCACGGCGACCGCCCGAAGAAGCGCGACGTCAATGGATGGATCATCCTCGACAAGGGCGTCGGCATGACCTCGACCCATGCGGTGGCCGTGGTGAAGCGCAGCCTCTCCGCCAAGAAGGCGGGCCATGCGGGCACTCTCGATCCGCTCGCGTCCGGTATCCTGCCCATCGCGCTGGGCGAGGCGACCAAGACGGTGCCCTTCGTCATGGACGGGCGCAAATCCTATGTCTTCACCGTAGCCTGGGGCGCGGAGACCACCACGGACGACACCGAGGGCGAGATTGTCGAGCGCACCGACAGGCTGCCGGACCCCGCCGAGATCGAGGCCCTGCTGCCGCGCTTCACCGGCTCCATCCAGCAGGTGCCGCCGCGCTTCTCCGCCATCAAGATCCAGGGCGAGCGCGCCTATGACCTCGCCCGCGACGGGGAGGCGGTGGAGCTGCAGCCCCGTACCGTGGAGATCGACCGCCTCGCGCTGATCCACCACGCGGGCAACCGCTCGGTGATCGAGGCGGATTGCGGCAAGGGCACCTATGTGCGCGCCATCGCCCGCGACCTCGGCCGGGCCCTCGGGTGCCTCGGCCATATCGCCACCCTGCGGCGCACCCGCGTCGGCCCCTTCACGGAGGAGGACGCGGTCACCGTGGACGACCTCGCGACCGATCCGGCGGCGCTTCGCCCGGTGGAGACCGCGCTTGGCGAGATCCCCTCGATCCCCGTGAGCCGCGACATGGCCGCCCGCCTCATGCGCGGCCAGTCCATCATCCTGCGCGGCCGCGAGGCCCCCCTGTCGGGGAAGGTCTACGCCACCTGCAACGGCGTGCTCGTGGCCGTGGGCGACGTGGAGCGCGGGGAGATGGTGCCGCACCGGGTGTTCAACCTGGGGGCGTGAGACGCGGTCCCGGACGGAGCGCGGCAACGATCCGGGACGATGGCGTTGGCCGGCCTCAACGCCTTGCGCGGCTTGGCAAAAACAAAATCTCTGGCACTTGTATCGTTTTCGTGTATGGTGCGGCCACTTCTCCTGGGCGTTGCCTGGGGGATTTCGTCGGACGATCCGACCGCGCTGGACGACATCCCGGCCCGGCCGCCCCCGGCGTCACGGACCCGAGCCCAGAAGGGCGGGACCTTTTCGAAAACAGCAAACCGAAAGGACTGACGATGTCGATTACGGCTGAGCGCAAGAACGCGCTCGTGAAGGAATTCGCCCAGAAGGCTGGCGATACCGGCTCCCCCGAGGTGCAGGTCGCCATCCTGACCGAGCGGATCAACAACCTGACCGGTCACTTCAAGACCCACACGAAGGACAACCATTCCCGTCGTGGCCTCCTGAAGCTCGTCTCGTCGCGTCGTTCGCTTCTCGACTACCTGAAGAAGAAGGACGAGAACCGCTACAAGACGCTGATCGAGAAGCTCGGCATCCGCCGCTAAGCTTGTCGGCAAGACTTCCGTCCGGAGCCCGGCTCCGGACGGTTTTCCGGACATGATCGGCACAGATCGTCTCCGGGATTTGAAGAACGGATCGGATGAAGAAGCATCCGGTCGTTCGCTCCGGCGCCGATGCGACTTCGCGAAAGTCCCGGCGTCTCTCTGAGGAGACGGATGACGCGATGACCATGGCAGGATCGCAAGGGGCTTGGAGGAGCGGATGCGCCCGCTCCGCGAGCCTCTTGCCGTCTTGCTCATGGCATCGAGCCCCCGCTCCTGCTGTCATGAAAGACGAAACATGTTCGATATTCAACGCGAAGAACTGATCTGGGCCGGGCGCAAGCTCGTGCTCGAAACGGGCAAGATGGCCCGCCAGGCCGACGGCGCCGTCGTCGCCACCTACGGTGAGACCACCGTTCTCGCCACCGTCGTCTCGGCCAAGGAGCCGAAGGCCGGCATCGACTTCTTCCCGCTCACGGTGAACTACCAGGAGCGCACCTACGCCGCCGGCCGCATCCCGGGCGGCTACTTCAAGCGCGAGGGCCGTCCGACCGAGAAGGAGACCCTGGTCTCCCGCCTCATCGACCGCCCGATCCGCCCGCTCTTCCTCGACGGCTACAAGAACGACACCCAGGTCGTCGTGACCGTGCTCTCGCACGATCTCGAGAACGATCCCGACATCGTCGCCATGGTGGCGGCCTCCGCGGCCCTGACCCTCTCCGGCGTTCCCTTCATGGGCCCGGTGGGCGCCGCCCGCGTCGGCTATATCGGCGGCCAGTACAAGCTGAACCCGCTGCTGCAGGAAATGGAATCCTCGGCCCTCGACCTCGTGGTCGCCGGCACCTCCGAAGCCGTGCTCATGGTCGAGTCCGAGGCGAAGGAGTTGCCCGAGGACGTGATGCTCGGCGCGGTGATGTTCGGCCACAAGCACTTCCAGCCGGTGATCGAGGCCATCATCCGCCTCGCCGAGAAGGCCGCCAAGGAGCCGCGCGACTTCCAGCCCGCCGACGTCTCCGACGTGGAGAAGGCCGTTCTCGACATCGCCGAGAAGGACCTGCGCGAGGCCTATAAGATCACCAAGAAGCAGGACCGCTACGCCGCCGTCGACGCCGTGAAGGCGAAGGTGATGGACGCGCTCTGCCCGCCCGAGGGCGAGGCCAAGTTCGACGCGGAAAAGGTCAAGGCGGTCTTCAAGGACGTCCAGGCCAAGATCGTGCGCTGGAACATCCTCGACACCGGCACCCGCATCGACGGCCGCGATCTCACGACCGTGCGTCCGATCCTCTCGGAAGTCGGCGTGCTGCCCCGCACCCACGGCTCGGCGGTGTTCACCCGCGGCGAGACGCAGGCTCTCGTCGTGACGACGCTGGGCACCGGCGAGGACGAGCAGTTCATCGACGAGCTCGAAGGCACCCGCAAGGAAACCTTCCTGCTGCACTACAACTTCCCGCCCTATTCCGTGGGCGAGACGGGCCGCATGGGCTCGCCCGGCCGCCGCGAGATCGGCCACGGCAAGCTCGCCTGGCGCGCCATCCACCCGATGCTGCCGCCGAGCCACGAGTTCCCCTACACGATCCGCGTCGTGTCGGAGATCACGGAATCGAACGGCTCCTCCTCCATGGCCACCGTCTGCGGCGGCTCCCTGTCGCTGATGGATGCGGGCGTGCCCCTGCGCCGTCCGGTGGCGGGCATCGCCATGGGCCTCATCCTCGAGGGTGAGCGCTACGCGGTTCTCTCCGACATCCTCGGCGACGAGGATCACCTCGGCGACATGGACTTCAAGGTGGCGGGCACGGAGCAGGGCATCACCTCGCTCCAGATGGACATCAAGATCGCCGGCATCACGGAAGAGATCATGCGCGTCGCGCTCGATCAGGCCAAGGGCGGCCGCGCCCACATCCTGGCCGAGATGAACAAGGCGCTCACCGCGCCGCGCGCCGAACTCGGCGAGCACGCCCCGCGCATCGAGACCATGCAGATCCCGGTCGACAAGATCCGCGAGGTCATCGGTTCGGGCGGCAAGGTCATCCGCGAGATCGTGGAGAAGACCGGCGCGAAGATCGACATCAACGACGACGGCCTCATCAAGATCGCCTCGGCCGACGGCAAGTCGATCAAGGCCGCCTACAACTGGATCCGCTCCATCGTCGCCGAGCCCGAGGTCAACGTGATCTATGACGGCACGGTCGTGAAGGTGATGGAGTTCGGCGCCTTCGTGAACTTCTTCGGTTCCCGCGACGGCCTCGTGCACATCTCGGAGCTCGCCAAGAACCGCGTGGCCAAGGTGACGGACGTCGTCAAGGAAGGCGACAAGGTGAAGGTGAAGTTCCTCGGCATGGACGAGCGCGGCAAGGTCCGCCTCTCCATGAAGGTCGTGAACCAGGAGACCGGCGAGGACATCACCGAGCAGCTCAAGGCCGAGCGCGAAGCCGAAAAGGCCCAGCGCGACCAGCAGAAGCAAGCTGGCGAGTAAGAGCGCATTACATGCAAGGAAAAGGCGGCTTTCGGGCCGCCTTTTTCATTCGGTTGATTTAGTTAGCCTTCTCGGCAGACGTTCTACGCGGCTGGGCACATTCCTAATCCCGACGCCGGCAGGCCCAGTCGCGGCGCTTGTCAATCTCTGTGACGGGCTCCAGACGCAAATCCTTGAGGAAAGCAGCCATGTCTTGCTCGGCAACATCAGATTTTGCTGGCTCGACCCAGGTGTAGAAGTAGAGTCTCAGACAATCCAATATAGCTTCTCCAGTCACGGCAACTCTTTGCTCGCCTTTCATGGTCACGTAGCGAAGCGTCTGGGCCGTTGTCCTGAAGTGCGGATTCTTTAAGTCGATTTTTGCACCTATCGCTGTAAACCGGCGCGGGTAGTAATCGATGTATTCGTCCATATCGATCGGGTAGCTCTTGCTTAGGCCCTCCTGGTCAATCGGTGCCAGCCATGTCTTCCTCAGTTGAGAGTGTTTAGGGAGCTTGACTCTCCGATCCGTCCCGACCGTGGTCAGCGCAGATCCTTGAAATCCGAGGCCGGTTGCGCCCCATTTTCCACTTAAGTCGCCACAGCTGAGGCCTTGATACCCGTGATGAACTCCAACCCAGATGCGACAGTCATAATTGGGAGTTACCACTCGTTTCACATCGCAAGCATCAGCCTCTCCTGATGCAATCCAGAGATCTTCTCTTCCGCCCACCGCACGAAAAGAGCACTGCTCCGCTGCTCGCACCGCATATCCTGCTCCCAACAAGAACAGTCCAACCAAAGCAGCTATTCTTTGCATATCGCCTCGTCATCTCCGACCAAGCCTCAGGGTTCATCCTGAGCGATTGCAAAAATATATCAATTCCAACTTCTTATGAAATAGCGCCAGAGCTACTCGATGCTTTCGGTCATCGCGCCAGCGTTTCCACCTCGGGAATGATCCAGCAGTCGAGAGACGCGGCCCTTCCCCTGATGGAGAGGGTGCTCCGTTTGCAATCCGACAGGTCGAGACCCGCGCGCATGGCAATGTCGTCGGAGATCACCAGTTCCGCATCGAGTTCCTTCGCCAAGCCCTCCAGACGGCTTGCCGCATTGATGGTATCGCCGACGGCCGTGAGGCTCGTTGCCTGGCCGTAGCCCATCTTGCCAACGATGACGGGACCGGCGTGAAGGCTCATGGCGATCTTAAGGGGCTTCTCGAACTCGCTCGCATATTGCCGGTTGAGCGCGATGAGCCCTGCGTGAATTCTCAATGCCGCATCGACCGCCTGCCTGGCTGCTTCCTGCGGCGAGGCTTTAAGGCCGAAGAGAGCCAGCACGCCGTCGCCGATGAACTTGTCGATATAGCCGCCTGCATTCTCCACGCTTTCGCCCACCATCTCGAAATAGCGATTGAGAATGAAGACGGTATCGAACGGCAGATGCCGTTCGGCGAGGCTCGTGAAACCGCGCAGGTCGCAGAACAGAACAGCGATCTCGCGTTCCTGCCCCTGCTCTGCGGTGCCGCGCACCAGGGACGTGACGCCCTGGCGTCCCGTAGACAGGATCGGCACCACCGCCACGTCGTGCACGGGCCGGAACTGGCAGGCGAGCCGCACATGCGGCCCGGCATTGATCCGCGCGAGCGTACCCCGCTCCTGACCGCTGGGCGGCGGTTGCCCCTCTTCTCCGTCGACGAGGCGCACGCGGCAGGTGGAGCACCGCCCTCGCCCGCCACAGACAGACACATGCGGGATGCCCGCAAGGCGGCTTGCTTCCAGCACGCTGAAACCCAGCGGCACGCTGACGATCTGATTGTTGGGATAGACGATCCGGACGTTTTGCGCCTTCAACAGGCTGCTGCGGATGATACGCGCGATGAACGCGCTGAGAACGAGCGCAGCAAAGCCCGCGTAAAGCCCCACATTGATGTGGGCGAGCTTATCGGCAGCCGCGGATGAAATCCGCATGGCGGGACCGTATAGATCAGGAGCCCTGGCGATCTCCTTGCCTGCCGAGACGAAGCCCAGAAGTGCCAGAACCGGCACGAGAACGGCGCCCGTGTAGAGAAGCAGCGCGTAACGCGCAAACCAGGTTCTCGCGCGCAGCCAGAAGAAGATTCCGAGACATCCGTGAAGCCAGGCGACGATGAGCGCGATGGTCTGGCGCAGGCCGATCTCAGGCGAGCGGATCCAGAGATTGCGGATCACTTCCGGATAACCGACGCCCCAGCCGGTCAGGCTCCATTCGACACGCGTTCCCACCACATGCGTGATTACGAGAAACGGCAGCGAGAGGCCCAAGGCCAACTGCGTTGCTTCGCGCCATGGCATGCGCAACGTGCGCCGCCGGTAGAGTGCCAGGAGCGCCATGAGGAAATGCGTAAGCAGCGACCCGTAGAGAAGGAATGTGCCGAGCGGGTTTCGCCACAGAAGATTGAACCACGCCCTGCCCTGCTCCATTGCCTCGATGGAAATGAGACCCAAGGCATGATTGCTGAAATGGGTAAGCAGGAAGAGGCCCAGCACGAGCCCCGTCGCCAAGCGCAGTTCACGCCAGCGGAACAGGATTCCCCTGGACTTCGTCTCACGAGCCGGTTTTGTCCAATCCTGCATGCGCCTCCTAAGCGTTCGCTGTTCCGCAAAATCGATCGCGGGTTCGATTTCACGACAGCAGCAGCCTCCGGCTTCCGATTGTCAAATCACTATCGCCGGATCAGTCAGTCCTCACGCCCTGTCAGGGTGAGCACTCACGGCCAAAGCTCTGATTGCTCCTCTGGCTTGCATCCTTCTCAAGCGGCACCGGATTGACGTCCTCACCTTGGAAGATTATTTAGAACTCTTCTAAACAAGGCTCCTCCCATGCTCTCCCGTGTCTTCGGCTTCGACCGCCGCTCCTTCGATTCCTTGAGCGAGCAGGAAATCCTCGCGCTGGCCATCTCATCGGAAGAGGACGATGCGCGGATCTACCGCGCTTATGCGGATGGCCTGAGGGAACAGTTTCCGCAATCGGCCAAGGTCTTCGAGGAGATGGCGGTCGAGGAGGACGGGCACCGGGCGGCGCTGATCGAGCTGCATCGGCAGCGCTTCGGCGAGACGATCCCGTTGATCCGGCGCGAGCATGTGCGCGGCTATTACGAGCGCAAGCCCGACTGGCTCGTGCGCCCGCTCGGCATCGAGAAGGTGCGTGCCATGGCTGAAAACATGGAGGCGCAGGCGCACCGTTTCTATGTGGAGGCCGCCAAGCGCTCCACCGACGCCTCGACACGCAAGCTCCTGGGCGACCTGGCGGCGGCGGAGCAGGGCCACGAATCCCTCGCCCGCCGCCTCGGCCTCGCCTATACGCCGGAATCGGTGCAGGAGGAGGAGGCCCAGACCGAGCGGCGGCAGTTCATTCTCACCTATGTGCAGCCGGGCCTCGCCGGGCTCATGGACGGCTCGGTCTCGACCCTCGCCCCGATTTTTGCGGCAGCCTTCGCCACGCAGGATACCTGGCAGACCTTCCTCGTCGGCCTCTCGGCCTCGGTGGGCGCGGGCATCTCCATGGGCTTCACGGAAGCGGCCCACGACGACGGAAAGCTCTCCGGGCGCGGCTCGCCGGTGAAGCGCGGCTTCGCCTCCGGCATCATGACCGCCATCGGCGGCCTCGGCCACGCCCTGCCCTATCTCATCCCGCATTTCTGGACGGCGACGTTCATCGCGGCGGCCATCGTCTTCGCGGAATTGTGGGCCATCGCCTTCATCCAGAACCGCTACATGGAGACGCCCTTCCTGCGCGCCGCTTTTCAGGTGGTGCTCGGCGGCGCGCTCGTCTTTGCTGCGGGCGTGCTCATCGGCAATGCCTGAGCCGGGTTGAAGAGGTTTTCCGATCGGGTAAGAAGATCCGGCACCGCTGCCGGTGCCGGAGGACGCCACCGTGCCCGATTCGCACATCATCGCCAGCGTGGCGGAGCTTGAGAGCCTCTACGGCGCACCGGGCGAGGCCTCGCTCCAGAAGGAAATCGACCGCATCGTCCCGGAATACCGCGCCTTCATCGAGGCCGCGCCTTTCGTGGCGCTCGCGACCGCCGGACCGGAAGGACTCGATTGCTCGCCGCGCGGCGACGGGCCGGGCTTCGTGCGCGTGGCCGACGACAAGACCCTCCTGCTGCCGGACCGGCGCGGCAACAACCGCATCGATTCCTTGCGCAACATCGTGCGCGATCCGCGTGTCGCCCTGCTCTTCCTCATCCCCGGCATCGGCGAAACCCTGCGCGTCAACGGCCGCGCCGCAATCTCCACCGAGCCCGGCCTCCTGGACAGCTTCGCCATCGACGGCAAGGCGCCGAAGACCGTTCTGCGGATCGCCGTCGAGAGCGTGTTCTTCCAATGCGCCCGCGCTATCCTGCGCTCGGAACTCTGGAACCCGCAAAAGCATGTGGCGCGTGAAAGCCTTCCGAGCGCCGGCCGGATCCTCGCGGCCCTGAGCGGGAACCGCTTCGACGGCGAAGCCTATGACAAGGCTTTGCCCGAACGGCAGAAGACGACGCTCTACTGAGCCTGTCCCTATTGCGTCTTTGCGGCCGACAGGGATTCGGCCATCTTCAAATGGTTCTGCAGCGCCGGCAGGGTCTCACCGGCATAGCCGGCCACCGGATCGTTCTGCCGCTTGGCTTCCTTCTCATATTCCGCGACGTCCTTCTTGTGATCCGTCATCGCTTCCTTGATGAATGCGCGGTCGAAGGCGGCGCCCGAAAGCTTGGAGAGCTTCTGGTAAACCTCTCTCTGGTGCTTGTTGGGCCCGGTCGGCGGCGTCACCCCCATGGAAGTCGCCACGGACATGGCCTTCTGGTTCGCGGCGGAATGATCCGTCTCGAGCTGACGCCCGAAATTCTTGACGCCTTCGCTGTTGCCCTTCTGCTGGGCGAGCTGGCCCACCGCGACTTCCGCCAGATTTCCCTCGATGGCCTTCTTGATGAAATCCTGGCTCGGCCTGCCCTGCGCCAGGGCGTAAGACGGACAGGAAAGAGCCATGGCAACGGCCAGGCTCGCGATCGTCGTCTTCAACATATCGGCACCTCGCATTTCGAGCATTCAAACGGATACGCAGTGCAAGTGCCCGGTGAACGGCTGCGGGGCGAACCGGTTCCCTGCTGTTGAAGACACACGAGAATGGGCGCAACGCGCGTGCCGGCTCTTTACGCTGCGCTTGCGAGCGGCCAAAAGAGGAATCTTCGTGATTCAAAGAGGCACATCATGACCATCCAGCGCATCAAGCCCGGCCCCCGCATGAGCGGCGCCGTCGTTCACGGCAACACGGTCTATCTCGCAGGCCAAGTCGCCAGCCAGAGCGCAGGCAAGAGCGTCACGGAACAGACGACGGAAATCCTGTCCATCATCGACAGCCTGCTGGCCGAGGCGGGCTCCGACAAGTCGAAGATCCTGATGGCGAATATCTGGCTCACCGACATGGCGACCTTCCAGGAGATGAACGCCGTGTGGGACGCCTGGGTCTCCCCCGGCAACACGCCGGCCCGCGCGACTGTCGAGGCGAAGCTCGCAGCTCCCCAGTTCAAGGTCGAGATCGCCGTCATCGCGGCGAAGTAAATCTCCGGCGCAGACGAAAAAAGAAGCGGGCCATGAGCCCGCTTCATTCATTTCAGGATGGCGCCGCCGCTTTACGGGCAGGGATGGCGCAGGCCGTCATAGCCCAGATAGGTGCCCGAGGCCGGATCGTAGGACCGGTAGCGCTGCGCGCAATAGGCGTTGCCGGAATAGGCCGGAGCCGCCTGCGACTGGGCGATGGCGCCGCCGATGATCGCGCCAGTGGCGAGACCGATGGCGCCGGCCGCCAGGGCGTTGCCCCGGTCGCGGCGATAGTAATAGCGGTTGCCGTAATAACCGTAACGGCGCGGGCCGTAATAGCGGCGCTCCACATAGCGCGGTCCGCCGCGGTAATAATAGCGGCGGTGCTGAACGTAATCGGCCTTCACATCGCCGTTCCGGATGGCGGTCACGAGCGCGTCGACCGGCGCCGCCTGCGCCTGGGCGGGTGCCGCAGCAAGGGCGGCCGAACCAATGGTCGCTGCCGTGACAAGAGCCATGAACGCTTTCTGCATGGGAAACTCCTCCATTGTTGGGAGGCGAACGCCTGAAAGCGGAGAGTGTTCCTCTCTCTTTCTTCTCCGGACCGGCTCTCGCAAGAAGGTGATGAGGAGCCCCACACACGCCGCAGCCATGCGAAACGGGCCCGAAAAGGCCCGTTTCGTCACGCACGAAGGTTACTCATCTATGGGCAGGGATGCTGCCGTCCGTCGTAGCCGGTGAAGGTGCCGGTCGCCGGGTTGTAGGAGCGGTAGCGCTGCGCGCAGTAAGCGGCGGCCGATCCGACGCTGCCCGTCACCATAGGCTGCGATGCGATGGCACCCCCGATCAAAGCGCCCGCTGCGGCGGCGGCGCCGTAGCCGTAGGGATAGGAGTAGCCGCCGCCGTAATACGGACGGTAATACCCCCCGCCGTAATAGGGCCTGTACGCTCCACGATAATAGGGCCGGCCATAGGCGGCGTAGGGCCTGTAATACCGGCCGCCGTAATAGCGCCCCGCATAGGGACCGCGGTAAGCGCCCGCACGGACGGCGTTACCGCGGTAAACGCCTGCGCGATACGCTCCGCCGCGATAGGCGCCCCGGTAAGCACCGCCCCGATAGGCGCCCGCATGCATGCCGGCAGGCCTCCTCATGGCAGCGCCACCGCCTCGGCCGCCGCGCGCCGCATAGACGGCTGTTATCTGATCCCGTTCGAGAAGTTGCTGGAATGTCGTCGAAGGCGCCACCTGCGCGGAGGCTGAACCGGCAAGCAGAGAGGCCGGTACAAGCACGGCTGTGGCCAAGGCGGTAAGAATGAACTTGCGCATGGCCGTATCCTTCCATGTCTCTGACAACGTCGTCGTCACGGCGCAGTTCCCGCCGGTCGAGCCTTATCAGAATACCTATGTCGCCCTGCAAGGTTTTGATCTTTGTCAGAGCGGCCTGCAGACGGCGCTTGCGCCGTCAGAGGATGAAGCGGCTCAGGTCCGTGTTCTTCGCCAGCGTCTCCACCTCGCCGCGCACATAGGCGGCGTCGATGGTGACGATCTCGCCGGACCGGTCGGGCGCGGTGAAGGACACATCGTCCAGCACGCGCTCCAATACCGTCTGCAGGCGGCGCGCGCCGATATTCTCGACGGAGTTGTTCACCTCCACCGCCACTTGCGCCAGCGCGTCGATGGCGTCGTCCGTGAACACGAGCTCCACGCCCTCCGTCTTCATGAGCGCGACGGATTGCTTGATCAGGCTCGCCTCGGTCTCGGTGAGGATGCGCTTGAAATCCTCCACCGTCAGCGGCGACAGCTCCACGCGGATCGGCAGGCGGCCCTGCAGCTCGGGGAGAAGGTCCGACGGCTTCGACACATGGAACGCGCCCGAGGCGATGAAGAGGATGTGGTCCGTCTTCACGGGCCCGTACTTGGTGGAGACTGTGGTGCCCTCGATCAGCGGCAGAAGATCGCGCTGCACGCCCTCGCGCGAGACATCGGCCCCGGAGCGGCCCTCGCGGGCGCAGATCTTGTCGATCTCGTCGAGGAACACGATGCCGTTGTTCTCCACCTGGCGGAGCGCCTCCTGCACGATGGCGTCCTGATCGAGAAGCTTGTCGGCCTCCTCCGTCACCAGCGGATCATAGGCCTCGCGCACGGTGGTGCGGCGCGTCTTGGGCTTGCCGCCGAAGGCCTTGCCGAACATGTCGGAGAGATTGATCGCGCCGACCGACGCGCCCGGCATGCCGGGAATCTCGAACATCGGAAGCCCCTGCCCTGCGCCCGATTGCAGCTCGATCTCGATCTCCTTGTCGTCGAGCTCGTTGGCGCGCAGCTTGCGGCGGAACGCGTCGCGCGTGGAGGCGCTCGCCGTCTGGCCGACGAGGGCATCGAGCACGCGCTCCTCCGCCGCCACATGGGCCTTCGCCTGCACCTGACGGCGGCGCTCGTCCTTCACGAGGCCGATGCCGATCTCCACCAGGTCGCGCACGATCTGCTCCACGTCGCGGCCCACATAGCCGACCTCGGTGAACTTGGTCGCCTCGACCTTGATGAAGGGCGCGCCCGCGAGCTTGGCGAGACGGCGGGAGATCTCCGTCTTGCCGCAGCCGGTGGGGCCGATCATCAGGATGTTCTTCGGCGCCACCTCTTCGCGGAGCGAGCCTTCCAGCTGCTGACGCCGCCAGCGGTTGCGCAAGGCAATCGCCACGGCGCGCTTGGCGTCGTTCTGGCCAACGATGTAACGGTCGAGTTCGGAAACGATTTCGCGGGGGGAGAAGGTGGTCATGAGATATCTTGGCTGAAAGTGTTTCGTCGTTACGTTATGGCCTTGGCCATCAGGCCTCATCGAGCGTTTCGATGACGATGTTGGCATTCGTGTAGACGCAGATCTCGGCCGCGATGTTCAGCGAGCGGCGCACGATGGCCTCCGCGTCGAGCTCGCTGTCGGCGAGAGCCCGCGCGGCGGCGAGCGCATAATTGCCGCCGGAGCCGATGGCCATGATTCCGTTCTCCGGCTCCAGCACGTCGCCCGCACCGGAGAGCAGCAGGCCCACCTCCTTGTCGGCGACGAGCATCATGGCCTCCAGGCGGCGCAGGTAGCGGTCGGTGCGCCAGTCCTTGGTGAGTTCCACGCAGGCGCGGGTGAGCTGGCCGGGATATTGCTCGAGCTTGCCCTCGAGGCGCTCGAAGAGGGTGAAGGCATCCGCTGTGGAGCCCGCGAAGCCGCCGATCACCCCGCCCTTGGACAGGCGGCGGACCTTGCGCGCATTGCCCTTCACCACGGTCTGGCCGAGGCTGACCTGGCCGTCGCCGCCGATGACGACGCGGCCGCCTTTGCGGACCATGAGGATGGTGGTGGCATGCATGCGGGGGGTGGCGTCTTCGGACACGGGAACGGGACTCCGGCAGGCGGGAAGGAAGGTCGACGGCCTCCAGGGCCGCAAGGTCTGACTTAATCACTCATCGGCCAAAAGCAACGCGGGTGGCGTTTCTCGTCGCGGCTTGATAGAAAGCGCCGTCTCTTACCGCCAAAGGAACCTCATGATGCGCTCCGCGAGCGTCAGCCGTCGCACCGCCGAGACCGATGTCACCGTGTCGATTGCCCTCGATGGCACCGGCAAGGCCGAGATCTCCACGGGGGTCGGCTTCCTCGACCACATGCTCGAATTGTTCGCCAGGCACGGTCTCTTCGACCTCACCGTGAAGGTGACCGGCGACCTGCATGTGGACCAGCATCATACCACCGAGGATACGGGAATCGCGCTGGGCCAGGCTATCGCCAAGGCGCTTGGCGATAAAAAGGGCATCACCCGCTATGCGGACATCCATGTGCCGATGGACGAGACCCTGACGCGCATTGCCCTCGACATCTCGGGCCGCCCGTTCCTGGTCTTCCGCACCGCCTTCCCGACGGAGAAGATCGGCGTTTTCGACACCGAGCTGGTGCGCGAGTTCCATCAGGCCTTCGCCATGAATGCGGGCCTGACGCTCCACGTGGAGACGCTCTACGGCGAGAACAGCCATCATATCGCCGAGAGCTGCTTCAAGGGTCTGGCACGGGCCTTGCGTCAGGCCGTGGCCGTGGACCCAAGGGAAGAAGGCCGCGTTCCCTCCACCAAGGGTACGCTCTAAATCCATCGGGTCGTGCCTTGTCCGGCGGGACGTTCATCGTCACCTCTCCGGACGAGGCCCCAAGGAAACGTCGCCATGACCACCTTTACCCTGCACCTCCCGCGCGATGCGCGGCCGGGTGATCCGGCCGCTTTGGACGAATCGGAACTCGTGAAGGATGCCTTCTCCTGGGGAGCCTTCTTCTTTACCTTCCTCTGGTTCTTCGTCCACAGGCTGTGGCTCGCGGGCTTCGCCGTGCTGGTTCTCGTCTTCGCCTTTGGGGCTGTCCTGGCCCTGCTCGACGTGCATCCTCTCGCGGCCACCGTCGCCCAGCTCCTGCTGCAAGCCCTGATCGGTCTTGAAGCCAACAGCCTCAGGCGCTGGACCTTAGGCCGCAGCGGCCTGCCCATGGTCGACGCGGTCGCGGCGGACGATCTGGACGAGGCGGAGGCCAAGGCCTTCGCCCGCTGGCTCGGTGCAAGGCCCGCGACGCAGCCCCGCAGCCCGGCTTTCACGCCGATCCCGTCCACCCCCCGGAGGTCCGAGCCTGTGATCGGCCTCTTCCCCGATGCGGAGCGTCCCCGGTGAGCGTCGTCATCATCGATTACGGGTCCGGCAACCTGCACTCCGCCGCCAAGGCCTTCGAGCGGGCGGCGCGCGAGGCAGGCCTCGACCAGACCGTTACCGTCTCCTCCGATCCCAACCTCATCGCCAAGGCGGACCGGATCGTGCTGCCGGGCGTCGGCGCTTTCGCCGATTGCCGCCGCGGCCTCGATTCGGTGCCGGGCATGGTGGAGGCGTTGCAGAAGCGCGTCCGGGAGGAGGGGATTCCCTTCCTCGGCATCTGCGTCGGCATGCAGCTCATGGCGACGCGGGGCCTCGAGCACAGCGTGAGCTACGGCCTCGACTGGATCCACGGCGACGTGAAGGCCATCGCGCCGAGCGATCTGTCCCTGAAGATCCCGCATATGGGCTGGAACACCCTCGACATCGCGAAGCCGCATCCGCTCTTCGAGGGCATTCCGACCGGGCCGGACGGGCTGCACGCCTATTTCGTGCATTCCTATGCGCTCTCGGCCGCCGATCCGAACGACGTGATCGCCACCACCGATTACGGCGGGCCAGTCACGGCCGTCGTCGGGCGCGACAACATCGTCGGCACCCAGTTTCACCCCGAAAAGAGCCAGGCGCTCGGCCTCAGGCTCATCGCCAATTTCTTAAGGTGGCGTCCGTGATCCTTTATCCCGCAATCGATCTCAAAGAGGGCCGCTGCGTCCGCCTCGTTCAAGGCGACATGGACCAGGCGACCGTGTTCAACGACGATCCCGCCGACCAGGCCGCCACCTTCGAGCGCCAGGGCTTCGAGTGGCTGCACGTGGTCGACCTCGACGGAGCCTTCGCCGGCAAGCCGATGAACGCCTCCGCGGTGGAAGAGATTCTCAAGCGCGTGCACATTCCCGTGCAGCTCGGCGGCGGCATCCGCGACATGAAGACCGTCGAGGGCTGGCTCGGCAAGGGCGTGTCCCGCGTGATCATCGGCACCGCCGCCGTGCGCGACCCGGCCTTCGTGCGGGAAGCCGCGCGGCTTCATCCCGGCAAGATCGCGGTGGGCATCGACGCCAAGGACGGGCTCGTGGCCGTGGAGGGCTGGGCCCAGACCTCGACCCTCTCCGCGGAAGAACTCGGCCGCCGCTTCGAGGATGCAGGCGTCGCCGCCATCATCTACACGGACATCGCCCGCGACGGCATCCTGAAAGGCCTCAACTTCCCGATGACCCTTGGGCTGGCCCGCGCCGTCTCGATCCCGGTCATCGCCTCCGGCGGCCTCGCCTCCATGGCCGATATCGAGCGCCTGACCCAACCCGACTGCGCCGTCCTCGACGGCGCCATCTCCGGGCGCGCCCTCTATGACGGGCGCATCGATCCGGAACAGGCGCTGGCGCTGCTGCGCACCGCGCGCAAGGACAATGCCCGATGCTGAAAGTGCGCCTCATTCCCTGTTTGGACGTCAAGGACGGGCGCGTCGTGAAGGGCGTGCAGTTCGTCGACCTCGTCGATGCGGGGGATCCGGTGGAGGCGGCCAAGGCCTATGACGCCGCCGGCGCCGACGAGCTCTGCTTCCTCGACATCACCGCGAGCCACGAGGCGCGCGGCATCCTGCTCGACGTGGTGAGCCGCACGGCGGAAGCCTGCTTCATGCCGCTCACGGTGGGCGGCGGCGTACGCAATGTCGAGGATATCCGCAATCTGCTGCTCGCCGGAGCCGACAAGGTCTCGATCAACACCGCCGCGGTGAAGAACCCGGATTTCGTGCGCGAGGCCGCCGAAAAGTTCGGCGCGCAATGCATCGTCGTCGCCATCGACGCGAAGAAGGTCTCCGGTGAAGACGAGCCGCCGCGCTGGGAAATCTTCACCCATGGCGGGCGCAACGCCACTGGCATCGACGCCGTCGCCTTCGCTAAGCAGGTGGCGGAGCTCGGGGCAGGGGAGCTGCTCGTCACCTCCATGGACCGCGACGGCACCAAGGGCGGCTACGACCTCGCGCTGATGCGCGCCATCGCGGATGCGGTCTCGGTGCCCGTCATCGCCTCCGGCGGCGTCGGCAATCTCGATCATCTGGTGGATGGCGTCGAGAAGGGCCATGCCAGCGCCGTGCTCGCCGCCTCGATCTTCCATTTCGGCACGCACACCATCGGCGAAGCGAAGCACTACATGGCCGAGAAGGGCCTGAAGATGCGGCTGGACGAACCGGCACAGGCTGCCGCAAATCGGCACTAAGGCGGTTTCCATGGCAATCGCAGCCGACCATCCCGGATAAGACACAAGGGATTTAGCGAATGACGATCTCCAACGAGGACGATCTGAACAAGCTGCAGGATATCGGCAGGATCGTCGCCAATACCCTCGAGGCCATGGCTGCCGCGCTCGAGCCCGGGATGACGACGGCGGAACTCGATATGATCGGCCGCGGGCTTCTCGAAAAGGAAGGGGCGCGTTCCGGCCCGGAGCTCGTTTACGATTTTCCCGGCGCGACCTGCATCAGCGTGAACGAAGAGATCGCCCACGGCATTCCCGGATCGCGCCGGATCGCGGCGGGCGATCTCGTCAACATCGACATCTCGGCGGAAAAGAATGGGGTCTATGCCGATACCGGTGCTTCCTTCGCGGTCCCACCGGTCACGAATGCTGTCAAGCGGCTATGCCGGGACGGACGGCGCGCCATGTGGATCGGCCTGCGCCAGGTCGGCGCCGACAAGCCGGTTGCGGGGATCGGCCAGGCCATCGGTCAGTTTGCGCAGAAGAACGGCTATACCCTGGTTCGCAACCTGGCGAGCCACGGCATCGGCCATTCCCTTCATGAAGAGCCGGGAGAAATCCCCACCTGGCCGGATCGCTCCGAGCGGCGGATCATGAACGAGGGCCTCGTTTTTACGGTGGAACCCTTCCTGTCGCTGGGTGCCACTTTAGCGACGGACGGCGACGATGAATGGACGCTGCTCAGCGATCCCCGCGCTCCGACGGTCCAGTACGAGCACACGGTCGTCGCCACCCGAAACGGACCTCTTGTCGTAACGCTGCCGGGCTAGTCCAACCATGACCACCTTCACCCTCACCGATCTCGCCCGCATCGTCGCGACCCGCGCGGCGGCTCCCGCGACCGAATCCTACACGGCCAAGCTTCTGGCCGACGGACCCGCCAAGGCTGCCAAGAAACTGGGGGAGGAGGCGGTGGAGGCCGCCATCGCCGCCGTCCAGGGGGACCGGCAGAATCTTACGGCCGAGGCGGCGGATGTGCTGTATCATCTTTTGGTCGTGTTGCAGGGCGCGAACATTCCGCTAAGTGACGTGATGGCCGAACTGGAGCGCCGCACGGCGCAGTCGGGGCTTGCCGAGAAAGCGGCGCGCAAGACCTGACGCATCGTGCGGATCTCCGGGTCACGCATGTGGCTCGTCTCGTCCGCTTCAACGATGCGTTCTTCAAGACATGAGCATCGAATAAGATCCGGAAGGGCCTGCTGCTTTCGGGTCCGATGCTCTGAACGGAAAGGTGGGTCGCATGGACCAGCCCAACGTGGTTTCCACTCCTGAGACCGATGACGGGCTGTCGCCCTACCGCACCTTCACGCGCGATGAATGGGCGAAGCTGCGCGCCGATGCGCCGATGACGCTCACCGCCGACGAGGTGATGCAGCTGCAATCCCTCAACGATCCTATCTCGCTCGACGAGGTGGCGGCGATCTATCTGCCGCTCTCGCGCCTGCTCTCGCTCTACGTCGCGGCGACGCAGGGGCTGTTCAAGGCGACCCAACGCTTCCTTCTCGCCGAGAAGGAGGAGAAGGTGCCCTACATCATCGGCGTGGCGGGCTCGGTGGCGGTGGGCAAGTCCACCACGGCGCGCGTGCTGAAGGCGCTCCTCGCCCGCTGGCCCAACACGCCGAAGGTGGACCTCGTCACCACGGACGGGTTTCTTCTGCCCAATGCCGAGCTGACGCGGCTGGGCCTCATGGAGCGCAAAGGCTTTCCCGAGAGCTACGACACGGGCAAGCTCCTGCACTTCCTCGCCGATATCAAGGCGGGCAAGCGCAACGTGAAGGCGCCGCTCTATTCGCACCTCGTCTACGACGTGGTGCCCGGCGAGGAAACGACGGTCGACCGGCCGGACATCCTCATCGTCGAGGGGCTCAACGTGCTCCAGCCGGCGCGCATGCCCAAGGACGGCACGGCCATTCCCTTCGTCTCCGACTTCTTCGACTTCTCGGTCTATATCGACGCGGACGAGGAAGACCTGCACCGCTGGTACGTGAACCGCTTCCTGCGCCTGCGCCACACGGCCTTCCGCGACCCGCTCTCCTATTTCCGCCGCTATGCGGAGCTGGCCGAGACGGAAGCCATCGGCATCGCCGACGGCCTGTGGAACCGCATCAACCTGGTGAACCTGCGCGAGAACATCGTGCCGACCCGCCAGCGCGCGAGCCTGATCCTGACGAAGGGCGCGAGCCACCGGATCGAGACGGTGGCGCTGAGACGGCTGTGAGGCGATAGACCTTTTTCGCAACCGTGAGCGTTGTTCCTCCGTCACAGGGAGGAATCATGGCCACGCAGCCGCTCGACGAAAAACTCAGGCGCAGCGCCGAGCACGCACAGGACGCTGCCGAGCAGACGCAGGAGGCGGCGGAGCACACGCAGGCCGCTGCGCACACGACCGCCGTCGCCACCGTTCAGCTGAAGGACAGCGCCGACCGGCGCACGGAACTGGCGGCGAACCGCACGGTCTTCGCCGCCGAGCGCACCTATGCCGCCTGGGTGCGCACGGGCTTGGCTTCGCTCGCCTCCGGCATCGGCGCGAAGAAGCTTTTGGAAGGCGTGGTGCCGGAATGGACGATCCTCTCCACCGGCTCGATTCTCGTCCTCTTCAGCGCCTTCTGCTTCGCGGCGGCCGTCTGGCGTCAGGTGTTCACGGGCGCGCAGCCGCCGCAGCCCGACGTGCAGCGGATCGCGCCGTTCCTGCTTGTGCTCTTCAACGGTTTCCTGGCGCTCGTTTCCCTTGCCGCCCTGTTCAGCCTGTGGTTCGGGCGGACGGGCGGGTGAGGTACGCGGATCTCTGTTCCCGGCAGCGGGAAGAAGGGATGAGCCTCAGCCCAAAAGCCCTTCCTGCTGCGCCAGTTCCTTAAGGTTCGCCTGCGGGCGGGCCCCGAGATGGGAGATGATCTCGGCGGCGGCCAAGCCACCGAGGCGGGCGCAGTCGGCGAGGTCGAGATTCTTGACGAGACCGGCGAGGAAGCCCGCGGCGAAGAGGTCGCCCGCGCCCGTGGTGTCGACCACGCGCTCCACGGGGAAGGCCGGAACGGCGAGCGTCTCACCGCGGCTCACCACCAGCGCGCCTTCGGCCGAGCGGGTGACGACGCCGAGCACCTTCTCCTCGCGCAAAGCCGCGAGCGCCGTGTTCGCGTCCGAGGTGCCGTAGAGGCTCTGCAGCTCGTGGATATTGGCGAAGAGGATGTCGAGGCTCCCGTCCCGCATGAGGCCGAGGAACTCGTCGCGGTAACGGTCGACGCAGAAGGCGTCGGACAGGGTGAGCGCCACCTGGTTGCCCGCCTCGTGCGCGATCCGCACCGCCTTGCGGAAGGCTTCCTTCGCGGCCGGCGGATCCCAGAGATAGCCTTCGAGATAGACGATGCTCGAGGCGCGCACCGTTTCCGGCTTCACATCGTCGGGGGTGAGGTTCTGGCAGGCGCCGAGATAGGTGTTCATGGTGCGCTCGCCGTCGGGCGTCACCAGGATGAAGCTGCGCGCGGTGGCGGGGCCGTCCTCGGCGGGCGTCACGTCATAATGCACGTCGATCGCCTTCAGGTCGTGCGCGAAGAGCTTGCCCGTCTCGTCGTTCTTCACCTTGCCGATGAAGCCCGCCTTCACGCCGAGGGCGGCCGCGCCCGCCGCCGTGTTGGCACCGGAGCCGCCCGACACGATGATTGCCGGGCCCATGTCGGCGTAGAGCTCCTCGGCGCGCGTCTCGTCGATGAGCTGCATGGCGCCCTTGTGGACCTTCTTCTGCAGCAGGAAGGCCTCGTCCGTATGGGCGAGCACGTCAACGATGGCGTTGCCGAGGGTGAGAACGTCGATGCGGGTCTGGGACATGAGCCACCGGATTGAGGAAGAGACGGGGCGCTTTCGCATCCGGGGCAGGGGAGGTCAAGGCCTCGGCTTGATGGAAGCGGACCCGATCCTCATGCGGATTGCATTGAATAACATAACGTGAATACTTTCATCCGCCGCGTTACTGGCGAGATCGGATGGAGCACCATCGGGAAGCGCGGGTTTGGACGCCGTTCGCCTGGGCACCACATCTGTCGGAGAGACCAGCCATGTCCATGACCGTCATCCTGTTCAGCATTGTCGGCGCTCTGCTCATCGGAGCGATCAGCCCCGGCCCGAGTTTCGTCCTCGTATCCCGCATTGCGATCACCGCATCCCGCCTGGCCGGGCTGTCCGCCGCCCTCGGCATGGGCCTCGGCGGCGCGACCTTCGGGATCCTGGCACTTCTCGGCCTGAGCGCGCTGCTGATGCGGGTGGAATGGCTCTATCTCGCCCTGAAGCTTATGGGCGGCGCCTATCTGATCTATCTGGGCATCCGCATCTGGCGCGGCGCCCGTGAGCCGATCGCCGTTCCGGATCGCGAAGTCTTCGAAAAGGGATCCCTCCTGCGGTCGTTTTCCTTCGCCTTCGTCACGCAGATCAGCAACCCGAAGACGGCCGTCGTCTATGGCAGCATCTTTGCGGCGCTCCTGCCGGCTTCTCCGCCCGCATGGATGCTCATGGCCCTGCCGCCGCTGATCTTCCTCGTGGAAGCAGGCTGGTACGCCATCGTGGCCCTTGCCTTTTCCGCCCGCCATCCGCGCTCGGTCTATCTGAGCTACAAGCCCTGGATCGACCGCCTGGCCGGGGCCGTCATGGGCGGGCTGGGATTGAGGCTGATCGCCGAGAGCGTGGCGCTGACGAAGTCCTGAAGCCTCGGTCGGGTCACCGGGAAACGGGCGAGGGGGCCTGGACGGCCTCGGCGGAGAGCGCCGCCCGGCGCTCCCGCTCCTGCGCCCGCTCGAGGATGGCGAGCATCGCGTCGAGGTCCTCGGACGAAAGGGAGCGGATTTCCCGCGCCAGCCGGTTGGCGAGAAGCGTCGCCTTGGGATCGGTATTGGCCGTGTCGATCTTCACCCGGGGGTCGGAGAGATCGGCAAGGCGCGCGAGTTCGTCGGCCTCGTCCCAGATGATGTGGAAATATTGCAGGACGCCCTGGAGCAGGGCCCAGGTCGGCTTTCCGCGCTCCCCGCGCTCGAGCGCCGAGAGATAGGCGCTCGACACGCCCAGATGCGCGGCCATGTCCTTCAGCATCAGGCCGCGTTCGCGGCGCAGTTGCCGCACCCGTTCACCGAAGGGCGTCATCCCGTTCGCTCCCCGCCCCGCCTGCGGCGGAGCCTCACATAGAGTGCACCGGAACCGCCGTGCTGGGGAGAGGCCTCCTCGAACCCGATGACTACGTGGCGCAGGTCGGGCAGGCGCAGCCAGTGGGGCACCATGCGCCGCAGGACCCCACGTTCCTCGAACGGGCCTGCGCCGACGCTCGCGCCGCCCTTGCCGGTGATCACGAGAACGAGCCCGTAGCCGGAACCCTGCGCCCGGTGGAGAAAGCGCAGGAGGGCGAAATGGGCCTCTTCCTGGCGCATGCCGTGCAGGTCGATGACGCTGTCCACCTCCTTGCGGCCCCGGCGCAGGGCCTGGAGCGTCTTGCGCTCCACGGGAGCCAGCGGCGGCAGGGCGGGCTTTGGAGGCGGGAGAGGGGACAGCACGGGCGCGGGCGCCGCGATCTGCGGGACCGGGGCGGTGGCGGTCTTTTCCTCGGGCTCCGGTTCCGGCGGCAGGCCCTTGCCCTTCATGGGCTTCACGTGCCTGGCCACATGGGACCAGAGCCGCTTCTCATCGGGGCTGAGCTGGCGGGTGCGGCTTCTCTTGCTCATGAACCGGATTTCGGCTGCAGGATCACGAAGCGCACCGCATGGCGCAGGAGCCCGGCGCGCCGCCCCGCTTCCTCGCCGCTGCCGAAGAAGAAATCGCCCCGGGCCGGGCCGACGATGGCCGAGCCCGTATCCTGGGCGATCATGAGCCGTCCCAGGGGCTCGGCCTCATCGAGCGTCACGGGCAATTGCCCGTCGAGCCAGATGGGCAGGCCATAGGCCCAGAGGGACCGGTCCACCGCGAGGCTCCGCCCGGGAACGAGGGGAATGCCCGCCCCGCCGATGGGGCCATCCTCCGGCGCGAGTTCCGCCGCCTCCCGGAAGAAGATGTAGGACCGGTTCTGCCGCATGAGGTCCCTGGCCTCCTGCGGATGGTCCTTCAGCCAGCCCATCAGCTTGGCCAGGGTCATGGTCTCCAGATCCATCTCGCCCCGCTCGACCAGCAGGCGGCCGATGGAGGTATAGGGCCGCCCGTTGCGCCCGGCATAGGCCACCCGCATCACCGAGCCGTCGCCGAGCCGGATGCGGGCCGAGCCCTGCACGTGGATGATGAAGGCCTCGCCCGGCTCCTTGAGGTAGACGACGGGCCTGGCGAGCGTGCCGAGCGCCCCGTCCTCGATGGCGGCGCGATCCGGATAGGGCTCGTATCCGTCCGGCGTGCGCCGGGCCGCCTGGAGCCCTTCCAGGCCGGGCAGGGTTTCACCCTGGGGGATGGTGACGAGATCCTCGGGCCGGTCGAGAAGCGGCACGGAATAGGCCTCGTCCGGTGTCCGAGAGCCCTCGAATTCGGGCTCGTAATAGCCGGTGAGAAAGCCCTGGCCGGAGGAGGGGACGACGGCGAAGGGCTGGAAATGCGCCTCGAAGAAGCGCTTGGCCTCGGCCCTGCCGGGATCGGGCCGCTTCAGGGCCTCCCGGCAGACGGCGAGAAGATCGGCTTGCGGCGCCTGGGCGGGCCGCAGCTCCGCCGCCTGCGCCTCGAGGGCCCGGCAGGAGCGGAGGAAGGCCTGGAAGGCCGCCGCGTGATCGTCGTCCTCCCAGCCCGCGAGATCGTGGAAGGCGAGGGGATCGAGACGCGCCCGATCGTTCAGCGCCGGGCCGGCCGCTGCGGCGGACATGCTCAGCGTCCAGACGATGCAGCCGGCGAGAAGGACCTTCCCGGCATGCCTCATTGCCCCGCTTCGGTCGCGACCAGAAGCCAGTTGGGATCGCGGCTGCCGAGCGTGCGGGCGAAGGTCCAGACATCGGTCACGTCGGCCACGGCCTCGGGGCTGCCGTCCACCACGGTGCCGGATGCATCGCGGGTGGCGGTGATCAGCTTGGAGAGGAAGCGCACTACGACCTGGGCGTTCTTGCCCTGGAGCTCGGCCCCGGCCATCTCCGCCTTGTCGATGGACACGAAGGTTGTCTCGACGGTCTCGCCGCGGCGTTCGCGCTCGCCGATGGCGCGCTCGAATCCTTCATAGACGTCGCGGGAGAGAAGATCCTTGAGGGTCTTGCGGTCTCCCTGGGCGAAGGCGGTGACGATCATCTCATAGGCGGACTTGGCCCCTTCCAGGAACTCGGCGGCATTGAAGTCGGGCTCGATGCGCGCGATGCCGTCGAGCGTCTGGGCGAGCGGCGTGCCGGGCTCGGCGATGCCCTTCCAGCGCTCGGCGGGAGGAACGTCGGCGGCGGGGCGAGGGCCGTTGGCGCCGGGAAGGCGCACCACATTGTGATCGGGCTCGGCAGGCCCGTTGCCCGGACGCAGGGGCGCATCGCGCCGTGAGAGCGGATCGAAGGGCGGCTGCTCGTTGCCCGTCTTCTGCCCCAGGACGGAGCGAAGACGCCAGATGACGAAGACGGCGAGAACGATAAAAATGAGGGTCGTGATGTCGAAGGAATCCTGCATCGTCGATCCGTTGTGGGCCTGCCCGCACCCGACTGCCGCCGGGCGTTGTCTCAAGGAGGCGAAGGTGTCATCCTTCGCATATGGGGTCCTGAGGTCGTAACATCCACCTCCGGCCCCGACAAGCGAATGCGTCGGCTGAAATCTTGCTTCATGCATGAGAAGCGTGGTAGCGCGGAGCTCCATGGCCCGAAGCGAGCCGGCGCTTTGCTGAACAGTGTTCCATCCGGGCCCGACGAGACACCCCCTTAGGGAGCAGACATCATGGCCGAGAATCCGGCAAACAACGGAGCCCCCGTGCTCAACGCCCTTGCGCAGTACTGCAAGGACTTTTCCTTCGAGAACCCCAACGCGCCGCGCTCCCTGCAGCCGCAGACGGAAGGCCCGCAGATCAACCTGCAGGTCAACGTGAACGCCAAGCAGCTCGCCGACGCGGATTTCGAGGTCGACCTGACTCTCGAAGGCGATGCCAAGGTCGGCGGCAAGGACGTGCTCTTCGCCTTCGAGCTGACCTATTCGGGCGTGTTCCGGATCCAGAACATCCCGCAGGAGCAGCTGCATCCGGTGGTGATGATCGAGTGCCCGCGCCTGCTCTTCCCCTTCGCCCGCCAGATGGTGGCCGATGCGGTGCGCAACGGCGGCTTCCCGCCTCTCTACATCGACCCGATCGACTTCGTGGCGCTCTACCGCCAGCGCGCCGCCGAGATGCAGGCCCAGCAGGCCGGGGGCCAGACCCTGTCGTAAGGCTGCGGCGCGGCATCGACGATTTCAGGGATCGGGCGAGGCGAAAGCGTCGCCCGATTTTTATTTGCTTTCTAATTTAATGAGCAAGGCCGCTCATCAACGGAACAGCCAGTATTGTCGGGAGACAGAATTCTTAATTTCTGTTTGCCTTAACGACATGTGTGGCATCCGCTACAAGTGAATTCAGTAACTCTATCAATTGACACTGTTCACGAGCTTGGTTTCTTTGCTAATCATGGTGTTTGAGCTGAGTCGGCTTTATGAGTTGATTGCAGGCCGACTAGACCCATTGGTCGTTGGCCCTCTTCCAGCTGTTGCTGTCGAATATCTGAAGGCCAAGGTTCCACTCGTTTATCTTTCTAGAGTATCTCTTCAACACATACTTGATGACCATCCAGACGTGAGTTTGTTTGAGTTACTGCAAGCTCCAATAGTCATTAAAAATGGCTTGCTAATCGGAGATCGGGGCTGCGTTGTAGCTTCGTATTGTGCCCCAGACAGTAACATTCGTTATAAGGCTGTCGTTAAGTGTGCTCGGGACGGCTACGATTTATGGCTTACAACATTTCATCGTACGGCACCTCGACAAACGAGAGCTCTACTACGACGCGGCACCCTGCTTCGCGCGCACAACTAAAAGAAAAGGCCCCCTTGAGGGGGGCCTATATTTCGTCGTGGTAGGGCCTGCCTTGAACCCTACAAAGTGCTCCAGCTAAATAGCTGTGCTACGGCCGGCAGATTTTCACCGTGTCACGCGACGAAAGAAACTTACACAACCTTGGTTAACCGTCTGTTATGATCGGTCACCCGACGGTTAAATGTTTGGTACCCTCATTTGTTCCGCATGAGAAGCGTATGCTTCACTAAGTGGTAAATGTTGATAACTTATTGTAAATAAATAAATTTTTATTCTCATTAAAGCTCTTGGGATATAAATTATCCACAGGTTATGATTATAAATTTTGAACTGAATGTAGGCTAAAGAAGAACGCAGCTTCTCCTTAATTTGATATAAGCTTTTAATTGAAAATCCATATATTATAACATTCTCTTATGAAACGTCCGGCGTCGTTTCGCCGAGATATTCGCGCCAGAGCGCATTCGGTCCCAGGGATTGGATGAAGGCTTCGTGGGCGGCCCGCTCGTCGTCGGTCAGGCGCGAGATCAGGGTGCGCGGCTTCGCCTCCCGGGCGGCCTGGCTTAGCGCCGCGGCACGGCTGCGGGAGGCGGGCTGGAGCGCCAGGTCGAAACCCACCTGCCGGCCGCCGATCAGCTCGATATAGACCTCGGCCAGGATCTCCGCGTCGAGGAGCGCCCCGTGCTTGGTGCGCCGGGAATTGTCGATTCCGTAGCGCGCGCAGAGGGCGTCGAGGTTGTTCGCCGCGCCCGGATGCTTGCGCCGGGCCATGATGAGGGTATCGACCACGTCGGCGAGGTCGAAGAGCGGATGCCCCGTGCGGGCGAATTCCGCGTTGAGGAAGCCGATATCGAAGGCCGCATTGTGGATCACGAGCCGCGCATCGGCGATGAACGCCGCGAATTCGTCGGCGACGGCGGCGAAAACCGGCTTGTCGGCCAGAAACTCGTCCGAGAGCCCGTGAACGGCGAAAGCGCCCGGCGAAACCGGACATTCCGGGTTGATGTAGACGTGGTAGCTCCGGCCCGTCGGGATGTGGTTGAGGAGTTCGACGCAGCCGATTTCGATGACCCTGTCGCCCTTGGCGTGGTCGGTGCCGGTGGTTTCGGTATCGAGAACGATTTCACGCAACATCGCTGATCAACTCTTCTTCAAAACGCATGACGCCGACCCGGCCGCCCGGCAAGGCAGGCGAGGATCGACCTCACCTGGGCCTCGGCGGATTCGAATCCACGGCTGGTATCGACCAGGAAATGGGCGCGGGCGCGCTTGTCGGAATCCGGCATCTGCTTGGCGAGGATGACAGAAAATTTCTCCTCCGTCATGCCGGGCCGCGCCAGCACCCGCGCGCGCTGCACGGCGGCGGGCGCGGTGACGACGAGCGTCGCATCGCAGCCTGCCTCGCCGCCGGTTTCGAAGAGAAGGGGAATGTCCAGGACGGCGATCGGCGCGAAGGCGGAGACTTTTCTCAGAAAGCTCCCCTTCTCCTCCCGCACCAGCGGATGCACGATGGCTTCGAGCTCCTTCAGGCGCTGAGGGTCGTTCAGCACGGCAGCGCCGAGCTTAGCCCGGTCGACGACCCCCTCCACGACGGTGCCGGGAAAGGCCTGTCCGATCAGCGGAGCGGCCCGGCCCCGGTAGAGGCCGTGCACGGCGGCATCGGCATCGTGCACCGGAACGCCGAGCTTGCGGAAGAGATCGGCCGTGGCCGATTTTCCCATGCCGATGGAACCGGTGAGCCCGAGAACGAAGGTCATGTCGAGCCCTCGATATCGGCAAGCACGAGCGCCCGCAATGCGGGCGTGACCTCGGGCGTGACGCCGAACCAGCGCCGGAAGCCCGGCACCGCCTGGTGAAGCAGCATGCCCAGGCCGTCGACCGTCCTCAGGCCCCGCGCGGACGCGGCGGCGAGGAGGGAGGTTTCGAGGGGGACATAGACGATGTCGGCGACGATGGCCCCGGCCGGCGCCCGGTCGAGGTCGATGGCGAGCGGCGGCTGGCCCGCCATGCCCAGGGACGTGGTGTTGACGATCAGCTGCGCGCCAGGCAGTGCGGATCCGATCCCCTCCCAGGCCAAGGGCGCGAGTGCCGCCGGGCCCGTGCCTCCCAGATCCCGCACGAGGTCTTCCGCCTTCGCCAGGGTGCGGTTCGCCACGAGGATGCGTTTCAGGGGCCGATCCTGGAGGCCTGCGACCACGGCGCGCGCGGCCCCGCCCGCCCCGAGAACGAGGGCGGTATCCACATCCTGCTCCCAGCCTGTCCCCAGGCTCCGGTCGAGATGGGCCATGAAACCGACGACATCCGTATTGTCGCCCCAGATCGTCCCGTCCTCGACCCAGAGGGTATTGACCGCCCCCACCCGCTCAGCGCGGGCGGTGCGGCGGTCGACCCCGGCGAAGGCCGCCTCTTTGTGCGGAATGGTGACGTTGCCCCCGGCAAAGCCCCTGGCCGGAAAGGCCTTCAGAAATTCCCCGAAGTTCACAGGTTCCACGTCGATCCGCTCGTAGGACCCTTCGAGCCCGTAGGTCTTCAGCCAGTGCCCGTGGATCAGGGGCGAGCGGGAATGCTTGATCGGATGGCCGACGATGAAGGCCTTCGTCATGGAGATCGTGTCCTTAAAGGGCGAGGCAGCCGAGACGGCGCAGGGCGGCGAGCAGCGGGAGAAGGGGAAGCCCCAGGATGGTCGAGTGGTCGCCCTCGACCGCCTCGAAGAGATGAATCCCGAATCCTTCGAGCTGGTACGCGCCGACGCTCCTGAGCACATCGGGACCGGCGAGATCGAGATAGAGATCGATGGCCGCGTCGGTGAGGGGCCGCATGGTGAGGACGGCGCTCGTCGCGAAACGCTCGACCGCGGTCCCGCCGATGGCGAGGCAGCCCGCGGAGTGGAGAACGTGCCTGCGGCCCGCGAGCGCCTTGAGCTGCGCATGGGCGGCGGCCCGGTCCGCCGGCTTGTGAAGCACCCGGCCCTCGCATTCGAGCACCTGGTCGGCCCCGAGCACGACCCGTTCCGGATGGCGGCGGCTGACGGCGAGCGCCTTCTCCATAGCGAGCCTTCCCGCGAGCGAGGGCGGATCGAGCCCCTCGTGGACCGAAGCCGCCTCGACCGCACGCTCGTCGATTCCCGCCGCCTGGGTCTCGACGGAGAGGCCCGCGCTCACGAGCAGGGTGAGACGGGTCACGCTGGTGGAAGCCAGAAGCAGCTTCTCGGAAGGGGTCCAGAGCACGGGCATGGGGCTATTCCGCGATGAAGCGCAGGCGATGATCGCGATAGAGGTCGATGATCGCGGCCGCCGTCTCCTCGATGGAACGGCGCGTCACGTCGATGACCGGCCAGCCGTTGCGGGCGAAGAGCCGCCGGGACGCCGCCAGTTCCTCGGCCACCGCCTCGCGATCCACATAAGAAGTGTCGTCGTCCGCATTCAGGCTGAGCAGGCGGTTCTGCCGGATCTGGACGATGCGTTCGGGCGTCGCCACCAGGCCCACGATGAGCGCCTTTCGCGCGCTCTCCAGCACAGGCGGCGGCGGCACGCCGGGCACGAGCGGAATATTGGCGGTCTTGAGGCCGCGATTGGCGAGATAGACGGAGGTGGGCGTCTTCGACGTGCGGCTCACGCCGACCAGGATCACATCCGCATCGTCGAGATCATGCGGGAGATGTCCGTCATCGTGCATGAGCGTGAAGTTCATCGCGTCGATGCGCTTGAAATATTCCGCGTTCAGCATGTGCTGCGCGCCGGGCCGGGCCGTCGAATGGGTGCCGAGATAGGAGGAGAGCAGGGCGTGGACCGGGGCAAGCACGGAGAGATGCGGCGATCCGGTGGCGCGGCAGACCTCTTCCAGGCGCGTTGCGAGATCCTGATCGACCAGGGTGTAGAGAACGATGCCCGGCGCGGTCTCGATCTCGCTGATCACCCGCTCCAGCTGCGTGGTCGAGCGCACGAGGGGATAGACGTGCTCGATGGCGGCGACGCCTTCATATTGCGCCACCACCGCGCGGGCGACGGTGATGAGGGTTTCGCCCGTCGAGTCGGAGACGAGATGAAGATGGAAATAGCTGCGTCCCACGGCTCAGGTTCTCCGCGTCGTCGCGTATCGATGGAGGGGCCCCGAAGGCGAAATCCTTGTCCCGGCCCGATATGCGAGGAGTCGATGAGTGTGGATAAAACGGCACGGCGCGCAGGTCCAGCAAAAGGGCCTGTGGGATTCCCGCCGCGCCATCAACAGGGCTCATCCATGTGCGAGGCGGCAAGGGCCGGATTGGGAGAATCCGGCACGAATCACCCAAGCGGTTCCGATTCAGATTCGGTTAATCTTCGTTAACGATCTGTTAAGCCTTAAGATTTCGGAAAGGATTGTGGCGCGCCTGCCCGATCCGTTAATGAACCCTTAACGCCCCAGCCTATGTGGACCGCTTGTGGACGGGGTTGCGGCTTTGTGATTCACGGCCCAAGAGAAACATCAGATTCTTTGATTCAAAGATTATATTTTATAGAGAGGGCCTGTGAGCGAGCGTCCCACCAAAACGATCCTGCGCGTGCTGAACGGCGAGCCGGTCTGGCCTCTGCCGATCTGGATCATGCGGCAGGCAGGCCGTTATCTGCCGGAATACCGGGAGACCCGGAAGCAGGCCGGCTCCTTCCTCGATCTCTGCTACACGCCGAGGCTTGCTGAGGAGGTGACCCTTCAGCCGATCCGCCGCTTCGGCTTCGACGCCTCCATCCTGTTCTCCGACATCCTCGTCATTCCCCATGCCCTGGGGCAGGAGGTGCGTTTCGTCGAGAACGAGGGTCCGAAGCTCGATCCGGTCACGTCTGCGGAGGATCTCGCGCGGCTTGCCGAGGAGCTGCCGCTGGAGCGCCTCGACCCGGTCTTCGAGACCCTGGACCGCCTGAGCACGTCCCTTCCGAAGGAAACGACCCTCTTGGGCTTCTGCGGCGCGCCCTGGACCGTGGCGAGCTACATGATCGCCGGCAAGGGCACCCCTGACCAGGCCCCGGCCCGGCTGACCGCCTATCGCGATCCGGCTTTCATGGACGCGCTCATCGAAAAGCTGGTCAAGGCCTCCACGGCCTACCTCATCCGCCAGATCGATGCGGGCGCCGAGGCCGTGCAGATCTTCGAGAGCTTCGGCTCGGCCCTGCCGCCCGCCCTGTTCGACCGGCTCTCCCTCAACCCGATCCGCCGGATGGTGGAAGGGTTGAAGGCGGCGCGGCCGCAGGCCAAGGCCATCGTCTTCGTGCGTGGCGGCGGCGCGAACCTTCACCGCTTCGCCGCGGCCGGGATCGGCGACGCGCTGGCGCTCGACTGGACCCTCGACCCGGCCCTCGTGCTTCCGAGCCTGCCGAAGAGCATCGCCACCCAGGGCAATCTCGACCCGCTGGCGCTGATCGCCGGCGGCGCGCCGATGGAGGAGGGCGTCGACCATATCCTCGGCGCGGCGCGCGGGCGGCCGCACATCTTCAATCTCGGTCACGGCATCCTGCCGGAAACCCCCATCGCCCATGTGGAGCAGATGATCGCCCGCGTGCGGGGAGCCTGAAACCGATGCTCTATCTCTGGATCAAGGCGCTTCACGTCATCTCCGTCATCGCCTGGATGGCGGGCATGCTCTACCTGCCGCGCCTCTTCGTCTATCACTGCGACGCGCCGAAAGGCTCGGCCCAGTCCGAGACCTTCAAGGTCATGGAGCGCCGCCTGCTCAAGGCGATCATCAACCCCGCGATGGTCGCGACCTGGATCTTCGGCCTCGTCCTGATCTGGCAGGGCGGCTGGTACAGGGACGGCTGGCTCCACGGCAAGATCCTGCTGGTCCTGATCCTCTCCGGCGTGCACGGCGTCTATGTGCGCCGCCTGAAGGAATTCGCCGCCGACAAGAACACGCGCCCGGCGAAATACTATCGCATCCTCAACGAGGTGCCGACGGTGCTGATGATCGGCATCGTGATCCTGGTGATCGTGAAGCCGTTTTAAAAAATAACCAACAAAAACCCACATCCTGAGGAGCCGCGTGAGCGGCGTCTCGAAGGAGGCTCCAGAGAGCACTGGAGACGCCTCGTCCTTCGAGACGGACCTGACGGTCCTCCTCAGGATGAGGCTTTGGGCAGGTTTGTTGGGAGCCCAAGCTAGCGCTTAACGAGAGGCTTGGCGGGTGAAAATGGGCGAACTCAGTCTGTGCGGTGCGTTTTAGAAAAGCGTGCTGATAATAGGCCGGGTTCATTCCAGGAGCCCACGAAATGAAGCGTTTTCAGCTTTTCTGCAAATCTCTCTGCAAACGTCTTGTTCAGATCGTTATCTTCCGAGTTTTGAATAAAATCCTTGATGAGTTCGATGATACCTTGTTTTGAGGCTGCAATAGTTCCGCACCTTTATTAAGCGCGCTTGTTGAGATCGGCTTGCGCCGTCCGGGATGACCATCATGCTCAATCGTTTTCAAACACCCCTTGAGAAAATCCGGGAACGCAGCTATAAGGGACTCCTCTTCCTCAAAGACAGGTGAGCTGCACGGGCCCTCAGGGCTCTCACAGTCACGGTTCGTGAACCCGGCGGCCCTGTCGACGTTTCCTCCATCTCCTCCGCGTACAGCCCCATCTGACCGCGACCTTACTCCGAGAGTGTTCCCCGATGAGGGAAATCAAACTTCAAGACCTGAAATCAAAGACGCCGACCGAACTCATCGCTTTCGCCGAGGAGCTCGAGGTCGAGAACGCGAGCACCATGCGCAAGCAGGAGCTCATGTTCGCCATCCTCAAGCAGCTGGCGGCGCGCGAGGTGGAGATCATCGGCGCGGGCGTCGTCGAGGTCCTGCAGGACGGCTTCGGCTTCCTGCGCTCGGCCGATTCGAACTACCTGCCCGGCCCGGACGACATCTATGTCTCGCCGAGCCAGATCCGCCGCTTCGGCCTGCGCACCGGCGATACGGTGGACGGCCCGATCCGCGGCCCGAAGGAGGGCGAGCGCTACTTCGCCCTGCTCAAGGTCAACACCATCAATTTCGAGGATCCCGAGAAGATCCGGCACAAGGTGCATTTCGACAACCTGACGCCGCTCTTCCCGCAGGAGCGCTTCAAGCTCGAGATCGACGATCCGACCCGCAAGGATTTCTCGCCGCGCATCATCGACATCGTCTCGCCGATCGGCAAAGGCCAGCGCGCCCTCATCGTCGCGCCGCCGCGCACCGGTAAAACCGTGCTGATGCAGAACGTGGCGCAGTCTATCACCACGAACCATCCCGAGTGCTACCTCATCGTGCTGCTCATCGACGAGCGCCCGGAGGAAGTCACCGACATGCAGCGCTCTGTGAAGGGCGAGGTCGTGGCCTCCACCTTCGACGAGCCGGCGACCCGCCACGTGCAGGTGGCCGAAATGGTGATCGAGAAGGCCAAGCGCCTCGTGGAGCATGGCCGCGACGTGGTGATCCTGCTCGATTCGATCACGCGCCTCGGCCGCGCCTACAACACGGTGGTGCCATCCTCCGGCAAGGTGCTCACCGGCGGCGTGGACGCCAATGCGCTCCAGCGTCCGAAGCGCTTCTTCGGCGCGGCGCGCAACATCGAGGAAGGCGGCTCGCTCACCATCATCGCGACCGCGCTCATCGATACCGGCTCGCGCATGGACGAGGTGATCTTTGAAGAGTTCAAGGGCACCGGCAACTCGGAAATCATCCTCGACCGCAAGGTGGCCGACAAGCGCACCTTCCCGGCCATCGACATCACCCGCTCCGGCACCCGCAAGGAAGAGCTGCTGGTGCCGACGGACACGCTCAAGAAGATGTACGTGCTGCGCCGCATCCTCAACCCGATGGGCACGGTGGACGCCATCGAGTTCCTGCTCGACAAGCTGCGCCAGACCAAGTCGAACCAGGAATTCTTCGACTCGATGAACACCTGAGGCGAAACACTCGGTTCAACGACAAGCGGCCCCATCCTCCGACAGGAGGGTGGGGTTTTCGTTTGACGGTCATCATCGCCCCTTGCCTGCGGAATCGAAGATGCCGCTTGTCAGCACGACGCCCAGCGTTGCCAATGCTATCCCGATGAGAGCGATCCCATCCGGGATCTCGTCGAGAACCGGAATTGCGATCACGGCCGCCAGCACGATCGACAGGGGCGAGACGGCGGCCGCGCGAGACGCGCCGAGACGGTCGATGGCGATGCCGTAGAGCACGATTCCGACAATCCCTGAGAAAAATCCCTGCACGACGGCCTGCATGATCACGGGGCCTGCCAATCCGTCGCCGAGCGCACGAACCAGGGACGGAGTGCCGAAGGGCATAAGGATAAGGAAGGACCAGAGCCCGATGAGCGCCGAGGCCTGAAGGGCGGACAATCCGCTGCGGCGATAGGCATGGGTGTAGATGCCCCACAGGCAGGCGCCGCTCAAAAGCAGAAGATGTCCACGCCAGGCGCCGTGACCGGCGAAAAGCACCCCGTACCCGCCGATGCAGGCGCTGCCGATCAGGATCAGGACGAAGCCGGCAACCCTGATGCGCCCGAGCCGCTCGCCAAAGACGAGCCAGCCGATCAGCGCCACGAAGAGCGGCATGGTGCCGGGCAGGAGCGGGCCGATCTCCGCGGCCGGAGCGAACTGCATGCCAAGTGCGACGATGAGAAAGAACGGAGCGCCGGACCCGAGAAGCCCGACGCCTTTCATGAGCCCGAGACCTTTCGGGAACAGACCGATGCGCAGGCTGATCGGAAGCAGCAGGAGGGCCGGAACGCCGAACCGCAGCATGCCCACGGTTGCGGGGGATAGGTCGTGCGTCACCGCATGGCGTGTCGCGACCGCCCAGACGGCCCAGATCGTGACGGTCGCGAGGGCGGCGAGCCAGCCGATCAGGACAGGGCGGGACTGAGCCCGCGGAGAGGAAGAACAGGCAAGGTCGGACATGGTGAACCTCCTTGGCTTTTGAGCATAGGCTTCCAGGGGAGGGCATGTCCTTGCGAAGTTCAGCTTGATGATTGCGTATTCTTGGCAGAAAATTGCGTGAAAAGGTTTGCCGACGCCATGCCCTACATCAACCTCGATGCCATCGACCTGCGCATCCTCAACGCTCTTCAGACCGATGGCCGGCTCACCAATCAGGAACTGGCCGATCAGGTCGGCCTTTCCCCGTCGCCTTGCCTGCGCCGGGTCCGTCGCTTGGAGCGCGACGGCTTCATTCGCACCTACCGCGCCGTGCTCGACCGGGATTCGGTGGGCCTCGGCCTCACCGTCTTCGTCGAGATCAAGGTCGAGAAACATTCCCGCGACAATGCGCAGGCCCTTCAGGAGGCACTCGCCGCCATGCCGGAAGTGGTGGCCTGCCACATGGTCTCCGGCACGGCCGATTTCATCGTCGAGATCGTGGTGACCAATCTGAAGGCCTACGAGAAGCTGCTGACGGAAAAGATCCTGGTTTTGCCGATGATCGGCGACATCCGCTCGAACTTCGCCCTCACACGCGTGAAGTCCGACGCGGCCCTGCCGCTGACGCATCTCAAGCGGGGTGCGGAGAGGCACGAACCGGATTGCTGAAAGCTGCGCTCGCCGGTGAAGCGCTCGAGGCAAGGAGAGCCCCCCGATGACGACCTGTTATCAGGGGGCTCTCGGCATGACGATCAGTTCGGGAGATTGCGCGGGCTGAACAGCTTCACCGCACCCGGGGTCTTCGTGTAGGCGATGCCGTTCGGGTCGCTCTCGAAGAAGATCTGCAGGCCCCACGGGGTCTCGGCATAGATCCAGCTGCGGCCGGCGATCGGACCCTCTTCGACCTTCTTGATATCGCCCAGAAGCTTCACGTTGTTCTTCTTCAGATGGGCGACGGCCGCATTGATGTCGTCCACATAGAAGCCGATGGAGACCGCGCCCACGTCGTCGCGCTTTGGCGAGGCCTTGTTCTGGCTGGGCGAGGTGAACTCGAAGAGTTCGATGTTGGTGGAATTGCCGCACTTGAGCGAGGCGATGTTGGCGACCGAGCTCTTGTGGGCGCCGATGTTGTCGGTCATCCACGTGCCCTTCTCGTCCTTGAACGGCCCGAGGGCGTAGGCCTGCTCGCAGCCGAGAACCTTCTCGAAGAAGGCCTTGCCTTCCGCGATGCTGGGAACGGTGACGCCGATATGCTCCATGCCCCTGAGGCCGAGGCCGGATGCCTGTGCGGCGCCAGCGATCAGCAATCCCGCCAGCGCACCGAGAATCTGTTTCTTCATGTTGATGTCCTTTGCTCCGCAGGCGGAGGAGACCGCCTCGGAACAGGCGGAAAATGTCCTCGCAGCCTTGGCCGTGGACCCTGCATAGGACTTCAAAGGAGCGGTATTCCCGAATTCTTCCCAGCGGATGTGAGGAAATCCGACAGGGGGTCGGCCAAGGGGCTCAGCCGGATGGTGTGCGTGCCTCAACGGGCTGGAGCATGGCCTTGACCTGATCCTTCAGGCCTTCCGCATGCGTCACCGGAAGCGAGCAGCGCATGCCGGCGCAGACGAGGGCCTGCGCTTCGGCCAGCGAGGCTGCTAGGGCTTTTGCCGGGTGGTCATCGTCCAGGGCTTCGCCCTGACGCAGCCAGCGGACGCTCCGGTCGAGGGAAGGGATCTGCAACGCCGCCTCGCGTAGCGCTTCGGCCTGGCTTCCGGTGATGAGAATGGTAAGGCCCCGCAGATGCAGATCGAGGGCGTTGAGGATCGAGCTGTGCCCGAGCGGGGAGGAGCGGGCGATGCCCGCGAGCCGTGTCAGGACCTCCGTCGCGCGCCGGTGATCCTCCGCGTCTTGCGTGATCTGCGCCAGCCGGACGAGCGCTTCCGCGAAGACGCCGTTGGCGTTGGGCACCGCCTCGTCATAGGCTGGCTGCGGACGCACGATCAGGGGGTCGGCGTTCCGGGCGGTCATGGCGAGACAGCCGCTGTCCGCGACCGTGAACTCCTTCAACAGCGCATCCCGCCAGGTTTCGGCGTCCTGAAGATAGACGGGTTCCGACGTGGCCTCATGAAGCGCCAGCGCCGCCCGCATCATGGCGGCCTGGTCCAGGGCGAAGCCTGGGAAGACGAGCGAGCCGCCGCGCCAGGAATGTCCGAGCAGGCCCTCGCGGCTCATCGAATCGGAGATGAAACGATAGGCGCGCCGGGCAAGCGCGATCCATTCCGGACGGCCGAGGAGGGGAGCGGCCCGCACGAGGCTTGCGATCGCCAGCCCGTTCCAGTCGGCCAGCACCTTGTCGTCGAGCCCGGGCCGGATGCGGGAGGCCCGGCGCTGCAAAAGCCTGGCCCGCATCGCTGCAAGCCGCTCTTCCACGGGGGCAGGGGCCTCGCCGGCGATCAGCCGGTTCGGGATGTTGCGACCCTCGAAATTGCCTTCCTCCGTGATGTCGTAGGCCTTCGCGAACACGGCGGCATCCGCCTCGCCCAGGACCTCGCGGATCTCGCCCAGGCTCCAGACATAGAACCGACCCTCCTCGCCTTCGGAATCCGCGTCCAGGCTCGCCGCAAAGGCGCCCTCCGGAGTCGTCATCTCCCGCGCGAGCCAGGCGACGATGCCCTCGGCGGCGTCCCGGAACAACGCCCGCCCGGTCTCGGCATAGGCCAGGGCGTAGAGGTCGAGGAGCTGCGCATTGTCGTAGAGCATCTTCTCGAAATGCGGCACGAGCCAGCGCTCGTCGACGGAATAGCGGGCGAAGCCGCCCCCGAGCTGGTCGTGAATGCCCCCGAGCGCCATGCGCTCCAGGGTCAGGAGGAAACGCTGCCTCGCCTCCTCGTTGCCGGAGCGCCGGGCATAGCGCAGGAGGTATTCGAGGATCGGCGGGTTGGGGAATTTCGGCGCGCCCTGGAGACCGCCATGTTCCGCGTCGATCAGCTCCACGAGGCGCTGGCCCATGCGGTCGAGATCGTCCGGGCCCAGCGTGCCTCCGTCTCCCTCCGCCCCCTTCGCGAGATGCTGCCGGATCGCATCCCGGTTCTTGAGGATCCGCTCAGGCTCCGCGCGGTAGAGGCGGCCGATCTCCCGGAGCACCTGGACGAATCCGGGCCGGCCGAATTTCGGTTCCTTCGGGAAATAGGTGCCGCCCCAGAAGGGCTCGCCGCGCGGGGTCAGGAACATGGTGAGCGGCCAGCCGCCAGGCTCGCCGAGGAGATGGAGCGCGCTCATATAGACATGGTCGACATCGGGCCGCTCCTCGCGGTCGACCTTGATATTGACGAAGAGCTCGTTCATGACCGCCGCGACGGCAGGGTCCTCGAAGCTCTCATGGGCCATGACGTGGCACCAGTGGCAGGCGGCATAGCCGACGGAAAGAAGGATCGGCTTGTCGAGCCGCTCGGCTTCGGCCAGGGCCTCGGGTCCCCATTCCCACCAATGGACAGGATTGTCCCTGTGCTGCAGGAGATACGGGGAGCTGGCGTCCTTCAGGCGATTCATCGATCCGCTCCTTCTGCGTCTCTCCGCCGGGTCTCTTCGGCGGGTGATCGATTCGGATGTGAACCGATCCTGGCCGCCCTTGCTGTTTTAAGGCGTCATCCCTGTTAAATCCTCTTTTCCTTACGAGGTTCATCTTCATGCGTTCGGACGACACGATCTTCGCGATGGCCTCCGGCCAGGGCCGGGCCGCGGTTTGCCTGATCCGGATCAGCGGACCGGGGAGCAGGGGCGTCCTGGAGCGGATGGGGGGAGACCTCCCGCCACCCCGGCGGGCGGTGGTGCGGACCTTGCGCGATCCCGCCACGGGCGAGCCTCTCGACCAGGCCCTCGTGCTGTGGATGCCGGGGCCGCGGAGCTTCACCGGCGAGGACCAGGCGGAACTGCATATCCATGGCGGGCTCGCCACCCGCGCCGCCGTGCTGCGGGCCCTGGGCCATCTCGACGGATGCCGCCCCGCCGAGGCGGGCGAGTTCACCCGCCGCGCCTTCCTCAACGGGCGCATGGACCTGACCCAGGTCGAGGGCCTTGCCGACATCATCGATGCCGAGACGGAGGCGCAGCGCCGCCAGGCGATGCTCCAGCTCGGCGGACGCCTGGGTCATGCCGCCGAGGAGTGGCGCGAGAGCATCCTGCAGGTCCTGGCGCTGCTGGAGGCGAGCCTCGACTTTTCCGATGAGGGCGACGTGCCCGAGGATCTGGAGGCGGATATCCTGCGCATGATCGGCGCTGTCCAGGACCGGATCGGCCACGCGCTCGCCAGCCGCAGCGGCGAGCGCCTGCGGGAGGGGCTGACCGTGGTTCTCGCCGGCCCGCCCAATGCGGGCAAGTCGACCCTCCTGAACGCTCTTGCCCAGCGCGACGTCGCCATCGTTTCGCCCATCGCCGGCACGACCCGCGATGTGATCGAGGTTCATTGCGACCTGGGCGGCCTGCCCGTGATCATCGTCGATACGGCAGGCCTTCGGGAAAGCGCCGACCTGATCGAGCAGGAGGGCGTCTCCCGCGCCAGGGCCCGGGCGCAGGATGCGGATCTGGTTCTCTGGCTTGTCCCGCCGGAGGGAGGGGACGGTCCCCCGCCACCGGCCCGCCGCCTGCTGAAGGTGGGGACGAAGGCGGATTTGAATCGGATCCGACACGATTGCGACCTGACCATCGCGGCGGCGACCGGGCAGGGGCTGCCGGAGCTGATCCGTCTTCTGGAGGCGGAGGCGGTAGGCGCCATGGGGCAGGGCGATGCGGTGATCACCCGGGAACGCCATCGTAAAGCCTTGAGCCGTGCCCATGAATCCCTGGATCGCGCCCGCGCCATCCTGGCTGGCCCCGGGCCGCTGGAGCTTGCTGCCGAGGAGGTGAGGCTGGCCTCCCGCGCCATCGGCGAGATCACCGGCCGGGTGGATGTCGAGGACGTGCTCGACCGCCTGTTCTCCAGCTTCTGCATCGGCAAATGAGACACGCCGGTAACCTTTTCGCGAATCTGTGAGACAGCGCGTTTATCCTGTTCACGAATCGGTGGAAGGGTGCTGAATCCCTTCTGCATGGGCTGTGGAACAGTTGTGCAGAACTGGGGATGGCGCCCGATGTTTCACGTGAAACATTTTGCCCTTTTGACCTTCGTTCCGTCAGTGCGTATGCCCCCCCTCATGGAGAAGATCATGAGTCAGTTGTTCGATGTGATCGTCGTGGGCGGTGGCCACGCCGGGGCCGAGGCGGCCGCGGCTTCCGCCCGCATGGGCGCACGCACGGCTCTCGTCACCCACAAGTTCTCGACCGTCGGCGCCATGTCCTGCAACCCGGCCATCGGGGGGCTCGGGAAGGGCCATCTCGTGCGCGAGATCGATTCCCTCGACGGCGTCATGGGACGCATCGCCGACCGGGCGGGCATCCAGTTCCGGCTGCTCAACCGCCGCAAGGGCCCCGCGGTCCGTGGTCCGCGCACCCAGGCCGACCGCAAGCTCTATGCCCGCGCCATGCAGGCGGAGCTTCTAGGAACCGACAACCTGACCGTCGTGGAAGGCGAGGCGGACGATCTCATCGTCCGCGACGGCTGCGTCACGGGCCTCCTCCTGACCGATGGCCGGCAGCTCTCCACCGGGGCCGTGGTCATCACCACCGGAACCTTCCTGTCCGGCCTGATCCATATCGGCGAAACGAAGATTCCGGCGGGCCGCATGGGTGAGCGCCCGTCCCTCGGCTTGCCGAAGACGTTTGCCCGGCTCGGCTTCACCCTGGGCCGTCTCAAGACCGGCACCCCGCCTCGTCTCGACGGACGAACCATCGACTGGGCAGGCGTCGACAAGCAGGCCGCCGACGACGAGCCCGTGCCTTTCTCGTTGCTGACGACGCGGATCGACAATCCGCAGATCGAGTGCGGCATCACCCGCACCACGGCAAGGGTTCACGCGCTGATCCGGGAAAACCTCCATCGCTCGGCCATGTATTCGGGCGAGATCCAAGGAAGGGGGCCGCGCTATTGCCCCTCCATCGAGGACAAGGTGGTGCGCTTCGGCGACCGCGACGGGCACCAGATCTTCCTGGAGCCGGAGGGCCTGGACGACATCACGGTCTATCCCAACGGCATTTCCACCTCCCTGCCGGAGGATGTGCAGCTCGCCTTCCTGAAGCACATTCCGGGCCTGGAAAAGGTGCGCATGCTCCAGCCCGCCTATGCCATCGAGTACGATTACGTCGACCCGCGCAATCTGACCGCCGGGCTCGAAACCAAGGCTGTGCAGGGCCTGTTTCTCGCGGGGCAGATCAACGGCACCACCGGTTACGAGGAAGCCGCCGCGCAAGGCCTTGTCGCAGGCTTGAATGCCGCCCGGCGCGCCTCCGGACAGGAGGGGATCGTGTTCGACCGGGCCGAATCCTATATCGGCGTGCTCATCGACGACCTGATCACCCGCGGCGTGAGCGAGCCCTATCGCATGTTCACGTCCCGCTCGGAATATCGCCTGAGCCTGCGCATCGACAATGTGGACGAGCGCCTGACCGGAAAGGGGCTGGATATCGGCTGCGTCAGGGCGGAGCGGGAGGCCCATTACCGGCGTTCCCAGGCGGAGATCCGGGATATTCGCCAGAGACTCCAGGCCCTCGCCCTCACTCCGCAGGAAGCGGTTCGGCATGGGCTCGAACTGAATCAGGACGGCATCCGCCGGTCCGCCTACCAGCTTCTGTCCTATCCGAGCATTGGCTGGAGCGATCTGGAGCGGATCTGGCCGGAACTGGCCTCCGTCACGCCTGCTGTGAAGGAGCGTCTGGAAACAGACGCCACCTATGCAGTGTACCTCGACCGGCAGCAGGCCGACATCGCGGCCTACCGGCGTGACGAGAGCGTGGTGCTTGAAGAGAGCATCGATTTCCAGGGCCTTCCCGGCCTGTCGAATGAGATCAAGGCCAAGCTCGATCTCGTGCGTCCCAAGACGCTCGGTCAGGCGGCCCGGATCGAGGGCATCACCCCCGCTGCGCTGACGCTTCTCGCGGCTCATGCCCGCAAGGCTCCCGGCCGGGGCGCGAAGGCGGTGCAGCCATGACCTCCCCAGCCATGACCGCTTCCGACCTCGATGTTTCACGTGAAACATTCGAGAAGCTGGAGCTGCTGGAGCGGGAGCTCCGGCGCTGGCAGGCGATCAAGAACCTCGTCGGCCCGACGACCCTCGACCATATCTGGGAGCGCCATATCGTCGACTCGCTCCAGCTTCTCGAGCTTGCGCCCGAGGCGAGAACATGGCTCGATCTCGGTTCCGGCGCCGGGTTCCCGGGTCTCGTCCTGGCCATCGCGGGGGCGGAGAGGGGGCTCCGGGTCCACCTCGTCGAGAGCAATTCCCGCAAATGCGCCTTCCTCCGGCATATCGCCCGTCTGACAGGCGTCGCCGCAACCGTGCATGAGTCCCGGCTCGAAACGATCATTCCCGGTTTCGTCGGCAAGGCCGATGTGGTTTCTGCCCGGGCCCTGGCCTCGCTGACCATGTTGCTGGACTGGACCGCACCATTGTTGAAAGCGGGGACAATCGGTCTCTTTCCCAAGGGACGCGACGTCGAGACTGAATTGACCGAGGCCAGGAAAAAGTGGACATTCGAGGCAGAGATCCTGCCGAGCTTGACTGATTCCGACGCCAGGATTCTCCGCATAACCTCCATCGAGAGCCATTCATGATGACCGACCGCAACGGACCCGAAGCAGGCGCGCCTGTGATGAAGCCGCGCGTTCTCGTGCTCGCCAACCAGAAGGGCGGCGTCGGCAAGACGACGACGGCGATCAATCTCGGCACGGCGCTGGCCGCCATCGGCGAAAAGGTGCTGATCATCGACCTCGATCCGCAGGGCAATGCCTCGACGGGACTCGGCATCGACCGCAAGAGCCGCCAGACCTCGACCTATCATGTGCTCGCCGGCGAAGCCTCCCTCGAGGAGAGCATCACCGAGACAGTGGTGCCCGGTTTGTCGGTTGCGCCCTCGACCCTCGACCTCCTGGGCGTCGAGCTTGAGATCGCCAACGAGCGGGACCGGGCTCACCGTTTGCGGACAGCGATCCGGAGCCTTTCGGTCGTTGAGGTAATCGAACCGTTTACCTATATTTTGATCGATTGCCCGCCTTCGCTGAATCTTTTGACCATCAATGCATTGACAGCTGCTGACGCCGTTCTGGTGCCGCTTCAATGCGAATTTTTTGCTCTGGAAGGTCTCAGCCAGTTGCTCAAGACGGTCGAGCAGGTCCGTTCGGCCCTCAACCCAGACCTTACGATTCACGGGGTGGTCCTGACCATGTTCGACCCGCGCAACAACCTCTCGGGGCAGGTGGTCGCCGACGTGCGCGAGTTCATGGGCAACAAGGTTTACGAGACCATGATCCCACGCAACGTCCGCGTGTCGGAAGCGCCGTCCCACGGCAAGCCCGTGCTGCTCTACGATTTGAAATGCGCCGGATCGCAGGCCTATCTGCGCCTGGCTTCCGAGGTCATTCAGCGTGAACGCGCCCTGCGCGCAGCGTAACAAAGTTAGAGACAAACGATGGCAAAAGAAGCGAAGTCGCTGGGCCGTGGACTGGCTGCGTTGATCGGTGAAGTCGGCGCCGAGATCGACACCATGCAGAGCAACAGGGGTGGGCAGAAGAAAGTGCCCGTCGAGTTCCTGAGCCCGAACCCGCGCAACCCGCGCAAGGTGTTCGAGGATGCCGAGCTGCAGGAGCTGACCCAATCCATCAAGGATCGCGGCATCATTCAGCCCATCGTGGTTCGGCCCGTGCCGAACAAGAACGATGCCTATGAGATCGTCGCCGGTGAACGCCGGTGGCGCGCTTCGCAGAAGGCAGGCCTGCACGAAGTACCGGTGGTCATCGTCAATATCGACGACAAGACCTCTCTCGAATACGCCATTCTCGAAAACGTCCAGCGCGCCGACCTCAACCCTATCGAAGAGGCGGAAGGATATGCGCGGCTGATGGCGGAGTTCTCCTACACACAGGAGAACCTCTCGAAAATCATCGGCAAAAGCCGCAGTCACATTGCGAACATGATGCGCCTCACCGATCTGCCCGATCCGGTGAAGAAGCTTCTCGTCGACCGCAAGCTCTCCGCCGGTCACGGCCGTGCGTTGCTTGCGGTGAAGGATCCCGTTTCGGTCGCCAAGCAGATTCTCGATCAGGGCCTGAGTGTGCGCCAGGTCGAGTCCATCGCGCAGGCGGACAACACGGAACCCTCCAGGATCGAGACGAAATCGGCCAAGCCCGGCAAGGCGGCGAAGGATCCCGACACCCGGGCTCTCGAAAAGGCACTCCAGGACGTTCTCGGCCTTACCGTCAGCATCGATCACCGGGGGCAGGGCGGTGAGCTGCGCATCCGCTACAAGACCCTGGAACAGCTCGACGGTCTCTGCCGGCGTTTGAATCCGTAAGCCGGCAATCCGGGGAAGGGTGGCGATGAGTTCCAAGCGGCTGATTGCACCCGTCACCGAGCGCTGGAACGAGGGTGAGCGGGATTGGTCCTTTGTGAAGGACCCAAGCCGGGACATCGTCGCTTGGGAAAGCAGGACGGGCCACGCCCTGCCGGACAGCTACCGCCGGTTCATGCTCGCCTTCAATGGAGGCCGTGTATATCCGCGGCTTTTCCGCTCTGCCGTGCCGTTGGAGCGCTACCCCTTCGTCGAACCGGTCACTTTCGTCGATCCCTTTTATCCCTGGGCAGATGTCGAAGAATATTCGCGGGGCGATGTCTACGGCAGGGGCACGCCGCCCGACATGCTCTTCATCGGCTGCGATCCGGGTGGCCTGGAGATCCTGATGTCGCTTCGCGCGGCGGATTATGGACAGATCTTCTGCTGGGTGCACAGCATGAATATCTGGGGTACCGACGGCAATGACCGGATCTGGAATCAGGCTCCGTCCTTCGAGGCCTTCCTCGATGCGCTCCATGATGAGCCGGACGCGTCGGACTACGAAGGCTGGCATATTCCCATTTACGACAGGCTCGCCAAGCCGCTTGTATTCTAAGATATAAATAATTGGAATATTTAGAGAATTATCGCCTTGCCGCGCGGGCGATATCGAGCAGGGTCTTGGCTGCGATCGTATCGTCGAGGTCCGCAAGACGGCGGGTCTGGAGCAGATTTGCTTGCAGGAGGGCGATGACGTTCCTGAGGCTCTCGCTCGTCCAGCGCTGAAGCTGGCGCTCCACCAGGGGCTTGCGGCGGAAATGCAGGCTGCGCATGGTTTCCATGACGGCCGGAATCGGGCGGCCCTCCTCGACGGACAGGCGCGCCGTGAGCAGCATCAGGGCATGCCTTAGCGCAGCGCCGAGCAGGACACCTGCGTTCACGCCCTCCGCCGCGAGACGCCGGGAGCCGATCTCCAGCCCTGTTCCCTCGCCCGCGAAGGCGGAATCGACCACCGAATCCATGGCGAGGCTCGATACGTCGCTCATGATCGCGTCTACGTCGGCGAGGGTGATCTCCTTCTGCCCGTGGGCGTAGAGCATGAGCTTGGCGAGTTCGCCGCGGGTGGCGAGACGGTCGCCTCCGAGGCTCGCGATCAGGGCCGAGCGGGCTTCCCGCTGAATCGAAAAGCCGTTGTTCTTCAAGGTCTCGTCGACGACGGTTCCGAGATTCCGGCCCTCGTCCGCGTAGCAGGGCAGGGCAAGGGCCTTCTGCGAGCGCTCGCACAGGGTGCGAAGCGGGGAGGATTTCTGCAGGTCGCCGCCTTCGATGACGATCACCGTGTCCTGAAGCTCGCCCTTGAGAACGGCATCGACGGCCGGCGCGATGTTCCGCGAGGTGGATTTCACCCAGATGGCGCGCCTTCCGCCGAACAGGCCCATGGTCCCGGCCTCGTCCGCCAGGCGCGCCGGATCGGCCGCAATGTCGTCGCCGTCGATCCGGATGAGCTGGAACGGGTCGGAGGGATCGTCCACGGAGCGTTCGGCGACGGCGCGGGCGCGCTCGTTGATGAGGCCCATGTCGGGCCCGTAGAACAGAAAGACGCCCATGCGCGGATCGGGGCGCCTGAGCACCCCTTCCACGTCACCTGCCTTGACGGCGACCATGGCCTCAGCTTCGGGTTGCGAGCGTCGCCGCCAAACGGGTTTTCACCTGACCCGCCAGATCCCTGGCGAGCCTGATCTCCGCGTCGCGTCCCGCGCGGATATTGGCGAAGCGCTGCGTAAACCGGTCGAAGCTCGCCGCCGCGGTCGCCGTGCCGCGGGTGATCACGGTCTTTCCGTCCAGGCTTGTCAGCGTGTAACTCAGCGTTCCGCCGACGATCACGGAGCTCGCCGTTCCGATCTCCGAATCGACGACCGGACTGGTCTTGGTCTCGCGCAGGGCGAGATCCAGCCTGTAGCGCTTGGGCGTGTCCGATCCCGAGCCGTTGAGCGCGTAGATCAGCTCGCTGCGCAGGTAATGCCCTGCATTCTCCAGGCCTTGCGGCCATTCCACCTCGGGCACGTCGATCGAGGCGAGTTCCGTCTGGAGCGACTGCCCCGAAGCCGTCGGGCCGTTGAGGGGCCGGAAACAGGCGGACAGGCCTAGAGACAGGCCTGCCACGAGAGCGACGCGGGCAAGGCCCTTGAGGTTAAGCGACGACATTCACGATCCTCTGGGGAACGACGATGATCTTGCGGGCCGGTTTCCCTTCCAGGGCCTTCTGCACGGCCTCGAGCGAAAGCACGGCCGCCTCGACTGTAGCCTGATCCGCATCGCGGGCAACCGTCACGTCCGCCCGCTTCTTGCCGTTCACCTGCACCGGCAGGGTGATGGTGTTCTCGACCAGGAGCGAGCGGTCCAGAACCGGCCAGGGGGTATCGGCTACAAGGCCCGGCTGGCCCAAGGATTCCCAGCATTCCTCCGCCAGATGCGGCATCATGGGAGCGAGCAGCTGGACGAAGATGCGCCCGGCCTCCGCGAAGGCTGCGCCGATTCCCGGCTCGTTCGCGGCCTTGGCATGGTTCGCCAGATCCTGCAGGCTGTTGGCGAGCTCGTAGAGATGGGCGACGCAGCGGTTGAAGCGCAGGCGCTCCACATCCTCCTCGACGGCGGCGAGCGCCTTGTGCGCGGCCTTGCGCACGGCGAGCGCCATCGGTCCGTCTCCGGAAACGCCGTCGGCGCTGCCGATGCGTTCGGCGATCTCGCCCACGAGACGCCAGACGCGCTGCACGAAGCGTCCCGCGCCCTGCACTCCTTCCTCGGTCCAGATCACGTCGCGCTCGGGCGGCGAATCGGAGAGCATGAACCACCGGGCCGTGTCGGCGCCGTAAGAAGCGATGATCTCGTCCGGATCGACCGTGTTCTTCTTCGACTTCGACATCTTCTCGATGGAGCCGATCTCGATGGGAGCACCGGTCTCCACATGGAAGGCCTTACGCGCGCCGCCTTCCGTCTCGAAGCGCACGTCGCCGGGCAGCACCCAGGCGCCGGTCGCATCCTTGTAGGTTTCGTGAACCACCATGCCCTGCGTGAACAGCCCCGCGAAGGGCTCGTCGAGCCCGGCATGGCCGGTCTTCTTCATCGCGCGGGTGAAGAAGCGGGAATAGAGCAGGTGCAGGATCGCATGCTCGATGCCGCCGATATACTGGTCGACCGGCAGCCAGGAATCCACGGTCTCGCGATCGGTCGGCTTGTCCGTCAGGGTCGGGTCCGTGAAGCGGGCGAAATACCAGGACGAATCCACGAAGGTGTCCATGGTGTCCGTCTCGCGGCGGGCCTTGGCGCCGCATTGCGGGCAGTTCACGTGCTTCCAGGTCGGGTGACGGTCGAGGGGGTTGCCCGGCACGTCGAAGGACACGTCCTCCGGCAGGGTCACGGGCAGCTGGTCCTTCGGCACGGGCACGACGCCGCACGCGTCGCAATGGATGACAGGGATCGGGCAGCCCCAGTAGCGCTGGCGCGAGATGCCCCAGTCGCGCAGGCGGAAATTCACCTTGCGCTCGCCCACGGGACGGTTGCCGCGCAGCTCCTTCTCCAGCCGCCTGGCGACCTCCTCCTTGGCCTGTGCGATGGTCATGCCGTCGAGGAAGCGGGAATTGATCATCCGGCCCTCGCCGTCATAGGCGGTGTCGGTGATGACGAAGGAGGCCGGATCCACGTCCGGCGGGCAGACCACCGGCGTGTTGCCGAGGCTGTATTTGTTGACGAAATCCAGGTCGCGCTGGTCATGCGCCGGGCAGCCGAAGATGGCGCCCGTGCCGTATTCCATCAGGATGAAGTTCGCCACATAGACAGGCAGCGTCCAGTTCGGGTCGAACGGATGCTCGGCGCGGATGCCCGTGTCGAAGCCGAGCTTCTCGGCCTTCTCGATGGCTTCCTGGGCCGTGCCGATGCGCTTGCACTCCTCGATGAAGGCAGCAAGCTTCGGATTCTTTTCCGCCGCGGCCTTGGCCAGCGGATGATCGGGGGCGACGGCCATGAACTTCGCGCCGAAGAGCGTGTCGGGCCGTGTCGTGTAGATCTGCAGCTCGGTCTCGCCGTTCGGCACCGTCTCGGGCTTCAGGGCGAAGCGGACCAGCAGGCCTTCCGAGCGGCCGATCCAGTTGCGCTGCATCAGGCGCACCTTCTCCGGCCAGCGGTCGAGGGTGTCGAGCTTGTCGTCGAGATCCTGCGCGAAATCGGTGATCTTCAGGAACCACTGGGTCAGCTCGCGCTGCTCGACCAGGGCCCCCGAACGCCAGCCGCGCCCGTCGATCACCTGCTCGTTGGCGAGCACGGTGTGGTCCACCGGGTCCCAGTTCACCTTGGCCGTCTTGCGGTCGACGAGCCCGGCTTCCAGGAAGTCCAGGAACATGCGCTGCTGGTGCTTGTAGTAGCTCGGATCGCAGGTGGCGATCTCACGGCTCCAGTCGATGGCCAGGCCCATGCTCTGCAGCTGGGCGCGCATGGTGGCGATGTTGGCATAGGTCCATTCCTTCGGGTGGACCTTGTTCTGCATGGCGGCGTTCTCGGCCGGCATGCCGAAGGCGTCCCAGCCCATCGGGTGGAGCACGTTGAAGCCGCGGGCCCGCTTGTAGCGCGCCACCACGTCGCCCATGGTGTAGTTGCGCACGTGGCCCATGTGGATGCGTCCCGACGGATAGGGGAACATCTCGAGCACGTAGTATTTCGGACGTGGGTCTTCGTTCCTGGTCTTGAACAGGTCGCGGTCGTTCCAGACCTTCCGCCATTTCAGCTCGGCTTCCTTGGCGTTGTAGCGCTCGGGCCTCATTTTTCGTCAATCATCCGTCATTGGTAAGCGAAGCGGCTTGCGCCGCCGGGTTGCGCCGGACTAGGACACAGCTCTCCCGCGCGGTCAACGGTTTCGCGTGAGAGAGGCGGTCAAGTTTCGACCTCTGTGTCATCCCCGGCGGCCCGGCAGCCCGGGAGGGGGTGACGGTGCAGACAGAAAGAGGGTTTCATGAGCGGGAACGACGCGGTCGAAGGCTTGGAACAGGTGCGGGAGGCCATCCGGCGCGCGGCATCCGATTACGGCCGGGATCCGTCCGATATCACCCTCGTGGCCGTCTCCAAGACCTTCCCGGCGGAGGCCGTCGCACCGGTTCTGGCGGCGGGCCAGCGGGTCTTCGGAGAGAACTACGTGCAGGAGGCGAAGGCCAAGTGGCCCGCCCTGCGGGAGCGCTTTCCCGACGTGGAGCTGCACATGATCGGCCCGCTCCAGTCCAACAAGGCGAAGGAGGCCGTGGAGCTCTTCGACGTGATCCACACCCTCGACCGCCCCTCGCTCGCGGAGGCGCTCGCCAAGGAAATCGCCAGGCAGGGCAGGAAGCCGCGCCTGCTGGTCCAGGTGAACACGGGCGAGGAGCCCCAGAAGGGCGGCGTCTCGCCGTCCGAGCTCGACGCCTTCCTCGATGCCTGCCGCACGAAATACGGCCTGGAGATCGAGGGCCTCATGTGCATTCCCCCGGCTGAGGACCCGCCGTCGCCGCATTTCGCCCTGCTCAACACTCTCGCCAGGCGGCACGGGCTGAAGGTGCTCTCCATGGGCATGAGCGCCGATTTCGACGCCGCGATCCAGCTCGGCGCGACCCATGTGCGGGTCGGCAGCGCGATCTTCGGAGCGCGGGCGAAAAAGGGTTGAGCCCTGTGCACGATTGCATCTTCAGCCCATCCCGTCTAACCTTGGCCGGTTGATCACCATTCGAACCACAGGAGGGCTGCATGTGTGAAGCGATGCATCTACGCATGTTCGGCCCCTGGCATGCCCTGCAGCAGCTCGTTGCAGGGCCGGCCATCGAACGGATCTGACGGCGGGATTTCAAAGCCGCATTTTCAATGCGCATTTTTGAAAATTTTCCCGCGTCCTCATCTCATCCTGGTCAGCTCTGAACGGCTTCACGCGCTTTCGCCCCGCGCGGCGTGAGGCGTGTCCGACACGTTCGAGACCTTGCGCGCTTTTTACCGGCAACGAAGCCGGAGTGCGCCGCACCAGTGAGATTGACCCATGGCTTCCTTGAGCCTTCGCAATGTCGGCGTCATTGCCCATACGCCCCTGTTTCAAAACCTCAACCTCGTCGTCGCAGACGGAGACCGCCTCGGCCTCGTGGCGCCCAACGGCGCCGGAAAGTCGACGCTCCTGAAATGCCTCGCCGGCCTTGCCGAGCCGACCCATGGCGACATCGTCCGCTCGCGCGGCCTGCGCGTCGCCCTCGTGGAGCAGGACGTGCCCGCCAGCCTCATCGATCTGTCCTTTCGCGACATCCTGCTCCGGGCGCTCTCGCCCGAGGAACGCGACGGGCAGGGATGGCAGGTGGACATGACGCTCGATGCGTTCGAGACTCCTGCCGCGATGCGCGACCTGCCGATGCGGGCCCTGAGCGGCGGCTGGCAGCGCCTCGCCCTGATCGCGCGGGCCTGGATCGCCGCGCCGGACATGCTGCTCCTCGACGAGCCGACGAATCATCTCGATCTCGAAAAGCTCCTCAAGCTGGAGGCCTGGATCGCGACGGCGGGTTACGCCGCGCCCATCGTGGTGGCGAGCCACGACCGCGCGTTTCTCGACGCCTGCACCACGAAGACCCTTTTCCTGAGACCGTCCGAATCCGTCTCCTTCGCGCATCCCTACCGGCGCGCGCGCGAACTGCTGGAGGCGCACGATGCCGCGGCCCAGGCGCAGCGCGACAGGACCCTGCGCGAGGTGAAGCGCCTGCGCCAGAGCGCGCAGGACTTGCGGAACGTGGGCATCAACAGCGGCAGCGACGCGGCGCAGGTGAAGTCCGCGCAGATCAGGCGCCGGGCCGACGCCCTGGAGCAGGGCGTCCGCGCGCTGCACAGGGAGCGCGCGGGCGAGATCAGGCTCGGCAATCGCGGCACGCATGCGAAGTTGCTCGTGGCGCTGGACAACGTCACCGTGCAGACGCCTGACGGACGGAAGCTCTTCGCCGTTCCGAAGCTCGACGTGGCGCAGGGCGAGCGCATCGTGGTGCTGGGCGCCAACGGCACGGGCAAGTCTCAGCTCGTGCGCCTGCTGCACCGGGCGATGAGCGAAGAGGAGGGCCTGCCCGGCATTCGGGTGAGCCCGAGCCTCGCCCTCGGCTATGTGGATCAGGACATGGGGCAATTGCCTCACGATGCAACGGCGCAGGATTTCATCCTGTCGCGCTTCCGCCTCGGCGACCAGCGCAGCCGGGCGGTGCTGGCGGAGGCCGGTTTTTCCATCGAGAAGCAGGCGCTGCCCATCGCGAAACTGTCGCCGGGCCAGAAGGCGCGTCTCGGCCTGCTGGCGCTGCGCCTCTTCGGGCCGAACTTCTATCTCATGGACGAGCCCACCAACCACGTGGATATTCCGGGCCGGGAGCAGCTGGAATCGGAGATCCTCGACAGCGCGGCCACCTGCATCCTGGTGTCCCACGACAGAAGCTTCGTGAAGGCGGTCGGCACCCGCTTCCTGCTCATCGACAGGGGCAGGCTGCGGGAGATCGATGCGCCGGAGGAGTTTTATGAGAGCGTGAGCCGATGATGCGAGAGGGATGCGGGATGTCGTTCCGCATCCCTCTCCCCGATCCTTCGAAGAAGAGCCTGCGCCATCCGTTCGGCGCTGCCGGGAGCGAATTCGAGGTAGAGATAGGGATCGATCAGCTCCAGCTCATTCAGCATGAACCCGTTCGGACGGGCGATCCCGTCGACGCGCGCGTAAAGCGGCGTCTGCGGCAGACTGGCGAGATACGATGCTCCCGCATCGATCATGTCCCGGCTTGCCGCTATAGGCTCATAGGTGATGCCGAATTGAGGATTCGCCCTCCATTCGCCGGGCTTCAGGACGCGCCGGACCGCATGGGAGAACGCGCCGTCGATGAAGGTCAGCGTCGTCTCCCCGAGGCTGGCGATGTCGGGCTGGAATTCCTGCAGAAGCATGTCGGTGCCGGATCGGTCGAGGGACCAGCGATCCCGCTCCGCCCGATCGAGCTTTCTGACGCCGTGGCCGCTCTGGCTGGAGACGGGCTTCAGCACGGCCACCTGCCAGCCCTGCATCTCCATGATCCTCTCGACTGCGTCGCGGCTCGCCTGCGGCAGGTGGAATGTCGTCGGAACGGGAAGCCCCGCCTTCGCAAGCTCCAGAAGGTACGTCTTGCGGAAATTCCAGCGCAGCAGGGACGGATCGTTGATCAGCCGCGCGCCTCGCGCGTCCAGAGCGTCGATCCAGGCAAGGAAGGCGGCCGGATCGTCGTAGTAATCCCAGCAGCACAGGGGCAGCACGGCCTCGGCCTCGGCGAAGGCGGCGACCGGAGCCGTCTTCCAGGGACGGTGATCCGCGTCCATGCCGAGCGCGCGAAGGGCCTTCAGCAGCGCTTCGAGATTAGGCGTCGGATGCGGATATTCCGAGCAGGTGGCAACGAGGATCACGCGGTCAGCCGACGATCTCGATGCGCGTGTCCGGCCCGATCCGCTCGATCAGGCGGCGGATCGCGCCGCTTTCCACGGCGACGCAGCCTTCCGTCGGCAGGAAGCCCGGGCGTGCGAGATGCAGGAAGATCGCGCTGCCGCGGCCCCGTCTGATGGGACCCCGGTTCCAGGCGATGTCGAGCACGATGTCGTAGAGATGATCGTCCCGCCACATCTTCTCGTGGCTCGTGGAGCAGGGCAGGGGGACGAGCCGGTTGTAGCGGCGGTCCCTCACGTCGTCGGACCAGCCGTCGCCGGGGCGGATCGGCCGCAAGGGCAGGCCCGTGCGCGGGCGCGGGCCGCGATCGGGCCGGTAGAAAGCCTGGAGAATCCCGAAGCGGCCGATGGGGGAGGCGCCGTCGCCCTCGCGCTTGTCGCGGGCCGTGCCGGAGCGCCCCAGGGCGCAGGGAATCACGAGATTGCCTGCGACGAGACGCCCCCGCCTGTGATCGAGCGGGGAGCGGAAGACCCGAATAACATTGACGCGAGACTGTTTCATCGGCAGTGGAAGGGCCTGAGGCACCCCTTGTTGTCAAGCTGGGAATGACTACTCTTATGCGACGGGCATGATCCGAAGTTCAAGGCTCGCGCCGGCCGGGAGAAGCATCGGATGGATTCCAAGGGTGGTTTTCCACTTCCGGGTCCGATGCTCCAAGGCCAGGCGGCGATTTTCGATCCGGCTCATGAGCGGCGACAAGGGGGCGAACGAACCGGCTCGGGCTCGAGGGGTTTTCGCTTTTTGAAGGGCCGCTCCTGCCTGTTTTGCGGTTCATCGTGTTGAAAGGTTTGAGATGTCGAATGCCAGCCGCCTCCTCGTCGTGGATGACGATCAGGACCTGCGCGACACCCTGGCCGAACAGCTCGGAATGTATGACGAGTTCCAGGTCGCCACGGCCGAGACGGCCACCCAGGCCATCGAGGCGGTGAAGGGCGACCGGATCGATCTCGCGATCATGGATGTGGGCCTGCCTGACATGGATGGGCGCGAGGCCGTCAAGATCATGCGCCAGAACAACTTCCGCAGCCCGATCATCATGCTCACCGCCCAGGGGTCGGAGAACGACACGGTGATGGGCCTGGAGGCGGGCGCGAACGACTACGTGGTGAAGCCGTTCAAGTTCGCCGTGCTGCTCGCCCGCATCCGGGCGCAGCTGCGCCAGTACGAGGCGAGCGAGGACGCGGTGTTCCAGATCGGTCCCTACATCTTCCGTCCGGGCTCGAAGCTCCTGACCACCGAGAAGGGGTCCAAGCTCAAGCTCACGGAAAAGGAGACGGCGATCCTGCGCTATCTCTACCGCGCGGGCCAGGCCGTGGTCGGGCGCGACACGCTGCTCACGGAAGTGTGGGGCTACAATTCCAACGTGACCACCCACACGCTGGAGACGCATATCTACCGCCTGCGCCAGAAGATCGAGGCGGATCCTTCCAATGCCAGCATTCTCGTGACGGAGCCGGGCGGCTACAAGCTGATCCCGTAGGACATCATGGCGCTCGACGACGACATTGCGATCTTAAGCCAGGCTCCGCTGTTCAACCTGCTGGAGCGCGACGCCCTGCGTCTTGTGGCTTTCGCGTCGGAAACCCGGACCTACCGCGCCGGCGACGTGCTGTTCCGCAAGGGCGACCGTTCCGACGGCGGCTACGTGGTGAGCCGCGGCGCCGTCGCGCTCGACGCCCGTGACGACGGCTCGCCCGCCGCCTTCATCGCCGGTCCCGGCTCCCTCATCGGCCAGGCCGCCCTGTTCGCGCGCATCGAGCGCCGCGCCACGGCCACCGCCCGCGAGCCCTCCACCATCATCCGCGTGACGCCGAGCCTCATGCGCCGGGTGCTGGAGGAATTTCCGGCGGCCGCCGCCGCCATCCACGATGTCATGGCCGAGGATCTGGTGCGGCTCACGGAGGGCCTGGAGCGCGTGCGCCAGCAGCTCATCGCCATCGACGGCGAGGACATTCCGGCAAAAGCGCCGGAGGGTGACTGAGAGCCTCCCTCCCGGCGAGAACGCCGGACCCGAAACCGGAGGAACCGCCTTCGGGTCCGTTGCGCGGGTCTCATCTTTAATCATGCCGCATTTTTGAACGGCGAACCGGATCCACTTCGCTGAAAAATGCTCTAGGCCGCCTTGACGCCCGACAGGAACGAGCCGACCTCGAGGCCGAGGGTCTCGGAATGGCGGGCGAGGTCCTGAGCGGCGGCGAGCACCTGGGCCGCGGCCGCGCCGGTTTCACCCGCGCCCTGACGCACGTCGTTGATGTTGCCGGTCACGGCCTCCGTGCCGCGCGCGGCTTCCTGCACGTTGCGCGAGATCTCGGCGGTAGCCGCGCCCTGCTCCTCCATCGCCGCGGAGATCGACACGGAGATCTGGGACATCTCGCCGATGGTGCGGGCGATGTTCTCGATCGCCTGCACGGCCTCCATCGTCGCCTGCTGCACCGCGCCGATCTGCGAGGAGATTTCCTCGGTGGCCTTCGAGGTCTGGCTCGCGAGATCCTTCACCTCGCTCGCCACGACGGCAAAGCCCTTCCCGGCTTCGCCGGCGCGGGCGGCCTCGATGGTGGCGTTGAGCGCCAGAAGGTTCGTCTGGGAGGCGATGTTGTTGATGAGCTGGATCACGTCGCCGATGCGCTCGGCCGAGGCGGCCAGGGTCTGCACGGTGGCATTGGTCCGCTGCGCATCCGTCACCGCCTGTTCCGCGATGCGCGACGACTGGGCCACCTGGGAGGCGATCTCGCGGATCGAGATCGAGAGCTCCTCGGTGGCGGCCGCCACCGTCTGCACGTTGGCGGAGGTCTGCTCGGCCGCCGAGGCCACGCTGACGGACTGGCTCGTCGTCTGGTCCGCCACGGCGGTCATCGACCGGGCAGTCGATTCCATGCGCGACGCGGCCGAGGACAGACCGTCCGTGAGAACCGAGACATTGGCTTCGAACTGCTTCGTGAGCTGATCGAGCATCTGCGCCCGGCGCATCTTCGCGTCGGCTTCCACGGCCGCCGCCTCGTCGGCGGCCTTCTTGGCGATCAGGGCTTCCTTGAAGATCTGGACGGCACCGGCCATGGCCCCGATCTCATCGGCGCGCTCGGTATCGGTGACCGTCACGCCCGTATCGCCCAGCGCGAGGGTCTTCATGGTCTGCGTCATGCGCATGATCGGCGTGGACAGCGCGCGCGCGGCCCACCAGGCCCCGATCAGCGCCAGGACCAGGAGGCCCGCCGCCGTCAGCAGCATGAGGTTGCGGGCTTCCAGGGCTCCGGCGATCATGGCGTCGGCGGGGACCGCGATGGATAGGAGCCAGGGCTCCTCGATGCCGGGAAAGTCGACCGCGACCACGGCGCGATAGATGCTCTCGCCCGAAGCGTCCTCGATCATCGTATCCGCCATGCCCGCCGAGAGCGCTTGCGCCTTCAGGTTCTGGATGACCGGGTCGTTCGCCGGTTTACCGAGAAGCTGCGCATCCTTGTTGGCGACCCACAATCCTCCTGCGCCGACGAGGCTCACCGTGCCCGCGCCGAAGGGTTTCAGGGTGCCGATCGCGTCCGAAATCTTGTTCAGGCCCATGTCTGCGGTGACGATGCCGACCGGCTTGCCGTAGCGGCGCACGACGACGCTCACGGTCGACAGGAGAACGTCCTGGCCGTTGATCGGATAGGTATAGGCCGGAACGATCTGGTGGCGGTTCTCCCGCAGCGGCTTGGTGTACCAGTTCTCGATTTCCTGTGTCTTGGTCAGGTCGATCGTCTCGACCGCGACCTTTCCGTCCTTGTTCCAGTGGAAATAGGGCGCGAAGCGGCCGGTCGGGTCCGAATAGGTATGGGCGAAGAAGTCCTTGTCCTGCCCGTCGAGGGCGTTCGGTTCGAACGCCAGGGTGATGCCGATCAGGTTGGGCTGGCTCTCGACGGTTTTCGCGACGATCTCCGCAAGCTCGTCGCGGTCCACCTTCTGGTCGAAGATCACGGCCTCGACCGCGGAATTCATGACCATCGCAGCCGATATGGCGCGCCCGATTTCCGCCTGGACCAGGCCCTTGTACTCCTTGAGAAGAGTATTGGCCGTCTCGATAGACTGTTCGCGGCCCGAGTTCATCATGATCTGGGAACCGGCGAAGGTCAGGACCGAGCAGGCCCCGATGAACCCCGCGCCTGCGAGCAACAGAACGCGGCTTTTGATTGAACGCAGCTTGAAAACCATCCGCTTGAACCCCCCTAGGCACGGACTTCCGCAATTGTCCGATTCCTTAATCGGTCAGGCTTGCGGCAGGCTTGCGGGGGCAGCGATGGGCGATGCGGGGCGCGGCGGATCCGAGCTCCTTACAGCTCCAGGACCGCCGTCACGGGCGCATGGTCGGAAGGGCGGTCCCAGCCGCGCGTCTCGCGGGTCACGTCGACGGCGCGCAGGCTGCTTCCGAGATCCTTCGACAGCCAGATGTGATCGAGCCTGCGGCCCTTGTCGGCGGCGGCCCAGTCCGGCGAGCGGTAGCTCCACCAGGAATAGATTTTCTCGGGCTCGGGCCGCAAGGCGCGCATGGCGTCGATCCATTCCGCCTCCTGGCGCAGCTCCTCCAGCGCTTCCGTCTCGACCGGCGTGTGGCTCACCACGTCGAGAAGCTGCTTGTGGCTCCACACATCGTGCTCGAGCGGCGCCACGTTGAGATCGCCGACGAGGATCGCGGGGCCCGCGGTCGGCTTCGCCTTGCTGCCCCAGCTGCGCATTTCGGCCATGAAGTCGAGCTTGTGGCGGAATTTTTCGTTGAGGTCCGGGTCCGGAATGTCGCCGCCCGCGGGCACGTAGAAGTTATGGATCGTCAAGCCGGCGGCTGCCTTCGCCTCGCGGCTCAGGGTGACGGTGATGTGGCGCGCGTCCTGGCGGCCGCACATCTCCATGACGCCCGTTTCCGCGAAGGGATACCGGGAGAGGATCGCGACGCCGTTATAGCCCTTCTGGCCCATATGGACCACGAAGGGATAGCCGAAGGCCTGCAGCTCCTTCAGGGGCAGCTTGTCGTTCGGGCATTTGGTCTCCTGCAGGCACAGGATGTCCGGGCGCCGCTCGCTCAGGAAGCGGCCCACCTGGTCGAGGCGCAGGCGAACGGAATTGATGTTCCAGGTCGAGATCGTGAGCTGCACGGAAGGGCCCCTTCGAAAGACCCTTTCCGGCTACGACAGATTCGGCTCCGAGGGAAGCGGGGCGGAGCGGGTGTGGCGGGAGAGATTACTTGTCGCTGCCGACGATGGCCTCGTACTGGATCTTGAACAGGTCCTGGTCGATCCGCCGGCCCCGCTCCACCTTGTCGAGCACCACCACCGTCTGGAAGCCCTGCGCGTCGACGATTCGCCACTGGTTCAGGTTCTCCACCTGGCCGTCGAAATAGAGGGTGATCCGGGAGGTACCGCCGAGGGTCGACGTGTCCTCCAGGTTGACCCGTACCGAATCGCCGTCGCTGGTGATGCCGGTGATCTTGATGTCCTGGCCCAGATTGACCCGTTCGCGGAGGAGGAACTTCAGGGGCGTCTGCGAGATCGAATAGAGGTCCTGCGTGGCGAGTTTGCGGTCGCGCACCGCGACCGAGCGGCCGTCGGCGATCACCTGGAGATTCGCCGGGGGATCGTACTCGAACCGCACCTTGCCGGGCCGCTGGAGATAGAGGGTTCCCCCCTGGCGCCGTCCGTCGCCGCCTACTTGCGTGAAATCCGCCACCAGGGTGCTCAGATTCGTGAAATACGCATTGGCCCGCTCCACCACGGCACTGTTCGGCAGGGGCTGGTGGAGCGCCGCCGGTTCCACGGCGGCGGTGACGATGGGCCTCGGGGCGATGGCGACGGGCTCCGCCTCGGCCGCTTTCGCCGGCTCCTCGGGGACGGGACGGCTCGGCGGCAGGGGCGTGGTCGCGGCCAGAACCTGTTCCGCATTGGCGGGCCTGGCGATGGCGGGCCGCGAGGACGGGGAGGGGCCTTGCACAGGCCCGGCGCGCTGGAAGCTCGCGGTCGGAAGGGCAGGGGCCGTGCGGCTGAAGCCCTGCGCCGTGGCACGGGCCGGAGGCAGGATCAGGTCGAGGGGAAGCGTCTGGCCCGCAGCCGGAAAGGCTCCTGCCCAGAGGGACAGGACCGTCGCCAGGCTGACGAGGGAAAGGGGGCGCATCCGACAATTCTCCAGACCGAAACCGCCAAGACCGCCGCCGGTCATGCTGCGTGGCGCAAGGATGACGCAAAAGCGGCGGCCAAGGTTCCGGCTCAAGAACTTAATCGTCCGCCATCCCTGGAGATTCAAGCAGGATTTCGCGTTTACCGGCGTGGTTTGCGGGTCCGACGATGCCCTCGTTCTCCATGCGCTCCATGAGCGAGGCGGCGCGGTTGTAGCCGATCTGCAGGCGGCGCTGGATGTAGCTCGTCGAGGCCTTCTTGTCGCGCAGCACCACCGCCACCGCCTGGTCGTACAAATCCCCGCCCGGCGCCCCGAACTCGCCTTGGTCGAACACCGCTGTGTCGGGGGCGGCCCCGCCCTCGTCCTCCTCCGCCGTCACCGCCTCGAGGTACTGCGGACGGCCCTGGCGCTTGAGATGCGCCACCACCTTCTCCACCTCCTCGTCCGAGCAGAACGGCCCGTGCACGCGCGTGATCCGCCCGCCCCCGGCCATGTAGAGCATGTCGCCCTGGCCCAAGAGCTGCTCGGCGCCCATTTCCCCTAAGATCGTGCGGCTGTCGATCTTCGACGTCACCTGGAACGAGATCCGCGTCGGGAAGTTCGCCTTGATCGTGCCGGTGATCACGTCCACCGACGGGCGCTGGGTCGCCAGGATCACATGGATGCCGGCCGCGCGCGCCATCTGCGCCAGGCGCTGGATCGCGCCCTCGATCTCCTTGCCCGCCACCATCATCAGGTCGGCCATCTCGTCGACGATCACCACGATGTAGGGCAGCGGATCGAGGTCCATCACCTCGTCCTCGTAGATCGCCTCGCCGGTCTCGCGGTCGAACCCGGTCTGGACCGTGCGCGTGATCGTCTCGCCGCGCGCCTTGGCCTCCGAGACCCGGGCGTTGAAGCCGTCGATGTTGCGCACCCCGAGCTTCGACATCTTGCGGTAGCGGTCCTCCATCTCGCGCACCGCCCATTTGAGGGCCACCACCGCCTTCTTCGGGTCGGTGACCACCGGGGTCAGCAGGTGCGGGATGCCGTCATAGACCGACAGTTCCAGCATCTTCGGGTCGACCATGATCAGGCGGCATTCCGCCGGGGTCAGGCGGTAGACCAAGGACAGGATCATGGTGTTGATCGCCACCGACTTGCCCGAGCCGGTGGTGCCGGCCACCAGCAGGTGCGGCATACGCGCCAGATCCGCGATCACCGGCTCGCCGCCGATGGTCTTGCCGAGGCACAGGGCGAGCTTCTGCTTGGTGCTCTCGAAATCCTGGGAGGCGAGCAGCTCGCGCAGATACACCGTCTCGCGCTTGTGGTTGGGCAGCTCGATGCCGATGGCGTTGCGCCCCTGCACCACCGCCACGCGCGCCGACACCGCGCTCATCGAACGCGCAATGTCGTCCGCCAGCGAGATCACCCGCGACGACTTCGTCCCAGGCGCAGGCTCCAGCTCATACAACGTCACAACAGGGCCGGG